>NZ_ATLO01000048.1 GCF_000416235.1 Pseudomonas sp. CFII64 | reverse complement strand
GATAACAACCAGACCGGCCAGATGCTGGCGGCGTTGAGCGGTTATGGTCAGGGCACTTTCGCTTCGAAAGTCGAAGTGAGCGGCGACAAGGTTGCGGTGACCCGTGAAATCGACGGCGGCGCGCAGACTGTTTCCCTGAGCCTGCCAGCCATCGTGACCACCGACCTGCGTCTGAACGAGCCGCGTTATGCGTCGCTGCCGAATATCATGAAGGCCAAGAAGAAGCCACTGGAAGTCCTGACTCCGGACGCTCTGGGTGTTTCCACTGCCTCCACGACCAATACCATCAAGGTCGAAGCACCGGCTGCACGCAGCGCGGGCATCAAGGTCAAGTCGGTTGCTGAACTGGTCGAGAAACTGAAAAACGAAGCGAAGGTG
>NZ_ATLO01000047.1 GCF_000416235.1 Pseudomonas sp. CFII64 | reverse complement strand
CGAATTATAGACAGATTCGAGAGGCCGTCAATCCTTAATTTACGTTTTTATTACAGGAACATTCTTTTTCTGTCTAACACGCTGGATTCGCCGAGCAATCATTGGGATTCGCATAAGAACAAGCGCTATGCCAATAACAGCATAAAGCGCCCATTCCTTTAGATCCGCCCTGACAATCCAGAGCATATGCAACAGCCCCAACCCTAAAATCACATATATAAGCCGATGAAGCTGCTTCCATCGGGCTCCCAATCGCCGCTGACTGTAGCGATTGGAAGTCACAGCCAGCGCCAGCAAACACAAGAAAGCCAGGCTTCCCACGATAATGTAGGGCCGCTTGACCAGTTCCGTACCCAACTGCGCCCAGTCCAGCCCAAGGATGAATACTGCATACGCGCTCATATGCATGACGACGTAAGCAAAGCACCAGAGCCCAAGCTGCCGACGCACCGAAATCCAGCCCGGCCAACCGGTCATGCGCTGCAACGGCGTCATTGCCAGAGTGATCAACAGCAGGATCAAGGTGCCCAATCCCAAGCGGTCCACCAGAACCTTTCCGGGATCAGGCCCCAAAGCGAAAATCCATGCCTGATAAAGCCAAAGGATTGGTGCAACACAGGCAGCCAGAAAGACGCCGAGGCGCCAGAACGGGTATCGCATCAATAATTCTTCCGCAAATCGAGGCCCGTATATAAGGAAGCGACCTCCTCTCCATAGCCGTTGAACATTTCGGTCTGCCGGATATTGGGGCTGAACAGCCCACTCGGCAGCCGACGCTCATGCGCCTGCGTCCAGCGCGGGTGGTCGACAGTCGGGTTTACGTTGGCATAAAAGCCGTACTCGCTGACGGCAATACTCTGCCAGGTGGTTTTGGGCTGCTCACTGACGAGGCTGATGCGCACAATGGATTTCACACTCTTGAAGCCATACTTCCATGGCACCACCAAGCGCAGCGGCGCGCCGTTCTGGTTGGGCAATTCGCGGCCATACATGCCTACAGCAAGAATGGCCAACGGATTCATTGCCTCGTCGAGCCGCAAGCCTTCTACATAAGGCCAATCGATCAAGGCAAAGCCGGAGCGCTGACCCGGCATGGTTTTCGGGTCCTGCAAGGTCTCGAAGCGGATGTATTTTGCCTTGGCGGTCGGCTCGACCTGCTTAAGCAATTCCGAGATAGGGAAACCTATCCAGGGGATGACCATTGACCAGGCCTCGACGCAACGTAGCCGGTAGATGCGCTCTTCCAACTGATACGGTTTCATGAAGTCTTCGAGCGCGTAGCGACCCGGCTTTGCAACCTCGCCGTCGATGACCACGCTCCATGGCTCGGTCTTCAGCGAACCGGCGTTTTGCGCCGGATCCCCTTTGTCGGTACCGAACTCATAGAAGTTGTTGTAGTGGGTCGCATCCTTGAAAGGCGTGATCGCCTCATCCTTGACGTTGACCGCTTGCCATTTCGTCGAAGGAAGTTTTTCCGCAAACCAAGATGGCGCCTTGCCTGGTTCGACATCGGCATAGCGGGAAGGATCAGCAGCGCTGGCCCAGCGCGGCATGGCACTGACGGCCAAACCTGCAATCGAGCTGCCCAACAGCGCGCGTCGGGAGAGATAGAGGGATTCAGGCGTGACGTCCGACTCTTTGCAGTCAGACGACGAGGAAAGCTTGATTAGCATGATGACTCCGCAGTCTATGGGGAACTGATGCACCAATAGACTGTGGAGTATGGGGGAAAATTAAATCACTCGGCAGATCTGTGACGACGCAGTCGTAACAAATATTGAACCGGACCGGATGCTGCATAGGCGAGGAAAATCAGCAGCAAGATGCGCGGCGGATCGCTGAATACCACGGCAAACACCAAAACGACCGCGAGGATTGCGACGAAGGGAACGCGACCCTTGAGATCCAGCTCCTTGAAGCTGTTGTACTTGATGTTGCTGACCATCAGCATCCCGGCAGCCGCTACCAACAATGCCACCAGGAATGACAGCTTCGAGCCCTGGATTCCGTAGTCGCTGAACGCCCACACCGTCCCGGCCACGACGCCTGCCGCAGCAGGGCTCGCCAAGCCGATGAAATAGCGTTTGTCGGCTTTGCCGACCTGGGTGTTGAAGCGCGCCAGACGCAGTGCAGCGCCCGCGACATAAATGAAGGCAACCATCCAGCCCACTTTACCCATGTCGCCCAACGCCCAGCCGAATGCCAGTAACGCGGGTGCGACGCCGAAGGCAACCATGTCGGATAAGGAATCGTATTCGGCACCGAAGGCGCTTTGAGTATTGGTCATACGCGCCACCCGACCATCCAGGCCATCCAGAACCATGGCGACGAAAATGGCGATTGCGGCAAACGCAAAATACTTGCTCGCCCCAGCAGCATCCCCGGCACTCAATGCACTCTGGGCGCTCATCGAGCTGATGATGGAATAAAAGCCGGCAAACAGATTCGCCGTAGTAAACAGGTTTGGCAGCAGATAGATACCGCGATGCCGGACCTTGCGCCCTTCGGCGTCATGCCCTTCTTCAATATGCTCATCGATCGGTAGCAGGCTTTCGGCGTCAGAGGCCTTGCTTGGCTCTTCAGGACGTTCGCTCATGGACTTTACCTTGCAACGGTGTGGAAAATTTCGACAGATGTCTGCGACGAGGGTTCGTCGGCAAACGATGCAGCTTTATACCAGAAGCGTCAGGCCCATACGAAAAAACGCGGCCAATTGGCCGCGTTTCCGTATTGCAGAACGAAGTCGAAAGACTTAGTTCTTGTCTTTGTCGACGATCTTGTTCGCTGCGATCCAAGGCATCATCGAGCGCAGTTGCTCGCCGATGATTTCGATGCCGTGCGCAGCGTTGTTACGACGCTTGGCGGTCATCGAAGGGTAGCCGGTGGCGCCTTCGCTGATGAACATCTTCGCGTATTCACCATCCTGGATGCGCTTGAGAGCGTTGCGCATGGCTTGACGGGATTCAGCGTTGATGACTTCTGGACCGGTCACGTATTCGCCGTATTCGGCGTTGTTGGAGATCGAGTAGTTCATGTTGGCGATACCGCCTTCGTACATGAGGTCAACGATCAGCTTCAATTCGTGCAGGCATTCGAAGTAGGCCATTTCTGGAGCGTAGCCGGCTTCAACCAGCGTTTCGAAACCTGCCTTGACCAGCTCAACGGTACCGCCACACAGAACGGCTTGCTCGCCGAACAGGTCGGTTTCGGTTTCGTCCTTGAAGGTGGTTTCGATGATGCCGGTACGACCGCCACCAACGCCCGAAGCGTAGGACAGCGCAACGTTTTTGGCGTTGCCCGAAGCATCCTGGTAGATCGCGATCAGGTCGGGAATACCGCCGCCTTTGACGAACTCGGTACGCACGGTGTGACCCGGCGCTTTAGGAGCGATCATGATTACGTCCAGGTCTGCGCGCGGCACGACCTGGTTGTAGTGAATCGCGAAACCGTGGGAGAAGGCCAGTGTTGCGCCTTGTTTCAGGTTAGGCTCGACTTCGTTCTTGTACAGCGCGGACTGGAACTCGTCTGGAGTCAGGATCATGACCACATCAGCAGCAGCGACAGCGGAAGCAACGTCAGTCACTTTCAAGCCGTGGGCTTCAGCTTTGGCGACGGTAGGCGAACCCTTGCGCAGGCCGACAGTGACATCAACGCCGGAGTCTTTCAGGTTGCACGCCTGAGCGTGGCCTTGGGAACCGTAACCGATGATGGCAACTTTTTTGCCCTGGATGATCGAAAGGTCGCAGTCTTTGTCGTAATAAACTTTCATGAAATTTCCTTTGTTATCCCGGCCGTTCAGGCCATTTGCTTAATTGGGTTAGATGCTCAGCACTTTGTCGCCGCGGGCAATGCCCGTAACGCCGCTACGTACTGTTTCCAGGATGGCAGCAGTGCCGATGGCCTGAATGAAGCTGTCCAGCTTGTCGCTCGTACCGGTCAGTTGCACGGTATAGACACTGGCTGAAACGTCAACGATTTGCCCACGGAAGATATCCGTGGTGCGCTTGATCTCGGCGCGCTGGGCGCCGGTGGCCTTGACCTTGATCAGCATCAGCTCGCGCTCGATATGGGCGCTTTCCGACAGATCCACCAGCTTGACCACTTCGACCAGCTTGTTGAGGTTTTTGGTGATCTGCTCGATCACCTCATCCTGGCCCACGGTGGTCAACGTCAGGCGCGACAGGGTCGGGTCTTCAGTCGGCGCCACAGTCAGGCTTTCGATGTTGTAGTTACGCTGCGAAAACAGGCCCACGACGCGAGACAAGGCACCCGGTTCGTTTTCCAGCAAAAGGGAAATGATGTGCCGCATGATTAAGTCCGCTCCGTCTTGCTCAGCCACATATCGCGCATGGAGCCGTCTTTGATCTGCATCGGGTAGACGTGCTCGGTGACGTCGACCTGAATATCGATAAACACCAGACGATCCTTCATGGCGAAGGCTTCTTCCATCATCGGCTTCAAGTCTTTGAGGTCGGTGATGCGCATGCCGACGTGGCCATAGGCCTCGACCAGCTTCACGAAGTCAGGCAGCGACTCCATATAAGAGTGCGAGTGACGACCGCTGTAGCTCATGTCCTGCCACTGGCGAACCATGCCGAGTACGCCGTTGTTGAGCAGGATGATCTTCACCGGCAAGTCGTATTGCAGGCAGGTCGACAGTTCCTGAATGTTCATCTGGATACTGCCTTCACCTGTCACGCAGGCAACGTCCGCGTCCGGGAAGCTCAACTTGACGCCCATGGCTGCGGGGAAACCGAAGCCCATGGTGCCCAGGCCGCCGGAGTTGATCCAGCGATTGGGTTTATTGAAGCGGTAATACTGCGCCGCAAACATCTGGTGCTGGCCCACGTCGGACGTGATGTAAGCGTCGCCCTTGGTCACTTCGCACAGTGTCTCGATGACTTTCTGCGGCTTGATGACGCTGCCGTCGCCCGGGTTGTACGGGAACATGTCGCGATCACCGCGCCACTCGTCGATCTGCTTCCACCAGTTGGCGACCAGCGTCTTGTCCGGGGTTTCGCCGATATCCTTCAAGGTGGCAACCATTTCGGTCAACACACTTTCCACCGGACCGACGATAGGCACGTCAGCCTTGATGGTTTTGGAGATCGATGCCGGATCGATGTCGATGTGGATGATCTTGGCGTTCGGGCAGAACTTCGCCGCGCCGTTGATCACGCGATCGTCGAAACGCGCGCCCACTGCCAGGATCACATCAGCGTGGTGCATCGCCAGGTTGGCGGTATAGCTGCCGTGCATCCCGAGCATGCCCAGGAACTGGCGATCCATACCCGGATAGCCGCCCAGGCCCATCAAGGTATTGGTCACAGGAGCATTAAGCGCCTGAGCCAGTTCGGTCAGTGGCTCGGAGCCATTACCCAGAATCACACCGCCGCCGGCGTAGATGATCGGACGCTTGGCTGCCAGGAGCATTTCCACGGCTTTGCGGATCTGGCCGGAATGACCACGAACCGCCGGGCTGTAGGAACGCAGCTTGGCTTTCTTGGGGAACACGTATTCGAATTTTTCCGCCGGGTTGGTCATATCTTTCGGGATATCGACCACAACCGGACCTGGACGACCAGACTGCGCCAGGTAGAAAGCCTTCTTCAGGACTTCCGGAATTTCCGAGGCGTGCTTGATCATGAAGCTGTGCTTCACGATCGGACGGGAAATACCGATCATGTCGGTTTCCTGGAACGCATCGGTGCCCACCAGCGTACTGGCGACCTGACCCGACAGAACAACCATCGGGATCGAGTCCATGTAGGCCGTCGCGATACCGGTGATTGCGTTGGTTGCGCCAGGGCCCGAGGTGACCAGCACCACGCCAGCCTTGCCGGTAGCGCGCGCGTAGCCATCAGCCATGTGCGTTGCCGCTTGTTCGTGACGAACAAGGATATGGCTCACGGCAGGTTCTTTGAACAGGGCATCGTAGACATGCAGGAGGGCGCCGCCAGGGTACCCGTAGATATGCTTAACGCCTTCGTCACGCAAAAAGCGGACGATCATTTCGCCGCCGGATAAAAGCTCCACGTTGTTCACCTCTAAAACGCCAGAATACCGCCCACAAACGAGGACGGGTCTTAATAGGTTTTACTGCCAAGCAGAGCATGAGCGACGGTGGTCGCCGACTACGTCAGCACTGACTGAGCAAGTATTGGGATGACCCCAGAGTGTTGCGGGGCTTTCCCACCCAGCGCGAGGTAACGCGTTGCGGGTGTAACAGGTCGGCGCGGGTGTGCGCCTCATGATCTACCGGGACGGCCTGCTTCTGGCAGTCCTTCCACAGCGAACTTTGGATTGTTGTGATTCGACCCTCCCAAGTCAAGTAATCCGTGAGGTTTCTTCACACTAAGCGCATGAAAAACCACCAGATGGGACCGCACGAGGGTGCTTATGGTAGGTTTGCGCGGTAAACAACACATCAAGGAAGCAGCATGCGTCGCGTGATTTTCTCCGCCCTCCTCGCACTGGCAATCGGCAATACCAGCCAGGCCGCGCAGATCTTCAAATGGGTCGATGCCCAAGGCGTCACTCACTTCGACGCCCAGCCTCCGGCGGGACAGGCCGCGCAGCAGATCAATACGGCACAACCACCACCGCCGGCATCGGCCCCGACGCCGCCACAGGGTGATGTTGATGGAGCGGCGCAGCAACGGGCTATCGACAAGCAGGTCAAGAAACAGATCGCGACCGAAGAGGCCAAGCGCAAGGAAAACTGCACGAAGCTGCGCACCAACCTCGCGCAGCTGCAGAACAACCCTCGCGTGCGTGAGCAGGTTGAAGGCGAGACCAAGCGTCTGTCGGAAGATGAGCGTCAGGATCGGATCAGCGAGACGCAAAAGGCCATCGAGGACTTTTGCGGCTGAGCGATTTAGCCGGACGCGAGCTAGCGCTTACGTGAACTCGGTGATCAATCGATCGAAATGCGCCAGCAGCTGTTGCAGGTATCGGGTTTCCTGGGCGCGAGAGGCGTAAACCATCTCGGCCATTTCGAGAATCCCGGACGCATTGGGCAGCGGCAGGTTCTGCTCAAGAATGATCTTCATGCGCGGCAGGAAGATCCACTGCAACCACTGCTCGAAGTCCAGCGTGTCGACACAAAACGGCTCGACACTGGACAGCGCCTGCTCGCTGGGTGGCGAATCGCTCCACCACCCCAGCACTCTCAATTCACGCTCGATCAGCAGCAGATGTTCCGCTACCTCAGGAAAGCGTTTGTCCATCATGCGCCAACCTTGGCTTTCTGGCGGGCCTGGGCAGCACCGGCTGAATCACCCTGCTTTTCACGGGCCTGGGCGATGATGTCCCAGAGACTGGCTTGCAGGCTCGGACGACCATTGGCATAGGTCAAACCGCGCTGCGCAAGCTGTTCGGCCTGGGCGGCATCGCCCTGGGCCAGACGCACCTGCGCCAGACGATAGATGACCTGCGGCTCACGAGGCGCGACACGCTGCGCACGCTCCAGGCTGGACGACGCACCATTGAGGTCGCCGCCGTTCTGCTGCTGCTGTGCGGTAGTCAGCAATGCCAGTACCGGGCCGTCCAGCTGCTCATCCGCCGACAGGCCACCGCCCGACGAAGGAATACCCGTCGGCGCCGACGCGGCAGGCGCGCTGTAAGGGGTGTTGTTGATCGGCGCGGTATTGATCGGCGCCTGATTTGCGGAGGTATCGATCGGCGCGCTGGTGCTGAACGGCACCTGTTCGGCCGGCGCGGCAAAAGTACCACCAGAACCGCCACCATTCGCGCCGCCGGGGATCATTACGACCACGCCGGAATCCTGCGGAACGGACTGGGTTTGTGCCGGAGCTTGCGCGGTATTAGGCCGATAAGCACCGTTACGCGATGCGGCAACGCGCTCGCCGTTGGAAACTTTCGAGCTGGAATCGACTACAGGAATCGAACCACGCTCCACACTGGCACAACCATTGAGCAAAGCCAGAGCTGTTAACGCTGGTATCAACCACTTGTTCACTTGATGTCCTCTTTGCTTAGTTCAACCAACCCTTGACCCAATCCATCACTGAATCGGCGGGGGCCGTATTCCCGCCACAGGCCGGGCCGGGTGCGGGTTCGCTGCCGCGAATATACGGCATCTGGACAGCATTCGGGCAGCTTGCGTCGGTGCCTTGTCCGGTCGCGGCATTGACCCACGCCTGAATCACGTTATCCGGCAACGGCATGTCCAGCGGCAACGGATCGGCCTTGCGCATGAAACTGGTCCAGACCTGCAATGGTCCGGTCGCACCGGTAAAAGGCGTCTTGCCATTGTCATCGCGGCCCATCCAGACCACTGCCAGCAAATCCTGGCTGAAACCCGCAAACCAACTGTCGCGGGAATCGTTGGTCGTGCCCGACTTGCCCGCCAGATTCAGCGAGCTTGGCAACACGTTATAGACAGACTTGCCCGTACCTTCGCGCATGACCCGCTGCATGGCGTTCTGCAGCAGATAGATGGAGCCCGGATCAAAGCGCTGCTGAATCTGGAACGGGTAGCGCTTGAGCGGCTCGCCCTCGGCAGTCAGGACGCTGCGAATCGAGCGCATGGGCGTATTGAAGCCGCCATTGGCGATGGTCTGGTACATCGTCGCGACCTGCATCGGGCTCAACGAGCCGGCGCCCAGCAGCATCGACGGATAAGTCGGCCAGTCAGCCTGCACACCCAGCTTGCCAAGGGTCTTGAAGACATTCGGCACGCCCAGTTCCAGGCCGATCTTGGCGCTGGACAGGTTGTAGGAGTGGGCGAGCCCCTGGTACAGGAAAATATTGCCGTGGGCCTTGTGATCGTAATTCTGCGGCTTCCAGATCTGGCCGTCCGCGCCTTTGACCTGGAACGGCTCGTCGGCCACCCAACTGGTCAGGGTGTACTTGCTCGGCTGTTCGAGCGCCGTGAGATAAATGACCGGCTTGACCAACGAGCCGATCTGGCGCACCGCGTCGATGGCTCGGTTGAACCCGGCATAGCCCGGCTGGCGGCTGCCGATCAAGGCCTGGACTTCGCCGGTTTCCGGGTTGGTCACGACCATTGCCGCTTCCATTTCGTCGACACCCTTGCGTCCGCTCAGCTTCTTGAACGTCTCGGTCATGGCCGCTTCGGACTTCATCTGCAGGATCGGATCGAAGCTGGTGAAGATTCGCAGCCCTTCTTCGGTCAAGTCTTCGTCGCGATAGTCTTCGCGCAATTGGCGCTTGACCAGATCCAGGAAAACCGGGAACGAGCTGTCGGCCAGACTGCCGGTTCGGGTAACCCCCAAAGGCATTTTCTTCGCGGCGGCGACCACTTCGGCCGTTGCCACGCCCTGCTGTTCAAGCAGATCAAGGACCAGATTGCGGCGCTCAAGTGCCCGCTCCGGATTGCGTCGCGGGTTGTAGTAGGACGGCCCTTTGACCAGACCGACCAGCAGCGCCACCTGATGCAGCTTGAGCTCGGACAACGGCTGGCTGAAGAAATACTGGCTGGCCAGACCGAAACCGTGCACGGCACGCTGACCATCCTGACCGACGAACACTTCGTTGAGGTAGGCCTCGAGAATTTCCTGCTTGCTGTAATGGATCTCCAGCAAGACCGCCATCATCGCTTCAGTCAGCTTGCGCGTGATGCTGCGCTCGTTGGTCAGATAGAAGTTCTTGACCAGCTGCTGCGTCAGCGTACTGCCGCCCTGGCGCATCTGCCCGGCGGAAGCATTGACCCAGAACGCGCGGGCGATGGACTTGGGCGAGACGCCGAAGTGGTGATAAAAGTCGCGGTCTTCGACAGTCACCAGCGTATCGAGCAGATACGGCGGCGCCTGATCCAGCTTGATCAGGATCCGGTCTTCGAGGTTTTTCGGGTACAGGCCGCCAATCATCAGCGGCTCAAGGCGGGCCACCGCGAGCTTCGCGCCATTGCCCGAACTCAGGTCGGCCACATAGTCGCCGGAAAAGCGCACACGAACCTGCTGCGCCGGGTCGGCACCTTCGTAAAACTGGAAGCCACGGGTATTGAGGTCAACCGTATTGCCGTTCACCGCCGCCGCGCCAGGGCCGTTGGCCACGCTTTCGCGACGATAGCCCAAGGCATCAAGCTCGATGAGGAAGTCGTCCTTGGTGAGCTTTTGCCCGACGAACAGTTCCAGCGGCCGTGCGTAGACCTTGGCCGGAATCGTCCAGCGCTTGCCGGAAAACTTCTCCTGGACGATGGCATCGAGATAGATGGCAAAGCCGGCCAGCACGACGAGACCGACGAGACTGAGCTTCAAAGCCCAGCCCATCCAGGTGCGCAGGCGGCTGGGGGCAGGTTTTTTTGGGGTTCGGGAAGAGCGAGTACGAGTCATGGCGGCGGATTATACGCACTTTGCAAGCGTTCGAAAGGCGGCCTTGACGGCGGTTTGCAGGCTTGCGCCAAGCGGCCATAATGGCCGCCTTGAGCCATTCACCAAATTATCACTTCTGAAGGATCGTCCGTGAGCCAGTCACTTCTTGCAGCCCTGCAAAACCCCGCCCTTTTTCCGCACCCGGTGGAGGGTTTCCAACTCATCGAAACGCACATTTCGTGGGTCCTGCTGACCGGTCCCTACGTCTATAAATTCAAGAAACCGGTCAACTTCGGCTTCCTCGACTTCACGACCCTGGCGGCTCGTGAACACTTCTGCAATGAAGAGCTGCGTCTGAACCAGCGCCTGACCGAAGACCTGTACCTGGAAGTCCTGCCGATTACCGGCACGGCCGACGCCCCACAGCTGGGCGGCGAAGGCAAAGCCATCGAGTACGCGCTGAAGATGCGTCAATTCCCGCAAAGCGGCCTGCTCAGCACCTTGCAGGCCAACGGCGAGTTGACCACCACGCATATCGACGAAATGGCTCGCCAGATCGCTCAGTTTCATATCAGCGCTCCGGTGGTCGCGGCCGATAACGAACTGGGTTCGCCTGACAGCGTCATGGCTCCGGTCCTGCAAAACTTTGAGCAGATTCGCCCGCTAATCAGCGAAAAGGCCGACCTGCTCCAACTCGATGCCCTACAAGCCTGGGCAGAATCCAGCTTCAATCGTCTCAAAACGTTACTGGGTCAGCGCAAGGCCGAGGGTTTTATCCGCGAATGCCACGGTGACATTCACCTGGGCAACATCACGCTGATCGACAACAAGGTCGTGATCTTCGACTGCATCGAGTTCAACGAGCCATTCCGCATGACCGATGTCTACGCCGACATCGGTTTTCTGGCCATGGACCTGGAAGATCGCGGCCTGAAATCCCTGTCGCGCCGCCTGATCAGTCAATACCTGGAGCTGACCGGCGATTATCAAGGCCTGGAGCTGCTGAACTTCTATAAAGCCTACCGCGCACTGGTGCGCGCCAAGGTTGCGCTGTTCAGCCTGCCCGCCGATGCCGATCCGGTCCAGCGCGGGGCCACCCTGCGTCAGTACCGCAACTACGCGAATCTGGCCGAGAGCTACAGCGCGATCCCTTCCCGCTTCCTGGCGATCACTCACGGCGTGTCGGCTGTGGGCAAAAGTCATGTGGCCATGCGCCTGATCGAATCTCTGGGTGCGATCCGCTTGCGCTCCGATGTCGAGCGCAAACGCTTGTTCGCAGCCAAGGACGCCGAGCTTTACGGCGCCGATGCGAGCATCGCTACGTATGAAAGCCTGCATGTGTTGGCCGGCGTAGTGTTGCGTGCGGGCTTCCCGGTGGTGGTTGACGCGACTTATCTCAAGCAGGCCCAGCGCGCAGCCGCCGCCAAAGTGGCCGAAGCCACTGGCGTTCCGTTCCTGATTCTGGACTGCGAAGCACCGCAAGCAGTGATTGCTGGCTGGCTGGCCCAGCGTCAGGCGGCAAATGTCGATCCGTCCGACGCGACGCTGCAAGTGATCGAGGCTCAACAGGCCAGTCGCGAGCCGTTGAGTGCCGAGGAAGTGCTGCATAGCAAACACGTGCAGACCAATCAGAGCGCGGATCTGGATAGCCTGGTCGAGAACATTCGTCAGCGTCTTCCGGGCCTCTGAAACATCTTCGAGCCGTTTGGCATTTAGCGCTTCACGGCTCGAAAATAGTGGCGATATACTGGCGCCATAATTCCAACGCAATAAAAAACGAGAGGCGCTATGACTCAGCCGAAAATTCTGGATTCCTTCCTGTATGCGCTGCTGCGCAAGGACGATGTGGCCGGTTTCAACCTGCAGAAACCCAGGTCCGGCACCGTGGATCTGGCTGGGGGTGATTTTCGCGGCCTGGATCTGCGCGCCCTGGACACCGAACGCATCGACTTTACTGATGCCTACTTCCGTTCGGCGGATTTGCGCGGGCTGGATTTGCGTAATACGCCCATGGAAGGCGCCAGCATTGCCCACGCGCAGATCTCCGGTGCGTTTTTCCCCGCAGAGCTGTCGGCGGACGAGATTCTGATGTCGGTCAATTTCGGCACTCGTATGCGTTATCGCACGGCCAGATAGCTCAGCTGACCCACGGCCATACAAAATCCCGACATGCGCAACGCATGTCGGCATGCCTGGTTAGTGCCCGTCCCGCCCCCTCCGTTCTGCTGTTTATCGCGATGCAGCCTCCCCTTCCTACACGCCGACAGGCCACGGACTACACTGGTTGTGGTTCAACTGCGTTTGTTTAACGTCGGAGCTCAGCATCGCATGGAGGCATGATGAACGATGAACTGCAACACCTCAAAAACCTCGGTAAAACGTCATCTCAATGGTTGCACGCTGTCGGTATCCACAGCCCATCGGATTTACGGCGAATGGGGTCCGTCGGGGCGTATCAGGCTGTACGCAAGCGTGGGTTCCGGGCAACCAAAGTGCTGCTGTATGCAATCGAGGCGGCGCTCATGGATATTCACTGGATCGATCTGCCGATTGATCGCAAGGCCGACCTGAATCATCAATTAAACGGCACGTCACGACAGACCAAGCTTTGAAAGCCGTCACGCTGAACGGAAAAATAAACCGTTGACATGCAAATGAGAATCGCTATGATTATCACAACTGGTCGCGAGACTGGCCGATACCTGAGAGACCTTGGTTCGGACTTTCAGATTATCTCCTCATCAGGCTAATCACGGTTTTTGACCCGGCTCTTTGCCGGGTCTTTTTTTGCCTGCGAAAAAGTCGGCATCAATAACAGTTGCCTTGCGGCCCTGGCGCGAGCACGCCCAACTGGATCAGCAGATCGTCCAGCAAACTGGACGCGCCGATACGCACTCGCTCGGCGGTCAGCCAATGAGGACCGAAGCGCGCCTGGGTCATGTCGAGATACTGCTTGGCGTCCTGGAACGTCCGGATACCTCCCGCGTACTTGATACCGACCTGGCCTCCCACTTCCGCGATACTTTCCAGCATGATTCGCGCGGCCTGGGGCGTCGCGCTGACGACCACCTTGCCCGTGCTGGTCTTGATGAAGTCCGCACCCGACAGGATCGCACCACGGCTGGCGTCCAGAATCGTTTGCGGATCCCGCAGATCGCCGGTTTCCAGCGTCACCGTCAAGCGGGTACGCGGGCCGCAGGCATCCCGACACGCGGCCACCAGATCCATTCCAACCTGCTGATCGCCGCAGAGCAGCGTGCGAAACGGGTAGACCACATCGATTTCATCCGCGCCGGCCATTACCGCAGCCCGGGTTTCGGACGCCGCAGACTCGATATTCGCGGAGCCGTACGGGAAATTGACCGCCGCCACCACGCGGATGTCAGGCGTACGCAGCCGGTCAAGCGCGGTGCGGGCCAGCAGGACAAACTTTGGATAGACGCAAACGCTGGCGACCGGCCCCAAGGGGGTCAGCGCTCGCTGACACATACCGATAATGCGCTGGTCGGTGTCGTCTGCATTGAGCGCCATTAGATCAAGCAGGCCGATTGCCCGCCGTGCCAACTGCTCATCGTCAGCTTTTATATCTGTGCTCATTTCTCGCCTCGATCCTTTGCAAGTTCAGGAGCTAGACGATATATGAGCCTCAACCTCGCAAACCGGCTGACCGACGTTCAAGGAACAGGACTACGCAAAAAACAGAAATTTCCGAAGAGGAACCCTGGTCTGCGCCGCTCAGTTTCCAGGCGCAGGCTTACGCATCCCGGCGCAATAATCCTGATCGGGAGTCGCTGCGGTAAACCAGACGTAATCCGCGCTGGCCGGGTCCACGTCGGTGCCGAGCTGACTGAAAATCAGTACGACTGGCGGCTCTGTCGCGCCGAGGTCCGCCATATGCAGCGGCACACCGACGTCTTTGCGCACGTGCCAGCTCCCGGCAAACAACAGCGCCGGAGCCGGGGCAGCCATCAGCCGCTCGGCCATCCGCCGGTCACGCATCTGTTGAATGGCGACCATGGCGGGCAATTGTTCTTCGGGCAACAGGCCGCAATGGGACGCACGAACCTGTTCCAGCAACTTTTCGCGCACGCTGGGGGACGACGACAACGTGCCCTCGACTCGCGGTGGCTGCTGGTAGATCGACATGACTTCAGCGGTGTCCAGATTGGCGGCAAGCAGCGGATAGGGTTGCGCGATTGCGTACCTGACAATCGGACCATACAGGGCCCAGTCCCAGCCTTTCTGCCAATGCAATGCTTTGGACAGGTCGGGCGGGAATTGGCCCCGGGCGATGTCGGCGCGAACCGCATCAACCGATGCCTGCTGATCCGGATTGAGCATTTCCAGCAGCAGGCTGCCCTGCTGGCGACGATCAGCCAATACCTGTAAAAGCCAAAGCTGTAACGCGTGGTGATCGGGATTATCATGCAGCTCCCCAACCAGAACACGCGGTGCCAGGGAGAGCCGTTCGGCAAGCTGCTGCGGCGTCAGCTCTTGCCCGCTCTTGATGTCATGAATCATGCCTGAATCCAAATCCTCACGCCCAAGCGGGCTCTGCGAAAGGGATATATTCGGCAACGAAGGTGGCCCTTGGCAAGCACTCAGCAGCAAGAATGCCAGTATGCAAAGCAGACAACGCGTCATTCCAACCTCTCAAGAGATGAAGATCATGGCCGCAATGCCACGAAAATCGCGACAATTCATACCGACATAAACGGTAAAGATTATTCCGCCGCCCTCCAAGGAGAAACCTCTGAAATTGCTCTGCGCCGGTCGCGATATACCGGAAGGCCAAAGCCGTGGCCTGAAACTGGACGGCCGTAATCTGCTGGCGATACGTCGCGACGGCCAGATTTACGTCTATCAGAACCGCTGCCCGCATCGGGGCGTCGCCCTGGAATGGCAGGAAAACCAGTTTCTGGACCCCAGCGCCAGCCTGATCCAGTGCGCGACCCATGGCGCGCTGTTCCTGATCGAAAGCGGAGAATGCGTGGCCGGGCCTTGCGAAGGCCAATCGTTGCAGGCCATCGCCTGTCATGAAGATCAGGACGGAATCTGGATCACCGCCAACGACAAGGCCTGAACGGGGTCCAGCTCCCAGCGAAGTTGCAGAGGCCGGTCGATGAATATCTCTTCGGCTGTCAGCTGGACGCCATAGGCCAGCACTTCGACCCCTGCGGCCATCGCCTCGCGCAACGCGGCTGCATAACCGGGGTCGATCTCTGCGGCGGGCCTGACCGCTTCGACGCCGGTCAGGTTGACGCAATACAGCAACACGGCACGCACACCGTCCCGGGCCAGGCTCGCCAGCTCCCGCAAGTGCCGGGCGCCGCGCAGGGTGACGGCGTCGGGAAATGCCGCGACCGGCGATCCGTCAAAGCCCAGGGTCACGCTCTTGACCTCGACGAACGCCGGGCCAGCAGGGTAATCCAGACGAAAATCAACCCGGCTCTTTTCCTGCCCGTACGCCACTTCGCGTTTGAGGCCGGTGAAACCGTTCAGCTCACTGATGACGCCTGCGCGCAAGGCTTCTTCCACCAGATGATTGGCGCGTCCGGTATTGATGCAGGCCAGCCGCCCTTGTGGGGTTTCGCTGATTTCCCAGGTCCCGGGCAACTTGCGTTTAGGGTCGCTGGAACGACTGAACCAGACCCGTCCGCCCGGCATCATGCAATTGAACATCGAGCCGGTGTTCGGGCAATGAATGGTCAGCAGCTCACCGCTGGCGGTTTCGATATCGGCCAGGAAGCGCTTGTAACGCAGCACCAGCACACCTTGTTCGAGTTCCGGAGAAAAACGCATCAGCTTTGCCAGCTCCGCAGCCCGCGAGCGATTCGCTCAACGGCTTGTTGCAGACGCGGCAGGCTCTGGGTGTAGGCAAAACGCACATGATGACCGGCCTGAAAACGGCCGAAGTCCAGCCCTGGCGTGATCGCTACGTGTTCGGTTTCCAGAAAGTGTCGGCAAAACGCGAACGCATCGCCGCCGAAGGCGCTGATGTCGGCGTACAGGTAAAACGCACCCTCCGGCTCCACCTGGATCTTGAAGCCCAGTTCACGCAAGGCTGGCAGCAGGAAGTCCCGGCGCAGGCCGAATTCGGCGCGGCGCTGTTCGAGAATTTCCAGGGTTTGCGGTTCGAAACAGGCCAGCGCGGCGTATTGCGCCATGCTCGGCGCGCTGATGTAGAGGTTCTGCGCGAGCTTCTCCAGATCTGCGACCGCATCGGGCGGCGCGACCAGCCAGCCAAGCCGCCAGCCGGTCATGCCGAAATATTTCGAAAAACTATTCAGAACGAACGCGTCATCGTCGACCTCCAGCACACTCGCCGCGTCCGTGCCGTAAGTCAGCCCGTGGTAGATCTCGTCCACCACCAGATGGCCGTTTCGCGCTTTGAGCGCTGCCGACAATGCCGCCAATTCGTCGCGATGCAGCAGCGTGCCGGTGGGATTGGCCGGGGAAGCAACCAACGCGCCCACGCTGTCTTGATCCCAATGTTTCGCCACCAATTCGGGCGTCAGTTGATAACGCACGTCCGGACCGACGGGCACCAATTGCGCGGCGCCTTCGACCAGGCGCAGAAAATGACGATTGCAGGGGTAACCCGGATCGGCCAGCAACCAGTGTTTGCCGGGATCGACCAGCAAGCTGCTGGCCAGCAACAGCGCACCGGACCCTCCGGGCGTCACCAGAATCCGGCCGGGGTCGATGCTCACGCCATAACGCTGCGCATAGAATCCAGCGATGGCTTCGCGCAACTCCGGCAAGCCACGCGCAGCGGTGTAGCGAGTCTTGCCCGCCGCCAGCGCGGCCTGCCCGGCGGCAATGATCGGCGCGGCGGTGGTGAAGTCCGGCTCACCGATTTCCAGGTGAATGACATCGTGCCCCGCGGCCTGCAGTTCATTGGCCCGCGCCAGCAAAGCCATGACATGAAAGGGTTCGATGGCGCGACTGCGCGCACTGTAGGGCTGAGCCATTAGCCTTCCTTAATGAAAAAAACAGAGCCGGATAAACAGGCCGGATACCTTGCGCGGACGATTCTACCCAACCTCGTGCAAGCCGGTAGCTAAAAAGGTGTGGCCAGCGCAATGACCCGTTTGACCAATGTTTGAAGGGCGTAGCTATCCAAACGAGTGCAACGCCAACGATGGGAACGAGGTTTGCCAAAGTTATTCCCAACCCGATGCTGTGGCCGGGGCTATGATCAAGTGTGCTATCGCGCGCTCATGCACGACAACCGGGAGTAGCGCGCTCCGATTTGATCTGGTAAGTTCGCCCGCTTGCAGCCGCAGGGCCGGCAGGTGTCGGCGATGTCTAAATCCTGCGCAATGGATTAAAGAGTGAGAGGCGGTCCATTCATGCCCACCCAAGAAAAGCAGCAGAACAACCAGGTAGCTGGTGACTTCAAACCTTACGAAATCAGTAAGGGTGAGGAGTACATGAGCGAAAAGATGCGTGCTCACTTCACCAAGATTCTTGGCAGCTGGAAGTTGCAGTTGATGCAAGAGGTCGATCGGACCATGCATCACATGAAAGATGAAGCTGCCAACTTTCCCGACCCGGCGGATCGCGCCAGCCAGGAAGAAGAATTCAGCCTGGAGTTGCGCGCCCGTGATCGCGAGCGCAAGTTGATCAAGAAAATCGACAAAACGTTGCAGCTGATCGAAGACGAAGAATATGGCTGGTGTGAATCCTGCGGCGTAGAGATCGGCATCCGCCGCCTCGAAGCCCGCCCAACCGCTGACCTTTGCATCGACTGCAAAACGCTGGCGGAAATCAAGGAAAAGCAGGTCGGCAAGTAAGCGACCGGCAACCTTGAACCAGAGGACGCTTCGGCGTCCTTTGTTGTTTTGCGGTCGATTATTGTTGAAGGTTTACTGTAGGACCGGCTTTAGCCGGGAGGGCAATTGGTGCTCGCGTGCTCTCGTGCTCTCGTGCTCTCGCGACTAAAGTCGCTCCTACGGTCGCTCCTACGGTCGCCCCTACGGTCGCTTCGAGGGTCGCTCCTACGGCTGATTCGCGGGCAAGCCTCGCTCCAACAAGCCAGATATCGAAGCCCGCCCCAATCTCCAGTAACATCGCGCCCATGAAATCCCCCTCGTACATCGGGCGCTTTGCGCCGACACCCAGCGGTTATCTGCACTTCGGCTCATTGGTCGCCGCTCTGGCCTCGTACCTCGACGCCCGTTCGGTGGGTGGGCGATGGCTGATGCGCATGGAAGATCTCGACCCGCCCAGAGAAGTCCCCGGCGCACAAACGGCGATTCTCGATACCCTCGAACGCTACGGTTTTGAATGGGATGGCGAGCTGGTCAGGCAAAGTCAGCGCCACGACGCCTACGCGCAGATCGTCAATCGCTGGCTCAGCCAAGGGCTGGCGTATGCCTGCACCTGCTCGCGCAAACAGCTGGAGCCGTTCGCCGGGGTTTATCCGGGGATTTGCCGGGACGCCGGTCACGACTGGGAAAATGCCGCCATTCGGATTCGCGTGCCGGAAGTGCAGTACGCGTTCGAGGATCGAGTCCAGAGCCATTTTCAGCAGCATCTGGGCCGTGAAGTCGGGGATTTCGTGATCAAGCGCCGCGACGGTTTGTTCGCCTATCAACTGGCTGTGGTGATCGACGACGCCTGGCAAGGCATCACGGACGTGGTGCGCGGCGCCGACTTGCTCGACTCCACCCCGCGCCAGCTGTACCTCCAGGAATTGCTCGGCGTTGCGCCCCCTCGCTACCTGCATGTGCCACTGATCACGCAGCCGGATGGCAACAAACTGGGCAAATCCTATCGTTCGCCACCCCTGGCGACGGATCAGGCGACGCCTCTATTGTTGCGGGCGTTGCGCGCGCTGGGACAGCCGGTCGATAGCCAGCTGGCTTATGGCTCGCCGCAAGAGGTTCTCAAGTGGGCCATCGAGCGCTGGAACGTTGCGTTGATCCCCCAGGTTCGCAACCTTGAAGAAGCGCGCATAGACTGAGCTAGAGCGGTCGCGATCAACTTGTATAGACGGGTGATGAAACGCCCCTTGCAGGTTACGCGCCATCCGTTACCATGCCGCTCCTCATCCCCGGCAACGCGAACGAATCGCGCAGGAGGCCACATGTATATTTACCGGTTGGTCCTGTTGCTGGTGGTCGGCATTTACCTGTTCTCTCCGGCCATCATGGATTGGTGGATAGATGCGACCGGCGCCTGGTATCGCCCGTATCTGCTGTGGCTGATCCTGATCGTGGTCACCTTCATTCTCCAGAGCCAACGAGATGCCGATGAGCTTTAGCCTGACCCAGATGATTCTGGTCAGCGCCGCCTATTTATTAGTGCTGTTCGGCGTGGCATGGATCAGCGAGCGCGGTGTCATTCCCCGCTGGATCATTCGCCACCCGCTGACCTACACCTTGTCGCTGGGCGTCTATGCCAGTGCCTGGGCGTTCTACGGAACAGTCGGTCTGGCCTATCAGTACGGCTATGGATTCCTTTCCAGTTACCTCGGCGTTTCCGGGGCGTTTCTGCTGGCACCGGTGTTGCTGTATCCGATCCTGAAAATCACTCGCACCTATCAGCTTTCATCGCTGGCCGATCTGTTCGCGTTCCGCTTCCGCAGTACGTGGGCGGGCGCGCTGACCACTATTTTCATGCTGATCGGCGTACTGCCCCTGCTGGCGCTGCAAATCCAGGCGGTGGCCGACTCCATTGGCATTCTCACCCGCGAGCCGGTGCAGAACCGCGTTGCCCTCGCCTTCTGCGCGCTGATTACCCTGTTCACGATTTTCTTTGGCTCGCGCCACATCGCCACTCGGGAAAAACACGAAGGCCTGGTGTTCGCCATCGCCTTTGAGTCAGTGATCAAGCTCATCGCCATTGGCGGCATCGGCCTGTACGCGTTGTATGGCGTTTTTGATGGCCCGCAAGCGCTGGAACAATGGCTGTTGCAGAACCAGAGCGCTTTGGCGGCGCTGCATACGCCGCTGCAAGAAGGCCCATGGCGCACCTTGCTGCTGGTGTTCTTCGCCTCGGCCATCGTCATGCCGCACATGTATCACATGACATTTACCGAAAACCTCAGCCCGCGCTCGCTGGTCAGCGCCAGCTGGGGCCTGCCGCTGTTCCTGCTGTTGATGAGCCTGGCGGTGCCGTTGATTCTCTGGGCCGGGCTCAAGCTCGGCGCGACCACCAGCCCGGAATACTTCACGCTGGGCATCGGCATTGCGGTCAACAGCAAGGCGCTGGCCCTGCTCGCGTATGTGGGTGGGCTGTCGGCGGCCAGCGGCTTGATCATCGTCACCACGCTGGCGCTGTCGGGCATGGCCTTGAATCACCTGGTCCTGCCGCTTTATCAGCCGCCCGCCGAAGGCAATATCTACCGTTGGCTGAAATGGACCCGGCGCGGCCTGATCGTCGCGATCATCATGGCCGGCTACGGTTTCTATCTATTGCTCGGCGCGCAGCAGGATCTGGCCAATCTGGGCATCGTCGCGTTCGTGGCGACCCTGCAATTCCTGCCGGGCGTGCTGTCGGTCCTGTACTGGCCGGCCGCCAATCGTCGCGGCTTCATCGCCGGATTGCTGGCGGGCATCTCGGTGTGGATGGTCAGCATGCTGTTGCCGTTGATCGGCAACTTCCAGGGTTTTTATATCCCGCTGCTGAACATGATCTACGTGCTGGACGATACCAGCTGGCACATGGCGGCAATCGCCTCGCTGGCAGCCAACGTGTTGCTCTTCACCCTGATTTCCCTGTTCAGCAATCCCAGCCCGGAAGAAGCCAGCGCCGCCGAAGCCTGCGCGGTGGACAACGTGCGCCGCCCGCAACGTCGCGAATTGCACGCCGCTTCGCCGCAGGAATTCGCCACGCAACTGGCCAAGCCGCTGGGAGCCAAGGCCGCGCAGAAGGAAGTCGAACAGGCGTTGCGCGATCTTTACCTGCCGTTTGACGAGCGTCGTCCGTACGCGCTGCGACGTCTGCGCGACCGCATCGAAGCCAACCTGTCGGGATTGATGGGCCCCAGCGTGGCTCAGGACATGGTCGAGACGTTCCTGCCGTACAAATCCGGTGGCGAAAACTATGTCACCGAAGATATCCACTTTATTGAAAGCCGCCTTGAGGACTACCACTCGCGCCTGACCGGGCTGGCGGCGGAACTCGATGCCCTGCGCCGCTATCACCGGCAGACGTTGCAAGAGCTGCCCATGGGCGTGTGCTCGCTGGCCAAGGATCAAGAGATCCTGATGTGGAACAAGGCCATGGAAGAACTGACCGGCATCGGCGCCCAACGTGTAGTCGGCTCGCGACTTGAGACCATCACCGAACCCTGGAAAGAGTTGCTGCTCGGTTTTATCAATCTTCCCGACGAGCATCTGCACAAGCAGCGCTTGGCACTGGATGGCCAGACGCGCTGGCTGAACCTGCATAAAGCCGCCATCGACGAGCCCCTGGCCCCCGGCAACAGCGGCCTGGTATTGCTGGTCGAGGATTTGACCGAGACGCAGATGCTTGAAGACAAACTGGTCCACTCCGAGCGGCTGGCCAGCATCGGTCGTCTGGCGGCTGGCGTGGCCCACGAGATCGGCAACCCGATTACCGGCATCGCCTGCCTGGCGCAGAACCTGCGCGAAGAGCGCGAGGACGATGGCGAACTGACCGAAATCAGCAGCCAGATTCTGGAGCAGACCAAACGCGTTTCACGCATTGTGCAGTCGTTGATGAGCTTCGCCCATGCCGGCGGCCATCAACATACCGACGAAGCGGTGTGCCTGGCCGAGGTCGCACAGGATGCCATTGGTCTGCTGGCCCTGAACCGGCGCAACTTCGAAGTGCATTTCTATAACCTGTGCGATCCCGATCACTGGGTCGATGGCGACCCGCAACGGCTGGCCCAGGTGCTCATCAATCTGCTTTCCAATGCCCGCGACGCCTCGCCTGCGGGCAGTGCGGTGCGGGTGCGCAGCGAAGTTTCCGAACACACTGTCGACCTGATTGTGGAAGACGAAGGCAGTGGTATTCCGAAAGCAATCATGGATCGATTGTTCGAACCCTTCTTCACCACCAAGGATCCAGGTGAAGGTACCGGACTGGGCCTCGCACTGGTCTATTCCATCGTTGAAGAGCATTATGGACAGATCACCATCGACAGCCCGGCCGACCCCGAGCACCAGCGCGGTACCCGTATTCGGGTGACATTGCCGCGACATGTCGAAGCGACGTCCGCTGTGAACTGAGACCGTCGAGAGAACCGAATCAATGCCGCATATTCTGATCGTCGAAGACGAAACCATCATCCGCTCGGCCCTGCGTCGCCTGCTGGAACGTAACCAGTACCAGGTCAGCGAAGCGGGTTCGGTGCAGGAAGCCCAGGAACGATTCAGCATCCCGTCGTTTGATCTGATCGTCAGTGATTTGCGTTTGCCCGGTGCGCCCGGCACCGAGCTGATCAAGCTGGGTGAAGGCAAGCCCGTGCTGATCATGACCAGCTACGCCAGCCTGCGCTCGGCCGTGGACTCCATGAAAATGGGCGCCGTCGATTACATCGCCAAACCGTTCGACCACGATGAAATGCTCCAGGCCGTGGCGCGGATTCTGCGTGACCGTCAAACCGTGCAAAGCATGCAGGCCGACCGCAGTCTGGCCAAGGCCAACGCTTCGGACAAAGGCGTGGTCGACAACAGCAATGGCGAGATCGGCATCATCGGCTCTTGCGCGCCGATGCAGGACCTTTACAGCAAGATTCGCAAGGTCGCGCCGACCGATTCCAATGTCTTGATCCAGGGCGAATCGGGAACCGGTAAGGAATTGGTGGCGCGTGCGCTGCATAATCTTTCCCGCCGCGCCAAGGCGCCGATGATTTCGGTGAACTGCGCAGCGATCCCGGAAACCTTGATCGAGTCCGAACTGTTCGGCCACGAGAAAGGCGCCTTTACCGGAGCCAGCGCAGGCCGTGCCGGTCTGGTCGAAGCGGCCGACGGCGGCACCTTGTTCCTCGATGAGATTGGCGAGTTGCCCCTCGAAGCCCAGGCGCGATTGCTGCGCGTGCTTCAGGAAGGCGAAATTCGCCGGGTAGGTTCGGTCCAGTCGCAGAAAGTCGATGTGCGCCTGATTGCCGCGACGCACCGCGACCTGAAAAGCCTGGCCAAGGTCGGCCAGTTCCGCGAAGACCTTTATTACCGCCTGCACGTGATCGCGCTGAAGCTACCGGCCCTGCGTGAACGTGGCGCCGATGTGATCGACATCGCCCGCTCCTTTCTTGCCAGGCAAAGCGCCAAGGTCGGTCGCACCGACCTGAAGTTTGCCCCGGACGCCGAACAAGCGATTCGCCATTACACTTGGCCAGGCAATGTGCGCGAGCTGGAAAATGCCGTGGAACGCGCGGTCATTCTGTGCGAAAGCCCGGAAATTTCCGCCGAACTGCTGGGCATCGACATCGAACTGAGCGACCTGGACGACGAGGACTTCATCGGCCTGCCCGCGCAACATAATGCATCCAGTTCCACCAGCCACGAGCCCACCGAAGACTTGTCCCTTGAGGATTACTTCCAGCATTTCGTCCTGGAACATCAGGATCACATGACCGAAACCGAGCTGGCACGCAAACTGGGCGTCAGCCGCAAGTGTCTGTGGGAACGTCGTCAGCGCCTGGGCATCCCGCGCCGCAAAGGTGTGGCCAGCGAAACCTGATCGAGAAAGGCCGCGCAAGGCTCTAAACCCGAGCGTGCGCGCCTTGTGTCGAAGGTGTTACCTCAGCAATCCCAACGTAACAAAAGCCGGGTCTTACGGTAACGAAGTCCCGGCTTTTTTATGCCACCAGAAAGCCACCCCAACGCCAGAGCGCCCGGTTTTAAAGGGTTTCTAAAAGTTGGCACAGGTTCTGCAATATCTCTGGCACAAGAACAACAAAAACGCGCAGTAGCAAAACCCACAATAAAAACAATACGTATCGACTCACGCATAACAAGAACAAAACGGCGGAGGCGCAGCTAACTGATTCTTTTGGAGAGGAGTTGTATTTGGGGCTTGCCCCACGACCAGGCTGAGAACAATAAAAACTACCCCAAGGTAGCGCCTGAACTGGTTGGATCGAATGATCATTGCAACGCAGCGACCAAAGCAATCCGTTTGCTCTTGACTCCCGATTGGGAGGGTTCACAGACCAAAAGTCTCGTGAATGGGCACTTAACAAAAACAAAAAGCCCGAACAGACAATAAAAATAAAGAGCATAGACTTTGGGGGAGCTTCGGCTCCCCCAGTAGCTTGCGTAACAAAACCGTTCACCCCCTTCTTGCAAGCCTGTCGCGCAGCTTCCTACACCATCCCCCGACTAAATGCTAGAATCCCCGCCCATCGTGCGGTCACTCTTCGTATTTGGCCGAATATTCCTTCAAACAGTGCATCCCATGCTGAAGAAGCTGTTCCAGTCTCTCCGTTCCCCACTGCGTAAACCGCAGCAACACATCCGCAGCACACCTGAAGTGCTCAACAGCAGCCAACACTCGCTGCAACGCAGCCAGTTCAGCCGCTACGCGGTGAGCATTGTCGAGCGCCTGCAAAACGCTGGCTACCAGGCTTATCTGGTCGGTGGCTGCGTGCGGGACCTGATGCTGCATATCGAACCCAAGGATTTCGACGTCGCCACCAGCGCCACGCCGGAACAGGTTCGCGCTGAATTTCGTAACGCCCGAATCATCGGCCGGCGCTTCAAGCTGGTTCATATTCACTTCGGTCGTGAAATCATCGAAGTCGCCACCTTCCGCGCCAATCATCCGGTGGATGATGAGGACGAAGACAGCAACCAGTCGTCGCGCAACGAGAGCGGCCGGATTCTGCGCGACAACGTTTATGGCACGCTTGAAGAAGACGCCCAGCGTCGCGACTTCACGATCAATGCCCTGTATTACGACCCGGTTTCCGAGCGCGTGCTCGATTACGCCAATGGCGTACACGACATCCGCAATCGCCTGATCCGTCTGATCGGCGATCCGCAGCAGCGCTATAAAGAAGACCCGGTGCGCATGCTGCGCGCCGTGCGTTTCGCGGCCAAGCTGGATTTCGGCATCGAAAAACACAGCGCGACGCCGATCCGGCCGTTGGCACCGATGCTGCGCGATATTCCGTCGGCGCGTCTGTTCGAAGAAGTGCTCAAGTTGTTCATGTCCGGCTACGCCGCGTCGACCTTCGAAATGCTGGTCGATCTGGAACTGTTCGATCCGCTGTTCCCGGCCAGCTCCAAGGCCCTGGAATACAATCCGACCTACACCCATACGCTGATCAGCGAAGCCCTGACCAATACCGATCTGCGCATCAAACAGAACAAGCCGGTTACGCCGGCATTTCTGTTTGCGGCCCTGCTCTGGCCAGCCTTGCCCGCCAAAGTCCTGCGTCTGCAGGAACGCGGCATGCCGCCGATTCCGGCGATGAACGAAGCGGCGCAAGAGTTGATCATCGAGCAGTGCCAGCGCATCGCTATTCCGAAGCGCTTCACCATGCCGATCCGTGAAATCTGGGACATGCAGGAACGTCTGCCGCGTCGCTCCGGCAAGCGTGCCGACATGCTGCTCGACAACCCACGGTTCCGCGCCGGTTACGATTTCCTGCTGCTGCGCGAAAGCGCTGGCGAAGAAACCGATGGCCTGGGCGAATGGTGGACCGATTATCAGGAATGCAACGACAGCGAACGTCGCGAGATGATTCGCGACCTGAGCAGCAAGCCAGACGCCACAGGCGCACCGCCGCGCAAACGCCGCCGCACCAGCGGTGCCAAGCGCAAACGCGCTGCTGGCGACGCGCCGAATGCTTCCGGCGAATGATCCAGGGTTGCTGACATGGAACGCGTCTATATAGGCATGGGCAGCAACCTGGCCGATCCCGCCGAGCAATTGCGCAGTGCGATCAACGCCTTGACGCTGCTGCCGAACAGCCGGTTGATCGGCGTTTCAGCCTTGTACATCAGCGATTCCTTGCTGCCGGGCCAACCCCGTTTTACCAATGCGGTTGCCGCGCTGAATACCGGGTTGACGCCGCTGGAGCTGCTCGACAGGCTGCAAGCCATCGAGCTTGACCAGGGCCGCGAGCGTCACGAGCGCTGGGGGCCACGCACCCTGGACCTCGACATCCTGCTGTTCGGTGAGCGCCTCATCGACGAAGCGCGTCTCAAAGTGCCGCACTATCAGATGCACGCCAGGGCCTTCGTGCTCTATCCGCTGGCCGAGCTTGCCGCCGATTTGCAGCTGCCGGATGGCCGTTCCCTGAGTCAAATGCTCGCCGATTGTCCCTTCGAAGGACTTGAGCGCCTGCCGGCCCAAGCCTGACCCGGTAACAGGTCCGCTGTTACGGGTCGGCACGCGGTAACACCCGCAATTGACTTCACGTCCCCTCCTCACGAAGATAGGCGTCCCCGCCAGCCTGTTCGCTGGCCCATGGGCGCAAGCAGGACTCGGTAAACACCGCAAAAACGACGGTGTACCTGCTTTTCCAGGATGAATCTCACGCGTTGCTCGCCGTAGTGTTCACAGCGCCTGATCGAGGACTTTTTCCATGCCAGATATCACTGTTACGTCGTTGCTGGGCCTGAAACAAAAGGGTGAGAAAATCACCATGCTGACCTGCTACGACGCGACCTTTGCCCATGCTGCAAGCCAGGCCGGCGTCGAGGTGCTGCTGGTCGGCGATTCGCTGGGCATGGTCCTGCAAGGTCATGACAGCACGTTGCCGGTTACCACCGCCGAGATGGCCTATCACGTGGCCTGCGTCAAACGCGGCAATCAGGGCGCGCTGATCATGGCCGACCTGCCGTTCATGTCCTACGCAACCCTCGATCAGACCTTCGCCAACAGCGCCGCGCTGATGCAGGCCGGTGCGCACATGCTCAAGATCGAAGGCGCGGCCTGGCTGGCGGAATCGATTCGCCTGCTGGCCGACCGTGGCGTCCCGGTGTGCGCGCACATGGGCCTCACCCCGCAAGCGGTGAACGTGCTGGGCGGTTACAAGGTGCAAGGCCGAGTGGAAACCCAGGCGCGGCAAATGCGTGCCGATGCCATCACGCTTGAGCAGGCTGGCGCGGCGATGCTGCTGCTCGAATGCGTGCCCAGTGAGCTGGCGGAAGAAATCAGCCATGCCGTGAAGATTCCGGTCATCGGCATCGGCGCAGGCAGCGCGACTGATGGCCAGGTGCTGGTCCTGCACGACATGCTCGGGCTGGCCATCACCGGTCGCGTACCCAAGTTCGTGAAGAATTTCATGGTCGGTCAGCCCGACATTCAATCGGCATTGCAAGCCTATGTTGCGGCAGTCAAAGACGTCAGCTTCCCGGCAACTGAACACGGATTTTCAGCATGAACACAGTTAAAACCGTGCGCGAATTACGCGCGGCAGTCGCACGTGCGCGCAGTGAAGGCAAGCGGATCGGCCTGGCGCCCACCATGGGCAACCTGCACAGCGGTCATGCGGCGCTGATTACCAAGGCTGCGCAGCGCGCGGACTTCGTGGTTGCCACCATCTTCGTCAATCCGCTGCAGTTCGGGCCCAACGAAGACCTGGCCACTTACCCGCGCACTCTGGCCGCGGATCAGGAAAAACTGCTCCAGGCCGGCTGCCATCTGCTGTTCACGCCGACGGTCGAAGAAATGTATCCCCACGGCATGGCCGACCAGACCATCGTCAGCGTACCGAGCCTGTCCGAAGGACTGTGCGGCGCCAGTCGTCCGGGCCACTTCGATGGCGTCGCCACAGTAGTCAGCAAGCTGTTCAACATGGTCCAGCCGGATCTGGCCGTGTTCGGCGAGAAAGACTTTCAGCAACTGGCGGTGATCCGTGCGCTGGTGCGCGACCTGAACATGCCGATCCAGATCATCGGCGAGCCGACGGTTCGGGCGGCGGACGGTCTGGCGTTGTCCTCGCGCAATGGCTACCTCAGCGAAGAACAACGCGCCGTTGCGCCTGAGTTGTACCGCGTCATCTGCCAGATCGGCGACGCCATCAGCAAAGGCGAACAGGATTTCAACGCGCTGCTCGACCAGGGCAAGCAGCAGCTCGAAGCGGCCGGTTTGCGCATCGACTATCTTGAAGTTCGCGAAGCAACCAGCCTGCGCCCGGCGACTGCCGAAAACCGTGACCTGGTCATTCTGGCGGCGGTTTTCCTGGGCAAGACGCGCCTGATCGATAACCTGCACCTGAACCGGGAACCTGCATAACCATGCAAAGCATCATGTTGAAGGCCAAGCTGCACCGTGCCGAAGTCACTCACGCCGTGCTCGACTACGAAGGCTCGTGTGCGATTGATGGCGAGTGGCTGGATCTGTCCGGGATTCGCGAGTACGAACAAATCCAGATCTACAACCTGGACAATGGTGAACGTTTCACGACCTATGCCATTCGCGGCGAAGCCGG
Source organism: Pseudomonas sp. CFII64 (assembly GCF_000416235.1). Lineage (GTDB taxonomy): Bacteria > Pseudomonadota > Gammaproteobacteria > Pseudomonadales > Pseudomonadaceae > Aquipseudomonas. Next base: position 164,027 of record NZ_ATLO01000047.1, on the reverse strand, counting down.
CTCGCGGATGATTTCGGTCAACGGCGCGGCCGCTCATAAGGCGAAAGTCGGTGATCGCGTGATCATCTGCGCCTATGCTCAGTACTCCGAAGCCGAGCTTGAGCATTTCAAGCCGCGAATGCTGTACATGGCTCCCGGTAATGAACTTAGCCACACCAGCAATGCCATACCGGTACAGGTGGTCTGACGAACCAGCACCGAACATGTTTAATGCCCGGACGATGTTGTGTGAAAAAGTACCGAGCCCAGGTAAAGCGAAGCGCAGACAAACAGGCGCACAGGTATTAGTCTCCAAGACCGTAAACCCTGTCTGATCCCGCTCGCTTTTAAGGTCCAAAGCCAGTTCCAAGTACAAGGAAACCCGCAGCGATGGCGTACTACCGCACCCCTTCCGACGTGACCAGCCTGCCCGCTTGGCAGGCACTCAATCAACACCGCGAAGCCATGCAGGATTTCAGCATGCGTGAAGCGTTCAACGAAAACCCGCAGCGTTTCAGCGAGTTCACCCTGAGCAGTTGTGGTCTGTTTCTCGATTACTCGAAAAACCTGATCACCAATGAAACCCGCGATTTGCTGGTGAGCCTGGCCAACGAAGTCGGCCTCAAGGAAGCCATCAAGGCGCAATACGACGGCGAGCTGGTCAATTCGTCAGAAGGCCGTCCGGCGCTGCATACCGCGCTGCGTCGTCCGGTTGGCGACAAGCTGCAGGTCAACGGCGTCAACGTGATGCCTGACGTTCACAAAGTCCTCAACCAGATGACTGATCTGGTCGGCCGCATTCACGACGGTCTGTGGCGCGGCTACACCGAGAAGCCCATCACCGACGTGGTGAACATCGGCATCGGTGGTTCGTTCCTCGGCCCTGAACTGGTGTCCGAGGCGCTGCTGTCCTACGCGCAGAAAGGCGTTCGCTGTCATTACCTGGCGAACATCGACGGCAGTGAGTTCCACGAGCTGACCTTGAAGCTGCGGGCTGAAACCACGCTGTTCATCGTCTCGTCGAAGACCTTCACCACCCTGGAAACCCTCAAGAACGCGACCGCTGCCCGTGCCTGGTATCTGGCGCAAGGCGGTTCCGAGGCCGAGCTGTATCGTCACTTCATCGCCGTGTCGAGCAACAATGCCGCTGCCGTGGCGTTCGGCATCCGCGAAGAAAACATTTTCCCGATGTGGGACTGGGTCGGCGGTCGTTATTCGCTGTGGTCGGCCATCGGCCTGCCCATCGCGCTGGCCATCGGCATGTCCAACTTCAAGGAATTGTTGTCCGGCGCATATTCGATGGATCAACACTTCCTGACCTCGTCCTTCGAACAGAACATGCCGGTGCTGCTGGCGTTGCTGGGGGTCTGGTACGGCAATTTCTGGGGCGCGCAAAGCCACGCGATCCTGCCGTACGACCATTACCTGCGCAACATCACCAAGCACTTGCAACAACTGGACATGGAATCCAATGGCAAGAGCGTACGCCAGGACGGCACGCCGGTTTCCACCGACACCGGCCCGGTCATCTGGGGCGGCGTAGGCGCCAACGGTCAGCATGCTTATCACCAGTTGCTGCACCAGGGCACGCAGATGATCCCGGCTGACTTCATCGTGCCGATTGTCAGCTTCAACCCGGTCGCCGATCACCACCAATGGCTGTACGCCAACTGCCTGTCGCAAAGCCAGGCCTTGATGATGGGCAAGACCCGCAGCGAAGCCGAAGCGGAACTGCGCGACAAGGGCATGGCCGAAGGCGACGTGCAAAAGCTTGCGCCGCACAAGGTCATCCCCGGCAACCGTCCGAGCAACACCCTTGTGCTCGAACGCATCAGCCCCCGTCGCCTCGGCGCACTGGTGGCGATGTACGAACACAAAGTCTTCGTGCAAAGCGTGATCTGGGGCACCAACGCCTTCGATCAGTGGGGCGTGGAGCTGGGCAAGGAAATGGGCAAGGCGGTTTACCAGCGCCTGACCGGCGGCACCGACGAGCCGGCTGACGACGCGTCGACCCAAGGCTTGATCAATTATTTCCGTGGTCGTCACCGCGGCTGATCAAGCGCTCAACGCAACATCCGAACCCGCCGTTCTCGCAAGAGACGGCGGGTTCTGCGTTTCTGGGCCTGGATTAAACCCACTCAGGCTCGACGCACTACACTGCCCTGTGACCTCCACAAGAATAAGGAACCGTCATGTTCGATATCAGCAGATATCCCCAAGCCGATGCCGTGCGCCAGGCGGCGCAGCTGAACGCCGCCGACTATCAGCGCATGTACCGCGAATCAGTGGAACAACCCGACCTGTTCTGGGCCGAACAGGCGAAAATCTTCCTCGACTGGTCAGCGCCGTGGAACGAAGTGCAGCGCACCGATCTCAATACCGGCGAAGCCCAGTGGTTTGCAGGCGGCAAACTCAATGTCAGCTACAACTGCATCGACCGTCATCTCCAGCAACGAGGCGAGCAGATAGCCATTATCTGGGAGGGTGACAATCCTTCTGAATCCGCTGAAATAACCTACAAAAAACTCCATCACAACGTCGCCCGCCTCGCCAACGTACTGAAAAGCCGTGGCGTTAAAAAAGGTGATCGGGTGTGCATCTACATGCCGATGATTCCTGAAGCCGCCTACGCCATGCTTGCCTGCACGCGGATCGGTGCGGTGCATTCGGTGGTCTTCGGTGGTTTTTCGCCGGATGCCCTGCGTGACCGGATTCTCGATGCCGACTGCCGCACGGTGATTACCGCTGACGAAGGCGTGCGCGGCGGCAAATATGTGGCGCTCAAACAGAATGTCGACAAGGCACTGCAAAGTTGCCCGAACGTCAGCACGGTGCTGGTGGTGCAACGCACGGAAGGCGATGTGGATTGGGTGCCGGACCGCGATATCTGGTATCACGAAGCCGTGCGCGGCATCAGCGATGACTGTCCGCCAGAACCGATGGACGCTGAAGACCCGCTGTTCATCCTCTACACCTCGGGCAGCACCGGTAAACCCAAGGGCGTCCTGCACACCACCGGTGGCTATTTGCTGCAGGTGGCGATGACCCACAAATACGTGTTCGATTACCGCGACGGCGAAGTCTTCTGGTGTACCGCGGATGTCGGCTGGGTGACCGGCCACAGTTACATCGTCTATGGCCCGCTGGCGAATGGCGCGACGACCCTGATGTTCGAAGGCGTGCCCAGCTACCCGGACAGCTCGCGTTTCTGGCAAGTGATCGACAAGCATCAGGTGAATATTTTCTACACGGCGCCCACTGCGTTGCGCGCTTTGATGCGTGAAGGGCTCGCCCCCTTGCAGGACTCCTCACGGGAAAGCCTGCGTTTACTTGGCAGCGTCGGTGAGCCGATCAACCCGGAAGCGTGGGAATGGTATTTCCATCACGTAGGCAAAGAGCGCTGCCCGATTGTCGATACCTGGTGGCAGACCGAAACCGGCGGCATTCTGCTAACCCCGCTGATCAGCGCCAGCCGGATCAAACCGGGCTGCGCCACGCAGCCGATGTTCGGCGTGCAACCGGTATTGCTCGACGACAAGGGTCAGGAAATCCACGGCGCGGCCAGCGGCCTGTTGGCGATCAAGGCCAGTTGGCCGGGCCAGATCCGCAGCGTCTATGGCGACAGGCAGCGCATGATCGATACCTATTTCAAGCCGTATCCCGGCTATTACTTCACCGGCGACGGCGCGCGTCGCGACGAGGACGGCGATTACTGGATCACCGGGCGCGTGGATGACGTCATCAATGTTTCCGGCCATCGGATCGGAACCGCCGAAATAGAAAGCGCCCTGGTGCTGCACGACAGTATTGCCGAGGCTGCCGTGGTGGGTTACCCACACGACGTCAAAGGCATGGGCATCTACGCCTTTGTCACGCCAATGAATGGCGTCGAACCCAGCGAGGAGTTGCGCAAGGAACTGCTGGCCCACGTCAGCTCGGAAATCGGCAGTTTCGCCAAACCCGAGCTGATCCAATGGGCGCCCGCACTGCCCAAGACCCGCTCGGGCAAAATCATGCGGCGCATTCTGCGCAAGATCGCCTGCAATGAACTGGACACCTTGGGCGACACTTCCACCCTCGCTGACCCGAGCGTGGTGGAAGGGCTGATCGACAAACGCTTGAATCGTTGAGCGAAGCGGGGCATGGTCCCGCACAGGTTCCGTAGGAGCGGCTTCAGCCGGGAGAGCAACCTCGCGGCGGAAGCCGCGCCTACGGGATTACGCGTCAATTCAAGTGGTTATGTTTTGTTCGATGAGAGCCCATGGAATTCATCAGAAGTCGTATCGAAACCCAAGTCATGAGCCTCACCGGGCTGTCACTCGGCCAGCTGGACCTGGAAAACCCCAAGGGCGATCCCGGTTTGTTCGGGCCGCAGGCCATCTGCTGGCAAGTTCACGGTGACTTTCCCAGCATGTTGATCGGCGGTATCAGCGCCCTGATGTTGCAGGCGCTGCATCCGCTCGCCCTGGCCGGTGTCTGGGATCACTCCAACTTTCGTCAGGACATGCTCGGCCGCTTGCGGCGCACCGGGCAGTTCATTTCCGGCACCACTTTTGGTTCCACTCAGGACGCCAACTGGCTGATCGACAAGGTGCGCACGATTCACCTGCAAGTGACCGGAACTGCGCCTGACGGCCGACCTTACGCCGCCAGCGACCCTGATTTGCTGACCTGGGTCCATGTCGCCGAAGTCAGCAATTTCCTCGCCGCGCATTTGCGCTACCTGAACCCGAACCTTTCTCTTGCGGATCAGGACAAGTACTACAACGAAACGGCGCTCATCGCTGAACGGCTCGGCGCGCGGAATGTGCCGCGTTCGTCGCAGGAAATCGCCGATTATCTGGCAGCCATACGTCCGCAGTTGCTGTGCGACGAGCGCAGTCGGGAAGTCTTGCGCCTGCTGCTGGCGGCCCCCGCGCCAAGCTGGATGGCCAAACCCATGGGTTCGCTGATGATGCAGGCGGGTATCGAATTGCTGCCTGACTGGGCCAGCGCAATGCTCGATCTGCATCAGTCCGCCTTGCAGCGCAAGATGATTCGCGCCGCCGTCAAACGCAGCGCTCCGGTACTGCGCTGGGCGGTGCGCAATGGCTCGATTCATCGTGCCCGGCGGCGCATGGGCCAGTCAGCGTAATCACAAGCCAAAACGGATACTGGTCGGTTCTGGAATGGAAGCGCCCGCCATTTGTGTGACAACATGGGCCTCTTCATCACAACGACTCGGGACCGCTGCATCAGTCCCGACGTAAAACCCTAACAAAAATGAGGATCCGCGCCATGCAAGACGTCGTTATCGTTGCCGCCACTCGTACCGCTGTCGGAAGTTTCCAGGGTTCCCTGGCAAATGTTTCCGCTGTCGATCTGGGCGCGGCCGTCATCCGCCAGTTGTTGGCGCAGACCGGCCTTGATGGCGCGCAAGTCGATGAGGTGATCATGGGCCAGGTTCTCACCGCCGGCGCCGGGCAAAACCCCGCGCGGCAGTCGGCAATCAAGGCGGGCCTGCCGTTTGCGGTTCCGGCCATGACCCTCAATAAAGTCTGCGGCTCGGGCCTCAAAGCGCTGCATCTGGCAACCCAGGCGATTCGTTGCGGCGATGCCGACGTGATCATCGCCGGCGGCCAGGAGAACATGAGCCTGTCCAACTACGTCATGCCGGGCGCACGCACCGGATTGCGCATGGGCCACAGCACGCTGGTGGACACCATGATCAGCGACGGCTTGTGGGATGCCTTCAACGATTACCACATGGGCATCACTGCCGAGAACCTCGCCGACCAATACGAAATCAGCCGCGAAGCGCAGGATGCCTTCGCTGCGCAATCCCAGCAGAAAGCCGTGGCCGCTATCGAAGGCGGGCGCTTCGTCGAGGAAATCACGCCGATCCTGATCCCTCAGCGCAAAGGCGACCCGATTGCGTTTGCCACTGACGAGCAGCCGCGCGCTGGAACGACCGCCGAGTCGCTGGGCAAGCTCAAGCCTGCCTTCAAGAAAGACGGCAGCGTCACAGCGGGCAACGCCTCGTCCCTCAATGACGGCGCCGCAGCCGTGATCCTGATGAGCGCCGCCAAGGCCGAACAGCTCGGCTTGCCGGTGCTGGCGCGGATCGCGGCCTATGCCAACGCGGGCGTCGACCCGGCGATCATGGGCATCGGCCCGGTCAGCGCCACCCGCCGCTGCCTGGACAAAGCCGGTTGGTCCATCGAGCAACTGGACCTGATCGAAGCCAACGAAGCCTTCGCGGCACAGTCTTTGTCGGTCGGCAAGGAACTGGGCTGGGACATGGCCAAGGTCAACGTCAACGGCGGCGCAATCGCCCTGGGCCACCCGATCGGCGCATCGGGCTGCCGCGTGCTGGTGACCCTGCTGCATGAAATGATCAAGCGCGACGCCAAAAAAGGTCTGGCGACCTTGTGCATTGGCGGCGGGCAAGGGGTTGCACTGGCGTTGGCGCGGTAAACATTAGCGCCAGTGCTCTTCCCGTAGGACCGGCTTTAGCCGGGAGAACGCTCTCCCGGCTAAACCGGTCCTACGGGATTGCGCCTTGTTCAGCGATCTCTCCCCACATCACTTACCTGATAAACTGCCGCGCCCATTCCAGCCCAAGGCGCTTTGCATGTCTTCCTTGATTCAGGCGCTAAGCGTCGCCCTCGATAACCGCCAATCCTTGCTGGCCCAACTGCATCAACAGAGCACGGACTGTTATCGGCTGTTCCACGGCAGCCAGGAAGGCGCCAGCGGCCTGACCATCGACCGCTACGGCCCGCAATTGCTGGTGCAAAGCTTTCACACCCGCCTTGAGCGTGACGCGCTGCTGGAACTGCACGCCACGATCAATACGCGCCTGAACCTCGACACACTGCTGGTCTACAACGACCGGTCACAAGGCAATTCCCGAATCGACCGGGACGACGCTGTCTACCAGGCTGAAGACGCAGCGCTGCAAGACCTGATCGGTCACGAATGGGGTCTGAATTACCGCGTACGCGGGCGTCATGCCGGGCAAGATCCGCTGCTGTTCCTCGACCTGCGCAACACGCGCGGCTGGGTCAAGCAGCACAGCGCAGGCAAAAGCGTGCTCAATCTGTTCGCCTATACCTGCGGCGTCGGTTTGAGCGCTGCAGCGGGCGGTGCAAGGGAAGTCTGCAATCTGGATTTTGCCGAGGGCAATCTTGCCGTCGGCCGTGAAAACGGCGCGCTCAACCCGCAGTTGCCGAAGATGGAATTCATCCAGTCCGATTATTTCCCCGCAATCCGGCAAATGGCCGGGCTGCCTATCGCTCAGCGCCGTGGGCACAAGCTGCCGGACTACGTGAAGCTGGATCAGCGCCAGTACGATCTGGTGTTGCTCGACCCGCCCGCCTGGGCGAAAAGCGCTTTCGGCACGGTCGATCTGCTGCGCGATTATCAAAGCCTGCTCAAGCCCGCGCTGCTGACCACGGCAGACAATGGCGTGCTGATCTGCTGCAACAATCTGGCAAAAGTCAGCATGGAAGACTGGCGTGAACAGGTGCTGCGCTGCGCGACCAAGACCGGTCGCCCGGTGCGTGAGTGGCAGATCATGCCGCCGGCCGAGGACTTCCCGTCCATGGACAATCAGCCGCCGCTCAAGACGTTGATCCTCCAGCTTTAAGCCACACAGCGTTCAGAGACTTCCTACAAGTACAAAAGGCGTCACCTTCGGAACCAGATTGGCGTGCCATACTCAAAGGACCTCCGATATAGAAAGACGACGCCTCACATGTACAAAGGATTGAAACGCGCGATTGGCGCCCTACTGGTGGTCTTCGGCCTCTATACCGTACTGGGCTTTCTCATTCTCCCCGGCGTTGCTTTGCGTATCGCCAACCAGCAACTGGCGAATTACGCCACTGTTCCGGCCCGCATTGAACGCCTGGAGCTGAATCCGTTCAGCCTGGAAGTGACGCTGTGGGGCCTGAATATCGGCGCGCCCGGTAAAGAACAGGTCGGTTTCGAAAAGCTGTATGCCAACCTGCAGATCGACAGCCTCTGGACCCGCGCCCTGCATTTGCAGGCCGTGGAGCTGCTCAAACCCAAGACCGAGCTGTTGTTCGACAAGCAGGGCAAGCTGAATCTGGCCCAGCTGTTCAAGCTGCCGCCCAGCGAACCGGTGCAAGATGAACCGCCCGGCAAGCCCTTCCCGCTGCGTATTGACCAGATCAAACTGGCGGACGGCTTTGTCCATTTCCAGGACCTGCGCCCCAGCGAACCCATCGAATTCCTCTACGACAAGCTCAACTTCGAGCTGAAGAACCTCAGCACCCTCCCGGAAGACAACGCCGACATGACCCTCGTCGCGGCGGGTCCCGAAGGCGGCCAGATCGATTGGGTCGGGCGGATCAGCCTGGTGCCGATCACGTCCGAAGGCACACTGAAAATCACCGACGGCAAGATGAAAGTCTGGTGGCCGTATGTGCGCGACGCCTTGCCGCTGGCGTTGCAGGACGGCGTGCTGAATTTCAGCACTGCCTACACACTGAATCTGTCCAAGGACACCGAGCTCAAGCTGACCGACCTGGCGCTGAGCGTGGCGCCGTTTGCGATCAATGCGCCTGACGGCCGCCCGCTGGTGCGCCTGCAGCGCCTGGATGTGAGCGAGACATCGGTGGATCTGGCCAAACAATTGGTCAGCGTCGGCAAAATCCGCAGCAGCAAGCTCGAAACCTGGGCCGCTCGCGAAGCCGACGGCCAGCTGGATTGGCAGAAACTGTTCGCCAGCCAGCCAGGCAAAGCGGCGCCACAGCCCGCCAAGGCCCCGGCGGTGGATGAAAAGGCCCCGGAACCGGGCGCGCCAGCCGTTGCGCAAGCGCAAGCCGAAGCCCAACCGGCAACGGCCTCCAAGCCATGGCAGGTGCTGCTCAAGGATGTGCAGTTGCGCGATTATCAAATCCACCTGGCCGACCGCGTGCCGAAAGAGCCGGTGGCCATTGATGTCGGCCCGCTGAATCTGGACGTGCAGAACTTCGACAGCCTGAATAAATCGCCCTTCACCCTCAAGCTGGATACCGGCGTCGGCAAGCAAGGCAATCTCACCGCGGCGGGCGACGTGAACCTGAACCCGGTCAGCGCGCGACTGCAAGTGACCACCAAGGACATCGACCTGCGCGTCGCCCAGGCTTACATCAGCCCGTTCATCCGCCTTGAATTGCGCAGCGGCATGCTCGGCAGCGACCTGGCGGTCAACCTGAAAAACACCGAGCCGCTGGCGTTCAGCATCGACGGCAAGGCGCAGGTGGACCAACTGCATACACTCGATACGCTGAAACAGCGGGACTTCCTCAAGTGGCAGCAGCTGACGCTTGAAGGGCTGAACTATGAGCACGGCGACAGCCTGAACATTGCCAAAGTGAACCTGGCGCAACCCTACGCGCGCTTCATGATCAACGATGACCGCACCACCAACGTTGATGATTTGCTGATCCCGCAGCCGGCGGATAAAACCCCGACAGCCAAGACCACGGCGAGTGCGAGCAAAGAAAAACCCCTGGGGATTCGTGTTGGCGAGGTCAACATCAATGACGGCTCGGCCAACTTTGCCGACTTCAGCCTGACCCCCAACTTCGCCACCGCCATCCAGCAGCTCAATGGCCAGATCGGCACGCTGGACAATCGCCAGTCCAAACCCGCCACGGTCAACATCAACGGCAAAGTGGATCGCTACGCGCCGGTGACCATCAAGGGCAGCCTCAATCCTTTCGACCCGATGGCCGCGCTGGATATCGCGACCAGTTTCAAGCGCGTCGAACTCACCACGCTGACGCCCTACTCCGGGAAATTTGCCGGCTATCGCATTCGCAAGGGTCGACTCAATCTTGACCTGCATTACAAGATCACCAAAGGCCAGCTGCAGGCGGAGAACAAGGTAGTGGTCGAGCAATTGCAGCTGGGGGAAAAGGTCGACAGCCCGGACGCGATGGACCTACCAATTCGCCTGGCGATCGCGCTGCTCAAGGATACCGAGGGCAAGATCTCCATTGAGCTGCCGGTTTCCGGTGACTTGAACAACCCGCAATTCAGCGTCATGCCGATTGTCTGGCAGACCCTGCGCAATCTGGTAGTGCGCGCCGCGACCGCGCCGTTCAAGTTCATTGGCGGGCTGGTCAGCGGCGGAGGCTCCGAGGACCTCGGTAGCGTGTCGTTCGCGCCAGGCGTCAGCGAGTTAAGTGGCGATGCACAAAAGGCCCTGGACAAGCTCTCAGCGGCGCTCAAGGAGCGTCCGGCCTTGCGTCTTGAGATCGAAGGCACCGCTGCGGCCAGCGCTGACGGTCCTTTGATTGCCCAGGCGCGCCTGGAACGCGAATATCAGTACACCTATTACAAGATCCTCCAGCGTCGGGGCGATAAAGTCCCCGCCCAGGCTTCGCTTGTGGAGGTGCCGGAAAGCGAAAAAGCCCCGATGCTCGAAGGCATCTACCGCGCCCGCCTGAAGAAACAGCCATTGGCGCAGTGGGTCGACCTGGGCAAGGAAGAGCGCTCCAAGGTCATGCGTGACGAGATTCTCAAGTTCTGGAGCGGCAGTGACACCTTGCTGCGCGAACTGGGCCAGGAACGGGCGAGCAGCATCAAGGATTATCTGGTCGACAAAGGCAAGCTGGCCGATGAGCGCGTGTATTTCGTCGACGCCTCCTTGGGCGAAGCGCAGAAGAATGGCACCGTGATCAGCCCACTGCATCTGGATAGCGAGTAAACCTTGACCACTTCTTTCACTCTACGCGTTCTACTCGGCGTGGGCCTGCTGTCGCTGACCTGCGCGGCGCAGGCTTCGTCGCTGCGTTGCGGCAGCCAGTTGATCAGTGTTGGCGACCGGGCGTTCGAGGGGCAGCAGAAGTGCGGCGTTCCGGTCAGTCAGGACGTCATCGGCAGCAAGGAAACCTTCAACAGCACGTACCGCAGATCTGAAGAGGTGCGAGTCGAAGAATGGATCTACGGCCCTGACCACGGCATGTACCAGTATTTACGCTTTGAAGGGGGTCGGCTGGTGAGGATCGAGAGTCAGCGGCAGCGGTGAACAAACACACCGCTGGAGGCTTTGTGGGACCGGCTTTGGCCGGGAGGGCAATTGAGTGGCTCGCGACTGAAGTCGCTCCTACGGTCGCTCCTACGGTCGCTTCTACAGTCGTTCCATGGTCGAATCGCGGGCAAGGCTCGCTCCAACGGGCTGTATTCCACAATAGAAAAGGCCCCGACGTAAACGCCGGGGCCTTTAATGACCACATCCTTGTGGTCGTCGCATGAACCTTCAATCAGTCAGTCATCGCCCTTGCGGACGGCGACTGCTTGTATAACGTTCAGCGCATGTCTGTTGCTTACTCAGCTTTCAGGCCGGCAGCCGAGACGTCTTTAACGCCTTTGATTTTCTTGGTGATCGCGACAGCAGTAGCTTTCTGAGCGTCGGTCACTTTAACCATGGAGGACAGGGAAACCACGCCTTTGTTGGTTTCAACCTTGATGTCCGAACCTGGGATGCCTTTTTCAGTCAGCAGGTCTGCTTTGACTTTGGTGGTGATCCAGGTATCAGAAGTGTCTTCTTTGACTTCTTGAGTCGTGGTGTTGGCTGCCAGGACCATCGGAGCTTGAGTCGTGGTCTGTGCGAAAGCAGCGTTAGCCATGGTCAGAGTCAGGGCAGTGGCGGTAGCAGCAGCGATAGCAAACTTCTTCATACGAGTAACTCCTGTTTTTCTCTAAATCTGCGCCAGCAAGTGGCAGCAGGGTTACGGTATATATCGCAATCGCTGTGCCAACCCTCGGCCAACCATAAACCCTATATAAATCAATACTTTATAAAAACGTCGATTTTCTGGAATCGTGCAGATTGCCCGTTCGTCATCTACAGCGCGTGCAAGTTGCATGTTTCCGACGGTCGCGGGCACGAATTCTCTAAGTCTTTAATTGCGTTCATAAAAAAAGGACCCCGAAGGGTCCCTCTTTCATCGTTCAGCTAATCCGCAGATTAGACGCCCGATGCTTTTGCTGCGGCAACGTCTTTGATCGACAGCTTGATACGGCCGCGGTTGTCCACGTCCAGCACCAGTACTTCGACTTCCTGACCTTCCTGCAACACGTCGGTGACTTTCTCTACGCGAGCGTCGCTCAGCATGGAGATGTGCACCAGGCCGTCTTTGCCCGGCAGGATGTTGACGAATGCGCCGAAATCGACGATGCGCTCAACCTTGCCGACGTAGATCTTGCCGATTTCCGCTTCTGCGGTGATACCCAGAACGCGCTGACGTGCTGCCTCAGCGGCTTCCTTGGTTTCGCCGAAGATCTTGATCGAGCCGTCGTCTTCGATGTCGATCGAAGCCTTGGTCTCTTCACAGATCGCACGGATGGTCGCGCCACCTTTACCGATAACGTCACGGATTTTGTCGGTGTCGATTTTCATCGCGATCATGGTCGGAGCATTTTCCGACAGCTCGGTACGCGACTGACCAATGATCTGGTTCATCTGGCCAAGGATATTCAGGCGCGCTTCCAGGGCTTGGCCCAGAGCGATCTCCATGATTTCTTCGGTGATGCCTTTGATCTTGATGTCCATCTGCAGCGCGGTAACACCTTTGGCGGTACCGGCTACCTTGAAGTCCATGTCGCCCAGGTGATCTTCGTCACCCAGGATGTCGGTCAGGATGGCGAATTTCTCGCCTTCTTTAACCAGGCCCATGGCGATACCGGCAACCGGCGCCTTCATCGGCACACCAGCGTCCATCAGTGCCAGGGAAGCACCGCAGACCGAAGCCATGGAGCTGGAACCGTTGGACTCGGTGATTTCCGAAACAATACGGATGGTGTACGGGAACACGTCGGCGGCAGGCAGCATCGCCTGAACCGAACGACGCGCCAGACGGCCGTGACCGATTTCACGACGACCAGCGCCGCCCATACGACCACACTCGCCCACCGAGAACGGCGGGAAGTTGTAGTGCAGCATGAACGGGTCTTTTTTCTCGCCTTCCAGGGTATCGAGCAGCTGTGCATCACGGGCAGTGCCCAGTGTTGCAACGACCAGAGCCTGGGTTTCGCCACGGGTGAACAAAGCCGAACCGTGGGTCTTTGGCAGAACGCCGACTTCGATGTTCAGCGGACGTACAGTGCGGGTGTCGCGACCGTCGATACGCGGCTTGCCGTTCACGATGTTCTCGCGCACGGTGCGGTATTCGATTTCGCCGAAAGCAGCTTTGACTTCGCTGGAAGTCGGCTGGCCTTCTTCGCCGGACAGCTTGGCAACGATCTGGTCTTTCAGTTCACCCAGGCGCGCATAACGGTCGGCCTTGACGGTGATGGTGTAAGCCTGGGAAATCGCGTCGCCGAACTCGGAACGGATAGCGGCCAGCAGCGCAGTGGCTTCAGGCTTGGCGACCCAGGCCCAGGTAGGCTTGGCAGCTTCGGCAGCCAGTTCCTTGATGGCGTTGATCACGACCTGGAACTCGTCATGAGCAAACAGCACGGCGCCCAGCATCTGGTCTTCGGTCAGCTCTTTGGCTTCGGATTCAACCATCAGCACCGCTTCGGAAGTACCGGCAACGACCATGTCCAGGCTCGACGCCTTGAGTTGCTCGTAAGTCGGGTTCAGCAGGTAGCCGGTGCTTTCGTGGAAAGCAACGCGCGCGGCACCGATAGGGCCGTCGAACGGGATACCGGAAATAGCCAGCGCAGCCGAAGTACCGATCATCGCAGCGACGTCCGGATCGGTTTTCTTGCTGGTCGAAACGACGGTGCAGACAACCTGCACTTCGTTCATGAAACCTTCTGGGAACAGCGGACGGATCGGACGGTCGATCAGTCGCGAAGTGAGGGTTTCTTTCTCGGAAGGACGGCCTTCACGCTTGAAGAAACCACCAGGGATTTTACCTGCAGCGTAGGTTTTTTCCTGGTAGTGCACGGAAAGTGGGAAGAAGCCTTTGCTTGGGTCTGCTGTCTTGGCGCCGACCACAGTCACGAGAACGGTGACGTCGTCGTCAACGGTGACCAATACAGCGCCCGAAGCTTGACGGGCAATACGGCCAGTCTCGAGGGTTACGGTCGATTGACCGAATTGAAATTTCTTGATTACCGGGTTCACGGTTTCCTACCTTCTTTGTGGCTCTTGGGGAACTGGTTTCTTGCGAATTCTTGGGCGGTGCGGGGAATCGGCCCCACGACAGTCCAGATACAACTAGAGGCTGGGAGCCTGCCCGACTCGCCGAAACAACCGACGAGCCCACGACAGACAACCAACCTCTATCCGAGTCGTTATTAGCGACGCAGACCCAGACGACCGATCAGGGCGCTGTAACGGCTAACGTCCTTACCTTTCAGGTAATCCAGCAGCTTGCGACGCTGGTTTACCATACGGATCAGACCACGACGCGAGTGGTGGTCCTTACCGTTGGCCTTGAAGTGGCCTTGCAGTTTGTTGATGTTGGCGGTCAGCAGTGCAACTTGCACTTCTGGCGAACCAGTATCACCAACAGCTTGCTGGTAGTCGGTTACGATCTGAGCTTTTTCTTCAACGCTGAGTGCCATGTGGGCAATCCTTTTATCAGGAAACCGTACCAGAGGTGCGGTTTCAACAGGCCGAGAGCAAACTCTCGTATTAAAAAGTGAGGACTGACCATGCCTGTTAACAGCCATCCTCATACCGTTGAAGCAGGAAACCCCGCTTCACCGGGTTCGGTCATTCTGACCGAATCAATCGACGCGGCGCGATCCGCCCGTCTTCGCTTACTTCACCGATACCGATGAAGCGACCTTCGTGATCTTGTACCCGAACCATGCCGAACTGCGGCGCGTCCGGTGCTCTTACCGGCTGACCATGCAACCAGTAAAACGAACTGTGCTCCGAGAATTGCAGCAGCGGCCAGTGTTGCAGACCGCTGTCCGATGGCATCAGGAAGCGATCAACCGCTTCATTGCCGCCATCGGCGTGCACTTGCTCCAACTCTTCCAGAGTGACCGTCTGGGCCAGGCTGAAAGGTCCGGCTTGTGTACGACGCAACTGCGCAACGTAGGCGCCACACCCGAGTGCTTCACCAATATCTTCAACCAGTGTGCGGATATAGGTGCCCTTGGTGCAGTCCACCGACAAGCGTGCAGTCTCGCCTTCGCTTTCCAGCAATTCCAGGCGCGCAATAGTAACAGAACGCGCCTCGCGCTCCACTACTTCCCCGGCCCGAGCCAGTTTGTAAAGGGGTTGGCCATCACGCTTGAGCGCTGAGTACATCGGCGGTATCTGACTGATTTGCCCACGAAAAGCAGGTAAAACAGCTTCGATATCCGCACGACCAACGGTCACCGGACGGGTCTGTAAAACGTCGCCTTCGGCGTCGGCCGTCGTCGTCGTCTTGCCCAGTTGCATGACTGTCTCGTAGGACTTGTCCGAATCGAGCAGGTATTGCGAGAACTTGGTAGCCTCGCCAAAGCACAAAGGCAGTACACCCGTGGCCAGAGGATCGAGACTGCCGGTGTGCCCGGCCTTTTCGGCGTTGAGCAACCAGCGCACTTTCTGCAAAGCCGCGTTGGAAGTGAAGCCCAGTGGTTTGTCGAGCAGGATGATCCCGCTGACGTTCCGGCGTATACGCTTGACCTGAGCCACTCTTTATTCCTCGGTGCTTTCTGGCTTCGCGTTCTGCGCCGCGCTTTCCGGATGCTGACCGTCTTCAGCCACTGCGCGCTCGATCAAAGCCGAGAGGTGCGCGCCACGCACGACGCTTTCGTCGTAGTGGAAGTGCAACTGGGGAACGCTGCGCAGCTTCATTTCGCGGGCCAATTGCATGCGCAGGAAACCTGCGGCGGAATTGAGCACCTTGATGGTCTGGGCGATTTCTTCAGCACTGTCCTGACCCATCACGGTCATGAAAATCTTCGCGTGACCCACATCACGGCTGACATCAACAGCCGTAATGGTGACCAGACCCACGCGCGGGTCTTTGATTTCGCGGCGGATCAGCTGGGCCAGCTCGCGCTGCATCTGATCGCCAATACGTTGGGTACGGCTATATTCTTTTGCCATGTTTTGCTACCTGGTACTGACCGGGGACTAAACCCTTGCGGTCTGAAAGCGGCAAACGCCCGGCCTGACGGAAGTCGGACCGGGCGTTGCGTTTAGAGCCCATGACCGGACGCGGGGCATTTGCATGCGGCGACCTGTCATGGCTCCGATAGCTCGCGACTTAGAGGCTGCGAGCCACTTGGACCTTCTCGAAGACTTCGATCTTGTCACCGACCTTGACGTCGTTGTAGCTCTTGACGCCAATACCGCATTCCATGCCGGCACGAACTTCGGCAGCGTCGTCCTTGAAGCGGCGCAGGGATTCCAGCTCGCCTTCAAAGATAACGATGTCTTCACGCAGTACACGGATTGGACGGTTACGGTGAACAACACCTTCAAGAACCATACAACCGGCGATTGCGCCGAATTTCGGAGAACGGAACACGTCACGCACTTCGGCGATACCCAGGATATTTTCCCGGACGTCGCTGCCAAGCATACCGGTGAGGGCTTTCTTGACGTCTTCGATGATGTCGTAGATCACGTTGTAGTAACGCATATCCAGACCTTCCTGCTCGACGATCTTGCGCGCACCAGCATCGGCACGCACGTTGAAGCCGAACAGAACAGCGTTGGAGGCCAGTGCCAGGTTGGCGTCGCTCTCGGTGATACCACCGACACCGCCACCGACTACGCGCACTTGCACTTCATCGTTACCCAGGCCGCCCAAGGCGCCCTGCAATGCTTCCAGCGAGCCACGGACATCGGATTTGAGGACGATGTTAAGCGTCTTCTTCTCTTCCTGACCCATGTTCTCGAAGATGTTTTCAAGCTTGCCAGCGTGAGCACGGGCCAGTTTGACTTCGCGGAACTTGCCCTGACGGAACATCGCGACTTCGCGCGCTTTCTTCTCGTCAGTCATCACGCTCATCTCGTCGCCAGCGTCCGGCGTGCCATCAAGACCCAGGATTTCGACCGGAATCGATGGACCTGCTTCCTTGATTGACTTGCCGTTCTCGTCGAGCATTGCACGGATGCGGCCGAAGTTCGAACCGACCAGAACCATGTCGCCTTGACGCAGCGTACCGTCCTGAACCAGAACAGTCGCGACAGGACCACGGCCCTTGTCCAGACGGGACTCGACCACAACACCACGGCCAGGAGCCGAAGGCGTTGCCTTGAGTTCCAGGACTTCGGCTTGCAGCAGAACAGCTTCCAGCAGCTCGTCTACACCAGTACCCACTTTCGCGGAGACCGAAACGAACGGCGTATCACCGCCCCACTCTTCGGAAGTCACGCCGTGAACCGACAACTCGCTACGGATGCGATCGAGATCAGCGCCCGGCTTGTCAATCTTGTTCACTGCAACGACCAATGGAACACCGGCAGCCTTGGCGTGCTGGACAGCTTCAATGGTCTGCGGCATCACGCCGTCGTCCGCTGCAACGACCAGAATCACGATATCCGTCGCCTTGGCACCACGAGCACGCATTGCGGTAAACGCGGCGTGACCCGGGGTGTCGAGGAAGGTAACCATGCCGCGTTCGGTTTCAACGTGGTAGGCACCGATGTGCTGGGTGATACCGCCGGCTTCGCCTGCAGCTACCTTGGCACGACGGATATAGTCGAGCAGGGAAGTCTTACCATGGTCGACGTGGCCCATTACGGTCACAACCGGAGCACGGGAGAACGACTCGCCTTCGAACTTCAGGGACTCGGCCAGGGAATCTTCCAGGGCGTTGTCGCTGACCAGGGTCACTTTGTGGCCCAGTTCTTCAGCAACCAGTTGGGCAGTTTCCTGATCCAGTACCTGGTTGATGGTGGCTGGAGTACCCAGCTTGAACATGAACTTGATGATTTCAGCAGCCTTGACCGACATCTGCTGGGCAAGATCGCCAACAGTGATGGTCTCGCCGATCTTCACTTCGCGCACGACAGGGCCGGTTGGGCTCTGGAAACCGTGGGCGTTGCGTTTCTTCAGCTTGGCCTTGCCGCGACCACCGCGACGGAAGCTGTCGCTTTCTTCGTCGGTCGTACGTGGCGCAACACGTGGCGCTGGCGCTTTCTCTTTAACAGAGGCGCGATGCGGAGCGTTCTTGCGATCGCCGTCGCCGCCACGAGCATTTCTGTCGTCGCTGCGTGGTTTGTCCGGACGACGCTGTTCGTCACGCTTGCGCGCATCGGCAGCAGGTGCCGGAGCAGGCGCGGCAGAAACAACCGGCGCTTGTGGCGCAGGCTCGGCAACCGGAGCTGGAGCCGAAGGCGCTGCAACAGCGTCGCTGGCTGCAGCAGACCCGGCAGGCTGGTTGCGTGCGTCTTCTTCGGCGCGGCGCTTGGCTTCTTCTTCAGTCTTTTGACGAGCAGCATTTTCTACTGCACGACGTTCGTCCATTTCGCGTTTGCGCTCGGCTTCGATTTCTTCCGGGCTGCGCTGAACGAATACTTTTTTCTTGCGAACTTCAACGCTGATGCTCTTGCTGCCAGCAACGCGCAGGGTGCTCGTGGTTTTGCGCTGCAAAGTGATCTTGCGCGGCTCTTCCACTTTAGCCTTGTGACCGCTTTTCAAATGCGTCAACAGGGCTTGCTTCTCGTTATCGGTCACAACTTGCTCGGCGGCGGTGTGCGGCAGACCTGCCTCACGCATCTGCTGTAACAGGCGCTCTACCGGTGTGTCGACCACTTTAGCCAGTTCTTTCACCGTGACTTGCGTCATGCACTTCTCTCCTCAGGCCGCGCCTACTTACTCGAACCAATGGGCTCGGGCGGCCATGATCAACTTGCCGGCACGAATATCGTCAATGCCGTCGATGTCGAGCAGGTCGTCAATAGACTGCTCGGCCAGGTCTTCGCGGGTAACAACGCCGCGCACCGCCAGTTCCATCGCCAAATCCTTGTCCATACCCTCAAGCGAGAGCAGGTCTTCGGCCGGATGGGCGTCTGCCAGCTTTTCCTCAGTAGCGATGGCTTTGGTCAACAAACGATCCTTGGCCCGAGCGCGAAGCTCGTTGACGGTATCTTCGTCAAAGCCGTCGATGTTGAGCATCTCCTCCACCGGTACATAGGCAATCTCTTCCAGGCTGGTGAAGCCTTCATCAACCAGTACCTGCGCGAGATCTTCGTCGACTTCCAGCTCTTCGATGAAGTTGCGCAGAATGTCGCCGGTCTCTGCTTGTTGCTTAGCCTGGATGTCCGATTCGGTCATCACGTTCAGGGTCCAGCCAGTCAACTGACTTGCCAGACGCACGTTTTGACCACCGCGACCAATGGCCTGCGCCAGGTTGTCCGCGCCAACGGCGATGTCCATTGCATGGGCATCTTCATCAACGATGATCGCCGCGACTTCAGCCGGGGACATCGCGTTGATGACGAACTGCGCCGGGTTATCGTCCCAAAGGACAATATCCACTCGCTCGCCGCCCAACTCGCCAGAAACAGCCTGAACGCGCGAACCACGCATGCCGATGCAGGCGCCTTGCGGATCGATTCGTTTGTCCTTGGAGCGAACAGCGATTTTTGCACGCGAACCCGGATCACGAGAGGCAGCCATCACCTCGATGAGACCTTCGGCGATTTCCGGAACTTCAATCCGGAAAAGCTCGATCAGCATCTCTGGCGCAGTACGCGACAGGATCAGCTGAGGACCACGGTTTTCAGTACGTATTTCTTTGAGCAATGCCCGAACGCGAACACCTACGCGGAAAGTCTCCCGCGAAATGATGTCTTCACGTGCCAGCAAGGCTTCAGCATTGTTGCCAAGATCAACGATGACATTGTCACGCGTCACTTTTTTAACAGTGCCGGAAATGATTTCGCCCAAACGCTCACGATAAGCGTCGACGACTTGTGCGCGCTCAGCCTCACGGACTTTCTGCACAATGACTTGCTTTGCAGTCTGAGCGGCGATGCGACCGAATTCGATGGAATCGATCTTCTCTTCAATCAGATCGCCCGCGACAGCACCAGGCTTTTTGGCTTGCGCCTGGTCGACAGCCAATTCGTAGGCCGGGTCGTCAAGATCTTCGTCTTCGACCACTGTCCAGCGACGAAAAGTCTCGTAGCCACCTGTCTGACGATTGATCTCTACACGCAGTTCAACTTCATCTTCAAAGCGCTTTTTGGTAGCGGTGGCAAGCGCCAGCTCCAGTGCTTCGAAAATCACTCCTGCCGGAACGCCCTTTTCATTGGACACCGACTCAACAACCAGCAGTACTTCTTTGCTCATCGTACGCCTCGCCTTTCGCAAGCCATTGGATCCGCGGGATCCGCAGTATCTGGCACGTCTCAGTCAAACGTGGGAATAATGTTGGCCTTGTCGATCAGATCGATCGGCAACAAGAATTCATGGTCTTCAACCTGCACCACGATGTCCTGCTCTTCTACACCACGCAGAAGGCCCTGAAAGTTGCGTCGCCCTTCAAAAGGCGAGCGCAGTTTGATCTTCACTTGGTCACCGGCAAATTTTGCGAACTGCTCAAGAGTGAACAGTGGGCGTTCCATGCCAGGCGAGGAAACTTCAAGGGTGTATTCAACGGCAATCGGATCTTCAACATCCAGAACACCGCTGATCTGACGGCTGACGATGGCACAATCGTCCACCAGCACGCCGCCCTCTTTATCGATATAAACGCGCAACATTGAGTGGCGACCCTGGGCCGAAAACTCAATACCCCAGCATTCATAGCCTAGGGCCACGACCACCGGGGCCAGCAAGGCCTGCAACTCTTCTAGCTTGCTCGACACCTGAACCCCCTCGTGCATGTATGTGCATGCTATGCAAAATAAAAAAATGGGCGAAACGCCCATCCTTGAAACGCCGCGGAACAGCGGCGCTGAAAGTGTCCAGTTAACAAAAAGCCCCTAAAAAGGGGCTCCGCTAAAACTGGTTGCGGGGGCTGGATTTGAACCAACGACCTTCGGGTTATGAGCCCGACGAGCTACCAGACTGCTCCACCCCGCGACAAAGCTGGGGCGGAAGTATACGGCTGATCCCTTTCAGGGTCAATCGAACATCCACCTACAAGAAAGCCCGCTAATGCGGGCTGCCCTGATAATTGGTACCGAGAAGGGGACTCGAACCCCTACACCCATTGGGCACAACCACCTCAAGGTTGCGTGTCTACCAATTCCACCACCTCGGCAATACAGCGTTGACAGCCTCAAACATCACTGCCTGTTGAAACCTTACTTCTTCTCGGGAGCTTGAGGTATGTCAGCTGGAACTACCGCTGGCTTTTGCCCTTCGAGAACCGGAACATCATCTGCTGCCGGTTTTTGCTTCACTTCCATCACCGCTGGATCTGGCAAACCTACTTGAGTCAGCCCTTGAGCTTTCTCTTTAGCAAAGTAACCTAACCCCAAGCTGGTTATGAAAAAAGCTGCGGCGAGTATAGCAGTAAACTTACTAAGAAAGGTAGAGGAACCTTGGCTTCCGAAGACAGTATTTGATGCACCTGCTCCGAATGACGCGCCTGCGTCCGCACCTTTACCCTGCTGCAGCAATACCAGGGCGACAACACCCAGAGCGCCCAACAGATGAAAAACGACTACGACTGTTTCCAGCATTTTTTCAGTTTCCCGCGGCGCGACAGATCGCACCGAACTCATCTGCATTCAGGGACGCTCCACCAATGAGCCCCCCATCGATATCCGGCATGCTGAACAGTTCGACCGCATTGGCCGCCTTCACGCTGCCGCCATAAAGAAGTCGCACGCCTTGTGCGACCTCAGCATTCTCTTTCGCCAGTTGCGCACGAATAGCGGCGTGCACATCCTGCGCCTGTTGAGGCGAAGCAGTCAGCCCGGTGCCAATGGCCCAGACCGGCTCGTAAGCAATTACCGCATTGACCAGAACTTCAATACCCAGCGCTTCGATGACACTGCCAAGCTGCTGCCCAACAACTGCAAGCGTTTCGCCAGCTTCGCGCTCTTCGCGGGTTTCGCCAATGCACAGCACGGGCGTAAGGCCACTTGCCTGAGCCGCAGCGAACTTGCGAATCAGAACCTCATTGCTTTCGCCCATAATCTGGCGACGCTCCGAATGCCCTACAAGTACCAGACTGCAACCTGCATCAGCCAGCTGACTCGGCGATACTTCACCGGTCAACGCACCCTGCCCTGCTTCATGGGCGCAATTCTGCGCACCAACAGGAATCGACTTGCCTTGCAAACCATCAATCACCAGATTGATGTGCAGGCTCGACGGAAATACCGCGACATCAACACCGCCAGGGAGAGCCTGTGCAGCAAGGCCCTCGATCAGCTCAGCGACGCTGGCGCGGGTACCGTGCATCTTCCAGTTACCAGCTACCATAGGGCGACGCATGCTGTACCTCGTCGGTCAAAGTGGGCGCAGATGTTACCCAACAGTTTCAACACTGGCAAGCCGAAATCAGGCGCAAACTTCTGCGACCAGCTTTGCAAGCTCGTCGGCATAGGCACGAACCTGAGCTTCATCCTCACCTTCAACCATCACGCGAACCAGCGGCTCGGTGCCAGACTTGCGCAGCAGCACGCGACCACGGCCAGCCATCGCGTCAGTTACACGCTGGCAAGCTTCCTTGACCGCCGGATGCTCTACCGGGTCCACGCCGCCTTCAAAGCGTACGTTGAGCAGCACTTGCGGACATTTGCGCAATGCCTGGCGAGCCTCGGCCAGACTCTGATTACTGCGACGCAGGGCCAGAAGCACTTGCAACGCAGCGATAATTGCATCGCCGGTCGTCGTGTGCTGGAAGCAGACGATGTGACCGGAGTTTTCACCACCTACTTGCCAGTTACGCTCTTGCAGCTCGGCGATGACGTAACGATCGCCGACGTTCGCCCGCACGAACGGGATGTTCAGCTCACCCAGGGCCAACTCAAGCCCCAGGTTGCTCATCAGAGTGCCAACCACGCCACCCTGAAGGCGACCGCGCTCGTGCAGATCACGGGCAATAATGAACAGCAAATCATCGCCATCGACGATGGCACCGGTGTGATCAACCATCAGGACACGGTCGCCGTCACCGTCAAAACCGATCCCCAGATCAGCATGCTCAGCGAGCACCGCAGCCTGAAGCGCACCCATATGGGTAGAACCGCAATCCTTGTTGATATTCAGCCCGTCAGGCTGTGCCGACAGAACGGTCACCTGGGCGCCCAGCTCGCGAAACACATTGGGCGCAACTTTATAGGTTGCGCCGTGGGCACAATCGATAACCAGCTTGAGCCCGGCAAAGTCGGTGCTTGAGGGCACGCTGCTTTTGCAAAATTCGATGTAGCGACCCGCAGCGTCATTGATACGCGACACCTTGCCGAGCTTCTCCGACTCGACGACAGTCATGGGCGTATCCAGCAACTCTTCGATCATCATCTCGATCTCGTCAGGCAGCTTGGTGCCTTGGCCCGAGAAAAACTTGATGCCGTTGTCGTAATGCGGATTATGCGAGGCGCTGATCACGATACCCGCTTCAGCGTGAAAGGTACGCGTCAGATAGGCGATCGCTGGCGTAGGCATTGGCCCAAGCAGCATTACATCTGCGCCAGCAGCCGAAAGGCCCGCTTCCAGCGCCGATTCAAACATGTAACCGGAAATTCTGGTGTCTTTGCCAACCAGGATTCGACAGGCGCCAAGGCGGCGAAACGCCATACCGGCAGCCCAACCCAGTCGCAGCATGAAATCGGGGGTAATCGGAAACTGCCCCACCCGGCCACGAATGCCGTCCGTTCCAAAATATTTCTTGGTAGTCATTGCCGCTCCATCATTCTTATTCGGCCGCTTCTACAGCGGCGATCATGCGCACAACATCTACCGTCTCGGCGACATCATGCACACGTAAAATTCTTGCGCCTTTGGTCATGGCCAACGCTGCCAGCGCCAGACCACCGAAAAGCCGCTCACCCACAGGCCGAGCCAGCGCACCGCCTATCATGCTCTTGCGTGAGACACCAACCAACAGCGGACGTCCCAACGCATGCAGCTCTTGCATGTGTTTAAAGAGACTCAGGTTGTGGTCGAGGCTTTTCGCGAAGCCGAAGCCCGGATCAAGAATGATGCGCTCGTTCGGTATGCCGACAGATACGCACTGGGCCATACGCTCCAGCAGGAACGCACTGACCTCACCCACCAGATCGTCATAATGCGGATTGTCCTGCATGTCGCCGGGCTCGCCGCGCATATGCATCAGACAAACGGGAAGGCCGGTCGCAGCGGCAGCATCAAGCGCTCCCTCGCGACGCAACGAACGCACATCATTGATAAGTCCTGCACCGAGGCGCGCCGTCTCGCGGATTACCGCAGGCGTGGACGTGTCTACGGAAATAATGACATCCAGCTCGCGATGCAGCGCCTCGACGACCGGAGCGACCCGCTCAAGCTCTTCAAGGGGAGACACGGAGCGTGCGCCGGGCCGCGTAGACTCGCCGCCGACGTCGATAAGTGTCGCGCCAGCCGCAACCATTGCCTCGGCATGACGTAATGCGGCGTCCAGACGGTTGTAGCGACCGCCGTCCGAAAACGAATCAGGGGTAGCGTTCAGGATTCCCATCACATGCGTATGGGCCAAATCAAGAACCCGGTTGCCACAAGGCAACCGGGTCGGGTACAGCACAGAAGTCATGTCAGACCTTAGTGTTCAGCAGCTGGACCGCCGATTGGAGTTTCCGGACGGATGTCCGGAGGCGTTACCGGCGCACTTGGCGTACCCGAACCACCTTCCCAATCGCGCGGCTCGCGTGGAGCGCGGCCAGCCATGATGTCGTCGATTTGCTCGGCATCAATCGTTTCGTACTTCATCAATGCATCAGCCATCGCATCCAGCTTGTCGCGATTATCCGTAAGGATCTGCTTGGCCGTGCCGTAGCACTGGTCAATGATGCTGCGCACTTCGGAGTCGATCAAACGAGCGGTTTCAGCCGACAAACCACTGCTTGGACCACCACCCCCGCGACCCAGGTAACCTTCGTTCTCGTCTTCGCCGTACAGCAGCGGACCGAGTTTTTCCGAAAGACCCCACTTGGTCACCATGTTCCGGGCAATCTGGCTTGCACGCATGATGTCGTTGGAAGCGCCGGTGGTCACACCGTCAAAACCCAGCGTCATCTCTTCAGCGATACGACCGCCATACAACGAACAGATCTGGCTGATCAAGGCGCGCTTGGACAGGCTGTAACGATCTTCCTCAGGAAGGAACATGGTTACACCCAGCGCACGACCACGCGGAATGATCGAAACCTTGTAGACCGGATCGTGCTCAGGCACTACTCGACCGACAATAGCGTGACCGGCTTCGTGATAAGCG
Organism: Pseudomonas sp. CFII64; assembly: GCF_000416235.1. Taxonomy (GTDB): domain Bacteria; phylum Pseudomonadota; class Gammaproteobacteria; order Pseudomonadales; family Pseudomonadaceae; genus Aquipseudomonas. Next base: position 138,788 of record NZ_ATLO01000047.1, on the reverse strand, counting down.
GTGTTCTGCTTCTCTTTCTCGGACATGACCATGGATTTGCGCTCGGCGCCCATCATGATCTTGTCTTTGGCCAGTTCGAATTCCTTCATCTCGACAATGCGCTTACCGGTACGGGCAGCGAACAACGAAGCCTCGTTGACCAGGTTGGCAAGATCGGCACCGGAGAAGCCAGGCGTACCACGAGCGATTACGCCCGGGTTAACGTCTTCGCCCATTGGCACTTTACGCATGTGGACTTTGAGGATTTGCTCGCGACCACGGATATCCGGCAAACCGACCACAACCTGACGGTCGAAACGACCCGGACGCAGCAAGGCTGGATCGAGTACGTCAGGACGGTTGGTAGCAGCAATGACGATGATGCCATCGTTCATTTCGAAGCCGTCCATCTCCACCAGCAACTGGTTGAGTGTCTGCTCACGCTCGTCGTGACCACCACCCATGCCGGCGCCACGATGGCGACCCACGGCATCGATTTCGTCGATGAAGATGATGCAAGGTGCGTGCTTCTTGGCCTGCTCGAACATGTCACGGACGCGGCTTGCACCAACACCCACGAACATCTCGACAAAGTCGGAACCGGAAATAGTGAAGAACGGCACTTTCGCTTCGCCGGCAATCGCCTTGGCAAGCAGGGTTTTACCGGTACCTGGCGGGCCCACCATCAGCACGCCGCGTGGAATGCGGCCGCCAAGACGCTGGAATTTACCCGGATCACGGAGAAACTCGACCAGTTCACCGACTTCTTCCTTGGCTTCGTCGCAACCTGCGACATCGGCCAGGGTCGTCTTGACCTGATCTTCAGACAGCAGACGCGCCTTGCTCTTGCCGAAACTCATCGGCCCGCCCTTGCCTCCCGCGCCACCTTGCATCTGGCGCATGAAGAACATGAACACGGCGATGATCACGAGGATCGGGAAGCTGGCAACCAGAAGCTGAGTCCAGATGCTCTGCTGCTCAGGCTGCTTGCCTTCGATAACCACGTTGTTGTCGACCAGATCACCGATCAGACCGTTGTCCTGAATGGCCGGACGAATAGTCTTGAAGGTATCGCCGTCGCTGCGCTTGCCGGTGATGACGTAACCATCAACGGCAACCTTCTCAACCTTGCCATCCTTGACCTGCTGGATGAACTCGGAATAGTTGAGGGTCTGCGGCTCGTTCGGGCTGGAGAAGTTGTTCATCACCGTCACAAGGACAGCCGCGATGATCAACCACAGGATCAAATTCTTTGCCATATCGTTCAATTAGCTACCCTCTGAAGCAAGCTCCACGCAGGAGCGTGCCTCGCATGATATTCACCGGCCTAACTTACTACAGAACCTACAGATGTGGCAGGCGCCGTCTGTAACCCTTTGTGAAACTTTGACTACCGCATGTTCGTTTATGCTTCAACCGCAGGGCCATTTGAAAAAAACTATCGGCCCGTCTCAATTGCGCTCGATGCTTTCCGAGCCTTCAATGCCGCGAAAGCCTCGACCCAGCAAGTACTGCTCGCGAGAGCGGTCACGTGATGATTCCGGCTTGCGCATCTGGACCTTGTCGAACAGCTTGCGGATGTCCTTGTGGTACTTGTCGAAGCCTTCACCCTGGAAGACCTTGATCAAAAAATCACCACCTGGCCGCAAAACCCGCCCTGCGAGATCCAGTGCCAATTCGCACAGGAACATGGCGCGAGGCATATCGACAGCGCTCAATCCACTCATATTGGGGGCCATATCGGAAATCACAAGGTCTACCTGCGTTTTACCGACAGCTTCCAGGATTTGTGCAAGCACGGCGTCCTCGGTGAAATCGCCCTGAATAAAGGTCACATCAGGGATGCTGTCCATTTCCAGAATGTCGGACGCGATCAGGCGACCTTGACCGCCAATCAGACGACTGGTCACTTGCGACCACCCGCCCGGCGCGGCGCCGAGATCGATCACGGTCATGCCGGGCCGGATGATTTTGTCCTTTTCCTGGATCTCCAGGAGCTTGTAGCTGGCGCGAGAACGATAGCCGTCCTTCTGCGCCATTTTGACGTATTTGTCGTCGAAGTGTTCTTTGAGCCAGTTATGGCTTGTCTTGGAACGGGCCACGGGGCACCTCAAAAATAAACGAGTCGTGATTAACTGGGCGGTCCCGGACTCGCTCGGGTAAACTGGCCGCCGCTTTTTACAAGATCAGACGCAGGGGTCAGATTATGCCGCTCACTCAGGAGCAGAAGAAACAGTACAAATCCATTGGCCACCATCTGAAACCGGTATTGACTGTGGCCGACAATGGTTTGACTGAAGGTGTGTTAGCAGAGCTTGAACGCGCATTGGGCGATCACGAGCTGATTAAAATCAAACTCAACATCCTCGAACGCGAAAGCCGTCTTCAGGCCATTGCAGAACTGTGCAAGGCTGGTAAAGCGGATCTCGTACAGGTCATCGGCAAGATGGCACTGATTTATCGCAAGAATCCAAAGGTAAACAAGCTGCTGTCGAACGTCCACCGCGCCGTTTGATGTAACAAAGCCAGGGCCGCACTAGCGCGCCCTGTTGCTCCTTCCCGGCACTGGTTGCAAGACCAGCAGCAAGCCAGACAAGCCCAACACCAGATAACTCATCAACTGCAGGTGCAACGCATCGGGCAGCCAGTAACGCAATGCAAAATAGCTGGCCGAGGCCAACAGTGCGATCAGCAAAAGCTGGCCACGCAGGTCAGACCACGCACTCGAAACACCTTCCGCACTGACCAGAACCGCCATCTGAAGCATCGCGCAGACTGCCGCGAAACCCACCAGTACCGCTCCGGAAAAATTGGCGAATTCATGAATCAATAACGGTGCCAGACCGGTCTGGTCCAACACCGTCAACAACGCCAGGTGCAGCAACACCAGGCCGCCCACCCACAAGGTCTGGGCGAGCTGCCAGATGATCGCGCCCATTGCGAATGGGCGCCCCAGGTCAAATGTGCCTGACTTCAACAATCTCGTACTCGATAACGCCGCCAGGCGTCTTGACGGCAACGACGTCACCTTCTTCCTTGGCGATCAGGGCACGAGCAATGGGCGACCCCACTGAAATCTTGCCCTTCTTGATATCGGCTTCATCTTCGCCAACGATCTGGTAGGTCACACGATCGTCAGTTTCGACGTTGGCGATTTCCACGGTCGTGCCGAAAATCACCTTGCCGGTGCGCTCGATGGTCGTGACGTCGATAACCACCGCGTTCTGCATGCGGCCTTCGATATCGCGGATACGCGCCTCGACCATGCCCTGCTGTTCGCGAGCGGCATGGTATTCAGCGTTTTCCTTGAGGTCGCCCAGTTCACGTGCAGTGCCAATGTCCGAGCTGAGCTTGGGACGAACGACCTTGGTGAGATGTGCGTGTTCTTCTTCCAGGGCTTTCGCGCCCTGGACGGTCATTGGATATTTGATCATGCCTTCAACCCTGCATGTAGATCCTGCAAGCGACGCACGGTCTTTTCCGGACCGAACTTGAGCGCTTCACAGATGGCCTCGCCTGCAGCAATGGTGGTGGTGCAGTAAATCTTGTGCTGCAAGGCGTTGCGGCGAATGGAGTAGGAATCAGCGATCGACTGGCGCCCTTCCGTGGTGTTGATGATCAGCGTGACTTCGTCATTCTTGATCATGTCGACCACATGCGGACGGCCTTCGGTCACCTTGTTGACGCGGCGGACTTTCAGGCCCGCAGCTTCGATAAGCTTGGCGGTACCGGCCGTTGCGACGATCTGGAAGCCCAGGCTGATCAGGTCGCGAGCGACACCGGCCACCAATGGCTTGTCGTCATCACGCACGCTGATGAACGCAGTACCACCGGTCGGCAGGACTTCGCTGGCGCCCATCTGGGCCTTGGCAAAAGCCTCGCCGAAGGTGTCGCCGACACCCATCACTTCACCGGTGGACTTCATCTCAGGGCCAAGGATCGGGTCAACGCCCGGGAACTTGGCGAACGGGAATACCGCTTCTTTCACGCTGTAGAAGTTCGGGATGATTTCTTTGGTGAAGTTCAGTTCTTTCAGGGTTTTGCCGGCCATGACGCGTGCTGCGATCATCGCCAGGGAAACACCGATGCACTTGGAAACGAACGGCACGGTACGCGAGGCACGTGGATTCACTTCGATCACGTAGATGTCTTCACCCTGCAACGCCAGCTGCACGTTCATCAAGCCGACAACGCCCAGTTCCAGGGCCATTTTCTTGACCTGTTCGCGCATCTCGTCCTGGATATGCCCAGGCAGCGAGTACGGCGGCAGCGAACATGCCGAGTCGCCGGAGTGAACACCCGCCTGCTCGATGTGCTGCATGATTGCGCCAATCACCACGTCAGTGCCGTCGCAGACCGCGTCGACGTCCATTTCGATGGCGCAGTTCAGGAAGTGGTCGAGCAGCACCGGGCTGTCGTTGGACACTTTCACGGCATCACGCAGGTAGCGCTTGAGTTCATCTTCTTCGTAGACGATTTCCATCGCCCGGCCGCCCAACACGTAGGAAGGACGCACCACCAGCGGATAACCAATCTTGCCCGCAGCACGAATCGCTTCGTCTTCGCTGCGCACCGTCGCGTTTGGCGGCTGACGCAGGTTAAGGCGCTCGACCATCTGCTGGAAGCGCTCACGGTCTTCTGCACGGTCGATCGCGTCAGGGCTGGTGCCGATGATCGGCACGCCAGCTTCTTCAAGAGCACGCGCCAGTTTCAACGGGGTTTGCCCGCCGTACTGGACGATCACGCCTTTTGGCTTCTCGACGCGGACGATTTCCAGCACGTCTTCCAGGGTTACGGGTTCGAAGTACAGGCGATCCGAGGTGTCGTAATCGGTGGACACGGTTTCCGGGTTGCAGTTGACCATGATGGTCTCGTACCCGTCTTCGCGCAGGGCGAGTGCCGCGTGCACACAGCAATAATCGAACTCGATGCCCTGGCCGATGCGGTTAGGACCGCCACCCAGGATCATGATCTTGTCGCGAGTCGTCGGATTGGCTTCGCACTCTTCCTCGTAGGTCGAATACATGTAGGCCGTATCGGTGGAGAACTCGGCAGCGCAGGTGTCAACGCGCTTGTAGACCGGATACACCTCAAGCTTGTGACGATGGCGACGCAGGTTTTTCTCGGTAACGCCCAGCAGCTTGGCCAGACGCGCATCGGAGAAGCCTTTGCGCTTGAGGCGATACATCAGGTCGCGGTCGATAGTCGCCAGACCGAGGGTCTTGATCTTCTCTTCGTCCTTGATCAGGTCTTCGATCTGCACCAGGAACCACGGATCGATCATGTTCATAGCGAAGATTTCTTCGACAGTCATGCCAGCACGGAACGCATCCGCGACGTACCAGATACGCTCGGCGCCCGGCACGGTCAGCTCGCGCTTGAGCACGCCCATGCTTTCCGGGTTGCTCAGGTCCAGCTTCGGATCCAGACCGCTCACGCCGACTTCAAGGCCGCGCAGGGCTTTCTGCAAGGATTCCTGGAAAGTCCGGCCGATGGCCATGACTTCGCCAACCGACTTCATCTGGGTCGTCAGGCGTGCATCGGCTTTCGGGAATTTCTCGAAGGCGAAGCGCGGCAGCTTGGTGACCACATAGTCGATGGACGGCTCGAAGGACGCCGGAGTCTTGCCGCCGGTGATTTCGTTCTGCAGTTCGTCGAGGGTGTAACCGATGGCCAGCTTGGCGGCGACGCGAGCAATCGGGAAACCGGTCGCTTTCGAAGCCAGTGCCGAGGAACGCGATACACGCGGGTTCATCTCGATCACGACCATACGGCCCGTGTCCGGGCAGATGCCGAACTGGACGTTGGAGCCGCCGGTTTCAACGCCGATCTCACGCAGTACCGCCAGCGAGGCGTTACGCATGATCTGGTATTCCTTGTCGGTCAGCGTCTGGGCTGGCGCAACAGTGATGGAGTCGCCGGTGTGGACGCCCATCGGATCGAAGTTTTCGATGGAGCAGACGATGATGCAGTTGTCCTTTTTGTCGCGGACCACTTCCATCTCGTATTCTTTCCAGCCGATCAGCGATTCGTCGATCAGCAGCTCTTTAGTCGGCGACAGGTCCAGACCACGGGTGCAGATTTCTTCGAATTCTTCACGGTTGTAAGCGATGCCGCCACCGGTGCCGCCCATGGTGAACGACGGACGGATGATGCACGGGAAGCCGAGCTTTTCCAGAACCGCGTAGGACTCTTCCATGGTGTGGGCGATGCCGGAACGCGGGCAGTCCAGGCCGATGGACTTCATGGCCTTGTCGAAACGCGAACGGTCTTCAGCCTTGTCGATGGTGTCGGCATTGGCGCCGATCATCTCAACGTTGTACTTCTCCAGAACGCCTTCGCGCTCCAGATCCAGTGCGCAGTTCAGTGCGGTCTGGCCGCCCATGGTTGGCAGCAGCGCGTCCGGACGCTCTTTTTCGATGATCTTGGCAACGGTCTGCCACTTGATCGGCTCGATGTACGTTGCGTCGGCCATCGACGGGTCGGTCATGATCGTCGCCGGGTTGGAGTTCACCAGGATGACGCGGTAACCCTCTTCGCGCAGGGCTTTGCAGGCCTGGGCGCCGGAGTAGTCGAATTCACAGGCCTGGCCGATCACGATGGGGCCGGCGCCAAGAATCAGGATGCTTTTAATGTCTGTACGTTTTGGCATGGGTTGTCACTCGAATACGTAGGTCTGCTTCTCTGCGATGGCTGGGCGGCCATTTACCGGACGACGTGTCGTTCGGGGCCTGCCCAGTCACCTGCGCGTTACATTCTCAAGGCAACCGGTCAGCGTCGCTTGGCCATCGCTTCGATGAAGCGATCAAACAGTGGCGCAACGTCGGTCGGACCCGGGCTCGCTTCAGGGTGACCCTGGAAGCTGAACGCATCCTTGTCGGTGCGCTCGATGCCTTGCAGGCTGCCGTCGAACAGCGATTTGTGAATCGCGCGAAGGTTGCCCGGCAGGGTCGCTTCGTCCACCGCAAAACCGTGGTTCTGGCTGGTGATCATGACCACGCCGGTATCCAGATCCTGAACCGGGTGGTTCGCACCATGGTGACCCAGGGCCATCTTGATGGTCTTCGCGCCCGAGGCCAGAGCCAGCAATTGGTGACCCAGGCAGATGCCGAACACCGGAATGTCGGTTTCCAGCACATCCTTGATCGCCTGAATCGCGTAGTCGCACGGCTCAGGATCGCCAGGACCGTTGGACAGGAACACGCCATCCGGATTCATCGCCAACACATCGCCGGCCGGAGTTTGCGCAGGCACAACAGTGACCCGGCAGCCGCGCTCGACCAGCATGCGCAGAATGTTCAGCTTGACGCCGTAATCGTAGGCCACGACGTGATACTTCAAGTCGCTGGCGGCGATTTCAGGGCTGCTGTCGGTCTTCAAGGCCCAGACGCTGGTGCGCCATTCGTAGCTTTCCTTGACGCTGACGACTTTCGCCAGGTCCATGCCCTTGAGGCCTGGGAAGCCACGCGCGGCGGCGATAGCCGCTTCGTCGGAGATGTTGTCGCCGGCGAGGATGCAGCCGTTCTGTGCGCCTTTCTCACGCAGGATGCGGGTCAGGCGGCGCGTGTCGATACCGGCAATGGCAACGACGCCGTTGGCTTTGAGGTAGTCGCCAAGGGACATCTTGTTGCGCCAGTTGCTGGCTACCAGCGGCAGGTCACGAATGACCAGGCCTGCAGACCAGACGCGATCCGATTCGGCGTCTTCCGGCGTAGTGCCGGTGTTGCCGATGTGCGGATACGTCAGCGTGACGATTTGTTGGGCATAGGAAGGATCGGTAAGGATTTCCTGATAGCCGGTCATGGCAGTGTTAAACACTACCTCACCAACGGTTTGACCGTCGGCTCCAATGGCTTCGCCGCGAAAAATGCTGCCATCAGCAAGGGCGAGTATGGCTGGCTTAGTCAAGAAGACCTCCCGTAAGTAAAGCCTGAAAGGGCGTTCGCAGTTTGCAAAAAAGCGGAATGACGTATAGACACGTCACCCCGCTTTCTTATCGAATCATCTGCGCGCTTTTAGTGGACACACTAAAGCTGTAGCTTACAGAAAAGCCCTGTTTTGGTCTACCGGCAATGAGGCGAAAAGACGGGGGAATGCGACAGAAGTTCAATCGGCGGGGGTAAAACAGGGTCAAAACTCACGCTTATGGCGAATTCTGACCCTCGATTGCGTGATCAGAACGATCAACGCAGGTCCAGCACGTCCTGCATGTCGTACAAGCCAGGCTCGCGCCCCTCAAGCCACAGAGCAGCCCGAACAGCGCCTTTGGCGAAAGTCATGCGGCTCGATGCCTTGTGGGTGATCTCGACACGCTCACCATCGGCGGCGAACAGCACGGTGTGATCACCGACTATATCGCCGGCACGAATGGTTGCGAAACCGATGCTTTGCCGATCCCGCGCACCGGTCTGCCCTTCCCGTCCGTAGACCGCGACCTTTTGCAGGTCGCGACCCAAGGCATTGGCGACCACTTCACCCATGCGCAGCGCCGTACCGGACGGCGCATCGACCTTGTGCCGGTGATGCGCTTCGGTGATTTCGATATCGACATCATCACCCAGCACGCGAGCAGCCGTGTCGAGCAGTTTCAGGCACAGGTTCACACCCACGCTGAAATTGGCGGCGAACACGATCGGGATATCCTTGCCCGCCTCCGCCAGACGCAGCTTTTCTTCAGCACTGAAACCCGTGGTGCCGATGATCATGGCCTTGCCAGCCTTGCGGCAGAACGCCAGGTTTTTCAGCGTCACGGACGGATGCGTGAAATCGATCAGTACGTCGAATTCATCGACGACCTTGGCCAGATCTCCCGACAACGGCACGCCAATTCGACCCAGTGCAGCCAACTCGCCCGCATCAGCACCTACCAGCGTGCTGTCAGGACGATCGATTGCGGCTGTCAAACCGGCACCGGGTGCCTGCTGAACGGCTTCGATCAGAATCTTGCCCATGCGCCCGGCGGCGCCCATCACAGCTATACGTCGCATGCCTTGCTCCCGTTGAATGCGCTTACAAATCGCCGAAGAAACGTTTCACACCGTCGAACCAACCGGTGGCTTTCGGCGAATGCGAGCTGTCACCTTCCAGCGTTGCACGGAACTCTTCGAGCAATTCGCGCTGACGACGACCGAGGTTGACCGGAGTCTCCACAGCGACCCGGCACATCAAGTCGCCTGCACCACCGCCACGTACCGGAGCAACGCCCTTGCCACGCAGGCGGAACTGTTTGCCGGTTTGCGTACCTTCAGGAATCTTCAGCTTGACCCGACCATCCAGCGTCGGCACTTCCAGCTCACCGCCCAATGCAGCGTCGGTGAAGCTGATCGGCACTTCGCAGTACAGATGCTTGCCATCGCGCTGGAATATCGCGTGCTCGCGCACATTGATCACGACATACAGGTCGCCGGTCGGACCGCCTTGAGCGCCCGCCTCACCTTCGCCAGACAGACGAATGCGATCACCGGTATCAACGCCTGGCGGTACTTTCACGGACAGGGTCTTGTATTCCTCGACCCGACCTTCGCCATGACAGGAATCGCACGGATCGGAAATCACCTTGCCATGACCATGGCAGCGCGGGCAGGTCTGCTGCACGGAGAAAAACCCCTGCTGCATACGCACCTGACCAATACCACCACACGTCGGGCACGTCACCGGCGAAGAGCCTTTCTTCGCGCCCGAACCATCACACGGCTTGCAGTTGACCAGTGTCGGCACACGGATATTCACCGTGGTACCGCGCACCGCTTCTTCAAGGTTCAGTTCGAGGGTATAACGCAGGTCGCTGCCGCGCTGAGCGCCGCCACGTCCGCCGCCACCGCCACGACCGCCGCCGAAGAAGTCGCTGAAGACATCGCCGAATATATCGGAGAAATTCGCGCCGCCCGCGCCGCCACCAAAACCGCCGCCGCCCATGCTTGGGTCAACGCCGGCATGGCCATACTGATCGTAGGACGCGCGTTTGCTTGCATCGGACAGCACTTCATAGGCCTCGTTGGCCTCTTTGAACATGTCTTCCGACGCTTTGTCGTCAGGGTTGCGATCCGGGTGATGCTTCATCGCCAGACGACGATAAGCCTTTTTCAGATCCGCTTCGCTGGAGCCTCGCTCCACCCCCAATACTTCGTAATAGTCACGCTTTGCCATAATTCTTCCGCACTCTTGAGGACGTTCGGCGAAACCCTCCTGAGCTTCGCCAAACTCGTTGAGCCCCATACAGGCCCGGACCCAACTCACGTCAATTCAACGATCCTGGTCTTCGTTCAACAGCCAGTCACCTGACCGAGAAAGCGGCAGAACAAGCCACCATGCAGGAGCATCGCGACCTCGCCACAGGGCTCGCGCAGTCACGCCGCAAGCCATTAAAAAATTCGTCTATTCCAGACACGCCAACGCGGGAGCAAGCTCCCGCGCGGCGACATCCTACCAGTGACCACTCGCAAGCGGTCAACTGGCGCTCAAGTGAGCCTGCGCTTACTTGTGGTCTTTTACTTCTTCAAACTCTGCATCAACAACGTCGTCAGCAGGCTTGCCTTCTTCCTTCGCGGCCTGAGCACCGGCTTCTGGCTGCTCAGCCTGATCGGCGTACATTTTCTGCGCAACGGGAGCCGAAACCTTGGACAGCTCTTCGACCTTGGCGTCGATGACAGACTTGTCGTCGCCCTTGATGGCCGCTTCCAGAGCAACCAGCGCCGCTTCGATCGCAGTTTTTTCTTCTGCGGTCACTTTCTCGCCAGCGTCGGAGATCATCTTGCGAGTCGAGTGAACCAGTGCGTCGCCCTGGTTACGCGCGGCTGCCAGCTCTTCGAACTTGCGGTCTTCTTCAGCGTTGACTTCAGCATCACGAACCATCTGCTGAATTTCTTCCTCGGACAGGCCGGAGTTGGCCTTGATCACGATGGACTGAGTCTTGCCAGTCGCCTTGTCTTTCGCGCCGACGTGCAGAATGCCGTTGGCATCGATGTCGAAGGTTACTTCGATTTGCGGGACGCCACGTGGAGCAGGTGGAATCTCGGCCAGGTCAAACTTGCCCAGCGACTTGTTCTGGCCGGCTTGCTTACGCTCGCCCTGCAGAACGTGAATGGTCACTGCGCCCTGGTTGTCATCGGCCGTCGAGAACACCTGGGATTTCTTGGTAGGAATCGTGGTGTTTTTCTCGATCAGCGCAGTCATCACGCCGCCCATGGTTTCGATACCCAGCGTCAGCGGGCTTACGTCCAGCAGCAGAACGTCTTTGACGTCGCCAGCCAGAACCGCACCCTGGATAGCAGCACCCATGGCAACGGCTTCGTCCGGGTTGACATCTTTACGTGCTTCTTTACCGAAGAACTCGGTAACCAGCTTCTGAACCAGCGGCATACGCGTCTGACCACCGACCAGAATCACGTCGTTGATCGCGTTGATTTCGATACCGGCATCTTTCAAGGCAATGCGGCAAGGTTCGATGGTGCGCTGAACCAGGTCTTCAACCAGCGATTCCAGCTTCGAACGGGAGATCTTCACGTTCAAGTGCTTGGGACCGGTCGCATCTGCAGTGATGTACGGCAGGTTGACGTCGGTCTGCATGCTCGAAGACAGCTCGATCTTGGCTTTTTCAGCGGCTTCTTTCAGGCGCTGCATCGCCAGCGGGTCACCCTTGAGGTTCATGCCGCTTTCTTTCTTGAATTCGTCTACGAGGTAGTCGATCAAGCGGATGTCGAAGTCTTCACCACCGAGGAACGTGTCACCGTTGGTTGCCAGAACTTCGAACTGATGCTCGCCATCGACTTCAGCGATTTCAATGACCGAAACGTCGAAAGTACCGCCACCCAGGTCATAAACGATGACAGTGTGGTCGCCTTTCGCTTTGTCCATGCCGTAAGCCAGAGCGGCTGCGGTCGGTTCGTTGATGATGCGTTTTACGTCCAGGCCCGCGATACGGCCGGCGTCCTTGGTCGCTTGACGCTGGCTGTCGTTGAAGTAGGCCGGAACAGTGATGACCGCTTCAGTCACAGCTTCGCCGAGATAGTCTTCGGCGGTTTTCTTCATCTTTTTCAGGATTTCAGCAGAGATCTGCGGCGGAGCCATTTTCTGGCCGTTGACTTCGACCCATGCGTCGCCGTTGTCAGCCTTGACGATCTTGTAAGGGACCATCTGGATGTCTTTCTGAACCACTTCTTCGTCAAAACGACGACCGATCAAACGCTTCACCGCGTACAGGGTGTTGTGCGGATTGGTCACTGCCTGACGCTTGGCCGACTGACCGACGAGGATTTCGCCGTCGTTGGCGTAAGCAATGATCGAAGGCGTGGTGCGAGTGCCTTCGGCGTTCTCGATAACCTTGACGTTACCGTTTTCCAGAATGGAGACGCAGGAGTTGGTGGTCCCCAGGTCGATACCGATAATTCTGCCCATCTTTTGACTCTCCCGAAACTTTGATTGGGTTGCCGCAACTGCGTTTACACATTGCGGTAGCTCTTAAACGCTTGGCCTATAAATGGGGGCCGGACAGCTGATTTCAAGCCTGCTCGTCAATTGACGGCTGAACAGGCGATGGTGCCTTGCTGACCACGACCATAGCCGGGCGCAGCAGGCGACCATTAAGCTGGTAACCCTTCTGAAACACTTTCAGAACGCTGTTTGGTTCGACATCCGCGCTTTCCTGCATGGCCATTGCCTGATGATGCTCGGCATTGAATGGCTGGCCGTGCGGCTCGATGGCTTCCAGCTGATAACGCTTGAGAGTGTCGTGGAACATCTTCAAGGTCAGCTCGATGCCTTCACGCATTGGCCGAATGCTTTCGTCGTTCGCATCGGACAGCTCAAGGCCACGCTCAAGGCTGTCGACGATAGGCAACAAGTCGCCAGCGAATTTTTCGAGAGCGAATTTGTGCGCCTTTTCGACATCCTGTTCTGCACGGCGGCGGACATTCTGCAGATCCGCAGCCACTCGCAGGGACTGGTCCTGTGCCGCAGCCAACTGCTCTTCAAGCACTTGCACACGCGTTACCAATTCTTCACCGGAAGCTGCATCGGCAGCCTGGTCCTGGGTCTGCGGATCCAGATTCTGTTCGTCAGCCATAGATTTCTCCTTTCAAAAACATCCGCGAGCTCAACTCGCGCTTCTGTCCCCCTATATGGGAGCGGATTTTTCAGCTTCAAGGGCTAGTGAGACGAGATCGAGCAATACCCTTACGAAATTTCTGACATAGCCCAAGTCCCTATGGCGCTTGAAAAAATGTGCCTATGGGCTAAAAAAATCTGTGCAGCAACTGAATCACGCCGAAAAACGCCGTTGTCACCGGCAAATAAAACACTGTATAAATAACCAGACAAATCGCCTGGGAGCCACTCCATGCTGGTGCACCTTTCCGTACACAACTACGCCATCGTTGAACATCTCGATCTCGAGCTGGACCGAGGCATGAGCGTAATCACCGGCGAAACCGGTGCTGGCAAATCGATCATGCTCGATGCACTGGGCCTGACCCTCGGGGATCGCGCCGACAGCGGAGTCGTGCGTCCCGGCGCGGACAAGGCCGACATCCTGGCCACCTTCGATCTGGCTGACATTCCCGAGGCCAGCGTCTGGCTTCAAGAGCGCGACCTGGACAATGACGGCCCGTGCATCCTGCGCCGGGTCATCACTGCCGAAGGGCGCTCGCGGTCCTACATCAACGGCACGCCCTGCCCGCAAGGTGACTTGAAAGCCCTTGGCGAGCTGCTGATTGATATCCACAGCCAACATGAGCATCAGTCGCTGCTCAAAGCCGAGACTCATCGCCGCTTGCTGGACGAATACGCTGGCGCAACCGAGCTGGCACGTCAGGTTCAACTGGCGGCACAACGCTGGCGGCAAACGCGCCAGGAGCTGGACCGCCTGTCAAACTCCGGCGACGAGCAACGCTCGCGCCACCAACTGCTGAGCTACCAACTTGAAGAACTGGAAAGCCTGAGCCTGGGCGAAAACGAGCTGGAACAGCTGGAGCAGGAACACAAGAACCTGACCAACGCCGAAAGCCTGCTGAGCATTTGCCGGCAAGTGGTCGAGCAGTGCAGCGAAAATGATTCCGGCAACGTGCTCAATGCGTTGACCGCCAGCCTGCACCGCCTGAGCAGCGTCAACGATTCGCCCACAGCGCTGAGTGAAGCCACCAATCTGCTTTCCAGCGCACAGATCCAGGTCGAGGAAGCCGTCGGTGAGCTGAACCGCTTCCTCGACCACTTCGACGCTGATCCTGCACGCCTGCAACAACTGGAAGAGCGGCTAGACGCGATCTATACCCTGGCGCGCAAACATCGCATCCAGCCCACTGAAGTCGCCACGCTGCAACAGAAGCTGCTCGATGAAATCGAAACACTGAACGCCAACGACGAAGCCATCGAACGCCTGGAACACGAACTGGCCGCCTTTGCGCGACATTATAAGGAGAGGGCCAGAGAGCTAAGTGACCTGCGTCATCGGTCCGCCCCTACGCTCGCGCATGCGGTCGAGCAGGAAATCCAGCGCCTCGGCATGCCCGGCGGGCGTTTCAACATTGAACTGCGGGTCAACTCCGAGAAAGAATTGCTGCCCAACGGCCTGGAGCTGGTGGAATTTCTGGTCAGCGCCAACCCGGGTCAACCGCTCAAGGCGTTGGCCAAAGTGGCTTCCGGTGGCGAGCTGTCACGCATCAGTCTGGCGATTCAGGTTATTACTGCGCAAACGTCGCGGGTGCCGACGCTGGTGTTCGATGAAGTCGATGTGGGCATTGGCGGACCGACGGCCGAAATCGTCGGCCAACTGTTGCGACGCCTGGGTGATCGCGGCCAGGTCATGACCGTGACCCATTTGCCTCAAGTCGCAGCGCAAGGCCACCAGCATCTGTTCGTGCACAAAGTCCGCGACAGCGATGTCACGCGCACCGCTGTTTCAAAGCTGAGCAAGACCGAGCGCATCGAAGAAGTCGCACGAATGCTGGGCGGTATTGACCTGACCAAAGAGTCGTTGGCACATGCCAGGAAAATGGTGGTGACAGCCAAGAGCTGAGCGAACGCAGGGCCTCGCTCCAATGAAGACTACCCAAACGCACAAAGGCGACCCTAGGGTCGCCTTTGCTGCTGCATCAAAAAAGGTTTACACCTTTTTCTTGCGCACGTAGAGCACCAAGTTGTGATCCACCAACTCGTAACCGTGCTTCTCGACAATCGCCTTCTGAAGCTTCTCGATTTCTTCGTCGAAGAATTCGATGACTTCGCCGGATTCCACGTTGACCATATGGTCATGGTGGCCGCCGTCAGCCAATTCGAATACCGCATGGCCGCCGTCGAAATTGTGGCGAACCACTAATCCGGCAGCTTCGAATTGCGTCAGTACACGGTAAACCGTGGCCAGACCGACGTCCTCGCTAGCCTCCATGAGAGCCTTGTAAACATCCTCGGCGCTCATGTGACGCTGCTCGGCGGAATCGAGCATCTGTAGAATTTTGACCCGTGGCAGGGTCACCTTTAGTCCGGCTTTTCGTAGTTCGCTATTTTCAACCATGGTCAGCTTTCTCACAGACGCTGCTTCGCAGCTTCTCTTAATGCAGGTATGATCGGGGTTTACGTTGTCCCAGCCAAGATAGTGGAAGTCGCCCACCGATGCAAAACACCAAGCTCCTGCTAACCAGTTTCACCCTTGTGGGACTGCTCGCACTCGCCGGTTGTTCATTCCCCGGGGTTTACAAAATCGACATCCAACAGGGCAATGTCGTCACGCAAGACATGATAGACCAGTTACGGCCCGGAATGACCCGACGGCAAGTACGGTTTATCATGGGCAACCCTTTGCTGACTGACACATTCCATGCAGATCGCTGGGATTACCTGTACAGCCTGCAGCCTGGAGGTGGTGAACGCCAGCAAGAGCGCGTCAGCGTTATCTTCAATGGCAATGACCAGCTCGTGAGCCTGTCCGGTGACTTCATGCCCGGCGTGAGCCGCGATGAAGCGATCCTGGGCCGCGATAGCGGCACTACGGCGCCTGCCGGCAACGTCGAGCAGCCAAAAGCCGAAGAGCCGGCCAAGCCTGGCTCACTGCTTGAGCAGATCCAGCAGGATGTGGATAAAGTCGAAACCGTACCGGTACCGACCCAGGAACCACTGGAAACATCGCCGCAGTAATCTTCATGACGGCGACACTAAAAAGCCCGGCGTGCCGGGCTTTTTAGTGTCTGCGGATCAGTGAATCGCTAATTCTGTTCCCGATCCTGACGTGCCTTGGCGGCTTTAGCCGCACGCAAACGCCGCACCTCTTTCGGATCGGCCAGCAACGGGCGATAGATTTCGATCCGCTCGCCCTCTTTCAGCGTGCGTAATTCAGCATTCGCCACCACTTTTCCGAAAATACCTACAGTGCATTTCGCCAGATCCAGCTCTGGAAACTCTACTCCAATGTCGGACAAGAGCAGCGCCTGACGCACCGTGGAGCCCGCAGGCACGTTGACGCTAAGCATCAGTTGCCGGTCGACAGCGGCGTAAACCACCTCGACCGTGATACCGGCCTCAGCCATGCAGTTCTTTCGCCCGCTGGCAGAACGCATCCACCAACGTATTGGCAGCCTGGTTGAACAATGGCCCAAGGGTGGCGCGAACGATGGGACCGGCATAGTCGAACGATAGATCCAGGCTGATCTTGCAGGCTTTTTCGCCCAGCGCCTTGAACGTCCAGACGCCGTGCAACTGGTTGAACGGCCCTTCAACCAGATCCATCACGATCGACTGGCCCGGCACCAGCGTGTTTTGCGTTACAAAATGTTGGCTGAGCCCGCCTTTGGCGATTTCCAGGCTGGCACGCATGCGTTCGTCGCTTGCCTCCAGCACCTTCGCCGAAGAACACCACGGCAGAAACTCGGAATAGCGAGCCACGTCATTTACCAGGTCGTACAGCGCTTGAGCCGGATAAGGCAAAAGGGCGGAGCGTTGAATATGCGTAGTCATGTCAGCGTCACTTCCAAAGCTGAGCGGCAAACACAACAAGAATGCCGAACGGCGCCACATAGCGCATCAAAAAGAACGTCAAGGCGAACAGCATCGGGCTGCAGATCGACAGTTCGTCACGCACTGCCTCGCGGCCCATCACCCAACCTGCGAATACTACGAAACACAAACCACCCAGCGGCAACATGATCCGCGAGGTGAAGAAATCGATGACTCCGAAGAAGTCCAGGCCCCCGGCCGCGCCCCATTGATAGAGATGGAATGCGCCGCCATCGTTCACGAAAAATTTGGCCTGCTGCCAGATGTTGAACGAGAACACAGTCCCAAGCCCAACGAACCAGCAACTGAATGCCAACCAGAACGTGACCCAGGCGCGGCGGATTTTAGTCCGCTCCACCAGATAGGCAACCATTGGCTCAAGCAGGGAGATCGCCGAACTCCAGGCCGCGACCGCCACCAGGACGAAGAACACTACGCCCATCAACTGACCGAACGCTACATTGCCGAAGGCGAATGGCAAGGTCACGAACATCAGGCCAGGACCTTCGCTCGGGTTCAGGCCAGCGGCAAACACGATGGGAAATAATGCCAGCCCAGCCAGCAGCGACACAAAGGTATCCAGCAAGGCAACGCCAACGATGGTCCCGGAAATCGACGAGTTCTTCGGCATGTACGCGCCGTAGATCATGATCGAACCGACACCGACGCTCAGGGAAAAGAACGCGTGGCCCATGGCAGGCAGCAACCCGTCGAGCAGCCGGGACGGGTTGAAGTCGAACATGAAATGCACGCCTTCCATGAAATGCCCGGTGGTCAGGCTGTAGCCCAGCAAAATAACCATCAGGATAAACAGCAGCGGCATCATGATCCGCAGGCTGCGCTCAAGTCCGGCGACCACGCCTTTGGCGATGACTACCGCAGAAAGCAGCATGAAGATCGTGTGCCAGAGCACCAGACGCCACGGATCGGCGATCACGTTACCGAAATAAGCGCCAACCTGATCCGCCGTGACGCCCTGGAAATCCCCGCGCCCCATGTCGATGATGTAATCCAGCGACCAGCCGCCCACCACACTATAGAAAGACAGAATCAGCAGCGCGGTGATCATTCCGGCAAAAGCGCCCCAGGACCAGCGCGCCGAATGCCCGGCCTCGATCGCCAACACCTTCAAGGCGTTGGCCGGGCTCAGGCGCGAGCGACGGCCGATCAACGTCTCGGCGAGCATGACTGGCACGCCGATCAACGCGATACAGGCCAGAAACACCAGCACGAACGCGCCGCCGCCATAGACGCCGACCATGTAGGGGAATTTCCAGATACTGCCCAGGCCCACGGCCGAACCGGTCGCTGCCAGAATGAACACCCAGCGGCTTGCCCAGCCGCCATGGACCGAAACCTTGTCCGTCGACATCGTAGACACGTCCAACCAAAAAAGAGACGCATTGTCCGGGATTCAATCAACCTGCTCAAGCACGCAGCTTCCCCATAGCCGATATCGAAGCGAGTCCCTATAATGCGTCGCCTATGGCTAAGCTCAAGAAACATCCCACAGGGACCATCGCGCAAAATAAAAAGGCGCGTCACGATTACTTCATCGAACACAAGTTCGAGGCCGGTCTGGTCCTGGCTGGCTGGGAAGTAAAAAGCCTGCGTGCCAACAAGGTACAGCTGGTCGACAGTTATGTGCTGCTCAAAGATGGCGAGGCGTGGCTGATGGGTAGCCATATCTCACCGTTGACGACTGCGAGCACACACGTCATCGCTGACCCGACACGCACCCGTAAACTCCTTCTGAACCAGCGTGAGATTGAAAAGCTCATCACCTCGGTGCAGCAGAAAGGCTATGCCTGCGTAGCCCTTTCCATTTACTGGAAGGCGCACCTGGTCAAGTGCGAAATCGCGCTGGGCAAAGGCAAGAAGGAATACGACAAGCGCCACACCGAGCGGGAACGCGACTCTGATCGCGAACTGCAACGGGCCGTGCGCAGCAAGGGCAAGGATGATTAGGTTGGCTGGGTAAGCAACGCTCTACAGATCAACTACATCTGTTAGAGCGAGGCTTGCCCGCTCCAACAGTGATTGTTCACATCCCGTTGCGCCGCTCTGCCCGAGCGGTGCGCTGTACTTGTTGACGCACTTCCTCCAACACCTCCTGCACATACAGCAAATGCCGGCTGGACACCTCCCGCGCGTCTTCGCCACGGCCTTCGATGATCGCCAGATACAGCTCGCGATGCTGACTGATCAGCATGTCCCGGGTTTCCGTGCGCTGTTTGTACATCCCGCCGATATTGATCAAGACGTTGCGTTTGAGCAGATCGAACAACCCGCGAATCGTATGCAGTAACACGGCGTTGTGGCTGGCTTCGGCAATCGCCAGGTGAAAGCTGGCATCGGCCGCGCTTTCTTCAACACGACTGACTTCGCCCTCTCTTGAGTAGCAATCCTGAAGCGCTTCGAACGCCATCCGCAAGCGTTCGCGATCCACGTCGGTGGCGCGAATCGCAGCGTAATACGCACAGGACGCTTCCAGGGTGTGCCGGAACTCCAGTAAATCGCGCTGGGCATCCGGGCTGCTTTCCAGCAGATGCAGCAAAGGATCACTGAAGGTCGACCCCAGATTTTCCACCACGTAATTGCCGCCGCCCTGGCGGCTGATCAACAGCCCCTTGGCCGTGAGCTTCTGGATCGCCTCGCGCAATGAGGGGCGGGACACACCAAATTGTTCAGCAAGCGCACGCTCGGCGGGCAGACGCCCTCCGGATTTCAACGTGCCTTCAAGAATCATTCTTTCCAGCTGCTCGACAATATCGTCGGACAAACGGCGCTGACGCACCTGATCAAAGCCCATAAATCCTCGCTTCACCGCCCCGAGCACATGCCGGGGCCGCCTATTCTGGCTGATTACCGTCGACTCGACACCTGCCAGATGCAGCTGGAATAACCCCATCAGGGCTGTTTTTCCAGCCGCATCCGACCAAAGTCGTAGTACGGCAAATTGACACACCACGGCCAAGGCTTTTACCCTAGCGCTTAGTCATTGTAAATTGGTATTACCAATTAGCCAATGCCAGCGTTTTGACGAGTAAGCTCTTCAGCGCTGCAAGACCTTTCGCGCGAAAGGCTTGAGCTGGTTGTCCCTGTGATTCGTTCGTCACTGTCGACAAGACGTTGCTGGAATAACGTCTAATCGAAGCCGCGTACGTGGACATGGAACGCCAGGCCTAACCAAAAATAATTAGGGGCCACCCACATGCAGACCTGGCAACAACTCTATAACCCTCTGGGCAGCCTCGGCCTTTCCGCCGCCGCCGCACTCATCCCGATCGTGTTCTTCTTTCTGGCCTTGGCGGTGTTTCGCCTCAAAGGTCATATCGCGGGCAGTATCACGCTGGCGTTGTCAGTGCTTGTGGCGATTTTCGCTTTCCAGATGCCAGCTGACATGGCCCTCGCGGCCGCCGGATATGGCTTCGCGTATGGCTTGTGGCCCATTGCCTGGATCATTGTGGCAGCGGTTTTTCTCTACAAACTGACCGTCAAGAGCGGCCAGTTCGAGATCATCCGCAGCTCGGTCATGTCCATTACCGATGACCAACGTCTGCAAGTGCTGCTGATCGGCTTCTGCTTCGGTGCGTTCCTGGAAGGTGCAGCCGGTTTCGGCGCACCTGTGGCCATTACCGCTGCGCTGCTGGTCGGCCTGGGGCTGAATCCGCTGTACGCGGCCGGCTTGTGCCTGATCGCCAACACCGCACCGGTTGCGTTCGGCGCGCTGGGTATTCCGATCATCGTTGCCGGTCAGGTCTCCGGGATCGATCCTTTCAAGATCGGCGCCATGGCCGGTCGGCAACTGCCGCTGCTGTCGCTGTTCGTACCGTTCTGGCTGATGTTCATGATGGACGGCCTGCGCGGCGTCAAGGAAACCTGGCCAGCTGCGCTGGTGGCAGGCTTGAGCTTCGCGATCACTCAGTACCTGACGTCCAACTATATCGGCCCTGAACTGCCGGACATCACCTCGGCACTCGTTAGCCTGGTTTCCCTGACCCTGTTCCTCAAGGTCTGGCAGCCACAGCGCGCAGCCGATTCCGAGTTTGTGGTCGCCACCGCTGGCGGCGCGGCAATGCTGGGCAATCCGGGCGGTTTCGGTCAGCCACGCTCTTCGGTCAAATCCCCGTACACCTTGGGGCAGATCCTCAAAGCCTGGTCGCCGTTCCTGATCCTGACGGTCATGGTCACTATCTGGACCCTCAAACCGTTCAAGGCCATGTTCGCCGCCGGTGGCGCGATGCAGGCCTGGACCATGAACTTCGCCATTCCGCACCTTGACCAACTGGTGATGAAAGGCGCACCGATTGTTGCCAAGGCGACAGCGATGCCAGCCGTCTACAAGTTCGATCTGATTGCAGCGTCCGGTACGGCCATTCTGTTCTCGGCGATCCTGTCGATGATCGTGCTGAAGATCAGCGCCGGCACTGGTCTGACCACTTTCAAGGAAACCTTGAAGGAACTGCGCTGGGCCATCGTGTCCATCGGCATGGTGCTGGCCTTCGCCTTCGTCATGAACTACTCGGGCATGTCGTCCACCTTGGCGCTGGTATTGGCCGGGACTGGCGCGGCCTTCCCGTTCTTCTCGCCGTTCCTCGGCTGGCTGGGCGTATTCCTGACCGGTTCCGACACGTCCGCGAACGCGCTGTTCGGTTCGTTGCAGGCCACGACTGCGCACCAGATCGGTGTCAGTGATGTGCTGATGGTTGCGGCCAACTCCAGCGGTGGCGTGACCGGCAAGATGATCTCGCCGCAATCCATTGCAGTGGCGTGCGCAGCCACCGGGCTGGTGGGCAAGGAATCGGACCTGTTCCGGTTTACTCTCAAACACAGCTTGTTCTTCGCCACCATCGTCGGCTGCATTACCTACGCCCAGGCCTACTGGTTCACCGGCATGCTGGTGCACTAAATAAGACGAGCGCCGGGTGCGCCAATGCGCGCCTGGCCGCTACTTACCAGGCTATTTACAAGAGATTGCGAGAGCCCATGATCATTTCCGCCTCTACTGATTATCGTGCCGCAGCGCAACGCAAGCTGCCGCCGTTCCTGTTTCACTACGCTGACGGTGGCGCTTACGCCGAACACACCCTGCGCCACAACGTGTCGGACCTGGCCAGCATTGCCCTGCGCCAGCGCGTCCTGAAGAACATGTCAGAGCTGAGCCTACAAACCACGTTGTTCGGCGAAAGCATGAGCATGCCGGTTGCGCTGGCGCCCATCGGACTGTGCGGGATGTACGCCCGACGCGGTGAAGTGCAGGCCGCCCGTGCGGCGGCGGCCAAGGGCATTCCATTCACCTTGTCCACCGTCTCGGTCTGCCCCATCGAAGAAGTCGCGCCGGCCATCGACCGTCCCATCTGGTTTCAGCTCTACGTGCTCAAAGACCGCGGCTTCATGCGCAATGCGCTGGAGCGAGCCAAGGCCGCCGGCGTCAAGACGCTGGTGTTCACCGTCGACATGCCGGTGCCGGGTGCCCGTTACCGCGACGCCCATCACGGCATGAGCGGCGCGAACGGCCCGCAGCGGCGGATTCTGCAAGCCATGGCTCACCCACAGTGGGCCTGGGACGTTGGCATCAAAGGTCGCCCGCATGACCTGGGCAACATCTCGGCCTACCTCGGCGCGCCTACGGGCCTGGCCGACTATATCGGCTGGCTGGGGGCGAATTTCGATTCGTCGATTTCATGGAAGGATCTGGAGTGGATCCGCGAAACCTGGGACGGACCGATGCTCATCAAAGGCATCCTGGACCCCGAAGACGCTCGGGACGCAGTGAGATTTGGCGCTGACGGCATTATTGTTTCCAACCATGGCGGCCGCCAGCTCGACGGCGTGCTGTCCAGTGCCCGCGCCTTGCCGGCGATTGCCGACGCCGTGAAGGGCGACCTGAAGATCCTCGCCGATTCCGGCATTCGCAGCGGCCTGGATGTCGTGCGAATGATCGCTATGGGTGCCGATGCCGTGCTGATCGGACGCGCGTTCCTTTATGCCTTGGCGACCCATGGCGAGGCAGGAGTGAAGAATCTGCTCGACCTGTTTGAAAAGGAAATGCGCGTGGCCATGGTGCTGACCGGGGCCAAATCCATCAGCGAGATATCTCGCGACTCACTCGTCCGTGAACTGGGCGCCTGAGCCCTGCACCCACGCACGCGGCTCGCCAGAAGCCGCGGCGCCCGAACCTGACTTCCTGAGGAAGACCGCATGAGCCTGCCCGCCTCCTTCCTGACCGACGTTCATCGACTGATCCCCGCCGCACGCCGCTTCGACGATCCGCTGTCGACACTCGCCTTCGGCACCGACGCCAGCTTCTACCGCCTGATCCCGAAACTGGTGATCCGCGTCGAATCCGAAGATGAAGTCGTGGCCCTGCTCAAACTGGCGCAACAGGAAAAAGTCCCGGTGACCTTTCGCGCGGCGGGCACCAGCCTGTCAGGCCAGGCCATCAGTGATTCGGTGTTGCTGGTGCTCGGCGACAACTGGAACGGCCGCGAGCTGCGCGAACAAGGCACGCAAATCCGCCTGCAACCCGGCGTTATCGGTGCCCAGGCCAATGCCTGGCTGGCCCCGTTCGGCCGCAAGATCGGCCCGGACCCGGCCTCGATCAACGCCTGCAAGATCGGCGGCATTGTCGCCAACAACGCCAGCGGCATGTGCTGCGGCACGGCGCAGAATACTTATCACACCCTGGCGGGCATGCGGCTGGTGCTTGCCGATGGCACATGCCTGGACACCGAAGATCGGACCAGCGTCGCAGCCTTTCACAACAGCCACGCCGAGCTGCTGCAACAACTCGCGCGACTGGGCCGCGAAACCCGGGCCAACACCGAACTGGCCGACAAGATTCGCCATAAATATCGCCTGAAAAACACCACCGGGCTGTCCCTCAATGCGCTGGTGGACTTCGACCAGCCGCTGGATATCCTCAGCCACTTGCTGGTCGGCTCTGAAGGTACGCTGGGCTTTATCAGCGCAGTCACCTACGACACGGTGGTCGATCATCCGCACAAAGCTTCGGCGCTGATTGTGTTTCCGGATGTTGAAACCTGCTGCAACGCCGTCACCGTCCTGAAAACCCAGCCAGTCGCGGCTGTCGAGCTGCTGGATCGCCGCAGCATGCGCTCGGTACAGGACAAACCCGGCATGCCGGGCTTTGTTCGCGAACTCTCGGAAAACGCCTGCGCGCTGCTCATCGAAGCCCGCGCCGCCAGCCGGGATTTGCTGCACGAACAACTGGCGCAGATCATGGCGTCCCTGGCCGCGTTCCCCGTCGAGAAGCAAGTCGATTTCACCGAAGACCCGCTGGAAAACGCCCGCTTGTGGGCAATCCGCAAAGACACCTTTCCCGCTGTCGGCGCCGTACGCCAGACCGGCACGACAGTGATCATCGAAGACGTGACCTTCCCGGTCGAACAGCTGGCCATCGGCGTGCGGCGTCTTATCGCGCTGTTCGACAAGCATCATTACGACGAAGCGATCCTGTTCGGCCACGCGCTGGAAGGCAATCTGCACTTCGTCTTCACTCAGGGTTTCAATAATCCCGAGGAAATCGCCCGTTACCAGGCATTCATGGACGACGTGGCGCAGCTGGTCGCTGTCGAGTTCGGCGGCTCACTCAAGGCCGAGCACGGCACCGGGCGCAACATGGCGCCTTTCGTCGAACTGGAATGGGGTCATGACGCTTATCAACTGATGTGGCAGCTCAAACGCCTGCTCGACCCCAACGGCATTCTCAATCCCGACGTGGTCCTCAGCGAAGATCCGCAGATCCACTTGAAGCACCTCAAGCCGTTGCCCGCTGCGGACGAGATTGTCGACAAGTGCATCGAATGCGGTTTCTGCGAGCCAGTCTGCCCGTCGAAAGGCCTGACCCTCAGCCCGCGCCAGCGCATCGTCATCTGGCGCGACATTCAGGCGAAGAAACGCGCAGGTATCGACACCACCGAACTTGAGCGTGACTACCACTACCAAGGCATTGAAACCTGCGCCGCGACTGGCCTGTGCGCGCAACGCTGCCCCGTGGGCATCAACACCGGCGAGCTGGTCAAGAAGCTGCGCGCTCAAGAAGCTAAACACGGCAAGACCGCAGGTTGGCTGGCGCACAACTTCAAGACGGCGCTGCAAGGTGCGCGCGTTACCCTGCACGCCGCCAATGGCGCACGGATGCTGCTCGGCGCGCCGAGGCTGGCGAAACTTTCCGGCGCGCTGAGCAAGGCTTCCGGTGGGCGCGTGCCGCAGTGGTCACCGGCCATGCCTCAGGCGGAACATGCGATTCGCTTCACGCCGCCCGTCGAGGATCAGCGCCCGCGCGTGGTGTATCTGGCGGCCTGCGTTTCCCGGGTCATGGGCCCGGCAGCCGGAGACCGCGAGCAGACGTCGTTGCTCGACAAGACCCGCAGCCTGCTGGAAAAAGCCGGTTACCAGGTGGTGTTTCCGGACGATCAGGAAAGCCTGTGCTGCGGCCAACCTTTCGAGTCCAAGGGTTATAAACAACAAGCCGACGACAAACGCCTGGAACTGCTGGCCGCGCTGAGCAAAGCCAGCCGTGGCGGACTTGATCCGATCTATTGCGACACCAGCCCATGCACGCTGCGCCTGGTGCAGGATCTCAAGGACACGCGTCTGGATCTGTACGACCCAGTGCGTTTCATTCGCACGCACTTGCTCGACAAGCTGACCTTCACGCCCCAGCAGGAAGCCATCGCCGTGCACGTGACCTGCAGCACCCAGCACCTGGGCGAAAGTCAGGCGCTGATCGAGCTGGCGCGATTGTGCAGCGTCAACGTGGTGATTCCGGAAGGCATCCACTGCTGTGGTTTCGCCGGGGACAAGGGCTTCACCACACCAGAGCTGAACGCCCACTCGCTGCGCAGCCTCAAGGACGCGGTACAGTTCTGCAACGAAGGCATCTCAACCAGTCGCACCTGCGAAATCGGCCTGTCGCAACACGGCGGCATCGATTATCACGGGCTGGTGTATCTGGTGGACCGCGTGACTCAGGCAAAAATTGCCTGATCACGACACTGGGGCGGCAATCGCCCCTTTTTGTTGCTTTTTGAGCGTAATGTGGCTTTTTCACATGATCGCGAAAATAAATAGAACCCCTGCGTTTCAGCACAGTCAGTTTGTTTAAGCCCCGCAAATGAATGGGGGTTATCGACAGACCTCGGACATCGGCCTCATAGACCGGCCATACCGAGTCCACAGGCTCAAGGAGATACACATGAAGCGCACAGCACTGACTGGATTGTTCCTCACCGCTGCACTGTTGGGTTCCCCGGTATTCGCCGCCGATGATCTGTGTGGTGCGAATCTGCAGACCATCAAGGATGCCCAGGCTTCTTCGAACACCAACATGAGCGCTGACGCAAAAAGGGATCTCGAGAAGTCCTATAACGAAGCCGCCGCCGCAAAAGCCAAAGGTGACGAGAAGACCTGTATCGAGCTCACCACCAAGCAAATCACCGCGCTGAAAAACATCGGTTCGGGCAGCGAAGGCGCCAAGTAACACGCCTGAAACGGCCAGCCCAGCGGCTGGCCGTAGTTCCAACCGCGTCAAAAGGTCGACGAGCCTCCTTCACTGGAGTACACTCCGCGACCTGACTGCGAAAGCAGTCAACTGGGGCCGTTTAGGATTCGACGCCGGTTGCGAAACTTTAGGTGCATGCCGACTTGGTAACAGAAGTCGTAAATCCACTGTTGCAACTACTTATAGTTGCCAATGACGAAAACTACGGTGCTCAACTAGCTGCGTAAGCAGCCTAGCCCGCACTTCTGGTAGCTTCGGCTCCAGCAATCACTAGGGGATGTCTGTAAACCCAACGTGATTGTCATATAGAACAGAATCGCCGTGCAGTACGTTGTGGACGAAGCGGCTAAAACTTACACAACTCGCCCAATGCACCCTGCCCGTCGGGCGGCTGAGGGTTAACTCAATAGACACGGCTAAGCATGTAGGACCGACAGCGGAGTACTGGCGGACGGGGGTTCAAATCCCCCCGGCTCCACCATTTGATCATCTAAAGACGTCCACGGACGTCTTTTTTTGTGCCTGCAATCCAGTAAATACGGGGGTTTCAGGGCTATGGAAGGCTTTCTAGGTTTTTTGAGTTCCAGCCGATTTGGTATTCCCAATGGTATTCCCGGCTACCCGGCGCTAATCTTGGGAATACCAAAAGGTGTCATGGAGTACTTCTCATGCGCGCTCAAACCACCCGCCTCTCCGACCGCCAGCTCAAGGCGGTCAAACCGAAAGACAAGGATTACGTCCTCACCGATGGCGATGGGCTCCAACTGCGAGTCAGGGTCAATCGCTCGATGCAGTGGAATTTCAACTACCGGCATCCCGTCACCAAAAATCGAATCAACATGGCACTCGGCTCTTATCCCGAGGTTTCTCTTGCGCAAGCGAGGAAGAAAACCGTTGAGGCCAGAGAGCTGCTTGCACAGGGCATCGACCCAAAAGCTCAACGCAATGAGCTGCTGGAAGCCAAACGGGCGGAAACGGAACACACGTTCGAAAATGTGGCCACAGCCTGGTTCGAATTGAAGAAGGATTCCGTCACGCCCGCGTATGCCGAAGACATCTGGCGATCGCTCACACTGCATGTATTTCCAAGCATGAAATCAACGCCGCTATCGGAAGTGAACGCCCCGATGGTCATCAAGCTGCTTCGCCCGATTGAGGCCAAAGGCAGCCTCGAGACGGTTAAGCGAGTGAGCCAGCGCCTTAACGAGATCATGACCTACGGCGTCAACGCCGGAATGATCTTTGCCAACCCTCTCAGCGGCATTCGAGCGGTGTTCAAGAAACCCAAGAAAGAGAATATGGCCGCGCTACCTCCTGATGAGCTACCGGAGCTCATGATGGAAATCGCGAACGCCAGCATTAAGCGGACGACCCGCTGCCTGATCGAATGGCAACTTCATACCATGACACGCCCTGCCGAGGCGGCCACCACTCGATGGGCAGACATCGACTTCGACAAACGCATCTGGACCATCCCTCCGGAGCGAATGAAAAAGCGTCGTCCGCACACAATCCCGCTGACCGAACATGCACTCTCGTTATTGGAGACGCTTAAGCCCCATAGCGGCCACAGGGAATATGTGTTCCCGTCAGATAGAAATCCGCGCACCCACGCGAATAGCCAGACAGCCAACATGGCATTAAAACGAATGGGCTTTCAGGACCGCTTAGTCAGCCACGGCATGCGCGCCATGGCCAGCACGATTCTGAATGAGCATGGATGGGATCCGGAGCTAATCGAAGTCGCGCTGGCGCATGTCGATAAAGACGAAGTTCGAAGCGCCTACAACCGGGCGGATTACATCGAACGCCGGCGTCCGATGATGGCCTGGTGGAGTGAACATATCCAGAAGGCAGCCACCGGCAGCCTGTCGGCATCCGCCATCAATCAAACCAGGGACCGTAACGTCGTGCCGATACGCTGAGCAGGCGACAATTCGTGCCGTGCAGCAGGACGACTGAAGTGGCGACTGTCGCTAAATCAGCCGCATGCCTGCGCTTCTTCGGCCAAGCCCCTAAGTATGGGAAGGCTCCGCATTCCCATACTTAGGGGCTCACGCTTAAAGATCTATCAGAGAACCACGAGTTGCGCCCTTCTGCGGCGGATCAGCTCTGCTGTTAACTCATAGTAATAGATGGTCGCTGGTGCTGAGCAACGCAGGTAGTGCTCTAAAAACCATCTGGTGTGCTTTTCCTTCCAGGACCAAGGGGTCGCACAACTCCAGCGCTCACGAATCGCCTCGTGCATCCTTTCTGCCTGCCTGATATGCCGCTGCCGCGTGGCATGCGCACCTTTGAGCACGGGGTTCAGAAACAACGCCATATCGAACTCGGACTTCATCGACGACCTCCGATGTAGGCACTCACCACGTCGATGCGGTTATGCCCTAACTCGTGGCTGATCTGCTGACGTGCACGCTGATCGAGTGCTCGATCCTCTCGTTGACCACGACCGCCATTGATGGGCGCGGAGAAGCCGGTCAGTTGTTCATAGCGCTCACAGGCGTAAGCCGCCCGCAGTTCATGAAAGCCTTTCAATCCATGCTCATGCATGATGTCCCGCGCCGGTCGTACGATTGTCTGTAAGAAATCTTTGTAGCTTTCATCAGGTGTTAACAGATTCCGACTGCCCTTGGGTGAGGCCTCGCTGGCCCTGTCGAGGGCGCCACGAACTTGATCCGTGACCGCAATCCAACGCGGTGCCGATGCGCCTGATCGACCGCCTTTGGTGCCGTCCTGGATATTGATCTTGCCCAGTTGCCGAGCCTCACGTTGCAGCCGGGGCAAGTCCGCCAAGATCGCTTCACGCAGGCGCATGCCGGTCTCCCGAGCGAGGAGCACGATGGCACTCACCCTCAGTTGCTGTCGCTCTGACAGCGCTTGCGCAATCAGCCTGACCTGTACACGGTCTTGGCCTTGTGGCGCCTCACTACGCACGCTTGAGCGCTGCAAGCCAAGCGCCTTACTTGGACTCGGGATTTTGACGTATTGATCACCGCGCAGCGCAGCCATCGTTCGGTTCACGCTGGACAGTCGGTTCTGCGCGGTGGCAATGCCGACGTTGCCCTGATCCACCTGCTCCCGCACGTGGACGGCGTACCGCATTAGGACTTCGCGGTCGATCTGTCGCGCATCATTGAGCCTCGGCCCTTCCTCGGATAGACACCAACGCACGAAGGCCTGCCAGCGATCACTATGGGCTTTGACGGTAGCAAAATGGCCGTCGCCAAACAGGTCTTTCAGTGCTTGCGGTCCGGCATAGCTGAGCTGGCGACCGAAGCCGAAATTGCGCCCTGCTCGCTTACCGACCCGAGCCATTTTTCTGTTCCTGATCGGCTGCTGCGAGATCATGCAAAAGGGCTCGCCAGTGCGCACTTACAATCGCGAACTGAGCCCAATCAGTCGGGCGAAAACACAGCGTGTTGTCGGTGACGTAAAGATGCGCGCCCTGCTCTTCCAACCATTGGATAATGGAGGTCGTCGAGGTGATAGTTCTATGGAGGGTGGCGACACCGGCGACACCGGCGACAACTTTTGCCTTGTCTGCCTTTGAGCGTGGCGACAAAGTGGCGACAGTACCGGCGACAAATCGCACTTTCGGCTCCTTTTGGCGTTGAGCCAGATGGTTGCGCAGCGCTTCATCAAGATTGAACATGGCGCACCTCGAAGATGTGGCCGTCGGAGATCAACCACTGATGATCAATCAACTCGACCAGCAGCTTTGCGGCATGACGACTGCTCTTGCGGGCAAAGCGGGGACCGTTGCGATTCAGATCTCGAATACTGAAGCGCTTCCAATCCTTGACCTGCAGCCAGCGCAACAGCCGGTCCGCCTCTTCTTTTACCCTGCACACCGGCTCCTGCTCGGTCAGGCGCTGGATCTCGGTGAGGTAGTAGCAAACTAAGGCCGAGGCCCGCTGGATATGGTCGACCTCCACGACACTGCTCTCCTCCACAACGGCCAAAATGCCGGCGACGCGCAAAAGGTTGTCGGCGGCCTTCGAACCGCTGGGCCGCACGCTGGCCAGCTCGCCAAACTCACCCAGTTGAGCTTCGATAGCATCATGCAAATCAATCCAGCGACGACGCGCGAGCGGACTGAGGCTCAGCTTTGACAGTTGCAAGGCTCCGTCAGCGGAAAGTGACCAAGGCTGATAAAACAGAGCCGAAAGGCGGTGATGATAGCGCTTGAGGGCAGCGTCTTTGGACAAGTCGACAGCCTGGTAGCTACGTTGCCCGGCTAGACTGGTGGGCCAGGTCATCAAGCAGCGCCCTAGAATGCCTTGCCCCTGCAGCAACGGGTCACTGAGTAACTGCATGGCCAAATACGGTTGCAGCATCAGGTGCAGGCTCAAGCGTCGGTCATAGGCTCGCAAGCTTTCACCAACCATGGAACGCGCGCGATCTATCGGGCTGCCATCCCAGAGTGACGACAAGGTCGTTACCGCTTTCAAACGGTTATCCCGACTCATGGTGCTGCTGCCGAGGAATTGTCCACCCTCATCACAGAACAGACCCATGCTAGGCAGGTCATGACAGAGCCCCTTGATCAGGGCCTCGATAGTCGGGTCCGTGGTGATCAGTCTAGGGGCTGAGGGCTCCGCTTCGAGCGACATTCCGTTTGCGGGCTCAGGATCGCCGGGCTTGATACACTGCGCCTGTCGCTGTGCGGCACGGTACCGGGCAAGTTGTTCGCGATAGCGCTGCCACTGTTCACGCTCCCATTGCCGTGCCGGCAGCAATGCACATCGGTCTGCGGCGGTCTTGCGATCCCCTGACGCGGCCACGGTGATCAGGTACAGCGACAGCGGATAACTGCGCCCGTCGAGATGTAAGCCCGCATGGCCTTGTGTGGCCAGCGCCGAGGCCGCCAACACCGATTGCGCGGCCAGTGCCTGGGGCACGCCGATGACCTCGGCCATGCGCTCCACCGCAGGCCTAAGAATCCCACCCAGTGCCTGCACCGGATAAGGCGGGGCCACGGGATTCGACTCAATCAGCGGTCGAGGTGGTTGTGGTAGTTCAAGCTTCGGATCTAACTGCTGCATGGGTCCTCTCCTCGTTCATTGCTGGTCGTCCTCACGTAGTCCCGCCACGGCTGTTGAGTGTTATCAGGGATCAAGGCCCCTGCGGCCTGTGAGGTGTTCACTGACGCGGAACGTGCGGCTCCTTACGACCGGGAGCGAGGGCATGAACCCATGAATCTGGCCTTCTTAGCGCATCCGAAAATGCGGGCGGGCGGAGGCTGTGCCGACTGACGAGTTCGGCACCTGGAGATCCTGAGTGAGAGAAGGCAACAACATCGACGCCTGGGGCATGCCTGACTGTCAGTCAGGTGCAGCCTTTCCATGAGCTGCGGCACCGGTGCCTGTGTCGTTGCGGATGGCGACGAATCGGATTTGTCAGGCCGATTGTCACGAGGAGAGTTGCGGCAATGCCTTGTACGACGTGGCTTGCAGCAGTGCTACGAGCGCCCGTCTCTTTCCAGGAGAAAGAGACAGGCGCGGTCTGGCGCAGCGAAGTGTGCCGAGAGGTGAGATTGCTGCAGTGCAGCGAGGAAGGTCCATCGTCTGCCGCAACGGGCAGATAAGTCGAGTAGGCATCCATCACCCTTGGAGAGTGACCGTGCGAGCCGCCGGGCGCTAATCGCACTTCGGGAAGAACCACCACACAAGTGGCGTAGCCTTGAAGGTTCTGGCTACCTGGGCTGGTGCTGTCAACGACAGCGATCCGTGCGCCAATTTTTATACTCACTCGAAATAGCGGTCAAGCGTAATGGTCACGCGTGCAAAAAGTGGCGACTGTCGCCACTTTTGTCGCCATGCTTCAGGCCACGTTCAACGTGGGTTGTCGCCGTTGTCGCCGTTGTCGCCGCTGTCGCCACACCTATATCCATGCCAAACGAAAAGATCCGCCTTGACACTGAAACGGCTCTGCGCCCGATACAGATCACGACCAATTACTGACGGGTAAAAGAAGGCCGCGCTAATCAAATTTGAAATGAATGGGGTAGAACGCGGTTGCTGCAAGAAAAAGCGAGTGAACCCTCCGATCGGCGCGATCAAAGATCGCTTGATCAGAGGGTTTGGCGGGAAAAGCAAAGTCGCAAACGTCAACTACAAAATCAGGCATCGAAGCTGGTTGATCGGGAAGTGACTGCCTCACGTCGCATGATCAGCGTCTGCTGCAACCGCAGCAAAAAACCTGCTTCAAATGCCTCTTGTGGATCACCTGGACTATGACGTTTTCGGTTTTGCGCCAGAGCCCACCACAGCGGCAATGATGAACCATCAAGCCAGGTCTCAGCGCACCGAACGCCGTCCTCAATCATCGGGCGGAATTCATTGCCCCATGGTGTTCGGATACCTGGACAGCCTTCAGCGGAAGGGACAGAGGCTTATTCACCAATCTGTTGATGAACGCGCTGAGCAGGGATACCCGACCGATATCGACATGCCTTGTCGAACAGCACTGCCGCGTCATCCAACAGCTCTACCGCCAGCTCAACGTCTTGCGGACAATGAAGAAGAATACTCTGCGCGCCATTAAGCCGAAGAGTGCCAGCCTGCCGTAGTTTAATGGCGGCATCTTCAGGGGTAAGCGATGAAGTATCGAGTTAGGTTTGGGGAGGCCGATTAGAAGCGAAAGATCAAACATCACGGAATCCTCCGAGATAGTTTGCAGCTTGAATCATTTGGCAGGGGTGGCGCACGAGCTTAAAAGGGGGACAGGTCATTTTCCTTATCTTCTTCGTGTAATTAAGGAGCTGCCAACCGCCGTTGCGACACGATTGGGTGGCAGACCGTACGGGCGTCGCAAACCGGCACACGAAGGAAAACCGGCCAGGCATAAGCCTGCCCCGCACGGCCTGCCATAGAAATGCAGTAGTAAGACCTAATAGAGCGCCAACTACTCTGCTTTCGCTATGGCGCGGAACAGCGCCTTCGTGTGTGTGTTTGCGGGTTGCGACACCCGGTCGCGGGATTGACCGCAACGGAGCAAAGCGTAAATGCGAACAAGCGAACAAGCGAACAAGCGAACAAGCGAACAAGCGAACAAGCGACAATACAAGCATAAGAGTCAATAAGCGCCGAATTCGAATGAGAGCTCCGGACGAAAATTTACGTTCATCGGCATTTAGTGGCTAAGGCAGGTCAGATACCACGCAACTCCTTCATATTTCCGAAGCTCCCCACAGTGATAGAATTGGTAACGCTATACACGAAACCCTCTCGAGAATTTGTATGACTACAGAGCTAACGGAAGAAGAAATGCGGCGGGCGCTGTTCGGTGAGCCTAAGGTTCCTGCTTTAGTAATCGACACACACGTGCAAGACACCGCACCCGAAACCGTGATCGCGAAGCCGACAAAGGCAGTGAAGAAAAATAAATTATCAAAAACCTTTACTCCCAGATTGAAAGTCACACTGAGGGTGGGGAATGAATTCGAAGGCAATATGCACGAGATCGTACATGAAGCCGATACGCTCAGCTCCCTAGTTGCAGAGCAAGAAGCTACAAAAATCGCCAAGAAAAAATTCAGGTTTGTGGAAGTTATTTCGGTTAAGTCGATGTAAGCGGGCAAGCTAGGTTCCAAGCGCATTTCACTGCAGCGCCACAACCGACCGACCAGTTCGTGTGGAATGAGGCCTTAATCTCAATCACGGTAGCCGTTATCGCGTTTCGAACGCTAACAGTCAATCCAACATTTCAACGCATAACTGAACATCATCCCTCCCCAACAGACCTCGGATTCAACGGTCAGAAACAGGCGAATGGCGGACACATGGCTCTAGGTTGCTCAGAAAATGGTCCTTCTCCCGTTAAGTTCCAAGCTCGGTGCAGGCTGTTTCGATTTGCAAAACAGTCCGATGCCCCAGAGATACTCTACATCAGCCGTCAGCGAATAGATCTGTATGAATAGAGGATTAGACACACCAGGTATAGTAATTGCCTGCTAGGGCCCCATTTCTGGGCCACTACCTAGCTCCAAGTGAAGTTGATATGCTTGTCAACGGCAAGCAACGATCGTAGTAAGCATTCGCTCACATGGCATATCAAGGATTCACAAATCATGAAAAAAGTTGATCTTGAAGCGGCAGACCCAAAAGTCGAGCCGTTTGATGAGAAGTTACACCGCATTGGAAGAGCTACTATAGGTGCGATCCCAGTTGTGGGAAGCCCGTTATTGGAGATTTTTAATTCGTTACTCGAGGCTCCTTTAAATAGGCGCCGCACGGAAACAATGCTTGCCATTGGGGCTGCTCTTAACGACCTCATAGAGCAAGGAATTGTAACGGAGGCAGGTCTACAGGAAAATGAAGCCTTTGTCAGCACTGTTGCGGAGGTTTGCAATATCTCCCTAAGAAATCACCAAGCAGAGAAACTCGAAGCATTGCGCAACGCTGTAATAAATTCTGCGCTGCCTACATGTCCAAGCGATGATTATCGCCAGGTATTTCTCAATTTTGTAGACGTATGCACAGTTTCTCACATTAGACTGCTAAAGCTTTTCGAGAATCCTGATCGGTGGTTTGCGGATAACAACCGAGTAAAACCGTACCAAACCACAGTTTCTTTATCCCAGATTATCGCAAGCGCCATGCCCGAGCTAATTGAAAACCATGAAATTCTCGATAGCATATGGGCTGACCTCTATCAAAAGGGATTGGTTGAAGTAAAGCAGCTTGAAATGATTCTAAGCGCGGATAGTTGTTTATCAAAACAGACCACACAGTTCGGCAGCAAACTAGTGACTTTTTTGAGTTAACTGCCAGGAGAGCGAGGTAATCTTTTGAAGCAGATCTTTTACGCTGGCAACGATCGTCAACCGTGCGCTGCCGAATATGCAATAGTCATGGATGGCTCCGGCTCTATCCAACGTGCTCACATTGTCGTGGTCCAGTCGTCACAGAAAGGTGTGTGGACCAGTTTGTACAATACTGACGAGGGAAGAGACAACGTATTAAACAGGATTTTGGCACAAGATCTTCTTGGGGTCAGAGTAGAGTTTTTGACATTTAATATTATCTTAGATCTGTCCACCCGAATGGAAGGTTTCCGACTGCCTATAAGGCTAAATTGGGAGGATTATATGATCAAGGGAAACGCTTACAAATCTAAATTTTCTCCGACACTTAACTTTAAAACGTTACTGCTTCAGGTTTTTCGTAAAGAGTACAGGGAAACTTGCATTTGGAGTGGTCATGTGGTAGGTGGCTGCGCAAATTTCTACACTGATCTGATGGATCCGGAGCGGCACCCACTAGACATTATTGAGGCTAGTAAACTCCTCGAACAAGCCGGATACAGTCGCCCCAAACGTCGCGGCTAACTCAAAGCCAACGAACGTATCTCAATGGAGGGATGGCGCAGCACTAGTGACAGGAAGCTAGGTGAAAAGCATAGCAGAGGCCCCCCATCGCTTTTGGCTCATAACTGCCGGTTGTGAGGGGCAGCAACCGGCCAGAAGCGGACATACCGTGATCACTCTACACCCTCGGCGCTCTGTATCAGATATCGGGGCATTAACGCAGCGAGGAAAAATACTGAGTAGGCGGTTTATCATATAAAAGCACCAACACTCGTTCCAATCTTTACTATTCTTCGATCCAAGAAGGAACTGAGATAAACGGTAACTCCTCACCTTCTCGCAAAGTCATATCTGCATCTATCCAATCATAAAACGCAGGTGAAGATAGCAGATCTTGCTTTTCCACAGATGAAAACGGCTGTTGATAACCGTTATTGAAAAACGACTTTGCTCTTTCTTGTATTGTTTTTTCATCAGAAAAATTCTTACTAAATCCCTCGAAAAATTTAATATCTATATTATTTATACCTTGCGCAATAGTCTGCCAAAATAAACCTCGGCTTCTTAGCTTCCCTGAAAGCTCTCGCGCTACATTACCTGGATCGGATAACTCGCCGTTGGAGGGAATCGCTGCGCACAACCTACGATCTAGTGTTTTCTCATCGACAGTTTCTGCAATTGGTAAATAGGCAACCAACTGTAAAGGAACAGGAAGCATCTGAGGGCGAGGTTTGCCTTCAAGCATATTATGGGGGTCAATGTCCGCAATAACCAACGCCTGATCCCCGTCACTCAATGGGTCGTCCTTACTATTGTAATAAATACCTTTCGACCAACCATGATATGGAGTTAAGCTTTCGATGTACCCATGTGTTCCCCCTCCGTTTTTCCAACTCTCTCGCCCGATAAAGCAACTGCCGCCTTTCAAGCCTGAACCGACACCGTTGATGAAGACGGTCGTTGTACCAGCTGCTAACAGGCCAGCCTGACCTGCTATCCAGTAGTCAGCGGTACGCGTTGTGGCAGCTGGAACAATCATGATCGACCTTCGAGAGCCAACCCCACCGTTTTTTGAACAAACTGACAGCCAATTAGAAAGCCCCTTAAGATCCTCCCATACATCACCCTCAGACACTCCAAGTCCAAACCTCGAACACATAGCTGCGTAGTCCCTCGCCATCTCAGGAATATTCGTGGGACTCGTAAAAAGAAATATCTCAGAACAAATCAACTCCATAAAATTCGCCAAAGGCAAACCAGAGTACGCGAGCAACTTCACTACGCCCTCAATACTTATTTCCCAGTCAAGACGTAATTTATCTACTATTTTTCCAGGAACAAACAATGGCGCCAAGGGTTGTGTTCCAGGCCGTATAAACTCGTTCAGAGCAACCGACCTATATTTTTTTGGCCGACTTAAATTTAGAACAATACCTTGGCTAATTTCATCATTTGCAGAATCCACACTCAGACCGCCTCGAACTTCAGAGGGCCTCAGGTATTCGCGTATATCTTTCGGAACAGGCCATAAAAGATTAAGAGTCGCGCTTTTGGCAGGAAGTATCGATTCAGAATCAAACTCCAAGTAAGTTCCGGCTAGCACAGCAACTGTTTTTCCAGGTAAACACTTATCCTTCAACCATCTGACTGTTTCCGGACGCACCGAGTACTCCGGCAAGATTAACAAATCCACACCAAAAGATTCACAGGCATCCACAACACTACGTAGTAGCCTACGACGACGGTGCTCCACCCAACTTGGCAACAAAATCTTCTTCTCTCTCCAAAGATGATTTAATCCAGTTGCATCAGTGGCGCTTAAAAGGGAACCGTAAGGAGAGTCTTTTAGATATCTTAACTTTTTAATTACTGTGGATTTACAGCCAGGACTAAAAGGCCATTTCTTTGGCGTAGCTTCAACCATCGGATGAGCATAACTTAGCTCTTGATGATCCCACTGAACAAACGCAACACGCACATGCCCTAAATTCTTACTATCCTTTCGATCGCTCCAAGCCCCCTTCTGACTTAACTTGAAAGAGCTTGCCCGTGCTTTAATTGTCGCCTCACTAAGTACCACTTCAACGGGTCTATCTTCAGTTTTTTCAGCAAAGTCCGGGGAGCGATTATCGGTAGATTGATCATTTGAATCGATATTTTCACCCGCTTCCAGAGAAAAAATATCTTTTTGAGGTTCAGCGTCTTCTACCTCCACAGGCGTATCTTGCCCTACTTCCGCTACCGGGATAACTTCATCACTACCGACCTTTGCTACAACACTATTATCTTCAGAAGTATTTGCAGACGTTTTTAACAGCGCAATGGATGCAAATGGCTCACCAAGAACAGAAATCGAAAGCAGTCGATCACTACTCCTATCGTAAACCTCTGTCCATACACGAACTACTCTTCGATCAGAGTCAAAGCTTTCCTCTACATGTCGAGCTCGCAACGGATATTGCGAGATCATCCAAGGCTTTATATCCCAAGCAAGTCCCCTAGAGTCTGTAAAGCGCTTGGTTTGCGCATTGAAACCATAAGCTTGCTCCATAACCAGAACCACATTAAGACCAAGCTCAAAATCCAAGTCTTTAACCATATTACAGACGGTTTCTAGCAACTCAAGATTAAGAACATCAAGAGCCTTTTCTGTAACATCGAAGAAAGGCCAATCAGTCGACTCTGGCTCAATTAAATCTTTAACACTTATACTTGCGAGTGCTACAGCGATTGTTTCTATTGCGCTGCTAATACATGATGATATTTGTGGGCTGCCATCATCTGCCAACCTCATCCGGTAACCCAAATGCGTGACAAGCAAACGTAATAAATCCAGAAGACTTATATTGTCATCAATGTTTGTATCCGTTCTCCCGGAATCCGCCACAGCTACGCTGGCGGGCGGAATCTCCCACTCGACGGGAAAATCAAACCCCTCGTATCTTGCAAATCCACCATGGCTTCTGAGCGAGGCAAGAATACCCTGCAAAGCAACAGCGATACCGGAGCTTACTGCTCCTGCTCGAAGTGTTCTCCATGCGAATAATGGAGAAATCTGAGCGTTTTGGTCCACTGACCACAAGCTTCTAGTGAACGTTAAGATCCCCACCAAATCCCGTCGCAACCCAATTGTTGCAGTTGGAGCAGTGGCTAAGACCTCGCCAATGCTCAAAGGTAATTTGCTCAAAACTCTATCGGCAACTGCCCGAAGAAATATAGTTAACTCTGTTAAATCAACATTCTTCTCATAGCGAACCCACATCCCCGCTGTTTCAGTTTCCGTTGCGAGAAGATGCATCAATTGTAAAAGGGGGTTATCAGTTGTATCCGGAAATTTTTCTAATAACTCAAGAGCTCTTTCAACGCTAGCTGGAAGAAAACTGTGAGGTATTATGCGTCGCCCAATTTGTGAGTTGGCAAACGCCCCTCTCAGCTTTCGAAGTTGGCTTCTCAAAACGTAATGAGAAGGTTCTGCGAGCGTTGCCTCATCTAAAGGCACCTCTGACTCGGATGAGCTAAACTTGGCTATATCATCATGAAATCCTAAGTAATCACTTAGAGCTACACCAGCACGCCATAGCTGAGCCTCATAGATTGGAACCTCTATAGTCCTCAATGCCCGGCCGCCATCTCTCACAAAAGCTCTATTACCCACCTCTCCTTTTGGCACGCCCTCGCATATAAGATAGGAAGCTTGACCAGGCGTGTTAATCGCTATATAGGGCCAGGCCGGAATCAACTCCAGGCCTTCATTTTGCCTTTCGTACTCAGCCATCATCAAAACTAACGACCTGTAGAGATTTGCAGCCTGTCTCAACACGCTGGCATTTACGATAAACTTTCCTGACGGTGGTTTGTCTAATAAAAATAGATTAAGACCCACTGGTAAATCTGAAGCTTTTTTAAGCAATGCTGAGCTAGGGCTTTCCTCCACAACCCATTCAGGCACCGCGGCTATAACCACTCCATTTTCAGCGCCAAAAAAAACCAGATCAGATTGACTATTCTCCTTAGAAAATGCGTCATAAAACTCAAATGAATTTACACTACATAAATTTTCAGTAGTACCTTCATCTACTTTACACGCAACCATTCGCCTTTGATTAACACCGGGAAGAGGAGGCATTATTAGGAGTTTACCGCCTGCTCCCAGAGAACTTAACAAGCAAACTCTCTTAGAGAGCAAACTAATAATGCTCTCTCTCGGAATCAATGCAACCAAGACTTGTAAAGCCAAACCAAAATACTTTGTCCCTGATTTAGCGAAAAACTCTAGATCATCTGGATTTCCGTCCGAAGGTAGGAAATATCGGTAAAATTTATATGATTCATTATTATCTTCCCCTACGCTTCTCGACAAAGCTTTATATTGCGTCACATACGAGCTTAATGGGTCAGATTCAGAACATCGATTTGCCAACATCAGTTGTTCTACGGCCGCATGAAACCAGTCAAAAGGCAGCCAGGAGCGTACATACATAGACCGCTCTGCATAGGTCTTAGTTCTACGTACTGGCACCCCACAAGATTTCGCCGCCTTCCACTCTAGCAGATCCAACCTTTTTTCTAGTTGATACTTGAGCTTTGAGTCGTTAGTTAGAACATTCTGTCTAAATCCTTCCTCAAGCACGACCTTTGCCAAATAAGAAATTCGCTTTTGCCGAAGAGCATTTTCTGACGCACTCAAACCTAGCTGAAGGCTATTTTTATGGTCAATAAGCTTTTCCAGCCCTTCTAACGCGAACAGGCTTGGGGCTTCCCACCCAAAACTATCGGAGTCTAAGACCCACCCTGCGTCCTCAGTACACTCTTTCCAATACTTCTCATATAGCTTCCATGCTTTATCCGCAATCGAATCTGATTCCGAATCTACAACAGATAATTTAGATGCTACAGCATACCAAAGCAACCTAGCACCTTTTGCAAGTTCGCTTGATCGCAAATCCATTGCTAAGAACGATGTCTTTACAGTTTGCAAAACAACATCTGTTGAGCTCCTGTATATTTCCCAGTTCGATAATAGGTGCAGAGCTGACTGTCTGTCCGATGGAGGAGCACCTGACCAAAACTCCCATCCTGTTTCACCATCACCCGCTAAAGGCGGCTCCCAGGCGGGGCCCGACGCCTCCAACGCACGTCCTTGATTCGCATAATCAGAAAACTCCTCCGCTGTCATCGGAGGAATTGCGTCGGCCTTGGCTACCAATGCCAAATCTAAAGCCCGTGTCTTTAGGTCTACTACCTCTCGTAGCTCTTCCAACAACTCAGCGCTACTAGCCAATAATATAATGTCATCAACGTACCTTGCGTAACCTAGATGAGTCTCCTCATTTACATTGTATTTCTTCATCAACTCGAGTGCTGCAAGATCCACGGGAAATAGTGCAACAGACCCTAACCACGCAGAGATCACAGGGCCCTGAGGGATGCCTCGCAGTGGGTCTGAACGAGTGATTCGCCCATTATCTGGACGTAGATATGGATAACCAAAAACCATATCACACAACTGCTCGACAACACTTGCAGCTTTATCAGCAGCCTGCCCCATTTCTGCTTGAGCTTTCAGTAACTCTGCGAATGCTGGTGCATTTCCCGCTACAGACTCCAGTGCTTTTTCAATATGTGGCTGAATGCTATCCCTAACAACATGTCGACGTATACGGTCATAGTATCGACTCACATCGAGGCGAATAGCGTATACGTACTTTATTTCTTTGGCTTGCTTATTAAGAGACTGCATAAAGTCGCGCCAACAGTCTAGGAATGGACGAAACATCCCCTGATCCGTGGCGGGCTGCCTGCCCTCAATGACTTCCATATCAATCTGATAGGCGAAACTCAATGTCTGATCTGATAGAACCAACGGCTTCAAATCGTTAGACAGACCGGTAGTTACTGTTTTTCGTTCTTCACGGTAGTAACGCACTGCAGGAATGCAATGGCTGAAGTTCGTCCCCCCCAGAGCGGATGCATCCCAACGCTCCGTCAATAATTCATTCAACACGTACTGATGAACTATTAAGTCCTCGGGCTGAGGCATGACCTTAAGCCTTGGTTCATCTGAACCAAAAGATCGAGGGACCCAAACAGCCTCGAATGGACCAATA
The DNA here is from genome assembly GCF_000416235.1 of Pseudomonas sp. CFII64. Taxonomy (GTDB): domain Bacteria; phylum Pseudomonadota; class Gammaproteobacteria; order Pseudomonadales; family Pseudomonadaceae; genus Aquipseudomonas. The sequence goes on along the minus strand of NZ_ATLO01000047.1, from coordinate 96,883 downwards.
GGTTCACTCAATTCATTAGACAGTCGTTCATGAAGCAGTATGTTGAATGCACTGGCAGCGACATCTAGCCGTTCCCACTTTGACTCGTCACAAGGAAGCTCACCTCTCCGCGACCCCATATACGCGAGTAGTCTGGCATGGTTTAGCCGGGCATCAGAATTGGTTAGATAACACTCCGATACCGCGGTTTCAGTTGCCACATCGACGTTGAGAAATTGCAGCCATTCCTCCATTGCAGCTACAGAGGTGCCTTTTTGATTACCTTCGATAAGCTTTTTTATTTTTTCAGGGGTGTTGCCAACAATTTTTCGAAGCTCCGTTCGCGCTTTCTCGAACGCTCTATATTTTCTAGAGCGAGAGGCATTATCCCAACGATGTGCCTCCAAGAGGTCGTCAGCATCAACCCCAAATTGATTTGCGAATACCGCTATACCACTTTCGTATGTGGAGTCTTTTAGAAGAAGTAGCGCATTCTGCGCAGACAATCCAGAAAGATACTCATCCGGATCTTTAGTGCGAGTCGAGCCTCCAACCCCCTTAATCTGAGTGGCCGTCGGCCAAATAAATAGCACATCGAGATTAGCACTTAGCAATTTAAGCGCGGTTTCGGAAGCGCCCCTTAGTCCTGCCTCATCACGATCAAAGCAAATGCAGATTGTTAAAGATGCAACCTTTGAAGGCAGAGAGTCGCTTATTCCCTTGATAATTTGCACTTGCTCTTTGCTGAGCGATATACCCATTACTGCTATTGCAGGCAGCCCTATACTTTCCAGCTTCAGCGCATCAAGAAAACCCTCACAAACATACAAGCGAAGATCTTTTTTACCTTCTTTAGCCGACTTTCGTATAGAACTTGCGGCTTGTTCTATACGAAATAGCGTCTTAGATTTCGGGAAACTCTTTGAAAATAAATATTTTGGTGTTTGATCATCTAAAGCACGCCCCGCGAGACCCAACAGCTTTTTTTGCTCGTCTCTTATCGGAAATACAATACGATCCCCAGTAAAAAAATCCGCGTAACGGATATCTTGGCTGGACTGCAAATTCAGATGGTAATTTATAGTACCTACACTAGGAAGAAGTTTACGAATGAGGCTCGCTTCTTCTAATGCTCCAGCCAACTCTCGCTGAGTTGCAGCCGGCTTTGTAATCGATATCTGTTTAGAGAGGGAGTTTTTGTGTGCGTACAAAAAACCTGCTTTTTCTAATGCAGCCAAGTCCAAACTTCGACTAGAAGCCCATGTGGCTAGACGCTCTTTATCATTGCTTACTTTATAAAGCTTGTACGCAAGCTCTAGCCCTGGGGTCTCTGACTGCTCAACCTTCAGATCCTTACGCCCGCTCTCCTTTCGGATAGAAATACTAGAGTAACTTGGTGAGAGCCATTCCACCGCCCCTTTGAAGTCTAGATTAAGAACACCTCTCACCAGATCAATCGCATCTCCATGCTCACCACAAGCAAAACAGTGAAAATGCTGCGGAGATTTATCTCTACTCGTATCTATTAGAAGAGAGGGAGTCTTATCGCTATGGAATGGGCATAACGCAAGCTTTCGCGTGGCTGACTCATTTCGCAGCTCCATTCCCAACCGCTCAGCTACCTTGTCAATTTCGACTTCATGCAGCAGCTTCTCAATGTTGATGCGGGGCATGCCGATTCCTTTCGCTGTTAGCTTAATTATGGCAGGAGGTGTTTGCTGGCCCCATCATATCCGCATATTTGAGTACCGCACATGGCAGCCTCACTTGGACACCTCTTACACAGGGATCTTCCGACGAACCCGCTATTAGTACGATGGGGTTGCACAGCTCTCAAATGATAACAAGTATTATTTTCCGCGCTGAATCGCCCTGGATTTCGTAGACAGCGACTGTCCGCTCCTGGCCGGTTAGCGACCGCTGCTCTGTTGCGGAAAGAACCCGATATCTGGCTTTCTTCGATCTGGCCATCGACAGCAAGCTTCGAGCCTGCGACTTAACCAAGCTCCACGTGCGCGATGTCGCTCATGGCGAGCACGTATCATCACGAGCCATGGTGATGCAGCAGAAAACGCAGCGGCCTGTGCAGTTTGAGATCACTGAGCAAACACGGTCTGCTCTCGCGGCCTGGATACACCGGGCCCAGCTACACAGCGAGGACTGCCTTTTTCCTAGCCGACTGCATACTTCAGACCATCTATCTACTCGTCAATACGCTCGTATCGTCAAAGGCTGGGTGAAAGCCGTAAGCCTTGATCCAGCGATGTATGGCACGCACACAATGAGACGTACGAAAGCATACTGATCTATCGCAGGACGAAGAACCTGCGGGCGGTTCAGTTGCTGCTCGGCATACGAAGCTGGAGAGCACTGTGCGATACCTGGGGATTGAGGTCGATGACGCCCTGGAAATGGCGGAACAGACTGAGGTTGACCATGTATAGCGACGGTCGAAGTCAGACCGTCGCTAACCGGCCAGAAGCGGTCATCGGCTGTCTAGGGAATTCGTGGCGACTCACCTGTCAGCCAGTTCCTTGGCAAAAAATAGAGAGCGTCAGGTAGCCGGTGTTACGAAGTCGTCCCGCATTCTGAACGCTGCGGATGAGCCGCTTTCGACAAGCACGTCGAGCACATACAGAATCGCCTCGCGCAGTGTGGGATCACGCTTGAGTTCTAGCGGGCGTGAGTAGACATGCCGCTGGAGTAGGCTTTCGAGTATGAAAACGGTGTTGGACTCGCGCAGCATGTCGGCGTTATTTCCCAGTCTGAGCGCATTTGCGATGTGTACAAAAGCTGTTGGCATGGAGCGCTCGCCTATGTAGTAGAGAAAACGGGCGTAGCTGTCCAGTACTATCGAGACCGGCGGCAGAGCATTGAACAGCGAGTCGACGTTATGGGCGTAGCCTTCCAGGCTCCGCCAGTGCCGGACATCGTCCTTCCAATACGAGGTCAGGAAGATCGTCGAGAGTACCTCACTGCCGTATGGATGCTCATTTTCCAGATGGGCAAGCCACTTGGCGTGCTTGACCCTCTCGGCCAACAGGTTCCACAAAAACCAGTACTGCTTGGTGTTGGGGTTGCGATCCTCGCTGCTGGTTAATCCTTGGACGACGCTATGGATTTCGCGTGGATGCCTGTCAACCGCATCCAGGATGGGCAGCAGGACTTGTGCCGCATCGACATCTGCCACACGCATGACAAATTCTTGCACGCAGTAGGATATCGACTGTTCACTTTCGAAGTTTCGGTCACGCCGACCGTTAGAGCGGCCGTACTCGCGGTTCCAGCAGTCGACCAAGTATTCACTGGCGCGTCTGTACACAGCCACAGCAAGAGGTTCGTTGGGGGCCTGGCCGAGAATCACGAGGACTTTTGCGAACGCCTCAGCACCGAATGTCTCGGTGATTTCGAGTCGGATGTGCGCATCTTCGGCGATGGCTCCGTCAGTCCAGAAACGCTTGCGAACCGCTGAGGCTGCGGCAGCGACGATTGCTTCCAGCGGGTTCCGCTTGTCGTGACGCTTCTTCTCTTCGGCTGTCCAATAACAATTGGAAATAGAGGCCTCTGTAGAAATAGCATTGACAGTGAGGAGGGCGAGAGCGGGATTTGCTGTCCAGAACTGGTCGTCAATGCCCCTGGCGGCATACCAACGGACTTCGTCAATCGGGTGGGTTATTGCAGTGATAAAGGCCAGGCGCACGCGCGTTGTTTGGCTTTGGGTCAGGGGCTTGGATAGAAGCAGCGGGACCACAAAAGCACACGGACGATCTGCCTGCATCGAGAACCTCTGCATTCGGTTTATAGTTCCCCATGCGTCCGCGTGCCTAGAGATTTCCGAGCAGATGACATCAATGCACCAGTCCTGCTCTTTCGGTGACATCTCCTCCCAGTGATCGCGGACGCAGACCGCAGCGGCGAAGCCGGGGGCATTTCGGCTGCTTTCCGGGTATTCATTGGTGCGGTCCATCTCCTGCGCACCTGACAGTATCTCCCTCCATTGTGCCGGTTCAGCAGAGCCAAGTTTGTATTGGAAGATCTGGAGTCCCCAGTTGTAGATGCCTAGCCGGGCATTCGTTTCTTCCGTGTCTTTTGCGCTCTCCTCAATGAATTGCTGCACTTCCGGGGCCGCGGGTTTGGGTTCCAGACTGATGTAGCTCTTCGTTGGCTTTTCGCTGTCCACTGTGGATGTCGCGGCCAATGCTGGCTGGGCTTCAGATACGACATACTGGCGCAAGTCCATCCGATGAAGGGCAAGTTGCCATATGAGGTCATCTTCTTTGCGCTTATCCAATGCAGCCAGTTCAGCCAGGTGCTTGTCGATGATAGCGTGAACCCTTGGGGCAAGAGAGCCGAATTGCAGGTTTGCGATAGCTACTTCTAGGTCATGTTGACGATGCGGTAGCTCGTTCGACTGCTTCCTTTCCTCTTCGTAGATTTTGTCCTCGGTGTGCAGGGTAGGGAACATTCCCGCAAGCATGGAAGTCTGGTGCTCGCTGGCCATGCGACTGCGGTCGATAAGGATGTAGTCTTGCACAGAAAGCAGTGCTAGAAGAGCCTCCCCGGATTGGTGAGGATGGGCGGTTGCCACGCTTGCAACGACAGCTGCGAGTGCTGCGGAATCGCTGCGGTGCAGGATCCCAAGCAGCACGGTGTCCAATCCCTCAGGGTGGGATTTGGCATAGTCGAGCAGCCATTTCTCGAGAGCCATCAGCAGCGACTGGAGCACATAAGGGCTGACGCCCAAGCCTCGGTACATCCCCCAGAGCCGCGGGTTTACCCATTGTTTCCGCACTAGCCCATCTGCGAGCGTCAACTCGACTTCCCAAGCGGGTTCCAGTCGGTCACCAAGGCGTGGATGCGCGTACCACTCGGCACTGTGATTGAAGACTTGTACTAGGAAATCGAGGCCCTTTCCCGGATGGCGCGTGAGCAGGTTGACCCATGGTCCTCGAAACGCACTGGCAGGGAGAGAATGGCGGCTTAGGTGTTCCTTGATGCCGAAGTAAAGCTCAATGTCGAGGGATGAACGGCCAAAGGGTTTCTCGCTCAGGTACTCCTCCGTGGCGAGAAAGTTATCTAGTGCGATGGAGACCAAAAGATCCGGCAGGTCGCGGGCCGCAGGTGCGCCGTCGAGACCCGCAAGAATAATGTCGCGGAACTCTTCGGCGACGGGGTCGTGATTCCAGCCGTCCCTGATCTGTCCGCGCATAACAGCTTCGAAGCGAACAGGGTTGGCCTTCGGAATCTTGGCAATGACCTTGAGAACGCGTTTACGTGCATCGCCCCTTCTGTAGCTGTCAACGCGCGGGAGGAGCCAATGAGCAATCCCGGCGATCTGTTCGGCTCCTTCGATGTCCGGTGCCCACCAACTGACGCCGCGTACGGCATCCTCGATCAATGCAAGTAGCAGTGGAGAATCTTCCGAACCAAAACTGCCAATGTTGCGATGAACAAGCCCTGCCACGGTCGCCCAGACCACGCCGTCCGGCACGTTCAGGATCGAACTATGGCCGCGCACGCCGACAAGCCAGGCAGGCGATGTCATGCAGGCAACCCGCAGTAGGTGGATTACCCGCTTGAGTACGGCGCGGTCATTGGCGAGCAAATCAGCCTCGTGCCGCGCCAGAAATTCGGGGGCAGACGGTGCCTTCAAAAGCGAAACCAGCGTGTCGTCGCGGAATTGAGCGGGAGCATCTGCTTGCGTGATGGCTGCTCGGAAGATCCGGTCTGCAGCAGGCTCATCGCGGTCGACCAGTTCGGCAACCCACTTCCGGTAAGAGCGGCGCAGTGCGGGATGCGGACCAATCGCGGAGGAGAGCGCCTTGAATGCCATTTCATCCGTGAGGTGCTGCTCCTCTATCCATTGCAGAATGGCCCAGTCTTCAAGTACGTCGTGCGCCGTCGCAACGAGCAGGGGCTTCCCGTCCGGAGAAACAACGAGGGAGTCCTGTTTCAGCAGAGTGATGGCTACCGGGTCGAGTCCAGAAGCGGATACATGATCTGAAAGGGCACGCGCCCGGCGTACAGCCAGCTCCTGCAAAGCCTCTTCGCGCAGACGCGGCATGCCGTTGGCGGGGTTGTGATCCGCACGTACGATCTGCCGCCAAAAAACAGCCCGAAAATCCCGCTCGCTTTCTGGAAGTGGACGTCCTGCATCCCAGGGAATCTGGCGTGCCTTGTCGATAAAGTACGGGTTGCGCAGGATCTTGCGCAGAGCTGGATTGCCCAGCGGGATCGTCATTGATGGAAACGCTGTCTGAATCTCTTCTAGTTCGGAGTCGTCGAGTGTTGGTACCTCGATGACAGCGTGATCAATTCCTGCAGGTAGAAGGAAGCTGGCCTGTACCTGCTCCACGGAATAGTCGCGACAGGTCATGACGATACCGAGACCGTTGTCTCCCTGAGCAAGGGTCATCAGATCACTGAAGGCGTCGCGTGTGGGTTTTTCGAGCAGGCGTTCGACGCTCTCGATGACGAGTACTTTGCGGTCCTGCGCTCCGAGAATGGCCTGTAGCTCCGTGGCGCGTGCAGGAATCTGACTGTTGTGCAGGGTTTCATCAATATGGGCGACGGCGAACTCCTCAACCCGGAAGCCAAAGGCGAAGAATTCGCGGGAAAGGAAAGACACTGCTTCCTTGCCAATGACCGACTTGCCGCTACCAGCTGGCCCCGTGATCAGGACTACTTGCTTCGTTTCGAGGGCTTCAAGAACTTTCTGAATAATCCCAGCGCGCTGCAGGTGTAAGGTTGGTCCAATCGTTTTGCGGATTTTCCTCAGGACGAAATCCGTATGGTTTCGCAGGGCTGTCAGTACGTGCCTCTCGTGCGTTCCCACTTCGCTGTATGAAAGGACAAGAGAATCTGGAAGGTCAGTGCGTTTCAGGCTTCGAGCGGCTGGATTGGCGTCGCTGGTAAAGGACAGAAGCCTGTTCCAGGCTGCAGTCGCGCTTGCGAGCGGATCTGAGTCAGTGGACTTGAGAGCGAGCAGTGTTTTGATATGTGCTTCGGTCTGACGGGTCGATGTGTGCAGATCGAGGCTCAGGACGTGTAACACGCACAAGAAGGGCCACAGATATTCGGCAGTGACGGGCGTGTCTTCCAGTGCGCTTACAATCGTGCATAGTTCATTGCACTGGGAGACTGACTTCTTAGAGATGAATCCGTTGAGAGACAGTCGCCGCTGGAATTCTTTGCCATCAGCGGCCCCCCTGGCGCAGTCGAGCAGCCCAGAGAAGTTTTCGAGGAGTGTGTTCGTGCCACGTAGAGTGACGAGGACAAAGCGATCGTACTGGGGGTTGAAAGGGTCGGCTTTCTTGAAGTCTTTCCAGAAGTCTCCAACAGCTTTTTTGCACTCATCGTCGGCAGCACTGATCGTGAGGCCGCGCTTCACTTGCCCAACAAGTTGTGCCGGTGCTTCACCTTCCCGCTCGCAGACGACGAGGAAGTCATCTGTGTTGAAACCAAGATGCTCTGTCTGAAAGTGGACCTCTGCAACACCTCTATCAGTCAGTATTGGTGGGATGCTGCGGACGAGCAGTTGCGCCAGCCAATAAGCCTGAACGTGCTGCTCGAAGTAAATGCCTGCGCCCCCGGTGGCAGCTGGGCTTGAAACTCGCTCCTGGTTTTGGCCATCCATAGTGTCCACCTAATATGTTCTCCGTCTTCCGAATCGGGGGGCGGCTGCTTTCAAGGCGTGCCTCGATAGCAACATCATGCGAGCGCTCACACGGCCCGCGCTACGTACAAACTGATCAAGAATAACAAGAATGTAGGAATATCATTAGTTTGGCGGGGGTTCTACTGAGAGTCCGCTTTTGGCCGGGTTCTGCCGTTCACCACCTTCAGCCTCCTATCATGCGCAACCTGTATCCCGAGAGCGGCAGGAAGATCACCCCCTAATCAAAGATGAGAAGCAAAGGCGTAAAATCGATTACAAGCGCCAGACCAGAGCGTGGATATCTCGTGGGGTATTCCAGTTGGTATTCCAATCAAAACTAAAAAATAAATTTATCTTAAATAATCAATGCCATAGGATGCCAATTCAGATTACCCCGGCCCACAAGAAAGCCGCCCGACGAGGGCTTCCCTGCATCTAGGATTTAGAAATTCGCTAAAAACTCGTCCATAGTCCTGTGAACCACCCCACCCCTCACCGACTTCTCAGCACCTACCCCTCCCGCCATCCTCCCCGAATACCACTGGAAAAGGCCACCCAGCCACGCCACTTGCAGCACGCTCAAATCACGCGCCAGCGACCACACCCCCCTTCAAATCCCCGGCTTCACCCGCTCCATCAAATCATTCAGCACGTAGGTGTCCAGAAACGCTTTGACTTCAGTAATCCGGCCATCTTTGAAGGTCATGTGCCACAGGTAATTATTTCTGTACGGCTGCTGATCAAGTGCCGTTGCCTCGCCGTTCCAGAGCACGACAACTACATCGCCCTCGGCAACGATGCTTTGCACCGTGGGTTTGATTGGGCTTGCCAGTCGCGCGCTGATTGGCTTCACCGCCTGCTCCAGCAATGCCTGTTTGCTTTTATAAACACCGGAAACCGGACTTGACCCTGCGACCGTCCACACTGCATCCGGTGCCAGCAGATCGAATGTCGTGCCTTTGCCTTGCTGCCAGTTAACAAACGATTGGCGGACCAGCTCGGTGTTGGAGTGCTGAGCATTTTTCTCCGTGGCCCATGTTGTGGTGGTTAACAGTGCGGAAAGCAGAGCGATGGCTTGAAGGCGATGAAGTGGTTTTGCAGGCCTGCGCATGATTGTTCACCCGGTGGGGTTGTTGGGGTTGTTGGGGTAAAGCTAGCGTGCGTGTGGGCGGGTTGCGTAGCTCGATGCTGCGGGGAGATTGCCTGATGCTGTTTGGCTGAGAGAATTATTTTGTGTCGATCGATACAAAACCCTGTGTTATGTTCGGCGTCACACCGACAGAGCACCATCCGATCATGGCCCGCCCGCGCACATTTGATGAAGCAGAAATCCTGACCGCCGCCGTGGATGCGTTTTGGGTTCGGGGATTTGAGGGCACTTCGACCAGAGATCTGGTCAAGTGCACGGGCCTTAACCAGCCCAGTCTTTACAACGCCTTCGGCGACAAGCGCAGCCTTTATCGGCGCTCCCTTGAGCACTATCTGGAGTGCAGCGTGCGCGCCCGCATCCAGCGTCTGGAGGGGTTGCCGCACGCAGGAATGGCCATCAGCGGATTTTTTGCGGAAGTGCTGGACCGCACGCTGAACGACCCACTTCATCGTGGTTGTTTGCTGGTGAATTCCGCCCTGGAAATGACCGCAGAGGATCCCGACCTGCGCAAGGCCGTGGCCGCTGAACTCGAGACAATTCGCCGTTTTTTTCGAGACCGTTTGCATGCTTTCAGCGACCAAGCAGACGGCGCCGCAGGTATCGATGCGACTCAGGGCGCGAATCATTTGCTCAGCGTATTGCTGGGCGTTCGAGTGTTGGCGCGAGTCAATCCGGACCCGGCATGCGTCACCGACGCTATCGATGTGGCACTCAACAGCCTGGGGTTACCGCCCTTGGTTCATTCAGATGTTCACTGACAATCAAAGCCAGGAGTCAACATGATCAAGTTCTACTATCACCCGTCTCCCAACCCCGCAAAGATTGCACTCTTTCTGGAGGAAGCGGGCGTCCCGTATGAGCTCATTCCAGTCGATACGCGCAAGGGCGAGCAGCACGATCCGGCGTTCCTCAAGATCAACCCGAACGCCAAGACTCCCGCTCTGGTGGATGGCGATGCCATCGTGTTCGACAGCAACGCCATGCTGCTTTATCTGGCCGAAAAGACCGGGAAATTCCTGCCGGCCGACAGCCTGACCGCACGCGGTGAAATGTATTCCTGGCTGATGTTCGTTGCTACAGGTATCGGCCCCTACTCTGGTCAGGCGGTGCATTTCAAGCACTACGCTCCTGAACCAAAAGACTACGCCGTGACCCGCTACACCCACGAAGCCTGGCGTCACTGGTCAATTATCAACGAGCGCCTGGCCAGCAGACCCTACATGCTTGGCAATGAGTACACGTTTGTGGATATGGCGGTGTGGGGCTGGGCGCGCATGGTGCCGTTCATTCTCGGCGAGGGCGCTTGGGAAAAACTGCCGAACGTCAAACGCCTGCTCGATGAAATCAATGCGCGGCCAGCTGCCCAGCGTGCCGAAGCGCTCAAGACTCAACACAGTTACAAGACCGAGATGGATGCTGACGCCCGTAAAGTCATGTTCCCGCAGATTACTCAATAGAGATCAGCTGATATTGCTGACCGACGCCTGACGGGCACAATAATCGGATGCCACCACGGTTCGCTGAAACCGCGCGACAGAGCTGAAAGAGGCCGATGCATGATGATGAAAATTACCGTTGTGGGTGCAGGAGCCATCGGCGGATTTCTGGCGTGCAAGCTGTTTGCCGCTGGCCATCACGTCAGCGTTGTCGCTCGTGGCGCGACGCTGAATGCCATACGCGAGCAAGGACTGCAACTTCACACCGGCAACGATCTAGTGATCGCGCCACTTTTCGCGACATCGGCCCCCGAGGAACTGGGGGTTCAAGACGTGGTGATATTTGCCGTCAAGGTGCCGGCATTGCCAGCAGCCGTGCAAGAGGCGAAGGCGTTAATCGGCCCACAGACCATCGTCGTACCCGCGATCAATGGGCTTCCCTGGTGGTATTTCCTGAAATCCACTGCGGCGTTGTCAGGTACCCGCTTGAAGGCCGTGGACCCAGAAGGCCTGGTTGAAAAGCATATCCCTACGGATGCGATCATTGGCTGTGTTGTATTCCCGTCTTGTACGGTAATAAGCCCCGGCGTCATCCGGCATATGTCTGGAAGCAAAATTGTTTTCGGCGAACCCGGTGGTGGCAGCAGCAGTCGCGTGTCAATGATGACTGACGTTTTTCTTGAGGCCGGTTTTGACGCTCGTGGCCACGAAAACATACGTGAGGAAATATGGTTAAAGCTGTTGGGGAACGCATGCTTCAACCCTGTCAGCTTGCTGGTCGGCTGCTCGACCGATGAGATGATCGATGATGCATTCCTCAGCGCTTTGTTCACTGTAATGATGGGGGAGCTACTTGAGCTTGGGCGCCAGCTGGACATCTCCCCCGACATTGACCCGCAGCAGCGAATTGCGATCACGCGCAAACTAGGAAAGGTCAAAACGTCGATGCTGCAAGACGTTGAGGGACACAAGCCCGTCGAAATCGAGGCAATCCTGGGAACGCTGATAGCGGTGGCTGATCTGGCGGAGGCATCAATACCGCGAACACGCACGGTGTATGCCTTGTCCCGCATGAGGGCAAAGGCCCTTGGACTGTTGCCTGGTTAATCGTAACCGTCCTCAGCTTTACCCGGCTTTCGTTCCGGGACAAAGCAACCCCCTCAACGCCTCACCCAATTGCTCTTCCCCAAAAGGCTTGGCGATGCAATGCCGTTCGGCCCAGACCTCGGGTATGCCGACGCGGCCGTATCCTGAACAAAACACGAAAGGTATGCCACGTCCGGCAATCGCTTCGGCGATGGGAAAAGAGGTGCCGCCGATGATGTTGATGTCGAGGATGGCCAGGTCGTATTGCCCGGTGACTGCGTACTGCAAGCCGTCGGCGAGGGTGCTGGCGTGGAATGCCGTTGCGTAACCGAGATCATCGAGCATCGCCTCGATGAGCATCGCCAGCATTGTCTCGTCCTCGACAATGAATACCTGAGGCAACGCGACTGCAGACGTCATAGTGCGCTTGTCGGCATTTCAAGCCATGGAATATGCATCGAACAATGCAGCCCTGATTCCGGGAAGTTCATCTGCACCTTGCCTTGCAGTTCTCGCTCGATACTGCGGTGGATCAGTTGGAAACCAAAGCCTTTGACTGCGCTGGCAGTGATAGCCGGCCCACCTGTTTCAACCCAGTCGATTTTCAGCGACTGCGGGTTGTCGGCGGCATTCAGCGTGGCGATAACGGTGACGTAGCCGCTGGGCGACTTCAGGGCTCCATGCTGCAACGCATTGGCCATTAACTCGTGGAGCACCATTGAAAGGGTCAGCGATGTTCTGGGCTCCAGAGTAACTTGAGTGCCTTCGAACCTGATCTGGTTTGTGCCGGGACGCGTGGCCTGTAGCTGGGCGATCAGATCCGCGAGCTGGCTGGACATCCATTCGGCCTGGGCGAGCGCATCGTGTGCCTGGCTCAAGGCAAACAACCGGGCATCGAAGCTTTTACGAAATGACGACAAGGAGTCAGAACTGCTGGCGGTGAGCGAAGCAATCGCCTGCACGGTCGCCAGGGTGTTCTTGACCCGATGATTCAGCTCGTTGAGCAGTGCCGCGCGTGCGGTGCTGTCCTGCTGCTGTTGGCGTTCCAGCCGGGAGGAAATCGACTGCGCCAGGCGTTGCGCAGTGCCGCTTTGCTTCAGAAAAGTCGCCTCGCCAGCACTGGCCTGCCCTGCATAAGCGCGCAGGTTGAAGGTGAAAACACTTCCCGGCCCCGGCCCGCTCTGTACCTGTAACTGGCCACCATGTGCGGCAATGATGCCTTGGGAAATGTACAGCCCCAAACCGTTGCCATGGGGATTGCCCTTTTTCACCGACCAGTAGCGCTGAAAAATATAAGGCAGGTCTTCTGCGGGTATGCCGATGCCAGTGTCACTCACGCGGAACAGCACATCGTCCCCTTCGCGGACGACGGCAATATTGATCTGACCGCCCGCCGGCGTGAACTTGATTGCGTTCCCCACCAGATTGGACAGCACCTGAAAGATCCGCTCCGGATCGGCATCGATCACCAGGCCCGGTTCAGCGGTGCAATTGAGTTCAATGTCCTTGTCCGCCGTCAGCGTCACGAGCAGGCTGCAGGTTTCTTCCAACAGACTGGTGACCGTCAGCGGCAGGCAGGACAGCTGATAACGGCCCGTGTCGATTTTCGCCGTATCGAGCAAGTCCTCAAGCAGGCTGTTCATGCGGGTGGTGGCTTTTTCGATAGTCCCCAACGCACGCCGGATGCGGCCGTTCTCGACCGTGGCGTCACTGGTCGCCCAGCGTTGCAGCATGCCGCACTGCATGATGATGATGGACATGGGATTGCGCAGGTCGTGGGAAACCACTGCAACCAACTCGTCGCGCAGGCGCACCGCCTCCTGTTCGCGATGCACCTGGCGTTCAAGATCGTGTTCCAGCGCCGAACGACGAATATCCTCGGCGGCATACAGATCGCCCCGCGACCAGGGCTGCGCGATCCCGGTGACTTGCTCTTCCCAGAGTTCAAACGACTGCCGAGGATGCAGGCGATGGCTGGCAGAGCCCACCGGACTTGGGCTCAAGTGCTGGGCCGGGTTGCCGCTCCAGTTCATCGTGGACGTAAGCTGGGGGCGAAACCACATGACGGCGTTGTCGATGGGCTTGGGCAGGATGAAGGCAATGACCCCGCTTGCCACGTCTCGATAGGCAGCACTGGCGGGATTGTCCTGATGCATCGAGTTGGAATGGAAAACCCCCAGGCCTTGCAGACCCATGGCGCGCTCTTTTAATTTTTTCTGCGTCAGACCGACATCGCGAATCCAGAGGTAGAGCGCTCGCACCTGTTCCTGAGTCGGGCAGTTTCCGAACAGGTGAAGGCGATCCTCAATCAAGACGGCGGCACCGTCGGCCAGCGTCAGGGACTGAAGCAGCTCGGGCCGACTCACCAGCCCATCCAGAATTTCCCGCTCGGCACGACTCATGGCCGACGCCAGCTCGCCGAGCAAGACAACTTTCTCTTCTCGCTCACGCTGGATCTGGGTGGCGACAATCGCGGCGATTTTCACCGATAACAATTGGCCGATCAGGGTGCAGGCATCACGAACTTCACGCGGGACCAGCAGCGGCTCGGGATGCCCACAGGCAACCAGCCCCCAAAGCTCGCCATTGTCCAGCAACGAAATGCTCATCGACGAGCGCACGCCCATGTTCTTCAGGTATTCGCAATGCACCGGAGAAACACTGCGCAGGGTCGAGAAGCCCATATCAAGCGGTTGCCCCGTCGCAGGCCTGAGCAACGGCACCAACGGAACGGGCGTGTAAGTCGCGTCAGGAATCACCCTGATCCAGTTCAGGCGATACAACTCCCGCGCCTGCGCGGGAATGTCAGCACCGGGAAAATTCAAACCGTGGTAACTGGGCAAACTGCCGGTCAGCGCCTCGGCCACGACTTTGCCATGGCCCTCGGGTTCGAAGCGGTAGATCATCACCCGGTCATAACCGGTCAGCGCCTGGATCTCATGCACGCTGATATCGAACAGGGTCTCCAGCGTGTTGACCGCCTGCAGGTTGCGCAGCACCCGGGCAATGACCCTGGACTGTTCCTGGGTAGATTCGACGAAAGGCTCCAGCTCGATGATCAACACCTCATCGCTACGGTGCAGCGAAGCGGTGTAGTCCGAATTGCCGAAGGTCAGGCGAATCGGATCACTTTCACCCAGCCGTGGCCCGGAACACGCCATTTCAACGAGGTCGGCCTGTTGCGGCGACACCAGCATCGACATGGTTTTGCCTAACAGCTCGCTGCTGTCCAGGCCTAATAGCCTGGAACAGTTAGCGCTCACCTGCTCGATACAGAGCGGCTTGCCGCTGAGGGTAAGCAAAACGCCATGTGGCTGAATGGCCCCAGGGATGCGGATCGGCTCACTTGCGCAGTCGGCCAGCGCAGCCTCAAGCTCAAGCTCGTGCACTGCATCCAGGCTCTCGTCCTGCGTGTAGTCGGTCATTGCAAAACTCCTGGTCTTTCAGAAGGGAACAGCCGGACGGTGCTCGCGATACGATTGGCAATACGAACGGTAAAGCCAATACAGCCCGGCCACAGCAAGTTTTGAACGACCCGAGGCCAATTTGACGTGCATGAATAAACGAGAGTGCCGCCAAGATGCGGCGTGGATACCTGAAGCGTAGTCCGGCGCGGCAAAACAGTCACCTACGCGGCCTATTGGGTGTAACGGTGCACCATACAGCAGATCGAGACATTCGGGCCTTGTTTAAGCAGTGGGGGCCGGAGCCGGATGGATCCAACCGGCTTCAGCAGGCTATTCAGTAAAAATCGTAGTACATGACCCACTCGCCAGAGTGCCTGTGTTTCCAAAACATCAGGCTGCCACAATCCACGATATTCAGATTGATATCCGCGTCACTGGACAGCTGCAATACAAATTCGAATTCATCGCCCAGGTCGACGCCCGGCTGGCAGAACGACGGATATCCGCCAATCTTGTGGTCGTAAATATGACGGCCCAGATCGTCAAAGCTTTCCAGCTTGCCAGCGTCCTCCAGCTCACAGATTTCTGCTGCGAGATAACCCGGAATACCGCCACCATCCCAGAGCGGAAAGTCATCGGCGACCAACTCAGCGTTCAAGCGAGAGGGTTTGATAGTCGAACCGGCGACGGGAAGATCCTTGTACACCAGCACATCCTCTGCCTTGTATTCCCTGATCAGCCAGTTATTACCCATTGGCTCAAGTTCATCAGGTAACGGGTCCGCTACAAACAGCGTGAGTACGCTAATCCCCTCAAGATGCGGGCTATTGAATGGAAGACTTGGCAGGTAGAACTGCGCATAAGGGCGCAATTCAACGCCGGCCTCATTCCTGGGAACCTCTTCGTCAGCCCGGAACAAAAATACCTTTCCGATCCAGCTCTCTTCGTTTTGAGGGGCAACGCTGGAACCACTAGTGGTGAATTTGGTGACAGGCTTGATCAGTAGTTTCTGGATTTCCTGAATATCCATTTTGCCAGGTGACTCCTGTTTTTGAGGTGTGCAGGTTGGGTCGGCGGTTTTGAAACCGGGCAGGCCGTTGGCTTCTCGCCATTGCTTGACCGTCTCAGTGATACCTTCGGGCGAATCATCCGCGCCATGCTCGGGGTGATAAATCAAATCCATCCCTGAAGGGTGCCCGACTATTTTACGAAAATGCAAAAGCAGCTTGTCTGCGAGCTCATCTGTCTCAGACGCGTCCTCAATAAGAATCCGCTTTATAAGCCGGACAAACTGAGCCTCGGTATAATCCGAAATATTTTCTGCCGTTAGCTTCTTCATAACCATTCAAAATCGCGGCTTGAAGCCGGGCAGCCCATTGGCTTCTCGCCATTGTTTTATAGTTTCAGTAATGCCTTCATTCGAATTATCAGCACCAGCTTTTGGATAGTAGATCAAGTCTGTGCCATCGGGATGCTCGGCGATTTTGCAAAATCTGTCCAAGAGTTTGCCTAGAACACGATCCGATTCCATCTCATTTGCCAAACGAATCTCCCTAAGAAATTCTATAAACTGAAGTTCAGTATATTCAGAAATACTAGTTTCATTTTTGGCGTTTTTTTCACTTCTCTGTTCCTTGTCCATGAACCATTTTCTGCATGCTCAATATGGGGATTTGAAACCGGGATGATCGTTTGCCGCGCACCATTCTCGAATGGTGCGAACCACCCCTTCATCAGAGTAATCAGCCCCTGGCTCTGGGAAGTACAAAAGATCGGAACCTGCAGGATGGGGTACGATGATATTAAAGTGGTCTAGCAATATATCTCGCTCGCGCTCAGTATCAGCACCATCTAGCTCACGAATTAAAGCTATAAATTGCTGCTCGGTATAATCAGCGAGCTTAGGCTTTAAATTTTTCACTTCTTCACCTTGTGTAAGTTTATATGATTCCTAGGGGTCATCACTCGTAAGTTGTCTATATCATAAACGGCACCACCGTTTTTTATTAATTGGACATGATGAATTTCATATGAACGTCGCCGACCTGCGTGTCCTTCGTGAGGCGCCGCCGGGGCATAAGCACTCTTCTTCCCTTTTTCGCTTCTCACTAAAAACTGGCTCTTCAACTCTTCATCCCGCCGCACGGCCTCCCAGAATGCATTCCTGAAATTACCAAAGCTGGCGTACTTGCGCCCCCTAAACTTATCCGCAATCCGCACAGGAATCGGCACTCCCTCACCTTCCCCAGCACCTGCCAGCCAGATCCCATCGACATCCTCGCCTTGACCCGTCACTACGCCCGGCGCGTCGCGCAGGCTGACGGACAGGTAGATCGGCGACATCTCCGGTCTGGTGGGAAACCAGATGATGAAGTCGCGAAAGTCTTCCGGAGCGATGGGATGTTCGTAGAACCGTTCGGCCTGTTTGGCTTCGGGCCAGACGTAAATACCCGGCAGTTGCGGCGCGCCTTCCAGTGCGGGAATAGCCGGCTTGTCGCGGGTACTGGTGGCCGGGGTCCAGATCAGGCCGATTCCTTCGCCCAGGTCGGCAACCAGTTGTTCGCCCTGCTCCGTGGCGGCAATCAGCGGCACGCTGCGCCAATGCGGATTGTTGCCGGTGTAGACGCCGAACGCCGTGACCGACTGTTCGGGCAGGTATTTGATGTTGATCCGCACGCCGGTATTGGCGACGGTCAGATCGGCGAAGTCCTCCCGACTGTAGAACGCGGCGTCAGATGCCAGCGAATTGTTCGGCAACAGCATGGCGATGGTGCCGGCGACCGCCGCTGAGAAAACCGTTCCGCCCGCCACTGTCCCGCCAGTTGCAGTGGCGGGCAAAACCCTGCTCAGCGCCAGCGCTCCACCGCCCAGTTGCTTCGCTAGGGCCCGTCCATCAACCGAGCCGTCAATCAGCTCAAGCGGCGTACCTTGCGCAGTGATGGCTTCGCTGGTGCTGAGCACTGCATAAGTGCCGTACTTATTGAGCCCTTCGAAATGCGCGGAGCCTGGTGGATAACAGGCGTGTCCCTTAGGGACGTTAATGGACTTGGTGACCGTGCATTGTTGATTGTCGGGGGGCGGCGGAATTGGCGCAGGTTTTCTCTTTTCAAGTTCGGCCAACTCAGCTGCTTTGCGTTCGCGGGCCTTGCGTATCCGTTGCTGGCGTTGCAGTTCCAGTAACTCCTCGTCAGTCAGCGGAAGCGGACGCTTGCGTTTGTTTCGACACTGAGGACAGTCACAGCCGCCGTAAATCGTATTCGGCATTGATCACTCTATTTCTGAATGGCAACTCACCATTCAGAAACCCCTGAGAAAAATGGTCAGGGCATGAAGTTAATAGTTTGCAGAGGATATAAAGGCGGCGACTCTTATTTTATATTGAATGATAAATCGCACAGCAATGTAGGACCGATCTGAAGGAAGTGCAGAACCGTTGGAGCGAGGCTTGCCCGCGAAGAACGATAACTCGGTCATTCGCGAGCTAACCGGTCGCTAACTAAATCTGTTGGGCAATTCACTCGTCCAGCGAAGATCCGATCATCGCCGCCACTTGCCGATAAACCTGCGGACTGGCAACCAGCAGCGGGTTGCCTTGGGTCAAACCCTGGTTGCGCAGGAAGTCGTTTTGCAAGCCGCCCGCCTCTTTGACCAATACCAGCCCGGCCAGACAATCCCAGCTGTTGATATGGGTCTCGTAGTAACCGATCAGTCGACCCGCCGCGACATACGCCACCATCAGCGCCCCCGAACCATTGCGGATGAAGGTGCCGCCTTGTTCCAGTAACTGGCTAATGAACGGAATGAAATGCTCTTTGCCGCGCCGCAGGGATGTGCCGACGCCCATCACGCCGTGGCGGATATCGGGCGCCGTATTGACCCTCAGCCGCTGCCCATTGAGCCAGGCGCCCTGCCCCGAACAGGCGTGAAACAGCTCGTCATGGATCGCGTCAGCAACGGCGCCGACCATGGGCTCGCCATCCACCAGCAGGCCAATGGATACGCACCAGGCGTGCAGGCCGTTGACGAAACAACGAGTACCGTCGATGGGGTCGACGACCCAGATGCAGCGCGCATCAAGCGTCGCCCCGCCGGTTTCTTCGCCGAGAAAACCGTCGTCCGGGAAGCATTCGGCCAGCCGTTTCTTGATAAAGGCCTCGGTCTCCTGATCGACGACACTCACCAGATCCTGCGTCTGATCACCCTTGTGATTGACGATTAAACTTTCGCGTTCCTTGTAAGGGCCAAGGGCACGACGCGCAGCTTCCATTGCCAGGTCTCGGGCGCATTCATACCGGGCCTGCAAGGCCTCGGGGCTCAATGGAGCATCTATTGAAGGATGACGCTGCATGGGTCGCTCCTGGTCTTGGCCATGTCGAATTCAAATGAAGGTGAATTCTTGGTGGAAAACAGCGGACAGGACGTATTGAAAGGGAAGCCATTCTGGCAGCGCATAAATCTGAAGTCGACCCTCGCAAAACCGGATGACTGGCGCGGCCATCGCGCTTGAAGCGACATCGGCGGTGGCGCGATGACGAAATATCACCAGGCTTGAGCCAAAACATTCCAAACACTTGCTCAACTCATTTGCCAGCCTGACACCCGTAAGTTAATCAAGCCTTTACAGGCAAGATTAAACTTGTGAATGGCAGGTACATCAACGAAGCACCTGCCGAAAGTGCCAAACAACCAGCGCCATATTTTTGGAAGCAGAGAAATGGCCAATTGCTAGCCAAGCAGTATCTGGATAGACTTACTTTCTATAAGGTATTAATTCTCATCCATCAGCAGCTCTTTATTTAAGAATCTATATGCCAGTAGTGATCCATGAAGTTGCAGTTACCGAAGACCGCTTGAAACGTCTTCCGCTGATAGTGCTCACGGTTTTCTTCATCGGATTCGTCTGCATTGCCTTGCTTGGCCTACTTGCACTGCACCTGGCCGAGGCCAAACGGCATGAATTGAAGCAGGCCGAGATATCGTCATCCAATATTGCCCGCGCGATGGCGCAGCAAGCTGAAGACACCTTCGATGAAGCCGATTTCGCTCTGCAGAATCTGCTTGGCTGGCTGCAAGCCTACGGTCACGAGTCACCCCAGAAAATCCGCCTGCACGACCTGCTGCTCAGCCAGGTTCAAGCGCTGAGCCAGCTGCATGGTCTGTTCGTCTTTGATGCCCACGGCAACTGGCTGATCAGTTCATTTGCGCAGATGCCTACCGAAACGACTGTCGCTGATCGCGCCTATTTCAAATACCACGAAACTAATCCCGATTTGTCACCGCATATTGGCGCGCCCATTCGCAGCCGCGAGAACGGCGAGTGGATCATTCCCCTATCGCGAAGGATCAATAATGCCCAGGGAGAGTTTGAGGGTGTGGTACTTGCGGCGCTGAACATGACGTACTTCGATGATTTTTTCAAAGGTTTCAATATCGATACCAATGGCGCCATGTTGCTTGCTTCGGCCGACGGCACATTGCTCACCAGGCGGCCCTGGACCAGCAAGCTCGTCGGGGTATCAATCGCCAACGGTGAGATATTTCGTGAGCATAACGCCAATCCCCTGTCGAATACTGCGCTGATCAAATCGGCCCTGGATGGGCAAGTCAGAATCGTGGGTTACAAATGGCTGAGCAAGTACCCGCTGGTGGTGGCCGCGGCCGTTTCAGAAAGCGCCATTCTCCACGAGTGGTACAACACCGCGTATCGCACTAGTTTGATCACCGGCGGCGTCATTGTAGTGATATGTCTTTTTGGTTTTCTGGTGATTGTGCAAGTTAAAAACGGCATCAGAGTCGAGGCTGATCTGCGCAAGGCGCAGAGCGCTCTGGAGCTGCTGGCGACCCATGACGCTCTGACCGGGCTCGCCAATCGCAGGTTGTTTGAGACGTCGTTCAAGACCGAATTGAAACGCGGTGCGCGGCAACGACAGCCTGTCAGCCTGATCATGATGGATATCGATTTTTTCAAGAGTTTTAATGATGCCTACGGGCATATTGCGGGGGATCGTTGCCTGGCACAGGTGGCCGAAACCGTGCAGCAGTGCAGCCAACGGCCTTCCGATCTGGCCGTCAGGTTCGGCGGCGAAGAATTTGCCGTGCTGCTGCCCGGTACTGATGCGGCGGGCGCATGGGTTATTGCCGAGCTGATTCGCAACCGCGTTGCAGACCTGAATATCACGCATGACGCCAATCCCCTCGGCAAATTGACCATCAGCCTCGGTTGCCACACGCTCATCCCTGCTGGCGACGAGAGCATTGCTGAGATTATCGGCAAGGCCGATGCAGCTCTTTATAAAGCCAAACGAACGGGCCGCAATCAGACCAAGGTGTTCGAAAGCGAGCCCGTCCGCCAGGCATGAGCATCTCGGCCGTCACATACCGACATGTTTTTTGAATGAGTGGGGAGCATCCGGCACATCCATGTTGATCCTGCGCCACATCGCTTCGGCAAAGCTGTAAACGGCAAACGCCATCAGCCCGACCGCAACCACCGACAGCACCAGCCAACCCATTGGCAGGTTTTGCAGACCGTTCATGGCGTCCTTCATTCCGGGCGGGTGCATGGCCTGGTAGCTGGAGCCGCTGACGGCCAGCAGCGCCGAGATTTCAATGAAAGCCACGCCGCGAGCAATCAGGCCGAAGCGTGAGATGGGCCGCACATAGCGCATGACCTGTTCGTCGGCTTCGAAATATTTTTCGAACGTCGCTTTCCAGCCTTTGACGATATGAATAATCCCCACCACCAACGGCACCAGCGCCACTACATAGATCAGCAGGTTCGAGTGATCCCATGACAGCAGCGTCGTCAGAAAATCTTCGGTCTTGCCGCCGTCCTTGGAGCCGCTTGAGCTTTTCAAACCGCTGATCAACAGGCTCAAGGCAAAGAAGGCCAGCAACGCATTGCTGACGGCACCCGCCAGCAGGCCTGCGCGAATGGCGATGCCTTTAAAGCCTGTGCCGTGATGGTCCACATCCCGGGTCGCTTGCAGCAAGCGCCAGGCGGAAAAGGCAATCAGGCCCACGACGACAATACCGACCAAGGCGTGGCCAAACGGCTGGCCGAGGAGTTTTTCCAGGCTGCTGTGGCTGTCTGCCGGCTGCCCGGAACCCAGCGCGGCAAGCAGCGCAAAGAAACCGATGATGAGATAAACCAGGCCACGGGCGGCGTAGCCACCACGGGCGAGCAATACAAGGCCACGATTGGGCGACATGTCAAAAGTCCACAACGAGAAGATAAGGGATAGACAAGAACAGGGAGCAGTTCGTTGCAGCGGCCTGCGCAACTGTCTCGCTCAGGTTGACAGTCAAACGCTCGTCAGCCGCTTTATCACATTCCTGATGAACACTAATCTACGTTCATGGTGCTGACACAGCCCAACCACTACTCACTGATCATCAAGGACTATCATCATGAACTTCATCCAGAAAGCCGCTTCCCTGACCGTACTTGCCCTGTCTATCAACACGGCGTTCGCTGCTGAAAGCACTTATGTCGAACACCAGACCCAAGGGTTTCTCAACGCCCTGGCAGCAGGTGGCGGCAAGCCGCTTGAGCAGCTGAGCCCGAAAGACGCTCGTGCAGTGCTGACCGGCGCGCAACAATCGGTGAAGGTGGATCTTTCCGGAGTTCAAGTCAGCGACCGCTCCATCAAGGTGGCAGGCGAATCCATCGGTTTGAAAATCGTGCGTCCGGCCAACGTCAAAGGCGACTTGCCGGTGTTCATGTTCTTCCACGGTGGCGGCTGGGTGCTGGGCGACTACCCGACTCACGAACGCCTGATTCGTGACCTGGTGGTGAATTCCGGCGCGGTAGCGGTTTATGTCAATTACACGCCGTCCCCGGAAACGCATTACCCGACTGCGATCAATCAGGCTTACGCCGCCACTAAATGGGTTGCCGAGCACGGCAAGGAAATCGGCGTCGACGGCTCACGCCTGGCAGTGGCCGGTAACAGCGTCGGCGGCAACATGGCGGCGGTGGTCAGCTTGATGGCTAAAGAACAGAACACCCCGAAATTGCGTTTCCAGCTGTTGCTGTGGCCGGTGACCGATGCGAAGTTCGATACCGCCTCGTATAACGAATTCGCCGAGGGTCACTTCCTGACCAAAGGCATGATGCAGTGGTTCTGGGACAGCTACACCACCAACGCCAGCGAACGTGCGCAGATCCATGCCTCGCCCTTGCAGGCCAGCACCGACCAGCTGCGCGGCCTGCCGCCAGCATTGATCCAGACTGCCGGCGCCGATGTGCTGCGTGATGAAGGCGAAGCCTATGCCCGCAAACTCGACGCCGCCGGAGTCGAAGTGACTGCGGTGCGTTACAACGGCATGGTTCACGATTACGGTCTGCTCAACCCGCTGCATCAGATCCCGGAAGTGAAAGCCGCCATGCGTCAGGCCGGTGCCGAACTTAAAGCGCATCTGAACTGATAGAGCCTCCGCAATGGTCGCGGCGTTTCATCGGTTAGGTAATTTTTTGCTGGCTCATCCACCCTATTCGGCGCAGGATTTTCTCGCTGATTTCTCGCCGCTGACGCGCGGCATGGTGTTCACCGACTTATTAATGGAGATGCTTACTGATGCTTATCCAAATTGAAGAAGGTACTCACGGGGCCAATTGGGTCGTGAAGCTGGACAACTACCCGGTCAAATGTCGAAGTTTGATTGAAGCCAAGGAATTCGCCGACCGAATGGCGTCGAGACTCAACGCACCGCATACCTTTCCAGCGAATGCTCAGGGCCAATCGGCGAGACAGGCGTCTGCTCAAGCGCGCTGAATATGTTCGACGCTCTACCAAGACCGGCGATTGCCGGGCTTCGCGTTTCTGCGACATCCATTTCACACACCTTTCACGTTTGCGCCCCTAACCTGAAATCACTCCTGTTGAATCCCATTGGCCCGCCGCGTAGCGGGTCTTTTTTTGTCCGGGATTTGTGGGCTCGTTGGAGCGAGCGGGCGGCGTTCCGACTTGCCCGCGAACCAGCCGACTCGGTAGGCCGGACACACCGCGTTATCGTTCTTCGCGAGCAAGCTCGGCTCCCACGGGTGGAGAGATTCGTCGCAGAGAGGCCTTCTAAATTTAATTTCATTTGTAAGTAGAAATTTCGGGATACCTGCGCGGTCTTTAGTTCATCACTTCAACTAATGGTCCCAGCAATGAAATTTTCGAAGTTTTCTCAGAGCCTTTCCAAGTGGGCCGGCAGCGCCAGGACATTCATGGCCGCGATCGTGCTGATCGGGTTATGGGGCTTGAGCGGGCCATATTTTCATTACAACGATACGTGGCAGCTGATCATCAATACCTCGACGACCATCATTACCTTTCTGATGGTGTTCCTGATTCAAAACACACAGAACCGTGACAACGACGTTCTGCACATCAAGATCGATGAGTTATTGCGGGTGACCAAGGACGCCCAGAACGCGCTGTTGAGCCTGGACAACCTGGATCAGAAAGAACTCAAGGCACTGCGCAAGGAATACAAGGCATTGGGGGAAGGTGAAACTCTGGGCGATCCAGCGAAGACCTCGTAATCGCCAACCAGTGGGAGCAAGCTTGCTCGCGAAGCTTTGATTCTGATGACTCAGGACCATCGCCTCGCCAACAAGCGGCTCCCACAACACTGCTTTACGCCGCCTTGTTAACCGCCGACAGTTGTTTTTTCAGCTCGGCTTTCAAGGTTTCCATCTGCGCGCCAATTTCTTCCAGGCGCTCTTTGCCGAGCAGGTCCTTGCACTGCGGGAACATCTCGGTTTCTTCTTCCTCAATGTGATGCTCAAGCAGCTCTTTAACCACCTTCACACGACCGGCAAATTCGGCCGAACCCGGGTCGGTGACTTTCAGATCCGGGAGCACCAACGAGTCCACGGTGCGGTGCTCTTCCTTGGCTTCGTAGTACATGACGTCCTGCTCCTTGCCTCCGGCTTCCTTGAAAGCGGGATAGAGGATTTCTTCCTCAAGCTGGGTATGGATGGTCAGTTCCATTTCCAGCTTGTTCAGCAAGTCAGTACGTTTTTTGATCGCGCGGTCGGTTGATTCGCTCAGCTGAGCGAGGATGTCTTTGACGCGCACATGGTCTTGTTCCAACAGTTCGATAGCGTTCATCAGGTTTCTCCGCAATATGGCGACTGTGTACGTCGCCTTGATTTTTAGTTGCTGGCGTAGCTCGACACTTAAATCGTGTAACAACTAACAGAGCAGCTTTCATGCCCAAAATCAAAAAATCCAAAATATATGTTAAATCAACTAATTAGCGAAGCACTTACAGCGCGCACCCATGCAAAATGCATGAACAAGGTAATAGCTTCCCGGCATTTTGCGCTATGTCTCATGCGCGCCCGACAAGCGGAATAACCCTGCTAAAACCACTCATCTGAAATGCGGAACTCCACCCGTCAACGCCCGCTCGAAACCACAGGTCGAAGTTTGTCTCAATCATCCTATGGACCAGGAGTTGATAATGAGCGGATCCAGAACGAGCACCAAAAAAGCTGCCGTAGTTCTCTTGTCCACCCATAAAAAGCTCGCAACACATGAAATTGTTGTACATCAGGCACTGGCAGAAAAAATCGCCGGGTTGCTCGGGACGCAGTTTGAAGGTCTGTATGACGAGGCCATCCATATGCAATCTGGCCTGTATTACGTCCCTTCCGACACGCTGATCGGCAAGCAGGAAAACAGCGCGCTGCATATCGAGGACGCCAACGACCTGTTCGGTGGGTTGATCGCGCAGCCGTTCATGGCCACCAAGGCCATCTCCCATCCCCTTATACCCAACGCCACTGCCAAGCCACCCGGCTGGTCCGAGCAGTTTGACGAGCAAACCGCAGACGCAGTGCTGTCCGGTTACACCGTGTTCAACCAACAGGACGCGGATCGCGCGGGCCGACTGATTCTGGCCAACGGACCGGTACGCATAAAACCGGTGCTGGCGACGGCGGGTCGCGGCCAGATCGTGGCCCACGATCAAGCCGAGCTCGACCAGGCCATCGCGCAGCAGGACATGGCGGAAGTCGAAACCTGGGGGCTGGTGCTGGAAGAGGACCTGACCGATGTCGTGACTTTGAGCGTCGGTCAGGTCAACGTTGCCGGGATCACCGCCAGTTATCACGGCACCCAATGCCTGACTCAGGATAATCAGGGCGAAACGGTTTATGGCGGCTCCACGCTGTGGGTCGTGCGCGGCGATTATCAGACGCTGCTCAAGCAACCCCTCGAAGAATCCGTCAGGCGAGCCATCACTCAGGCGATGCGCTATGAGCAGGCGGCCTTTGAGTGTTTCCCCGACTTGATCGCGTCCCGACGCAATTACGACATTGCCCAAGGCACCAACGCCCAAGGCGAGCGCTGCTCCGGCGTGCTTGAGCAATCCTGGCGTATCGGCGGCGCCAGCGCGGCGGAGGTCGAAGCCTTGCTGGCATTCGCTGCCGATCCCGACCTACAGGCGATTTGCGCCTCCACCCACGAAATCTATGGCCCCACTACGCTCCCGGCAGGGGCCAATGTGCTTTACGAGGGCGACGACCCGGACGTGGGCTTCATTACCAAATTCACACAGGTTCAACCTTATGAGCGTCAGCAGTGAAAGCATTGAAATTGCCGTCGATGATCAGTCGATCTCGGGAACCATCCTGACCCCAGGCGCGAAAATCCCCGGCATCCTGTTCGTCCACGGCTGGGGCGGCAGCCAACAGCGTGACCTGGCCCGGGCGAAAAACATCACGGGCCTGGGCTGCGTGTGCCTGACATTCGATTTGCGCGGCCATGAACGCACCCATGAAATGCGCGCCCGCGTGTCTCGTGAAGACAGCCTGGCGGATCTGGTCGCCGCTTACGACCGACTGGTCAGCCACCCGGCCGTCGACGACAGCGCCATCGCCGTGATCGGCAGCAGTTATGGCGGTTATCTGGCGACGATCCTCAGCGGGTTGCGCCCGGTCAAATGGCTGGCCTTGCGGGTGCCGGCGCTGTATTGGGACGCCGACTGGGAGATGCCCAAGCAAGAACTGGATCGCGACAAACTCGCCCACTATCGCCGCTCGGCCGTGACTGCGGCGGACAATCGCGCGCTGGCGGCGTGCAAGGAATTCAAGGGAGATGTGCTGCTCATCGAATCAGAACAGGACGACTACGTACCGCATGCCACGTTGATGAGTTATCGCGGCGCGTTCGAGCTGGCGCATTCGTTGACGTATCGGCTGGTGGATGGCGCCGACCACGCGCTGAGCAGCGACATCAGCCAAAGCATCTACAGCTCGATGCTGAGCAACTGGATCAGCGAAATGGTGATCGGCGCACGTCTGGTGGATTACCCGCATCATTCGTCGAAATATTCCTGAGGCCTTTCAACCCTTGCTGTGCTCGGGCGAAGTGGGCCCTTTGACGACACCGCGAGGGCCTTCAAGCCCCCAGATCGCCAGCCCTACCACGGGCAACAGCAAAATGACAATGGCCCACATGGTCTTGGTGCCGCTGCTCTTGTCGCTGCGAAAAACACTGTTGATGGCCCAGAGATCCACCAACAGCAGGATCACCGCAGCGCCAATCGCAAACCACATACCTGCTTGAGACACTTCCATCTCACACCTCCTTTGCAGAAACGCCGGAGGTCTTCAAACAAGACCTCCGGCCCTGGTTGCCTAAACCGCCGGGACTACCACGCCTTCCGGTTCGCCGACACGACTGTCGAAACCCGGCGTGAGAATCACCTTGCGGCAGTCCTCTTCTTTCTTGTCGAAGATCTTGTAGCCTTCGGCCGCCTCTTCCAGTGACATCCGATGGGTGATGATCGCTTCGGGATTCAACGCGCCGCTTTCGATGTGTTCCAGCAACTCCGGCAGATAACGCTGCACGTGGGTCTGGCCCATCTTGAACGTCAGGCCCTTGTCGAAGGCATCACCAAACATGAAGCCGTGGATGAAGCCGGCGTAAACACCCGGCACGCTCACCGTCCCGCCACGACGCACCGCCGCGATGCACTGGCGCAACGCCTTACCGCTGCTGCCTTCGAGCTTGAGGGTGGCGAGAATGGTTTCCGTGGTGCTGCCCTTGGCTTCGAAACCCACCGCATCGATCACCCCGTCAACGCCACGCATGCCAGCGGTCTGGCGAATAATCGTATCGGCCGGATCGTCGTCATCGTCGAAGTTGATCGGGATGACGCCATACGTGGCCTCTGCGTAGGCGAGGCGATACGGGTGGTGATCGACCATGAAGATCTTCTCCGCACCCAGCATCCGCGCGCACGCCGCACTGAGCAGCCCGACCGGGCCAGCGCCATAAATCGCGACGCTGGAACCCTTGCCAATGCCGGCATTGAGCACCGCTTGCCAGGCGGTGGGCAAAATGTCTGAGAGGAACAGCACCTTTTCATCAGACAGCGTGCCTGGCACCTTGAATGGCCCGGTATTGCCTTTGGGTACCCGCACGTATTCCGCCTGGCCGCCCGGAATCCCGCCGTACAGGTGACTGAAACCAAACAGCGCGGCCCCAGGTGGAATCGACTTTTTATTCAGAATCGCGCCACGTCCGGTGTTGGTGGTTTCGCAGGCGGCGAATTGATCCAGCTGACAGAAGAAGCAACTGCCGCAAGCAATCACAAACGGGATGACTACGCGGTCCCCCGGCTGGACTGCCGTGACGTGAGAGCCGACTTCCTCGACAATGCCCATGAACTCATGACCAAAAATATCGCCGTGCTCGGTGGCGGGAATCTTGCCGCGATACAGGTGCAAATCCGAGCCACAGATGGCAGTTGCCGTGACTTTCAGAAGGATATCGTCAACTTCCTGAATGACCGGATCAGCGACAGTTTCGACCCTGACATCGTGGGCCCCGTGATAGGTAAGTGCGCGCATGGAGTTCTCCCGAACAAGTGGCTTTTTTGATACCAGTAATTGCAGTACTTGAATAAAAGGAGGTCGCTGGACGAACTAAAGTTCAGACCTCGGTGTAATAAGTTGACCAGCGGGCCGAACAGTTACATCCCACAGCGCAGCAGAATTAGTCCACCTACCGTTCAGCCTTTTGCGCTGAACTCATCGGCCAACTAACCTCTAACGAGTTGACACGGCTGCGTGCCGTAATCTGGAGGCTGCTTAGAGCAAGAGGGATTTGCCATGACTGCGCACTTCATTAAATTGTTCACTCACCCCGAACATGCATGGCGGGACATTCGCCAGGACGAAGAACAGCACCCGCGCCACTATCTGCTGCATTTGCTGGTGTTGGCGTTGATACCGGCGATAAGCCTGTACATCGGCACCACACAAGTGGGCTGGAGCCTGGCGGAAGGTGAGAACGTTCGCTTGACCCCGAGCAGTGCGTTGCAGCTGTGCGTGATGCTCTACGTAACCATTCTGATCGGCACGATCATCATGGGCGCGTTCATCCGCTGGATGTCCCGCACGTTCGAAGCCCGGCCGACGCTCAATCAATGCATCGGTTTCGCGGCCTATACCGCTACGCCGCTTATGCTCGCCGGTTTGGCCGGCCTGTATCCCAGTCGCTGGCTGGCAATAGCCGTGCTGGGCCTGGCGGGCCTGTATTCGACGTACCTGCTGTTCGTCGGCATCACGACCTTCATGCGTCTGGATGAAGGCAAAGGGTTTCTTTACGCCGCAGCGGCATGGGGCGTCGGCCTTCTGGTGCTGGTGACGTCCCTGGTGGAGATGATTCTGCTCTGGTACAACCACCTGACTCCGGAGTACCTGCGGGACGTGGCTATGTTGTCGACATCACTGGTGTCGGCAAGCGTCTGAACAGCACCGCCCCGCCAAGCTGTAAAAACTGCTGTGCGACAACTGCCGACCGGTAAATACTGAGCACATCCCGGAGCATTTTAGGGATGTCTTTCCAGTCGGAGTCGTCATGAATTCTTCTTCCCTGCGCATTTGCGTCGCCGGTGCGGGCGCTATCGGCTGCACGCTGGCGGCCCGCATGGCCTTGAGTGGCCAGGCGATCAATGTGTTCGCTCGGGGCGAAACCCTGGGCATCCTGCAGCGTGACGGCATTCACCTGAGCGATGTGCACGGAGAGCATCACGTGCGGGTCAATGCCAGCGACAACGCAATCGTCCTGGGCGAACAGGACCTGGTATTTCTCTGCGCCAAAGCCCATTCCCTCAGCAAGATGCTGCCGAAAATCCGCCCCCTGATCGGCCCGCAAACGGTCGTCATACCGGTGGTCAATGGCGTGCCGTGGTGGTACTTCCATGGCGAAGGCGGTCGCTTCGATGGCGAACGAATCGAAGCGGTCGACCCTGGCGGCCTGCTGACCGATGCGCTGGATCTGAACCAGATCATTGGCTGCGTCGTATTCGTCACCGCCCAATGTCCGAGCCCTGGCGTGGTCAAATCCGACGATCCTTATCGAATCATCTTCGGTGAACTGGATAACAAACTGACGCCCCGTCTGGAACGCGTGCGGGCACTCATCGAGGCATCCGGTATCGAGGCGCAAGGCACCGACCGGTTACGCGATCAGTTGTGGACGAAAATCATCGCCAACCTGACGTCCAATCCGGTCTCGGTGATCACCGGCGCGACGCTGGGGCAGATCTATGGCTTGCCGCAGATGCGTGACTTGGCAATGGGCATGTTTCAGGAGGCGATGCTGCTTGCCACGACCTATGACGCCAGCGTGAGCATGGACCGCGAAGCGTTCATTCGCTTTGGCGCAAGCATGGGTGCGGTGCGCACGTCCATGCTGCAAGACTTCGAGAAAGGCTTGCCGCTGGAACTGGCGGCGATTGGCGATGCCGTGCTGGAACTGGCCGAACGCGCCAACGTGCCAATGCCCATAACCCGCAGCATTTTGACCCTGGCGCATTTCTGTGCGGGGAAGGCGGGGTAGAAACCCAGGTTCCGTTGGAGCGACGCTTGCCCGCGAAGAGGCCGGTGCAATCGATGAAAATCTTCATCGCCCGCACTGACGCCTTCCCGGATAAATCCGGTCCTACAATTGCTGCGCTCCAGTCACAGAGGCGCGCTTAAACAAGGCAAGCCTCGCTCCAGTTGCGCCAGATCAGGTAATCGGCGCGGGGTTGAACAAAGTAATGTCGTTGTGCAAACGATAGTGCTCGGTCCAGGTTTTCTTCTTGCCGCTGGCCACGTCCAGATAGAAGTGGAACAGCTCCCATCCCAGGTCTTCGATGCTGGCGCGGCCTGTGGCGATGCGACCTGCGTCGATATCAATCAGGTCCGGCCAGCGCTGAGCGAGCTCGGTACGGGTCGAAACCTTGACCACCGGCGCCATGGCCAGACCGTAAGGCGTGCCGCGTCCCGTGGTGAACACGTGCAGGTTCATCCCGGCGGCCAGCTGCAAGGTACCGCAGACAAAATCGCTGGCTGGAGTCGCACAGAAAATCAGACCTTTGCGCTTGAAGCGTTCGCCAGGGCCAAGCACCCCGTTGATCGCGCTGCTGCCGGATTTGACGATCGATCCCAGGGACTTCTCGACGATATTCGACAACCCGCCCTTCTTGTTGCCCGGCGTGGTGTTGGCGCTGCGATCCGCTTCACCTTTGGCCAGGTACCGGTCGTACCAGTCCATTTCGCGAACCAGTTCTTCGGCCACTTCCTGCGACTCGGCGCGGGCGGTGAGCAAGTAGATGGCGTCCCGCACTTCGGTGACTTCGGAAAACATCACCGTGGCACCGGCGCGCAGCAACAGGTCCGAGGCGTAACCCAAGGCAGGGTTGGCGGTAATGCCGGAAAACGCATCGCTGCCACCGCACTGCATGCCCAGAATCAACTCGGAGGCCGGCACCGTTTCGCGACGACGCTGATCGAGTTTTTTCAGGCGCACTTCAGCCAGTTCCATGATCTGCTCGATCATTTCATTGAAGCCGTGGCTGGAATCCTGAAGCTTGTAGAGCCATGGATCACTGAGATCCACCGAGCTGTCGTCTTCATGCATAACCTGTCCGGCCTGCAATTTCTCGCAGCCCAGACTGATGACCAACGCTTCGCCGCCCAGGTTCGGGTTGCGGGCCAGATTGCGCACGGTACGAATCGGGATGTATGCGTCAGTGGCCGTAATGGCAACGCCGCAGCCGTAGCTGTGGGTCAGCGCCACCACGTCATCGACGTTCGGGTATTTGGGCAGCAACTCGTCACGAATGCGCTTGACCGCATGGTCCAGCACACCGGTCACGCACTGCACGGTAGTGGTGATGCCAAGAATGTTGCGCGTGCCGACGGTGCCGTCGGCGTTGCGGTAACCCTCGAAGGTGAACCCTTCCAGCGGCGCCTGCTGTTGCGGCACCGCGTCAGACATCGGCAAGCTGTCCAGCGCTGGCGCGGACGGCATGCGCAGCTGATCTTCCCTGACCCAACTGCCCCGTGGAATCGGCTGCAAGGCATAACCAATGGTATGCCCGTAACGGATAATCGGCTCGCCTTCGGCGATATCGACGGTGTTGACCTTGTGGCTCTGCGGTACGTTGTCGATGGTCACCAGGCCATTGTCGAACTCGGTGCCGGCTGGCACACCCTGGTCGTTGACCACCACGACCACGTTGTCCAGCTCATGGAGCCGGATGTAACGTGGCGAATCGGCATGTTGAATCAGGTTCATCACGGTTTTCCTCAGGATTTAGCTTGAGAAAGGTCGCTGGCGTTATCGCCAATCAGTGGCCCCTTGGTTGGAGGCTCTTTCAATTCAACGCGTTTGATCTCACCCACGATGAAGATGTAGCTGAACACTGCCACGACGGCATTGGCACCCACGAACACCAGCGCCCATTTGAACGAGCCAGTGGTGCTGATGATGTAGCCAATCACGATGGGGGTAGTGATCGATGCAATGTTACCGAAAGTGTTGAACAGGCCGCCGCTCAAACCGGCAATCTGTTTCGGCGAGGCATCGGACATGACCGCCCAACCCAGTGCGCCTACACCTTTACCGAAGAACGCCAGTGCCATGAAGCCCACCACCATCCATTCGACGTCGACATAGTTGCACGCGACGATGGTCGTCGACAGCAACAGACCGCCAATGATCGGTGCTTTGCGAGCGAAGGTCAGGGAATGGCCCTTACGCAGCAGGTAGTCGGAAATGATCCCGCCCAACACGCCACCAATAAAGCCGCAGATCGCTGGCAAGGACGCAATGATACCGGCCTTGAGGATGGTCATGCCGCGTTCCTGAACCAGATACACCGGGAACCAGGTCAGGAAGAAGTAGGTGATGCCGTTGATGCAGTACTGGCTCAGGTAGATGCCAAGCATCATGCGGTTGGTCAGCAATTGACGGATGTAGTCCCATTTCGGGCCCGAGCTGCTGCCTTTGCCTTTGTCCTGATCCATATCGACCATGCCGCCGTTGTTGGCGATGTGATCGAACTCTTCCTTGTTGATGCGTGGGTGTTCGCGCGGGCTGTAGATGACTTTCATCCAGACCACCGAGAACACGATGCCGATGGCACCCATCACGACGAACACATGCTGCCAGCCATAGGTGTAGACGATCCAGCCCATCAAAGGCGCGAACAGCACAGTGGCGAAGTATTGCGCGGAGTTGAAGATGGCGGATGCCGTGCCACGTTCGGCGGTCGGAAACCAGGCAGCCACGATGCGGGCGTTGCCAGGGAAGGAAGGCGCTTCGGCCAGACCTACCATGAAGCGCAGCATGAACAGCACGATGATTGCAGAGGAGACACCGAATTCACCGACATAGCCTTGCAGCAAGGTGAACAGCGACCAGGTGAAAATACTCAGGGCGTAGATTTTTTTGGAACCGAAGCGGTCGAGCAGCCAGCCGCCCGGGATCTGACCGGCCACGTAGGCCCAACCAAATGCAGAGAAGATGAACCCGAGAGTGACGGCGTCGATGCCAAGGTCTTTTTGCAGGCTTGAACCTGCGATAGCGATGGTGGCGCGGTCGGCGTAGTTGATCGTGGTCACCAGGAACAGCATGAGCAGGATCAAATAGCGGACGTGAGTCGGCTTGGTTTTCAGCATGTGTGTGAACTCCCACTAATTATTTTTTTTACGCGGGTAAAACTGTTTTTTTGTGTTGCTAACGCCTGCCGGCCCCTTAGGCGATATCGCTCATGGCGAGTCGTCCTACCTACAGTACAAACGCGTCCTTACGATCCTTGCTGCTGGCAAACACCCAAGGGCAAAAAACCGCTGATCGCTCAGCGGTTGATTACCTGTGGATTTGTTACTGCTTACCCTGCTTGTCCATCAAGGCTGCGAGCATTTCGTACTCTTCAGCGGTCAGGTCAGTCAGTGGGGTCCGCACCGGACCTGCGTCATAGCCAGCGATTTTGGCGCCGGCCTTGACGATGCTCACGGCATAACCGGATTTACGGTTACGAATGTCCAGGTATGGCAGGAAGAAGTCGTCGATCATTTTGCCGACCGCAACGTGATCGTCCTTGGCGATAGCGTGGTAGAAGTCCATCGCCAGTTTCGGTACGAAGTTGAACACCGCAGACGAGTAAACCGGTACGCCCAGCGCCTTGTAGGCAGCGGCGTAGACTTCAGCGGTCGGCAAACCGCCCAGGTACGAGAAGCGATCACCGAGGCGACGACGGATCGAAACCATCAGTTCGATATCGCCCAGGCCATCTTTGTAGCCGATCAGATTCGGGCAACGCTCGGCCAGTTGTTCCAGCAGCGGAGCGGTCAGGCGGCACACGTTACGGTTGTAGACGATGACGCCGATCTTGACCGATTTGCACACAGCTTCAACGTGGGCGGCAACACCGTCCTGGCTGGCTTCAGTCAGGTAGTGCGGCAGCAGCAACAGACCTTTGGCACCCAGACGCTCGGCTTCTTGCGCGTATTCGATAGCCTGGCGGGTAGAACCGCCGACACCGGCAAGAATCGGCACGCTGGTCGCGCAAGTATCGACCGCAGTCTTGATCACTTCGGAGTATTCGCTGGCTGCCAGGGAGAAGAACTCACCTGTACCGCCGGCAGCGAACAAAGCGCTGGCGCCGTACGGGGCCAACCACTCAAGACGTTTGATGTAGCCAGCGCGATGGAAGTCGCCCTGAGCATTGAAATCGGTAACCGGGAAGGACAGCAGACCGTGTGAAAGGATGGACTTCAGTTCTTGTGGATTCATTATTCGAACACCCTGGGAAGCAAAAAAAGTGAATGGATCATCAGTCCTGCGCTGATGTCGTAAGTCATCGTACAACTGAAAATAAGATCACTCAACAGGGATTTAGAGAAATTTGCTTGGGCGGTCAGCAGAC
Source organism: Pseudomonas sp. CFII64 (assembly GCF_000416235.1). Lineage (GTDB taxonomy): Bacteria > Pseudomonadota > Gammaproteobacteria > Pseudomonadales > Pseudomonadaceae > Aquipseudomonas. Next base: position 61,954 of record NZ_ATLO01000047.1, on the reverse strand, counting down.
AAGGGACAGAGCCCGCAGGAATGGGGCTTGGCGGGATTGGGTATAGAACGAAAGTCGTACGACGTCTTTGGATGCCTGGACGGCTGGCACAGAATCCGTAGGACCGGTTTCAGCCGGGCGAGCGCTCTCCCGGCTGAAACCGGCCCTACGTCAAGGCATCCTGGCTTATCAAGCCCGCTGCGATTCAGCCTCTTCATGAGCGTGACGCAAGCGTTCGCGGCTGTTGGTCAGGTGCAGGCGCATGGCGGCGCGGGCGGCGTCCGAGTCCTGGCGGGCGATGGCGTCGTAAATCTCCTCGTGTTCCCGGCTGAGGCGATTCATATAGTGCTGCTGATCGTCATGAGCCAGGCGCGCCGAGTTCAAGCGCGTGCGGGGAATAATGCTGGTGCCCAGGTGGGTCATGATGTCAGTGAAATACCGATTGCCCGTGGACAGCGCGATCTGCAGATGGAACTGAAAGTCCGACGCCACGGCATCGCTGGCATGTGCCGCGCTTTCATTCAATGCATCCAGCGCGTTACGCATGGCCAGCAACTGCTCGTCGGTACGTCGTTGCGCGGCCAGGCCGGCAGATTCCACTTCCAGACTGATCCGCAATTCGAGAATCGCCAGCACATCACGCAAGGTGACAATCGTCGCCGGGTCGATACGGAAACCGCTCGGGCTTGGCGTATCGAGCACAAAGGTGCCGATGCCATGCCGGGTTTCCACCAGTCCTGACGCCTGCAGGCGCGAAATCGCTTCGCGCACGACAGTGCGGCTCACGCCCTGCTCTTCCATGATCGCCGACTCGGTCGGCAATTTGTCCCCACGCTTGAGCTGTCCGCTGCGAATTCGCTCAGACAATTCAGTAACCAGCTCTTGCGCCAGACTGCGGTGCTTTCTGCGGGCGCGAGGCGGAGCGCTTTGATTTTCCATATCCAACATCAATCTCAGGGCAGTTAAGAGAGCAATGATAGCTCACGGCGTTGTACGATCACATGCGTAAAAACGACTCGATCTGCAACATATCTATACAACCGCTTCAGGATGCGGCTGTTCGAGCAGTTGCCCGCCCTCAATGCGCAAGTGCCGACGATGAAAACGCTTGAGACTGCTGCGATGACCAACGCTCAACAGCGTCACGCCCGGCAATTCATCGATCAGCGCCTGATACAGCGCCGCCTCGTCCTCTTCATCCATGGCCGAAGTCGCCTCATCCAGATACAACCAGCGCGGCGCGAACAACAATGCCCGGGCAAAGGCCACGCGCTGCTGTTCGCCCGGCGACAACATACGTTGCCAGTGATTGCTTTCATCCAGACGCGGGATGAGATGGCTCAAGCGACAGGTTTGCAGAATCTCGGCAAAGCGCTCGGCCGGGTAAACGTCGCTGGCCTGTGGATAACTTAACGCGTCGCGCAAGGTGCCGATGGGCAGATAAGGCTTCTGCGGCAAGAACAGATAGCGTTCCGCCGGTACGACCAACTGGCCATGACCATCATTCCACAACCCGCCCAACGCCCGCAGTAACGTGCTTTTGCCGCTGCCGGACCGTCCGCTGAGCATGACGTGCTCACCCGCAGCGATGCTCAGATTGGCATTGTTGAGCAATTGCCGACCCGCGCCGAGCTGCAAGCCCAGGCCTTTCAAGCTCAGCGCATTGCCGTCGCGACGGATATCGAAGGCTGGCTCGCGCTGTTCATTCTGGGCCATGGCCTGGCGGAAACTCAGCAGACGATCACAAGTCGCGCGCCAGGAGGCCAGCGTGGTGTACGCGTCGATAAACCAGCTGAAGTTCTCCTGCACATTGCCGAATGCCGAGTTGATCTGCATCAGGCCGCCCAACTCGATCTTGCCCGCAAAGTAACGTGGCGCCGCGACCACAAAAGCGAAAATGATGGCGATCTGCGAATAACCGGCAGTGAAGAACGTCAGGCGTTTCTGCACTTTCATGATCGTCCAGAAATTGCCCCAGACCATGCCGAACCGCGAACTCAGGCGCTCGTTCTCGTTGGGCTCTCCATTGGACAGCGCAATGCTTTCGGCATTTTCCCGCACCCGAACCAAAGCAAAACGCAGATCGGCTTCGTAGCGTTCCTGTTGGTTGCTGAGCAGAATCAGACGCCGCCCGATCAGGTGCGTCAGCCAGCTGCCCACCACCGCATACACCAGGGCCGCCCAGAACATATAACCGGGGATGGTGATACCGAACAATTCGATGCTGCCGGAAACGCCCCACAGGATGATGGAAAACGAAACCAGACTGACCACCGTGCGCATCAGCCCCAGACCCAGCGACAAGGTGCTGGTGGTGAACTGATCCAGATCCTGGGACAGGCGTTGGTCAGGGTTGTCGGTATAACCGCCCTGCTCCAGCTGGTAATAATTCTTGTGACTGAGCCATTTGGCGAAATGCTGTTCGGTCAACCAGCGCCGCCAGCGAATGGTCAGCATTTGCGTGAGATACAGCCGGTAAACCGCGCCCAGAATACCCACCGCCGCGATTCCGCAAAAGTACAGAATCTGCTGGGTGAAGGCTTCCAGGTCTTTCTTTTCCAGCGCGTTGTAGAAGTCGCGGTACCAGCTGTTGATCACCACCGAAATGGCCACGCTGAACAGCGAAAGGGCAATGACCGCTATCAGTAGAATCCAGGCCAGGCCCTTTTCTTCACTGCGCCAGTACGGGGTGGTGAGTTTCCATACTCGCGAAAAGAAAGCGCCTTCAACGCTGTCATTGACCGTTGAATACTCGGCATTACGACTCATGGGTGATGTCTCGGCTTCGATTGAAGTTCAGCGTTCGGGATCAACCTGAACGCTCGACACGATCATCCTTGAAGGGGGTTGTGCTTTGACTCAGCGACGCACCGGCCGCTTCTGCAACTTGCGCTGCAAGGTACGGCGATGCATGCCCAGCGCTCGGGCTGTGGCGGAAATATTGCCTTCATGCTCGGTCAACACACGCTGAATGTGTTCCCACTGCAAGCGGTCCACCGACATCGGGTTTTCCGGCACCAGGGTATCCAGATCGGAATGCTGGGAGAGCAGCGAGGCCAGCACATCGTCGGCATCAGCTGGCTTGCACAGGTAATTGCACGCGCCGCGCTTGATCGCCTCGACAGCGGTGGCAATGCTCGAATAACCGGTGAGGATCACCACGCGCATGTCCGGGTCCAGCTCCAGCAGCTTGGGCAGCAAGACCAGGCCGGAATCGCCATCCATCTTCAGGTCCAGCGCGGCAAACTCGGGAATATCCGCCTGCGCCAGGGCCAGGCCTTCTTCGGCGGAACCTGCGGTGCTCACGCGAAAACCGCGACGGCTCATGGCGCGCGCCATTACTCGGGTAAAGGTCGCATCATCGTCAACCAGCAACAGATGCGGCAGCTCTTCGCCTTCAACCTGGATTTCGTCACTCATTTAAGTCTCCTCGGGCATCACGGGGCAGACGCAGCTCAGTGAGCGTACCGCCTTCTTCATGACTGTAGAGTTTTACCGAGCCGCCCGCGCGGGTCACGCTGGCTTTGCTCAGGAAAAGGCCCAGGCCGAAGCCTTTGCCCTTGGTGGTAAAGAAAGGTTTGCCGATTTGTTCGGCAATGGCCAGCGGCACCCCGGCGCCGTGGTCGCGAATACTGATGCAGATTTCTTCCGCGTCCCAGCCCAGACTGACCTCCAGCCCTTCCGGGCAGGCATCGGCGGCGTTGTTCAGCAGGTTAAGCAACGCTTGGGTCAAGTCCGGCGGCGGCGCAAGCATGGGCGCTGTATCGGTGCCCAGCAACAGAAAACGATAACTGGCTTCCGGGCGCATCAGGTGCCAGCGATTGAGGGCTTCATTCAGCCAATGCGTCACCGCTTGTTTTTCCACCGCCAGCCGCCGATTGTTCTCCGAAGCGCGAACCAGTTGCTGCAAGGTCAGCTTGCACTGCTTGACCTGTTCCTGCAGCACCGCAAGATCGTCCTGCAAGGCCGGATCGTGATGATCCTGACGCATCTCTTTAAGCAACACGCTCATGGTTGACAACGGCGTGCCCAACTCATGCGCCGCGCCAGCTGCCTGGGTCGCCACGGCAAGCAATTGCTGATCGCGCAGACCCTCCTCGCGGCGCTCGGCACGCAGTTGCTCCTGGCGGCGCAGTTCTTCGGCCATTTTCGCCGCGAAGAAGGTAATCACCGCCGCCGCCAGGGCGAAACTCAGCCACATGCCGTAAACCTGCAGGTTTTCCCGGGCGATGGGCAAGGTGTCCAACGGATAGAACTGCACCAGCAGCAAGGTGTAGGCGGCCAGTGCGATGCCGGAAAGAATCAGCGAAAAACGCCATGGCAGCGTTACGGCAGCGATGGTCAGCGGCACCAGATAATAAGAAACAAACGGGTTGGTCGAGCCGCCGGAGTAGTACAGCAGCGCGCTATGGATCAGCAGGTCGAAGGCCAGCTGCACGGCATATTCCAGTTCGGTGACCGGCAACGACGTGCGCAGCCGAACGGCGGTCAGGACACACCAGACCATGGAAAAGCCGAGGGTAATCGCCAGCTGCATCCAGGGCAGCGGCAACAAGTGAAACAGGTAGGCAATACCCACTGATCCAGCCTGCGCGGCCAGCACCAGCATACGGATAAGCGTCAGGCGCCAGAGGTTCTGGCGAGTAGCGGACAGCAATTGAACGGGGGCGAGCATGAGCTCTCCTGATGAGTGCTCCAGGCGAATCGGTGCGAGTATAACCAGCCACAGGTGAAAACTGCGAAAAGTGAGGCATGTTTCATGAAGCTTTGCGCTTAAGAGCGAACTTGCTCGCAAGACACTATTTCAGTGCATGCCGGACGAATGCCTCGCCAACAAGTTGCCTCGCGGTGTCACTTACATTGCGATATAGGCCAGCACCCAAGTTCCGCAGGACCGGCTTCAGCCGGGAGGGCGCAAGGTCTGACGATGCCACTGCGGCGATGTACCGGCCTCCTCCCGGCTAAAGCCGGTCCTACGGCATGAAGTCAGCGCTGGCACCCTTAGTTCGCGCGAGGAACCTGCCCCCGCTTTCACAGTCTGATAGCTTTGCGTCTCAGCTCGACCACACGTCTATAAAAGGAAGTTTCCATGTTCAGCCTTCGTCCTGCCGCCACCCTGCTCGCCTTGGGTGCTGCCGCCCTTTCCAGCGTTTCAGCCATGGCTGAAGACGTTCATTACAACCAGATTTCCGTGCGCGCCGAAGTCGACCAGGAAGTCGCTCGTGACTTGATGAACGTCACGCTCTACAGCGAGGCGCAGAACACCGACCCGGCCAAACTCGCTGCTGAAATCACCGAAACCCTGAACAAGGCGCTCGCGCAGGCGCGACAGGTTAACGGCGTGACGATCCGCCAGGGCAATCGCAGCAGCTATCCGGTCTATGACGACAAGGGCCAGAAGATCACCGGCTGGCGTGAACGCGCTGAGCTGCGTCTGGAAAGCGCGGATTTCGCGGCGCTGTCCAAGCTCACCGGGGAAATGCTCGGCGACATGAAAATGGGCGGCATGGACTTCTCCATCGCCAAACCCACCCGCAAGACCAGCGAAGACGCCCTGCTCAAAAGTGCCGTAACAGCATTCCGCGCCCGGGCGCAGCTGTTGACCGAAGCGTTGGGCGGCACTGGCTACAAAGTGATCAACCTGAACTTCAATACGTCGGGCTACCCACAGCCGTATCTGCGCGCACCGGTCATGATGATGAAAGCCGAACGCTCTGACGCAGCACCCACTCCGGATGTCGAAGCCGGCACCAGCCAGGTCACCGTCACCGCCGACGGCGTGATTGAAGTCGCCATTCCCTGATTGACCCTGGCGGCAAGCAAATCATGGTTGCCGCCATTTCCTCCAAGTCCCGCCGACACCTCGCTACACCTGTGTGCCTTCTGCCTACAACCCCTGGTGAACTGGCTGATTCCGCCGTTTTTCCCAGTCCGTAAACTCACACCCCGTTACACCCAATTCATTTTTACGCGCACGTCGCTAGCCGTCGACGGCGGCTGCACGCTTGCGTTTACTGCATGCACTCACGTGCATCTACTAAAGAGGAATCACGGATGAATCCTTCAAAAAATACAGCTGAATCATTTCTCGATGACGAGACCATTATTGAGCCGCGTCCGGTCGCGTTCCGATTCGAAGCCGGCAAAGGCGACGAACATAAAGCCACCCACGGCTCAATCGAGGCGGTCCTCGCCAGCGCAGGTTTCACCCCGTATCAGATGCGCGCCATCTATTACGGCAATTGGCTCAGGGATTATTCGCAGCTGCTCGACCCCAAACTTGTCCGCGCAGTCGACATGCCGAAAAACTTCCCGGACGTGCTGTCTCGGGAAGCCTTGACCCAAATCGTCGATGTGCTGGCGGTGCGGGAATTTACCGACCTGATGCAAAACGATCGGGAAAATTTCAAGGTGACTCCCGAGCGCCTCGGCGTCTATCGCCCAAGCGAACACCTGGACAACCCCAAACCCGCCAACGACAAACGTAGCGACCCGAAAAGCATCGACACCGATTTCGAAGACGGGGTCGCACCTGATGACGCGTCGCTGCAAGTCGACCCTGAAACGTCAATGAAGCGGTATTTGCAGCAGGGTCTGGGCTTCATGACCGCCCAGCTCAACCTGGCGCGTCAGGCTGGCCCGCAATCCGCCGACGGCCTGCGGACATTGGGCTCTGCACTGCATGTGCTGGAAGACTTTTTCGCCCATTCCAATTTCGTCGAGCTCAGCCTGAAAAAGGTGGGCCATGACGACGTGCTGCCATGGACCTCCAAGGCCGACTGCAAGCATGGCTTGCCTTTGGTGACCGGCACTTTCGGCGGTACCGACATCATCGCCAGTCTGGCGGCGCCGCTGGGCAGGATCCTGTTCTCCACCGACGACAAACCGTTTGAAGCCACCAGGCCCGGCGTACGTTATGAGCGTGACCAGATCATCCAGATCCTGCTCGGTGAACACCCGGACCCGAAATGGAATGACGCCCACGAGACATTCCTGAGCGCTCGCGATAAATGGGCCGATCTGCCGTTTGCCAGCAAGGTGGAAGAAATATTCAATGTCATTGGCGCGCCGGGCAGAATCGTTGGCAACGCTATCGGCACCGCCATGCAAGGCCTGACCACGCTGTTCGGTAACAGCGTTGACGACGCGCAAACCGTCTTTGGCGAAGATCCCAACACCAGTGGCTCGACAGATCCGTCTCACTCGCAGCTCGCCAAGGACCATGCCGAACATCCCCTGCATCGGCTTGCGGCACTGCTGGCAGAAACTGCGGTACTTCGCGTCGGGCAGGCCATGCTCGGGCAATGGGAACAGAAGTTCGGGGTTCAGGACCCGGCACAAATAGCAGCGCAGTACTTTACCCACCCCATGGACAGTAACTGGCAGGACGCACTGGTGCGCGAATGGGCGAAAGACAATCCCGGTCTTGTGATGCGTGCAACCCGCAAAAGCGAGCTGGATAACGTCCATAAAAAATTACAGAACAGTGCGGAAAAAGCGCTGGACCGATTCAAAAACGAGAGCAGCAATTTCCTGAGCAAGTTCAGCGAAATAAAATCGGTCAAAGACGTGTGGAACCTGATCACTGGCAAGTAGCGTTTCGCGAGTCGCCGCTGGCTGGCAGCCCAGCAAGAAGTTTGTAGGAACCCAGACAGTGCGGCACTATCCGATGTCTATCGTTTGTCGATATTCAGGCACGGCTATTGCCGCACTTCGCGAGGACTCCATGACACCGAAGTTATTCAAACCGCTGTTGCTGACTACCGCGCTGCTGGCTTGCGCGCCTCTCGCCCAAGCCGCCAGCACCCTTGTGTATTGCTCTGAAGCCAGCCCCGCAGGCTTCGATCCGAGCCAGTACACCAGCGGCACGGATTTCGATGCGTCCGCCGAAACCGTGTTCAATCGCCTGACTCAATTCAAGCGTGGGGGCACCGAAGTCGAGCCCGGACTCGCGACCCGCTGGGATGTTTCCAGCGACGGCCTGAACTACACCTTTCACCTGCGGCCCGGCGTGAAGTTCCACACCACCGATTACTTCAAACCAGGTCGGGATTTCAACGCCGACGATGTGCTGTTCACCTTCAATCGGCTACTGGATGCCAACCAGCCGTTTCGTAAGGCGTATCCGTCCGAGTCGCCCTATTTCACCGACATGGACATGAACAAAACCATCAAGAGCGTGGAAAAGGTCGACGACCAGACCGTCACGTTCAAGCTGAACAACATCGACGCCGCTTTCGTGCAGAACCTGGCGATGAGCTTCGCCTCGATTCAGTCCGCCGAATACGCCGACCAATTGCTCAAGCAGGGCAAAGCCGAAGAGATCAATCAAAAGCCCATCGGCACCGGCCCGTTTGTGTTCAAGCGTTATCAGAAGGACACGCAGATTCGCTACGACGCCAACACGTCGTACTGGAAACCTGAGGACGTCAAACTCGATCACCTGATTTTCTCGATCAACAGCGACGCCGCCGTACGGCTGCAAAAGCTCAAGGCCGGCGAATGCCAGGTCAGCGGTTACCCGCGTCCGCAAGACATCGAGCTGATGCAGAAAGATCCGAATCTGAAGGTGCTGAGCCAGCCCGGTTTCAACCTGGGTTTCCTGGCTTACAACGTGACCCACCCGCCCCTGGATCAACTCAAGGTGCGTCAGGCGCTGGACATGGCCATCGACAAGCCCGCAATCATCAAGGCGGTTTACCAGAGTGCCGGCCAGTTGGCCGAGAACGCCATTCCACCGGGCCAGTGGAGCTATGACCCAAGCGTGAAAGACGCGCCATACGACCCGACCAAGGCCAAACAGCTGCTCAAGGAAGCCGGCATCGCGCCAGGCACCCAGATCAACCTGTGGGCCATGACCGTCCAGCGCGCGTCGAATCCCAATGCACGCATGTCGGCGCAGATGATTCAGGCCGACTGGTCGAAGATCGGCATCAAGGCCAACATCGTCAGCTATGAATGGGGCGAGTACATCAAGCGCGCCAAGGCTGGCGAGCACGACGTGATGATCTATGGCTGGACCGGTGACAATGGCGACCCGGACAACTGGCTTGGCGTCTTGTACAGCTGCGCAGCGGTCAAGGGCAGCAACTACGCCAAATGGTGTGATCCGGCCTACGACAAGCTCGTGCAACAGGCCAAGCTGACCACCAACCGCGACGAGCGGATCAAGCTTTACCAACAGGCCCAGCACATTCTCAAGGCCCAGGTGCCGATCACGCCGATTGCCAATTCCAAGGTCTTCCAGCCGATGCGCAAGGAAGTTCAGGACTTCAAATTGAGCCCGTTTGGCCTGACGCCTTTTTATGGGGTTAGCCTGAGCCAATAAAGCGGACCAATGCAAAATATTGGTAACACTCGCGCGCCAACCGGGTGCATTCACCACGTTCGGTTGCGCGCAGTTGGTGCGTAAAACTTTCCTGAATGCGACGCGCAAACGATCAAATGCGCTAATAATTATACTTATGCGACATTCGTGTACGCTCGTGCCACACATTGTGTCTTCTTTGACGTCAGGATCTTGCTTTGGGTATGGCCCCTGCATAACTATCCGCAAGGTCTAGCCCACAAGGTCAGATCCTCTCTTAAAAAATGACAACAACTGAGGCCACCATGCTCAAACAAGCGGTCATTCCGTTTCTACTCAGCGCAGGTTTGCTCGCTGCAGCTCCTTTCGCCCAGGCAGCATCGAACCTAGTGTTCTGCTCCGAAGGCAGCCCGGCCGGTTTCGACCCAGGCCAGTACACCACTGGTACTGACTTCGACGCAGCGGCAGAAACCATTTTCAACCGTTTGAGCCAGTTCGAACGTGGCGGTACCGCAGTTGTGCCAGGTCTGGCAACCAGCTGGGATATCTCGCCCGACGTGCTGACCTACACCTTCCATTTGCGTGAAGGCGTCAAGTTCCACACCACGCCGTACTTCAAGCCTACCCGCGAGTTCAATGCCGATGACGTGCTGTTCACGTTCAATCGCATGATCGACAAGGATATGCCGTTCCGCAAAGCGTACCCGACCGAATTCCCGTACTTCACCGACATGGCCATGGACACCAACATCGCCAAGATCGAAAAAGTCGACGACCACACGGTCAAGTTTGTCCTGAAAACCGTTGATGCCGCGTTCATCCAGAACATGGCGATGAGCTTTGCCTCAATTCAGTCCGCTGAATATGCCGCGCAACTGCTCAAGGAAGGCAAGGCTGCGGACATCAACCAGAAGCCAGTCGGCACCGGCCCGTTCGTCTTCAAGAGCTACCAGAAAGACTCCAATATCCGCTACACCGGCAACAAGGATTACTGGAAGCCTGAAGACGTTAAGATCGACAACCTGATCTTCGCTATCACCACCGACGCTTCGGTACGTGCGCAAAAGCTGAAGAAAGGCGAATGCCAGATCACCGCTTACCCACGTCCGGCCGACCTTGCGCCGCTCAACGCTGACAAAGACCTGAAGATGCCGGATCAGGCAGGCTTCAACCTGGGTTACATCGCCTACAACACGATGGACAAGATCAAGGGTGACGACAAGCCGAACCCTCTGGCCATCAAGGAAGTACGCCAGGCGCTGGACATGGCCGTGAACAAGCAAGGCATCATCGATGCCGTGTATCAGGGCGCGGGCCAACTGGCCGTCAACGCCATGCCGCCGACCCAATGGTCGTACGACACCACCATCAAAGATGCTCCGTTTGATGTTGAAAAAGCCAAGGCACTGCTCAAGCAGGCGGGCGTCAAGGAAGGCACCGAAATCACCCTGTGGGCGATGCCGGTTCAGCGTCCTTACAACCCGAACGCCAAGTTGATGGCCGAAATGCTCCAGTCCGACTGGAAGAAGATCGGTATCAACGCCAAGATCGTCAGCTATGAGTGGGGCGAGTACATCAAGCGCGCCAAGGCCGGTGAAAACGGCGCCATGCTGATTGGCTGGAGCGGCGACAACGGTGACCCGGACAACTGGCTCGGCACCCTGTTTGGCTGCGACGCCGTCAATGGCAACAACTTTGCCAAATGGTGTGACAAGCCGTTCGATACCTTGATCCACCAGGCCAAGGAAACACCTGACCAGGCCAAGCGCACCGAACTGTACAAACAGGCGCAACACCTCCTCAAGGAAGCCGTACCGATGACGCCTATCGCGCACTCGACGGTTTACCAGCCAATGCGTACCTCCGTTCAGGACTTCAAGATCAGCCCGTTTGGTCTGAACTCCTTCTACGGCGTCAGCGTTAGCGGCAAGTAACAATGATGTAATTGCGCCACTACTGTGGCGCAATTACGTTTGTTATCCGCAAGCTTAAAGTATTCGACAAGTGGCAATTTGTTCCAATATGGAAATTTCCTACTTTATAGACGACTTATTCCTACGAACTGCGTCTGCATAATTTCCATTTACTGTATTGGCTGACCGACATACCTTCGACGCCGGCAGTAATTGCCATCACCCCTATAAAAACAATCAGGAAGATTTCCGGATTGGAGTTTTCCTTTTGTCAGCGATTAACGATGGACGATTTCAGTTCGTCCCGCGTTCGTTGCTCACTCGTTGAAAGGATAAGGAGCATCATGAATAAAAATATCGTCATGGCGTCAGTGTTCGGGCTTGGCCTGGCCAGCGCGCCGTTCGCCCAGGCCGCCAGCAGCCTGGTGTTCTGCTCTGAAGGCAGCCCCGCCGGTTTTGACATTGCCCAATACACCTCGGGCACCGACAACGATGCAGCCGAGCCGATCTACAACCGGCTTACCGAATTCGAACAAGGCGGCACCGGCGTGGTTCCGGCGCTGGCGACCCAGTGGGACGTCTCGCCAGACGGTCTGGTCTACACCTTTCATCTGCGCGAAGGGGTGAAATTCCATAGCAATGCCACGTTCAAACCGAGCCGCGATTTCAATGCGGACGACGTGCTGTTCACTTTCAACCGCATGCTCAAGCCGGATCATCCATTTCGCGTTGCTTACCCGACCGAATTTCCGTACTTCAGCAGCATGGGCCTGAACAAGAACATCAAGTCCGTCGAAAAGACCGACCCACTGACCGTGGTCTTCACGCTCAACAAGGTGGACGCCGCCTTCATCCAGAACGTGGCGATGAACTTCGCCTCGATACTGTCTGCCGAATACGCCGATCAACTGCTCGCCGCCGGCAATATGCGCGATATCAATCAGCAGCCGATCGGTACGGGTCCGTTCGTATTTCAGCGCTATCAGAAAGATTCGCAGATCCGCTACAAAGGCAACAAAGAGTTCTGGGATCCGAGCCGGGTCAAGATCGACCAGCTGATATTCGCGATCAACACCGACGCTTCGGTGCGCCTGCAAAAGCTCAAGAAAAATGAATGCCAGGTGACGCTCAATCCGCGTCCGGCCGACGTTGCGGCGCTCAAGGAAGACAAGCAACTGAAGGTCATCGAACAAGCCGGCTTCAACCTCGGTTATATCTCCTACAACGTGCGCCATGAGCCTTTGGGCAAGCTGGAAGTGCGTCAGGCGCTGGATATGGCCGTGAACAAACAGGCCATCATCAACGCCGTTTACCAGGGCGCGGGCCAGCTGGCCGTGGGCGCCATGCCGCCGACCCAATGGTCTTACGACGACACCATCAAGGACGCGGGCTACAACCCGGAAAAAGCCAAGGAGCTGCTGCGTGCCGCGGGCGTCAAGGAAGGCACCGAGCTGACCCTGTGGGCCATGCCGGTACAGCGTCCGTACAACCCGAACGCCAAGCTGATGGCTGAAATGCTCCAGGCCGATTGGGCCAAGGTCGGCATCAAGGTCAAGATCGTCAGCTATGAATGGGGCGAATACCTCAAGCGCACCAAGAACGGCGAGCACGATATCTCGCTGATTGGCTGGACCGGCGACAACGGTGACCCGGATAACTGGCTCGGCACGCTGTACAGCTGTGCTTCGATTGGCGGCAACAACTACTCGATGTGGTGCGACGAGAAATACGACGCCCTGGTCAAGGCCGCTGTTGCCACCGCCGACAAAACCCAGCGCATCGACCTGTACAAACAGGCCCAGCAGTACCTGAAACAACAAGTGCCGATCACGCCGATTGCGCACTCAACGGTCAATCAGCCATTACGCGCTGAAGTTCAGGGTTTCCGCGTCAGTCCGTTCGGCCGCAACAACTTCTCCGGCGTCAGCATCGCCGAATAACCGTTTTGATCGATCTGGAGCTCGCTGCCTTTACGCAGGCGGCGCGCTCCGCTGTTCCAGCGATTCAGGTTTTAGCTAAAAAACAAAGCCGGGCCACAAGTCCGGCGCCGTCAAGCCAGACCAAAAAAACTGGCGTTAATAAGAGCAGTAAGGGAGCGTCACCGTGAAGAAAGTCAACACCGCTGCATTCGCCTTGTCCATCGCCACCTTGAGCGCAATGGTCCAGGCAGAGCCAACCAGCCAGGCATTCGTGCCCACCGAGCTCAGCTCGAAAAGCGCACAGGGAGAAGCCAATGGTTTCTTCGAAGACCAGCACCTGACCGGCACAACGCGCAACTGGTACGCCAACGAGCTGGCCCGTCGCGACACCAGCTTCTCGTACCGCAAGGGCGGCGACACCCCGACGCCAACCTCGCGCCGGATCAACTGGGTGCAAGGCACCATCGTTGACTACACCTCGGGCTTCACTCAGGGCACCGTGGGTTTCAGCACCGAAATGGCGCTGTACAACGCCATCGCCCTGGACCGTGACCGCAAGGACATGGCCGGCGGCTCGAACCGTACGCTGACCGAAAACGACGGCGACGCCGTGGGTCAGTGGAGCAAAATGGGCCTGGCCAACGTCAAGGCGCGGATCTCCAACACCACCCTGACCGGCGGGCGCCAGTCGGTGAACACGCCGGTCATCGCCTACATCGGCAACCGTGCGCTGCCATCGAGCTTCAACGGTTTCGCCCTCAAGAGCGACGAGTTCAACAACCTGTCGTTCCAGGCCGGTAGCTTCGACCGCGTTTCGCCGCGTACCGAACAGAGCCTGACCAAGTTCCGCTCCGAATACGCCAGCACCACCGCCTTTGCCGATCGCATCGACATGGCCGGCGTTGACTACAAACCGTTCGAGAGCCTGACCACCAGCTTCTACGCCTCGAACGTCGAAGACTTCTGGCACCAATACTACTTCGCCTTCACCCACGAACTGGGTGACACCGATGTACTGGGCCTGAGCACCAACCTGAACTACTACAAGACCAAGGATGCCGGCCAGCGCAAGCTCGGCCCTATCGACAACGACACCTACAGCCTGTCGTTCACCGCGACCCACCAGGCGCACAGCCTGACGCTCGCGTATCAGGAAGTCGAAGGCGACGAATACTTCGACTACGCCCACGAAACCAACGCCATCTTCCTGGCCAACTCCCTGCTCTCGGACTTCAACGGCCCGAACGAGAAATCCCTGCAGATCGGCTACGTGCTGAACATGGCCGAATACGGCGTGCCGGGCCTGAAGTTCAACGTTTACCAGGCGCGCGGCTGGGGCATCGACGGTACGCATTACAAAGGTACTGCCTATGACGTGAAGAGCATGGACGGCGAATCTCATTACGAATATGGCGTCGGCACTTCTTATACGGTACAAGACGGCCCGCTCAAGGCCACCGCTGTACGTGCGACCTACACCACGCACCGCGCCAGCGAATTCCAGGCTGATGGCAGCCTGAACGAGTTCCGTCTGGTCACCACCATTCCGTTCAACATCCTGTAAGCGACATCGACAAGGCCGGGCGAGCGCCACGCGCACGTCCGGCTCACAGGCGTCACCTTAATGGAGGGTTCCTATTGAAACTGTTATCACTACGCAACTCGATTGCCCTGGCCTTGTTCAGCGTCGCGGTCGGCGTCTCGGCAAAACCGCTGGTGGTCTGCACCGAAGCCAGCCCCGAAGGCTTTGATATCGTTCAGTACACGACAGCGGTTACCGCCGATGCCACGGCAGAAACCCTCTTCGACAAGCTGGTCGCGTTCAAGCCCGGCACCACGGACACCGAACCGAATCTGGCGCAAAGCTGGGACATCAGTGAAGACGGCCTGACGTACACCTTCCACCTGCGCAAGGGCGTCAAGTTCCAGACCACCGATTACTTCAAGCCGACGCGGGAAATGAACGCCGACGATGTGCTGTGGAGCTTTCAGCGCCAGCTGGACCCCAAGCATCCCTGGCATGCGAAGTCCCTCACCGGTTTCCCGTATTTTGAAAGCATGGGCTTCAATGACCTGCTGAAGAACATCGAAAAGCTCGACGACTACACCGTCAAGTTCACCCTGACGCGTCCCGAATCGCCGTTCCTGCGCGATCTGGCGATGCCGTTCACCTCGATCTATTCGGCCGAGTACGCCGACCAGCTGCTCAAGGCTGGCAAGACCGGCGAACTGAACAGCAAACCCATCGGCACCGGGCCGTTCATCCTGACCCGCTATGCCAAGGACGCCCAAGTCCGATATAAAGCCAACCCTGATTACTGGAAGGGTGTGGTGCCCAGCGAAGCGCTGATTTTCGCCATTACGCTGGACAGCAATGTCCGTCTGCAAAAGCTCAAGGCGAACGAATGCCAGGTCGCGCTTTATCCAAAGCCGGACGACATCGCCAGCATCAAGGCTGACCCCAATCTCAAGATCGACGAGATGGAAGCCATGATGACCAGTTACATCGCGATCAACACCACACATAAGTACCTCAGCGATGTGCGTGTGCGTGAAGCGATCAACCTGGCCTTCGATAAAAAGGCGTATATCCGGGCGTTGTTCGGCGAAGGCAAGGCAACCGAAGGCGTAAACCCTTACCCGCCTACACTGTTGGGTTATGCCACCGATATCCAGAACCCGCCGTTCGATCCGCAGAAGGCACGGGCATTGCTCAAGGAAGCAGGCGTACCGGATGGCTACGAATTCAGCCTGTTCCTGCGCAATGGCGGTGCGGTGACCAACCCGAACCCGGCCCTGGGCGCGCAAATGATGCAGGCGGACCTGGCCAAGGTCGGGATCAAGCTCAATCTGCGGGTGCTGGAATGGGGCGAAATGCTCAAACGCGCCAAAGGTGGCGAACATGACATGGTGTTTGCAGGCTGGGCCGGCGACAACGGCGACCCGGATAACTTCCTGACGCCAAACCTGAGTTGCGCTGCGGCCAGTAATGGTGAAAATTACGCGCGCTGGTGTAACAAGGCGTTTGAGGAAGCGATTTCCAGGGCTCGGGAGAAGACCGATCCGGCCGAACGCGCCGCCTTGTACGAGCAAGCGCAGCAAATCGTTCGCAAGGACATGCCATGGATAAGCCTGGCGTATCCGAAACTGTTTACCGCAATGCGCAAGAACGTCGAAGGCTACCAAATCAGCCCGCTGACCAATAACAACTTCGCCACTACCAGGGTGAAGTAGAAGAATAATCCGGCGGGCTCATAACCCGAGACCCGCCGGAACACGCCTAACCGGCCGATGAGGTACACGAGAAGATGTTTAGTTTTATTGCCCGCCGAGTGGGGTTGCTGATACCCACCTTCTTCGGCATCACCTTGCTGACGTTCGCCCTGATTCGCCTGATTCCTGGCGACCCGGTCGAAGTCATGATGGGTGAACGCCGGGTCGATCCGGAAATGCACGCCCAAGCCATGGAACGTCTTGGCCTCAACAAGCCGCTTTATGCGCAATACATCGATTACGTCGGCAAGCTCGCTCAAGGCGATCTCGGCGAATCGTTGCGTACACGGACCAGCGTCTGGACCGAGTTCACCGCACTGTTCCCGGCCACTCTGGAACTGTCGCTGGCGGCGCTGATCTTCGCGGGCATTCTCGGCTTGCTGGCCGGGGTCATCGCGGCGTTGAAACGAGGGTCCCTGTTCGACCATGGGGTGATGGGTATCTCCCTGGCGGGATACTCGATGCCGATCTTCTGGTGGGGCCTGATCCTGATCATGTTCTTCTCGGTCACCTTGGGCTGGACCCCGGTTTCCGGGCGGATCGACCTTTTGTATGACATCCCGCCAAGAACCGGCTTCATGCTGATCGATACCCTGCTCAGCGATGAAGAAGGCGCGTTTCTCGACGCCCTGCATCACCTGATTCTGCCGGCCATCGTGCTGGGGACCATTCCGCTGGCCGTTATTGCCCGGATGACCCGTTCCTCGATGCTTGAAGTGCTGCGTGAAGACTATGTGCGTACCGCCCGGGCCAAAGGCCTGTCGCCGGCGCGCGTGGTATTCGTGCACGGCCTGCGTAATGCGCTGATTCCGGTGCTGACCGTGTTTGGCCTGCAAGTCGGCACGTTGCTGGCCGGTGCGGTGCTGACCGAAACGATCTTCTCCTGGCCGGGTATCGGCAAGTGGCTGATCGAAGCCATCGGCGCGCGGGACTATCCTGTCGTGCAGAACGGCATCCTGTTGATCGCCTGCCTGGTGATCCTGGTCAACTTCGTGGTGGACATCCTCTACGGCTTTGCCAACCCACGCATTCGTCATCAGCGCTGAGATCATTCCTATGACCACCACTACTCCAGCGGTAGCAGTCGATCAAAGCCTGCTCTACCCCTCGCCGTACAAAGAATTCTGGCAAGCGTTCGCCAAGAACAAAGGCGCCGTTGCCGGCCTGATGTTCATGATCCTGATTGTGTTCTGCGCGCTGTTCGCGCCGTGGGTCGCGCCCCATGATCCAAGCGAGCAATACCGCGACTTCCTGCTGACCCCGCCGGTCTGGCTTGAAGGCGGCCAATGGCAATTCCTGCTGGGCACCGACGAACTGGGTCGCGATCTGCTTTCGCGTCTGATCCAGGGTTCGCGCCTGTCGCTGCTGATCGGCCTGTCATCGGTTGTGATGTCGTTGATTCCGGGCATTTTCATGGGCCTGCTGGCGGGTTTCTTCCCGCGCATCCTCGGCCCGTCGATCATGCGCCTGATGGACATCATGCTCGCCCTGCCCTCGCTGCTGCTGGCTGTGGCCATCGTCGCGATCCTCGGCCCTGGCCTGATCAACACCGTGATCGCTATCGCCATCGTGTCGCTGCCTTCTTATGTTCGTCTGACCCGCGCGGCGGTGATGGGCGAGCTGAATCGCGACTACGTGACCGCTGCACGTCTAGCCGGCGCAACCTTGCCACGCCTGATGTTCATCACCGTGCTGCCCAACTGCATGGCACCGCTGATCGTGCAGGCGACCCTGAGTTTCTCCTCGGCGATTCTCGATGCCGCCGCGCTGGGCTTCCTGGGTCTGGGCGTACAACCGCCGACACCTGAGTGGGGCACCATGCTCGCTTCGGCCCGGGACTACATCGAACGCGCCTGGTGGGTGGTAAGCCTGCCTGGCCTGACCATTTTGCTCAGCGTGCTGGCAATCAACCTGATGGGCGACGGGCTGCGCGATGCGCTGGACCCGAAACTCAAAAATGCCGCCTGAGGAGATTCGCATGTCACTTCTAGAAATCAAGAATCTCAACGTCCGCTTCGGCGACGCGACGGCGGTGCCGGTTGTCGACGGCCTGTCCATCAGCGTCGAGAAAGGCGAAGTCCTGGCCATTGTTGGCGAATCGGGTTCGGGTAAATCCGTGACCATGATGGCGCTGATGGGGCTGATCGATCACCCCGGCGTGGTCACTGCCGATTCCCTGAACTTCGACGGCAAAGAGCTGCTGCAGCTCAATTCACGCCAGCGTCGCAAAATCATCGGCAAAGACATGGCGATGGTGTTCCAGGACCCGATGACCGCTCTGAACCCCAGCTATACCGTGGGTTTCCAGATCGAAGAAGTTCTGCGTCAACACTTGAACATGTCCGGCAAGGCGGCACGCCAGCGTGCCCTTGAGCTGCTGGAAAAGGTCGAAATCCCCGGCGCCGCCGCGCGCCTCAATGCCTACCCGCACCAACTGTCCGGCGGCATGAGCCAGCGCGTGGCGATTGCCATGGCAATTGCCGGCGAGCCGAAACTGCTGATCGCTGACGAACCGACCACGGCGCTGGACGTGACAATTCAGGCGCAGATCATGGACCTGCTGCTGAGCCTGCAAAAAGAGCAGGACATGGCTTTGGTGCTGATTACCCACGACCTGGCAGTCGTCGCCGAAACCGCCCAGCGCGTCTGCGTGATGTACGCCGGTCAAGCGGTGGAAGTCGGCAACGTTCCCGGTTTGTTCGACGTACCGGCGCATCCGTACAGCGAAGCATTGCTGGCGGCGATTCCGGAACACAGCATGGGCGCTGAACGTCTGGCGACCTTGCCGGGCATGGTTCCCGGCCGTTACGACCGTCCGCAAGGCTGCCTGCTGTCGCCGCGTTGCCCGTACGTGCAGGACAACTGCCGGACCCAACGCCCTGGCCTGGACCCGAAAGCCCATAGCCTGGCCCGTTGCTTCTATCCCTTGAATCAGGAGGTGGCGTAATGAGCGTCGTCTTAACCGCCCGTGACCTTACCCGTCACTACGAAGTGTCCCGCGGCCTGTTCAAGGGTCACGCGCTGGTACGCGCCCTCAACGGGGTTTCGTTCGAGCTGGAAGCTGGCAAGACGCTGGCGGTGGTCGGTGAATCCGGCTGCGGCAAGTCAACCCTGGCCCGCGCCCTGACGCTGATTGAAGAGCCTTCATCCGGCTCGCTGAAAATCGCCGGCAACGAAGTGACCGGCGCGACCAAAGAACAACGCAAGCAATTGCGCAAAGACGTGCAGATGGTTTTCCAGAGCCCGTACGCGTCGTTGAATCCTCGGCAGAAGATCGGCGATCAGCTGGGCGAGCCGTTGCTGATCAACACCAAGCTGTCGGCCAAGGAGCGTCGCGACAAAGTGCAGGCAATGATGGCCCAGGTCGGCTTGCGTCCTGAGCACTACCATCGCTACCCGCACATGTTCTCCGGCGGTCAGCGTCAACGGATTGCCCTGGCCCGGGCCATGATGTTGCAGCCAAAAGTATTGGTCGCGGACGAACCGACCTCCGCGCTGGACGTGTCGATTCAGGCGCAGGTGCTGAACCTGTTCATGGATCTGCAGCAGGAATTCAACACGGCCTACGTGTTCATCTCCCACAACCTGTCAGTGGTGCGTCACGTTGCCGACACGGTTTTGGTGATGTATCTGGGCCGCCCTGCGGAAATGGGCCCCAAAGAAGAGATCTACAACCGTCCGCTGCACCCGTACACCCAGGCGCTGCTGTCGGCGACTCCGACGATTCATCCTGATCCGCTCAAACCCAAGATCAAGATCATCGGCGAGCTGCCCAACCCGCTCAACCCGCCCACCGGCTGCGCCTTCCACAAGCGCTGCCCGTATGCGACCGAGCTGTGCGCCACCGACGAACCGGCCTTGCGCCTGGTAGACAACCGCCAGGTTGCCTGCCATTACGCCGAGCAGTTTGTAGCGGCGTAACACGCTAGCCCGTAGGACCGGCTTTAGCCGGGAGAGCTTTCTCGCGGCTAAAGCCGCTCCTACGGATTTTTCTGTCAGTAAACATCCCTTCTGTAACGCCCCTGCTCAATCAATTCCCCCACCGCCTGCGCGCCGAGAATTTCGATCAGCGCCGCATCGACGCCCGCTGCCATGCCTTCCAGGCTGCCGCAGATATAAATCGCCGCACCGTCCGCCAGCCATAGACGCAACTCATCCGCCGCCTCCAGCAAACGATCCTGCACATAGACTTTCTCGGCCTGATCCCGGGAGAACGCCAGGTCCAGGCGCGTCAGCTCGCCAGATGCCAGCCAGGCCTGCAATTGATCCCCGCAATGGAAGTCATGGGCCGCATTGCGCTCGCCAAACAGCAGCCAGTTGCGCGTCTGCCCTTGGGCAATTCGCCCTTTGAGCAAGCTGCGCAGCCCTGCCAGCCCGGTGCCGTTACCCAGCAGAATGACAGGGCGCGGATCGTCCGGCAGATGGAAGCTGCTGTTGCGCCGCACCCGCAGACTCACTGCTTCACCCAGCGCGACATGTTCAGTCAGCCAGCCGGAACCCAAACCAAGGCTGCCATCGGGATGCAGCTCCTGACGCACGATCAGTTCCAGCACGCCATCCTGCGCAATCGACGCAATGGAATACTCGCGCATGGCCAGCGGCACCAAGGCATCGATCAACGCCTGAGCGTGCAGCCCGACCAAGTGCGCGCGATGTTGCGGCAACTGGCGGCTGGCCAGGGCAATCTCGATGCTTTCATTCAGCCCGCCGACCTTGACTGAAGTGTCGCCCGCGATACCCAAACCGCCGAGAAACTGCTGGATCGCCGCCTGGCTATTGCGCGGCAGGATCTCCACCAGATCCCCCGCTTCCCAGCGCATGGAAGGCGGCGGAGTCAGGCCCAGCAAGAACACTTTCGACCCACTGCTGCCAGGGTTCAGATGCTCGCGCTGGCAGAGTGTCCAGTTGTCATAACTCGGTGCCTGCCACAACATCGACGGCGTGCTGCCGGTCAAATGCCCCAGCTGTTGCTGCCAGTGCTGCAGGGCGGCGGGATCGGCGCTGTCCACTTCAACGGAGGCAAACAGCGTATTGCCGCCGCGCTCGGCAAGCCAGTCGTGCAAGCGGCGAGCAAATGCACAGAAGTGCTGATATTGCCGATCGCCCAGGCCAAGCACTGCGTAATTCAGATTGCCCAGCGCCAACTGACTGCCCAGCAACTTGCGCTCGAAACCCCGGGCGCTGTCCGGTGCTTCGCCATCGCCGAACGTGCTGACTACAAACAACGCGTTCTGGCTCTGACTCAAATCCCGCTCGGTCACGTCAGCCTGGCGCTGGACCTTGACCGGCATGCCTGCGGCCTGCAATTGCCCGGCGGTCTGCCAGGCCAGCTGTTCGGCAAAACCGCTCTGGCTGGCAAAGCCGATCAACCACGCAGGGGTGTCAGTGGCGGGCGGAGCGACTGACACGGCACCACGCGCATTGCGCACTTCTTTCTTTTTGCGCCGGCGATCCAGATACAGCAACCAGCCGGTAATAAAGAACAGCGGCATCATCAGCGCTGCAGCGGTCATGATGATCCGCCCGACGATGCCGAAGTAACTGCCCACGTGCAGCGCGTAATTGCTGATCAACAATTGGCCGCCGAGGCTTTTTTCCGCGTAACGGGAAACTTCACTGACCTTGCCGGTGGCCGGATCAAGGGTGATGGTGTTCAGCGCGCGCGGGTGCGGCGAGTCCTTGAGCAGATAGAAAATCGTCGCCTGTTGGCCCGCGACGTTGGGCAGCCGAATGTTGTAACCCGCCAGGTCTGGACCGGCAGTGGATTTGATGCTGTTCCACACCGCGACATAATCGACGGTTGGCAATGGGCCTTGCGGCGCGCCTTTGCCACCGGGACGACCACCGCCGCCGCCACCTTTGCGCTGCTCGCCCGCAGGCGCGTCACCGAGCAAACGGGTCATGCCATCCTTGACCCAGTCGTAAGACCAGGTCAGGCCGGTAATCGCGAACAACAGGTAAAACACCAGGCACCAAGTGCCGAACACGGAGTGCAAGTCCCAGTTGAAACTGCGGCCTTTCTTCGCCCAGTCCAGGGTCAGCCAGACCCGCCAGTTCAGGGCTTTGCGCGGCCAGCGCAGGTACAGGCCGGACAGGCAGAAGAACACCAGAATCAGCGTGCAGGCGGCAGTGACTTGCTTGCCGTATTCGCCCAGCGCGAGAAAGCGGTGCAGCTTGAGGACGAAATCGAAGAAGCCCGCGCCAGTAGCGTCCGGCATGAGGTCGCCGGTATACGGATCGAAATTGCGCATCGGCCCGCGCCGCTCGCCCGGCGCCGGGGTGAAATACACTTGCGCGGCTTTATTGCCGACGGTTTCAACCCGCAGGATCGCGACGATCAGCCCAGTGGTGGATTCGAGCTTGCGCACCAGTTCCACCGGCGGCAACTGCTCGCCGCGCTGTTCGACATACAAGGCATCCGGGTTGGTCCACTCAAGGATTTCATCCTCGAAGGAATAGATCGCCCCGGTGATTCCCATCAGGGCCAGCACCAGACCGGCCGTGATTCCGAAGAACCAGTGGACTTGAAACAGGACTTTCTTCAACACCCGTGCTACCTCGTTCTCATTCAACCGTCGCGCCGCGCAGTATGCGCCAAACGGAAGACGTTCTCATTTGCTGTGTGCTACCAAAGCCCCGACCGCGCAGCAAATAGAGATCCGGCAGGAGGGGACTTGTCCCCGAAGGCGTCAGCTCAGGCGACGCTTAATGTCCGGATTCTCTCGCCGCATGGGCAATTACCTTCGGGGACAAGTCCCCTCCTACCGGTATTCATTTATTTGAATCATGCCACCCACACAACCAAAAGCCCCGCCAACCACAACGGTCAGCAGGGCCTGGGTAACACTTCAAATCAGAAGTGGAAGTTGGCGCTCATCAGGGCGGTACGGCCAGCGGCCATGTGCGCGTAGTGAGTGGTGAACACCTGATCGTAATAACGCTTGTCAGTCAGGTTTTGCACGTTCAGTTGCAGGTCGACGTTCTTGGTCAGGGCGTAGCTGGCCATCGCGTCGTAACGCCAGTAGGAAGGCACCTCGACCGAGTTGGCTTCGTTGCCAAAACGCGAATCAATAAAGGTCGCGCCGCCGCCGATGGTCAGCTTCGGAATCAGCTCGTAGGTCGACCAGAGGTTGAAGCTGTTACGCGGCGTGCTCGGCATGTGATTGCCTTTGTCCGCTGCCAGCGTGGTCTTGACCAGCTCGCTTTCCATGTAGGTGTAGCCGCCGTAAACCTTCCACTTGCTGGTGATCTTGCCGGTGTAGGTGAACTCGAAGCCGTCGACACGCTGCTCGCCGTCCAGCACCTGGAACGTGGTGTTGTCCGGGTCAGTGATGCGCGCGTTGGTTTTTTCGGTGCGGAACAAGGCAGCGGTCAGCGACAGGTCATCGCCGAAGAAGTCCCACTTGGTGCCCAACTCGTAGTTACGGTTCTTTTCCGGCTCAAGATCGTTGTTGGCCGCAGAAATTTCCAGGCCGCCGTTACCGCTGGTCTCGCCGGACGGGTTGCTGGAAGTCGACCAGGCCGCATAAACGGTGCCGTTAGGCAGCGGCTTGAAGACCAGACCCACTTGATAGTTCCACAGCTGGCTGGTGTTCTCGCGTTTGAAGTTACCGGCAACTGTGCCACGGCCAGCATTGGCGAAGCCGCTGGATTTGATGTCGTAGTCGTCATAACGCAGGCCGAGGTTCAGCGACCATTTCTCGTTGAACTTCAGGGTATCGAACACATAGGCAGCGCTGGTTTTGGTGTCGGTATCGGTGTACGCCAGGCTGTCGGTGATGGTGCCGTTCCACGCGTCTTTCGGCGTCGGGTTATACAGGCTGGTGCAGTCGCCGGAGCGCAGCAGCGCTGGCGAACAAATCGTCGGGATGGCGCCGCCCGCTGCGTTGAGCACGTTGTAATTGCGGTTGTGGGTGTCCTGATACGAGAACTCGACACCGGTTACCAGGCTGTGATTGATGAAGCCGGTGTCGAACTTGGCGCTCAGGTCAGTCTGGTTGACGAAGCCGCTGGAGGTCGAATTGCGGCTTTTGGCCGAACGGGACAGCGTGCCGTTAGCGACGTTGCCACGGCTGTCATCCGGGTTGGTGACGATGTAGTCCAGGGTCGAACGCGACATACGCAAGCTGTTGGACAGGGTCAGGTTGTCGTTCAGATCGTGCTCGATCCGGAACGTGCCGCTGTCGTTCTTGCTCTTGCGATAGTCGCGGTCGGTCAGGCCGTAGAAATTGCTTTCGTTGACGTGGGCCGGCTTGTCGACCCGGTATTTGCTACGACCGGTGGTGGAGGTCAACGGGATGCCGTAGTCCGGCATGTCGTCAGTTTCCAGGTGGTAGTAATCGAGTTTGACGCGGGTGTCAGTGCCCAGGCCGAAGGCGAACGAAGGCGCCACGCCCCAACGGCTGACGTCGACGTTATCGCGACCGGCAACGTTCGCGTCGTGCTTCATCAGGTTCAGACGGAACGCCGACGTATCAGTGATCTGCTGGTTCAAGTCAGCGGTGTAGCGCTGGGTCTGGTCGGAACCAAAGGTGTAGCCGCCGTTATAGGCGTTGCCCAGGTGAGCGCCTTTGGTGATCAGGTTCAGGCTGCCGCCCGTGGAACCGGCACCCGTGAACGCCGAACCCGGGCCTTTGCTGATTTCGACCGATTCAACGTTGAAGATTTCCCGGCTTTGCGCGGCAACGTCACGCATGCCATCGATGAATACGTCGCTTTCGGCGTTGAAGCCGCGAATGATCGGACGGTCAGCGTTCGGGTTGCCGCCCTCGCCCGCGCCAAACGTAATACCCGGCGTGGTGCGCAGCGCGTCAGCCAGGCTGGTGGCAGCGGTGTCGCGAATCACTTGTTGCGGGATCACCGTGACGCTTTTTGGTGTTTCGCGCAGTGGCGCGGTGTACTTCCTGGAGGCCGACTCTTCGGTCTTGTAGCTCGCGTCCTGTTCGCCATTGATGCTGGTTGCTCCCAGCGAAATGGCTTTCTCATCGGTGCTTTCTGCGGCGTGGGCCATATGGCCCGCCGACATTGCAGCGATGGCAACGCCCACTGCCGAAGCGAGTGAACGTGGCTGAACAGCCGTGGATAGTGGTGATTGACGCGACATGTTGATTCCTTCCCCAAGGAGTTGAGGCGGCGGAATATAGGGTAAACAAGTATTTGTAGCAATTGAGATACATTACTATTCGCGAAAAACTTACATTCTTTACATTTGGAATTTACGAAATTTTCATGTTCATTGACGTAGGTCGCCGTTCAGGGTTTTACACAGTCAATAAGAATCACTACCATTCGCTCCCTCTCCTGCACACGGTGTCGCGCCATGCTTCTACACATCCCCGGCTTGTTCGACCGCGACGAAGTGGCGCGCATCCGTCAGGCACTGGAAGCGACGGACTGGGCCGACGGCAAAATCACCGCTGGCTATCAATCGGCCAAGGCCAAGCACAACCTGCAACTGCCCGAAGGACACCCGCTGGCGCTGGAAATCGGCACCGCCATGCTCGAACGCTTGTGGGCCAACCCTTTGTTCATGTCGGCGGCACTGCCCCATAAGGTTTTTCCGCCGCTGCTGAACTGCTACACCGCTGGCGGCAGTTTTGATTTCCATATCGACAACGCCGTGCGCCAGTCCAAAGGCAGCATCGAGCGGGTGCGGACCGACCTTTCCAGCACCGTGTTTTTCAGCGATCCGGATGAGTACGACGGCGGCGAGCTGGAAATCCAGGACACTTACGGCGTCCAGCGCATCAAGCTGCCAGCGGGCGACATGGTGCTGTATCCCGGCACCAGCCTGCATAAAGTCAATGCGGTTACCCGTGGCGCCCGTTATGCCTCGTTCTTCTGGACGCAAAGCCTGGTGCGCGAAGACAGCCAGCGAACACTGCTGTTCGAGATGGATAACGCGATCCAGAAGCTGACCCAGGATGTGCCCGACCATCCGTCGCTGATCCAGTTGACCGGCACCTATCACAACCTGCTGCGCCGCTGGGTCGAGGTCTGACCCATGAGCTGGAATCTGCAACGCAAGGAAGAACTCGACGGCGACCAACTGCGCGCCATGCTCGCCGATCATCCGGCCAAGGCCGCCCAGGCAATCATTGGCGCGGCGGCTGATAACCTCGTTGATGCTCAGGCACTGCTGGGGCAGATCCTGCTGGATGGCAAAGGCATAGAACGCGATCCGAAGCTGGCGCTGGTCTGGTTCGAAATCGCCGCGCGCAATGGTCACCTCATGGCGCGCAACATGCTCGGCCGCTGCTTTGAGCATGGCTGGGGTTGCAGCGCCGATGCCGCCAAGGCCGCCGGCCATTATGAGATGGCCGCCAAGGCGGGTCTGGACTGGAGCCTTTACAACCTGGCCAACCTGCTGGCCACCGGGCGCGGCGTGGTCCGGAACCAGCAACGTGCCTTGCAGTGTTACCACCGCGCTGCGCAGATGGGCCATGCCAAATCCATGAACCTGCTGGGCAGGTATCTGGAGGATGGCCAGTTCTGCCAACAAGACCTGCCCGCCGCCTATGACTGGTACCGGCGCTCAGCCGAGGGCGGCGACTTTCGCGGGCAGTTCAGCCATGCCGCCGTGTTGGCGGATCACGGCAAAACTCATGAAGCGCTGGCCTGGCTGCAACTGGCCCTGGAGAACGGCAACCTGAATTTCCTGCGGGTCAGCCGTTCGATCCTGTTGTCGTCGACCGATCCGCGAATCAGCGCGCTGGCCCTGGATTACCATCGGCGCGCCGCAGAGCTGGGCGATGAAACCGATGTTCAGCTTTTCCAGACGTTGTGCAACTCCCAAAGGTAATCGACCAGCTCGTCTGCATGGCGCAGGAAGTCTTCAGCGCGCTGGATGACGTCCGGGCTGCCTTCCAGCACGTTGTCGAAAAAGTAATTCACCGCAAAAACCAGCTTGCTGACTTCATGCACATAGCCAGCTCTGGATTTGTCCATTCCCAGAACGCCGCGAAACTCGTCCAGGCAATCGCGGATTCGCTGCGCCTGTGCGCCCGTAGCCGTTTCAAGTCGCGCCTGCAGCTCGGCTATCGGCGCAAGGACATCATCAATGGATGATGTTTCAAGGGACAAAAGGCTCGCGTCCAGAGCACGGACGGAGGTCCTGACCGACGCCGCTGCGTCGCACAACAGATTGGATACTTCCTCTTGATATTGCAGGCAAGCGCGGCTTTCCTCGGTCGTTCTCCCGGGCTTGTCCAGCAAGAGAATGGCCTGCTGGTAAGGGGCAATGTCGATATTGCCCAGGACTGTGTCGCCACAGATGATCAGCGTCATGACAGCGGCATCCACGGCGTTGACCTTTTCCAGTAGCGCCTGTAACTGCTGCCTCAGGGACGGCCAGTACATGTCACCGGGAGTGCTGGCGAACCGGGTCATGTCACGGCGATGCTCCTCGAGCTTTTCCATGTTCGGCAACGGACACGCCTCAATTATGTTTGCCGGCAAAATTTCAGTGGCGACTGTCATAGCTCAACCTCCGCCACCGCCTGGTTAAAGGCGGTCAGCAAATCCTGACTGTGTTTCCTGATCTCGGCCCAGCACTGGATCATCGCTTTGAGGCGGGCGACAAAACCCACGAGGTACACGGCGTCATTCATATTGCCCAGGCGTCTGGCGGAGTTGTCGATATACGCCAGGAGCAGTATCCAGAGGCTTTCCAGATTGGAGGCACCCGACGCTGCGGCACTCATGCGCACACCCAGATCCTGAACATCGGTTTGCAGGCTGAACAGCGCGGCAATCACTGCGTGGCTATGACGAATCTGGTTCTGCACCTCGCGTTTGCGCGCCAGCAGCACTTCCAGTTGGGTTTGCGGGGAAGGCTCGGCATCGGGAATGAACAAGCCCTCGGCGAACGACAGCAAGCTCCACTGTCGCTCAAGGAAATCTTCGAAACTGTCGGCTTGCTGCCGGATCTGGCGATTGAGCTCCTCCAGCTCCTGATTCAATTCGATCAGCGCACTGTCCTTGCGATGCCTTCGCATAAGGGTCAGCGTCAAGCCCACCGCCGGCGCGATACGGGTCTTGAGTTCAGTCTTGAACGAAGTTATGTCGGAGCTGACCTGAGTGGTGGTGCGGCTGCACTCGCGAATGACAATGCGCAGATCTTCCACCAGCGCCAGCAGCGTCGGCGTGCGGCTTTTGTCCCGTGCGGTCAATTCCATACGCGGGTAACTGGCCATGTCCAGCGCATCGACATCACCGACCACGCCTATTGCGCTTTTAAAGCCTTCCAGCCCTTCGATAAAAGCAATCAGGGTCTGTCCGCTGCTTTTCAACGCATCGGAAAACACCACAAGGTCCGAGCCGACCGTCTTCATGCCATTTTCGATTCCGGGCCAGCCGTGGGCATGACGCTGGACTGACTGGTGCAGGTCCTGCATTTCCGTGGGTTCAAGTCCGGCGACGCCAGCAACTTCATAACCGAGGAATTTCTTCACTTGCGCAAGTTCATAAGGCAACTCCATTGCCGAAGCCACATAGCGCTTGATTGCCCTGACATCCGTATCGGTCACGATCAGGCCCGGCGTCTGGCCTGCGCCAACATGGCGTCTAGTGCGAGTGTTTATATAATGAGTGCTTATCTCATTCAGCTGTTCGACGGTGAGTTCATCGCCAGGTTGCATTTTTGTTTCCCCTAAAGACAAAGTGTGCGGACCGGCCTCACAATGGTGGTTACCGTACGCGCAAATAATGATATTTCCAGACATGAGCAGCCTACTCACTCATCAGGAATACCAAGCGATAACTATTTACCTACCCGCCGGTAAAATTCAAAAACAGCACCACGCTATACACCGACAATTGAGTAACTTTCCTACAAGAAGCGTCATTACCCACAACTGCCTCAAATCGTGACGACGTGCTAATTTTTCTGAAACTCAAACAACCGGCTTACTTCAGACCTCAACAGCCTGAACGCCTGATGGAAGGAAAATACAGCATGCAGACATTAAAAAAATATGATGACAAAGCACGGTCACTGGATGAAGGTCTTGACCACCCCATCGATAACGCACTTGAAATCCCTCTCGACAAAGCTATTGGCAGCTACATTGAAGCCTCGTCGGGGCAAAAAGAGGGGATCGCTCGTTCACGAGGATTTTTCATCGCACAGCAGGATCTGGGGAAAATAAAAGCGTTTACTGAATATGCGTCCAGACTGCCAGTCGATCTGACCCAGGTTCAAAACTATCTGGGCTACGAGCACAGCTATATACCGGCACTGGAACCCAATGCTATTCAGGCACTGCATAAAAGAGCCAAGGGTTCGGCCGACTTTTGGGAAGACATTGAAATCCGGATGAAAAAAGTCGCGAGCGAGCTGATCGTATTTTCGTCTGAACTGAACATTACCGGCCAATCGATTATCAACTTCATTAGAAACCTGAGCGGTTATGATGACTACAAAACGCTGATCACCAGCAAAAAAACCGAGCAACTGCCGGACCTCAAACTCAATGCTAAAGATGCACCGAAAGTCGGTGGCCTGCTCGCACTCTCAAGCGAGCTACTGGAAACGGTTCAGGGCTATAAGCGTAACGCCACCGACGTCAAACACAGGGTCGAATATTTCCAGCTGGACCTTTCCGAAGTCAAGGATACGGTCAGCCAAGCCTTGCAAGCCGCAGTTAGACATGACCTCGACAAAACTTTCACAGAGAAGGTCGAAGAACTTCAGCGCCTCAATACCAGAATCGAAGAACTTGGCCGGACGTACGAAACCTACGCTCGATATGGCTGGGTGGGGGCATGGTGGGGGCCGGTAGGCCTGACGGTAACCAAAAGCATCTATGGTCCGAAAGCCTCGGCCGTCCGTGACGAACAGAACTCCGCTATCCATCAGAAGACCCTGTTGGAAGGTGAAGTCAATCGTATCAACAAGGTCATCGGCGCGCTCGCCGGTCTGCAGACGACCCTGCAGCACTTTGAAATGCTGACCATGGACGCGCTCAGCGGTGCAAAAAACATTGAAGATATCTGGTTGCTCATCAACAGTTACATTGAAGCCTCCATGAACCAAATGAACAAAAACTCCACTGCAACAACCTTATTGATATTCGAAAACCGGCTGGCCAACATGATCGCCCAGTGGATAAAGATAAGCGAAGAGGCCCGCAAAATAATCACCTCACCGACTGACGACCAATAAACTCAACAGTACTCCCCATCAACTGCTCCGGCGACAAGGGATATACCTATCATGACCCTACATTACATTGATCCTACGTTCGTGCCGACCATGCCGAACACCGACATTATTAAAGCCAGCAAGGCCAGTCTCGAAAAGTCCTATGTGAAATTAAGCGTTCTTGAAACACCTGTTTTACAGGCGCAGGTCACGACCATCAAGTCCCAGCAAGTGGCCATTGACACTTTGCTGAGGGCGCTGCTGGTAACGGTTCCCGTTGACTTGCATCTGGACGACATTCAAATGCTCCGCGAGCAAGCCAACTCCAAACAAGGCGCGGCCAGACTCTATGCCGCAGAAATGGCCGACATTATCTCAACCAGCGTGGCAAGCATCCGCTTAAAGTCGATCGAACTCGACGAAAAACTGACCGCGCTGAAAGTTTCTACTTTGAGTGAGGTCAACGATTACATTGAAGCCAACGAAAAACAGATAGAGATACAACAATCCGCCTCCCAGACGCTAGAGCAAGCCGTTGCTGAAATAACCGCAGAAATAGAGATATTAAGCACCGCAATGCGGATAACCGAAGATAAAACACTTTGGGACGAATTTATCCCACTGGTGAAAAGCCTTGCTGTTCTGGACCCGAAAAATCCCCATGTGTCGGCGATAAGAGCAGCAGTGAAAGGCGCTTCCAATATCCTGCGTATTGCCAGCGAGTCCATCACTTATGGCAAGCTTGTCGAGGCCAGAAAGCGCCTGCAGGTCCGCCTGGATGATCAGTTTGCGAAGATCAAGGTGTACAAGGATCAGATCAGCACCCTGACCCGCCAAAACGAAGATTACATGCACTTTCAGGAAATCAGCCAACCCAAGAGCAGTTATGAGGATGAGGTTGATAAAATTGCGCAGACGCTGGATTCATTCGTGAGCATTCACAGCCAGGTAGATCAGGGCAATGCCCTCGAGCATGCCCGGTCATTTCTGTTGCACGGTGCGGCACTGTCGCGATATCTGAAAGAAATAAAGGACGCATCAAGATAAGCCCGACGAAAAATACCCGGGCATGAAAAACCCGCGATCACTCGCGGGTTTTTAATCAGCCGTAACGCTTAAACGTAAAACGATTTCAGCGGCGGGAAGCCGTTGAATTCGACTGCGCTGTAGCTGGTGGTGTAGGCGCCGGTGGACAGCCAGTACAGGCGGTCACCGATGGCCAGGTTCAGTGGCAGGCCGTACTTGTAGTTCTCGTACATGATGTCGGCGCTGTCGCAGGTTGGACCGGCGATAACCACTTCTTCCATTTCGCCTTTTTTCTCGGTCCAGATCGGAAACTTGATGGCTTCATCCATGGTTTCGATCAGGCCGGAGAATTTGCCCACATCCGTGTACACCCAACGCTCGACAGCGGTGCGGGATTTACGCGACACCAGCACCACTTCACTGACCAGAATACCGGCGTTGGCGATCAACGAACGGCCCGGTTCCAGAATGATTTCCGGCAAATCATCGCCGAAGTCTTCTTTCAGATAGCGAATGATTTCTTCAGCGTAGGTTTCCAGGCTGTTGGTGCGGGTGATGTAGTTGGCCGGGAAGCCGCCGCCCATGTTGATCAGCTTGAGGACGATGCCGTCTTCTTCCTTCAGGCGCTCGAAGATCACTTTGACCTTGGCAATCGCCGCGTCCCAGACGCTGATGTCGCGCTGCTGCGAACCCACGTGGAACGAGAGGCCGTAAGGCACCAGACCCAGGTCACGGGCGAGGATCAGCAGGTCCATGGCCATGTCGGTCTGGCAACCGAATTTGCGCGACAAAGGCCAGTCCGCCGTGGTCGAACCTTCGGTCAGGATCCGCACGTAGACTTTCGAGCCCGGTGCGGCCTTGGCGATGTTGCGCAGGTCGGCTTCGGAGTCGGTGGAAAACAGACGCACGCCCTTCTCGTAGAAGTAGCGAATGTCCTTGGATTTCTTGATGGTGTTGCCGTAGCTGATGCGGTCGGCGCTGACGCCACGGTCCATGACCTTGTCCAGCTCGTAGATCGAGGCGATGTCGAAGCTCGAGCCTTTTTCCTTGAGCAGATCAATGATCTCGACAGCCGGGTTGGCTTTGACGGCGTAGTAAATGCTGGCGAATTCGAAGCCTGCGCGCAGGTCGTCGTAGGCCTTGCTGATCATCGCGGTATCGATGACGACGAATGGGGTTTCTTGTGTGTCGGCAAACGCCTTCATTTTGTTGAAGGTGTCGCGCTGGAAATAGTCTTCGACCTGGATCGGCATGCGGAAACTCCTACTGGCAAACTGCATTAATCAATGGGTGCGAGGCGTGTCTCCACGCGCTCAACGAACGCCCTCCGTATCCCCACTTTGGTTCGCCTACTTCCCAAGGCTGTTCGCCGAAAGCAAAAAGACCATATGGATGCGGTTAGCGCATTCCCTATGGCCTTGCTGTCTCGTCGTCAGTACTTGAGCCGGATGGATCGTTTCCAGCATGGACGTTCGGCGCGAACTTTAGGACCTGAGGCGCTTGAGATCAACAAAAAATGTCGCATTTCTGCCCGTTTTTGCCTGTTCGGCAGCGGATCACGTTCCCACACCCGTAGTAACGGACCTGTGTGACAGGATGATGTTCATTCTGCAGGTGATTTAGCGACGAACTGGCAGTTATCGCCCACAGAACTGTAGGACGGCTTCAGCCGGGAGGAGGCCGGTACATTCGCAGCAGTCGCGTCGTCAGACATTGCGCCCTCCCGGTTGAAGCCGGTCCTACGGACGCCAACTTTCACAAAAATGTCACGATTTCGAAAGACCACTCTGTATCTCTTGTGTGAAATTTCCTAGACTCTCCCGCCCCGCTTGCGCCTGCCCATTCCTGCAACTAGCCTGCGCCCTGCCATTGAAAACTCAGTGGACGGGTGTGAGAACCCGGTTGTTCAGTAGGCGCATGGTCCGAACAGTTCATCATCGATATTCGGGTATCGGTGAATGCGTTATGGCAGCTGTGTGCAGGCAGACTTCGGTCTGGCCGGGTCCCTTCTGCCGGTCTCTCACCCTGCTCATAGCCGCCACCTTTTTCGTGTGAGAACGACAAAGGCGGCTTCCGGACTTGTAGGATCAACACAATGACTAAAGTTACTCCCGGCTCGCCCCACAACTTCGAAGAAAACCTGGTGCGCGTATCAGAACTGCTGCGTTGCGCGGCAGCCACCGCTTACGAAACCTGCGACCAACTGACCGGCCAGAAACGCGATCTGGTGTGTTCGGTCATGCATCTGGTCGAAATGGCGCAGGGGCTGGTTGAGCGATCGTTGACGAGCGTCGAAGTGCGATAGATCGCTCCTGATTACACCGGAATCCGTAGGACCGGCTTCAGCCGGGAGGAGGCCGGTACATTCGCAGCAGTTGCGTCGTCAGACCTTGTGCCCTCCCGGCTAAAGCCGGTCCTACGCAGATTGTGTGAAAACCACGGCGCGCGGTATCTATAGATTTACCTGTCGGAAAAACCCGACCTCTTCGGGGACAAGTCCCCTCCTACCGGGTTTGCACAAATCAAGACCGACTTGCACGAATCAGGCAGGACCGGACTTGTCCGGGAAGGCGTCAGCACCGATACCGGGTTGCGTTGGCTCGCTGCGCCTCTTAACCCTGCGCTTCAGCCGCAACGTCAGCAGGCGAGGTAATACTCGTTTTGCCACCCCGCGAACGGCCTGAACTCAGGTATTCGGCGATGGATTCCTGGGTGACTTCGCCGAGGAATACGTTTTCGGCATCCAGCACCGGCAGCCATGAGCGGTTGAACTCGTACATGCGCGACAGCAGGATGCGCAAGTGTTCGTCGTAGGCGGCGGTGGCGTTGAATGCCTGGAGGAATTGCAGGCAGTTGCCGGTCTGGCGATGCAGGTCGCGGCGACGTACGTAGCCCATGGCCTTGTTTTCGCCATCGGTGACGACGATGTAACGACGGTCGTTTTCGTCCATGACTTCCAGCGCATCGGCGACCGGGGTTTCCGGGCTGACCGAAGGCGCGTTGTCGGCGGCGTCTTCGGCCTTGACCAGCAACAGGCGCTTGAGGGTGCTGTCCTGGCCGACGAAGCTCGATACGAACTCGTCTGCCGGATGCGCCAGCAAGGTGTCCGGGTGATCGATCTGGATCAGTTTGCCCGCACGGAAGATGGCAATCTTGTCGCCCAGCTTGATGGCTTCGTCGATGTCGTGGCTGACCATGATCACGGTCTTGTTCAGCGCGCGCTGCATCTCGAAGAATTCGTTCTGGATCATTTCGCGGTTGATCGGGTCGACCGCGCCGAACGGTTCGTCCATCAGCAGCAGTGGCGCGTCAGCGGCCAAGGCGCGGATCACGCCGATGCGCTGTTGCTGGCCACCGGACAATTCACGCGGGTAGCGATTCAGGTACTGCTTGGGCTCCAGCTTGATCATGCTCATCAGTTCGCGAGCGCGGTCGTGGCACTTCTGTTTGTCCCAGCCCAGCAGGCGCGGAACAATCGTGATGTTTTCTTCAATGGTCATGTTCGGGAACAGACCAATCTGCTGAATCACATAGCCGATGTTGCGACGCAGGGTCACTTC
The DNA here is from genome assembly GCF_000416235.1 of Pseudomonas sp. CFII64. Lineage (GTDB taxonomy): Bacteria > Pseudomonadota > Gammaproteobacteria > Pseudomonadales > Pseudomonadaceae > Aquipseudomonas. Next base: position 26,834 of record NZ_ATLO01000047.1, on the reverse strand, counting down.
GTCCAGGCCGGTGGTGTCTTCGCCATTGATCAACACCTTGCCGGAGGTCGGCATGATCAGGCGGTTGATCATTTTCAGGGTGGTGGACTTGCCGCAACCCGAAGGCCCGAGAAAGACGCAGATCTCACCTTCATTGACGGTCAGGCTTACCGAGTCGACGGCTTTGACTTCTTTGCCGTTGCTTTGAAAAATCTTGGTCAGGTTTTGAAGTTCGATCATTTGAGCAATCCTTTTGGAGTCAGCGTGCGTTGCAGCCATTGCAGAAGCAGGTCGGCGAAGATGGCCAGAAGACTGACCAGCACGGCGCCGACGATCAGCATCGACATATCGCTGCGGCTGATTGAAGCAAGAATAAGTACACCCAGACCGCCCGCGCCGATGGTGGCGGCGATGGTCATGACGCCGATGTTCATCACCACGGCAGTGCGCACGCCAGCGAGAATCACCGGCACGGCAATCGGCAGTTCAACCATGCGCAGGCGCTGGCCGAACGTCATGCCGATGCCTTTGGCGGCTTCGCGAATACCCGGTTCGACGCCGGTCAGCGCCAGATAGGTGTTACGCATGATCGGCAGCAACGAGTACAGGAATACCGCGGTAATCGCCGGCATCGGGCCCAGGCCCTGGCCGAACTTCGAATAGAACGGCAGCAGCAGCCCGAACAGGGCAATCGACGGCACGGTCAGCAATACCGTGGCGCTGGCTTGCAGCGGCCCGGCGAGTGACGGGAAGCGCGTCATCAATACGCCCAACGGCACGCCGACGACGATGGCCAGGGTTACGGCGATCCCGACCAGCGTGATGTGCTGCCAGGTCAGTTGCAGGATCAGCGGCCAATCCAGATGGGAGAAGGTACTTAAGAAATTCATGTCTTCTCCTTGATCAGTTCAATGGGTGCTGGCGCAGGAAATCTGCGGCAACAACAGAAGGGCTTTCGTGACCGACGTCAATGCGGGCATTGAGGTCAATCATGGTCTGGTTATCCAGCAAATCCGCCAGCGGCTTGAGCAGCGTGGCGATTTCCGGGTGGGCATCCAGATATTCCTGACGAATCACCGGCGCAGCGGTGTAGTCCGGGAAGTAATGCTTGTCGTCCTGCAAGACTTTGAGCTTGAAAGCGTTCAGGCGACCGTCAGTGGTATAGACCAGACCGGCAAAAACTTGCCCGTTGCGCAGCGCGGTGTAGACCAGGCCAGCGTCCATCTGCCGGGTATTCTCACGACCGAGATTCATGTCGTAATGCTTGACCATGCCAATCAAGCCATCGGATCGGTTGGCGAACTCGGTGTCCAGCGCTACGACATGATTCTCTTTGGCTTCGTCCTTGAGCACTTTCGTCAGGTCGCTCACGTTGTTGACCTGCGGGTACTGGTCAGCAATTTTCTGCGGCAGGGCCAGCGCGTAGGTGTTGTTGAATTTCGACGGCGAAAGCCAGACCAGGCCTTTTTTCGCGTCGAGTTCTTTCACCCGTGCGTAGGTTTGTTCGCTGTCGAGCTTTTCATCGACATGGTTGTAGGCCACCAGAGAAACACCGGTGTATTCCCACAGCATGTCCAGCTGACCGCTTTCCTGTGCGCTGCGCGCCAGGTTACTGCCCAGGCCGCCGGTGATTTGCACGTCGTAGTTCTTGGTGCGCAGGTATTGCGCGGTCAATTCAGCGAGCATGGTCTGCTCGGTAAATACCCGGGCACCAATGCGCAGCAGCGGTTTGTCCGCTGCCTGGGCAAATGCCGGGAACAGCAAGGCAAAGCCTAGAAACAAGCATAATTTTTTCATTGAAATTCCTTTCACTCAGCGAGTCAGGCCGCGTTCGAGCCAGATACGACTGGCGAATGTCACCAGGCCATCGAGCAGCAGCGCGAGCAACGCGGTACAGGCCGCGCCCAGCAGCAATTGCGGCTGATTGTTCAAGGCAATGCCGGGAAAAATCAGGCTGCCGAGGCTGTTGGCGCCAATCAGGAAGGCCAATGGCGCAGTCCCGACGTTGATTGCCAGCGCCACACGCACACCACCGATGATGATCGGCACCGCATTGGGCAACTCGACACGCCACAGCACCTGGCCAGGCGTCATGCCGATACCGACGGCGGCTTCCTTGAGTGAACCCTGAACGTTTTTCAGGCCTTCGTACGTGTTGCGCACGATGGGCAACAACGAGGCCAGGAACAGCGCGAAGATGGCAGGTCCGCTGCCAATCCCGAGGATACCCAGGGCAATGGCCAGAACCGCGAGAGGAGGAATGGTGTTACCAATGTTGAAGATCTGCATGAAGCGTTCGGCGCGGCCAACCATGCTGGGTCGACTGAGGGCAATGCCCGCCGGGATCCCGACCACAAGGGCCGCCAACATTGAAACCAGAACCAGAATCAGGTGAGCTTGCAGATAAAACAGCAGGTCATCCTGGTATTGCTTGATGGTACTTATGCCGATCCAGTGGATCAGCAGGGCCAGGAGTGCGATAACAACCGCACCTCCAATCAGCCCCTTGCCATAGCGATTAGCCACAGGCGGACTCCTTATTTCAGTCGGCGAACGCGTTGCCGTTGATCGACCATTGCGGGTGACCAAGGAATAACGTTCGCGAAGAGCAGCGGGTGGGTCGCCGTTGAGGGTGAACCTCGGCGAAAACACAAGCCATTAGCGCAGCTTCGTCAAGCTAACTCGTTGATTTAGCAGACCCTGACGATGGCTGTATCAGGGGAGTGGACGTCTCCACGGTCTGAAAGGTTCCCACACAAGATAGTAATTGGCCACCGCGCATGTGCTGAACGGTTCGGTTATTGCATCGAGATAGGCTATAATCTGCGCCCTTTTTTGACTCACCTGCCAGGCGATTTCCCATGACCCACCAGGCCGCCGAAGTCGCGAAACGCCGCACTTTCGCCATCATTTCCCACCCGGATGCGGGCAAGACCACCATCACCGAGAAGCTGCTGCTGATGGGCAAGGCCATTTCCATCGCCGGCACGGTGAAGTCTCGCAAGTCCGACCGCCATGCGACATCCGACTGGATGGAGATGGAGAAACAACGGGGTATTTCCATTACCACCTCGGTCATGCAGTTCCCGTATCGCGATCACATGATCAACCTGCTCGACACCCCGGGCCACGAAGACTTCTCCGAAGACACCTATCGCACCCTGACGGCCGTCGACTCAGCCCTGATGGTGCTCGATGGCGGTAAAGGCGTCGAGCCACGGACCATCGCGCTGATGGACGTTTGCCGCCTGCGCGACACGCCCATCGTCAGCTTCATCAACAAGCTGGACCGCGACATTCGCGACCCCATCGAGTTGCTGGACGAGATCGAAGCCGTCCTGAAGATCAAGGCCGCGCCGATCACCTGGCCGATTGGTTGCTACCGCGACTTCAAGGGTGTCTATCACTTGGCCGACGACTACATCATTGTCTACACCGCCGGTCACGGCCATGAACGCACCGACGTCAAGATCATCGAGAAGCTCGATTCGGACGAAGCCCGTGCGCATCTGGGCGACGAGTACGATCGTTTCGTCGATCAGCTGGAACTGGTTCAGGGCGCTTGCCATGAATTCAACCAGGAAGAGTTCATCAATGGTCAGCTGACCCCGGTGTTCTTCGGTACAGCGCTGGGTAACTTCGGTGTCGATCACGTACTGGACGCCGTGGTGAACTGGGCGCCAATGCCGTTGGCGCGGGTTGCCAACGAACGCACCGTGGAACCGGTCGAAGAAAAATTCACCGGCTTCGTGTTCAAGATCCAGGCGAACATGGACCCGAAACACCGCGACCGGATCGCGTTCATGCGTATCTGTTCGGGCCGCTATGACAAGGGCATGAAGATGCGCCATGTGCGTCTGGGCAAGGAAGTGCGAATCGGCGATGCGCTGACGTTCTTCTCGTCCGAGCGCGAAATGCTTGAGGAGGCCTACGCCGGCGACATTATCGGCCTGCACAACCACGGCACGATCCAGATTGGCGATACGTTTACCGAAGGTGAAAACCTAGGCTTTACGGGTATCCCGCACTTCGCCCCGGAACTGTTCCGCCGCGTACGCCTGAAAGATCCGCTCAAGTCCAAGCAATTGCGTCAGGGCTTGCAGCAACTGGCCGAAGAAGGCGCCACGCAGGTGTTCTTCCCGCTGCGCAGCAACGACATCATCCTCGGCGCCGTGGGTGTGCTGCAGTTCGATGTGGTCGCCAGCCGCTTGAAAGAAGAATACAAAGTTGAATGCGCCTACGAGCCGATCACGGTGTGGTCAGCGCGCTGGATCGACTGCGCGGATAAAAAGAAGCTCGAAGAGTTTGAAATCAAGGCCGTGGAGAACCTCGCGGTGGACGGCGGCGGTCACCTGACCTACCTGGCGCCAACCCGGGTCAACCTGGCTTTGATGGAAGAACGCTGGGCAGACGTGAAATTCCGCGCGACGCGTGAGCATCATTAAGCAATAACCGTTACGTTACCGTAGGACCGGCTTTAGCCGGGAGGTGGTTGTTACATTCGCTGCATCTGCTTCGTCAGAGATGCCGCCCTCCCGGTTAAAGCCGGTCCTACGGGCTCGTTTACTTCACCACCATCCCCACTCCCCTGCCCCGTGGATCGGATGCTGTCTCCAGCTTCGTGCCATCAACCTTGATCGCCTGCACATTGCCCATTTCCCAGCCTTGATCCTCCAGCCTGTAACCCATGGCCTTGAGGTCTTCGGCAGGTTTGCCGGTCAGTGGCGCGTAGGCGTCGTAGTAGATGGTGTCCTTGGGCAGCAACTGGTGATGCACCCGTTGCGCGCCGACGGCTTCCTTCAACGGCAACTTGTAGTCATAGATATTGTTCAGCACCTGAAAGATCGAGGTGAAAATCCGCGAGCCGCCCGGCGTACCCAATACCAGCGTCACTTCGCCGTCGCGGGTCACCAGACTCGGGCTCATGGAAGACAACATGCGTTTGCCCGGCTCGATGGCATTGGCGCTGCCGCCCACCACGCCAAAGGCATTGGCCACACCCGGTTTGGAGCTGAAATCGTCCATTTCGTCGTTGAGCAGGAAGCCCGCGCCTTTCACCACAACGCCGCTGCCGTAATCCCAGTTCAGCGTGTAGGTATTACTGACGGCGTTGCCTTGCTTGTCGACGATAGAGAAGTGTGTGGTCTGATGCGGCTCAAGGCCGGGTTTGATGTTTTCGGTCGGTGAAATCGCCGTCGGGTTGATCTCGTGGGCCCGCTTGGCGAGGTACGCCTCATCGATCAATTCGTTGACCGGCACCTTGGAGAATTGCGGATCGCCGAGGTAATCCGCCCGGTCGGCAAACACGCGCTTTTCGATTTCCGCCAGCAGGTGGATATAGCGCGCCGAGTTGAGTTCGACGCCCTTGAAGTCATCGGCGCGCTGTTCCTTGATGCCGATCAGTTGCGCCAATGCGACGCCACCGGAACTGGGCAGCGGCGCGGTATACAGCGTGTTGCCGCGCCAGTTGACGTGCAGCGGCTTGCGCCAGATGGCTTGGTAATCCGCCAGATCCTGTTTGCTGATCAGGCCGTTATCGCGCTGCATTTGCGCCACCAGCAAATCAGCGGTCTGGCCGCTGTAAAACTCTTTGGCGCCCTTGTCGGCGATGCGTTCCAGGGTTTTGGCCAGCTCCGGCTGACGCAGGGTTTCGCCAACTTTCATGTTGCCGAAATAATCGTTGAAATTGGTTGTGCCGTTGAACAGTTGCAGAGCTTCCTGGCGATACATGTATTGCTTTTCGGCGACCTTGAAGCCGTTCTGCGCGTAACCGATGGCCGGGGTCAGCAGTTCGGACCACGGCAACTTGCCAAACTTCTGATGCGCCTCCCACAAGCCCATCACCGTACCCGGCACGCCTACCGCGCGAGCGCCGACCAGGCTCATGTTTTCGATGACTTCGCCCTTGTCGTTCAGGTACATGTTGCGCGAGGCGGTCTTTGGCGCGGTTTCCCGGTAATCGAGAAAATACGGTTTGCCATCCATGAACAGGGTCATGAAGCCACCGCCACCGATGTTCCCGGCTTCGGGATAAGTCACCGCCAACGTAAAGGCCGTCGCCACCGCAGCGTCCACGGCATTGCCGCCTTTCTTGAGAATCTGCGCCGCGACTTCAGCGCCGTATTGGTCCGGCGAAGCCACGGCACCGCCTTCCAGCGTGACGGCGAACGCCGCCGACGAGCTGACAATGGCCACAGACAAAGCCAGTGTCTTGAACATGACGAGTCGCATAGCGCTTCCTTATTATTTGCAGAACTGACGGCACTGATTAATGACCAGGAATGGCACAAACGCAAACGGCCACCCGAAGGTGGCCGCTTTTTGGCAATTGCGCGTCGCAGGTCTTAAACAACCAGCTCGTCGCGGATCCAGTCGGTAACCGACGTACGCTTGGGCACCCAACCCAGCAGTTCGCGAGCATTCTTGCCCCGCACGCGGCTGTTGGAACCCAGGCCGTAGTTGGCCATTTCATAGCCCCATTCGGCTTCGGCATCCTTGAGCGGCCAGTCCTGCACCACGGCCAGGCCCAACGCCTTGGCGATGGCATTGCTCATGTCGACAAATGCCGCCTCGCCGCTCTCGACGAAGTAGAAGGTCCCGGCCGGGGTTTTCTCCAGCGCCAGCGCGTACAGCTCGACCACATCCTCGATATGCACGTTGGACCAGATGTTCTCGCCCGGACCGACGTGGCGCATGATGCCGCTCTTTTGCGCCTGCTTGATCAATCGCGGCAACTGCACGCTGTCGCGCTTCACGCCCAGGCTGTGGCCGTAGATCAAGGTGTTGCAGATCACTGCCGAACGCACGCCTTGTTTGGCGGCATCGAGCACCAGATTGTCGATGGCAACCCGCGCAGCCTTGTCGGCGGTCGGCTCCGGCAACTGACCTTCGTAATAGATGACATCGCTGCCCTTGCCGCCGGACGCATCGCCGACAATGCTCGAACCGCTGGTGTGCAGGAACGGCTTGTTCGAACCCTTGAGCCCTTCGATCAGCGCTTGCACCGCGCCGCGATGATCGCTGCTGGCGGCGTTGATCACGGCATCGGCTTTGCGCGCCTGCTCGGTGAGCAACGCGCTATCGTCAAGCGTGCCAACGACCGGCGTGATACCCAGCGCGATCATTTCTTCGGCCTGTTCGGCGCTACGCACCAAGCCGGTAACCTGATGCCCTTTCTTGATCAGGCCGGTAGCGATGGAACCACCAATGAAACCGGCGGCGCCTGTAATGAATACGTTCATGGTGACTCCCAACGTTGCGATGAATGATGGGATCAGTATCGGCTGCGGATTCATGATGAAAAAGGCGGGATGGGTGAAATGACTTTTGCGCTGCAGGCACGAATCTCGCACAGAACTGTAGGACTGGCTTCAGCCGGGAGCACACCCTCCCGGCTGAAGCCAGTCCTACGGGATGACACAGCCCGAGATATTCAGACCGCATACCCCGCCATCTTCTGCTGAATGAAATCCAGAAAACACTGGATGCGCAGCGCCAGCTGCGAGTTGCGGTAATACACGGCGTTAATTGGTTGACGATAGCCGGTGTTGGCATCGGGCAAGAGGACGTTGAGCCGACCCAGGCGAATGTCTTCATGGGTCATGAAGTGCGACAGGCACACGATGCCCTCACCCGCCAATGCCAGCTGGCGCAAGGTTTCGCCACTGGAAGCGGCAATAGCCGGCTGGATAAACAATCGATCACCTTCAACATGGCGCAACGGCCAGTGGTTGAGGGATTCGGTCTGGGTGAAACCCAACAGCACGTGTTCGGCCAGGGCTGCGACGCTGCCTGGCGTGCCATGCTTTTTTAGATAGGCCGGGCTGGCGAGGATGTTCAGCGGGCTGCTGCCCAACGAGCGCGCGTGCAAGGTCGAATCCGCCAGGGCACCGATGCGAATGGCAACATCCGTACTTTGCTCCAGCAGATCGATAATCAGGTCGTTGCTGTTGAGTTCCAGCTGGATATCCGGATACAGCGCACGAAACTCGGCGACATAAGGCACCACCGAATGCAGCATGAACGGCGACGCGGCGTTAATTCGCAAACGTCCGGCGGGCGTCTGCTGGCGCAGGGAAAGCCGCTCTTCCAGTTCTTCCATCTGCGCCAGGATCAGCCTGGCCCGCTCGAGAAAGAATTTGCCTTCTTCGGTCAGGTCCATGCGCCGCGTGGTGCGGTTGATCAGCGTGGTTTCCAGTTTGGCTTCAAGGCGCGACAAGGTCCGGCTGATGGCCGAAGGCGTTTGTCCGACTTGTTCAGCGGCAGCGGAAATCGACCCGCACTCGATCACCGAGATAAACACCTGCAATTCATCAGAGCGCGCTTTCATTGTTGTCTTCCATTCAAAACAGCCTGGATATTAGCGCTGTTAAAGACAACAAAGCATGTCGATTCAGCCGCCAATCAATAGATGCAAACCCAGCGCGCCCATGCCCGTGAAGAAAACCCGTCTGAACAGTTGCGCACTGATGCGCTGGCGTAACCATTGGCCGAGCCACATGCCGAGCAACGCGGGAATCAGCGCCAGCAGTGACGCGCCCAGCTCCGCGCCGCCCAAGGCATCGTTCCAGAACAGGCCACCGGCCAGCGCCAGGGTCGAGACGGTAAATGACAGGCCCAACGCCTGCACCAGCGGGTTGCGCTCCAACCCGAGCGCCTGAAGATACGGCACCGCCGGAATGACAAACACGCCGGTGGCCGAGGTGATGATGCCGGTCAGCAACCCGCAAAGCGGCCCCAGCCAGGCTTCATGTCGGGGCGCAATGTGCAGCGTCGGCAGCAACAGCCCGCTCAAGGCATACAGCAGCAATGCCGCGCCCAGCGCCCGGGTCATCGAATGCCCACCGCTCATTCCGACACCGATCGAGCCCAGTCCGGTGCCGATGAGGATCATCAGCAGCAGCGGCCACAGCCGCCGGATCAGCACGCGCAATTGCCCACCCGCCGCCAGTTGCCAAAGATTGGTCAAGGTCGACGGTATGATCAATAACGCGGCTGCCTGCGCCGGAAGCATAGCCAGCCCGAGCAATCCCATGGCGACTGTTGGCAGCCCCAGGCCAATGACGCCCTTGACCGTGCCGGCCAGCAAAAAGGTACCCATCACCAGTGCCGACAAGGCCCAGCCGAGTGTTTGGTAGTGTTGGATAATTGCATTCATGGGCCTATGCTGACGCGAGCCGCAGGCTTTGAAAATCTGTCATGCATTGAGCCAGCCTCAAGCTCAGACAGAGGCTGAAATTAACGCGCACGTCAAAGGCTGACCATGCACTTCGATCTGATTGATCTGCGACTGTTCTTGAACGTGCTCGCAAGCGGCAATATCACCGCCGGCGCAGCCAGCAGTCATCTATCCCTGGCCTCGGCCAGCGCCAGAATTCGCGGGCTGGAAGCGTCGCTGGACATTGCCCTGCTCGAACGCGGCCGACGCGGCGTGACACCGACTCCGGCAGGCAAGGCGCTGGCGCAGCATGCTCGACTGATCCTGCAGCAGGTCGAGCGCATGCAGTTTGACCTTGCCGACTACGCCAAAGGATTCAAAGGTCAGGTGCGCCTGCTGTGCAACACCTCCACGCTGAGTGAACACCTGCCGGAATTGCTGGCGGATTTTCTGGTGAGTCATCCCAACATCGACATTGAAGTCGAGGAACATCCGAGCCTGCGCATCCTGCATGCAGTGCGTCATGGGACGGCGGACATCGGGATCATTTCCGACGCCGTCGATGCCAGCGACCTGCAGACCCGACCGTTCCGCGCCGACCCGTTGGCGGTGATCATGCCGCTGGACCATCCGTTGCAGGATCAGACCACCCTGAGCTTCAGCCAGCTGCTGGACTACGAATTTGTCGGCCTGGCCGTCAACAGCGCCATGGCGATTTACCTCGAAGGCCAGGCGCTGCACGCCGGAAAACGCCTGCGCATCCGGGTGCGGGCCGAAGGGTTTGCCGCCGCGATCAGGATGGTTGCCCGCGGCGCTGGCCTGGGCATTGTTCCCCAAGCCGCCATCGAGCGCTGGCAGGGCGAACGTCAGTTCAAAAGCATCGCCTTGACTGACCCATGGGCCGACCGAAAACTGCTGCTGTGTGCCGTGGATTTCGCGGCCCTGCCGGGTTACGCCGGGGCGTTGCTGGCGGTTTTGAGCTGCGCTTCTGGATACCCGGATGTCGAGCACAGACAATCGGGCGGCAACCAACCGCCCTAAGGTAGCCAAGCGATTTTCGCCCATACCCTGGAGCTGTCCATGTCTACGCCGATTACTGTCCTGCGCGATACCCACCCGCTGCCGGTGCTCGATGCCTGCAAATGGGAAAAACTCGAAGGCGACCCGCACACCGTCAACCTCAACGCCTACACGTCCGAAGACGGCAGCAAGATCATGGGCACCTGGATCTGCACACCGGGCAAATGGCGTGTGGACTATGTGAAGTGGGAATACTGCCACTTCCAGGAAGGCTACTGCATCATCACCCCGGATGGCATGGACCCGATTCATTTGCGGGCCGGTGACATCTTTGTGGTTGAGCCGGGCATGAAAGGCATCTGGGAAGTCGTCGAGACGGTCCGCAAGTATTTTGTCTTTGCCTGAGCCCACGTCGCTTGATCATGCGCGGGTGCAGAGCGCGGTTTTTTCTGCACCCGCTGCAAATTCGGCGATTTACCTGTAACTCTGGAGTTACACACTCAATCGATTGTTCAATTAATTACATTCAGCACATGCTGTTCGCTTTTCAAGCTGTCTGTTTGAAACGTCGCGTTATTATTCGCACCGCCTGACAATTACCCGCTACACACCTGTTAACTTCCTGAGAAAAGCCGAAAAGCGGTTCATTAGCGCGCTAGACAGTTGCGCTAAAAAAAATCTAACCTCTTGAACAACGACTAACCTTCCCCCGTAAATCAGAGTGCCCGCGAGCTGCAACGCGCAGGGCTGCGTAACTAATGTTTGATTATTTCAGGATGATTATGAAAATACTTGTCACGGGTGGAACCGGCTATATCGGGAAAGCGTTACTGGGGAAATTGACCGCCGAGACGAATTACGAGGTTTCAGGCACAACACGTACCAGGCACCCTGCTCCATCCGTTGCCCCGTTGATTCCCGTGGGCGATTGCTGTGCAACAACTGATTGGTCTGCAGCGTTGCAAGGTGTGGATGTGGTCGTTCATGTCGCCGCTCATCTCAAGACACCTACCGGCCCCGGCATCAGCCAGCTGGAGCAACTCTGGCTAACCAATGTCGACGGAACGCTGGCCCTCGCCCGACAAGCGCTGGCCGCTGGAGTAAAGCGGTTCATCTTCATCAGCTCCGTAGGCGTCAATGGCTCGCACACGACCCACGACCCCTTCAATGAAGAATCCGTGCCTGCGCCAGAAGACGACTATGCGCGGTCAAAGCTTGAGGCCGAACGCGGGCTGATGGTTTTGCTGGCGGACACAGCCATGGCTTTCGTGATTATTCGCCCACCGCTGGTCTACGCCGCTCACGCGCCGCGTAACTTTCCGCGCCTGTTACGCTGGGTGGCGTCGGGCGTGCCGATGCCGTTTGGCTTGATCGATAACAAGCGCAGCATGATTGCCCTGGAAAACCTGGTGGATTTCATTGCGCTGTGTATCGCACATCCTGCCGCTGCCAATGAACTGTTTCTGGTTTCGGACGGCGTGGATATGTCGACTTCGCAGATAGTCAGTGAACTGGCCACCAGCATGGGAGGCCGGGCGCGATTATTACCGGTGCCAGACTGGCTAATGCGCTGGGGCGCGAGAATGGTCGGCAAACAATCCATGTATTCGACGTTATGCGCTTCTCTGGTTGTTGATTCGAGCAAGGCGCAAACGCTGCTCAACTGGACGCCACCGTTAACGGCTCGGGAAGCCCTGCTTAAAAGTGGGCAAGCGTTCAGGCCCCGTGATTGGCCGACCCCGCTGCCCCAATGAAAAAGCTCACTCCGTGATGCGCGGAGTGAGCTTTGATTTCGATGGGGAGATCGAAAGGGGTTACAGGATGCTCAGCGGGTACTCGACGATGACGCGAATTTCGTCGATTTCGCCGCCGCGATCCGAACTGCGATAGCTGGCGTGACGCACGCGCAGGCTCAGGTCTTTGGCTGGACCGGCCTGAACCACGTATTTGCCGTCGATATCGCGCTCCCACGCCTTGCCGTTGTCGCCGGTAGCCGTAGTGAAGTCTTCACCCTTGATATAACGCGCCAGGAACGACAGACCCGGCACACCATACGTGGCCATGTTGATGTCATAACGCGCCTGCCAGGATTTTTCGTTGGCGTAGTTAAAGTCGGAATACTGAATGGAGTTGCCGACGAAGACGGTGCTGTTGCCGTCAACGCCGTACTTGTAGTCGCCGGTGCCGTTGACTTGCTGACGACCAATCTGGAAGGTGTGCGCGCCAAGGGTATAACCGGCGGTCAGGCTCCAGATAGTGTTGTCCAGATCACCGCCCAGTTCCTTGCCGACACTTTTGGTGTCGTACGCATTGAAGTCAAACTTCACGACGTCATTGGGGGTCAAGGCCAGGGCGTAGGTCAGGCTGCCGTAGTATTTGCGCCAGTAATCTTCAACGTCCGAGTAATAGAGGCTGCTGGACAGATTCTTGTTGAATTTATACAGACCGCCACCGAAGTTGATGCTCGTCAGGCCAGCGCTGTCATGATTGCTCTGGTTACGGTTTTTCAACGCGGTGAAGTGGCCGCCTTGCAAGGTCAGGTTGTCGATTTCATTGCTGGTGATCAAAAGGCCCTGGGCGGTTTCCGGCAGCAGACGGCTGTCGGAAGTGGCGAATACCGGGTTGTTGACATACTGGTCACCGAACTTGACCACGGTTTTGGAGACGCGCATTTTTACCGCTGCGCCGGCATAGCCGTAGTTGTCTTTCGCGCCGCTGCTGTCTTGTTCCAGCAACCCCGTGCCGCCGCCAGTACGACCGTCACCAGTATCCAGCTTCAAACCGTACAAGCCCAACGCGTCGATACCGAAACCGACCACGCCCTGAGTGAACCCGGATTCGAAACTGCCGATGAAACCTTGCGCCCATTCTTCTCCGTAAGCCTGGGTTGCGCCGGTGGCGCGGTTATCACGGTTCATGTACATGTTGCGCGCCTTGACGCTCAACTTCGAACCTTCGACAAAACCGGTTGCGTCCGCCTGGGAATCAGCAAAAACAGGTTGCACAGTGCCCGCCGCCATCGCCAGGGCGAGGACGCTCAATTTATTCACATTCATTACAGCTGCTCCGTTGGTTATCGCATCCCGCCACCTCTGTTGGGCGGTCGGGAAAGTTATTGGCAGTTCAAAAAAGTGTGTGGCTCGCCAATACATTCGCGATGGCATTTCTTATTGGATGACTGTTTTAAAAACGTGAACAAATAGTGCCTTACCGGTAGGAGGGGACTTATCCCCGAAAAATTGACCGGACAATGACATAGCTCAAACTTTGCGCCGCTTTCGCAAACGCCATCGGGGACAAGTCCCCTCCTACCGGTTTGCGTGGGCTCGGTAGGACCGGACTTGTCCGGGAAGGCGCCGGGTCTGGCGAGGAAGATCTTCAGCGCTAGCACTGGCGTCTTCGGGGACAAGTCCCCTCCTGCCGAATTGCGGTCTCAGCTTCCGCTAGTAACCCTGCTCCGGATTGATCTCGTTGGCCAAAGGCGTTCCCGCTTCGAGGCGCGCCAGATTGTCCAGAATTTGCCCGGCGATCACTTCATAGGACGCAGACGATGCAATGTGCGGTGTCACGCAAATCTGTGGGTGACGCCAGAATGGATCGTCAACCGGTAACGGCTCTTGCTCGAATACGTCCAGCAAGGCGCTGCGCAACTGACCGCTGTCCAGCGCGGCGAGCAAGTCTTCACGGTTCAAGTGTTCACCGCGCCCACAATTGATCACCACCGAACCGGGTGCCATTTGCGCGAAGGTTTCCTCGCCGAGAATGCCGACGGTCTCCGGGGTGAGAGGCAGCAAGCAGACCAGAATGTCCAGTTCGCTCAAAAACGCCTTGATCTCGCCCGCCTGAAAGGTGGTCACACCCTCGATCTGCTGCGCACGGCGTGCCCAGCCACGGGTATCGAAATCCAGGGCGGCCAGTTGCGAAGCAACCGCGCGCCCCAGTTCACCCAAGCCCATCACGCCGACTTTGGTCTGTTTGGCCGGACGCTGTGCCGGGCGATCCCAGAACACCCATGCCTGATTGCGCAGAACCTGATCAAAACCCCGGTGGTAATGCAGCACGCCCCAAAGCACGTATTCGACCATGCCCAGGCGATGATCCGGATCGACGATGCGACAGACCGGAATCTGCGGATCACGACTAGGGTCCTTGAAAATCTGATCGGCCCCGGCAGCGATGGAATGGATCAGCCGCAGGTACGGATACATACCCAGACTGCCGGGTGCCGGATTCCAGCACAGGGCAATTTCCGCCTGCTGCGCATCGGCATCGTCTGGCCGGACGATGTTCAACTCAGGCTCACGCGCCAGGAGCATTTCCCGAACCCGCTCCAGGCCATTACCGGTGCCCAGCAACACGAGAGGCTTCATGAGCAGTATTCGCTGCGCTGGGCGTCGATCATGGTCAGCGCCGCTTCCCAGGCCAGTTCGGTAATGCCTTCAGAGTCGTCGGCTTCGAACTGTTGCGCGGTGTGCTCACAGACTTGCGGGTCCGGTTGAATCAGCGCCGTGCCGCCGGCCAGCGCCTGGATCTGCGCCTGACAGGCGCGCTCCAGAAAATAGATATTGGAAAACGCTTCAGCCGCCGATCCACCCGTGACCAGCAAACCATGGTTACGCAGAATCATCGCGCGGGTGCTGCCCAGATCGGCCACCAGACGTTCGCGCTCGGCGGTGTCCGTGGCGATGCCTTCGTAGGTGTGATAACTCAGGCGGTTGTAAAACTTCAGCGCGTGCTGGCTCAGCGGCAGCAAGCCCGCCGCCTGCGCCGAAACCGCCATGCCCGCTGCGGTATGGGTATGAATCACGCAATGCGCATCAGGGCGCGCCGTGTGGATCGCCGAATGAATCACGAAGCCGGCGCGATTGACGCGATGATTGGGGAAGAACTCATCCACGACATTGCCCTGGCCATCGATCTTCACCAACTGGCTGGCGGTCATGCGTTCGAACAGCGTGCCGTAACGATTGATCAGAAAATGTCCGGCCTCGCCGGGTACACGCAGGGAAATGTGCGTGTCGATCAAATCGGTCATGCGCAAATGGGCCAGCAAACGATAGAGCGCGGCCAGTTCGCAGCGGGCGTCGCGTTCCGCCTGGGGCATGTGCAGCGGCAACGTCGTGGAGCGTGCAGAAGAGGACATGGTGCTTACCATCAGAAAAGGTCATGGCGTGTTTCGTGCAGTCTTTTTAAGAGCAAACGTTACGCAAGCACAATGTGCGATTGCTTATATTCATTATTTTTTTCACCAATAAAGGCCGCGAAGTGACTCAAACCACCAGCCAGGCAACGCCGATCCGCCCGTCCTCCAGACCCTTGGGCGAACGGCTGGACTGGAATCTGCTGCGCACTTTTCAAGTGGTCGCTCAAGAACTGAGTATCAGTCGTGCGGCCGCGCGCCTGCATTTGTCGCAGCCGGCGGTCAGCCAGGCGCTCAAGCGTCTGGAAGAACAATTGGGCACGGCGTTGATCGAGCGGCGGGGACCGCGTTTTCTGCTGACTCAGTCGGGCATCGAAACCTTGCGCGTAGCCGCTGACGTGCAGGGGCATTTCACCCAGCTGGACGCCGCGCTGGAGCGTACCTCAGACCAGATCGTCGGCAAGGTTCGGCTGTTGACCGTGAGCGGTATTCATTGCGCTATATATGACAAGTTCCTCGCCCAGCTGCACCGTGACTATCCCGGCATCACCCTGGAAATCGACGTGCAGTCCAGCGACGCGATCCTCAGCGCGCTGTCGCAGAAAACCGCGAGCTTCGGCTTGGCGGTCAATCGCGCCGCGCCCGTCTGGCTCGGCCAGCAATGCCTGACCCAAGAGCATTACGGCTTCTATTGCAGTGACCTGCATCCGCTGTTCGGGCGCGAAGACTTGACGCTGGATGATCTGCGCAATGAACAGCTGATTATTTTCACCGGAGATTTGCTGGGCGGCACGCTGTCGTCGCTGGCCGAGTTTCGGGACCACCACGAACTCACCGGGCAGATCGTCGCCTCGTCGGCCAACACTCAGGAAATCTTGCGTCTGGTGCTCGCAGGTTTCGGCATTGCCTGTCTGCCGCAGCACATCTGTCACAACGAATTGCAGGCGGGTCGCTTATGGCGTCTGCCGCCCGAAGCGGGCGTGGGTTCGGTGGATATCAATCTGATGTGGAATCTGGACCAGCGCCTGACCAAGGCCGAATCGATTTTCCTGCAGAAGCTGCGTGAGGCTGTTCAAGAGAAGCCAGCGCCAGCCTGATGGGCAAATAAGGTGCACTTGTTACCGATATACGCAACATTGCACCGTTGCCGTGCATTTATTGAGAAGTTATTACCCGACGTTATTAACACCGGAACTTTCCTGCATGATTTGCAGGAAAACATCCACTAACGGGTTGCGTGGCACCTGTTGTCTGTACAACAGTTTGAACGGCGTGGCTATGCCAAATGTCTGCGCCATTACGGCGCGCATCTCGCCGCGCTCGACGTAACTTCTGGCCCAATGAGTCGGCAAGTAACCCAGATAACGACCGGTCTTGATCAAGATCGCCACTGCTTCTACCTGGGTTGCAACCGCGGTCACATTACGCAACCCAAGGAGCTTTGGCTTTGCTGTATGCACGGCATAAGCGTGCTCGACAAACTCGGCCTGGGCGAGGCACTTCTCGTCAATATCTTCATCGCGCATTGCGAAGAAAGTATGATTGGACGCGCAATAGAGCTCTGAAGTTTCGTCATACAACGGCATGACCTGAAAGTCATCTTTGCCGCTGTACACCGGCACGATGCCGACGGCGAACCGGCCTTTGAGAATGCCCTGTTCGATCTCGTCCAGCGGCGCCACATTCAAACGCACTCTGGCCTTTGGAGCCTTGTCCTGCAAGGCTTTCAGGGCCTCCACCAAGGGTGAATCCGGATCGGAAACGGTGTTATCGATGACCGCAATGTTAAGGTCTCCGAGCAATTCACCACGCACATTTCCCAGCCGATCGCGGAAGTTATCCAGGGCCATGAACAGGTCCAGGCTGGCTTCGTAGATAATCTTGCCTTGTTCTGTAAGGCAGAACTTTTCCCGCCCGCGCGTACATAAACGCATGCCCAAGCGTATTTCAAGATCCGATATCTGTTTGCTGATAGCCGCCAGGCTGATATTGAGTTCTACCTGTGCGGCGGTAAATCCTCCTGATTCAACCACTGCCCGAAAAACCTTGAACAGTTTCAAGTCCATGGCACTGGCCATTGAAATCGCCACATCACCACTTCGCTTGGGCAGGTTTCCACTTTCAGTAAGTTGACTTGTCATTTAAAACATTTCCCCGCTTGTTGATTTTTCCTAGCATCCCTCCCATCGAATCGATTGATTATTGTTTGAAGCCAAACTTCCATTGCTCATCTGTCTGCCACCCGGCGATCTTCACATCGCTTGATAGTGCTTGAGCAAACCACGTGCCAACGGAGAATTTACATGTCTGATGCTACTGATCGTCTTTGGGGAGCCCGCTTCAAATCCGGCCCGGCCGAAGCCATGGCCAATCTGTCCAGATCTCCCAAAGCGTACTTTCGCCTGACCCCGTACGACATCGCCGGCTCCAAGGCCCACGCCAACGAACTGAACCGCGCCGGCCTGCTCGACGCCGCCGAAACCGCGCGCATCATCGAAGCGTTGCGCAGCATTGACGAAGATTTCGCCGCCGGTTCCATCGAGCCGATTGCCGCCGACGAAGACGTGCATACCTTCATCGAGCGCCTGCTCACCGAGCGCCTCGGCACGCTGGGCGGCAAACTGCGCGCCGGTCGTTCGCGCAACGACCAGTCGGCCAACGACATGCGTCTGTTCCTGCGTGATCAAGTGCGGGTCATGACCCTGGCAATTCTCGAATTGCAAAAGGCGCTGGTGTCCCAGGCCGAGCAACACATCAACACCATCGCGCCGGGCTTCACCCACCTGCAACAGGCTCAACCCATTGTGTTCGCCCATCACTTGATGGCCCATGCCCAGGCGATTCATCGCGACATCCAGCGCCTGCAGGACTGGGACAAACGCTTCAATCTGTCGCCGCTGGGCGCCGCCGCACTGGCCGGCTCCGCCATCGCTCGCGACCCGCAGCGCTCGGCCGCCGAAATGGGTTACGCCGGGCCGTGCGAGAACTCCATCGACGCGGTTGCCAGCCGTGACCACGTCGCCGAATTCCTGTTTTGCAGCAGCATGCTCGGCATCAATATTTCGCGTCTGGCCGAAGAATTTTGCCTGTGGACGTCGCGTCAATTCCGCTGGGTTGAACTGGACGACGGCTACGCCACCGGCAGCTCGATCATGCCGCAGAAAAAGAACCCGGACATCGCCGAGCTGGCGCGTGGCAAATCGGGTCGTTTGATCGGCAGCCTGACCGGCATCCTCGCGGTGCTCAAAGCCCAGCCGCTGTCCTACAACCGCGATTTGAGCGAAGACAAACACGCAATTCTCGACAGCCTGGAAACCGTGCATCTGGTCCTGCCCGCCTTCGCCGGCATGGTGCAGACCATGAAAGTGCGCGCCGACGAGTTGCTGCGTCAGGCACCGCTGGGCTTCACCCTCGCCACTGAAGTCGCCGACTGGCTGGCGGTGCGCGGCGTGCCGTTCAAAGAGGCCCACGAGATCACCGGCAAGCTGGTGCAGCTCTGCGAAGAGAACGACATCGGCCTCGACGAACTCACGACCAAGCAACTGGCTGACACCGATTCGCGCCTCACGCCAGAAGTGCTCGACGCATTGACCCTGGAAGCTGCACTGGCCGCCCGCAGCGGTTGGGGTGGCACTTCGCCGGTCCGCGTTGCCGAGCAAATCGCGCGCTTCAAACAGCAGATGATCGCCCAGGAAAAATGGGCTCTGGATTACGCCGGTCCGCGCGGCTAAACCAATACCGGGAGCAAGGCACATGGCACAGATTCAAGCCCCAGGCAAAGACGAGCGCGTGTCGCTCGCCGCCAAGTACGACATCTCGGCCTACAAGGTCGTCCCACGCCGCTACTTCGGCCGTTACGCCGCCGCCACACTGATTGCGGTGCTGTTGATCGGGCTGGTTCAGGCGTTCATTCACGGCAACATCGAATGGTCGTTCGTGGCCCAGTTCCTGACCGCCGAATCGATCATGTTCGGCCTGTTGAACACCATCACCATGTCGATCCTAGCCATGGCGCTCGGGGTCGTGCTCGGCGTCGTGGTGGCGGTGATGCGCATGTCGCAGAACCCGCTGCTGCGCTATGTGGCGCAGAGCTACACCTGGCTGTTCCGGGGCACGCCGCTGATTCTGCAGCTGCTGCTCTGGTTCAACCTGGCGCTGATTTTCCCGACCCTGGGCATTCCCGGTCTGTTCGAGTTCAAGACCGTCGAAGTGATCACCCCGTTCGCCGCCGCGCTGCTCGGCCTGGGCATCAACCAGGGCGCCTACACCGCCGAAGTGGTGCGCGCCGGTCTGCTGTCGGTGGACAGCGGCCAGTACGAAGCGGCCAAGGCCATCGGTATGCCGCGCTTGCAGGCGCTGCGCCGGATCATCCTGCCCCAGGCCATGCGCATCATCATTCCGCCGGTCAGCAACGAGTTCATCGGCATGGTGAAAATGACCAGTCTGGCCAGCGTCATTCAGTACTCGGAACTGCTGCACAACGCGCAGAACATCTACTACGCCAACGCCCGGGTCATGGAGCTGCTGATCGTGGCCGGCATCTGGTATCTGGCGGTGGTGACCGTGCTGACCCTGGGTCAGGCGCGACTGGAAAAACGCTTCGCCCGTGGCGCTGGCAAACGTAACTGAGCCCAGGAGGCTGATCATGCTGAACATCGTCAAGGCAGTAGACGTGAACAAGTTCTTCGGCGACTTCCAGGCGCTCAAGAACGTCAATCTGGAAATCCCCCACGGCGAGGTGCTGTGCATCATCGGCCCGTCCGGCTCCGGCAAAAGCACGCTGTTGCGTTGCATCAATCAGCTGGAAAAAGTCGACGCCGGTGGTTTGTGGGTCGATGACGAAATCGTCGGCTTCCGCTCCGAAGGTCACAAGCTGATCGAGCTGAGCGACAAGCAGATCGCCAAACAACGCCTGAAGACCGGCATGGTGTTCCAGCGTTTCAACCTGTTCGCGCACATGACCGTGCTGGACAACATCCTCGAAGGCCCGGTGCAGGTCTTGCGTCAGCCGGTAGAAGAATGCCGCGCGCTGGCGTTCGAATTGCTCAAGCGCGTCGGTCTGGAATCCAAGGCCAACAGCTATCCCATCGAGTTGTCCGGTGGCCAGCAACAGCGCGTGGCCATCGCTCGCGCCCTGGCCATGCGCCCGAAATTGATGCTGTTCGATGAGCCGACTTCCGCCCTCGACCCCGAGCTGGTGGGCGAGGTGTTGTCGGTGATGCGTGACCTGGCCAAGAGCGGCATGACCATGGTGGTCGTGACTCACGAGCTGGGCTTTGCTCGCGAAGTCGCCAATCGCGTGGTGTTCATGGATGCCGGGCAGATCATCGAAACCGGTGCGCCGGAAGATGTCCTGATGAACCCGCGCAATCAGCGCACTCAAGATTTTATTGCTGCCGTTCTGAACTGAAACCAACCGCCCTTTTGAGGATGTCGATGTGAAAACTTTCGCGCTTACCGCTACCGCCGTATTGTCCGCCCTGATTTCGGTTTCCAGCTGGGCAGCAGACACCCACGTGCTGCCAAAATCCATCACCGAGAAAGGTTACATTTCGGCCGGCATCGCCCCGAACTATCCGCCGATGGACTTCAAAGACCCGGCCACCAACAAGCTGACCGGCATCGACTACGATCTGGGCACTGAAATCAGCAAGCGCCTGGGCATCGAAATCCGCTGGCAGGAAACCGCCTTCGAACAAATGGTCAGCGGCCTGGCGACCAACCGTATCGACATCGTCATGTCCGGCATGACCGATACCCCGGAGCGCCAGAAGACCGTCGACTTCGTTGACTATTTCAGCACCGGCCCGCAGTTCTACACCCTGGAATCCCAAAAGGATCTGAAGGACATCGACGACATGTGCGGCAAGAAAATCGGCACCAGCCGCCGCACCACTTTCCCGGTGGAAATCGCCAAATGGAGTGACGTCAACTGTGTCGCCAAAGGCAAGCCGGCCATCGTTGTGATCGGCACCGAAGGCAGCGCCGATGCCCGTGCACAACTGCGTCAGGGGCGTCTGGATGCCGCCGTGCAAGGCAGCGAAACCCTGCCGTACATTCAGGGCCAGGAGCCTGGCGTGTTCAAGGTGATCGGCGGCACGCTGGCGCGTCAGCTGACCGGTCTGGGCGTGGCCAAGAACAATCCTGAGTTGAGCGCGGCGATCATCGCCACCCTCAACGACATGATCAAGGATGGCAGCTACGCGAAGATCCTCGACAAGTGGCAGCTCAAAGATGGCGCAGTGGCCGAAGCGACCCTCAACGGCGCGAAGTAAGCCCCTTCCCACCCGCCTGACTTGACTCAGGCGGGTGCTTTGAATCAGTCCGCACTGGAGAAAACCATGCTCGGCACGACCGACCTGCGCTGGCCTGCAAATGCCCGCGCCAGCGTAGCCCTGGCCTTCGATCTGGACGGCCCGACCGGCGCCGCGATGCTCGACGGCTCGATCTGGCAAAAACCCGAATACTTCACCTTTGGCAGCTACGGTCCGTATCGCGCCCTGCCCCGCTTGCTGGACATGCTCAAGGCGCATGCCACACCGGCGACTTTTTTCGTGCCCGCCTGGATTGTGGAAAACTGGCCGCGACAATGTCAGGCCATTCTCGAACACGGCCACGAAGTGGCTTATCACGGCTATCGCCACGAATCATTTTTTGCCCTGGACCTCAAGGCCCAGCGCGAAGTCATGCAGATCAGCGCCGATATCTTCAAGCGTTACCTGGGCATCACCGCCACCGGTTTTCGCACGCCTTCCGGCGACTGGCACCAGGAAACCCCGGCCCTGCTCATGGACTGCGGCGTGACCTACTCCAGCAGCATGCGCGGCGACGACCGACCTTATTTCATCGACGTTCCCGGCCACGCCAACGGTTTGGTGGAAATCCCCGGTCGCTGGGAACTCGACGATTACGCGTCACTGGCCTACACCCGCGCGCCGAACTATCCGGCCGGTCTGGACCGCATCGCCAGCTACGACCAGACCCTGGATAACTGGTGCCGCGAGTTCGATGGCACCTATCGCGAAGGCCTGTGCATGACCACGCTGTTCCACCCCAAGATCAGCGGCAAACCGGGACGCATTCTGTTGCTGGAACGCTTCCTGGAACACATGCACAGCCATCCGGACGTGTGGTTCGCCACCTGCAACGACGTCGCCAACTTCTGGCTCAAGGAGCATCGCCATGACTGAAGCGAAATCCGTCTGGCCCGCGCCGTATCGCTGCGCGGTGGTCATCACCATCGACTACAACGACATTCACGGTATCCTCACCCAGGTTCCGGCCATTGCCGGGCGCGACAAGAGCCTGTCGGTGTGGCGCTACGGCACCACGCGTGGCGTGCAGCGGCTGCTGGAAGTGCTCGACGATCAGCAAATCCCCGCCACCTGGTGCATTCCCGGCATCGTCGCCGAAGAGAATCCGCAAGTGGTGCAGGCGATCAACGCCGCCGGGCATGAAATCGCCTGCGCCGGTTATCGCCATGAAGACTTCTCCCAGCTGGACCTGGTCGCGCAGCACGCCTCGCTCAAACGCGGCTGCGACGTGATCGCCGAAATGACCGGGCAACGCCCCAGCGGTTTTCGTGCGCCAGCCGGCAGCTACGCGCCGGGTTTTGTCGATGCATTGCGCGCCGAAGGCATCAGCTGGTCGTCTTCCTGGTCGGGGGACGATTTGCCTTATTTGCATCCGGTAACGCAGATGGACTCGGCACCGCTGGTGGAGTTGCCGCTGCATTGCGAACTGGAAGACGAACCTTATTTCGCCTTCAACCTCGCCCCCGCCGTGCCGGTCAGCCAGGCGCGCATCGCGTCTTATGCCGAGGTGTTGAAAAACTGGCAGCAGGATTTCGCAGGCTTCCATCGTTTTGGCCTCTGCTACGTGATGCGCCTGCACCCGGAAACCCTCGGCACCGTTGGCCGCAGTGGTTTGCTGCTGGAACTGCTGACCTGGCTCAAGGCGCAGCCGGATGTGTGGTTTGCCACCGCTGAAGAGGTCGCCGACTGGTGGAGCGAAAGCAACAACAGCCTGCCAGAAGATCATCCCGCCGCTGTTTTCGAGCGCCATCGTCCGAGCCACGCATCATGAACAATCCACTGCACAGCCTCAGCCAGTTCGTCACTCAGACGGATTACGCCACCCTGCCCGCGCCACTGGTGGAGAAAGCCAAGCGGCACTTTCTCGACACGCTGGGCGCGGCGCTTGCAGGCTCGCAAGCCGAGCTGACCCAACGCACCTTGCGCGCCATGAACGCCAGCGAATCCGACGGCGCGTCGGTGATCTGGGGCACCGAGCAAGGCTTGTCGGCGCGTAACGCGGCATTGGTCAACGGCATCGCCGCCCACGCCCTGGAGCTGGACGATGCCGGTGGCTGCGATCACTCCGGCGCTGTGGTGGTGCCGGCCATGCTCGCAGTGCTGCCGTTGTGCGATCCGATGCCCAACGGCAAAGAGCTGATCAACGCCATGGTCATCGGCTACGACGTTGCCCGACGCGTGCTGGAAGCCTGCGGCGGTTACTCGCCGCACAACGAAGCCGGCTGGCATTCCACCGGCACCTGCGGCGTGTTTGGCGCAGCGGCGGCGTGCGCCCGATTGCTCAGACTGGATGCCACACAAACCGCTTCGGCGCTGGGCCTGGCGGCAAGCATGAGCGGCGGTTTGTGGGCGTTTATCCATGACGGCGCCGACAGCAAAAAGCTGCATGCCGGCCGCCCGGCTGAAGGCGGCGTGCTCGCCGTATTGCTGGCTCGCGAAGGCGTGACCGGACCGAATCAGGTGTTCGATGACGTATGGGGCGGATTCCTGCGCACCCTGGCGCGGGACACCGCGCAACCGGCGGCGTTGACTGCCGATCTGGGCGTGGTCTGGAAACTCGCCCGCTGCTCAATCAAACCTTACGCCGCTTGCCGGGGCACGCACTCGGCCATCGATGCCATCGGTGAGTTGCTCAGCGACCTGGGCATCAAGGCTGACGAGATCGAAGCCATCGACGTCAGCGCCAGCGAGTTTCTGGTGGGCATGTGCGCGGGGCTCGATACCGCCACACTGGCCGCCTCGCAAATGAGCCTGCCATACGCGCTGGCCGTGCGTTGCCTGCTGGGCCATGCCGGGCTGGAAGCTTACGAAGAGAAGCAGCGCACGGATCCGAATGTGCTGGGTTTCATGCAGCGCATTCGCATGCACCGCGATGCGTCCCTCGCGCCGCTGGATGAACCGCGCCTGACCTTGACCAGCAAGGATGGCCGCCGCGCGTCCCGGCAAGTCAAAACCCCGCTGGGCGGCCCGCTCAACCCGATTGGCGATGATGCGCTGCTGGAAAAATTTCGCTCACTGGCGGCGCGCGCATTGCCGGAGCTGCACGTCGAACGCCTCGCCGCGCTGTGCCTGAAGCTGGATCAAAAAACAGACCTACAAGACCTGCTGGATCTTTTGCGCTTCCCTTGAAGCCTTGCTGCCCTTATCTCTGACGTAAGGAATTGACCATGCTGGATTTGAGCAATAAAGCTTCGATGCTGTTCGCGGCCTTGGGTATCGCAGCCTGCTGCAACGTGGCGCAGGCCCGGGAAACCCTGAACGTCGGCGTGGAAGCGACTTACCCGCCGATGTCGTATCGCGATCCGGCCACCAATAAAAGCGTAGGTTTCAACATCGACCTGTTCGACGCGCTGGGCAAGGCGATGAACGTCGAGATCAAGTATCAGGAAATGACCTTCGAGCAGCTGACCAGCAGCCTGAAAACCGGGCGCATCGACGTGATCGGCACCGCCATCACCGACTTGCCCAAACGTCGCACCGACATGACGTTTGTCGATTACCTGCAAACCGGCGCGCAGATGTTCACCACAGTGCGCAACACCAGCCTGGGTTCGACACCGGAAGCCTTCTGCGGGAAAAACATCGGCACCCCGCGCACCACCAATTACTACCCGGAAGTCATGGCCTGGAACGACACACATTGCGTCGCCGCCGGCAAACCCGCCGCCACCGTGCAAGGCACCGCTGGCGCTTCGGCGGCACGTCTGGACCTGCAACAGGAACGCCTCGCCGCCGTGGTCCTCGGCCCGGAATACGTGAAGTACCTGATCAGCCAGGAACCCGACACCTATGTGTTGATCGGTCAGCCGCTGTCCCTGCATCACTTCGGTTTTGCGGTGGACAAAGCCAAGACCGACGTACGCGACGACCTGGTCAAAGGCCTGCAAACCGTGATCCGCGACGGCACCTATCAGACCATCCTCAAGAAGTGGAATCTGGAAAGCCAGGCAGTCAGCGAAGTGATGGTCGACGGCGGGAAATAATGCTGCCCTTGCGATAAACACTGTAGGAGGGAATTCATTCCCGAAGGGGCCAGCGCGACTACCACACATTTGCGCTGTGCTCGCTGACGTCTTCGGGAATAAATTCCCTCCTACGAATTGCCTTGTTTAACCGGAGGCCCTTTCATGAAAACCGTCATCTTCGAACGCTTCGGCGACCCCGACGTATTGCAGCTGGTAGAACGCCCAACGCCCGGCATCAAGCCCGGCGAGGTGCTGATCGACATCCACGCCACGGCACTGAATTTTTCCGACCTCCTGCAACGGCGCGGCACTTACGTGATGAAAACCGAGGGCGAAAACATCCTCGGCATCGAATGCTCCGGCGTCATCACTGAGGTCGGCGCGAACGTCAGCAACCGGGCCGTCGGCGACCGAGTCTGCGCCTTGCTGCCCGGTGGCGGTTATGGCGAGCAGGTTGCGGTCAACGCCGAGCATGTGTTGCCCTGCCCGCAAGGCCTGTCGCTGCTCGAAGCGGCGGCATTGCCGGAAGCGGCCTGCACACTTTGGTCGAACCTGCGGGATATCGGACGCTTGCAGCCGGGGGAAACCGTGCTGATTCACGGCGGCGCGGGCGGCGTGGGTTCACTGGCGATTCAATGGGCCAGACAATGGGGCGCACGCGTGCTGACCACGGCGGGTTCGCCAGACAAACTGCAACGCTGCCTGGAACTGGGCGCTGACGTCGCCATCGATTACCGCAACGAAGATTTCGTCGACGTGGTGGCGCGGGTGACCGAAGGCCGCGGCGTGGACGTGATCCTCGACAACATGGGTGCCGCCTACCTGGCGCGCAACATCGAGGCGCTGGCGGTCGACGGCCGCATCGTCATGATCGGCCTGCAAAGCGGCCGCGAAGCGCCCATCCACCTCGGCAAAATGATGAGCAAACGCGCCGCACTGCACACCACCTCACTGCGCGACCGCTCGGCGGCGGCGAAGGCAGCCATTGTCGCGGGCGTGCTGCACGACGTCTGGCCGCATCTGCTGACCGGCACAATCAAGCCGGTCATCGACAAGACATTCCCGCTGAGCGATGTAGTGGCGGCGCACGCGTATATGGAATCGGGTGGGCATGTGGGGAAGATTGTGTTGCAGATTAAAGACTCGCGGTAAACACCGACTCCGTCGGAGCGTGCGGGCGGCGTTCCGACTTGTCCGCGAAGAAGTCAGTGCATCCGCCCGTTTTTCTGAATCAACCTTCAGCGTACCGAGCCGCAGCG
>NZ_ATLO01000046.1 GCF_000416235.1 Pseudomonas sp. CFII64 | reverse complement strand
GTTTTCGAGCGTTCTTTCGAGACCCGCAAATCGGGGCTTTGACAGCGCAGGCGGCGCAACGCCGAATCGCTTTCCAGACGCTGCAGCCGCAGCGCGCTCAGCTGAACTTCGCTAAAGCACAACTGCGTATCTAGCGGTCGATCATTCCAGTTGGCGGGCAGCCAGATGTCGTCCAGCGCCTTGCCGGTGGCAAGGCGCGCGTCATCAACGTAGCCCTCGCCCACGCGGAACTTCTTCAGTTCAATATCGTGATAAGTGGTCCGCTCGTCGCTGACCCGGACCTCCAGTTCCCGCCACAACTTGCCGTCGATAAAGACATAGATAAACCCGGCGCGGCACAACACCGGCGTGCCGTGATCGTAGGCGCTGTTGACACCCGGCAACGCCACGAACGGCAGCACCGGAACGATCTGATTCCACTGCTGATCCACTTGCCTTAGCGTGATTCGGGTTGCAGGGAGCGGCAGCAGGATCGGCTTGCCGCGTTCGGTTTCGATCTCCAGCATCAGCCGATGCGCGGGCTCGCCGGACCAGTCCCAGACATGCAACTGGCTGGGCGCGCACATGTAGGCGGTGATGTTTTCGGTGCAATCCTGCGCGGTGAGTGCGTCCAGCCGGGTGTTGGCGTCTTTCTCGTAGAACGCCAATCGTTGGGTCGGCGGATGGTACTGGCCGACCACCTGGACGATGAGTTTGTTGATTTCGCAGCACGGGCCACGGCTCAGGACGCCAACGGGTTTGGGCATGTCAGGACTCCTGTCCTGTCACGAAGTACGGGCAGCGAAATGCGGGAGGCATGGTCAAGTCCTGACTGTAAAAGCACAGGACTTTGCATCTTGATGGCTAAAGAGTCAGTCAGCGAGGGACCGCTGAAGCTGTGGGATATTTCTGATTTTTTTTACGTTAATTGCAGCTATGTAGACACTTCTCCGTCAGGACGGGCTCCAAAGGGAAAATCGCGTCAATCAGTCCAACACCACCAACCGATTCGGCAATTCATTCCTGGCCTGGGTCACCGGAACATGATCGGCCAGCACTTCCCCGCAGCCTTCAATGCATTCGAGAAAGCCCTGCAAGGTCTGACCGTTGCGCACGTGTTGGGTGAAGACGTCGATCAGCGCTTGCCAGGTGTCGTCATGCAAACGGCTGGAAATGCCGTGATCAACGAGGATTTCCACGTAGCGCTCGGCTTCGCAGACGAAGATCAGGATGCCAGTACCTTTTGCCGTGTGATGCAGGTTTTGCTCCAGGAACTGCCGACGCGCAAGGTTGCCCGCGCGCCAATGGCGAACCGAGGCGGGAACCAGATACATGGTCAGAGGGCTGAAGCGGCAGATGAGCGCGACGACGATAAAGGTCGCGATTTGTGTCAATAACAGTTCATTGGCGCTCAACCAGCCGGAAAAGTAATTGAGCAGGCCGGGCACCAGCAAAGCCACCAGCCCGGACCAGATCAGCGGGACATAGGTGTAATCGTCGGCCTGGCGTGCCAGCACTGTCACCAGTTCGGCATCGGTGCGCCGTTCGACGCGCGCGATTGCCTCGCCGACCTGGCGCTGTTGGTCTTGATTCAGTAAAGCCATGGTTGCGTCACTCATTGATCCGTCGATT
Organism: Pseudomonas sp. CFII64; assembly: GCF_000416235.1. Taxonomy (GTDB): domain Bacteria; phylum Pseudomonadota; class Gammaproteobacteria; order Pseudomonadales; family Pseudomonadaceae; genus Aquipseudomonas. The sequence goes on along the minus strand of NZ_ATLO01000046.1, from coordinate 203,598 downwards.
ACCAACTGCCCGAAGCACCGCCGCCGCCGAAGCTGCCACCGCCGCCACTGAATCCACCGCCACCGCCACCCGAGCCACCGGAACCAAGGCCGCCCAGCCCACCCAACCCACCGGCAGTAATAAAGCCGCCTCGGCCGCCGCGACCACCGCCGCCGCGTCCGGATCTCAGGAAAATCAGGATCAGGAAAACCACCACGATAATCAGCACCGGAACATTGTCGAAACCGGTCCCCTGCTGCTCAGCGCCACCCGCCGCTTGCGGTTGCGCCAGTGGATTGCCGCCCAGCACCTGGATGATCGCCTGCGCGCCCTGAGTGATGCCGCCAGCGAAGTTGCCGGTTTTGAATGCGGGCGTGATGATCTGATTGATGATCACCGACGATTGCGCATCGGTCAGCCGCTCTTCGAGGCCGTAGCCCACTTCGATGCGCACCTTGCGATCATCACGGGCGACGATCAGCAGCGCGCCGCTGTCCTTGCCCTTTTCGCCAATCCCCCACGCGCGGCCCAGTTGATAGCCGAAATCCTCGATGCTGGTGCCTTGCAGGTCCGGCAGCGTGACCACCACCACTTGCTCGCCGGACGCCTGTTCGTGAGCCTCAAGCATCTGCGTCAACTGCGCAGAACTCTGCGCGTCGAGCAACTGCGCGTTATCGACCACGCGTCCGGTCAGCGGCGGAAAGACCAGTGCGGCCTGCGCCGACAAGGCGCAGGCCCACAGCACAAGGACCGGCAGCGCGAGCCGCAAGGCCTTCATCAGAACTTCACTTCCGGGGCTTTTTCGGAACCTGGGGTTGTCGCTTCGAAGTTCGGGCGAATCGGCAAGTCGCTGTACATCACGGTGTGCCAGAGACGACCGGGAAAGGTGCGAATCTCGGTGTTATAGCGTTCAACCGAGGCAATGAAGTCACGACGCGCAACGGCGATGCGGTTCTCTGTACCTTCCAGTTGCGACTGCAAAGACAGGAAGTTCTGGTTGGCCTTGAGGTCCGGATAACGCTCGGAAACCACCATCAAGCGGCTCAATGCGCCACTCAGTTGGCCTTGGGCGTCCTGGAACTGCTTGAGTTTGGCCGGATCGTTCAAGGTATTGGCATCGACCTGAATCGACGTCGCCTTGGCCCGGGCCTCAATGACCGCCGTCAGCGTGTCTTGCTCGTGCCTGGCATAGCCTTTGACGGTTTCAACCAGGTTGGGGATCAGATCGGCGCGACGCTGATACTGGTTCTGCACCTGAGCCCAGGCCGCTTTCACCTGTTCGTCGTAGGTGGGAATGTTATTGATGCCGCAGCCGCTCAACAACGTGCTGAGCAGCAGTAGAACGCCGGTTGCCCAGGTATAGCGACGTCCGTTGTGGGACTGGCAACGCTGTATGTGAATCATTGTGTAACTCCTGTAATGGCTATTTATTCCGTATGGCTCAAGTGATTTTAGCCAAAACAGAAGTTCCCCGGCATAATCCGTCGCCAACGCCGGATCATCGGATAAAAAGTGTCTGCGCTACAAAGATGCCGGTAATGACAAAGAGTTCAGCGGCAGCCCATCGCCCTGACCGACAATTAAGCGCCAAAGGTCTAAAACCCAAAATATGGCTGCCTGAGATTAAACGTAAGTTGCAGGCAAAAGCCTTGAGAAATCATTCATGAATAAGCTGTGTTTACTCGGTCTTCTGGTCAGTCTGGCCAGCCAGCCAGTGTTGGCTGCAAGCAATGTCAGTGCCCCGGTCGCCACTAATCAGGCCACGTTGCAGGCGAAAAACGCGTTCATTTCCAATCTGCTCAAGCAAATGACGCTTGATGAAAAAATCGGCCAATTGCGGCTGATCAGCATCAGTTCGGAAATGCCACAGCCGATGATTCTCAAGGAGATCGCCGCAGGCCGGATTGGCGGCACGTTCAATTCCATCACACGCTCGGAAAACCGCCCGCTGCAGGAAGCTGCTGTCGCCAAGAGTCGTCTGAAGATTCCGATGTTCTTCGCCTACGACGTGGTCCACGGCCATCGCACGATTTTCCCGATCAGCCTGGGCCTTGCCGCCAGCTGGGACATGGACGCCATCGCCTTGAGCGGTCGCATTTCAGCCATCGAGGCCAGTACCGACAGCCTGGACATGACCTTCGCGCCAATGGTGGATATTTCCCGCGATCCACGCTGGGGCCGGTCTTCCGAAGGTTTCGGTGAAGACACCTATCTGGTGTCGCGCATCTCCGACGTGATGGTCAAGGCCTTCCAGGGCAAAAGCACCGCCGCCTCGGACAACATCATGGCCAGCGTCAAGCACTTCGCCTTGTACGGCGCAGTTGAAGGTGGCCGGGATTACAACACCGTGGACATGAGTCCTACGCGTATGTACCAGGATTACCTACCGCCTTACCGCGCGGCAGTTAATGCAGGCGCGGGCGGCGTGATGATCGCCCTCAACTCGATCAACGGCGTGCCCGCAACCTCCAACACTTGGTTGCTGCAAGACCTGTTGCGCAAGGATTGGGGCTTCAAGGGCGTGACCATCAGCGATCACGGCGCGATCAAGGAACTGATCGACCATGGCGTGGCGAAAGACTTCCGCCAGGCCGCCAAGCTGGCCATCAAGGCTGGCGTCGACTTGAGCATGAACGACAAGGCCTACGGTGAAGAGCTGCCAGGTCTGGTCAAAGATGGCGAAGTTTCCGTCAAGGAAATCGACAACGCCGTACGTGAAGTGCTTGGCGCCAAGTACGACATGGGCTTGTTCGCTGACCCGTACCTGCGCATCGGCAAAGCAGCGCAAGACCCGGCCGACACCTATTCCGACGACCGCCTGCATCGCAGCGAAGCACGGGATGTGGCGCGCAAGACCCTGGTACTGCTGAAAAACCAGAACGAAACCCTGCCGCTGAAAAAACAGGGCACCATCGCTGTGATCGGCAGCCTGGCCAAGAGTCAGCTGGACATGCTCGGCAGCTGGTCTGCCGCCGGTCGGCCAAATCAGTCGGTCACCGTGTATGACGGTCTGGCCAATGCCGTCGGCGACAAGGCCAAACTGGTCTACGCACGTGGCGCCAACGTCAGCGACAATGACCATATCAATGAATACCTGAACTTCATCGAGCACGAAGTCGACGTTGATCCACGTCCGGCCCAGGAAATGATCGACGAAGCGGTCAAGGCCGCCGAGCAGGCTGATGTGATTGTTGCCGTGGTGGGCGAGTCCCGTGGCATGTCGCATGAAGCGGCCAGCCGCAGCAGCCTGAACATTCCCGGCAAGCAGCGCGACCTGATCAAGGCGCTGAAGGCAACCGGTAAACCACTGGTCCTGGTATTGATGAACGGCCGCCCGCTGGTGCTGGTCGACGAACTGGCCCAGGCCGACGCGATGCTGGAGACCTGGTTCCCCGGCACCGAAGGCGGCAACGCCGTGGCAGACGTGCTGTTCGGCGACTACAACCCGTCCGGCAAGCTGGCAATGTCGTTCCCACGCTCGATCGGCCAGCTTCCTACTTATTACGCGCACCTGAACACCGGTCGCCCGTATTCCCCGGACAAGGTCGGCAACTACACGTCCCATTACTTCGAAGAAACCAACGGCCCGCTGTTCCCGTTCGGTTACGGCTTGAGCTACACCCAATTCGATGTTTCGGACATCATCCTGTCGGCTAAAGACATGCCCCGCAAAGGCAAGTTGACCGCCAGCGTGACCGTCAAGAACACCGGCAAGGTTGCCGGCGCAACCGTGGTTCAGCTGTATCTGCACGACGTTGCCGCGTCCATCAGTCGTCCGGTCAAGGAGCTGAAGAACTTCGAGAAAGTCATGCTGCAGCCCGGTGAAGAAAAAGTCGTGAGCTTCACCCTCAGCGAAGACGATCTGAAGTTCTATGATCCGAGCCTGAAATACGCAGCCGAAGCCGGTGAATTCAAGGTCATGATCGGCCTAGATTCAGAAGCGGTGAAGCAGGCGAATTTCAATTTGTTGTAAAGCCGCACCTGCAACGCAGGGTCCGTAGGACCGGCTTCAGCCGGGAGAACGCCCTCCCGGCTAAAGCCGGTCCTACGGAGTAACGCGCTGCAACCCGCCCTAAATCAGGCAAGCCTCCTATGCCATTCACCGCCCGCACCTTACGCATCGTCCTTTATGCACTGCTGATTCTCGCGGGCGCAGCCGTGTCGGCGGGTTTGGCAATGCGTCAGGCTCAGCGCCATGCGCTGTCGGACGATGCCGCAAGGGCCGGTGTTCAGCTGTCCCTTTACGCCAACACGCTGCACACCTTGATTGAACGCTATCGGGCGCTGCCTGCGGTGCTGGCGCTGGACCCGGAAATACGCGCGGCACTCAACGGTCCGATCACGGCGCAGTCCCAGGATGCGCTGAATCGCAAGCTGGAGCGTATCAACGGCGCGGCGCAATCCTCGACCCTTGAGCTGCTGGATCGCCATGGCCTGGCCGTCGGCGCCAGCAACTGGCGTCTGCCCAGCAGTTACGTCGGCCATAACTACGGCTTTCGTCCTTACTTTCAGCAAACCAAAGCCAAGGGCATTGGCCGCTTTTACGCGGTCGGCGTGACCAGCGGCATTCCTGGTTATTTTTTGTCCAATGCGGTGGTGGACGACAAAGGCGGGTTTCTTGGTGCCATGGTGGTCAAGCTGGAGTTTCCCGACCTTGAACATCAATGGGCGCAGGGCGACGACCTGTTGTTGATCAGCGACGCCAAGGGCATCGTGTTCATCGCCAACCAGCCTGGCTGGCGTTATCGCGAGTTGCAGCCGATTTCGGTTGAAGACCGCGCGCAATTGCTCAGCACCCGGCAGTACGACCGGCAACCGCTTTCGCCATTGCGCCGCCGCGAACTGCGCGAATTTGGCGAAAACAGTCATTTGACCCGGGTTGATGGCCCTGACGAAACGGCGGATTACCTCTGGCAATCAATGCCGTTGCCTGCCGAAGACTGGACCCTGCATCTGCTGCGCAAGCCGCAGATGGCCAGCGAAGACATCCGCAACGCAGGCATTGCTGCCGCCGGTGCCTGGCTGACGCTGGTGTTCCTTGGGCTGTTTCTGTATCAGCGCTGGCGCCTGGCGCGCATGCGCGAACGCAGCCGCGACGAGCTGGAGCGTCTGGTTCTGGAGCGCACTGTGGAACTGCGCACGGCTCAGGAAGGCCTGGTGCAATCGACCAAACTCGCCGCGTTGGGGCAAATGTCCGCAGCGCTGGCCCATGAGATCAATCAACCGCTGACGGCCCAGCGCATGCAACTGGCCACCTTGCGCCTGCTGCTTGATCATGGGCGCATAGATGATGCTTATAAGGCGCTGGGCCCGCTGGACCAGCAACTGACGCGCATGGCCGCGCTCACCGGGCACTTGAAAACCTTCGCCCGCAAAAGCCCCGGAGGCCTGCGCGAGCGACTGGATCTGGCGGCAGTGGTCGATCAAGCGTTGCTGCTGCTGGATTCGCGCATTCGGGATGAATACATCCAGTGCGTGCTGCACCTGACCCGGCCCGCATGGGTTCGCGGCGATGCCATTCGCCTGGAACAGGTGCTGATCAACCTGCTGCGCAATGCCCTGGATGCCATGAGCGACAAACCGCTCAAACGTCTGGAAATCGTGATCAGCGCCGAGGAAAATCGCTGGTGCCTGAGCGTTATCGACAGCGGCGGCGGCATCGCCGCTGAACATATGGTCAGTCTGTTCGACCCGTTCTTTACCACCAAACCGGTCGGCGACGGCCTTGGACTGGGCCTGGCGGTGTCCTTCGCCATCGTGCATGAACTGGGCGGACGGCTTGCAGCGCAAAATCATGGCCATGGCGTACGTTTCTCGTTCAGCCTGCCCAACGACTTCCTGGAGGTTGAACCCTCATGCTGAATTCCGTCATTGTCGTCGACGACGAAGCGCCGATTCGTGAGGCCGTGGAGCAATGGCTGACGCTGTCCGGATTCCAGGTACAGGTTCATAGTCGCGCCGAAGATTGTCTGGCGAACCTGCCGGAACATTTTCCGGGAGTCATCCTCAGCGACGTGCGGATGCCGGGCATGGGTGGCCTGGCGTTGCTGGCCAGGTTGCAGGCGCTGGACGCCGACCTGCCGGTTATCCTGCTGACTGGGCATGGCGATGTGCCAATGGCTGTGGATGCCATGCGCGACGGAGCCTATGACTTTCTGGAGAAACCCTTCAGCCCGGAAACCCTGCTGAGCAATCTGCGTCGGGCACTGGAAAAGCGCCAGTTGGTCCTGGAAAACCGTCGCCTGCACGAACAGGCCGATGCGCGCTCGCAACTGGACGCGACGCTGCTCGGTGTTTCGCCCGGTTTGCAGACCTTGCGCCGCCAGGTGCTGGATCTGTCGCAACTGCCGGTCAACGTGATCATCCGGGGTGAAACGGGCAGCGGCAAAGAGTTGGTTGCGCGCTGCCTGCATGATTTTGGTCCGCGCGCCAACAAGCCCTTCGTCGCCCTTAATTGCGCGGCGATCCCCGAACAGCTGTTCGAAGCCGAATTGTTCGGCCATGAACCCGGAGCGTTTACCGGCGCCCAGGGCAAGCGCATCGGCAAGCTGGAATACGCCGATGGCGGCACCTTGTTTCTCGATGAAATCGAAAGCATGCCGCTGGCGCAACAGGTCAAGTTGCTGCGCGTCTTGCAGGACAAACAGCTGGAGCGCCTGGGCTCCAACAAGCCGATCAACGTGGACCTGCGGATCATCGCGGCGACCAAGCCCGATTTGCTCGAAGAAGCCCGCGCCGGACGTTTTCGCGAGGATCTGGCCTACAGGCTGAATGTCGCTGAACTGCGCCTGCCGCCCTTACGCGAGCGTCGCGAAGATATTCCGCAGCTGTTTAACCACTTTGCGCAGGCGGCTGCACAACGCCTGGGCCGCAAGGCGCCGGAACTCAGCGCTGCGCAGTTGAGCCAGTTGCTGACCCATGACTGGCCCGGCAACGTGCGCGAATTAGCCAACGCCGCTGAGCGCCAGACACTAGGCCTCAGCGCGCCGGAACCGGTCGCACTGGACGCAGGGCCATCGCTGGCAGCTCAGCAGGAAGCGTTCGAAGCCCACTGCCTGCGCGCCGCCCTCAGCCGACACAAAGGCGACATCAAGGCGGTGCTCCACGAACTGCAACTGCCACGCCGCACGTTGAACGAGAAAATGCAGCGCCACGGCTTACTGCGCGAGATGTTTGTGTAGGAGAAACGCCGGATCTGTAGCAAGGCTTGCCCGCGCAGGGGCCAGTACATCCGCACATTTTTCCGCGCCCGATAAGAAGCCTTCGCGAGCAAGCTCGCTCCCACGGAGTGAACGGCGCCTTCATCGGCAACTTTCCGCTCATTGCCATCCACGCCATAAGCGGATTCCCGCTTATAAATGCTCGCAAACCCTTCTAAACCGGGCCTCTGCCCGCTGGCACAGCTCCTGCTATAGGAAGACACGGCCGCATTTTGACGTGCCCTTCTAAAAACAATGAATGTAAGGAATAAGATGGAAATCCCTACCTCCCTGTCGCAAGGGTCGGACAGCGCGCCTGCCGCTGTGAAGACCACCTCAAGTCGTCTCAAATCAATCTTCAGCGGTTCGGTCGGCAACATGGTCGAGTGGTATGACTGGTACGTCTACGCCGCCTTCTCGTTGTATTTCGCCAAATCCTTCTTCCCCAAGGGCGACACCACTGCGCAACTGCTCAACACCGCAGCCATTTTCGCCGTGGGCTTCCTGATGCGCCCGATTGGTGGCTGGCTGATGGGTTTGTACGCCGACCGCAAGGGCCGCAAGGCCGCCTTGATGGCTTCGGTACTGTTGATGTGCTTCGGTTCGCTGATCATCGCCCTGACACCGAGCTATGAAATGATCGGCGTCGGTGCCCCGATCCTGCTGGTTTTTGCCCGTCTGTTGCAGGGTTTGTCGGTGGGTGGCGAATACGGCACCTCGGCAACCTATCTCAGCGAGATGGCCACCAAAGAACGTCGCGGCTTCTTTTCCAGCTTCCAGTACGTGACGCTGATTTCCGGGCAGCTCATCGCTTTGGGCGTGTTGATCGTGCTGCAGCAAACCCTGACCACCGAACAGTTGTACGCGTGGGGCTGGCGTGTGCCGTTCGTGATCGGCGCACTGTGCGCAGTGGTTGCGTTGTTCCTGCGTCGTGGCATGGAAGAAACCGAGTCGTTCACCCGCAAGAAGAAAGAGAAGCCAAAAGAAAGCCTGATGCGCACGTTGATGCGCCATCCCAAGGAACTGATGACCGTGGTCGGCCTGACCATGGGCGGCACCCTGGCGTTCTATACCTACACCACGTACATGCAGAAATACCTGGTGAACACGGTCGGCATGAGCATCACCGACTCGACGACCATCTCGGCGGCAACACTGTTTCTGTTCATGTGCCTGCAACCCTTTGTCGGCGCGCTGTCTGACAAGATCGGTCGGCGTCCCATCCTGATCGCCTTCGGGGTAATGGGCACGCTCTGTACCGTGCCGATCCTGACCACGCTGCATACCGTGCAAAGCTGGTGGGGCGCGTTCTTCCTGATCATGGCGGCACTGATCATCGTCAGTGGCTACACGTCGATTAACGCAGTGGTCAAGGCCGAGTTGTTCCCGACCGAAATCCGCGCCCTGGGTGTTGGCCTGCCTTACGCACTGACGGTATCGATCTTTGGCGGCACCGCTGAATACATCGCGCTGTGGTTCAAGAGCATCGGCATGGAGACGGGGTACTACTGGTATGTCACCGCCTGCATCGCCGTTTCACTGCTGGTTTATGTATTCATGAAGGACACGCGCAAGCATTCGCGCATTGAAACCGACTGAGTCATATCAGCCTGAGTGATCAAGGGCAGCCTCATTTGATGGGGCTGCCCTTTTTTCTGGGAGAAGCTTTGGCAAGGACGCAGATATTCTGGTGCAATTTTTCACTGATAAATCGGTAAATACCGCAACCAGAGATAAGTATTCAATTTGTCAAGCCAGCTTGTTGCAAGACTTTTCAGAGAAATGCACCACCACTGCGCAATAACCCCTGGCACGCCCGAAAACCGAGCCCTGTGGCGTACTATCATTTTTGACGATGATGGCTAGCAACCCTATTAACTTCTTAATAAAAGTCAGGCGCGTAGCATTAGCTCCATACCGAGTCGCAAACAAATTCGATGTGGAGTAACTGATCATGAAAACCAACAAACTGATTTTTGGCCTGGCATTCTCTGTTCTGGCATCAAGCGCTTTTGCCCTTCCTGCCGTAGAGACAAGCAACCTGCTCAATTCCACCGTTGTCGCTGAAGGCGGTTCGTCCCACACCAACGCCACCCACAACCCTCAAGCTGCTGATGGCGCTGATCACGTAGGTGCCAATCGTCTGGCTGCTGACGGCGCTGACCATGTGGGTGCAAATCGTCTGGCTGCTGATGGTGCTGACCGAGTGGGTCAAAATCGCCAGGCTGCTGACGGTGCTGATCACGTAGGTGCCAATCGTCTGGCTGCTGACGGCGCCGACCATGTGGGTGCAAACCGTCTGAGCTAATCACTCAACGGCTACACCCAGCCCGGCTTAGTGCCGGGCTTAATCGTTTCCGGGCCCTGAAATCTGTCGGCAACTCTGGAATGTCCAGCGCCGGCCTTGCACTATGACGCAACTCTGCCCTCTCATCGCGGTAACAGGAATTGCGCCAATGTCAGATGACATCCATTCGTACGAACCTTCCCAAGGCCATCGCCTGCCCCACGACCCGTTCAATGCCATCGTTGGTCCCCGCCCTATCGGCTGGATTTCGTCGCAGGACGCCAACGGCAAATTGAACCTGGCGCCGTACAGTTTCTTCAATGCCTTCAACTACATTCCGCCGATCATCGGCTTTTGCAGTGTCGGCCGCAAAGACAGCCTGAATAACATCGAGCAGACCGGCGAGTTCGTCTGGAACCTGGCAACGCGCCCGCTGGCCGAAGCCATGAACCAGAGCTGCGCACCGGTATCGCCGGACGTGAACGAGTTTGAACTGGCCAACCTGACGCCACTGGCATCGCAGATTGTTGCGGTGCCTCGGGTCAAGGAAACGCCGGTGTCGTTCGAGTGCAAGGTTACCCAGATCATCCAGCTGCAACGCGCGGATAAGGAATTGGTGCCCAGCTGGCTGATTCTTGGCGAAGTGGTGGCGGTACACATCGCCAAGCGGTTGCTCAAGGACGGTATTTACGACACAGCGGCGGGCGAGCCGATCCTGCGTGGCGGCGGTCCGGCGGATTATTTCCAGCTCGGGCCCCAAGCGCTGTTCCAGATGTTCCGCCCCAAAGCCTGATGCGGCAGGTGGCTCACTGCGCAGCAAAAACCAGATCGCCCTCGGCGTCGATGTCGGTCAGCCGTGCCAGTTCTGCAGTGGCGGCGAGGTCGGCGTCGTGAGCGGTCTTGAACTTCTGCCCGTCCAGCACCCGATGAAACACCGGCGCACCACCCGCGTGAAGGGCTTTGACGGCAATTGCCGCGTCGTAACCCCCTTCGCCTGGAACCATTGCGGTAACAGCTTCGAAATCCTGAAATTCTCTACGGGCCATGAATGCGATCCTGATGTGCATGGAAAGCAGGGGATTCTAAACGGTCGGGGCTGCGGTGGGTTACCTAGATCGCGCGCAACATCTGCTGCACATTGGCATCGGCACCGTCGTCGGTCGCGAAGGTGTGAAAATCCAGGCTGCTGACGATGAGTTCCTGAACGATCTCGGAAAACACTTGCAGATGCGGCGTATTGAACCAGGCGTTCATGGCCTGTTCATCCGTCCATGAACCGGAAACCAGCCACAGATCGGGATCCCGCGCTGAATGCCGCAAGGCAAACTCCAGACAGCCGGGAGCGTTCAGCGAAGGCGCGATCAGATTGTCCAGACGCGCGCCGAGCTGGTCGCTCTGACCGATCCGGGCACGGGCGAAAACGAGATGGCTCACCGAAGTTGATTGAGGCATGGTCCTGGCTCCTTGTTTGACGTGCCGCGTGAAAAAATCGCAGTGCTGCGACAGGAGCTGAGATTAAAGGCTGCTGGCAACTACCCGGTAGACAGTTCCTGCCAGGTTCTTGCCTGATTCTGCACGGGGGCGGTTTTCTGCCCTGAATCGTCGGCCTGTCAGGCAACCACTGCATGACCGTGGATGCTGGCAAACCGGCCGCTGCATCGCCTCGCGCCACAGCGCACGGCAGGATCAGGCAATCATCCGGCAGGAATCGCGTAGCGCTTTGGCTTGCACAAAAATAAGCTGGGCATTCACCAAGGATCAAAGGACTCGATACATGTCGCAGCTCGAACGCCACGTTGAAACGCTAAGCGAAGACATGGAAAAGCAGCGCGCCGAGCTGGCTGACCTGATTCGCCGCTATGCGCCGAAGGAAGGCTCTTTCCAGACTGCTATCGCGCCGCTGTTCATGGCCCGCTATGAAAATCCGTCGGAAAGCCTGCCCGCCGTGGCGCAACCGGCTTTATGCATCTTCGCCCACGGCAGCAAGCAGGTGCGTCTTGGCGACGAGACCTACACGTATGACCCGCTGAATTATCTGGTGGTGTCAGTGGCGATGCCATTGAGCGGCAAGATCCTCAACGCAACGGTGGATAACCCCAACCTGGCGTTGCGCCTGGATATCGATCCCGTTGAAATCAATGCGCTGATTGCCGAAGCCGGCCCCATGAGCGTGCCGACCCGCCCAAGCGGGCGCGGCCTGTATATCGAGCGCATCGACACGCAATTGCTCGATGCCGTACTGCGTCTGTCGCGTTTGCTGGACAGCCCGAAAGACATCGCCATGCTCGCGCCGCTGATCAAACGCGAAATCCTTTATCGCCTGCTGCGTAGTCAACAAGGGCATCGCTTGTACGAAATTGCCATCGCCAACTGCCAGACGCATCGGGTAACCCAGGCAATCACTTGGCTGAACGCACACTTCGGCGAGCCGTTGCGCATCGAAGAGCTGGCCCGGGAAGTCAATTTGAGTGTCTCGACCCTGCACCACCGTTTCAAGGCGGTAACGGCCATGAGCCCGCTGCAATACCAGAAGCAGCTGCGCCTGCAGGAAGCCCGACGCTTGATGCTGGCCGACGGACTGGATGCGTCCGCCGCCGGTTATAAAGTGGGCTATGAAAGCGCATCGCAGTTCAGCCGCGAATACAGCCGACAGTTTGGCGCGCCGCCGCTTCGGGATTTGGCGCGCCTGCGCAAGATCGTTTGACCGGTTTGCGCAGTCAGCCGCTCAACACACGGCAGGCTTCGGCGGGAATGGTCACCGACACCAGATTGCCGATGCTCAGCCCCACACACTGATTCGGCGTGCTGAGTGCCGTCAGCGACACGCCCGAGCAATCGACCGTGGTTTCAATGGTCGCGCCGATGTCACGAATGAAGGTCACGGTGCCCGCCAGCTGATTGGCCGCCGCAGCTTGCGGCAGTGACAGCTGCAAGTCTTCCGGGCGGACCAGCATTTTGATGTTGGAGCCGACAACGATGTTATTGCTGATCGGCACATTCAACGCCTCCCCGCCCGGCATGCCGACCTTGCCGTTACCCAGCGCCGTCGCCGCGAAGATATTGCCCGAGCCGATAAAGTCCGCGACAAATTCGTTGGCCGGATTGCGGTAGATCTCGATGGGCGTGCCCACCTGCTGTATCCGATGTTCGCCCAGCACCACGACGATATCGGCCATGGTCATGGCTTCGCGTTGGTCGTGGGTGACCAGAATCGTGGTGATATTCAGGCGCTTCTGCAGCTGGCGGATCTCCACTTGCATGGATTCGCGCAACTTGGCGTCCAGCGCCGACAAAGGCTCGTCGAGCAACAGCAGCTTGGGATGCGAGGCGATGGCCCGGGCAATCGCGACTCGCTGCCGCTGGCCGCCAGACAATTTCGCCACCGGGCGATCAACCATTTGTTGCAGCTGGATCAACTCCAGCAACTCGCTGACCCGGGCCTTTTGCTCTGGCTTGCCGACGCCGCGCAATTTGAGCGGATAAGCGATGTTTTCGCCGACGGTCATGTGCGGGAACAGCGCCAGCGACTGGAACACCATGCCGAAATTGCGCTGATGCGCCGGCGTATGGCTGATGTCTTCACCGTCCAGGCGAATTTCGCCGCTGGTCAGGGTTTCCAGCCCGGCAATCATGCGCAGCAAGGTGGTCTTGCCGCAGCCCGACGGGCCGAGAAAACACACCAGTTTGCCTTCCGGCAGGTGCAGATTGACGTCGGTTACCGCACACGCCGAGCCGTAGTATTTCTCTACGTTTTCCAGAATCAATCCGGTCATTTTTTGTAAACCTCAATGGGCAATCAGAACGAGACGCCACCTTCGCCAACCAGCTTCTCCAGCGCCCAGATCAGGACGAAGTCGATCAGCACGATCAGCACGGCGAAGGAAAAAACAGTCGGATCCAGCGACGACACGGTGCGGCTGTACATCCAGATCGGCACGGTCATCACGTCGATGTTGTAGAGGAAGTAGGTCACGGTGAACTCGTTGAACGAAACGATGAACGCCAGCAGCATGCCAGCGAGAATCCCCGACTTCATCAGCGGCACCACCACGTCGACAATCGCCCGCAGCGGCGAGGCGCCGAGCATCTGCGCGGCCTCCTCCACTTCGCTGCCGATGGACATCATTGCCGCCGTGCAGTTTTTCACCACGAAGGGCAGCGCCAGGATGACGTGGGCAATCACCAGTCGCGAGGTATCCATGTGAAACGGCAGGTTGTCGAAGATCAGCAGCAGCGCCAGGCCCAACACCACCATGGGAAACACCAGCGGCAGCGACATCAATTGCATGGCCACGGCCTTGCCGCGAAATTCGCAGCGGGTCAGCGCGTAGGAAGCCGGTACGGCGATAAGCGTTGCAAACACCATGGTCAGGCAGGCCACCAACAGGCTGGTGGTCATGGCTTTGCCCAGGCTCAGAACATCGCTGGAATCCGGCGAAACAAAGGTGCGCCAGGCCGCTTCATACCATTTGAGGCTGTAGCTGGAAGGCGGGAAATCCAGGTTCGATGCGCCGCTGAACGACATGACGATCATGGTCAGGATCGGCATGACCGCCAGCAGCAGGATGAAACCGGAAAGGATTGCCGCGAAACGGCCGGTATCGCCAGGCAAAACCGGTTGCAGGCGCAAGCGTTTTTTTGTCGAAAGACTCATTGCGAAGCCTCCAGCATGCGACGACGTCGCCCGGTGATGTATTCCGAAAGGGTCATGATCGCCAGCGTCGTTACAATCAGCACCACCCCCGCCGCCGAGGCCGCTGGCCAGTTCATCAACGGCGCGATCTGGTCGTGAACCATCACCGCCAGCATCGGCACACGCCTGCCGCCCAACAGCAGCGGTACGACAAAGCTGCTGGCGTTGTAGGCAAACACCAAAGTGGCACCGGTAATAATCCCCGGCAGGCTCATGGGCAGGACCACCTGACGAAACACTTGAAAGCGACTGGCGCCAAGGGTCGCGGCCGCTTCTTCGTAACTGCGGGAAACGCCGCGCATGGCGCTGGCAATCGGCAGCACCGCGAGGGGGAATGCGGTCTGCACCAGGCCCATCAGCACGCCGTTCTGGTTGTACAACATCATGATCGGCCGCGTGATCAGGCCCATGCCTTTGAGCGCCTGATTAAGCATCCCGCCCGGACCGAGAATCACCAGCCAGCCATAGCTTTGCAGCAGCAGGTTGACCAGCAACGGCAGCAATACCGCAGCGAGAAATATCCGCCGGATGAAAGGCGATTGCAGGCGCGACATGGTGTAGCCGACCGGGATCGCCAGGATCACGGCAATCACGGCGCTGATCAGCGCCAGGCGCAAGGTAAGCAGCAGTGACTTCAAGTAGTAGGGTTCCAGCAGCTGGGCATAACTGTCCAGGCTGAAACCGGTCCACTCCGCGCCCTTGGTGCCGACGCTCATGCGCAGGACCAGCAGGCTGGCGGCAATCAACACCGCCATGAACAGCATTGATGGCGTAAGAAACAGCCAGGCGCGGGCGGTGGGAGAAAATGTCCTCGGTTTGCGTGCAACAGCCACGGCGACCGGGCGGATCAAGGATGGGTGTTCCATGGTGGTGTTCTCTTTATTAGTAACCGAGGGATCACCTGGTTCGCTGTGAGGCGCGACTCGTGTAGGAGCGACCTTGTTCGCGAGGCACCAGACCGGTGATCGCAATACCATTGCTTCGCCAACAAGTTGGCTCCTACAAAAAATCAAAGCGCGGCGTCACCTCAGGAAGAAAAAATCTCGGTGTAGCGGCGAATCCACTGGTCATGCACCGAGGCCAGGAAAGCGTTGTCGTGCATGATCGCTTTGTCGGCGATTTGCTCGGGGGTGAGGATGTACGGGCTCTTGCGCGCTTCGGCGGAGATGATCGCCTTGGAGTTGACCGGGCCGTTGTAGATGTCTTCTGCCATCTTGCCCTGCACCAGCGGGTCCAGAGAGTGGTTGATGAAGGCGTAGGCCAGATCGGTATCGCCCGGACGATTTTTCGGCAGGACCGACTGCATCAAGTCGGTATAGAAGCCTTCTTTCATGCCGAACGTGGCGCCCAAACCGTAGGCCGGGTCGCGAATCTGATTCGGAAAAAACGCGGGAGCGTACAGGCCGCCCATGTCTAGCGAGCCGGTGCGGAACAGTTCGGCGATCTGGTTCGGGTTTTCGCCCAGCGTCACCACGCGATCCTTGAGCTCGGCGAGCTTCTTGAAGCCCGGCTCGATATTGTGTTCGTCACCGCCGGCCAGTTTCGCGGCGATGATGATCAGGTCCATGGCCTCGGTCCAGTTCGGCGGCGGCAGGAAGATGCTCGGCGCCAGGTCCTTGTCCCACAAGGCGGCGTAGCTGTCCGGTGCTTCCTTCACGGTGCGCGTGCTGTAGATCAGGCTGTTGCACCACAACAGGTAACCGATGCCGTGGCCGTTGGCGCCGGTGCGGTATTTCTCCGGGACGTCGACAATGTTGGGGATGCGATTGAGGTCGGGCTTTTCCAGCAGACCGGCCGCCGCCAGGCCTTCAGCGCCGACACCGGCCAGGGTAATGACGTCGTATTGCGGGCGATCACCGCCAGCCTTGAGCTTGGCGACCATTTCCGAGGTGCTGCCGGTGCGGTCGGCAATGACCTTGGCGCCGGTCTTGGCTTCGAAGGTTGCCGCGATGTTGCGCAACGCCGCGAGGCCAGTGTCATCGGACCAGGTCAGCAGACGCAGGGTCTTGCCCTGGAAGCGGGTGTCGCTGGCATTGGCGCGGATGAACGGCATCGACATGGCTGCTGCGGCGACCGATGCGACGCCCACTGTCTTGATGAACTGTCTTCTGTTCAGATCATGCTGGCCCATTCTGGACTCCATTTTCGTTGCTGCATGTTGAAGGTGACGCATCGTCGCGACAGGCGAACCGCGTTCCCGAAGCTCTCACCAAAGGCCCGTGTTCCGGGCGCATCGGCTGAGTCGGCGAGGTCATCCTGAGTGCCCGTCGAACCCTCAACAATCGAAAATTTGTCATTGAAGCCATGTGTCCAACGCATGCCTCGCCAAGAGGCATGCGTGAGCCGTTCGTGCCCGATCAGGCGGCGCGGATGACGTGTTTTATTTCCTGAAAAGCCTGCATGCCCCAAGGGCCCAACTCGCGCCCCAGACTGCTTTGTTTGTAGCCGCCCCAGGCCGCCTGCGGGAAAATCACCTGCGGCGCGTTGATCCACACCAGTCCGGCTTGCAGGGCATTGGCGACCCGCTCGGTGGCGTGCGGATCGGCACCGATCACGCTGGCCACCAGCCCGTATTCGCTGTCGTTGGCCAGGGCGATGGCTTCTGTTTCAGAGGCATAACCCCGCACACACAGCACCGGACCGAAAATCTCCGCGCGCCACAGTGCACTGTCCAGGGGCACGTCAGTGAACACCGTGGGCCGCAAAAAATAGCCCAACGGACGATCAGCCGGGCGTTCGCCACCGCATAACAGCCGTGCGCCGGCCTGTTTCCCGGCTTCGATATGGGCAAGCACGCGCTGGTATTGCGCCTGATTGACCAGCGGGCCCATTTCCACGCCCTCGTCCGACGGCTCGCCCACTTCAATGGCCTCGGCCCGAGCCGTCAGGCGTTGCAGGAACTCCGGCAACAACGCCTCGGCGACCAATACGCGGCTGGTGGCCGAACACATTTGCCCGGCATTGAAAAAACCACCGCCACTGGCCAGCTCGACCGCCAGATCCAGATCGGCATCGGCCAACACCAACAATGAAGACTTGCCGCCCAGCTCCAGGCTCACACCCTTGACGGTTTCGGCGGCGCGCTGCATGACCTGCGCGCCGACGGCATTGCTGCCGGTGAAAGAGATTTTCGCGATGCGCGGATCGGCCGCCATGGGTGCGCCAACCGCAAGGCCGGTCCCGCAGACCAGATTGAACACGCCGTCCGGCAGGCCGCTGGCGGCAATGATCTTCGCCAGTTGCAGTTCGGCCAACGGCGTGACTTCGGAAGGTTTGAGGACCACGCAGCAACCGGCCGCCAACGCCGGGGCGAGTTTCCAGGCGGTGGTCACCATGGGGAAATTCCACGGCACGATCAGCCCGACCACGCCACACGGCTCACGCCGCAAACGCGCAGTGAACGCTTCACTGGGCAACGCGACGGGCCGATCCTGCTGCTCATCCAGCGCCTCGGCGAGGCTCGCGTAATAGTCAAACGTGGCGATCACATCATCGACGTCGATGGCCGCTTCGAACTCAGGCTTGCCATTGTTGCTCGATTGCAGCTGCATCAAGGTCGCCCGCTGTTCGGCAACACCCGCAGCGATAGCCCGCAGAATCCCGCCCCGCGCCGCACCGCAAGTCTGTGACCACGAAACAAATGCCACGCTGGCAGCCTGCACCGCTTGATCCACCGCTAACGCATCGCCGCCGGCAACGGTCGCCAGTTGCGCTTCGGTTGCGGGGTTGATCACGGTCAGCAATTCGCTGCCCGAACGCCATTGTCCGTTGATATAAAGGCCGTGTTGCACAGTCATCATGCTCATCAATCTTGCATCCCGTTCATCCAGACCCGCTGGTCGATTTCAATCAAGGTCGGTCCCGGACGCTCATGGGCGGCCTGCAACGCGACCTTCAATTCTTCAACACCGGACACCGCCTGTGCCGAGCAACCCAGGGCCTTGGCCACGCCGACGAAATCCGGCGTGTAGATGTCAACGCCAACCGGTTCGATGGCACGGTTGAGCATGTATTTCTTGATCTCTTCGTAGCCCTGGTTATTCCACAGCAGGACGATGACCGGCGTGCGCGCTTCCACTGCGCTGGCCAGTTCCGCGAGGGTGAATTGCAACCCGCCATCGCCAATCAGGCAGACGACCGGATTACGCGCCCCGGAATCGGCGCAGCCCAGCCAGGCACCGATGGCGGCAGGCAAGGCATAACCCAGCGTGCCGTAGCCGGTGGACGAATTGAACCAGCGACGCGGGTGCTCCAGATTCAACGTCAGGTTGCCGGTATACACCGGCTGAGTGGAGTCGCCGACCAGCACCACGTCAGGCAGCACGTCGAGCACGGTTTGCAGGAATCGGGTTTGCCCGCGAGTCGCGCTGTCCCAGGAGGCTTCGAGGGTTTCCCGCAACGCTGCGGCGCGGCTGCGGCCCCAGTCTTCAAGACGTTCTTCCCGATGCTGACCGACCAGCTCGGTGAGCAACGCTTCAACCGCAATTTCAGCGTCAGAAACCAGCGCGACCGCAGGCGGAAAATTGCGCACGGTCTGATCCGGATCGATATCGATGCGCAGCAGCGTGCCGGGAATCTTGAAGCTGTCGGTGAAAGTGATGTCGTAATCGGTTTCCGCCAGCTCGGTGCCGATGGCCAGGACCACGTCGGCATCCATGACCAGCGCCCGGGTCGGCGCCAGGGATTGTGTCGAGCCGATCAGCAGCGGATGGCGCGATGGCAGCATGCCTTTGGCGTTGATGGTCAGCGCCACCGGTGCGTCCAGTTGCTCCGCCAGTCTCACCAACGCTTGTGCCGCATCAATAGCCCCGCCACCGGCAAGGATCAACGGGCGTCTGGCTTTGGCCAGCAGACTGGCCATTTGCGTCACGGCCGCAGGTGCCGCGCCGGAACGATGAACCTTGACCGGTTTGCTTTGCAGCAACTCATCGGCCTCCTCGACCAGCACATCCAGCGGGATTTCAATGTGCACCGGGCGCGGGCGACCTGCCTGGAACAAGGCAAACGCGCGCGCCAGCACGCCCGGCAATTCACTCGCCGACATCAAGGTATGGGAAAACGCCGCGACGCCAGCCACCAGCGCACTTTGTGACGGCAGCTCATGCAGCTTGCCGCGCCCGCCGCCCAGTTGATTGCGCGACTGCACGCTGGAAATGACCAGCATCGGGATCGAGTCGGCATACGCCTGGCCCATCGCCGTGGTGATGTTGGTCATGCCGGGGCCAGTGATGATGAAACACACGCCGGGCTTGCCGCTGGTGCGGGCATAGCCGTCAGCCATGAAACCCGCGCCCTGCTCATGACGAGGCGTGACGTGGTTGATCGTCGAACCCGCCAGGCCGCGGTACAACTCGACGGTGTGCACCCCCGGAATACCAAACACCTGCTCGACGCCATAACCTTCCAGTAACTTCACCAACACTTCGCCGCAAGTCGCCATTTGCCATTTATCCTTCATCGGTTCGAGAACTGTCCGACGTTCGCGCATCAGGTCAGACGCGAGTGGGCACAGTTTGTGAGCGTAATTGGAACTGCCGGGCATGGTTGTGACAACGCATAAAATGTCATGCTTAGGCATGTTCCCCATGCATGCCTGAAATCCCATGAAACGTTTGCCGCCCCTTCCTGCGCTTCACACCTTCCTGATCACGGCCCAGTGCTGCAACTTCACGCGCGCTGCGGAACTGTTGCACATTACCCAGGGCGCGGTCAGTCGGCAGATTTCCGGGCTGGAAAGCCATCTGGGTTATTCGTTGTTTCAGCGCCAGGCACGCGGCTTGAGCCTCACGGCCCAGGGCCGGGAATTGTTTCCGCGTATTCAGCAGGTCTTCGCGCTGATCGACGAAGCGGTGGAACAAGTGGGCGTAAAGCGCGATGCATTGCAACTCAAGGCGCCGACTTGTCTGATGCGCTGGCTGCTGCCCCGCCTGCTGCAATGGCAGAAGGAACGACCGGATGTGCCGGTGGAACTGACCACAACGGTGCAGCACGCGGTGGATTTTCGCCGGGAGGAATTCGATGCCGCCGTGGTCTACGGCGCCCGCCCGGACAGCTCGATGCAGGTCCATCACATTTTCGACGAGCAACTGACGCCGGTTTGCTCCCAACAATTGCTGGCGGGGCCGGTGCCGCTCAACACCTATGCGGACTTGGAACAGCACATGCTGCTGCATCCCACCCGCGACCAGCGCGACTGGGAGCAATGGCTGAAAGCGGCAGGCGCAACCGTCAGCAATATCAGCAAAGGGCAGCATTTCGACACGCTGGATCTGGCGATGTCGGTTGCCTCGCAAGGCACTGGCGTAGCGATTGGTGATTGGGCGCTGATTGACGAAGACCTCAGCGCCGGCCGACTGGTGATGCCCTTCGACCTGAAAGTTCGTACCGGCGCGGCCTATTACTTTGTGTTTCCTACGCGACCCGGCGCTTCGCCACAGTTGCGCGAGCTGATTGACTGGCTCCTGGCGCAAGCGGCACAGCGGGCGGACCTATAACTGTTGGCAGCGAACGGGCGATTTGCTAGACCATTTCTTTCCTACGCCACCGCAGATCGTGTCCTACAATTTCCTCAGTCCCTTTCAGAACTGCTCTGTGGTCGGAATGAGGAAAGCGTCATGAACATAACAACAAGAAAGTGCCTGGCTGTAGTGGGTGTTAGCGCCATTGTTGCCCTTTACGCAGCGGGCGCCTACCGGATCGAGCTGATCCGCGAAGCACCCCGGGTGGCCAGTTGCAGCTTCGGTCATTGCGTGCCCACGGATGCCACCTTCAGCGCATTGCGATAGCAAAGCTGTTGGAGCTCAGAGTTGTACATAAACCATGCATAAGGCAGCTATCGATTAGCAAGCTATCGGATTAGACTGACGGTCTTCTCCTGCCGCCATTGCGGCGGGTCAACACTGTCGATCAGGTCCTGCCTTGACCAACCTTAATCAAACCACGCCGTCCATCCGCAGCGTTCTGTTTGCGTTGATGATGGCGGTATTTCTCAGTGCGCTGGATCAGACCATCGTCGCCGTCTCTATGCCGGCCATCTCTGCGCAATTCATGGAATTCGACCTGCTGGCCTGGGTGATTTCAGGCTACATGGTGGCGCTGACCGTCGCGGTGCCGATCTACGGCAAGCTCGGCGACTTGTATGGGCGGCGCAATCTGATGCTGTTCGGGCTGGGGCTGTTTACCCTGGCTTCGCTGTTTTGCGGCATGGCGCAGAGCATGGAACAACTGGTGCTCGCGCGGATCATTCAGGGCATTGGCGCGGGCGGCATGGTTTCGGTGAGTCAGGCGATCATCGGTGACATCGTCCCGCCCCGGGAACGCGGGCGCTATCAGGGTTATTTCAGCGGGATGTATGCCGCCGCCAGCGTAGCCGGACCGGTGCTGGGCGGGTTCATGACGGAGTATTTGTCATGGCGCTGGGTGTTCCTGATCAATCTGCCGCTGGGCCTGATCGCCTGGTGGGTCGCCAAACGCACGCTGATCGGCCTGCCCGTCCCGCAGCGCAAACCCATCATTGATTACCTCGGCACGGTCCTGATGATCGTCGGCCTCAGTTCCTTGTTGCTGGGCATCACCGAAATTGGCCAGGGTCGCAGCTGGCGCGATGATCAAGTGGTCGCCCTGTTGGGCATTGCGCTGTTGGCACTGGTGGTGTTCGTGCTCTACGAACGGCGCGCGCAAGAGCCGTTGCTGCCCATGCACCTGTTCGCCAATCGCAGCGCAGTGCTGTGCTGGTGCACGGTTTTCTTCACCAGTTTCCAAGCGATCTCGCTGATCGTGCTGGTGCCGCTGCGTTTCCAGACAGTCACCGGGGGCGGTGCCGACAGCGCCGCCCTGCATCTGCTGCCGCTGGCGATTGGTATGCCGATGGGCGCGTATTTCGCTGGCCGCCGCACGTCCCTGACCGGACGCTACAAACCCTTGATCCTGACCGGCGCGCTGTTGATGCCACTGGCGATCCTCGGCATGGCGTTCACTTCGCCGCAGTCGGTGCTGCTGACCAGTGTGTTCATGGTGCTGACCGGTTTTGCCAGCGGTATGCAGTTTCCGACGTCGCTGGTCGGCACGCAGAACTCCGTCGCGGTACGAGACATGGGCGTCGCCACCAGCACCACCAATCTGTTTCGCTCATTGGGTGGCGCCGTGGGCGTGGCGGTGATGTCCGCGCTGTTACTGGCCATGTTGCAAGGCACAGACCTGGCTCATGTCGGTGGCGCGGTGGCAGGTGTTGAAGGCGGTTCCGGCAATGTGCTGATGGACAGCCTCAACGCCGCCAGCGGCCCCGCGTTGCAAAACCTGCGCAGTGAACTGGCGCTGACGTTCGAACACCTGATGATGATCAGCGCGGCGGTATCCCTGTTCGGCCTGGCCGCCGCGCTGTCGATGCCCAATAATTTATTGCGCGGTAGAGAGCATTCGGACGCGTCGTAAGGCTTTGAACGCCCGCCCTGTAGGAGCGAATTTATTCGCGAAGAGGCCGGGACAGGCTTCGACTATCTCACCGACTGGACCGACGCCTTCCCGGATGAATCCGGTCCTACGGTGATGTAGATGTCCGTTCATCTACGTCACTTGCTGTAGTAACCCACCGCCACCAGATAGTTACCCGCTTTGCGCACATAGGCGTGCTTGTTTTCCACTTTATTGGTGACCGGGTTACGCCAGCGGTACTCGTATTCGCCTGCGTCCTGCCTGGCGATCAGCGTCAGGATCGGTTCGCCCACGGGCTTGCCTTCGGGGTCCTTGACCTTTCTGAAGTCGGTATTGATCAGGCGCAGATTGGTGCCATGGGCGACGTAGCGGTCATTGCTCAGATCGACCACGAACACATACAGATCGTCCTGGAGGAATCCGCCCTGAAGGCTGTTTATCGCCGTCAGCGTGCCTTTTTGGTCGCGGGCCAGTTCGCTGACGGCCTTGTCCAGCAACGCCCTTGCCTGCTCGGGTGAAGCGCGCGGTACGTAATAACCCACCGCCAGAATGCGCTCGCCGATCCGCTGAAAGTACACGCGTTTGCGTTCTACCTTGCCGTCAGCCCAGTTATTCCAGCGATATTCCGCCTGCTGCACACCCTTGGTTTCGGGCGTTTGCAGCACGTCCTTGAAAGCCTTTTGCAGGTCCGGTTCCAGCACCTGGGAAACGTCGCGACCGATCAGTACCACGGATGGCCCGCCACTGGCGAGCATCACGCCCTTGGTGTCGACCACGAACACGTAACGCTCGCCGTCGACGAACTCACCCTGGCGGCTGAATTCGGCGAAGGCTTTGTCACCCTCCTGCTGGTAACGCTGCACGGCTTTTTCCAGCAGCGCTTTGGCCGCAGGCCCTTGATCGGGGCTTTCTGCCCCGGCCCAGGCTTGCCCCAGCCATATTAGACATACCCACCCCAAGAGCGCTTTTCCGAGCCCGATACTGCGTGGCGACGACGGCATTGCCGATCCCTCTTTTATTGGTTTGGACAGAGCTTAGCCAATAACCGGACGATGACGAACTATTCACAGAACGCAGCCCGGCCGGGCTGGACGGTCAGTCAGTCCAGAACCATTGGGTGCGCTCAGGCTTGAGGTGTTCGAAGGTCGGCATGACTTCGCCCTGGTGGAAAAATCGTCGCGAGCGCGCCTTGGCGTTGCTGAACCAGTTACCCGTTTCGGGACATGGCTGACCTGCGTTGACGGCGGGCTTGGGCTTGTCGTCAAAACGCGCATACCACTGCGCGGTCGTTTCCCTGGTGAAACAGGGACCGGGGATCGGATAAGGATGCAGGCAACCGGTGTCTTGTAGACGGATCGGTTTGAGCACTTTGTTTAGCGCCCTGTAGGCCAACGGTATCGTTTCGGTCGCCGGGAGCAGATCCGGGAGGATCCCGGTGCGGATCAACAACCCGCCGTCGTAGGCGTGAAAGGTGATATCGCTGTGGGAACTCAGCGTGCCTCGCAAACGGTCGTTGCCGCCCAACTGCCGCACAAAGCGCTGCCCAAGCACCGTGTACCAACTGACGCCCTTGATGCGGTTGAGCAGGCGCAGGCTTTCCATATGCGGCCCCGAGTCGACCATCAGCCCGTTATTGCTGAGCGCCAGTCGGTATTCCAGCGACAGATGCCGATGACCGGCTGACGGAACAATACACCCCAGGCCTCCATAGCCGTGTTCGGCATGGAGCTGGCTGCACAGGAATTTGATCCAGCCCTCGTAAAGACCAACGCCACCGTTTTCGGTCAGGTACGCCCAGGGCAAGACCATTTTCAAACAGCAAAGATCGGTTTCCGCCTGTTCCTGGGGCGTGCAGGTCAGGAACAGCTGATAGTTGGCCACTTGCGAAGCGTCTGCGCTGGATAAGGACCACAGCAATGGCTCGTGAGGCGAGCTGTCGAGAATCTGCTGTCGACATCTGGCGAAGCTGCTCGGCGCCAGCTTGCGCGGGTGCTGGTAATGCTGCCATTTGAGTAAAGGCCGGAACGCCTCATAGAAACGCGCGAAGCAGGCGTCAATCCGGAACCTGGCATCCAGCGTATGACCCTGCTTGAAATAAAGGGTGGTGATCAGACCCATACGGAGGATGGGCACGGCTCGTGCAGAGTCAATTGTCACGCGACCGGCCCCGTCCCTGAGCCGCCCCAACAAACGCACAGCCTCAGAAAGAGTTTCCGACACGCACGATCCTCCTCATTATCCCGACGCTGCGGCGTGAAAGGCCGTCATAGGAATTTTCCCGCAACGCGAGTGCAGGACTTCGGGTGTCAGGGGCGACTTTGAAACGTTGAGCGGTTGCGAGGAATGTGTCGCCAACGACAGGGCATATAGGCGCAAGGGGGCCCGAAAACATGCAATTTCTTCCCGTTCATGTTTGCTTGCAGCAAAGAATGACGAGAGTTTTACGCAGGAGCAATACGTAGGAATTAGTTTGGGAAATCAGCCACACGTTTCAAGAAATGTCCTACTGACGTCCTACAAGACGGGACTACGTCACTCATAAATGTCATGAAGTTTCATACTGGCAATGCGCCAAAAATTGGCGAACGAAGCGTAGACTCTCTGTCCATGCGCGTGGAGTGGGTGAGCAATGCGCTGCCTGTTCGGTGGTAAACCTTGCGACAGCCGCTCAGTTTCGCAACGCGGGACTCAGGCGTAACATGTCCAGGCCTGCTTCAACCCACTGCTCAGCATGTTTTTCGAGGGAATAGCTGTCAGGAATCAGCAACCACTGGCCGAGCATCCCATCTATATAGGCATGCAACGTGATCGACGCGCGCACGCTGTCCAGGTTGACGGGAAGCTGCCCTTTGCGAACCGCGTTATTCAAGGCAATGCCGATTCGATCGTTGCATTCCAGGGCGCTCGCCTGGCGCTGACGACGAAAGTCACACATTTCATCGGTAAACTCGCATTTATGAAACAGAATCTCATTGATGCGACGGGTTTTCGGGTCCAGTGCAACTTGATGAAACAAATGAATCAGCAGTTTTTTCATGCAGCCCAGCGGGTCTTCTTCGTCCTCGCTTTCGCTGGCCCTGGCCATTTCTTCAAGCGGCTCCTGCAGGCTGTCGAGCATCGCTTGCACCAGATCAGCCTTATTGCTGAAGTGCCAATAGATCGCGCCGCGAGTCACGCCAGCGATCGAGGCAATGTCCGCCAAGGTCGTACGCGCCACGCCTCGCTCATAGAACGCCTGCTCGGCAGCCTCCAGAATCTGGCTGCGGGTAACCTGAGCTTCTTCTTTGGTACGACGGACCATGGCAGTAAAACCTCATCAAATTGCCTGGAACTGCGAATTGACAGCTCCCAAGCAGAACCGGGCGGCATTTGTATTGCCTTGTCCCGAACCTACAATTCCCGATTCCTGCGGCGTATTGATGCAGGGCTGGGTATTTACAAACAACCGTGAATGTAAGTATATTCATTAGCTTCCTACTTATCCAGCCGGAATACATTTTTAACCTTTAACCTTCTTGAGCACTCAGGCTCCTGACCCGAGGATCTTCATGCAATTCAAGCCAGCTGTTACCGTTCTGGTCACTGCCGTCGCCCTGGCCACCCTGCTCGGCGGTTGCAGTAAAAAAGAAGAGGCGGCCCCTGCTCCGCCGCCACCTCAGGTTGGTGTGGTCACTCTGAAAACCCAGCCATACACGCTGACCTCGGATCTGCCTGGCAGAACCACGGCGTTCCGCATCGCGGAAGTTCGTCCGCAGGTCAACGGCATCATCCTCAAGCGCCTGTTCACCGAAGGTGCAGACGTCAAGGTCGGCCAGCAGCTCTATCAGATTGATCCGGCCCTTTACGAAGCCACTGCCAACAGCGCCAAGGCCGCCTTGCAATCAGCCAAGTCGTTGGCCGATCGTTATAAGCAATTGGTCAGCGAGCAAGCCGTCAGCCGTCAGGAGTACGACACTGCCCTGGCCGACAGCCTGACCGCCCAGGCCACGTACCAGACCGCTCAGATCAATCTGCGCTACACCAAAGTGCTGTCGCCGATTTCCGGCCGTATCGGTCGCTCGTCAGTAACGGAAGGCGCACTGGTCAGCAGTAATCAGGCCGATGCCATGGCGACGATTCAGCAACTCGACCCGATCTACGTCGATGTGGTGCAGTCTTCGGTCGACATGCTCAAGCTGCGCGCCGAGCTCGACAGCGGCAAGTTGCAGAAAGCCGGCGATAACGCGGCCAAGGTCAACCTGACGCTGGAAGACAACAGCAAGTACCCGCTGGAAGGCAAGCTGGAGTTCTCTGAAGTCTCCGTGGACCAAACCACCGGTTCCGTGACCCTGCGCGCCGTGTTCCCGAACCCGGACCACCGTTTGCTGCCAGGCATGTTCGTTCACGCCCGCTTGCAGAGCGGCGTCAATGCCACCGCGATTCTGGCACCACAGCAAGGCGTTACGCGTGACCTGAAAGGCACGCCGACCGCATTGATCGTCAACAAGGACAACAAGGTCGAATTGCGCACCTTGGTGGCTAATCGCACCGTGGGTAGCGACTGGTTGATCGAAAGTGGCCTGCAAGCCGGGGACCGGATCATCACTGAAGGTCTGCAGTACGTTAAACCAGGCGCAGAAGTGAAGGTCGCAGAAGCCACCAACGTCAAGTCGGCAAACCCGGCACCTGCCCCGGCAACTGAAAAAGCCGCAGGCAGTAAAGGGGAGTAATTCATGTCGAAATTTTTTATCGACCGCCCGATTTTCGCGTGGGTAATTGCCCTCGTGATTATGCTGGTCGGGGCACTATCGATCCTCAAGTTGCCAATCAACCAGTACCCGAGCATTGCGCCACCGGCCATTGCGATTCAGGTTACTTACCCTGGCGCTTCTGCACAGACCGTGCAGGACACCGTGGTGCAGGTGATCGAGCAGCAGCTCAACGGTATCGATAACCTGCGTTATGTCGGCTCGGAAAGTAACTCCGACGGCAGCATGACCATCACGGCCACGTTCAACCAGGGCACCAACCCGGATACCGCGCAGGTTCAGGTCCAGAACAAACTGAACCTGGCGACGCCACTCCTGCCGCAGGAAGTTCAGCAGCAGGGCATCCGGGTAACCAAGGCAGTGAAAAACTTCCTGATGGTGATCGGCCTGGTGTCTGAAGACGGCAACATGGGCAAGGAAGACCTGGCCAACTACATCGTCTCGAACATGCAGGATCCGATCTCCCGTACTTCCGGTGTGGGCGACTTCCAGGTGTTCGGTGCCCAGTACGCCATGCGTATCTGGCTCGATCCGGCCAAGCTGAACAACTTCCAGCTGACGCCGGTGGACGTGAAAACCGCCGTTGCTGCGCAGAACGTGCAGATATCTTCCGGTCAGTTGGGCGGTTTGCCCGCGATGCCGGGCCAGCAGCTCAACGCAACCATCATCGGCAAGACGCGTCTGCAGACCGCCGAGCAGTTCGGCAACATCTTCCTGAAAGTGAATCAGGACGGCTCGCAGGTTCGCTTGCGTGACGTTGCCCGTGTGGGTCTGGGTGGCGAAAACTACAGCATCGACGCGCAGTTCAACGGCAAGGCCGCTTCCGGTCTGGCGATCAAGCTGGCGACCGGTGCCAACGCACTGGACACCGCCAAGGCGATTCGCGCCACGGTTGCCCAGCTTGAACCGTTTTTCCCGCCGGGCATGAAAGTCGTTTATCCGTACGACACCACGCCAGTGGTCAGTGAATCGATTTCCGGCGTGGTTCACACGCTGGGCGAAGCGATTGTGCTGGTGTTCCTGGTGATGTACCTGTTCCTGCAAAACTTCCGCGCCACGATCATCACCACGATGACCGTGCCCGTGGTATTGCTGGGAACGTTCGGCATCCTCGCGGCCTTCGGCTTTACCATCAACACCTTGACCATGTTCGGCATGATTCTGGCCATCGGCTTGCTGGTGGACGATGCGATTGTGGTGGTGGAGAACGTCGAGCGGGTGATGGCAGAGGAGAAACTTTCGCCTCGAGATGCCACGATCAAGTCCATGGAGCAGATCCAGGGCGCGCTGATCGGTATCGCTCTGGTGCTGTCGGCGGTTCTGCTGCCAATGGCGTTCTTCGGCGGCTCCACCGGTGTGATTTACAAGCAGTTCTCGATCACGATCGTTTCGGCCATGGCCCTCTCGGTGGTCGTCGCGCTGATCTTCACCCCGGCCTTGTGCGCCACCATGCTCAAGCCCATCGATCACGAGAAACACGGTCAGCCAAAACGCGGCTTCTTCGGCTGGTTCAACCGGACCTTCGACCGCAGCGTGCAGAGCTACGAGCGCGGCGTGGGCAATATGCTCAAGCACCGCATCCCGGCGTTCCTGGTCTACCTGCTGATTTTTGCCGGCATGATCTGGATGTTTACCCGCATTCCAGCGGCGTTCCTGCCCGAAGAAGACCAGGGCGTGATCTTTGCCCAGGTGCAGACGCCGGCGGGTTCCTCGTCCGAGCGTACTCAGGGCGTGATCGACAACATGCGCAAATACCTGCTTGAAGAGGAAGGCGGCGCGGTTGCTTCGGTATTCACCGTAAACGGCTTCAACTTCGCCGGTCGCGGTCAAAGCTCGGGCCTGGCCTTCATCATGCTCAAGCCATGGGGCGATCGTTCCGCGGAAAACAGCGTGTTTGCGCTGGCCAAGCGGGCGCAGGCGCACTTCTTCGGCTTCCGCGATGCCATGGTGTTCGCCGTGGTTCCGCCAGCGGTTCTGGAACTGGGTAACGCCACGGGCTTTGACGTCTTCCTGCAGGATCAGGGCGGTGTCGGCCATGCCAAGTTGATGGAAGCTCGCAACCAGTTCCTCGGCATGGCGGCGCAAAGCAAGATTCTGGCGGGCGTACGTCCCAACGGCCTGAATGACGAGCCGCAGTATCAGCTGACCATCGACGACGAACGCGCCAGTGCCTTGGGCGTGACGCTGTCGGACATCAACACCACGCTGTCCATCGCGCTGGGCGGTAACTACGTCAACGACTTCATCGACCGTGGTCGAGTCAAGAAGGTGTATGTGCAGGGTGAAGCAAGTGCCCGCATGAGCCCTGAAGACCTGAAGAAGTGGTACGTGCGCAACGCCAGCGGTGAAATGGTGCCCTTCGCGTCGTTTGCCTCGGGCGAATGGGTCTATGGTTCGCCGAAGCTATCGCGCTATAACGGCGTGACCGCTGAAGAGATCCTCGGTACGCCGGCGCCGGGCTACAGCTCGGGTGAAGCGATGGCTGAAGTCGAAGCCCTGGCCAAGAAACTGCCAGCGGGTATCGGCTATGCATGGACCGGTCTGTCGTACGAAGAACGTCTGTCCGGCTCGCAAGCGCCTGCGTTGTATGCGCTGTCGCTGCTGGTGGTGTTCCTCTGTCTGGCGGCCTTGTATGAAAGCTGGTCGATTCCTATCGCGGTATTGCTGGTGGTCCCGCTCGGGGTAATCGGTGCGTTGATGGCAACGAGCCTGCGTGGTTTGTCCAACGACGTGTTCTTCCAGGTGGGCTTGCTGGTGACGGTGGGTCTGGCGGCGAAGAACGCGATTCTGATCGTGGAGTTCGCCAAAGAACTGCATGAACAGGGCAAGAGCCTTGTGGATGCAGCGATCGAAGCCTGCCGGATGCGCCTGCGACCGATTGTGATGACGTCCATGGCGTTCATCCTCGGCGTTGTGCCGCTGGCGATTTCCACCGGCGCAGGTTCGGGCAGTCAACATTCGATCGGTACCGGCGTAATCGGCGGTATGATCACGGCCGTTGTCCTGGCGATCTTCTGGGTACCTTTGTTCTTCGTCTCGGTATCCTCGTTGTTCAAGGGCAAACAGAAAGAAACTTCACATGATGAGGCTGGCCAATGAGCAAGTCCCTGATCTCTCTGGCGGTCACCGCGTTCATTCTCGGCGGCTGCTCGTTGATCCCTGAGTACAAGCAACCTGCAGCGCCGGTCGCGGCGCAGTATCCGCAAGGTCCGGCATATTCGCCGGCCGAAGCGGCGAACGTTGCAGCGGCGGAACAAGGCTGGCGTCAGTTTTTCCATGACCCGGCCCTGCAACAGTTGATCCAGACGGCACTGGTCAACAACCGTGACCTGCGTGTCGCGGCGCTGAACATCGATGCCTACCGTGCGCAATACCGCATCCAGCGTGCCGATCTGTTCCCGGCGGTTTCCGCCACGGGCAGCGGCAGCCGTCAGCGGGTTCCGGCGAATCTGTCCACCAGCGGCGAGTCGGGCATTACCAGCCAGTACTCGGCCACACTGGGCGTCAGCGCTTACGAGCTGGACCTGTTCGGTCGCATACGCAGCCTTAGCGAGCAAGCGCTGGAGACTTACTTCTCCAGCGAAGAAGCGCGCCGCAGCACCCAGATCAGCCTGGTGGCCAACGTCGCCAATGCTTATCTGACGTGGCAAGCCGACCAGGAACTGCTCAAGCTGACCCAGAACACCCTCAAGGCGTTCGAAGAAAGCTACCGCCTGACCTCGCGCAGCAATGAAGTCGGTGTGTCGTCGGCACTGGACCTGAGCCAGTCGCGGACCTCGGTTGAAAGTGCCCGGGTTTCCCTGGCGCGCTACCAGCGCCAGGTTGCCCAGGACCTCAACAGCCTGACGCTGTTGCTCGGTTCCGGCCTGCCGAACAACCTGCCACAAGCCCAGCCGCTGAGCGCGGATCTGTTGAGTCTGGTACCGGCCGGCATGCCTTCGGAGCTGTTGCAGCGTCGTCCGGACATCCTGCAAGCCGAGCATGAACTCAAGGCGGCCAACGCCAATATCGGCGCGGCACGTGCGGCGTTCTTCCCGAGCATCAGCCTGACGGCCAATGCCGGTACGATCAGCCCGGACTTGTCCGGCCTGTTCAATGGCGGTTCGGGTACCTGGCTGTTCCAGCCGAGCATCAACATCCCGATCTTCAACGCCGGCAGCCTGCGCGCCAGCCTGGATTACTCGAAAATCCAGAAAGAAATCAGCGTCGCCAACTACGAGAAGGCGATTCAGACGGCGTTCCAGGAAGTCTCCGACGGTCTCACCGCACGTAAAACCTTCAACGAGCAGTTGCAGGCGCAGAGTGATTTCGTTGCCGCCAACCAGGACTACTACCGTCTGGCCGAACGTCGCTATCGCATTGGTATCGACAGCAACCTGACCTTCCTCGACGCCCAGCGCTCGTTGTTCAGCGCGCAGCAGTCGTTGATCACCGACCGTTTGTCCCAGCTCACCAGCGAGGTCAATCTGTACAAAGCCTTGGGCGGTGGCTGGTACGAGCAGACCGGACAGGCCAAGCCAGTCTCGCAAGAGAAGCCGAGCGTTCAGTTGTTCTGATCGCCGCGTCATAAAAAAACCCACCAATTCAGGTGGGTTTTTTTTGATCTTCAAAAGTACGCTTCAAGCAGCCGCGCGACTCATCAATGATCTTCGTGCAGGTACGCCGGCTGTTTCGGCAGACGCAGGCTGAACAGGAACGCGATGGCCATCATGACCGTCACGTACCAGTAGAAGTTGCTCTCCATGCCCATGTTCTTCAGGTTCAGCGCCACGTACTCGGCGGAACCGCCGAACACCGCGTTGGCCACCGCATACGCCAGGCCGACACCCAAAGCGCGCACCTGAGGCGGGAACATCTCGGCTTTGACCAGACCACTGATCGAGGTGTAGAAACTGACAATCGCCAGCGCCAGGGTGATCAACACAAACGCCATGAACGGGTTGGTGGTGGTTTTCAGGGTCATCAGAATCGGCACGGTGCACAGCGTGCCCAGCGCGCCGAACCACAGCATCGAGTTACGACGACCGATCTTGTCCGCCAGCATGCCGAACAACGGTTGCATGCACATATAAAGGAACAGCGCGCCGGTCATGATGTAACTGGCGGTCTTGGGATGCATGCCGCCAGTGTTCACCAGGTATTTCTGCATGTAAGTGGTAAAGGTGTAGAAAATCAGCGAGCCGCCAGCGGTGTAGCCCAACACTGTAATAAAGGCTGCCTTGTGATCGCGGAACAACGCGCTGATGCTGCCGGCATCTTTGTCCTTGCGACTTTCAGCGGTGGTGGTTTCTTCCAGACTGCGCCGCAGAAACAGGGAAATCACCGCCGCAACGGCGCCAATGACGAACGGGATCCGCCAGCCGTAGTCGCGCAATTCTTCAGTGCTGAGGAACTGCTGCATGATGACCACCGTCAGCACCGCCAGTAACTGGCCGCCGATCAGTGTCACGTACTGGAACGAGGCGAAAAAACCGCGCTGCCCGCGCAAGGCAACTTCGCTCATGTAGGTCGCGGTCGTGCCGTACTCGCCGCCGACCGACAAGCCCTGAATCAGACGCGCCAGCAACAGCAGCGCCGGTGCCCAGGCACCAATCGACGCATACGTCGGCAGACAAGCGATGATCAGCGAGCCGCCGCACATCATCAGCACCGCAATCATCATCGAGTTCTTGCGGCCATGTTTGTCGGCCACCCGACCGAACAACCAGCCACCGATAGGCCGCATCAAAAACCCGGCGGCAAACACGCCAGCGGTGTTGAGCAATTGCACGGTTGGATCGTCTGACGGAAAAAAGGCAGGCGCGAAATAGATTGCGCAGAAGGCATAGACATAAAAGTCGAACCATTCGACGAGGTTGCCGGACGAAGCACCGACAATTGCGAATATCCTCTTGCTGCGTTCTTCACCTGTGTAATGCGTCGTTGTCATTATTTTTCCCCATAAGTGTTAAACAGCATTCAAGACATAACCTGTAACATTGTCGCCGAAGCGCGCGCAACAATTTGAAAAGAATTAGCGGATTGCCTGACGACCTGCAGGACCGGATATATCCGGGAGGGGCCAGACTTGTCGTCCAGTGTCCATCGGGCACAATTCGATATCAGGCCTGACGCCCTCGCGAATGAATTCGCGCCTACGGATGTGGTAGCCGCAGCACAAAAACACTCACCCAAGCCGTCGATTTGCCTTTTCGTGGAGGCAGTCGACGACTCGGGTGAGTGCACGTTGCGGGTGTAGCGTTAGCGCTCTATCGCCAGTGCCAGGCCCTGCCCTACTCCGACACACATGGTCGCCAAGCCTCGGCGGCCACCGCTTTTTTCCAGTTGGTGCAAGGCGGTCAGCACCAGGCGCGCGCCGCTCATGCCCAGCGGATGACCCAAGGCAATGGCGCCGCCGTTAGGATTGACCTGCGGCGCATCGTCGGCCAGACCCAATTCGCGCAACACCGCCAGACCCTGGCTGGCGAAGGCTTCGTTGAGTTCGATCACATCGAAATCTGAAACGGCCAAACCCAGGCGTTCCACCAGTTTGCGCACCGCAGGAACCGGGCCGATGCCCATGACGCGTGGCGCTACACCGGCGCTGGCCATGCCAAGAATCCGTGCGCGCGGGGTCAGCCCATGTTTTTTTACCGCTTCGGCCGAAGCCAGAATCAGCGCTGCGGCACCATCGTTGACGCCCGACGCATTGCCAGCGGTGACGGTCTTGTCAGGACCATTGACCGGCTTGAGCTTGCTCAGGGTTTCCAGACTGGTATCGGCGCGCGGATGTTCATCCTGCTCGACCACCGTTTCGCCCTTCTTGTGCGCCACGCGTACCGCAACGATTTCCTCTTTGAAAAAGCCCGCAGCCTGGGCAGCGGCAGTGCGCTGCTGGCTGCGCAGGGCGAAAGCGTCCTGATCGGCTCGAGAAATCCTGAAATCATCGGCGACGTTATCGCCGGTCTGTGGCATCGAATCGACACCGTACTGCGCCTTCATCAGCGGATTGACGAAGCGCCAGCCAATGGTGGTGTCTTCCAGCTTCATGTTGCGCGAATACGCCGCATCGGCCTTGCCCATGACAAATGGCGCACGGGACATGGACTCGACGCCGCCGGCAATCGCCAGCTCCATCTCGCCAGCAGCAATGGCGCGAAACGCCGTACCGATGGCGTCCATCCCCGAAGCGCAGAGCCGGTTTAGGGTCACGCCGGGAATGCTCTCCGGCAAGCCCGCCAACAACGCCGCCATACGCGCAACGTTGCGGTTGTCTTCGCCGGCCTGGTTGGCGCAGCCGAAGAACACTTCGTCGACTTCGTTCCAGTTCACCGAAGGGTTGCGCTCCATCAGCGCCTTGATCGGCACGGCGGCCAGATCGTCGGCGCGCACGCTGGCCAATCCGCCGCCGAAGCGGCCAATCGGGGTGCGAATCGCATCGCAGATAAAGACGTCACGCATCACGCTTCTCCCGGTGCCTGGCCGTGAGCGGCAGCGGTTCGCGCTTCCAGATCACGCAGGGCAGTCAATTCAATATCAGTCGGGTCGGCGGAAAACTCGACGTTCTCGGCAAAGCGCACGTCCCAACCCGTGGCGGCAATCACCTGTTCGCGGGTCACGCCCGGATGCAGTGTGGTCACGACAAATTCGTTGGTATCCGCTTCAGGTTCCATGATGCACAGGTCGGTGATGATCCCCACCGGCCCGGCGCCCGGCAGGCCCAGGCGTTTGCGCGAGTCGCCGCCTTCGCCATGGCCGACCGAGGTCATAAAGTCGAGCTTGTTGACGAACGCCCGGGCCGACTGCTTGAGGATGATCAACACCTGTTTGGCGGAACCGGCGATTTCCGGCGCACCACCGGCACCCGGCAAACGCACTTTGGGATGGTGATAATCGCCGACCACCGTGGTGTTGATATTGCCGAAACGGTCGACTTGCGCGGCGCCGAGAAAGCCGACGTCGACCCGACCGCCTTGCAGCCAGTAGCGGAAGATTTCGCTGGTGGAAACTACAGTGTCGGCGGTTTCGGCCAGCTCGCCGTCGCCAATCGACAGCGGCAATACCGAAGGCTTGGCGCCAATCGGGCCGGATTCGTAAATCAGCACCACGTCCGGCGACGACGTCAGACGCGCCAGGTTGGCCGCCTTGGAAGGCAGGCCGATGCCGACGAAGCAGACCGCGCCGTTGCGCAAGCGGCGCGCGGCGGCAATGGTCATCATTTCATTGGTGGAGTAGTTCATTATTTTGCCTCCGGTGCGGCCAGCTTTTGCTGAAATTCGCTGAAATCAGCGGTGCCCAGGATGTATTCGTCGATCCAGGCGCTGAAGCTTGTCCGGTCACGGGCAATCGCGTCCCAGGCCTGGTAGAAACGGTTGTCGCGCTCGTAGTAACCGTGGGCATAAGAAGGGTGCGCGCCGCCCGGCACCAGGCAAACCGCGCTCAAGGCCCAGGTCGGCAGGACGCAGGCGTTCATCGGTGCTTGTAAGTCATCAACGATTTCTTCGACGGTCACGATGCAACGCTTGGCAGCCAACGCGGCTTCTTTCTGCACGCCGAGAATGCCCCACAGCAGCACGTTGCCTTTGCGGTCGGCTTTCTGCGCGTGAATCACAGTGACATCAGGGCGCACCGCCGGCACCGCAGCGAGCACTTCGCCGGTGAATGGACAGGTGACGGTCTTGATCAGCGGGTTGACCTTGGGCAGATCGGAACCGGCGTAGGCGCGCAGCACGGCAAACGGCAACCCGGAAGCGCCGGCCACGTAAGCATTGGCCAGGTCGGCGTGGCTGTGTTCTTCAATCTCGATCGAATGCGGCCACTGCTTTTCGACGGCATCACGCAGGCGGTGCAGCGAACCAACACCAGGATTGCCGCCCCAGGAAAAAATCAGGCGCTTGGCACAACCGGCACCGATCAACTGGTCGTAGATCAGGTCCGGCGTCATGCGCACCAGGGTCAGGTCTTTTTTGCCCTGACGGATGATTTCGTGACCGGCAGCGGTTGGGATCAGATGGGTGAAGCCTTCCAGCGCAACGGTGTCGCCATCGTTGACGAATTGCTTCACGGCGTCGCGCAGAGAAAGTATTTCAGCCATGAGGGTGCTCCCGAACTCAGATCTTGTCATTGGACAGCGCAAGACTTCTGCGCTGGAATGGAAGTGAGGTTATGCCGGGGCACCCAGGCAAACAATCCGATAATCGACTAAGTGTTCGTTAATCGCCCAAAATCATATTCGGTTCAGGTGAACAGCTGCGTGCTCAGATCCCGGCTGGCGTCCAGCATGATTGGCAGGAAGCGCTGTTCCAGATCGCTGCGCGCGACCCGCCCGGCGCTGGTGCTGACATTGAGCGCGGCCAATACCTGACCTGATGCGTCGTAAACCGGCACGGCAATGGAACGCAGGCCTTGTTCCAGCTCCTGATCGACAATGCACCAACCTTGTTGGCGAACCAGTTGCAGGCATTCGAGCAATTCCTGTTGCGTGCGAATGGTGCGGCTGGTCTTGGGCTGCAAATCCACGTGATCCAGGTATTCGTGCAGGGAAACATCATCCAGCGCTGCCAGCAGAATCCGGCCCATGGAAGTGCAATAGGCCGGTAACCTACCGCCCACCGCCAGGTCCACGGAAATCAAGCGCTGGGTGGTCGCCGAGCGCGCGATGTAGAGAATGTCATCGCCTTCGAGGGTCGCCATGTTGCACGCCTCGTGCAGCAGATCACTCATGCGATCCA
The DNA here is from genome assembly GCF_000416235.1 of Pseudomonas sp. CFII64. GTDB lineage: Bacteria > Pseudomonadota > Gammaproteobacteria > Pseudomonadales > Pseudomonadaceae > Aquipseudomonas. The sequence continues at coordinate 166,552 of NZ_ATLO01000046.1, read as the reverse complement.
GATAAGGTTGAGAGGAAACCGCCAACGGCGTCGACGATAAATAAGCGTGACCCAGGGTCAGCACTTTGGGCAATAACGAGTAGGTGCGCCCGTCCGTTGTCGCGTAGCCAAGTTTGATCAGGGTTAATAAACAGCGGCGCACAGCGGCACGGGGAATTTCCGTGCGGTGGCTGATCTGGGCAATGGTCAGATGCCGTTTACGTTCCTGGAATGCATGGATCACGGCCAACCCGCGCGCCAGCGAAGTCATGAAATCCGGGTCGCCGGTAAAAGCCTGAATGCGCTTGGCGGGCGATGCCACGATGGGCGGCGCCAGCGAGGCAAAAGAATTACGCAGTTCGTCGTTCATCGTCGTTACCTTCACCCATACCCTTTCAGGCCTTATATACCGCCACTTTCAAGGGTTTTGGAACCCGCAGCCCCCTTTCACTTTGGGCGATTATCGAACAACTGGCCGATAATCGCAATTGACCCGCTGCGAAGATACTTATACCTTTCACCTGCCAATAAGTGGCTTCTTGGAAATACTGGTCAGGTACCCACTGAGAAGTCCTAGGCGCGGCCTTGCCCACCAAGCAAGGCCGTTTTTATTTCTGTGCGCTGATAGCCCAAAGCCATTCCACTTCGTCACACCCTTCCTGCACAACGCAAAACAGCCATTACAGTTCATACCTTCGCAAAGAAGAAAACGTCAGAATTTTGGCCGGGCGCGTCAATATCACGCGTATGAAAGTTTCGTCATATTTATCGCCCACCTGAACTTCGGAACTGTCGTACAGAAAATTCGTCTTTAATGAAGTCGTCAGCTACTCAGCCCTCACATATAGTTGACGAGACTGAAGTTCTTGGAGATAGTGTCAGTCACTTGGCTGGCAATAACGATTCGCAGTGAATGCAAGGCCCACCGCCGTGCTAGGTTCTCATACCTGAATCACTGCACTGCAGCGGTGCATCGCTTCTCATTATGCGAATTTCATACGAATTGAAAACTGCCGCCAGTACAGCTATCACGTTTGCAACTTGACCTTGTCGCTACGACAGCGCTGCTTCTGGTGTCCGTAGCCGCGAGCGCAAGAAGACGTTCAGCTTCATGTTCCATGTCCAAGGGCATCTGTCTGGCCAGTCGGCCATTACAGCCTCGCACGGCGGGATGATCATGTTCGAACACTTCGGCACCCGCGATATCACCAGAGTTAACTCAACTTAATCAGGTAATAAAGTGACGAAAGATGAACTGCGCGCGGAACTTGAGCGCAAGGAACAACGTTTCAAGGATGTTTACGGCGGGGAAATCACCACCTACGCCGCGCAACCAGAACCAGAGCGCAAGCCTTGGCGCAAAAAAGCCAGTCTTCTGGATCAAGCGTTCAAGCAAGAACTGCAGAAGATGGAAAGCGACCTCAAAGAAGAGCTCTGACACCGTCTATTCCCCGGCGCACGGCGTCTGGCGGATTCGGTCGACCTCTTCAAGGCAATTGCGGCTCAGGGTTGCAGTCATGAAACAAGTGTATTACGGCTTCCCCGACCAACTCAGGGGCGGGGGTATTTACGCACTGATTTTCACTGTCTGGCGATACCAGTGAGCGGCTGACACATCGATCAGTATTTTTTCTGTCATAATCCCGCCCCCTTCAGACCGGGTCAGAAAACCTTCATGATCGATTTATTCAGCGGGCTAGATGCTTGGGTACTTGTGAGCTTGCTGCTCGCCCTGGCTTTCGTCCTCACCTTCGAGTTCATCAACGGCTTTCATGACACCGCCAACGCGGTGGCGACAGTCATTTACACCAAAGCCATGCCGCCTCATCTGGCAGTGTTCTTCTCCGGTGTGTTCAACTTTCTCGGCGTGCTGCTGGGCGGGGTGGGCGTGGCATATGCCATCGTTCACCTGTTGCCGGTCGAGTTGTTGATCAACGTGAACACCGGCCACGGCCTTGCCATGGTGTTCTCACTGCTGGCAGCGGCCATCACGTGGAACCTCGGCACCTGGTACTTCGGTATTCCGGCGTCCAGTTCGCACACGCTGATCGGTTCGATCCTCGGTGTGGGCCTGGCCAACGCATTGATCAACGACATCCCGTTGGCCGATGGCGTGAACTGGCAGAAAGCAATCGATATCGGCGCTTCGCTGGTGTTCTCGCCGCTGGCCGGTTTCCTCGTCGCCGCACTGGTGCTGATCGGGCTGAAATGGTGGCGTCCGCAGTCGAAGATGCACAAGACGCCGGATCAGCGTCGCAAACTCGATGACAAGAAGCATCCGCCCTTCTGGAATCGCCTGGTACTGGTGATTTCCGCCATGGCGGTGAGCTTCGTGCATGGTTCCAACGATGGCCAGAAAGGCATCGGCCTGATCATGCTGGTGCTGATTGGTATCGTGCCTAGCCAGTTTGTTCTGGACTTGGGCAGCACCACCTACCAGATCGAACGGACTCGCGATGCAACCCTGCACCTGAGTCAGTTCTATAACCGCAACAGCGCGACACTCGGCGAGTTCCTCGCACTGGGTAAAGCGGAGAAAGGTGATCTGCCGGCCAGTTCAAGCTGCAACCCGGATCAGACCGAACCGACCATCGACGCCCTGCTCGATACGTTGAAAGGTGTTTCCGATTATCACGCGTTGCCGGCCGAACGCCGCATCGAAGTGCGTCGTTACCTGCTTTGCCTGGACGACACTGCGCGCAAGGTTGCCAAACTGCCAACCCTGGGCGCACGTGAAAAATCCGATCTGGACAAACTGCGCAAAGACCTGACAGTTACCACCGAATACGCGCCGTTCTGGGTGATTCTGGCGGTTGCGTTGGCATTGGGTGTCGGCACCATGGTTGGCTGGAAGCGCGTGGTTTTGACCATTGGCGAGAAGATCGGCAAACAAGGCATGACTTACGCGCAAGGCATGTCGGCGCAGATCACCACCGCCAGCGCCATCGCCTTGGCTAACGTGTTCAGCCTGCCGGTTTCCACGACGCATATTCTGTCGTCCGGCGTCGCCGGCACCATGGTCGCGAACAAAAGTGGCCTGCAAGGCGGCACGGTACGCACCATCCTGCTGGCCTGGGTGCTGACCCTGCCGGCGACTGTCGGACTGTCAGCCGGTTTATTCTGGCTCGCGTCCAAAGTGCTGGCTTGATCGCCATTAAGTAAGTGAGCAGGACCATCGCGGGCAATCCGCGGTGGTCCTGCTGCTGACTAACGCAACGTCCTGACTCAACGTCGTTTTTTTGCCCCGCCCAGCAACGATCCCATCAAACCCCGCACCAACTGCCGACCCAGCTGATTGGCGGCTTGTCGCACTGCGCTTTTCATCGCCTGCCCTGCCACGCCGCCCAGCCACTCACCCGCCATGTCGCTGAAGCTATCCTGTTCCTTGGCGCTTTTTTCAGGCACTTCGGTTGCTTCAGGCGCCGCAATCTTGCGGGCGATCAACATCTCATAAGCGGACTCGCGATCCACGGGCTTGTCATAACGACCGACCAAGGGTGACTGAGCCATCAGACTCGCCCGCTCGCCTTCGCTCAGCGGCCCGATGCGCGATTGGGGCGGTGCGACCAGCACCCGCTGGACCATGGCGGGCGTGCCTTTGGCCTGCAAGGTGCCGACCAGCGCCTCACCGATGCCCAGTTCGGTCAGCACCGCCAGGGTGTCGATATCGGGATTGGGCCTGAAACCATCAGCCACTGCGCGCAGGGACTTTTGCTCTTTGGCAGTGAACGCGCGCAAGCCGTGCTGAATACGCAGGCCCAGTTGCGCCAACACATCATCCGGCAAGTCGCCCGGCGATTGCGTGACGAAGTACACGCCGACACCCTTGGAACGAATCAGCCGCACCACTTGTTCAAGCCTTTCCTGCAACGCCTTGGGCGTGTCGGCGAACAGCAGATGCGCCTCATCGAAGAACAGCGCCAACAACGGTTTGTCGGCATCGCCGCGCTCCGGCAATTGCTCGAACAGTTCAGCCAGCAGCCACAGCAGGAACGTTGCGTAAACCTTCGGCGCTTCGTGCACCAGACGGCTGGCGTCCAGCAGATGAATGCGCCCGCGTCCGTCGCGGGCCGGTTGGAGAATGTCTTCCAGTTGCAGCGCAGGCTCGCCGAACAAGGCTTCGGCGCCTTGCTGCTCCAGAATGGCCAGACGCCGCTGCAAGGCCTGGCTCGACCCGGTAGTCAGCAGCGAGCTGTCTTCGCCGAGCAACTGCGGGTTGTCGCGCAGATGATTGAGCAGCGCCTTGAGGTCTTTGATGTCGAGCAGCAACAGCCCTTCCTGATCGGCCACCTTGAAAGCCGCGTACAACGCCGACTGCTGGCTGTCGGTCAATTCCAGGAGACTGCCCAGCAGCAGCGGCCCCATTTCCGTCAAAGTAGTGCGCAACGGATGACCACTCTGACCGTGGATATCCCACAACGTGACGGGATAAGCCTGCGGCGTGTGATTCAAAAAGGGCATGCCGGCGATTCGCTCGGCAATCTTGCCCTGCGGCTCTCCGGCTGCACCCAGGCCGCACAGATCACCTTTTATGTCCGCGGCAAAAACCGCAATGCCCGCATCACTGAAGGCTTCCGCCAGACGCTGCAACGTCACCGTTTTACCGGTGCCGGTCGCGCCGGCTACCAGGCCATGTCGGTTCGCCAGGCGGATATCCTGAGTAACCGGTTGACCCTCCAGATTGGCACCAATAACAAACTGCTGAGATTCGGGCATTTCGTCACCTGTCTTTAAATTTATATCTGAGTGGTCGATAGGGTTGATAACACTTAAAGACCTGGAAATTTGTCGGATTTTTCTTAAAGGAGTGAGAGAAAGTATTGACCATTTTTCGTGGTACTCCCGACCAGACAGTCGCCCGACACGCGCCTGGTACGGAATAAACCTTAGTGGACCTGTCTTCAACGTTATGCGATTCGAGATGACCTGAACAATTTTCTTCAGGAAATGAGCAACAGCACTGCCGGAACAACAGGCCGCTCGTCTGAAGCATCTGGTCGGCAGCTTCCGCATCTAATCCAGCCAGCCCCCGCTGTGACCGCCGCGTCTACTCGAGGCGCGGCGTCCTCTCTTCAGCTTTGACACGTCTATTGCAGCCATGCCGGCCGCCACCTTGCGCGAACAACTATTCTTGTCAGTGGTCAACGTTTAGGACGACGACACACCGGAGGAATGTTCACGTGCATATCGCTGACATGACTATGTTCTACGCCCCAGCCAGCGGTGGCGTTCGTACCTACCTTGACGCCAAGCATCGTCGCCTGGGCCTGCGGCCCGGGGTTCGGCACAGCCTGCTGGTGCCCGGCCCCGGTTTCAGTCAGCGAGACGGCATCTATAAAGTACCCGCGCCCGCCCTGCCCTTCGGCAACGGTTACCGTTTTCCGTTGCGGGTCGCACCTTGGCGAAATGTCCTGCAAGCCTTGAAGCCGGATCTGATCGAAGTCGGTGATCCCTATCTCACTGCCTGGGCGGCGCTGGACGCACGTCGCCAATTGGATGTGCCGGTGATCGGCTTCTATCATTCTGACCTGCCGCTGTTGGTGAGCAATCGCGTGGGCAGCTGGCTGGGGACCAACGTCGAAGCCTATGTCAGCAAGCTGTACGGCAATTTTGATCGGGTGCTGGCGCCGAGCAAAGTCATGGCCGACAAACTCATCAGCCTGGGCGTCGAGAATGTCTACGTGCAGCCGCTTGGGGTCGATCTCGCCACCTTCAATCCAGGCTTGCGCGATCCCGCTTTAAAAGCCGAACTGGGCCTCAGCGAAGAGACGCGCCTGCTGATCTTCGCCGGACGGGGCTCCAAGGAGAAAAATCTGCCGGTGCTGCTCGACTGCATGAAGCGGCTGGGTTCGGGTTATCACCTGTTGCTGGTCGGGTCGCACATGCCCACGCAGGTTCCGGATAACGTTTCCGTGATCGGCCATTTCTGCGCTGCCTCAGAAGTCGCGCGGCTGTTGGCCAGCGCTGACGCGCTTATCCATGCAGGCGATCAGGAAACCTTCGGCCTGGTGGTCCTCGAAGCCATGGCCAGCGGAATCCCCGTGGTCGCCGTAGCGGCCGGGGCATTTACCGAAATTCTGCCCCGGGAATGCGGCCTGCTCTGCACGCCGAACAACTCGCAGGCGATGGCCAGCGCGGTGCGCGAGTTGTTCGCCAGCAATCCTGAAGGCAAAGGTCAGGCAGCCCGACAATACGTGAATGCGCGCTACAGCTGGGACAGGGTCGTCAGCGGCTTGCTCGAACACTATCAAGCGGTGCTGGACTGCCGCACTCCGGCGCTCGCTCATGGTTGACTTCAATGTAAACGAGCGCAGTGTGCTACTGGTTCTGCATGACGTAGCGCCAGAAACCTGGCCGGATTATCAAGCCTTTGTCGCAGCGGTGGACGCCTTGGGCGCCATTTCCATGACCTGGCTGGTGGTGCCGGATTTCCACAAGCGTAACCCGATTGAAGATGACCTGAAGTTTCAGAACCTACTCCAGCAACGACTGAGCCGAGGCGACGAGCTGGCCTTGCACGGTTACTATCATTGCGACGACGGCCCACCGGCGCGTACACCCCGGGACTATTTCATGCGGCGCATTTACACCTGGGAAGGCGAGTTTTATGCACTGGATCAAGCCCAGGCCATGGACCGAATCGAGTCGGGCATCGAACTGTTCCAGCGCCACGGCTGGCCGCTGCACGGGTTTGTCGCGCCGGCCTGGCTGATGAGTGACGGCACTCGCCGGGCGCTGTCGCAATTACCCCTGGACTACACGAGCGATCCGCAACATCTGTATCGTCTGCCAGACTTTTCCCGAATCGACGCACCGGGTATCGTCTGGAGTGCTCGTAGCCCTTGGCGACGCGGCCTGTCGAAACTGATCAGCGATCATCGTGAAACGCGACTGCAGACTGCCTCGACGATTCGCCTGGGCCTGCACCCTGTGGACATGCGCCACGACTATTCACGCACCTATTGGCTGCAACTATTGAAACGACTTATCGAAAGCGGCAGACAACCGATGACCAAAGCAAACTGGTTGAAAAAACAGGCGCAAGCTCTGAGGTCGGCGGCGTGAAGCGAATCCTCTGGCTGGGCGCAGGTTTGCTGGTAGCCATCGTGATTCCGTTGGTGCTCGGCGGCGCAGAGATGTTTCACCGCTTGGGCAGTTTCCCCTTCGCCCTGCTGCTGGGCATGTTCGGCATGATCATCGTGTGCTGGTGTCTGAACACCATGCGCCTGCGCTTGCTGTTGGGCGAAAGCAGCAGCGCCGTCAGCGTGCCGCGCAGCCTGGGCGTGGTGATGGCCGCTGAATTCGCCTATTGCGCCACACCCGGCGGCAGTGGCGGTCCTTTGACATTGATGGCGGTGCTTTCGCGCAATGGCGTCGGTGCGGCGAAAAGCAGCGCAGTGTTTGCCACCGACCAGCTCAGCGACCTGCTGTTCTTCCTGCTGGCATTGGTCGGCATCATGTTTTACGCCGTCTTTCATCACTTGGGCGAGCGCATGGAGTGGATGCTGACGGTCAGCGGCTTCCTGGTTGTCGGCGGCTTAAGCCTGTGCGCGGGCTTTGGCCACTTTCATCGGCAGGTCATCCGGTTCAACGGCCGCTTGCTCAAGCGGCTGAACACCAAAGCCACCACTCGTCGACGATGGGCACGCAAGCTCCTGCATTTTCGGGATGCGCTGGCCGACACCCTGAAAATGCCGCGCCAAAGGCTGGCGGGAGTTTTCCTGCTGACCTGCATGCATTGGGGGCTGCGCTACAGCGTGCTGTACCTGGCGTTGCGCGGACTTGGCGTGGATGTGGAATGGGCGTGGAGTTTTCTGATCCAGATGCTTTCCCTGAGCGCCGGACAATTCAGCCTGCTGCCAGGTGGCGCGGGCGCAGCCGAGTTGACCTCGGCGGCATTGCTGGCACCCATCGTGGGCAAGTCCACGGCAGCCGCCGCGATTCTGATCTGGCGCGCCGTGACCTATTACTTCTATCTGGTGGTGGGTGGGCCGATCTTTTTGTTGATGGTCGGCCGGCCGTTGCTGAACAAGCTGATGCGCCTTCGGGAGGCGTAATTCAGCTTTGCTCGTCAGCCTCATCCGAATTCTTTTGCAGATCCTGCCAAAGCTGGGCTGCACCTTCGAACTCGGTGCCGTCATCCGGCGACAAAGCGTCCGGGTCGTAACGGCTCAGGCAACCCTCGCCCAAGGTCGGGGGCGCTGTAGAAGTGGCTTTATCAAGAGGATCAGTCACGCGCGTCATACCTCGCTGTCACATCAGCGTCCGACTGCTGCCTGCCTGTCTGCATACACCCAGCCGGACCGTTGACGTACAGATTAGTCGAAGACGACCGTCTTGTTGTTATGCACCAGCACGCGATCTTCCAGGTGAAAGCGCAGGCCGCGAGCCAGAACCATTTTTTCCACGTCACGACCGTAACGCACCATGTTTTCAATGCTGTCGCTGTGGCTGACGCGAACCACGTCCTGCTCGATGATTGGCCCGGCGTCCAACTCTTCAGTTACATAGTGGCAAGTTGCACCAATCAACTTCACGCCCCGCAGCGAGGCTTGATGGTAAGGCTTGGCGCCGACGAACGAAGGCAGGAAGCTGTGGTGAATGTTGATCACCTGATGCGCGTATTCGCGACACAGTTGAGGCGGCAGAATCTGCATGTAACGCGCCAGCACTACGACATCAGCCTGATGATGAGCCACCAGACGCGAAACCTCGGCGAACGCCGGTTCCTTGTCTGCAGGATCGACCGGCACGTGGTAATACGGAATGTTGTGCCACTCGACCATGCTGCGCAAATCCTGGTGATTGGAGATCACCGCCGATATTTCGCAATCGAGCTCATCGCTGTGCCAGCGGTGCAGTAAATCGGCCAGACAGTGCGACTCGCGGCTCGCCATCAGCACCACACGCTTCTTCTGCGCTGAATCGGTGATACGCCAGTCCATGGAAAACTCTTCTGCGATGGGCGTGAAGGCCTCGCGAAAAGCTTCCAGTTCAAACGGCAAGGTATCAGCACGAATCTCGTGACGCATGAAGAACCAGCCATTGAGATTGTCCGAGTGATGGCTCGCTTCGGTGATCCAGCCGTTATAGGACGCCAGAAAGTTACTGACTTTAGCAACGATGCCGACGCGGTCCGGGCAAGCTATCACCAGACGAAAAGTGCGCATTTGAAAAAACTCCAGAACTTCGCAAAGGTCGCCATTCTAGCGACTGTGCGGCAAAACTGCAGTATTCCTGTTGACTGATTCGTAGCCCGGCGGCGGGTTCGCGTCCCTCAGCCCCACCTTACTCAATCCCGCAACCCCACACGCTGCCCGGCTGATCATTGGCTGCTATAACAGCGTTATAGCGAGCATCTTTACTGCGGCGGCAGCTTCCATCTAGTTTTATGACGCTGTAGGAAACGTGTATATTTCTAAATAATTCAAATAAAACTTTTCTTTAATGTTTACTTGATCAAAGCGCGTGACTATTATTGCGTCACTGTCTCCCTGCCACCTGACAACATAAGGTATCCCTCATGTCCTTGATCAACGAATACCGCGCCACGGAAGAAGCCATCAAAGAACTGCAAGCCCGTTTGAAGAATCTGTCCCAAGACGACAAACTGCAAACCGAGCTGGAATTCGAAGGCAAACTGCGCACGCTGATGGGCGAATATCAAAAATCGCTGCGTGACATCATTGCTCTGCTGGATCCGGATGCCAAAGTTGGCAAGTCCCCACGCGGCGCAGCGGTAAAAACTACCGGCACCAAGCGTGCTCGCAAGGTCAAGCAATATAAAAACCCGCACAATGGCGAAGTCATTGAAACCAAAGGTGGCAACCACAAAACTCTGAAAGAGTGGAAAGCCAAGTGGGGCGGTGACGAGGTTGAGAGCTGGGCAACCCTGCTGGGCTAAGCCCGAAGCAGGTCGCCTTGTTTCGCGACCCACAAAAACGCCAGTCATCTGGCGTTTTTTATTGCCTGTAATAAAGTGTTTCGTTTTATCAAAGGTCCAGGCGCTGGCGTAACTGTGCGACATAATCCTGCCATTGGCTCAATACCTTGAGCTGTTCGGGCGTGGCACTAAGGGTCAATTCGGCGAGTGCCGCTGTAAAACCTTGTAAGGTATTAGGAGCCCCGTACTCCGCGGCCTGCAAGCGATCCTGACAAAATTTACGCCAGTGCTGTTGCTCGGCGTTGCTCAGCGTGTGCGGGAAGTTACGGGCGCGGTAGCGGAATAACAATTCAGGCAACCGCAGGTCATCGAAAGGCCACGACTCGGCCGCCAACTGTTCAGGTTCGGCCGTGCGTACTTGTTCACAGAGCCTGCGATCTCGATCACCAATAAAACCGTCATACAGTTGCTGCTCGGGATCCTGACTGGCAGCAAAATCCTCACGCCCGTAAACCGCCTTGAGTTTGTCCTGCCAGACACCCTGCGCGTCTTGAAGCGCGCGGGCACGCGCATGCAAAGCCGGCATATCCAGTTGTAAGCGCTGCTGATCTTCAGCACGCAACACCTTTAAAGGTGCGATTACCGGGCAACGATTTATATGCAGCAATTTGAGCGGTACCGGCAGCTCGCCATCGGCCAGATCTTCGCGCCGGGTATATAACCGCTGTCGCAATATTTCCGGGTCTTGCTCCAGTAGCGGCGAATGATCCAGATGTAAATCGCAGACGATCAGTGCATTGCGATTCTGCGGATGCCACGCCAGCGGAAGCACCACACCCAAATAATGCCGGGCAGCGGAAAATCTTCCGGAAATGTGAACCAGTGGTTCCAGCAGACGAATTTGCTCCTGGACTTTCTGCTTACTGCGCAACTGGAAAAGATAATCATAAAGCCGGGGCTGTTTTTCCCGAATCAGGCGCGCCAGACCAATAGTGGCGCGCACATCGGATAACGCATCGTGGGCATGCCCGTGGTCAATGCCGTTGGCGGCAGTCAGACGCTCAAGTTTGAGCGTCACGCGGCCTTCTTCTTCAGGCCAGACAATGCCGTCCGGACGCAATGCGTAAGCGGCACGCACCACATCAATAAGATCCCAGCGGCTGTTGCCGCCCTGCCATTCACGGGCGTAAGGGTCGAAGAAGTTGCGATACAGGCTGTAGCGGGTTATTTCGTCATCGAAGCGCAGCGTGTTGTAACCCGCGCCGCACGTACCGGGGGCAGACAGTTCGGCATGCACCCGAGTCATGAACTGCGCTTCTCCCAGACCACTCTCAGCCAGTCGTGCCGGTGTGATTCCGGTAATCATGCACGCCGCAGGATGAGGCAGAATATCGTCGCTGGGCTGACAATAGAGATTGACCGGCGCGGCAATTTCATTGAGATCGGCATCCGTGCGGATACCCGCCACCTGAAGTGCGCGATCATTGCGCGGGTTGATACCGGTGGTTTCGTAGTCGTACCAGAATATGCTGGAGGTCACGGGCTGATCCTGAACTAAAGATCGGCAAAGTGTAGGACTTCCCATAGGCAAAACGCGAATTAGAGATAATTCGTTGCACATCGAAACCATTTCTTACAACAGCTGCTCTCAGAGTTCAGTTGCTTAGCATCCCTGCCGTGGCTAGTCTTGCTGGCTAGCTGGCGCCGAACCGGCAATAACCCTCAGCATCACTCTCAGGTGTCTCGCCCCCGACAATGCCAACCCCGCACGTTTTGCCAAGGAACGCACCGCCACCCGCGCCACTGGATACCCGCACCCGAATCGAAACCCCGGAAGGCATCGATTTGATCATGCGTCCTGCCGGCCTGGTACCGCGCGCTATCGCGTTCAGCATCGACTTCGGTATCCGCGCCCTGGTCATGGCAATCCTGTTCGTGCTGTTCAGCTTCTTCGACAAGTTCGGCATGGGCCTGAGCGCCATGGCGATGTTTCTCGTCACCTGGTGGTACATGGTGCTGTTCGAAGTGCTGAATCAGGGACGCACGCCCGGCAAGCACTTCATGGGCCTGCGGGTCATTCACGACGACGGCACGCCCATCGGCTGGACATCCTCGCTGATCCGCAACCTGCTGCGCTTCGTCGACATGCTGCCGTTCGGCTACAGCATCGGCGCCATCACTTGCCTGCAACACCCGCAATTCAAGCGACTTGGCGACCTTGCCGCCGGAACACTGGTGGTCTATCGCGACATGCCGTTGCAGCGCCCTGAGCTGCCCTTCGCCGAACCGCTGATCGCGCCGTTCGTCCTGAGCCTGGAAGAGCAGCGCGCGCTGCTCGGTTTCGCGGAACGCCAGGCGGATCTGTCGCCCGAGCGTGCCCGCGAACTGGCTTCGATTGTTGCCCAACCCCTGCATGTTCACCCCGAACAGGCGGTGGCTCACCTCAACGGGATCGCACGCGGCCTGCTGGGTCCGACATGAAACAGAGCCTCTTCGAAAGCCGTCATCAGCCGGACTGGCAGCTGTTCAGCGAACAGCTGGAGGCCCTTGAAAAGGGTAAGGCAAATGCCGCCACGAGCCTGACGTTTCCCGGAGATTACCGGCGCATCTGTCATCAACTGGCCCTTGCCCAGGAACGCGGCTACAGCAGCCACCTGATCGATCCGCTGCAGCAACTGGCCATGCGCGGCCATCAGCAGCTGTATCGTCATCGCAGCGCTGTCGGCATGCAGGTTCTGAGTTTCATAGTGGCCGGCTTTCCCCGTCTGGTGCGTGCCGAGTGGCGATTCGTGGGGATTGCCGGGGTGCTGTTTTTCGGCAGCCTGATCGGCATGGGCCTGCTGGTGCATGGCTTTCCCGATCTGGTGTACAGCGTGATCGATGCCCAGCAGGTCGCCGAAATGGAAAGCATGTACGACCCCACGGCACTGCGCATCGGCCAGGCACTGGAACGTGAATCCAGCGACGACTGGATGATGTTCGGCTACTACATCATGCATAACATCGGTATCGCCTTTCAGACCTATGCGACCGGGTTGCTGTTCGGGCTGGGCAGCCTGTTCTTCCTGTTTTTCAACGGCCTGATGATCGGTGCCGTTGCCGGGCATTTGACCGGCATCGGCTACGGCCAGACGTTCTGGTCGTTCGTCGTCGGCCACGGCGCCTTCGAGCTGACGGCTATTGCCCTGGCGGGCGCTGCCGGTTTGAAACTGGGCTGGTCATTGCTGGCCCCCGGCCGCCTGACCCGTGGCGAAGCGCTGCGACGTGCGGCGCAAAAAAGCCTGCAACTGATCTATGGCGTGATTCTGTTCCTGCTGATCGCGGCATTCATAGAAGCCTATTGGTCGTCGATGGTCTGGCCCGGTCCCGCCGTTAAATACGCGGTCGGCGCGGCGCTTTGGGCATTGGTGATCAGCTACCTGGTTTTCGCCGGACGGACTGCCCATGCGCCTGACTGACGCCAGCGTGGCGATTCGGCCACGCAATCCCTGGGAAGCCATCGATCTGGGCGTGCTGTTGGCTCAGGAGCACCGTCGTCTGCTGATGGCCAGCTGGGCCATGGTGACCCTGCCGGTCTTCGCTTTATTGAGTCTGGTGTTCTGGGACTATCCAACCCTGGCAATCGTGCTGTTCTGGTGGCTGAAGCCGGTCTTCGAACCCTTGCCGCTGCTGATTCTTTCTCAGGCATTGTTCGGCCCGGCACCGACCCTCAAAGGCGCCGTTCAGGCGTGGCTGCGCCTGCTGAAACCGCAACTGCTGGCCAGCCTCACATGGCGCAGGTTCAGTCTCGCCCGCAGCTTCACACTGCCCGTGCAACAACTGGAAAACCTGTCGGGCGTGCAACGCAGTTTGCGTGTCGGTCTGCTCAGCCAGAAGGACCTGCGCGCCGCGCGCTGCCTGACTCTGGTGGGCAGTGCGCTGGAGCTGAGCCTGTGGATCGCAATGGGCATCCTGTTTTACGCGCTGATCCCGCCACAGATCGAAATCGACTGGAGCTGGCGCACGCTGGTGGATATCGAAGGCAGCTGGAATTGGCTGGAGCACCTGACCAACGCCTTTTATGCGCTGGTGTTGGTGGTCTGGGGGCCAATCTACGTTGCCTGCGGCTTCACGCTTTATCTGAACCGCCGCACCGCTTTGGAAGCATGGGACATCGAGCTGGTTTTGCGTCGCCTGCGCCAGCGCCTGATCGGCAGCGCGTATGTGCTGATCATCGGTGCAGGGCTCATCCTGAGCACGTTGGCGCCACCGGCATGGTCGGCGGAAGATGATTCAAGCTGCCCGGTTCCACTCCAGGCGGAACACGCCTTTGGAAAGCATGAAGCTGGCCCTGATACGGCGCGGCTGACCCACCAGCCTTTGTCCAGCGAAGCCGCGCGCCAGCAAATCAAGACGCTGCTGGAGCAACCGCCGTTCAAGAACCCCAAAGCTGTCTCCGGCTGGCGGTTCGCCGAAGAAAAGTCGGCACCCAACGCACCCAAAGCCGAGCACAAATCCAACCCGCCGCTCAAATGGCTGAGCTGGTTACTCAATGCGGCCAGCGTCGCCTCCGAAATTATCAAAGTGTTGTTGTGGGGCGTTGTCATTGCCCTGGTCGGTCTGGTGATCTGGCGCTACCGAAGCTGGTTCAGCACGCTGGTCAATCGCAAGGCACCCAAAGCGCCCATGCTTCGCAACACTCCGGCGCAGATGTTCGGGCTCAAAGTGGGCGCGCAAAGCCTGCCCGATGACGTAGCGGGCAGCGCCGAAAAACTGTGGCCGAACCAACCCCGCGAGGCACTCGGCCTGTTGTATCGGGCCCTGCTGAGTCGCTTGCTCACTGATTATCGGCTGCCGCTGAAAAGCGCCGACACCGAGGGTGAAGTGCTGGAACGTGTGGCACAGCTGAACCAACAGCCGCTGCACGATTTCAGTATCAGCCTGACCCGGCACTGGCAGAACCTCGCTTACGGCCATCAGCTCCCGCCCGCTCATGTCGGACAGGAGCTCTGCGACAACTGGCGCCAGCTGTTCAAGACCGGGGCGCAACGATGAGCCGAGGCAGAATCCTGTTGATCGCGCTGCTGGCGTTGCTGGCCTTGGGGCTTGTCGGCCTGTACCTCGTCAAACATCTTGAGCGCTACGAAGAAACCGTCGACCAGGGCCCTGCGCCTGAAGTACGCGCCAATCCTTATCTGGCTGCCGAAAACTTCCTGCGACAGCGCTCGATTCCCGTGCAGCTCAGCGACACGCCCGGCAATCTGCCCGCGCCGGCTCAGCTGCCACAGACGCTGATGCTCCTCGACAGCCGGGAAAACATGACGCCCGGCCAGGTCGACAAGCTGCTGCGCTGGGTTCGCGCCGGCGGACGGCTGCTGTTTGTGGCCGAACAGCTGTGGAACGAAAAGAAAGGCCGCAGCGGCGACGCACTGCTCGACCGGCTGCACATCCATCAATTGCTGACCACGGAGCTGCACGAGCAGGAACGGCAACAGGATGATGAGCGATTCAAACCGGTCATTCCGTTGCTCGCCCCGACCCACAAGGCGCCCGCCGTCCCTTGGCCCGAGCTCACTCGCCTGTATGTCGAAAATGATGAAGCGCCGGCGTACATGAGTTTCGATACCAGCTTCCACCTTGAAGACCCGCTTGATCAGGCGCACTCCTGGGCCAATAGCGCTGCCGCGACCCACATGCTGCAAATCGTTTATGGCGAAGGGCTGGTTACCGTGGTCACCGATGCCGACCTGTGGAAAAACCGCGCCATCGCCAGGTACGACAATGCGTGGCTGCTGTGGTATCTGACCCAGGGCAGCGAGGTCACCATGGTGTTGCGCACCCAGCACGACAATCTGTTCAGCCTGTTGCTGCGGCATTTCCCTCTGGCGCTGACCACTCTGGCGCTACTGATCGGCTTCGCGTTGTGGCATGCCGGCACCCGTTATGGCCCACTGCAGGTTCCGGCGGGACGGGCGCGTCGACAGCTGACCGAACACTTGCGGGCCAGTGCCGACTTCCTTCGCCGGCGCAGCGGCCAGCAAGCGCTATTGCGAAGTCTGCAGCTGGATATCCTGCGCCGTGCCCGGCAACGCCATCCAGGCTTCGAAACGCTGGGAGTGACCGATCAGTGGCAAGTGCTGTCGCGTCTCACCCGCCAACCGACCAGCGCCATCAGCCAGGCCTTGCGCCCGCGGCCCGTGCAGCGAATGTCGAATGCAGATTTCACCCGTCAGGTGGCCCACCTGCAAATCCTCAGGAATGCCTTATGAGCGAGCAACCGACCCAACCGTCGAACCACAGCGAACCTGTTGTCGATTTCACTCTCGATCCTGTGCTCGAACCCGTGGCCGCAGTCAGCAACCAGGCCCAGCAGCGGCAACGCGCCAGCCATCTCGCCCAGGCGTTGCGCACCGAACTGCAAAAAGCCGTGATCGGCCAGAGCGCCGTCGTCGATGATGTATTGACTGCCTTGATTGGCGCCGGTCATGTGCTGATCGAAGGGGTGCCGGGGCTTGGCAAGACCTTGCTGGTGCGCGCCCTGGCCCGCTGCATTGGCGCCGACTTCGCGCGCATCCAGTTCACCCCCGACCTGATGCCCAGCGATGTCACCGGCCATGCCGTGTACGACATGCAGACCGAGCAGTTCAAGTTGCGCAAGGGGCCGCTGTTCACCAATCTGCTGCTGGCCGACGAAATCAACCGGGCGCCGGCCAAGACCCAGGCCGCATTGCTCGAAGCCATGCAGGAACGTCAGATCACCCTCGAAGGCCGGGCGCTGCCCATCGCCCAGCCATTCATGGTGCTGGCGACCCAGAACCCGATCGAACAGGAAGGCACTTACCCCCTGCCCGAAGCCGAGCTGGACCGCTTCATGCTCAAGCTGCGCATGGACTACCCCGATATCGCCGAAGAGCTGAACATGGTGCGCCAGGTCACCCGGTCGACCCGCGCCGACATGCTCGACGTGCAGCCACTGCGGGTCATCCTGCAGGCCAAGGAAGTTCAGGTTCTGCAACGCATCGCCAGCGAACTGCCACTGGATGAACAGGTGTTGGATTATGCCGTGCGCCTGGCACGCGCCACTCGTACATGGCCCGGCCTGACGCTGGGCGCAGGTCCACGCGCGTCCATCGCACTGGTGCGCGGCGGGCGCGCCCGGGCGTTGCTGCGCGGCGGCGAATTCGTGATTCCCGACGACATCAAAGGCTGCGCCCTGGCTGTATTACGCCACCGGGTCCGGCTCTCCCCCGATCTGGATATCGAAGGCCTTTCCGTGGACCAGGTACTGCGGCAGATGCTCGATCAGGTCCCGGCGCCGCGCCTGTGAAACAGACGCTGAAACCGTCGGTTACCTTGCTGTACGGGCTGGCGGGTCTCTCAGCAGGTGCAGTGCTGCTGGGGATTCTTTCGGCATTGAATCTCGACGTCCCCAGGGAAATCGACACGCTGTACTGGGCGTTGCTCGCGGCCATGCTGTTACTGGCGCTGCTGGATGCCTGGCGCCTGAAACGGCTGCCTTCGCCAGACATGCAACGTCATCTGCCTGGCAGCCTGGCGCTGGGTCGTTGGGGCGAGGTACGCCTGGACCTGAGTCACAACTACCCTTCAGCCTTGGCCATCGCGGTGTTCGATCATCCTCCTGCGGGCCTGGACTTCGAACATCAGCCGCAGTCCGTAATCCTGCAACCCGGCACGAACAGCCAGATCGGTTATCGCCTGCGTCCTTTACAACGCGGGCTGTTCAACTTCGAACGCTGCGAAATCAGCCTGCCCAGCCCGATGGGGCTGTGGACCGCCCGTCGCTATCTGCCGCTGCCGGGCACGACTCGGGTCTATCCGGACTTCGCCCGTCTGTATGGCGGGCAATTGCTGGCTGTGGATAACTGGCTGAGCCAGCTCGGTGTGCGCCAGCGGCAGCGCCGGGGGTTGGGCCTGGAATTCAATCAGCTACGCGAGTTTCGGGAAGGCGACAGCTTGCGCCAGATCGACTGGAAAGCCACCGCCCGGCAACGCACGCCGATTGCCCGGGAATACCAGGACGAGCGCGATCAGCAGATCATGTTCATGCTCGATTGTGGACGCCGCATGCGCAGCCAGGACGGTGACCTTGCCCATTTCGACCACGCCCTCAATGCCGCTTTGTTGCTCAGCTATGTCGCGCTGCGCCAGGGCGATGCCGTGGGTTTCTCGACCTTTGCCAGCGAGCAGAACCGCCATCTGGCGCCGGTCAAAGGCTCTGACCAGCTGAACGTGCTGCTCAATACGGTCTACGACCTTGCCAGCACCCAGCGACCGGCCGACTACAGCGCTGCCGCGCGCCAGTTGCTCGCCAGACAAAAACGCAGGGCGCTGGTGGTGCTGATGACCAATCTGCGTGATGAAGACGACGACGAACTGCTGACAGCGGTCAAACACCTTGGCCAGCGTCATCGGGTTCTGGTGGTCAGCCTGCGAGAGGAGGTTCTGGATAACTTGCGACAGACGCCGGTCCAGACGCTGGAAGAAGCGCTGACCTACTGCGGAACCGTCGACTTTCTGAATGCCCGGGCAGGCCTGCTTGAGCGCTTGAACGCCCACGGCGTGAAGGTCCTGGATTCACGTCCGGGACAACTGGGGGCCGAACTGGTCAGCCGTTATTTAAGCTGGAAAAAAGCCGGAACGCTGTGATTGCACTGGCGAAAAACGCCAGCTCGCGGGTGGCTCTCAGGCTGAAGCTTCCAGCGGATAAAAACTGAAGTACTGGCGCAGCGCACCAATCAGTTCAATGTATTCGTCCGGCGCGTCCTGCACCTTGAATCCCGAGTCGTAGCTCCCTGGGGTTTCATCTTCATGACACCAAAGACAAGTCGCTACAACGTCCAGAGTCTTTTGAAGACCTCGCTCACCGGGTACCGCCAGACGCAGATGGAAATCAGCGCCCACCAGTACCGGCAAATCGCTGATCAACATCAGCCCTTGCTCGGAAACATTACCCAGGCAACCAATCGGCTTTTTCGTGTACCGATTGACCACTTGCAGGTAATACGGCAATTGATGCCGTTCGATTCGTCGTTCTTTTAACATGGTCAGTCGCCGTCATAGACCATTTAGCATGGCCACGCTAATGCCTTTATGGTGTTGCATCCCTGACCTGAGCCTGACTGCGGGCAAATGCTTCAAGGTTGTTATCCGAGGGAACGTGCGTGTGACTGACCAACAGCCACAGAAGTCACGTCACTCAAGCATTAACCACTCTACTTGATCACCCACCACGGAGAGCCTAGCGCAAACATGCCGATCGGCCACCCAAAAACGATACCGCCCATCCAATCGGGTGTATCTATCTTGAAGCAGGGTACGTTTTGACCTGCACCCGAGCCGGATAATGCCCTAGCTGTTGCAGCGTATCCAGACGTGCCTGGGCGCGGAAGGCGTATTCGTTATTGGGGTACTGGCTGATGATGAAGCGGTAGGTCTGGGCCGCATCGACAAACAGTTTTTGCCGTTCCAGACACTGCCCGCGCAGCATGGAAACCTCCGGCTGTACATATCGCCGGGCCCGGCTCTGGCGCTCGACTTTGGACAGATCGAGCATGACGCTTTCACAATCGCCGCGATCATAAGCACGGTAGGCGCTGTTCAGATTGGAATTCATTGACCAACGGGTACAGCCGCTGATTGCAGCCATCACTACTAAAATCATCACGATACGCATGGGACTCTCCTGTGCTCTGCAATGTATCGACCTGATCACGGATTTCTTCAAGCCTTGAGACAACCGATTGTCTACTGATTGCCCTGTCCACCGGCAACGAGGTAGTGCAAAGGAACAATGACTACAGAGCAAGACAGTAGTAGCCTCTCGCTGCGCTTCATTTAAGGAGTTTGTGCATGACCGTACGCCGTACCAAAATCGTCGCCACCCTTGGCCCTGCCAGTAACTCGCCGGAAGTCATCGAACAACTGATCCTTTCGGGTCTGGACGTTGCTCGCCTGAACTTTTCCCACGGCACGCCGGATGAGCACAAGGCTCGCGCCAAGCTGATTCGCGAAATCGCCGCCAAGCACGGGCGCTTCGTCGCACTGCTGGGGGATCTGCAAGGTCCGAAAATTCGTATCGCCAAATTCACCGACAAGCGAATCGAGCTCAAGGTCGGTGACAAGTTCACCTTCTCCACCGCTCACCCGCTGACGGACGGCACCCAGGCAATCGTCGGTATCGATTACCCCGACCTGGTCAAGGATTGCGGCGTTGGCGACGAGCTGTTGCTCGACGACGGACGCGTGGTCATGCGCGTCGATACCCAGACCGCCAACGAGCTGCACTGCACCGTGCTGATCGGTGGTCCGCTTTCAGATCACAAAGGCATCAACCGTCGCGGCGGTGGCCTGACGGCGCCGGCACTGACTGAAAAAGACAAGCTGGACATCAAGCTCGCGGCAGAAATGGAGCTGGATTACCTGGCCGTTTCCTTCCCGCGCGATGCCGCTGACATGGAATACGCTCGCCAGCTGCGTGACGAATCCGGCGGTACTGCCTGGTTGGTGGCGAAGATCGAACGCGCCGAAGCCGTGGCCAACGATGAAGTACTCGATGCCCTGATCCGCGCCAGCGATGCAGTCATGGTTGCCCGTGGCGACCTGGGCGTGGAAATCGGCGACGCGGAACTGGTCGGCATCCAGAAGAAAATCATCTTGCACGCACGTCGCCATAACAAAGCGGTCATCGTTGCCACGCAAATGATGGAATCGATGATCTCCAGCCCGATGCCGACGCGCGCCGAAGTGTCCGACGTGGCCAACGCCGTGCTCGACTACACCGACGCCGTGATGCTGTCCGCGGAAAGCGCCGCTGGTTCGTACCCGATCGAAGCCGTACAGGCCATGGCGCGCATCTGCGTCGGCGCCGAAAAGCACCCGACCGGCAAGACCTCCAGCCACCGCATCGGGCACAAATTCACCCGTTGTGACGAAAGCATTGCGCTGGCGGCCATGTACACGGCCAACCACTTCCCGGACGTGAAAGCGATCATCGCGCTGACCGAAAGCGGCTACACGCCGCTGATCATGTCGCGCATCCGTTCTTCGGTGCCGATCTACGCGTTCTCCCCGCACCGCGAAACCCAGGCCCGCGCCGCCATGTTCCGTGGCGTCTACACCGTGCCTTTCGACCCGGCAGCCCTGCCACCGGGCCAGGTCAGCCAGGCTGCGGTCGACGAACTGCTCAAGCGCGGCCTGGTTGAACAAGGCGATTGGGTGATCCTGACCAAAGGTGACAGCTATCACACCATTGGCGGCACCAATGGCATGAAACTGCTGCACGTTGGCGACCCATTGGTTTAAGACTGCACACGCAACACCCAAAGCCCCGGCTCGCGAGAGTCGGGGCTTTTTTGTAGCTGATTACTTCTGGACGCCCCTTTGAGAGATTCTATGTTTGAGGGCAACCCACAGACGCCGCAGATGTGGTGTCTGCACCACGGGATGACCGCATTTCACCTGTGGGAGCGAGCCACTCAATCATTCCCGCCCCAGAAACACATCCGCCAACACCTGATTGCGCGGTAACCCGGCCAGATACAAGCGTTTGGAGAATCCTTCGACGCTGGCCGGGCTGCCGCATACCAAGGCCATGGTCCGCCGGGACAGCAGGCGTAAGTCAGCCAGTGCTTCAGGCAAGTCGTCGGTTGTTGTCAGTTGTACGCGCAGGCTGGAATGCCGGGCCGCCAGCTCGGCAAGCGGCCCGGCCAGATAATGTTCGCTGCCGTTGCGGACCAGATGCACCAGCCGGATCGGCCCTTGGTGCTCCTGGCGCACTGCCTCGCGCAATACACCCCACAACGGCCCGAGCCCGGTGCCAGCTGCCAGCAATAAAAGCGGCCGTTCCTGCCAGTCCGGATCGTATTGCAACGCTCCGCCGCGCAATTCGCCGAGGCCGACAGTATCGCCTGCCTCCAATTGCCGGGCGACATCAATGAACGCGCCAGACTGGTGGCAATCGAGGTGAAATTCCAGAAACGCGTCTTCTCCCGGCACGCTCGCCAGTGAGTAAGGTCGGGCTACACCGCTGGCCGTCCAGAGCACCAGATGCTGACCCGCGCGATAGCGTAAAGGCCGCTCGGGTTGCAGACGCAAGCGCAATACAGACGGGCTGAGCCAGTCACAGCCCATCACGCGAGCAGGAACCCCGTCGCGCAGTGGATCGAACGCCTGAACCGTCAGGTCTTCCACGACCCGGCACTGACACGCCAGACGCCAGCCTTGCTGACGCTTGCCCGCATCCAGCGCCTCGGGAAGCGCATCGAGTGGCTCGCCTGCGCAGCAGCGCACCAGGCAGGCATGGCAACTGCCCGCCCGACAGCTGTAAGGAACGCGCAATCCGGCCTGATTAAGCGCATCGAGCAAATTGCTGCCCGCTGCGACCGACCACTGGCGGTCGCCGACGCGCAAGTCAGGCATCGACCGATTCCCAGGCCGCCACGCAGCGGTTACGCCCACTGCGTTTGGCCAGATACAACGCCTGATCCGCGCGATGCAGGCCGTCATCAAGGTTGTCGCCCCAGCGCAGCAGGGTCATGCCAATAGACAGACTCAGGCCCGCGTCGGGCAAATCATTGAGCTGAACCCGCGCAAATGCCTCGCGCACGCGCTCGCAGCAGTCGATCAGTTGTTGCTCGGTGCAATGAGGTATCAGCAGCACGAATTCTTCTCCGCCATAACGCGCCAGCACATCAGTGTCGCGCAGGCAATCTTCGGCATGGGCGGCGAAGGCTTGCAGTACCTGGTCACCGGCGGCATGGCCGTAGCTGTCATTGATGCGTTTGAAGTGGTCAAGATCGATCAGGGCCAGCCCGTGAAAAGCATAGCCATCAAGCAGAGCAAGCTCCCGAGTGGCCATACGCAAGAAGTAACGACGATTGTACAGGTTGGTCAGTTCATCAGTCGCGGCCAGTTCTTCAAGTTGCAGCATCATGCCGCGCAAGGTGTCCTGATGCGCCTGCAAGGCATACCGACGCTGGCGCATGCGCATGCGTTGGGTGTGCACGTAGCTGGCAAAAAGGCTAAGCCAGAGCAGCATGACGAACAAGGCACTCAATTGCAGCAGCGCGGTAGCCGGGTGCGCCATCTGCGCCTGGGAGAATTCCCAGGCGTTGATGCCACAGAAGCTGGCAAGAACCAGCGCTGAACAGCGGGCAAACACAATCGGCGTCAGCTGAAACAGCCCGAACAGCAGGATCGGGGCATACAGAATCAAAAACGCGCCCCGGGCGGTGTCCAGATAGAAAATCAGCCAGGTTAGCCAACCCAAGGCCAGCAGGACTTGAAACTCGGTCAGACTTGCGTCCTTGAAGCGCTGATTGAATCGACTGAGGAAGACCCCCAGCAGCACAAACTGACTCAACACCACCAAAGTACTGCCGATGATCGCTACATGAAGCGGTTGATGAAGCTCTCCAGCATAGATCGCCAGCCAGGTAAGCGACATGACGATCAAATAGGTCGCTGCGGCCATCCCAAAACGTTTTAAAAAGAGGGACTGCGTGGTTGGAGAGATGACTCTCCCGCTCATCGTGCTCAAAAGGATTCCTTCCCATAGCGGCACCAGGCCCAAACCTTAGCCTTGGATCCAAAAGTTGACCAGCTGTAAAGATAAATACGTTCAAATATGTTCAATTGCAACCGGCATAAATCAGCGCAAGTCCTCTAAAACCGGCGACTGCGAAGCATTTCGCTTGCAGCCCACAGGCGCACTGCTACCAAGACAAGCCCGCAGTATGACAATAGACTCTTGTTAACCGATAGATGGACCTGCGCAACCAGCGGGTTATACTGCCGCGCCTTTTTGCGCCAGCCGAACTTGCCGTAACAACGCTGATACAACAGCCGCGTTTTGTAGAATTCGGCACACATTTGAATGTTCCCGTCCCAACAGAGGAGCGCGCCCCATGACCGTGATCAAGCAAGACGACCTGATTCAAAGTGTCGCTGATGCCCTGCAGTTCATTTCCTACTACCACCCGGTAGATTTCATTCAAGCCATGCATGAAGCGTATCTGCGTGAAGAGTCGCCGGCTGCCCGCGACGCCATGGCTCAGATCCTGATCAACTCGCGTATGTGCGCCACCGGTCATCGCCCCATCTGCCAGGATACCGGCATCGTCACCGTGTTCGTTCGCGTGGGTATGGACGTGCGCTGGGATGGCGCCACCATGAGCCTGGACGACATGATCAACCAGGGCGTGCGTCAGGCTTACAACCTGCCGGAAAACGTCTTGCGCGCTTCGATCCTGGCCGACCCGGCCGGTGCTCGCCGCAACACCAAGGACAACACCCCCGCCGTTATCCATTACTCCATCGTCCCGGGTAACACCGTGGAAGTGGACATCGCGGCCAAGGGCGGCGGTTCGGAAAACAAATCGAAGATGGCGATGCTCAACCCGTCCGACTCGATAGTCGACTGGGTATTGAAAACCGTACCGACGATGGGCGCTGGCTGGTGCCCGCCGGGCATGCTCGGCATCGGTATCGGCGGCACCGCCGAAAAAGCTGCGGTGATGGCCAAGGAAGTGTTGATGGAGTCCATCGACATTCACGAGCTGAAACTGCGCGGCCCATCCAACCGTATCGAAGAGATGCGCCTGGAGCTGTTCGAGAAGGTCAACCAACTGGGCATCGGCGCCCAGGGTCTTGGCGGCCTGACCACCGTGCTCGACGTGAAGATCATGGATTACCCGACCCACGCCGCTTCGTTGCCGGTGTGCATGATCCCCAACTGCGCTGCGACCCGGCACACGCACTTCGTCCTGGATGGCAGCGGCCCGGTCGCACAGGAAGCGCCGCCGCTGGACGCCTACCCGGAAATCGTCTGGGAAGCAGGCCCGTCCGCGCGCCGCGTCGACCTCGACACACTGACGCCTGAAGACGTGCAGAGCTGGAAGCCGGGCGAAACCGTCTTGCTCAACGGCAAGATGCTCACCGGTCGTGACGCGGCACACAAACGCATGGTCGAAATGCTCAACAAGGGCGAAACCCTGCCGGTTGATCTCAAAGGCCGCTTCATCTATTACGTCGGCCCGGTTGATCCGGTACGCGAAGAAGTAGTTGGCCCGGCTGGCCCGACCACCGCAACGCGGATGGACAAATTCACCCGGCAGATCCTCGATCAGACCGGCTTGCTGGGCATGATCGGCAAATCCGAGCGCGGCCCGACCGCTATCGAAGCGATCAAGGACTACAAAGCCGTCTACCTGATGGCAGTGGGCGGCGCGGCTTATCTGGTGGCGCAGGCCATCAAGAAGTCCCGCGTCGTGGCCTTCGCCGAACTGGGCATGGAAGCGATCTACGAGTTCGAGGTCAAGGACATGCCGGTCACTGTCGCCGTGGACAGCAACGGCGAATCGGTACACATCACCGGCCCGCAGATCTGGCAGAAGAAGATCAGTGAGAGTCTGGCGGTTGAAGTGCAGTAAGCACGCCAGCCACCTATAAAAAACCCGCAGCGATGCGGGTTTTTTTATATCAACGCTAATCCCGTCGAAGCGAGGCTTGCCCGCGAACCTGCACGTTTATCAAAGCTTTATTTCAGTCCCCAACAACACCAGAAATCCCGCCAGCCACGCCGGATGCGCCGGCCATGCCGGCGCGGTCACCAGGTTGCCTTCGGTGTGTGCGGCGGTTACGTCGATGTCCATGAAGGTGCCACCGCTCAGACGCACTTCAGGCGCACAGGCCGGATAGGCGCTGCATTCGCGGCCTTTGAGAATGCCGGCCGCGGCCAGAATCTGCGCGCCGTGGCACACCGCTGCGATAGGTTTTTGCGCTTTGTCGAACGCCCGCACCCACTCAAGAACGGTGTCATTCAGACGCAGGTATTCCGGCGCCCGCCCGCCAGGAACCAACAACGCGTCGTAGTCTTCGAGCGTGACTTTGTCAAAGTCGTGATTCAACGCGAAATGGTGCCCCGGTTTCTCGCTGTAGGTCTGGTCGCCCTCGAAGTCATGAATCGCCGTGCGCACCGTCTGCCCGGAACGCTTGCCGGGGCAGACCGCATGCACGACATGCCCGACCATTTGCAGGGCCTGGAATGGCACCATCACTTCGTAGTCTTCGACGTAATCGCCGACGAGCATCAGGATTTTTTTGGCAGCCATCATCGTTCTCCTCTTGGGTAATAAAGCCAGTATCGGCCGAAGTACAAAGGGCTAGGTAACAGCCTAGTACTACAAGAGCAGAAGTCGATGATCGCTGGCGTCAACGGCCGACCTCAGTTACGCCTGTCCAGCGCATTGACCACCAACCGATCCACCCAGCCCCAGATGCGTTGCTTGATCCGACTCCACAACGGACGGCTTTTCCAGGCATCGAGCGTGATTTGCGTACTTACCGCAAAGTCCTTTTCGAAGCTGGCGACCACATCATCGGTCAACCCGGAATCCAGCGCTTCAAGGTTGGCTTCCAGATTGAAGCGCAGGTTCCAGTGATCGAAGTTGCAGGAACCGATGCTGACCCAATCGTCAATCAGGACCATTTTCAAGTGCAGAAAGCACGGCTGGTATTCGAAGATTTTCACCCCGGCACGCAGCAGGCGCGGGTAATAGCGATGACCGGCGTAGCGCACCGACGGGTGATCGGTGCGTGGGCCGGTGAGCAACAGGCGCACATCGATGCCGCGCTCGGCCGCCTTGCGCAGCGAACGTCGGACTTTCCAGGTCGGCAGGAAATACGGCGTCGCCAGCCAGATGCGTTTGTGGCCGCTGTTCAGCGCGCGAACCAGGGATTGCAGGATGTCCCGATGCTGGCGAGCGTCGGCATACGCCACACGGCCCAGCCCTTCTCCCGAAACCGGCACCTTGGGCAGACGCGGCAGGCCGAAGTTTTGCTCCGGACGCCAGGCCGTGCGGCGTGGGTTGGCGTGGAACTGGCGGTCGAACAGCGCTTGCCAGTCGATGACCAGCGGCCCGGCGATCTCCACCATCACTTCATGCCAGTCGCTGGCGTCCTTGTTAGGGTCCCAGAACTCATCGGTCACGCCGGTCCCGCCGACCACCGCCAGTTCCTTGTCGACCAACAACAGCTTGCGATGGTCGCGATAGAAATTGCGCACGCCGCGCCGCCAATGGATGCGGTTGTAAAAACGCAGGATGACCCCGGCGTCGGTAAGCCGTTTACGCAGGCTCAAGGTGAAAGCCTGCGCACCAAAGTCATCGAACAGGCAGCGCACGATAACGCCACGCTTGGCCGCATCCACCAATGCGCGGACCACGGCTTCGGCACAGCCGCCCGCCTCCACGAGGTAGAGCTCCAGTTCCACTTGCTGCTGCGCGCCATCGATGGCGGCAATCATGCGTGGAAAGAACGCCGGACCGTCGATCAGCAATTTGAATTGGTTGTCCTTGCGCCAAGGAAAGATCGCCCCGGCCATCAGCGAGCCGTGAAAATCAGAACAGCGCCAACGGGGACCGACAGGCTGATGGCTGATAATCCAGCCACGCTGCGCAAGGTCTTGAGGCCGGGCACCAGATCGAAGTCCTGGGCATGCATGACCAGCGGCTCAAGGGTCACGACCTGAAAGCGCCGTTGATCAAGGCGCGTGGCGAGCAGCTCGGCGTTGTAACTGTGAGTTTTGCCATGCAGCTGGACGGTCAACGGCAAGCGCAATTCCAGCTGCGCGCCCGGCGCCAGGTCGTTGATCGGCTGCAGATTCAACTTCGCGTTGATGCGCGCGGCAGGGAATTTGTCGACTTCAAACAGCGCGTCGCGAATACGCTCATCGCGCAGGGCAATGCCGGTACTCACCGACTCCAGCTCGACTTCCAGCTCGGCCACGCCTTTGGGATCGACTTTGCCGTGCAAAGTGAGGAAGCGATGCACTTCAGCGGTGTCGGCATTTTTCGTGGACGTGAACGACAAGCGCGACGACTCGTTATCCAGATACCAGTTCGCCTGAGCGGGAAGCGCGAGCACGGCCAAAAAGGCCAGCAGCAGGCGGGTGGTGGTGTGCATGCAAACTCCAGATGCGCATTGAGGAAGCAACCTTACCGCCTGTCTGACAGCTGGCAAACCGCTATGTTCGCAGCACGGGTCATCAAGGTGTCTGCGGCACCAGCCGACAGCCCTGGCGCTCGCCCTGCCAGGCGGCGACGCTGCTACGGCCGAGGCCGCTGGCGGTCACTCGTTTGTTGGCTGCGTCGTCGGTCAACGTACTGGGTACGTACTGTCTGACGTAGACGCGGCAATAGTCGGCGGAATTAAGCACGACGTAGCGACAGGAGCAATACTCTTTGGCGGTGTAGGCGCTGATGATGCCGGGGAATGCATGCAGGGCGACGCGGTTTTGCCAGACCAGCACGGCCACGGCGAACAGGATCAACAGCAGCAGGCTGCTGAAGGGGCGGCGGCGGATGAAATGTCGGCGCGTCATCATTGGCCGTCCTTTTTGCGGAAGGCCGCCAGGGCAAGCTTGAGCAGATGATTGTGGTCATAACTGCCATCGCGATCATCGGCGTAACGCACGATCACCAACCCGGCGCTGGGCATCACATACAACGCCTGCCCCCAATGCCCCAAGGCTGCGAACGTATCGGGCGGCGCGTCCGGCCAGGGCCCGTTCGCGCCGTCCAGTGTGCGGTTGAGCCACCATTGCCCGCCGGGGATTTCAGCGCCGGGGTTTACGTTCAGTCCAGTGAACGGTATCAGTACGAAATTCACCCAGGCCCCGGGCAGCAATTGTCGATCATGCCAGCGACCTTTGCGCTGCATCAGCAAGCCGATGCGCGCCAGGTCTCGGGCGGTCATGTAGGCGTAGGACGAGCCCACGAAAGTGCCAACGCCATCGGTTTCCCAGGCAGCACTGCGAATGCCCAGCGGTTCGAAGAGTGCGGACCAGGGGTAATCCGCGTAAGCCTGCGCGCCGACCATGGTTTTCAGCGCAGCTGAGAGCAGATTGCTGTCGCCGCTGGAATACAGAAATGAAATCCCCGGCATTTGCCCACGCTGATGCTCGGCGGCAAAGCGCGCCATATCACCGCGCCCTCGGGTGTAGAGCATGGCGACCACCGATGAATTGAGTGGCGCGTATTCGTAGTCTTCCTGCCAGTCCAGACCGGAAGCCCAGTGCAGCAAGTCACGCAGTTTGATATCGGGATGGACCGTCATAGGCGGATAAAACTTCGCTACTGGATCATCCAGCGCAAAGCGTCCTTCGCCGAACGCCACGCCCAGCACAGTTGCCATCACGCTTTTGCTGATCGACCAGGTCAGGTGCGGCGTGGCCGCCGTGGTCTCGCCTGCGTAACGTTCATAGACCACCTGGCCGTTACGGATAACCAGCAGAGCGTCAGTGCGTACACCGTTGCGCCCGGTCTCGTCGCGGGCCGGGAACGCATAGTTTTCCAGCGTCTCAAGCGCCGCAGTTGCGGGAGCGGGATTGACCGACCAATGCTCCGCCGGCCAGTTTTCGGCGTTGGCTGACACAGCATGAATGCTGGCGAACAGCAGCATGAATAAACAGCGCAGCCGACGAGGCATGGGACCGACCTTTTGCAGAGTCCGGCAACTGTAGCAGCGCTTCATGACAGAACGCGGGGGTGGCAAATCCCCGTAGGAGGTTTGCTGTAGGACCGGCTTTAGCCGGGAGGGCGATTGATGCCTTCGCGACTAAAGTCGCTCCTACGACCGATTCACGGGTAACCGCGCGCCAACAGATACGGCATTCCGGCCCCGTCACACAACCATCACCAAAGCGTCATGGTCATGACACGGCGTCTGCCTAGCCTGCATAAGTACAGCAAAGCGCTTGGCCATTTCAGCCCATCGCCCGCACTTGCAGGGCTGGCTCACGGAGATTTCGCATGACCCAGATCGCTCGTATTCGCGACACCGCTAACGACCGCCGCCTTCAGGCCGAACGCCTGATCGGCAGCAAAGCCTTGCAGGAAGCACAGGCCCTGCGTTTCAGTGTGTTCAGCGGCGAATTCAACGCCAAACTCAAAGGCGCGGAATTGGGCCTGGATATGGACGACTACGATGTGCATTGCTCGCACATCGGCGTTCGTGACTTGAGCACCGGCAAGCTGGTCGCCACCACTCGCCTGCTCGATCACAAAGCGGCCAATACGTTGGGCCGTTTCTACAGCGAAGAAGAGTTCAGCCTGCACGGCCTGAGTCATCTGCAAGGCCCGATCCTGGAACTGGGTCGCACCTGCGTCGATCCTGCCTACCGCAACGGCGGCACCATCGCGGTGCTGTGGAGCGAACTGGCCGAGATTCTCAACGAAGGCGCTTACAGCTACCTGATGGGTTGCGCGAGCATCCCGATGCAGGACGGCGGCATTCAGGCCCACGCCATCATGCAGCGCCTGCGCGAACGCTACCTGTGTACTGAAAACCTGCGCGCCGAGCCGAAAAATCCGCTGCCTTCTCTGGATCTGCCGAGCAACGTGATCTGCGAAATGCCGCCGCTGCTCAAGGCCTACATGCGCCTGGGTGCAAAAATCTGCGGCGAGCCGTGCTGGGACGAAGATTTCCAGGTGGCCGACGTATTCATCCTGCTCAAGCGCGACGAACTCTGCCCGCGCTACGCCCGTCACTTCAAGGCAGCAGTCTAATGAGCCGCACGCGCGGGTATGCGCGAGTGGCCAGAGTCTTGCTGGTCATTGCCCTGGGCCTGACAATTGCCGGCGCGTTTTCCTTGATGGAGCGCTTGCGGATCGGCAACTCCATGGCCCGCCGCCAACGCTGGAGCCGCTGGTTCATGGCGCGCCTGACCAACGCCCTGCCGTTTCGCGTCACCGTGAGCGGCGAGCTGCCGCGTCAGCCGATGTTGTGGGTCAGCAACCACGTGTCATGGACCGACATTCCGCTGCTGGGCATGCTCGCCCCGCTGTCATTCCTGTCCAAGGCCGAGGTGCGCACCTGGCCGGTGGCCGGCTGGCTGGCGCTGAAAGCCGGCACGCTGTTCATTCGCCGGGGTTCGGGTGACAGCCGTTTGATCCAGCGACAGATGAGCAATCACCTGCAAACGAACAATGCACTGATGATCTTCCCGGAAGGCACCACCACCGACGGCCGCAGCCTGCGCACCTTTCATGGCCGCCTGATGTCCAGCGCCATCGATACGGGCGTGCCGTTGCAACCGGTGGCGATTCACTATTCGCGCAATGGCAAACCCGACCCTATCGCGCCATTCATTGGCGATGACGATCTGCTTTCCCACCTGCGCCGCTTGTTCGCCAACGAACAAGGTGACGTGCATATCCAGTTGCTCAAGCCAATCGCCACGCTCGGCCAGGAACGTGCGGCGCTGGCCTTTCAAGCCCAGCAGGCCGTTCAAGTTGCGTTATTCGGCGAGATCGCTCAACCGACCGAAGTGTCCCGTCCAGCCAGAGCGGCTTGAGAGAAACGCTGCAGCACTGGATAAAACTCAGCGAAGTCCGCGCTCAACGGCTGGTACAGCGCCTGCAGTTCCTGCATGGCGCCCGCCAGCCCTTGCGGTCGTGACAAACGCCGGGAAATTCCCGCCAGCACTTGTTCCACCACGGCAAAATCCCGATACGAACTCAACCAGTCCTGCGCGGCCATGCGCGGCGCAATCAGCGCCAGGCTGCCGGGCAGTTCCGGCTCGGCGGCGAGCACGCCATACACCTTGCGCGTGAACGTCTCCAGCGGCATATCGGCGTAGAGCAGCCAGTCCCGAGCCAGGCAATGGTCGAAAAACACGTCAAGGATGATCCCCGCATAACGCCGTCGTGCGGCGGGAAAACGCGCAATCGCGTCTTTGACCAGCGGATGGCTGTCGGTGAAGGCATCAATGCTGCGATGCAACTGGATGGCGTCGGCCAGCTCGTCGGAAAAGCGCCCAGCCAAAGGCCCTTTGACGAAATCGCCATACAGGCTGCCGAGCAATTGCGGCGGGCGCTGGCCGCCGAGGTGCAGATGAGCGAGGTAATTCATGCCGCCAGCGTACGCCTGCAAACGCCTGACAGGCAAATATCGTTATAACCCGATATAGCGTTTTACGCACTCCTCAGCAGAAAATCATATTTGTATATCGCGAAATACCAATATAAAGTTCGCTCCATCGCGATATAGCGCTATACCCATATTGAGAACGAAATGCCTATCGACCTCGACGAAATAATAAAAGCCCTGGCTCACCCTGTTCGCCGTGAAATCCTGGTGTGGCTCAAAGATCCCCTCACCTGCTTTCCCGATCAGGAGCACTCCACGGAAAACGGTGTCTGCGCCGGTCAGATTGACCAACGCGCGGGCCTTTCGCAGTCCACGATTTCTGCCCACCTGGCGACGCTGCAACGCGCCGGCCTGATCAGCAGCAAGAAAGTCGGCCAATGGCACTTCTTCAGACGCAACGAAGAGGTCATCCAGGCCTTCATCGACGCACTGCTGCTGGAACTGAAAAAGCCGTCCTGATCCGCCGCCCCAATATTCTTCAATCAGGAGACGCCTCGTGCCTCTTTCACTGTTAATTCTGGCCTTGAGCGCTTTCGCCATCGGCACCACCGAGTTCGTCATCATGGGCCTGCTGCCTGACGTGGCGAGTGACCTGGGCGTTTCGATCCCCGGTGCCGGTTGGCTGGTAACCGGTTATGCCCTGGGCGTAGCGATTGGTGCGCCGTTCATGGCCATGGCCACCGCCAAGCTGCCGCGCAAGGCTGCACTGGTCACGCTGATGGGCATCTTCATCATCGGCAACCTGCTCTGCGCAATTGCCAGCGACTACAACGTGCTGATGTTTGCCCGGGTAATCACAGCGTTGTGCCACGGTGCATTCTTTGGTATCGGTTCGGTGGTGGCTGCGGGGCTGGTTCCGGCCAACCGTCGCGCCTCCGCTGTGGCGTTGATGTTCACCGGTTTGACCCTGGCCAACGTGCTTGGCGTTCCGCTGGGTACGGCTTTGGGCCAATACGCAGGCTGGCGCTCGACCTTCTGGGCCGTGACTGTCATCGGCGTGATCGCGCTGATCGGCCTGATCCGTTACTTGCCGACCAAACGCGACGAAGAAAAACTCGACATGCGCGCCGAGCTGGGCGCCCTGAGAGGTGCCGGCATCTGGCTGTCGCTGAGCATGACGGCGCTGTTCTCCGCCTCGATGTTCACCCTGTTCACCTACATCGCGCCGCTGCTGGGCGAAGTCACCGGCATCTCGCCAAAAGGCGTGACCTGGACCCTGCTGCTGATCGGCCTGGGCCTGACTGTCGGCAACGTCATCGGCGGCAAGCTGGCTGACAAGCGTCTGGCCGCGACACTGATCGGTGTGTTCATTGCCATGGCCGTGATCTCCACCGTACTGAGCTGGACCAGCGTGGCGCTGATCCCTACCGAAATCACCCTGTTCCTCTGGGCCACCGCCGCCTTTGCCGCCGTGCCTGCCTTGCAGATCAACGTGGTGACTTACGGCAAGGCGGCACCGAATCTGGTCTCGACCCTGAACATCGGCGCCTTCAACGTCGGCAACGCCCTGGGCGCATGGATCGGCGGCAGCGTCATCGCCCACGGCCTTGGCCTGACCCGCGTGCCACTGGCCGCCGCGTTGCTGGCCGTGCTGGCGCTGATCGTCACCCTGATTACTTTCCGCCAGACCGCCAATCCCGATCTGGCTCCGGCTACCAACTAATCATTTGATCATTCAAGAGGTTTGAACCATGACGACTATCTTTGACCCGATCACCCTGGGTGATCTGCAACTGTCCAACCGCATCATCATGGCGCCGCTGACTCGCTGCCGCGCCGACGAAGGCCGCGTGCCTAACGCGATGATGGCCGAATACTACGTTCAGCGCGCTTCGGCGGGCCTGATCATCAGCGAAGCGACGTCGATCACGCCAATGGGCGTCGGTTATCCGGACACTCCGGGCATCTGGTCCAACGATCAGGTTCGCGGCTGGAGCAACATCACCAAAGCCGTGCACGGCGCTGGCGGCAAGATCGTGCTGCAACTGTGGCACGTCGGGCGGATTTCCCACCCTTCGTACCTCAACGACGAAGCCCCGGTCGCGCCAAGCGCCGTCAAGCCTGAAGGCCACGTCAGCCTGGTTCGCCCATTGGCGGATTACGTGACACCGCGCGCCCTTGAACTGGAAGAAATCGCCGACGTCGTGGACGCCTATCGGGTCGGTGCGGAAAACGCCAAGGCTGCCGGTTTTGACGGCGTGGAAATCCACGGCGCCAACGGCTACCTGCTCGACCAGTTTCTGCAGACCAGCACCAACCAGCGTACCGACCAATATGGCGGCTCCGTGGAAAACCGTGCGCGGCTGATGATTGAAGTGGTCGATGCGGCCATCGAAATCTGGGGCGCCGGTCGTGTCGGCCTGCACCTTTCGCCGCGTGCCGACCTGCATGACATGGGCGACGACAACCTGAGTGAAACCTTCAGCTATGTGGCCACCGAAATGGGCAAGCGCGGCATCGCCTTCATCTGTGCCCGGGAACGCGAAGCAGGCGACAGCATTGGTCCACAGCTGAAAAAAGCCTTCGGCGGCGCGTACATCGCCAACGAAAAATTTACCAAGGAAACCGCCAACGCCTGGCTGGCCAATGGCTCGGCCGACGCTGTTGCCTTCGGTGT
Source organism: Pseudomonas sp. CFII64 (assembly GCF_000416235.1). GTDB lineage: Bacteria > Pseudomonadota > Gammaproteobacteria > Pseudomonadales > Pseudomonadaceae > Aquipseudomonas. Next base: position 132,146 of record NZ_ATLO01000046.1, on the reverse strand, counting down.
GCCCTTCATCGCCAACCCGGACCTGCCGGCGCGCTTGAAGCTGGATGCAGAGCTGAACGCGGCGCATCCGGAAACCTTCTACGCCAAAGGACCAGTGGGCTATATCGACTATCCCGCGCTGTAAGGGCTGCTGATTCAGTCGCAAACTAAAAAACCGGGCTTGATCAGCCCGGTTTTTTTATGAACGAGACAAGTAACGTTTGTTTATTTTTCAGACCGCATACCAATGTAGTTGCCGTCCTTGTCGGCCAGCGTGCCGTCCTCATATTCAAAGCTGCCATCTACATGGCACATGACTTTTTGCGCGGCAATATACTTCCTGCCATCGGGATAAGTGATATCGCCGTTAGCCGCTTCTTTTGAGCCGTCTGCATGAGTAACTGTCTTGTCATTCATATCAACCTCCTGACCGTCCGGCAAAGTGACAGTGGAAACCTCGTGATTGACGACGGTGCCGTCTTCCAGCCGAGTCGTTCTCCCGCCACTGGCCAGATCCCGAATTGAAACCGCAGCCGAAGCAGCGTTGGCGGCAATGCTGAACAGTGATTCAAAACTCTCCAGTTTGCTGCGACGCGCCGGTTTCTCTGGTAGCGAGACCGGGGGAAGCGAGCTGGCATTCGCCGGGCGCGCTGGTTTGGACGGAACTGGCACGGGCTTTGAAGGGATTGGTTTCGCGGGCTTGGGCGGTACGACCACGGACTTCACCGGTTTGGCCGGCGGGGTCGGCTTGGTGGGGACCGGTTTAGCCTTGGGTGGCTTCGGCTTGGGTGGTTGGGTGCCGGTTACAACAGAATTCTTTGGTGCGGGTGCCTTCAGATTCGAAACTGGACTCTTCGAGCCTGTACCTGCAGCGGCATCGATTTCGTCGGTATAGCTGGTTTTTTCATCAAGCGTATTCACGATTTAATTTCCTTTCATCCATGAAAGTGACTCTGGTGAGCCTTTAATAACAGGCCAACGGATGGCAAGTAGTCGATCCGTCGTTGCAGTGCCTGGAACACAGATTACAAAGGTGTTCGCCACGCAGCGCGATATTTAGTTATTCACGGCGGAAAAAAGCAGAAGCCGTCAGCCGGCAGGAGGGGACTCGTCCCATCGAATTGAAATGCTCGTTGGAGCGAGGCGTTCGCTGGAAGACAGCGCCGCGTCAACAACACGGCGAAATCGCCTGCCAGCCCCGTATCAGATCAACAATTACCTGCGGGCATTCAACTGCTGGGACAGGGTCTGAATCTGCGCCGTCAGGGTATTGATATTGCGAGTGACCTGGGCACGGAAACTGTCGAACTCAGCAGTATTGCCGCCTGCCGAGGGAGCCGGACGATTTTCCTGTTCGCTCTTGAGGACGATCAAATCCTGTTCCAGGCGCTCGATGGCGGCCGCTGGATTGCCCTGTTTCTTCAGCGCAGCCACATCGGCGTTCAGACTCTTGAGCTGAGCGTCGATTTTTTCCTGATCGCCCTGGCCGGCTTTCGGGTCAGGCATGGCGGCCTTGAGCGACGCCAGTTCGGTGGTCACGGCTTTGAGTTGTTCTCCCAGCTGGGTATTGGCGCTCTGTTGCTGGGCGGTTTGTGCCGTCATCTGTTCCAGGCGTTTTTCCAGCGCAGATTGCTGGCCCGTCACGCCTTCCTGCTGCTTGTCCTGATCGGCCAGTTGATCTTCAAGCAATTTGATCCGCTGCTTGAGCGCAACGCCGTCGACCACCACAGACTCGGTGGCGACCACTTTGCCGGAAATATCCTGCAGACGCCCCGCCGCTTCCTCGCTGATTCGGGCGAAGCTTTCCTGAGTCGCGACCAACTGCTGTTCCATCAGGGAAATCTGCTGAAAACTCCACCAGCCCAGCCCGCAAAAGGCGATGAACAGCGCACCAACCAATGCCCACAACGGGCCGGTGCTCGGTGCCTTGACCTTGACCACCGGCGTGTCGCGGGAATAGACAGTGGTGCGTTTACGCGCGCCGTTGGTTGGCGCGAAGTCGTCATCATCGTCCTTGGCGCTGAGGTTCGGGACGTCATCGACGTCGTCGTAAGGATCGTTACGCATGAGGAACCCTGTGTGAATCCGCTTTTTAAGCCTGAAAGTCGGGGGAGTATAACCGTTGCAATTGGCAACTACGGCGCTCACATGTTTTGTTGCGCTTTCCACCAGTCGCAGAATTCGTCCAGCGCGGCCCAAAGGCTGACCTGCGGCTCATAGTCCAGATAATGCCGGGCCCGACTGATATCAAGGGTGAAATCCTTGCTCATGGCCTGCATTGCCACACGCGACAGCGTCGGTTCAGGTCGTCCGGGCCAAAGCAGGCATGCGCCCTCATTTATAGCAGCTGCGGCGTAAGCCAGGCCGTAGGAACGATAACGTGTGACCTGCGGCAATTGCATGCGGCGCATCACGTAATTCACCGCATCCCACACCGGAACCGGCGTTCCGTTGCTGATGTTGTAGGCCTTGCCCAAGGCCGAGCTGCCCGCCAGCAGGCTGCTGAGCATGGCCTGATTGAGGTTTTGCATGCTGGTGAAGTCCACGACATTCAGCCCGTTGCCAATAATCGACAAGCGGTTTTTGCGCTGCATGTTCAGCAGCCTCGGGAAAATACTGGTGTCGCCCGCGCCTGTCACGAATCGTGGCCGCAAGGCGATGACCTCCAGGCCGAACTCTTCAGCGCCGAAGACCTTTTGCTCAGCCAGGTACTTGGTCGCCGCGTAATGATTGTTGAAGCGCCTGGGCACCTGTTCTTCCTTGATGCCCAGGTGCGAGCGGCCATCGAAATAGATCGAAGGCGACGACAAATGCACCAAACGGCGCACACGTTGCTTCAAGCAGGCCTCAACCACGTTTTCCGTGACCTGCACATTGCCCTGGACGAAATCCTGCTTGCGACCCCAGACGCCAACCGCCCCGGCGCAATGCACCACGGCATCGACGTCACGGCACAGCTCGCGCACCAGCTCCGGGTCGATCAAATCGCCCTGCACAAACTCGGCACCACGCCTTACCAGATGTTCGACACCTGCGGCGCGACGACCATTGACCCGTACGTCAAAACCCTGCTCCAGGGCGAAACGCGCAAAACGCCCGCCAATGAAGCCGCTTGCGCCGGTGATCAGAATCTTCATTTACCGCTCCATCGAATTTCGTTTTACGTGTATGCCGCCACATTTCTAAACGCGGGACCAGGTAGTTTCACCAAGGCACCCACTGACGCTCAATCAGCCCCAAGCGGCACCAGCCATTGCCCGGCCCGTTGCGCCAGATGCTCGGTCAACTTCGTCAACAACTGTCCACCGTTGCGCCAGTGATGCCAATACAACGGCACATCAACCGGCTTGTCCGGCACCAGTTCCACCAGCGCGTCACGTTGCAGCTGGTCCTGGACCTGCAACTGAGGCACCAATCCCCAGCCCATGCCCACCTCGGTCATGCGAATGAAGCCTTCGGACGAGGGGCATAAATGATGCTCGAATCCACCCTCGACCCCAAGCGCTGCCAGGTAGCGATGCTGCAAAAAATCGTCGGGGCCGAATACCAGCGCCGGCGCACGCGCCAACCCGACGGGTGTGACACCTGCCGGGAAATGCCGAGCGATAAACTCAGGACTGGCCAGTGCACGATAGCGCATGGCACCCAGCACCTGACTACGCGCGCCAGCCACCGGGCGTTCGCTGCCGCAGATGCACGCCGCCACGTCTCCGGCACGCATGCGTTTGAGGCCGACGTCCTGATCCTCGACGACCAGATCCAGCAGCAGATGGTGCTCGGCACAAAAATCCCCCACCGCCGGAGCCCACCATGTCGCCAGGCTGTCGGCATTGATCGCGATGCGCAGTCGCTCGGGCATGCCCTCCTCGTCGAGCGCCGGCACCTGGCTTTGCAAATCCCGTTCAAGCAGACGCACCTGCTGCACATGGTTCAGCAGTCGCCGACCGATTTCCGTCGGACGCGGCGGCGTCGCCCGGACCAGCACCGGCTGACCAACACGCGCTTCCAGCAGTTTGATGCGTTGCGAAACCGCAGACTGCGACAGGCTCAACACCTGCGCCGCCCGTTCAAAGCCCGCCTGCTCGATGACCGCAGCGAGCGCCGAGAGCAATTTATAATCAAACATCAGTTTTCCTAATGAGCGATCAGGATTATTGGTTTTCCTTATACAGGTTCAAACGCCAGAATCGCCACCTGAATCTGATTGCGGAGCGTGTTCCATGTGGCAAAGCTATTTGAACGGCTTGCTGGTCGCTGCTGGCCTGATCATGGCCATCGGTACCCAGAATGCATTTGTATTGGCGCAAAGCCTGCGCCGGGAACATCACTTGCCTGTGGCCATGCTGTGTATTGTCTGCGATGCGTTGCTGGTTGCCGCCGGAGTTTTCGGGCTGGCCAATGTGCTGGCGCATAATCCCACCGTGCTGGCCGTCGCGCGCTGGGGCGGCGTGGTGTTTCTGCTTTGCTATGGCAGCCTGGCATTGCGCCGCGCCTGCTCGCGGCAAAGCCTGCAACAAAGCGAAGTGGTCGGCCTGCGCTCAAGACGAGCCGTGTTGTTGAGTGCGCTGGCGGTAACCTTGCTCAATCCTCATGTCTATCTCGATACGGTCCTGCTTATCGGTTCTCTCGGCGCACAGCAAAGTGTTCCTGGCGCCTACGTTGTGGGCGCTGCAAGCGCTTCGTTGCTGTGGTTCAGCACCCTGGCGATCGGCGCTGCGTGGCTCGCTCCGTGGCTGGCTCGTCCGGCGACCTGGCGAGTACTCGATCTGCTGGTCGCAGTCATGATGTTCAGTGTCGCCGCGCAGCTGATCAAGACTGCGTGAGCCGTCAGTCATTTTATAAGGCGCACAACGCAAAGCCTCTGGAACCTCTATCCCACACAGTTGTTGCGTGGTTAAGGCGCGGACCCGGTGCTATGATCCAGACCCTGCGCCGCAAAGAGTACAAACTCCCCGGCGTATGTTCTGTCTGGCCGCCCGTGATCGGCCTTGCGCTCACCGCAACTGACCTGATTAGGAGATAAACCATGGCTTTTGAATTGCCGCCGCTGCCCTACGCCAAAGATGCTCTGGTGCCGCACATTTCCGCAGAGACACTGGAATATCACCACGACAAGCACCACAACACCTATGTCGTAAACCTGAACAACCTGGTGCCAGGCACCGAGTTCGAAGGCAAGACCCTGGAAGAAATCATCAAGACGTCTTCGGGTGGCATCTTCAACAACGCCGCCCAGGTCTGGAACCACACCTTTTACTGGAACTGCCTGGCGGCTAACGCTGGCGGCGAACCTACTGGCGCACTGGCTGACGCAATCAATGCTGCGTTCGGTTCGTTCGACAAGTTCAAGGAAGAGTTCAGCAAAACGTCCATCGGCACCTTCGGTTCCGGTTGGGGCTGGCTGGTCAAGAAAGCTGACGGTTCCCTGGCCCTGGCCAGCACCATCGGCGCCGGCAACCCGCTCACCAGCGGCGACACTCCGCTGCTGACCTGCGACGTCTGGGAACACGCTTATTACATCGACTACCGCAACCTGCGTCCAAAATACGTAGAAGCGTTCTGGAACCTGGTCAACTGGAATTTCGTGGCTGAGCAGTTTGAAAACGGGCCATTTAAAGCCTGATTTCAGCTCCAGATAAAAAAACCCGGCATTGCCGGGTTTTTTTTCGTCTGTAACACATAGTTATGTATTGTCAGAAAGCGATAGCGGACTAATATCATCTCCTTGGGTTTTTCAATGCTCCGCTCAAGTTTCAAAGGTTTTCGTCCGACACAGGGAATGGCCCGACCTTGCCCGCCAAGTCGAGCCGTAGCACGGAAGCAGTTAGTGGCACCGTGTCATTTGCAGGTGATGCTCGCGTCTGGGCTCGTCGACTGTGTTTTTGATGGTTAGGAAGGTTCACGCTCCCGACACGGATTAAGGAATGACCATTTGAAGCTGGAACTCAAAAACAGCCTGTCGGTAAAACTGCTGCGCGTGGTCCTGCTATCGGCGCTGATCGTGGGCGTCGTGCTCAGTTGCGCGCAGATTGTGTATGACGCGTACAAGACCAGCCAGGCGGTCGCCAACGACGCCGAGCGTATCCTGGGCATGTTCCGCGACCCTTCGACCCAGGCGGTCTACAGCCTGGACCGGGAAATGGGCATGCAGGTCATCGAAGGCCTGTTCCAGGACAACGCCGTGCGTATGGCATCCATCGGCCATCCCAACGAAACATTGCTGGCCGAGAGGGAACGCCCGCTCAAGACCTCCTCCACCCGCTGGCTGACCGACCTGATTCTCGGCCAGGAACGCAGTTTTACCACCCAACTGGTCGGCCGGAGCCCGTATAGCGAGTATTACGGCGACCTGCGCATCACCCTGGATACCGCGACCTACGGCGACGGTTTCATCGTCAATTCAGTGATCATTTTCATTTCCGGCGTCCTGCGCGCGCTGACCATGGGCCTGGTGCTGTATCTGGTTTATCACTGGTTGCTGACCAAGCCACTGTCGAAAATCATCGAACACCTGACCAGCATCAACCCCGATCGTCCCAGTGAAAATCAGCTGCCCCTTCTTAAAGGGCACGAGAAAAACGAACTGGGAATCTGGGTCAACACCGCCAACCAGCTGCTGGCTTCGATCGAGCGCAATACCCACCTGCGCCACGAAGCCGAAAACAGCTTGCTGCGCATGGCTCAATACGACTTTCTCACCGGCCTGCCCAACCGTCAGCAATTGCAGCAGCAACTGGACAAGATCCTCGTCGACGCAGGCCGTCTGCAGCGGCGGGTGGCAGTAATCTGTGTCGGCCTGGACGACTTCAAAGGCATCAACGAACAATTCAGCTATCAGACCGGCGACCAATTGCTGCTGGCGCTGGCTGACCGACTGCGCAGCCATAGCGGTCGGCTGGGGGCGCTGGCTCGACTGGGTGGCGATCAGTTCGCACTGGTCCAGGCCGACATCGAACAACCTTACGAAGCGGCCGAGCTGGCACAGAACATCCTCGATGACCTGGAGGCGCCGTTTGCCCTGGGTGACCAGGAAATCCGCCTGCGCGCAACCATCGGCATCACGCTGTTCCCGGAAGACGGCGACAGCACCGAGAAGCTGCTGCAAAAAGCCGAACAGACCATGACCCTGGCCAAGTCACGCTCACGCAACCGTTATCAGTTCTACATCGCCAGCGTCGACAGCGAAATGCGTCGCCGTCGGGAACTGGAAAAAGACCTGCGCGAAGCCTTGCCCCGCGATCAGCTGTATCTGGTTTATCAACCGCAAATCAGCTACCGCGACCATCGCGTGGTCGGGGTTGAAGCACTGATCCGCTGGCAACACCCGGAACACGGTCTGGTCCCGCCCGACCAGTTCATTCCACTGGCAGAGCAGAACGGGACGATCATCGCCATTGGCGAATGGGTTCTGGATCAGGCCTGTCGCCAGTTGCGCGAATGGCATGACCAGGGCTTCACCGAACTGCGCATGGCGGTCAATCTGTCCACGGTGCAACTGCACCACTCCGAATTGCCCCGTGTGGTCAATAATCTGCTGCAGATCTACCGTTTGCCGCCACGCAGCCTGGAGCTGGAAGTCACCGAAACCGGCCTGATGGAAGACATCAGCACCGCCGCCCAACACCTTCTGAGCCTGCGTCGCTCGGGCGCCTTGATCGCCATCGATGACTTCGGCACCGGGTATTCTTCCCTGAGTTACCTGAAAAGCCTGCCGCTGGACAAGATCAAGATCGACAAGAGCTTCGTGCAGGACCTTATCGATGACGACGATGACGCCACCATCGTGCGCGCCATCATCCAGCTGGGTAAAAGTCTGGGCATGCAGGTCATTGCCGAAGGCGTGGAAACTGTCGCCCAGGAGGCGTACATCATTTCCGAAGGCTGCCACGAAGGTCAGGGCTATCTGTACAGCAAACCCCTGCCCGCCCGCGAACTGCTGGCTTACCTGAAACAGGCGCAACGCAGCAATGTGGAGGTGTCGTAGCGTCCACTCAAAGCGACTTCGTTGGAGAGGCTTGCCCGCGAAGAGCCCGGAATTCCACGAGAATTTCATGCCTGAAGTACCGCCTTCGCGGGCAAGCCTCGCTCCAACTGATTTGAGACAGCCGAAACTCTTTGTTACAGCTCTCAACGACCACATTTCCCGAACCGGGCAATTTGCCTTTACATCGAATGCAAATCTTTCGCATTATGTTGCAGCTTTTTTTTGGGCGCCGGACGCCTTGAACCCTCTAGACGCAGGATTTCGTCATGATTCGTATGCCTTTGGCAACCGCTAGTCTGCTGGCCATCGCTATCTCCCTCGCCGGTTGTGGCGAAGGCAAGGATAAAGCTGCCGCGCCAGCCCCTGCTGCTACGCCAGCAGCTCCCGCGCCGGCTGCGGCGCCTGCACCGGCTGCGGCCACCACTGCGCCTGCCGCTCCTGCACAATCTACCGACGCTGCGGCCAAAGCCGTGGTCGCCAACTACGCCAACATGGTTTATGCCGTGTTCAGCGATGCGGAATCCACCGCCAAGACCCTGCAAACCGCCGTCAACGACTTCCTCGCCACGCCAAATGACAAAACCCTCAAGGCTGCGCGTGACGCCTGGGTTGCAGCACGCGTGCCTTACATGCAGAGCGAAGTCTTCCGCTTCGGCAACACCATCATCGACGACTGGGAAGGACAGGTTAACGCCTGGCCCCTGGACGAAGGCCTGATCGATTACGTGGCCAAGGATTACCAGCACGCACTGGGCAACCCGGGTGCAACCGCCAACATCATCGCCAACACTGAAGTTCAAGTGGGCGAGGACAAGGTTGACGTCAAGGACATCACTGCTGAAAAACTCGCCAGCCTCAATGAGCTGGGCGGTTCCGAGGCCAACGTCGCCACCGGTTACCACGCCATCGAGTTCCTGCTCTGGGGCCAGGATCTGCACGGCAACGGTCCGGGTGCCGGCGAGCGTCCTGCCTCCGACTACATCGAAGGCGCTGGCGGCACCGGCGGCCACAACGACCGTCGTCGCGCGTACCTGAAGGCTGTCACCACCCTGCTGGTCAGCGACCTGACCGAAATGTCCAACAACTGGAAAGCCGGTGTTGCCGACAACTATCGCGCCACCCTGGAAGCAGAGTCCGGCGAAAGCGGCCTGCGCAAAATGCTGTTCGGCATGGGCAGCCTGTCCCTGGGCGAACTGGCCGGCGAGCGCATGAAGGTGGCACTGGAAGCCAACTCCAGCGAAGACGAGCATGACTGCTTCAGTGACAACACCCACAACTCGCACTTCTACAACGGCAAAGGCATCCGCAACGTTTACCTGGGCGAATATACCCGCGTAGACGGCACCAAAATCAGCGGCCCAAGCCTGTCGTCGCTGGTGGCGAAAGCCGACCCAGCCACCGACGCCACCCTGCGCGCCGACCTGGACGCCACTCAAGCGAAACTGCAAGCCATTGTCGATCACGCCAACAAAGGCGAGCACTTCGACCAACTGATCGCCGCCGGCAACACCGAAGGCAATCAAGTCGTGCGCGACGCCATCGCTTCGCTGGTCAAGCAGACCGGCGCCATCGAACAGGCTGCGGGCAAACTGGGCATCACCGACCTGAACCCGGACAACGCCGATCACGAGTTTTGATCTGCGCTGATTGAGCGCTCTTGATTTGAGCGCTTGAGCAGTGACCTGAAATGCCAGTCGGCTTGCTGACTGGCATTTTTTTATGGACTGATTTCCTGTTATTTACCTTGGAGCAGCGATCCATCTGCAACTGTTGTAAGGCCTTTCCCAAACGCACTTTGCCCTATTGAAGCAGCCTGCATCGCCCTTGAGTATTCGCCTTTTCCCCATGCCCCGTGCAAGGCGACCCTTGATGACCGAGCTCCGATCCGGCCCCACTGACCTGCCCTGGTCGCAAAACGGCTACTTGCTGCTCAACGCCGTACGAACCGGCAATCTTCTGCCCCGGCTGTACCAGTGGAATCCGGGCATCCAGTGCCATCCGCTGTTTATTGGCACACGTTTTAAAGAACTGCTGGACGTCTCGCCGGTGCTGGTGGTGCTTGCAGACTGCCATGACCCGGTGTTGCAGGCTTTCCTGCAGAACGCCGAGCACATCTGGGGGCTGCTGCTATTCAGTGCTGACGAACCGCAACCTGTCGTCGATCACCTGCGCTGGCTGATCAGAGTCGATGAACCGGTCGGCAAACCCACGCTGCTCAACCTCTCCGATCCGCCCGTTGCCAATGCCCTGTTCGAGCTTTATCCGCAGCAAACCGACAATGCGCTGTTCGGCCCTGTCGAGCACGTCTACGCCGTCGACCCCTACGACCAAGTCTGGCGCCACCATCAACGCCGGGGTGAACCGGCAATCGCTGATCACAAGATGCTCTATCGCTTGAACGCCGCGCAGATCGACGCGCTGAATGAAGTCAACTTTCGCAACACGGTCCTCAAACTCGAACGGCACATGAGCCGACACTTTCCGGACTTTCAGGCGCAGCTCAACGCGCATGAACGCTTCACCTACTTCCATGCGATGGCCAGCACCGCCTATGAACAGGGTTTCCACAGTGAGAGCGACATCCTGCACTACGCCAACGTCATAGAGTTTCTCGACAGTCAGCCTGCCGCCGGGCATCCCGACATCATCGCGCTGCTCTACACCACCTCACCGCTGACACCTTCGCAGCGAGTGCAAAAAGCCAACCTGCTGGCGCTTGAACGAGACAAGCAATTATCAGGAGCTCGACCATGACCGACAAACGCCTGCCGGAAAAAGACCGCGCCTATTGGGAAGCCCGCAGTGGCAGCCACAAAGACGCCCGTGACAGCCTCGGAACTTGCCCGCTCATGGGCAAAAAAGTCCAGTTGCTGCCCGTACGTTACGGGCGCGTCGAACGGCTGGTCAGCGATGTGGCTGCCACCCCTTACAAACACTTGCAGCGCCCCATTGGTCTGCGCCTGATTCGCGATGGTTACTTGTATGTGATCGACGAGGCCAACGGCTATCTGCACGAGTACTGGCTGGAGAACGGCGTTCCGATAAAACTGCTCTGGCAAGGTGCCGAAGTCAGCCGGGATATACGCAGCCACTCAGTGGGCGAAGCAACGCTGGTTTTCCCCCGCAACAGCGTTTTGCACGTGGCTTATTCGGAACTGCAATGGACCGCCGCCAAGTGCTCAAAAGTGATTGGCAGCAAGCCCGACCGCTTGTACTTCATGCAGCGCGTGGATCTGGCCGCGTCGGACTGCGAGAACGGCGGCAAGCACCTTCGGGTAGAAAACCAGATCAAGCAGTCCCTCGCTGAACTGGCCGAACAACCCGCCGAACACTGCCTGACGCCCGACACCCACCCCGAAGAAAGTCAGGATTACGTCTGGGAACATCTACCGCTGTTTCGCGAAGCGCACATCGGCCAGTTGAAGGACTCATTGAGCGCGCAGTACCAGTTCAATCATTTGTATCTGGTGCTGGAAGACAGCATCGGCATCATGCGTGATCTTGCTGAAGAACAGGACAAAGTCGTCGACTGGATCGAACATTGGACACAGCAACATAACAATGAAATGCGCTACGTCGTGGGCAGCTATATCGACACGCTGATGACCATTGGCGAGAAAAATGCCCCGAAGACGCCCGCCAATTCAGACTTCTTCAGCAAAACCACACCTGAACAACGCACCAGCATTTACGACTACATCAACGCCCGAAATCAGTGGCGCTGGGAGAACAGCAAGGGTTTCGAGGTAACGCCCAATCAGGGCGGGTGGATGGCCGGAAAGCATGGCGGGGATCTTCGCCAGCGCCCGGAAACAATCATCGCCAAACGCGAAATGGATGCCAAATACGCGCAAATGGTCGATGACCTGGGCGAACCCCTGCATGCCGACCTCAAAGACGAAATCGATGCCCTGCAAGACAGCAGCAAAGGCACGCTGGAGGGCGTCGGACTCGGTTCCCGAGGGATCTTCGATCTGGTTCGCCATGAAGAAATGCAACGCTACCTGCAACGCGAGCGCCTGCACCTCAAACGCTGGACCGAACGTCTGGATGCGATCACCGAAGACCGACTTCATCTGTTCACCCAAGGCGAATTCCATCGCAGCGCCTGGTATTTCGACCCGCTGGATGCCACGCAGCAGAACCACGCACTGGCCATGGAACACAATTGCATCCGCGATCTGTGTCGAACCGATCAAGCGCTGGAGCAACTGGGCGATTACTTTCATGAGTACCCGTTTTACGTGCTGCCAGTGTTCTACGGACGACTTGACCTGGAGTTCCTGCGCAAAAAATCCGGCGACCTGATCAAGCTGCTCAACGATACCCGTGGTTTCTCCAGCGACATGGCCGGTGCTCAGGCGCGGATCTCCGAGATCGAGCGCATCATGGGCAATCACTGGACCCGCAGCCTGCACCTGGAAGGCGAGGCCCATTCCCTGCATCAAGCGGTGAGCGCCACCTACATCCCGGCCATCGCCCTGCGCATGGAAGAATGGCTGGTCGAAATGCAGGCCAAACTCGACACCCCGGAGCTACGCCAGCACCTACAGAATTTCCAGCAATACACCAACCGCGCCCAACGCCTGGGCACACTGGTCGCCCTGCAACAGCAAGGCGCCACGCTGAGCATCGCCAGCGAAGCCGATGTACAGAAATTCAAGGACAACTTCACCCGCCTCAGCGCACTGCTCGAACGCGAAGAAAACCTCAAGACCGACCGCAAGCTCTACGACAAACTCGCCCGCAGTCGCATGCGCAGCGAAGACCAGCGTTATCAGGCAGCGGTCGAGAAACAGCGCATCAACGAAGAACTGCTGGAAACGCGAAACCAGCGCTCGGCGGTAGTGCGACGTCTGGAAGACGGAATCTCCCCCAACAGCAAATTTTCCACTGGCTACATCGGCGTGCGATTGAATCTCACGTCGGAACAATCGAGCGCGTTGTATGAGGAAACTCGTCGATTCCGGGCGGGGTTTTCAGGTGGTTATGACACTGACGGGGCCTGGAAGGCGGGGTTTAAGAGTGGATGGATTCCGTTGTTGGCGGTTGGGTTGCAGTTGGGGAATCTGGGGGAGGCTTGGGAGGCTTGGACTAATACAAGAGGGAATCGAACAACAAAGGAAAGAATCATATGGGCCGGCTCGATAGCATCCATGACAGCAGCCGTAGTATCCGTTTATCAAACGATGCAATTAGCGATGGTTGATAAAGCGCTACAAGCTGCTTCGGCCCAGACTTCACCCGGAGGAATGCTGTTTGCGGTACGGCTGGGCCGGCTAGGGCTCGGCCTCGGAATATTTATTGCTCCTGCTGCCTTAATTGGCGCCGCCGGTACATCTTGGAACAATTGGAGCAAGTGGAGCAATGCTATCAACTTGGGTACCGCGGGAGAAAAAGCAGGGGCTGTGGCAGCATTAACAGGTGATTTGGGAGCAACCGCAGTCGCTGCGGGACTTACGTCTAAAGCGCTGCTGGAAGGATGGGGGTTACGTCAGGACTATGTAAAAGCGCTTTCAACTCAAAAGCAGCTTGCGTTGAGCAATGCTTGGGCTACGAGAGGCGCGCGCTTTCTCCGGTTCACTACCGCACTAACGCCCTCTGGCCTATTCTTCACTGCATTGCAGCTCGGAGGAGAAGCAATATTCAACTTTAACAATCTCGATGAGCAGCAAAGATGGTTGCTGGGTTGCTGCTGGGGCCGGAAAACTAACGGTTGGGATTGGCCAACGCATTCGCAAAGGCTCGCCGAATCTTCACTTCTACCTTCGATAACGGACCAAGGTATACAGAGACGAGCTACAGACGGAGAAGGTGTGCGCGTTTTATATCTCTTATTGCCTGGAGTTTCCAATGAAACATTTAATGATAACTCTCTTCGGTGGACTGCTTTATTGCAAAAAACTCCAGATGAATGGGATGCAGGAAAAGCACTTTCATTGGGGATTCGCGTCGTTTTTGGCCGACCGCTTACGATTGCGCTAGAAGTACCGGAGCAATGGCAAGGTGCCCAAGCCAATCTCCACCTCCGTCTCGCTTTCAGACCGGAAATCGCCGGTAACTACTTGAGGAAAGATAGCGGCTACCTTCACTTTCGGGTATCACTTCCACCTGACAGCGTCACCAACAAACCTATAACCGTATCGGCAGCATCGCCAATTATTATAAAAAGCCTGGAAGAAATCCAAGTTACACGAGCAATGCTTAATGATTTCAGCTGACCCAATGGTTCTTCCTCAGGCGGGCGACCTCGAACACCGGGCAAGCACGGAGGTTTTCTACTTATCACCACGTCCTGTTCCTACAGGAGTAGCGGCGCTCAGCTCGCAGGCCCCGAATAGAGAGTCGAACCACGTACATTTAGATTTTGCAATGGAAAGTAGCGCTATTGAATTTTCTGTACGCTGTGCGACTGGATCATTAATAGCGATTATCGGTTTCTTCTTGGCAATAGGCATCGGAACAGGCATTGCGGAACAACTTATATATGGTGAAGGCTTTATTGAAACGGCTGTCTCATTTATCTTTCCTAACTGGTTCCTTTGGGCTCTTATCGCGAGCCTGGCAACTTTTAATGGTGGATTATTTCTTCGAACAATTCATCGTTTGATTGACTATCCACCAATCCGCTTCAACCGCCAACGCCGCGAAGTCGCCTACGTTGCCAAGCGCGGCCAGCCGCCGCGTTTCGTGCCACAATAGGCATCGGAACAGGCATTGCGGAACAACTTATATATGGTGAAGGCTTTATTGAAACGGCTGTCTCATTTATCTTTCCTAACTGGTTCCTTTGGGCTCTTATCGCGAGCCTGGCAACTTTTAACGGTGGATTATTTCTTCGAACAATTCATCGCTTGATTGACTATCCACCAATCCGCTTCAACCGCCAACGCCGTGAAGTAGCCTACGTCGCCAAACGCGGCCAGCCGCCGCGTTTCGTTCCCTGGGAAGAAGTCATTGCCTGCGTCAGCAGCGGCAAGGTTGTTACGCAATACGGCAGCCATAACAGTTTCTCGCTGATGATTGGCCTGCGGGACTCGGCAAGTGGCGATGTAGTGTGGATCACCGTGCCCACGGCATCGCTGATGTTGGCGGTCAGTGAATGGGAGGCCATTCGCAGTTACATGGAAGAAGGGTTAAGCGCGCTGCCGCCGCCAATGAGCGAGGCATATGAAGAGGGCACCGTCGCCTATTTTCAGCTGTGTCGTCAGGCTTATCGGGAAAACCATTGGTACGTGACCTATCTGTTCGGCTTCGTCCTTATCCAGTTCTGCAGCGGTTGGACCCTGCCGTGCCGATGGAAGAAGGGTTAAGCGCGCTGCCGCCGCCGATGAACGAGGAATATGAAGAAGGCACCGTCGCCTATTTTCACCTGTGCCGTCAGGCATATCGGGAAAACCATTGGTACGTAACCTATCTGTTCGGCTTCATCCTTATCCAGTTTTGCAGCGGCTGGACCCTGCCGTGCCATATCGCCGCCTGGGTCGAACGCCTGCCAAAAACCAGCTTTCCGAAAAGCGTCCTGGACTGGTCCAAACCTCTACCGCCCGAGCAATGGCAAAAGCCCAGCGCTGAATTGATCGAACAGAGCAAAGCGGTGCGCAAGAGTTTGCGGCAGGGTAAGAGCTTGTTTGAGCACTTTTGTGAGATGAACAAAACTTGCGGGGATGTCCAGCAAGTCGAAATCCAGAAGCGGGCAAATTCGTAACAACACGTTGCGACAGGTCAAGGTAAACGATAATCCCTCTTATTCGAAAAGGACGAGGCTGTTAAGCTTGCACGCCCCGATTTTGGGCTGGTTGCAGGATGTTTATGATTACGTCGCTTGGTCCGATCCTTGCTCTGCTCGTCGCCGTGGCGTTGAGTGGGTGCGATGACGCCCCGCGTTTTACCCAGGCGGAGCCGGGGGAAGCGTTGTCGGGTGGGGCGGCGACGGTGAACAAGGCTGATCGCAACGCGTTTTCGCTGCCTTCGGCCAATCTTTCGCCTGTGCGGCGGCTGGATTTCAGCGTTGGCAACAGCTTCTTTCGCAGCCCTTGGGTGATTGCGCCCTCGACCACCACGGCCCGGGACGGCCTGGGGCCATTGTTCAATACCAATGCTTGCCAGAATTGCCACATCAAGGACGGCCGCGGCCATCCGCCCGAAAACGGCGACAGCAATGCTGTGTCGATGCTGGTACGCCTGTCGATTGCCGACGATCCGGCTCATGCAGACCTGATCAAAACCGCTGGCATTTTGCCCGAGCCGACTTATGGCGGGCAGTTGCAGGATATGTCGATTCCCGGCGTTGCGCCGGAAGGCCGTGTGCGCGTCGAGTATGAGCCGCTGCCGGTACATTTCCGCGACGGTACGCAAGTCGAATTGCGCAAACCGACCTTGAGCATCACTCAGTTGGGTTATGGCCCGATGCATCCTGAAACCCGCGCATCGGCGCGTATCGCGCCGCCGATGATTGGCCTTGGGTTGCTGGAGGCGATTCCCGATGCGGCGATTCTGGCCAACGCCGATCCGGACGATGCAGACGGCAATGGTATTTCCGGGCGGCCGAACTGGGTCTGGGATGACGTCGCGCAGAAAGTAGCGCTGGGCAAGTTCGGCTGGAAAGCTGGCCAACCCAACCTCAATCAACAAAACGTTCACGCGTTCTCTGGTGATATGGGCCTGACCACCCGCCTGAGAATGTTTGATGACTGCACACCCGCGCAAACTGACTGCCTTGCGGCACCCAACGGCAATGGGCCGGATGGCGAGCCCGAGGTCAGCGACAACATTTTGCGCCTGGTGCTGTTTTACACGCGAAACCTGGCCGTGCCCGCCCGCCGCGATGTTGAAACTCCGCAGGTGCTGGCTGGCAAGAATCTGTTCTATAAAGCTGGCTGCCAGCAATGCCACACGCCGCAGTTCAAGACCGCCCATGATGCCGCCGAGCCGGAACAGGCCGATCAGGTCATTCGTCCTTACAGCGATTTGCTGTTGCACGACATGGGCGAGGAACTGGCTGACAATCGCACCGAGTTTCAGGCTACAGGTCGCGAGTGGCGAACCCCACCGCTATGGGGGATTGGTCTGACACAAACAGTCAGCGGGCATACCCAGTTTCTGCATGATGGCCGCGCCCGTAATCTGCTCGAAGCCGTGCTCTGGCATGGCGGCGAAGCCCAGGCGGCGCAACGACAAGTATTGGCATTCGATGCCGAGCAACGCGCCGCGCTGCTGGCATTCCTGAATTCGTTATGACTTCTTTCATTTAAAAATAAGGAGCCGGACATGTTCCGTCCCAAGTTGCTCTTCACCAGCCTTGCCGCTCTTGCTTTGGGTGCCTGCGCACCGGCCGATCCACAGGCTGTCACTTCGGCGTCCATCGCCAAGCAAGTGATCCTGCCGACTTACAGTCGCTGGGTCGATGCGGATCGGCAACTGGCGGTCAGCGCCCTCGCCTTCTGTCAGGGCAAAACTGATCTGGCCACTGCTCGCGCCGATTTCCTGCACGCGCAGAAGACCTGGGCCGAATTGCAGCCTTTGCTGATCGGCCCGCTGGCCGAGGGCAACCGCTCCTGGCAGGTGCAGTTCTGGCCGGACAAGAAAAACCTGGTCGGCCGTCAGGTCGAGCAACTGGTGACCGCGCAGCCGCAAATCAGCGCCGAAGCGCTATCCAAATCCAGCGTTGTGGTGCAAGGGCTGTCGGCCTACGAATACATTCTGTTCGACGCCGAAATCGACATGGCCAACGCCGAGCAGAAAGCGCGTTACTGCCCGCTATTGATGGCAATTGGCGAACGTCAAAAAGCCCTGGCGGAAGAAATCCTCAGTCGCTGGAACAGCAATGACGGCATGCTCGCCCAGCTGAGCAAATTCCCCAACCAGCGCTATGCCGACTCCCATGAAGCCATCGCTGAACTGTTGCGGGTTCAAGTCACTGCCCTGGACAGCCTGAAGAAAAAACTCGGCACCCCGCTGGGTCGTCAGACCAAAGGTTTGCCGCAACCCTTTCAGGCTGATGCATGGCGCAGCAAGTCGTCGCTCAGCAGTCTGGAAGCCAGCTTGATCAGCGCTGAAACGGTATGGACTGGCGTTGAAAATCACGGCCTGCGCGGTCTATTGCCCGCCGAGCAGAAACCGCTGGCCGACAAGATCGACGCTGCCTACGCTGCCAGTCGTAAACTGCTGACTGCGCTGAAGCCGCCCCTGGCCGATCTGCTGGCCAGCGAAGAAGGCCGTCAGCAGCTCAACGCGTTTTACGACAGCCTCAACGTGGTTCATCGCCTGCACGAAGGCGAGCTGGCCAAGGCGCTGGGTATTCAACTGGGCTTCAACGCCAACGACGGCGATTGAACGAGAGGTTTTGATGATGTTGCGACGCCAGGCTCTGGCCCTTGGAAGTCTGTTGCTCAGTGCTTGCACCTTGGGCGGCTGGACTTTGTTTCGCCAAAAAGGCAAAGACCCGCTGTTGCTGTCAGCCCGTGACGATGCTGATGGGCAGCATTACGCCGTGGGTTATCAACTGGATGGCAAACAGGTCTTCGCGACCAAAGTTGGCCAGCGCTGCCACGACATCATCAATCACCCGACGCTGAATCTGGCGTTGTTCGTGGCCCGTCGTCCCGGCACCGAAAGCTATTTGATCGACCTGCGCGATGGGCGTCTGTTGCAGACCATCACCTCGCAACCGAATCGACATTTCTATGGGCATGCCGTCATTCACAGCGGCGGCGAATGGCTGTATGCGACCGAAAACGACACCACCGATCCAGGTCGTGGTCTGTTGGGCGTGTATCGTTTCGAAGGTGAGCGTCTGGTGCATGCAGGGGAAATCTCTACCCATGGCATCGGCCCGCATCAGGTGTCATGGATGCCCGATGGCGAAACGCTGGTGGTCGCCAACGGCGGCATCCGCACCGAAGCCGAAAGCCGGGTCGAGATGAACCTTAACGCCATGGAACCCAGCCTGGTGTTGATGCAGCGCGACGGCACCCTGCTGAGCAAGGAAATGCTCAGGCAGTCCATGAACAGCGTGCGGCACATGGGCATCGCCAGCGATGGCACCATTGTCGCGGGCCAGCAGTTCATGGGCGATGCTCACGAGAGCGCCGAGCTGCTGGCAATCAAGCGTCCCGGCCAGCCATTCCAGGCGTTTCCCGTGGCGGAGCAACAGCTCGCTGCAATGGGCCATTACACTGCCAGCGTCGCGGTACACAGCGAACTGCGGCTGGTGGCGCTCACCGCACCGAGAGGCAACCGCTTCTTTATCTGGGACCTGGACAGCGGCGCGGTTCGCCTTGATGCACCACTGCCCGATTGCGCCGGCGTCGGCGCGGTTGCCGATGGTTTTGTGGTCACCTCTGGCCAGGGCCGCTGCCGTTTCTACGATTGCCGCCAGACCGAGCTGCTGGCCAAACCACTGGATTTGCCGACGGGATTCTGGGACAACCATTTGCATCTGGTTTGATATCGAGACCTGAATTCAATCCCATGACATAACCCGAGCCAAGGTCCGGGTTTGAAGTAATATTGCGTGACATTTTTATAAGAAAACTCCCGAGCCGCAGGATTAATGTGCTCGCCTGATTCACCTGTATTTGCAAGGAAGTGAATATGTTGCGTCGCCGTATGTTGATCATGCTGGGTGTGGTGCTGCTCGTCGTGCTGTTGCTGGCGGGCTATAAAGCTTTTTCTGTTTATCAACAAATCCAGCAGTTCAGCGCGCCGAAGCCAGCGATCAGCGTGGGCGTTGCAACGGCCAGGGAGCGTGAATGGCAGAGTCGTCTGCCGGCCATCGGCACGCTCAAGGCCTTGCAGGGCGTGGACCTGAGTCTGGAAATTGCCGGCACGGTCAAGGCCTTGATGTTTGACTCCGGGCAAAAAGTCCGCGTCGGTCAGCCGTTGCTTCAACTGGACAGCGACGTAGAAAAAGCCCTGCTCGGCACTGCCGAAGCCGACCTTGGCCTGGCCCAGGTGGAACAGGGTCGCGGCAGCAAACTGGTGGGCGATCAGGCGATTTCCCGAGGCGATTTCGACAAGCTCGTCGCGCAGTTGAAAAAGGCCAGCGCTACCGTGGCGCAGTTGAACGCATCCCTGGCGAAGAAGCGCATCCTGGCGCCGTTCAGCGGCACCATCGGCATTCGTCAGGTGGACGTCGGTGATTATCTGGCCAGTGGCACGGTCATTGCCACCTTGCAGGACCTGAGCAGCCTTTATCTCGATTTCTATGTGCCGGAACAGGCGCTGCCCAATCTCGCGGTCGGCCAGACAGCACTGGTCAGCGTCGCGGCTTACCCCAAGCAGAGCTTTGAGGCGACACTCAGCGCGATCAACCCCAAGGTCGACGAAACCACTCGTAATCTGTTGGTGCGCGCCACGCTGCCTAACCCCGAAAACAAACTGCTGCCGGGCATGTTTGCCGATCTGCACGTCTTGTTGCCCGGCCCGAAGACGCAAATCGTACTGCCGGAAAGCGCGATCACCTACACGCTCTATGGCAATTCGGTTTATGTCGTGGTGCCGAAGAAGAATGAACAGGGCGAGCCGGAAAAAGACGCCAAAGGCGAAGCCCAGCTGGCCGTTGAGCGGCGTTTCGTGGAAACCGGCGAGCGGCGCGACGGGCTGGTGATCATCAGCAAAGGGATCAAGGCCGGCGAGCAAGTGGTCAGCGGTGGTCAGCTCAAGCTCGAGAACGGTGCCCATGTCGCGATCAGTGCCGACACCACTTTGCCAGCCGAACAGAACAGTCAGCCTCGCGCAGACTGATCAAGGAATTCTTCATGGCTTTTACAGATCCGTTCATACGTCGTCCGGTGCTCGCCACGGTGATCAGCCTGCTGATTGTGTTGCTGGGTTTTCAGGCGTTCAGCAAGCTGACCATTCGCCAGTATCCGCAGATGGAAAACGCCCTGATCACGGTGACCACCGCGTATCCCGGCGCCAACGCCGAAACCATTCAGGGCTACATCACACAACCCTTGCAGCAAAGTCTGGCGAGCGCGGAAGGCATCGACTACATGACGTCGGTCAGCCGCCAGAATTTCTCGATTGTTTCGATCTATGCGCGGATCGGCGCCGACAGCGACCGCCTGTTCACCGAGTTGCTGGCCAAGGCCAACGAGGTCAAGAACAAGCTGCCGCAAGACGCTGAAGATCCGGTGCTGAGCAAGGAAGCAGCGGACGCTTCGGCGCTGATGTACATCAGCTTCTACAGCTCGGAACTGAGCAATCCGCAAATCACCGATTATCTGTCCCGGGTGATCCAGCCAAAGCTGGCAACATTGCCGGGCATGGCCGAAGCCGAAATCCTCGGCAATCAGGTCTTCGCCATGCGGCTGTGGCTCGATCCGGTGCGCCTGGCGGGCTTTGGCCTGACGGCGTCGGATGTCACCGATGCGGTGCGGCGCTACAACTTCCTGTCGGCCGCTGGCGAGGTCAAGGGCGAGTACGTCGTGACCAGCATCAACGCGACCACCGAACTGAAATCCGCCGAAGCCTTCGCGGCCATCCCGCTCAAGACCGACGGCGACCGGCGCGTGTTGCTGGGCGACGTGGCGCGGGTCGAGATGGGCGCGGAAAACTACGACACGGTCAGTTCGTTCGACGGCACGCCGTCGGTGTACATCGGGATCAAGGGTACGCCGAGTTCCAACCCGCTGGACGTGATCAAGGAAGTGCGGCGCATCATGCCGGAGCTGGAAAGCCAGCTGCCGCCGAGCCTGAAAGTGTCCATCGCCTACGACGCCACGCTGTTCATTCAGGCCTCGATCAACGAGGTAGTGAAAACCCTGATCGAAGCGGTGTTGATTGTGATTGTCGTGGTGTTCCTGTTCCTCGGCGCGTTGCGCTCGGTGCTGATCCCGGTCATCACCATTCCGCTGTCGATGATCGGCGTGCTGTTCTTCATGCAACTGATGGGCTACTCGATCAACCTGCTGACACTGCTGGCCATGGTGTTGGCCATCGGACTCGTGGTGGACGATGCCATTGTCGTGGTGGAAAACATCCATCGCCATATCGAGGAAGGCAAGACGCCGTTCGATGCGGCCATAGAAGGCGCGCGAGAGATCGCCATGCCGGTGGTTTCCATGACCATCACCCTCGCTGCGGTTTACGCGCCCATTGGCTTCCTGGAGGGGCTCACGGGCGCGCTGTTCAAGGAGTTCGCCTTGACGCTGGCGGGAGCGGTGGTGATTTCCGGTGTGGTCGCGTTGACCCTGTCACCAATGATGTGCGCCCTGCTTCTGCGCCACGACGAGAATCCCAGCGGCCTGGCCCACAAGCTCGACCAGATTTTCGACCGGCTCAAGGCGCGCTATCGCAGCATGCTCCACGGCACGCTGAACACGCGCCCGGTGGTGCTGGTGTTTGCGGTGATTGTGTTGTGCCTGATTCCGGTGTTGCTCAAATTCACCAAGTCGGAACTGGCCCCGGACGAAGATCAGGGCATCATTTTCATGATGGCGACGTCGCCGCAGCCCACCAACCTGGATTACATCAATCGCTACACCGATCAGTTCATCCAGATCTTCAAAGAGTTTCCCGAATACTATTCATCGTTCCAGATCAACGGCTTCAACGGCGTGCAAACCGGTGTCGGTGGTTTCCTGCTCAAGCCGTGGGACGAACGCAGCCGCACGCAAATGGAGATCTTGCCGGAGGTCCAGGCAAAGCTGGCGGGGATCAGCGGCTTGCAGATTTTCGGTTTCAACCTGCCATCGCTTCCGGGGACCGGCGAAGGCTTGCCGTTTCAGTTTGTGATCAATACGCCAAACGATTACTCGGCACTGCTGCAAGTGGCCGAGCGCATCAAGGCGCGGGCCACGGAGTCAGGCAAGTTTGCCTTTCTGGACATCGATCTGGCCTTCGACAAACCGGAAGTGGTGGTGGATATCGACCGGGCCAAGGCCGCGCAAATGGGCGTTTCCATGGCGGATCTGGGCGGAACGCTCGCCACCTTGCTGGGCGAGGCGGAAATCAATCGCTTCACCATCGAAGGCCGCAGCTACAAGGTCATCGCTCAGGTTGAACGCCCTTACCGGGATAATCCGGGCTGGCTGAACAACTATTACGTGAAGAACAGCGACGGCAAACTCTTGGCACTGTCCACCCTGATCAAGGTCAGCGACCGCGCCCGACCGCGCCAGCTCAATCAGTTCCAGCAGCTCAACTCGGCGATCATCCAGGGCTTTCCGATTGTCAGCATGGGCGAAGCCATCGAAACCATTCGCCAGATCGCCAGCGAAGAAGCGCCGGCGGGTTTTGCCTATGACTACGCCGGTGCATCGCGGCAATACGTACAGGAAGGCAGCGCGTTATGGGTGACGTTCGCCCTGGCGCTGGCGATTATCTTCCTGGTGTTGGCGGCGCAATTCGAAAGTTTCCGTGATCCGCTGGTGATTCTGGTGACCGTGCCATTGTCGATTTGCGGCGCCTTGATCCCGTTGTTCCTGGGGCTGTCGAGTATGAATATCTACACCCAGGTCGGGTTGGTGACCTTGATCGGCTTGATCAGCAAGCACGGGATTCTGATTGTAGAGTTCGCCAACCAGCTACGCCGCGACAAGGGCTTGTCAGCCAGGGAAGCGGTGGAAGAAGCCGCGGCGATTCGTCTGCGACCGGTATTGATGACCACGGCAGCGATGGTCTTCGGCATGGTGCCGTTGATTCTGGCCAGCGGTGCAGGCGCAGTCAGCCGGTTTGATATCGGGACCGTGATTGCGACCGGGATGTCGGTCGGGACGTTGTTTACCTTGTTCGTGCTGCCTTGCGTCTATACGTTCCTGGCGGCGCCGGACAAGAAAATCGCAGCACCGAGCCCAATTCCGTTCGAACGGTAGGAGGGGACTTGTCCCCGAAGACGGCGGATGGGCCAGCATCATTCGCCTGATCTAATCCGGTGTCTGCGCCACCGCCTTCCCGGACAAGTCCGGTCCTACCGAGCCCTACCCACACACAACAAGGCCCCGTAAACGGGGCCTTCATCACGCAGTTGTCTTTAACGCTGGATCTTAACGTTGCGGCCCTGAACCCTGGGCCAGGCCAAACATCAACAGCAGTAGATCGTGGTCTGGTTTTACGGTCTGCTCGACCTTGGCGACTCTGGGCAAAGGACAATGTCCTTCGCCATGTTGAGCGCTCAATATCTTGGTACCCGGCTCTTCCCAGGCGGCGAGAGCAACAGAAGCAACAGCCAACGCACCCACTACAAACAAACCTCGAGCCAGTTCTAGCTTCATTACCCTAAACCTTTGATAGCGCTGCCAAACGCTGCCTCGTAAAAGTAGACGAGTTTCTGCCAGTCCGCTGGACTGAATGACGAATGGCGACGCAGCTGTTTCATGTCGTGCTGGGCTGCGGCGTAGGGGGTCAGGCGACGGCGGCACTTTTCGAGATCCAGCAGCGCGACTTCGGCACGGGCCTCGGAACCTTCGCCGACGACCCGGACGAAGACGTGCTTGATATAGATGCAGCTGTGCTGCCAGCGGCCGCGGTGCATGCGCGCCAGATTGACTGCCAGTTCATGGAGCATTTGCTCGTGCAGCGCTTCACCGTAGCGCTCGCGACCACCGGCCGCGTACCAGTTTTCGATCTCTTCGAAACCATCCAGCGCAGCGGTCACCAACAATGCACGCCACTCATTGTTTTCGTCGCGCTCGGCGCCGCAGAAAATCATTTTCGGTACATTCACGTTGAGCTGACGCAGGCCTTCCAGCGCATCACGCTCGCGCAGTACGGTGGGACGCCCGAAAGGATGCAGCCAACTGCGGTAGATATGGCCCGTCTGGCGCTTGATGTAGATAAGCCGACCATTTTCAGTCAAGACGCGCTGCACGCCGCTTTCGCCACCACGACGGATGTTGGGCTCTTCTACCCATTCACCACGCTGGCTCCAGAAATAGGCAAAGCGCTCGTCTTGGCCAACTGTCGGTTCTACTACACCTTCCACGCCCATCCTGTTACCTCTTGCGCAATAAATAGACACGCCACATGGCGTACATCGGCAGGAAATCCATCCGCTCCTGGATTCGGAAACCTGCCTGTTCGAATTCGGCTTCAACGGTTGCTACGGGTAACACAAAGCGGTTTTGGTAACCTTCCTGCCCGCTTTCGCGGCTGCGCTTTTGCTCGCTGCGCTTGCGTTTCCAGGCCTTGAAATTGCCATCGACCCATAGCGAAATGATCACGCTGTCGCGGGTAACACGTTGAAACTCACGCAATAGCGCCAATCGGTGAGCGGCGTCGCCCACGTGGTGTAACAGCCGCATACAGAAAATACTGTCCACGGCGTTGTCGGGCAGATTGATAGCGAACGCTGACGTCTGCAAGGGTTGTACCCGTTTCACCACTTCGGCAGGCTGGGCCTTGCAAGCGGTGCTGAGCATGTCCGCAGAGTTGTCCGCGCCGATGATCACCCGATTGGGTTTTTCCGCCAGCAGCGGCCAGAAGCGACCCGCACCACAAGGCAGATCCAGCACCAGCCCAGGATCACCGGCCAGCTTCAATGCTTTGCGTGCCAGTTGCTCGTCGCGCCTGTGAGACAACCGTCGAGACAAATTGTCCTGATGTTTCTGTAAATATTTTTCTGCGTGTTGTTGATTGTATTTACGGGAAAACTCGAGCTCGATTCGCTTGCTCATGGTGAATCTCCTGATTCGATGGGGGCCAACTTAGTCAGCCCAGCGTCATCGTCAGGTCATGTTTATGTGAAAAAAGCGTTACTTGGCTTGAGCAAATGTTTCGAGATTTTACAATGACTTAGAGATAGCACCACGCCACTATTTGTCAAAATGACAGGTTTCTCATGATTGAAACAAGGTGTCGTAACGCTGACGCAGCATGTGGATTGGGTGAAACTTACCTGGCTTTCAGGGTCACGCAGAAACGGCATCCGTTGGGTTCCATCGGGCTCAGGCTCACCGTCCAGCCCTGGTTTTCGCAAATCCGCTGTACCAGAGACAGGCCCAGCCCGAGGCCTTCGCCGCGCTGCTCGTTGCCGCGCACAAAGGGCTCGAACATTGCCTCGCGCTTTTCTTCTGGAATACCCACCCCGCTGTCCTCCACCAGGAAGCCATCGGCTTGTAACGTGAGGGTGATGAAGCCGCTGTCGGTGTAATGCAGGGCGTTGCGCAGCAGGTTGCCCATCACGGCATGCAGGAACGTGGCGTTGTACGACGTTTCCGACGACTGGTCCGCAGCGTCCGGACAAAAATTCAGCGTCAGACCCTTGCTTTCGATGGGGCCGCGCCACAACGCGACCAACTGTTCAGCGACGCTGCGCAGGCCGACTTTCGGGGTCATGGTCGCGTCTTCACGCTGGGTGCGGGCCAGCATCAGGAAAGTCTGCACGAGGTCGCGCATTTCTTCGCAGGCGCGCGCAATGCGCTCCACCTGGGCCCGGGCACGAGTATCCAGCGCCGGGTTCTCAAGCAGCAGTTCGCAGGAACTGGCCAGTACCATCAGCGGTGTGCGCAACTCATGGCTCACGTCGCTGGTGAACATACGCTCGCGGGTCAGGGCGCTGCGCAAGCGGCCCAGCGTGGCGTCGAATGCCACAGCCAGCTCGCCCACTTCGTCTGCCGCGTAATCCGGTGCCAGCGGCGGTGCCAGCCCGAGCAGTTGATCGCGGTGCCGGACTTGTCTGGCCAGGCGCACCACGGGTGCCATGACGCGCCGCGCCAGAACCCAGCCGAGAAATACCGCCAACGCCAGCGCCAGCACGAACCCGACCAATACCACGGCAAACAGCACGCGCTCACGCTCTTCGAAATCGCTTTGATCCTGCAGGAGTACATAACGTCGGCCGTCGACCACTTCGACCATCGCGTGGTACGACAGCGGCCCGCGAAACACCTCGTGAAATCCCGGTTCCAGATGGCGCAGGTCCTTGGGCACATCGAAATCGCCCGGACCGCCGCTGAAATAGAACAGCTGGTCGGGCTCGGGACGATGGCTCCAGTCGCTGACGCTGTCCATCAGCAGCAGGCGATTGAGGTCGCCGCCCAGACCTGAGGAGATCAGTTTTTCTTCGACCAGATGCACCGTGGCAACGATGCCCATGGCGAAGGATCCCGCCACCAGTGCGCTCATCAGCGCAAAGGCAATGATGATCCGCTGGGCAAGGCTTTGCTTAAACTCCATCTCGGCCCTCGGCCAAGCGGTATCCGACGCCGTGCACGGTTTGCAGCAGCGGTTTGGCAAACGGCTTGTCGATCACCTGACGCAATTGGTGAACGTGACTGCGCAGGCTGTCGCTGTCCGGGCAATCGTCGCCCCACAGGGCCTCTTCGAGAATCTCGCGACGCAACACGTGCGGGCTTTTCTGCATCAGGACCGCGAGCAGTTTCAGCCCCACCGGGTTGAGCTTGAGCAGCCGCCCTTCGCGGGTGACTTCCAGAGTGTCCAGGTCGTAGATCAGGTCGGCGACCTGCAAGGTCCGTCGACCGCCGCCTTGCGCCCGACGCAGCACCGCTTCGATACGCGCGGCCAGTTCGGACAGGGCGAACGGTTTGAGCAGATAGTCGTCGGCGCCGGAACGGAAGCCCTGCAAGCGGTCGTCCAGTTGATCACGAGCGGTCAGCATGATGACCGGCGTGTCGCGTCGGGCGTCTTCGCGCAGGCGCTTGCACAAGGTATAGCCGTCGATGCCGGGCAGCATGATATCGAGCACGATCAGGTCGTAATGTTCGGTTGCCGCCAGATGCAGTCCGGAAAGGCCATCCTGGGCACAATCGACCGTATAGCCCTTCATGCCCAGGTAGTCCGCGAGGTTGGCAAGGATGTCGCGGTTGTCTTCAACGAGCAGGATTCGCATGGTGCACCTCTCCGTATGCAATAAGGCTGGCGCAGCTTAAGGCCAAGTCAGCCATAGAACCAGCGTGGAATGGCTTAACGTTTTTTTCACCAGCGGTTCACGGGTTAACGACAGCCAGAAAATCAGACTAGTCGTACCTCGACGTATCACGCGAGGTTCCCTTCTGCTGATCTGGATCCGACATGTCGAGAGCTTCCATCCTGCCTTACTCGCGCCCGCTGAACTTATGGATAGGCCTGGGCATTCCGGCCATAACCGCCCTGGTTCTGATTTTGCTGGAACTGACGGACCTGGACATGACTGTCGCCAAGCTGGCCTACGACCCGGCTGCGGGCCAGTTCATCGGCAGACATAGTTATTTTCTGGAAAACGTCATGCATGACTGGGCCAAGAATGCCGTGATCGCGGGCGGCGTGTTTTCGCTGGTCGCGTTCGTTGCTTCATTCAAGGTCAAGCGCTTGCTGCCGTGGCGCAGAGAGCTGGGGTGCCTGGTACTGTCCATGGCGCTGTCGACCAGCTTTGTCACACCGATAAAAGTGGTGACCTCGGTGCAATGCCCGTGGAGCCTGACCGAGTTTGGCGGCAAGGAAACCTACAGCGAACTGCTCAGCCCGCGTCCCCAGACCGATAAACCGGGGCGCTGCTGGCCCGGCGGCCATGCGGCAACCGGTTTTACGCTGTTTGCGCTGTTCTTCATGTTCCGCGACCGCCGCCCGCGTCTGGCCAAAGCGGGCCTGATCCTGGCCTTCGGGCTTGGGATCGCATTTTCCGTCGGCCGGATGCTGCAAGGTGCGCACTTCTTCTCGCACAACGTATGGACAGCAGTGTTCTGCTGGCTGATCTGTCTGGGGTCGTATTACGCGGTCTTGTACAGGCCGGTGCCGAAACTGGCGCGGGTGGTTGGGGGGCAGTGCAGCTCGTAGGACCGGCTTTAGCCGGGAGGGCGCCGGTCGCTTCGACGCATCCTGGTTACGCAAAGGACGCTCTCCCGGCTGAAGCCGGTCCTACGGGCTCAATCGATCAGGCCATCAATCGAGCTTGATCGCCGCCCACTCGCTCGCTCCAACGGAATGATTAAGCCAGGTCATAAAAAAACCCCGCACAAGGCGGGGTTCTTTTTGGGGTGTTGCTTTGGGGGTGAAGCTGGCTTACATCATGCCGCCCATACCACCCATGCCGCCCATGTCCGGCATGCCGCCGCCAGACGACTTACCGTCGTCTGCCACTTCAGCGATCATCGCTTCGGTGGTGATCATCAGGCTGGCGATCGAGGACGCGGCCTGCAGAGCAGAGCGAGTCACTTTAGTCGGGTCAAGAATACCCATTTCGATCATGTCGCCGTACAGGCCGGTCGCAGCGTTGTAACCGAAGTCACCCGAACCCTGCTTGACCTTGTCGACAACAACGCTTGGCTCGTCACCGGAGTTGGCAACGATCTGGCGCAGTGGAGCTTCTACAGCGCGACGCAGCAGAGCGATACCGACGTCTTGATCAGCGTTGTCGCCTTTCAGACCTTCGATTGCCTGCAGCGAGCGAACCAGTGCCACGCCACCGCCAGGTACCACGCCTTCTTCAACGGCTGCACGAGTAGCGTGCAGGGCGTCTTCAACGCGGGCTTTCTTCTCTTTCATTTCAACTTCGGAACCAGCGCCGACTTTGATGACTGCAACGCCGCCGGACAGCTTGGCCAGACGCTCTTGCAGTTTTTCTTTGTCGTAGTCCGAAGTGGTGTCACCGATTTGCTGGCGGATCTGTGCGATACGCGAGTCGATGTCGGTTTTAACGCCGGCGCCGTCGATGATGGTGGTGTTTTCTTTGTTCAGCACAACGCGCTTGGCATTACCCAGGTGTTCCAGGGTAGCGGTTTCCAGGCTCAGGCCGATTTCTTCGGAGATCACGGTGCCGCCAGTCAGGACAGCGATGTCCTGCAGCATGGCTTTGCGACGGTCGCCGAAGCCAGGGGCTTTGACGGCTGCAACTTTCACGATGCCGCGCATGTTGTTCACAACCAGAGTCGCCAGGGCTTCGCCTTCAACGTCTTCGGCAACGATCAACAGCGGACGGCCAGCTTTGGCCACTGCTTCCAGAACTGGCAGCATTTCGCGGATGTTGGAGATTTTCTTGTCAACCAGCAGGATCAGCGGGCCGTCAAGCTCGGCAACCATGGTGTCCGGCTTGTTGATGAAGTACGGGGACAGGTAGCCACGGTCGAACTGCATGCCTTCTACGACAGACAATTCGTTTTCCAGACCCGAACCTTCTTCAACGGTGATAACGCCGTCTTTGGTCACTTTTTCCATGGCTTCAGCAATGATGTCGCCGATGGAATTGTCGGAGTTGGCCGAGATAGTACCCACCTGGGCAATTGCCTTGGTGTCGGTGCAAGGCTTGGACAGCAACTTCAGCTGGGCAACGATGGCGATGGTCGCCTTGTCGATGCCGCGCTTGAGGTCCATCGGGTTCATGCCGGCAGCGACGGCTTTCAGGCCTTCGTTGACGATGGCTTGAGCCAGAACGGTTGCAGTCGTAGTACCGTCACCTGCGTCATCGTTGGCACGGGAGGCAACGTCTTTGACCAGCTGCGCGCCCATGTTTTCGAAACGGTCTTTGAGTTCGATTTCTTTAGCAACCGAAACGCCGTCCTTGGTGATCAGAGGAGCGCCGAAGCTCTTCTCGATGATGACGTTACGGCCTTTTGGACCCAGAGTTGCTTTTACTGCGTCAGCCAGGACGTTTACACCGGCGAGCATTTTTTTCCGGCCAGCGTCGCCGAATTTAACTTCTTTAGCAGCCATGATCGATATTCCTTAAATACTTAGTAGTAACGGAAGGTAGCGGGAGGACTCAGGCTTCGACGACCGCGAGAATTTCGTTCTCGCTCATCACCAGCAGGTCTTCGCCATCAACTTTCACAGTGTTGCTGCCGGAGTACGGGCCAAACACTACTTTGTCACCCACTTTCACGGCCAGCGCACGCACTTCACCGTTGTCCAGCACGCGGCCGGTACCCACAGCGAGGATCTCGCCACGGTTTGGCTTTTCAGCAGCCGAACCCGGCAGAACAATACCGCCAGCAGTTTTCGATTCTTCTTCGCTGCGACGGATTACGACGCGGTCATGCAGAGGACGAAGCTTCATTGTCGATCTCCTAATTATGGTTTTTAAACGGCCGGTGACGACACCAGCGGGCTAGAACATCCGGCGTTGCCGGTTACGGTTCGCAAGCGAACCGCAGAATACGGTCTGGCAATCGTGCCAGAAACCTTGCGGTGACCCATACATAAGGGCGGGCAAGGTGATTACAAGGCTTGGGGGATAATTTTTTTGCTTGAGCGCGGCATCTGTCAAAACCGATGCGGCACCTGCAGGTGCCACAATCATTGAGCGACAGGCGACTTATGACTTGTCGCGATGCTCAAACTCGCCTTCGATCACATCCGGCTCACGAGTCGGCGGATGGATCGCACCGGGACGGCTCGGGCCGTTGCTGTTTGGCATGTCTTCGCTGAACGCACGCTGACGAATCGCCTGTTCCTCGGCGCGGCGGCGCAGTTTGTTGACCAGCACTCGACGCGTCACCGGCAGCAGACAGATCACGCCGAGGATGTCGCTGATGAAACCCGGCAACAGCAGCAGGCCGCCACCGACCGCAATCATCAGGCCTTCCATCATTTGCTGGGCGGGCAGCTCACCGCGCGACAGGGCTTCACGCGCCCGCAGTGCAGTGGCGAACCCGGCCACGCGAATGACAAAAATGCCGAGCATGGACGTTGCCACAACCAGCAGGAACGTCGGCAGGAAGCCGATGGACATGGCTACCCGAACCAGAACAAACAGCTCAAGCACCGGAAATAGTAGAAAGAGCAGCAAAAAAACACGCATCAAATGACTTCCTCAACGCAAGAATGCCTTGCAGTAGACCTTAAGTGACGTCGCAAATACGTGAATTCAAGCGTCTTGCGTATCACGGACCGGCCATTTCTCGGCGTGAGCCAGCTGAACCAAGGCTTCGCGCACTTGTGTCGGCGTATTACAGGGCTCTGCAAAGGGCAACCAGTATAGGCCCTGGCCAATACGCAGGTGCATTCCTTCACTGTCGACGCCGGCCAATTGCGCCGATTCACTCTGGGGCAATCCTGTGAGTTGCACGTAATGGGCGATGGCCTTGGCGTGGTCTTCATTCATGTGCTCGACCATGCTGGTTTCGGCAGCGCCTGCGAAGGGATTCGCCAGTGCGACGTTATCGAGCCAGTGGATTGCGCCGAAGCCACCGATGAAGCGATAGCGCACGGGCGTCAGCACCCAGAAATCGAAATCATGGGCGGTGTGATAGCTGCGCGACTCAGGGAAATAGCGGTAATAACGCTGGGCTGCCGTTTCCACCGCAGCTGGATCGCTGAGTTTCTCGGCTTCGGCCATGACCGTGACGCGCCCGGTCGCCTGAACATCCACAGCTTCGCGCTCACCGACCAGCAATGAGCACTTCGGGTCCAGCCCTAGATTATGAGTGTGTTGCGCGATGCGGCTGATCAGGATCAACGGCCGGCCCTGCCCGTCCAGGCAATAAGGCACGGAGGAACCAAACGGGAAACCCGGCATGGACTTGGAATGGGTCGACAAAACCCCTCGGTATTCCTTGAGCAGCAGTTCTCGTGCTTGCTTGGCGGCCTTGATGCTCATTGTTTGACTCCCGGCAACAGTTCAGTCAGTAAATTCTGCGAGCAGAATAACAATGACCTGGGCAATGGGCACGGGGAAAGGCGTTTTGCGGCGAGGGGAGGCTTTATGTCTCACGGCGAGACTGAGGTTGACCTTGCCGACGCCTTCGCGGATAAATCCGGTCCTACGGGTAGTGTAGGAACCAACTTATTCGCGAAGACGTCGACCGTACTACTTACCAGGTCACACCAAAGCCTGCGGTGTAACGGGTTTTATCAAGATCACCATCGCTGGAGCCGCTGATCACGTCTTTCTCGGCCTTGACGTTTAACGACGCCCAATCGGTGACTTTGTAGCGCAGGCCCACTTCGGCTTCCAGGCTGTAATCAGCCACGCCGCTGATTGGCTTGCCCAGTTCGCCATTGGTGAAGAACTCGACTTTTTTGCCGATCAGGAAGCGGTTGTAGTCCCAGGTGCCAGCCACGGAATAGAAGTTGTCCTTCTCGCCGTTGGAATATTCGAAATCGGTGCGGTTGAGCAATGCGCCAAGCTTGAACGCACCCAACTCATCATCCCAGAACTGGTAGCCAGGACCGGTACCGACCGTGCGCTGACGAGAGAGGTCTTCGATCTTGTCGCGCTTGTAGTTGACGCGACCGTCCCAGAACCATTTTTCGGTGAGGAAGCGGTCGATGGAGTATTCGGCGCTCCAGTTGTCGGTGGTGGTCAGTTCGTCGGTGCTTTCGCGGTTGTACTCGCCCTTGGCGTTGTGCCGCCATTGGCCGTGACGCGCAGTCGTCTTGAAGGCCACGTTGTAGTCGTCGGTGTCGTTCTCGGCCCGCTGGAAGTCCAGGGCGGCGTCGATATTGCCCTTCCACACCAGGTCGGTAACGATCGGCTTGGGCTTCATGATCTGCTGGATGCTGGCCAGCTCGACGGTCTTCGGCGCTTCGCCATTGAGCAGCGTGACCTTGCCGTCATCAGATGCCTGCAGCGATTTGGCGATTTCACCCTGATACTGGTCTTGCTTGACCAGCAGCTTTTGATCGCTTTCGAGGGTCTTGACCTCTTTCCAGTCCAGCGGGATCGCACCGGCGTAGGTGGTTTCGATCAGCAGCTTGCCGCCGTCGAAAACCTTGATAGTCCCGGTCAGCTTGTCGCCGTTCTTCAACCAGACGGTATCAGCGAGCAAGGGAGTGGAAACACAGGCAATAGCGAGGCACAACAGGGTTCTGTTCAACATAAGCAACGACTAGGCTCAGTAAGCGGAAAATCGGGCATCATCCACAGATGACGTCAAGGCAATCGAAGACCGCCGCGGGCATAGCAATCACAGACCATCGGATTATTCCGTAGTTCCGCAGTGCGGTTTATACACGCAAATAAACAGGAATAAATGCTTGAGCGAAAAAGCACCGGCAAATGACGACCCATCCGGCCTTTCCGGACCCGAGGCCCGACGAACGGCGCTCTATATGACCCTGAATCAGGTGCCGCCGGGCAAAGTCGTCAGCTACGGACAATTGGCCGATCTGGCCGGACTCGGACGCGCCGCGCGCTGGGTCGGGCGCACGCTGAGCCAGTTGCCTGAAGGCAGTTCGCTGCCGTGGCACCGGGTGATTGCCGCTGGCGGGCGCATCAGCCTGCCGCTTGGCAGCGTCTCGGGCGACGAACAGCGTGCCCGTCTGCGCGCTGAAGGCATTACCGTTCATGACAATCGGGTAGATATGCAGCGTCATGGCTGGCGTCCGATAGAGCACAGCGGTTAGAGTGCGCCCTTTGTTTTCGTAACCTGAGGCAGATTCCAGCCCATGCCCCGTAAAACCTGGCGCGCCGCGCTCGCCGCATATGCCAGCCCCTCGACATTAGTACTGCTGTTGCTCGGTTTCGCTGCGGGCATGCCTTACATGCTGGTCTTCTCTACCTTATCGGTCTGGTTGCGTGAAGCGGGCGTTGCTCGCGAAACCATCGGTTATGCCAGCCTCATCGGCCTGGCCTATGCCTTCAAGTGGGTATGGTCGCCGCTGCTCGACCAATGGCGCCTGCCGTTGTTGGGCAAGCTGGGGCGCCGTCGCTCCTGGCTGGTGCTGTCGCAATCACTGGTGATACTCGGCCTGATCGGCATGGGTTTCTGCGATCCGCAGCAGCATTTGTCCTGGCTGATCGCGATTGCCGTGGTGGTGGCCTTCTCTTCGGCGACGCAAGACATCGCCATCGATGCCTATCGTCTGGAGATCGCCAACGACACCCAGCAAGCCGCCCTCGCCGCCAGCTACATGTCCGGCTATCGGGTCGCGGCGCTGCTCGCGACCGCAGGTGCGCTGTATTTCGCAGAAGGCTTCGGCTCCACCGGTTTCGCCTACAAGCACTCGGCCTGGACCGGCACTTACGTGCTGTTCGGCCTGCTGATGCTGCCGGCGCTGATCACCACGCTGGTCATGCGCGAACCGCCTGTGCCGCTGCGCACGCAGTTGTCGGCGGCCCGTTACGGCTTCACTCACCAGCTGGCGTCGGTGTTCGTGTTGATCATTCTGCTGGTGTCGGTACCGGCGATGTTTACCCAGCTCTACAACACAGATTTCGCCAGCGTGCTGTTCAACGACACCAGCTGGATGGACCTGCTGCTGGAAGACCGGGCGTTCCTGCGCTCCATTCTCTACACCATCCTGACCGTCGCGTGCCTGTCGTCTTTTGGCCGCAAGGGTCTGGCGCCGGTACTGACGCCGATCAACGATTTCATCCTGCGTTATCGCTGGCAGGCATTCCTGCTGCTGGGCCTGATCGCTACGTACCGCATGTCAGACACGGTTATGGGCGTAATGGCCAACGTGTTCTACATCGACCAGGGCTTCACCAAGGATCAGATCGCCAGCGTCAGCAAGATCTTTGGCCTGATCATGACGTTGCTCGGCGCGGGTTTCGGCGGGCTGTTGATCGTGCGTTTCGGGATCCTGCCGATCCTGTTCATCGGCGGCATGACGTCCGCGGCGACCAACCTGCTGTTCCTGATGCTCGCCGACATGGGCCCGAACCTGCAGATGCTGATCCTGACCATCTCGCTGGATAACTTCAGCTCAGGCCTCGCAACTTCGGCGTTCGTGGCTTACCTGTCGAGCCTGACCAACCTCAAGTTCTCGGCGACGCAATACGCGCTGCTCAGCTCGATCATGCTGCTGCTGCCGCGTTTGATTGGCGGTTATTCAGGGGTAATGGTGGAGAAGTTCGGCTATCACAACTTCTTCCTGATCACCACGCTGCTGGGCGTGCCGACGCTGATAATGATCATCTTGCAGTGGAGCAAAGAGGTGCGTCAGACCAAAGCGGCCGAAGCGCTTGAAGGGGCGGAAAAGCCAGCGAGCGAGTAAAGCCAAACGACCAGACCTCGCTGTAGGAGCGACCGTAGGAGCGACCGTAGGAGCGACTTCAGTCGCGAGGGCATCAATCAATCAATCAATCAATCAATCAATTGCTCTCCCGGCTGAAGCCGGTCCTACAAGCCGGTCCTACGAGCCAGTCCTACAAGAAGCCGGCGTGTTTACGCTTGCGGCGCTGAATCCTGCACCACTCGAATCACCCGCTGCGGGAACGGGATGTCGATGTTGGCGGCACGCAAGCGGTCACGTGCTTCTGCATTGAAACGGTTCGACACGTCGCCGAAATCCCCGGTCTTGGTCCAGACCCGCAGCGACACGGTGATCGAACTGTCGCCCAACGCAGCCACCACGGCCTGCGGTGCCGGGTCCTGTAGCACGCGAGGATCATCGGCCATTTCCAGCAACACTTGCATGGCCTGCTTCAGATCCGCCTCGTAATCCACGCCCACATCGAACGTGATCTTGCGGGTTGGCTGACGGTTGGTGTTGGTGATGATGCCGTTGGACAGATTGCCATTGGGCAGGATCACCGTCTTGTTGTCGCCGGTACGCAGCACCGTATGGAAAATCTGGATGGTGTCGACCGTGCCGGACACGCCTTGAGCCTCGATCCAGTCGCCGATGCGAAACGGCCGAAACAGCAAAATCAGCACGCCGCCCGCGAAATTCGCCAGACTGCCCTGCAACGCCAGACCAATGGCCAGACCCGCAGCACCGATGGCCGCCACGAACGAAGTGGTTTCCACGCCAATCATCGAAGCAACGCTGACGATCAGCAGGATCTTCAAGATGATGTTGGCCAGGCTGCTGATGAAACCCTGCAAGGCCAGGTCGGCGTTGCGCAACGCCAGCAGTGCACCCACTTTGGTCGTCAGTCGATTGATCAGCCACCAGCCGATGGTCAGCGTAACCAGCGCCAGCAGCACGCGGCTGCCGTACTCCATGATCATCGGAATCCACGCCTGGGACGCTTTGACCAAGTGGTCGACTTCGGTATTCAAATCCATCAATTGCTCCTTACTTGTCGCGAAAAAAACTCAGGCCTCGGACGCCCGAAAACGCTTTAGGTTCCCGCTAATCCAAGGCCGCAAGGTCAGTCGCGGAAGTTATTGAACTGCAGCGGCATGCCGAATTCGTGGGCGCGCAACACGGCCATGGCTTCCTGCAGGTCATCGCGCTTCTTGCCGGTGACACGCACTTGCTCGCCTTGAATGGCAGCCTGAACCTTGAGTTTGGCGTCCTTGATGTGCGCGACGATTTTTTTCGCCAGCTCTTTGTCGATGCCTTCCTTGAGGACGGCGTCCTGCTTCATCAATTTACCGGACGCAAACGCGTCTTTGACTTCAAGGCACTTGACGTCGATCTTGCGCTTGACCAGGCATAGCTTGAGGATTTCAATCATCGCTTCAAGCTGGAACTCAGCCTCGGCAGTCAGATTGACCGTCAGGTCCTTTTCCTTGAATTCGAACTCGCCTTTGCCTTTCAAGTCGTAGCGACGGTCCAGCTCTTTGATGGCGTTGTCGACGGCATTAGTGACTTCGTGTTTATCCAGCTCGGACACTACGTCGAACGAGGGCATGTAATTTCTCCAGAAATAGGTGTTATCTAAATATTGACGTTATGAAAGCAGGATCATTATAACGAGACTTTCCCCGCGTTCACTGCGAGCCTTCCATGTCGACTGCCGTTTTTCCCCGGTTACTCCACTTCATTTGCTTTTCAGTGATCAGCTGATGGCGGTTACCTGGCATGTTCTGGGCGCGGGCAGCCTCGGCAGTCTGTGGGCGGCGCGGCTGGCACGAGCCGGTTTGCCGGTCAAACTCGTCCTGCGTAACGCCGAACGGCTGGCGGCGTATGAGGCGAACGGCGCCGTCATCACGCTGGTCGAGCATGGCGTCGAGCAGCGCGTGCCAGTCACTGCGCAAATCGTTGAAAGCCGCGAACCGATCGAGCGTTTGCTGGTGGCCTGCAAAGCCTATGACGCCGAGCAGGCGGTCGCGAGTCTGTTACCCCGCCTGAACGCGAGTGCAGAGTTGATCCTGCTGCAAAACGGCCTGGGCAGCCAGGATGCGGTGGCCGCCAAAGCGCCCCATGCTCGTTGTATCTTCGCTTCCAGCACCGAAGGCGCCTTTCGCGAGCAAGACTGGCGGGTGGTGTTTGCCGGCCACGGCTTCACCTGGCTGGGCGATCCGCGCGACGCAGCGCCGCCCTCATGGCTGACGGACCTGCACGACAGCGGCATTCCCCACGAGTGGACCCCGGATATCCTCACGCGCCTGTGGCGCAAGCTGGCGCTCAATTGCGCGATCAACCCGCTGACCGTGCTGCATGACTGCCGCAATGGCGGGCTGCAGCAGCATCCTTGTGAGGTGGCAACGCTGTGCAGCGAACTCGACGAGCTGCTCGCCTGCTGCGGCCAGCCTGCGGCGGCGCTGGACCTGCACAGCGAAGTCGAGCGCGTGATTCAGGCCACGGCGGCCAATTATTCATCGATGCATCAGGACGTAACGCAAGGCCGACGTACCGAGATCAGCTATCTGCTGGGTTACGCCTGCGCCGCAGCGGCACGTCATCGCTGTGCAGTGCCGCATTTGTCCCAGTTACAGGAGCGTCTGATCCAGCATCTGGCCACACGAGGTTTGCGCACCGATTAGGCCAGGGTTTGCAATGGCCGGACGCCGCGCTACCCTGCCCTTTCCTCATTAGCCTGTGACTCGCCTCATGCCATTGCGCCAGCGCCTGGAAAATCTACCGGTCGGTCAAAAGATCCTTGCAGCCTTGCTGGTGCTGCTGACCACCGTATTGTTGGTCGCCAACCTGACGTTCATCAGCGCGGCCTATTACATTTCCCAGGAAGCCATGGCGCCACAGGCGCTGCAAACCATCGGTCGGCTGATCAGCAATCCGAATCTGGCGCAGCAGGCGCTCAGCTCGCCGGACAACGCACAAGCCTTGCTGCGGGAACTGAAAAATTATGGCCCGCTGCGCGCGGCGGCGCTGTACGACAACAACGGCGAGCGCCTGGGGCAATTGCAGCACGGCGACAAACTCAAGCTGCCTGAACGCTTCAATCACGTTGAGAACTGGCGGATAACGGAGTTTCGCAGCACTCAGGTAATTCCCGTACTCAAGACCGGTCAGGCGCCCGGCCATTTGTTGCTGGTGGCCAGCAGTGAACTGCCAGCGGCGTTCTATACCGGTACGCTCACCGCCAGCCTTGGCATCCTGGCGTTCAGCATCCTGCTCTGGCTGGTCATTGCCCGGCAGATCCGCCGCCTGATCACCGAACCCATTTACCAGCTCGAAGAATTGTCACGTCAGGTGACTCGCCAGGAAAACTACGCACTGCGCGCCGAGCCGGGCAATAAAGACGAAATCGGCAGCCTGGCCGAAGCGTTCAACACCATGTTGTCGCGTATCGAAGCGCGCGAGCAGCAGCTCAAGCGCGCCCGCGACGATTCACAGGAAGCCTACGATCAGGCGCAAGGACTGGCCGAAGAAACCCGGCACACCAATCGCAAGCTGGAGCTCGAAGTCCAGGTGCGCAGCAAGATCGAGAAGAAACTCACCGGGTTTCAGAACTACCTCAACAGCATCATCGACTCCATGCCGTCGGCGCTGATTGCCCTGGATGAGCAGCTGTACGTGACGCAGTGGAATCAAGAGGCCAGCGCCTTGTCCGGCACACCGCTGGACGAAGCGCTGAATCAGCCGATCTTTCTCGCTTTCCCGCCCATGAAAGCGTTTCTGCCGCAGCTCAAGTTGACCGTC
This sequence comes from Pseudomonas sp. CFII64, assembly GCF_000416235.1. Classification (GTDB taxonomy): domain Bacteria; phylum Pseudomonadota; class Gammaproteobacteria; order Pseudomonadales; family Pseudomonadaceae; genus Aquipseudomonas. The sequence continues at coordinate 92,584 of NZ_ATLO01000046.1, read as the reverse complement.
GAACGCCACAGCGTCACCAAGATCGAGCGCGTGACCTGGATCAAGGACGAAGAGCGGCGCCACTACGCCCTGACGTTTTACCCGCTGACCGGCGGTGCCGGGCGTGGCGTGGTCATCCGTATCGATGACATCACCCAGCGTCTGTCGCTGGAGGAAATGATGGTGCAGTCCGAGAAGATGCTGTCGGTGGGCGGTCTGGCAGCGGGCATGGCCCATGAAATCAACAACCCGCTGGGCGCGATCCTGCATAACGTGCAGAACATTCGTCGACGGCTTTCCCCGGACTTGCCGAAAAACCTTGAACAGGCCGAAGTGGAAGGCATCGAACTGGACAAGGTCAACCGTTACCTGGACAGCCGGGAAGTCCCGCAACTGCTGGACGGTATCCAGCAGGCCGGCGCCCGTGCGGCGAAGATCGTCAGCCACATGCTCAGTTTCAGCCGCCTCAGCAATCGGCAGATGACGCCATGCGATTTACCGGGCTTGATCGATCAGGCGCTGGAAATCGCCAGCAACGATTTTGATCTGACCATTGGCTTCGACTTCAAGGGTCAGGCGATCATTCGCCAGTTCGATCCGCACCTTGGCCCGGTGCCCGCCATCCCGAACGAACTGGAACAAGTGCTGCTCAATCTGCTGAAGAACGCCGCACAGGCGATTCATCAGCGCCCGGACGATGCCGAACCGGGGCGGATCATCCTGCGCACCAAGCTCAACCCTCCGTGGGCGGAAATCCAGGTGGAGGACAACGGCGTGGGTATGTCCGAGAACGTACGCAAGCGCACGTTCGAGCCGTTTTTCACCACCAAGGAAATCGGTCAGGGCACCGGGCTCGGGCTGTCGGTGTCGTATTTCATCATCACCAACAATCACAAAGGCCAGATGGAGGTGCATTCCTCGGTCGGCAACGGGACGTGCTTCACCTTGAGGCTGCCTTTACAGGGCAGCCAGGTCAGCGTGCCGGAAGCGGTGATTTCGCCGCTATAAAGGAGTAACAAGCATGGGCTTTCGTTTATCGAAGATTTACACACGCACCGGCGATGCAGGCGAAACCGGCCTGGGCGACGGCCGCCGCGTGCCAAAGGATCATCCTCGGATCGAGGCCATCGGCGAAGTCGATACACTCAACAGCCAGTTGGGTTTGCTGCTGGCCTGGCTGATCGAGGAAGCACGGGTGAAACCTGACTTGAAAGAGGTGATCGAGGTGCTGACTCCTTGCCAGCACCGACTGTTCGACCTCGGCGGCGAGCTGGCCATGCCTGCTTATCAGGCGCTGAATCAGGCAGAAATCGACAAGCTGGAAGCCGCCATTGATCTCTGGAACGAAGAACTCGGCCCGCTGGAAAACTTCATCCTGCCCGGCGGCTCGGCGCTCATTGCTCAGGCCCACGTCTGTCGCAGCGTGGCGCGCAGCGCCGAACGCCGCTGTCAGCATCTCAATGCCGTGGAACCGTTGACCGGGATTGGCCTGGCGTATATCAACCGGCTGTCGGACCTGCTGTTCGTCGCGGCACGCATGATCGCCAAACGGCAGGGGATTGCGGAGATATTGTGGGAGGCGGCGAAGAAGCCTTGATCCGACAAGGGTGGGAACCTGTAGGACCGGCTTCAGCCGGGAGCGCGGCATGTCCGACGATGGCAATGCGCAAGCCATTGCACCGCGCTCCCGGCTAAAGCCGGTCCTACCGTAAACAGCAGATCATTCCTCCGGCCAAAACGCTCTGATTCCCGCCACACCTTGCGCACCGCTTTGCCATGCACGCTGCCGTTCATCCGGACCCACTCCGCCCAGCAGATAAACCGGCTTGCTGAAACCGGCGATCAACTGGCTTGCCTGTTCCCAGCCCAGCGGTTCGGCGTCCGGGTGCGTCAGCGTTGGCTGCACCGGCGACAGCGTGACGAAATCAACGTCCATCTGCTCGGCCAGGCTTAATTCCTCGGCGTTATGGCAGGACGCCGCCAGCCAGCGCTCTTTGGGGAACGGACGGCCGCGACTGGCGAGTTTGCGCAGTTGCGCCGACGTCAGGTGCCAGCCGGCGGAGGGAAAGTCGCCCAGCCACTCCAGCGGCCCTTTGAGCATCAGTTGCGCCTTGCCGGCACACAAACCCACGGCGTCGACGGCAAGATCGCGATACTGCGGGTCGTAGCCGTTGGGTGCGCGCAGCTGCACCAGCTTGATGCCGCCAGCAATGGCCTTGCGCAGGCCGCGCAGCAACTGCGGTGTATCCAGCTCGCCCGGGGTGATCAAGTATTCAGCCGGCAGACGTGCGGCAGCGACGATGGGTTGATTGGCCGCCGGAAATTCATACTGAGCCAATTCGCGATTCGACACCCAGGCCAATGGCTGACCTTCAACGCCATGCGGCTCACCGCTGAACGCCGAAACTTCCCAGACATCCAGCAACACCTGCTTGTCCGGGTAATCATGCTGAATCTTGATCAGCGGGCGCGCTTGCGTGACGAGAATGCCCAGCTCTTCCTGCAGCTCGCGAGCCAGCGCCGTTTCCACGGTTTCATCCGGCTCGACCTTGCCGCCAGGAAACTCCCACAAGCCGCCTTGATGCTGAGTGTCCGCACGGCGCGCGATGAGGATCTTGCCGTCGGCGCCACGAATGACCGCCGCAGCCACATGTACCCGTTTCACGGTGCAACTTCCTCCAGGGCGGCCTGCTGCCAGCGCTGGAACACCGGCCACTGGTAGATCGTCTCGATGTAGGCCTGAGCTTCTGCCGGCAATTGCACCTGATAGGTACGCAGGCGGATCACCACGGGCGCAAAGAAAGCGTCGGCAGCGCTGGCCTTGCCGAACAGGAACGGTCCGCTTTCGACCGCCGCCGCACGACACTCGGCCCACAGCGCGCACATACGCTCGATATCGGCCTGAGTATCAACCGGGATGACTTCCAGCGCTTCATCGCGGCGCAGATCCATGGGCATGGTGGAGCGCAGCGCCGGGAAACCGCTGTGCATTTGCGCACAGGCCGAACGCGCCTGGGCACGCGCAGCGGTATCAGCAGGCCACAGACCGGCAGCCGGGAATTGCTCAGCGAGGTATTCGATGATCGCCAGGGAATCGACGATAGAACCGTGTTCGGTTTTCAGGATCGGCACTTTACCGGTCGGCGAATGCTCAAGGATGAGCTGCCGGGTATTCGGCTGATCGAGCCGAATGACCTGTTCAGTGTAAGGCGCGCCAGTCATGTACAGCGCCAATGCCGGCCGTAACGACCAGGAGGAGATGCGTTTGTCGCCGATGATCAGGTGCAGGGTCATGGGTATTCTCCAGAGGGAGTGGGCCTGTACAAATCCAGTGGGACTGGCTTTAGCCGGGAAGAGGCCGGTGTATTCGACGCATTTTTACCGTCTGCAATGCCGCTTTCCCGGCTAAAGCCGGTCCCACAAGGATCCAGGCGGATCAGACCATCAACAACTTAAGTGCGGTATTCCGCGTTGATTTTCACGTATTCGTGGGACAGGTCGGTGGTCCAGATGGTTTCGCTGCACTGACCGCGACCCAGCTCGATGCGGATGGTGATTTCGGCCTCGGCCATTACCGCCGAACCTTGCTCCTCGGTGTAAGTGGTCGCGCGGCAGCCTTTGCTGGCGATGCACACCGAACCAAGGAACACGTCGATCTTGCTGACATCCAGATCCGGCACGCCAGCACGGCCCACTGCCGCCAGAATGCGGCCCCAGTTCGGGTCGGAAGCGAACAACGCGGTCTTGATCAGCGGCGAATGCGCCACGGCATAACCGACATCCAGACACTCTTGATGATTGCCGCCGCCATTGACTTCAACGGTCACGAACTTGGTCGCGCCTTCGCCGTCACGCACGATGGCCTGGGCGACTTCCATGCACACGTCGAATACGGCTGTTTTCAGCGCATCGAACAGCGGGCCCCGGGCTTCGGTGACTTCCGGCAAATCAGCCTGACCGGTAGCGATCAGCATGCAGCAGTCATTGGTCGAGGTATCGCCATCGATGGTGATGCGATTGAACGACTTGTTGGCGCCGTCGCGGATCAGGTCCTGCAATACGCTTTGCGCAACCTTGGCGTCAGTGGCGATGTAACCCAGCATGGTCGCCATGTTCGGCCGAATCATGCCTGCGCCCTTGCTGATGCCGGTCACTGTGACGGTCACGCCGTCGATCTGGAACTGGCGGCTCGCGCCCTTGGGCAGCGTGTCGGTGGTCATGATGCCGGTCGCCGCCGCGGCCCAGTTGTCCACAGACAGATCATCGAGGGCGGCTTGCAGCGCGCCTTCGATTTTTTCCACTGGCAGCGGCTCACCGATCACACCGGTGGAGAATGGCAGCACTGCGTTGGCATCGACACCGGTCAGCTCGGCAAGCCTGGCGCAGGTGCGCGCCGCATTGACCAGGCCTGGCTCGCCGGTGCCGGCGTTGGCGTTGCCGGTGTTGGTCAACAGATAACGCACAGCACCCTGGGCGCGCTGTTTGGCGAGAATGACCGGAGCCGCGCAAAACGCGTTGAGGGTGAAGACACCGGCAACGCTGGAGCCTTCGGCACAGCGCATGACCACGACATCCTTGCGCCCCGGACGCTTGATGCCGGCCGAGGAAATGCCCAGTTCAAAACCGGGAACCGGGTGCAATGTCGGCAAAGGACCAAGACCAACAGCCATGAGGTGCGCTCCTTGAAAGAGTTCTGCGCCGCCCGCATCGGTACGGCAATCGATTGAAAAACGCCGCGACGGCTGAGCCGGTCGCGGCGTTGGCATTACGGGTTCAGATCACTGGAATCAGTTGATCTGGCCGTGACAATGTTTGTATTTCTTGCCCGAACCACACCAGCACAACTCGTTACGACCCTGCTTCTGGTCGTTACGAACCGGCAAGGTGGCGACGGCGACACCTGCGTCCTCTTCAACCAATGCTTCCGGCTGATCCAGCCCCGGTGCCTCGGCGTGTTCGAACTGCATGCGTTGCGCCAGCTCTTCGGCATCGCGACGCAGGCGGGCCTCTTCTTCTTCCGGATCTTCGCGACGAACCTGGACGTGGGACAGCACACGAATGGTGTCGCGCTTGATCGAGTCCAGCAGTTCCTGGAACAGGGTAAACGACTCGCGCTTGTATTCCTGTTTCGGGTTCTTCTGGGCGTAGCCGCGCAAATGGATGCCGTGACGCAGGTGATCCATGGTCGACAGGTGGTCTTTCCACAAATCGTCTATCACGCGCAGCAGAATCTGCTTCTCGAAGGAGCGCAGCGCTTCAGCACTGGCCTGCTCTTCTTTCTCGTTGTACGCAGAAAGCAGTTCTTCGAGCATCTTCGCGCGCAGGGTTTCTTCGTGCAGGTGATCGTCTTCGTCCAGCCATTGCTGAACCGGCAGTTTCACGCCGAAATCGCTGTCCAGCGCAGCCTCCAGACCGGCGACATCCCACTGTTCAGGCAGGGATTGCGGCGGAATGTGCTGGCTGATCAGGCTGTTGAGGACGTCCTGGCGGAAGTCGGCGATGGTGTCACCAATGTTCGTCGCAGCCAGCAGGCTGTTACGCATGTGGTAGATCACTTTACGCTGCTCGTTGGAAACGTCGTCGAACTCAAGCAGTTGCTTACGAATATCGAAGTTGCGACCTTCAACCTTGCGCTGCGCCTTTTCGATAGCGTTGGTCACCATGCGGTGCTCGATCGCTTCGCCGGACTGCATGCCCAGAGCCTTCATGAAGTTCTTCACCCGATCAGAGGCGAAGATGCGCATCAGGCTGTCTTCCAGGGACAGGTAGAAACGGCTGGAACCGGTGTCACCCTGACGACCGGCACGACCCCGCAACTGATTGTCGATACGACGCGATTCGTGACGCTCGGAGGCGATCACGTGCAGGCCGCCCGCTTCGATCACTTGCTGATGGCGTTTCTGCCAGTCGGCCTTGATCTGCGCGATCTGCTCCGGGCTTGGATTTTCCAGGGCAGCGACTTCCACTTCCCAGTTACCGCCCAACAGGATGTCGGTACCGCGACCGGCCATGTTGGTGGCGATGGTCAGCGCACCCGGACGACCGGCCTGGGCAATGATCTCGGCTTCTTTTTCGTGGAACTTGGCGTTCAGAACCTTGTGCTCGATGCCTTCCTTGTTGAGCAAGCTCGACATGTGTTCGGAAGTTTCGATGGTCGCGGTACCGACCAGCACCGGACGATTCTCGGCCATGCAGGCCTTGATGTCGGTAACGATCGCGGCGTACTTCTCTTCCGCGGTCAGGTAGACCAGGTCGTTGAAGTCTTTACGCGCCAGCGGCTTGTTCGGCGGGATGACCACGACGGACAAGGTGTAGATCTGGTGGAATTCGAACGCTTCGGTGTCGGCTGTACCGGTCATGCCGGACAGTTTGTTGTACAGACGGAAGTAGTTCTGGAACGTGGTCGACGCCAGGGTCTGGCTCTCGGCCTGAATGTTCAGGTTTTCCTTGGCTTCGATGGCCTGGTGCAGGCCTTCGGACAGGCGACGACCGGGCATGGTACGGCCGGTGTGCTCGTCGACCAACAGGATCTGACCGTCCTGGACGATGTATTCCACGTTGCGATGGAACAGTTTATGCGCACGCAGACCGGCATAAACGTGAGTCAGCAGACCCAGGTTGTGTGCCGAGTACAGGCTTTCACCGACGGCCAGCAGGCCGACTTCGGTGAGCATTTCTTCGATGAACTGGTGACCGGCTTCGTTGAGCTCGACCTGACGGGTTTTCTCGTCAACGGTGTAGTGGCCAGCCTTGGTGACTTCGCCTTCCACTTCCTCGATGTGTTGCTCGAGCTGCGGGATCAGACGGTTGATTTCGGTGTACAGCTTGGAGCTGTCTTCGGCCTGGCCGGAGATGATCAGCGGCGTACGGGCTTCGTCGATGAGGATCGAGTCCACTTCGTCGATGACCGAGAAGTTCAGCTCGCGCTGGAACTTGTCTTCCATGCTGAAAGCCATGTTGTCGCGCAGGTAATCGAAACCGAATTCGTTGTTGGTGCCGTAAGTGATGTCGGCGGCGTAAGCGGCACGCTTTTCTTCAGGCGGCTGGAAAGGCGTGACGATGCCTACGCTCAGACCGAGGAATTCGTACAGCGGGCGCATCCAGTTGGCATCTCGACGTGCCAGGTAGTCGTTCACGGTAACCACGTGCACGCCCTTGCCGGACAGCGCATTGAGGTATACCGCCAGCGTACCCACCAGGGTCTTGCCTTCACCGGTACGCATTTCGGCAATCATGCCTTCGTGCAGGGTCATGCCACCGATGAGCTGCACATCGAAGTGGCGCATGCCCATGACGCGCTTGCCGGCTTCACGAGCCACTGCGAAAGCTTCAGGAAGGAGCTTATCGAGGGTCTCACCTTTGGCTAAGCGGGCCTTGAACTCTTCGGTCTTGGCACGCAATTGCTCGTCCGAAAGGGCCACCATTTGCTCTTCGAAGGCATTGACGAGTTGCACCGTCTTGAGCATGCGTTTGACTTCACGCTCGTTCTTGCTTCCAAAAAGTTTTTTTAACAAAGGCGCAAACATATCGACAGGATCTTCCACACATAGGGATGGAGGGCGGCCCCGTGAGTCGCCCGTGCAGCCCTTATGGCCGCATGCGAACGAGCATTCTACCCGGAAACGGTGGTGAGGAAAGTGGCGTTATTCCACGATGCTGGCACAGCGCTGTGACGGGGCTGTTTCTAGATAGGGGCTTTTTCCCGGACTTCAACCCATCAATGGCAGAAGTTAAACAGAAGTTACTCGTTGATTTTGCATATAAAAGCCGCGAAAGCGCCCTGAACGCGGTGGGAAGAAGCATTTCTGCTAACATGGCGGCCTTGTCACCCAAGGTTGCATCTCCATGGCATTTCGTCCCCTCACGGCTCGGGCACCGGCTGTCTTGCTGCGCGAAGCGAAGCCGCTCAAAGCCATATTTCATCACGCTCAGCGTCTTGGCCATCTGCAACGGCTGCTGGAAAGCCAGCTGCAACCGGCTGCGCGCGAGCATTGCCATGTGGCGTCGTGGCGTGAAGGCAGCCTGTTATTGATCGTCACCGACGGTCACTGGGCCACTCGTCTGCGTTATCAACAGAAGCGCTTGCAGCGACAACTGGTCGCATTCGATGAGTTCGCCAGCCTCACGCGCATTTTGTTCAAGGTCCAGCCACCGACCGTCCCTCAAGGCGCTGCCGGGCATACGATGGACTTGTCCACCGTGGCCGCCGAAAGCATCCAGGCCACCGCCGACGGCATCGCCGATCCAAAGCTGCGCGCAGCACTGGAGCGGTTGGCGGCGCATGCCAAGCCGAAAGAGTGACGCCCGGCTCTTCAAGGAACCTGCAGGAGGGGACTTGTCCCCGAAGGCAGAGCCTCAGGCAACGATTACACCTGGATAATCTCCTTGACCGTCAAATCGCATTCGGGGACAAGTCCCCTCCTACCGGTGGTCGATAGGCTGGTTTTAAACATAAAAAAAGGCCACCCGAAGGCAGCCTTTAAAAAATAAAAGGAAAGAGAGTAAAACTGACCTTACACGGCCGCTACAGGACGCATGTAAGAAATCGGTGCAGTGCTGGCATCTTCGAAAGTCACGACTTCCCAGGCATCTTTTTGCTCGATCAACGTGCGTAAAAGACGATTGTTCAGAGCATGCCCCGATTTGAAGCCGCGGAACTCACCAATCAGGCTATTGCCCAGCAGGTAGAGATCGCCGATTGCATCTAAAATCTTGTGTTTGACGAATTCGTCCTCGTACCGCAGGCCGTCTTCGTTCAGTACGCCATCCTTGTCGACCACGATGGCATTTTCCACACTGCCGCCGAGTGCGAGGTTGTGCTTGCGCAGGTACTCGATATCACTCATGAACCCGAAGGTCCGGGCACGGCTGACTTCTTTTACGAAGGAAGTGCTGGAAAAGTCCACGCTTGCACTTTGGGTGCGGTCGCGAAAGACGGGGTGATCAAAATCGATCTCGAAACTGACCTTGAATCCTTCAAAAGGCACGAAAGTAGCGCGTTTACCGCCCTCTTCCACTGACACTTCACGCAGGATACGGATGAATTTCTTCGGCGCGTCCTGTTCTTCCAGGCCAGCCGATTGAATCAGGAATACGAAGGGTCCCGCGCTGCCGTCCATGATTGGAACTTCGGAGGCAGAGAGTTCGACGTAGGCGTTATCGATGCCCAGGCCAGCCATGGCCGAGAGCAAATGTTCTACCGTGTCGACTTTGACATCACCTTTGACCAGAGTGGTCGACAGGGTGGTGTCACCGACATTTTCCGCCCGCGCAGCAATCTGCACGACGGGATCGAGGTCAGCACGGACAAACACGATACCGGTATTCACAGGAGCAGGCTTGAGAGTCAGGTAAACCTTTTCCCCCGAGTGCAGGCCGACGCCTGTGGCACGGATGATATTTTTCAGGGTGCGTTGTTTAATCATGGCATTGGCCGCTTCAGCGCAAGTTGCGAACTGGTATCAACAAAGGCTGGCGATAATAGCAGACCCGGCCTTTGCTGAACACCAATCACCCTAATACCCCTGATACATTTCATCAATCAGCCTGACGACGCAGGAAAGCCGGGATGTCCAGGTAATCCAGGTCATCGTTCGGATTCATCTTCGCCGCTGCGGTTGCGCCTGCGTGAGCCTGATTGCGCATCACGGTAGGACGGTCCAGATCACGGTAGTTCACCGACGGCAGTTCCTGACGCGCAGAAGGCTGAGCCGAGGCTTGCTGAGTGGTCTGCAGGGTGTTGTCGATCACCTTCATCGGCTTCTCGATTTTCGCGCCCAGGCCGGTGGCAACCACAGTCACGTGCAACTCGTCACGCATGTCCGGATCGATAACAGTACCGACCTTGACCATGGCGTGCTCGGAAGCGAACGCTTCGATGATGCTACCCACGTCCGAGTACTCACCCAGAGACAGGTCAGGACCGGCAGTGATGTTGACCAGAATGCCGCGTGCGCCTTGCAGGTTCACGTCTTCGAGCAGCGGGTTGCGAATGGCTGCTTCGGTCGCTTCACGTGCACGGTTCGGACCGCTGGCGCAGCCAGTGCCCATCATCGCCATACCCATTTCGCTCATCACGGTACGTACGTCGGCAAAGTCGACGTTGATCATGCCCGGACGCTTGATGATGTCGGAGATACCGCGAACGGCACCGGCCAGTACATCGTCAGCCTTGGCGAAAGCCGACAGCAGGCTGGCGTCCTTACCGAGGATGGTCAGCAGCTTCTCGTTGGGAATGGTGATCAACGAGTCGACGCTTTCGGACAACATGCGGATGCCTTCATCGGCGATCTGCATGCGCTTGCGGCCTTCGAACGGGAACGGACGCGTCACGACCGCAACGGTCAGGATGCCCATTTCCTTGGCCACTTCAGCGATGATCGGCGCTGCACCGGTACCGGTACCGCCGCCCATGCCCGTGGTGATGAAGACCATGTTGGTGCCCTGCAGAACTTCTGCAATGCGCTCACGATCTTCCAGTGCAGCCTGACGGCCGACTTCAGGGTTGGCGCCAGCGCCGAGCCCTTTGGTCACGCCCGTCCCCAGTTGCAGGATGGTACGCGCACCAATGTTTTTAAGTGCCTGAGCATCGGTGTTGGCGCAGATGAATTCCACGCCTTCGATGTTGCTCTTGACCATGTGGTTGACAGCGTTGCCGCCACCACCGCCGACGCCGATAACTTTGATTACCGGGCTTTGCGGGACGTTGTCTACGAGTTCGAACATTTTCCCTCTCCTTTCATTCTCTAGTTTTGTGCCTGGTGCCCACTGCCTGCCATTACCGCTTTTGAAACCTAGAAATTGCCCTGCACCCAGCGCTTGATACGTTCAAGCACTGGAGCCTTAGGTTCATCTCCGTAGCCATTACCGCTACTGCTGATGCCGGAAAGCGAAATACCGTCAGACTGCTTTTGCAGCCCGTACAGCAACAACCCGACACCAGTGGAATAAATGGGGTTTCGCACAACATCGGCGAGCCCTTTGACGCTATGCGGGACGCCAAGGCGCACCGGCATGTGGAAGATTTCCTCGGCCAGTTCGACCGCGCCTTCCATCTTCGAGGTACCACCGGTCAGCACGATGCCGGCCGGGATCAGATCTTCGTAGCCGCTGCGACGCAGTTCAGCCTGAATCAGGGTGAACAGCTCGTCGTAGCGGGGTTCGACCACTTCAGCCAGTGCCTGACGAGACAGTTCGCGCGGTGGACGATCGCCCACGCTTGGCACTTTGATGGTCTCGCCAGCGCCAGCCAGTTTGGCCAGGGCGCAGGCGTAGCGAATCTTGATTTCTTCGGCGTATTGCGTCGGTGTGCGCAGCGCCATGGCGATGTCGTTGGTCACCTGATCGCCGGCAATCGGGATCACGGCAGTGTGACGAATCGCGCCTTCGGTAAAGATCGCGACATCGGAAGTACCGCCGCCGATGTCCACCAGGCACACGCCCAGCTCTTTCTCGTCATCGGTGAGTACCGAGTACGCCGAAGCCAGTTGCTCCAGAATGATGTCGTCGATTTCCAGACCGCAGCGACGCACGCATTTTTCGATGTTCTGCGCAGCGTTCACGGCGCAGGTCACCACGTGGACCTTGGCTTCCAGACGTACGCCCGACATACCCAGTGGCTCACGGACGCCTTCCTGGTTATCGATCACGTAGTCCTGCGGCAAGGTGTGCAGCACGCGCTGGTCGGCAGGAATCGCCACGGCCTGGGCAGCGTCGAGCACTCGCTCCAGATCCGCAGAGCTGACTTCACGGTCGCGAATCGCCACGATGCCGTGGGAATTCAGGCTGCGGATATGACTGCCGGCCACGCCGACGAATGCCGAGTGAATACGGCAGCCGGCCATCAGCTGGGCCTCTTCCACTGCGCGCTGGATCGACTGCACGGTGGATTCGATATTCACCACCACGCCTTTCTTCAGGCCGCGGGACGGATGGGTACCGATACCGACGATTTCCAGCGTGCCATCGGCCGCGACTTCGCCTACCAGTGCCACCACCTTGGAGGTACCGATATCCAAGCCAACGATCATTTTGCCGCTTTGCACGTTTGCCATGGTCCTGCCTCTTATCAATTCTTCGCGACGGCGGGTTTGTCCGTCGGAGTCGCTACCGGCTCGCGCCATCCGACGGCGAGGCCGTTGGAATAGCGCAGGTCGATGCGCGCAATATTCGTGATCTGCTCTTTGAGCGTTTTTTCGTAAATGGCGATAAAGCGGCGCATTTTTTCCACCAGGTGGTCGCGTCCCAGCAACAACTCGATACCGGGACCGGCACTGCCCGCGCCCGTGGTCAAAAACCAGCTGCCACGTTCACGTAATTCCAGCCTGACGATGGAGAAACCCATCGGGCGCAACATCTGACTCAAAACCTGGTACTGCTGCATCACCTGCTGTTGAGCCCGCTGCGGGCCAAACAACTGCGGAAGGTGTTCGTAATTGGCCAGCTCGCGCGGGGTAAAGGCCTGGCCCTGGTTATTGAGCAAGGCTTCATCACCCCAGCGCGCCACCGGCAGCTGTTCTTCAAGGCGGATCACTACTTGATCCGGCCAGACGCGACGCACTTCGGCGTGAGCGATCCAGGGCATCTGTTCCAGTTCCGAACGCATGCCGGCCAGATCAATGGTGAAGAAGCTCGCCGCCACGTAAGGCGCGATCCGCTGCTGCACCGCCTGCTGACTGATGTAGCTCAGGTCGCCCTGAACGTTGATCCTGGTGATCGGCCGGTCGGCATAAGGCAGCAAGCGTTGCGCTGCCTCATACGTACCAAAGCCCAGGACCACCAGCATCACCGGCCAGAACAGCACCTTGAGAAAACCGAAATTCGCTTTCGGCAGACGCACCGACAGCGGTTCCTTGGCCACCATGCGACTGGCACCACGCGGCACCGGCTTGCGGCCGGGAGCTGGAGGCTGATGACGTGCCGTCGCGTTCATGGCTTAACCTCGCGCCTGGACACTGTCAGCGAGAATCGCCAACACCAGTTGCTGGAAATCCAGACCTGCCGCGCGTGCAGCCATCGGCACCAGACTGTGATCGGTCATGCCCGGCACGGTATTGACTTCCAGCAGCCAGAACTTGCCGTTCACATCCTGCATCACATCGGTACGCGCCCAGCCGGCAATGCCCACGGCTTCGCAAGCACGCGCTGTCAGTTGCTTGAGTTCCTGTTCCTTGCTTTCTTCGAGACCGCACGGGATCCGATACTGCGTATCGTCCGCGATGTACTTGGCATCGTAATCATAGAAAGTGTGCGGCGTGCCCAGCCCAATCGGCGGTAAAACCTGGCCACGCAGCGTAGCGATGGTGAACTCCGGACCTTGAATCCATTGCTCGACCAAAACTTGCGAATCGTAGGTGCTGGCGGATTTCCATGCGGCGATCAATTCGTCGACGCTGGTCACCTTGGCCATACCGATACTGGAACCTTCATGAGCCGGTTTGACGATCAAAGGCAGGCCCAGTTCCGTGACCGCTGAAATACAATCCGCTTCGCTGCCCAGTACTGCATGCAGCGGCGTCGGCAGGCCCAGGCTCTGCCAGACCTGCTTGGTGCGCAGCTTGTCCATCGCCAGTGCCGAAGCCAGTACACCGCTGCCGGTGTAAGGGATTTCCAGACACTCCAGCAGACCTTGCATGGTGCCGTCTTCGCCGCCACGGCCGTGCAGGACAATGAAGGCGCGATCAATTTTCTCGCTGACCAGACGCTGCAGGAAATCGTCGCCGACATCGATGCCGAACGCATCGACGCCTGCGCTTTGCAGGGCATGCAGCACCGCCTGACCGGACTTCAGCGAAACTTCACGCTCAGCGCTCTTGCCACCGAACAGCACGGCGACACGGCCGAAGGTTTTCGGCTCCAGCGTGCTGAACAGTGTCGATTGCGTCAGGGCCGTCATTTCAGCTTCCCTTCAGTGGACGCAACGACCGCACCGACGAACAGTGGGCTGCGCAGCAGTTGCGGAGCAAGGCCGCCAATGTCACCGGCGCCCTGGCAAAGCAGGATGTCGCCCGGACGCAGCAGCGGCTTGACCAGCGGCGCCAGTTCAACGCCACGCTCGATGTAGATCGGATCCAGCTGGCCGCGTTGACGGATGCTGTGACACAGGTTGCGGCTGTCCGCACCCGGAATGGGTTCTTCGCCAGCCGGATAGACTTCCATCAGCAACAGGACGTTGGCCTCGGTCAGCACCTGGACAAAATCGTCGTACAGGTCGCGGGTGCGGCTGAAGCGATGCGGCTGGTAAACCATGACCAGTCGACGATCTGGCCAGCCGCCGCGCACGGCGTTGATCACTGCGGCGACTTCACGCGGGTGGTGGCCGTAGTCATCGACCAGCATGACGTTGCCGCCCTCGACCGGCAGTTCGCCGTATACCTGGAAGCGCCGACCCACGCCCTGGAAGCCCGACAGGCCCTGGACGATGGCTTCATCGCTGACGCCTTCGTCGGTGGCGATGGCAATGGTTGCGAGCGAGTTGAGCACGTTGTGGTTGCCCGGCATGTTGACCGAAACATCCAGCGGCTCATGATCGCGACGCAGCACGGTGAAGAACGTCAGCATGCCGTCCTGACGCACATTGATGGCGCGCACGTCGGCGGTTTCGCTGAAGCCGTAAGTCAGGGTCGGACGCTTGACCAGCGGCAGGATTTCCCGCACCACCGGATCATCGATGCACACCACCGCCAGACCGTAGAACGGCAGGTTATGCAGGAACTCGACGAAGGTCTTCTTCAGTTTGTTGAAGTCGCCTTCGTAGGTCGCCATGTGATCGGCGTCGATGTTGGTGACCACGGCAACCAGCGGCTGCAGGTGCAGGAAGCTCGCATCGCTTTCGTCGGCTTCAGCGATCAGGTAACGGCTGGTGCCCAACTGGGCGTTGGTGCCGGCAGCGTTCAACCGGCCGCCGATAACGAACGTCGGGTCCAGGCCACCGGCCGCGAACACCGAGGCGATCAGGCTGGTGGTGGTGGTCTTGCCGTGAGTACCGGCGACCGCGATGCCGTGGCGATAACGCATCAGCTCGGCGAGCATCTCGGCGCGCGGCACCACAGGAATGCGACGCTCAAGGGCTGTCGCCACTTCCGGGTTGGAGGTGTTGACGGCACTCGATACCACAAGCACGTCAGCGCCCACGGTGTTTTCGGCACGGTGGCCAATAAAGATATGCGCGCCGAACGATTCAAGGCGTTCGGTAACCGGGGACGACTTGAGGTCGGAGCCGGAGACGTCATAACCCAGGTTCAGCAACACCTCGGCGATCCCGCACATGCCCACGCCGCCAATCCCGACGAAGTGGATGCGACGGATGCGGCGCATTTCCGGCTGTGGCATCGCGCGTTTATTTTCAACCATGAGCCACCTCCAGACAGATATCGACCACGGTGTTGGTTGCGTCAGGCTTGGCCAGTCGGCGAGCGGTACGCGCCATGTTGTTCAGTTGTTCGGGTTGCATCAGAACCTCTTTCAGGCGCGCCGCCATCTCGGCTACACCAGTTGTCGCTTGTGGCATCACGAAGGCAGCGCCTTCGAGGGCCAAATAGTCGGCGTTACGGGACTGGTGGTCGTCGATCGCATGGGGCAACGGCACCAGTAGCGACGGCAGTCCGGCCGCCGCCAGTTCACTGATGGTCAGCGCGCCTGCGCGACAGACCACCAGGTCGGCCCAGCTATACGCTTGAGCCATGTCCTGAATGAACGGCGCTACTTGCGCCTCGACACCGGCAGTGCGATAGCGCTCTGCGGTGATTTCATCGTGATTCTTGCCAGCCTGGTGAAACACCTCGGGCCGCACATCCGCAGGCACTTGCGCCAGCGCCTCGGGTAACAATTTGTTCAGCGGCTCGGCGCCCAGGCTGCCGCCCAGCACCAGCAAACGCGCACGGCGCCCAGCCAAGGCCTGACGCGGGGTTTCCAGGAACAGCTCGACGCGCACCGGATTGCCGGTGGTGCGACGTTTGCTGGACGCGGGAAAGGTATTCGGAAACGCTTCGCACAAGCGGCTGGCAAACGACGCCAGACTGCGATTGGCGGTGCCGGCCACGGCGTTCTGCTCGTGAACGATCAACGGCACTTTGGCCAGCGCTGCTGCGAGACCGCCGGGACCGGTGACATAACCGCCGAAACCCACCACGCACACAGGTTTGAGCTCACGCACGATCTTGCGCGCCTGCAACAAGGCCTTGATCAGCATCAATGGCGCCTTGAGCAAGGACAAACGGCCTTTGCCGCGCAGGCCGGTCACGTTGATCAGGTGCAGGGCGAAACCGGCCTGCGGCACGAGTTCGTTCTCGATGCCACGCGGCGTACCGAGCCAATGCACTTTATAGCCGCGCGCCTGGAACTCACGGGCGCAAGCCAACGCCGGGAACACATGTCCGCCGGTTCCGCCGGCCATGATCAGCACGTTAGCGTCCATGGGGCGGCTCCTCGGCGAAGTCGCTCTCGTTGAACTCGGCTTCTTCGCTGCCCATGTTGTTGCGCGACTCCCACTCGATGCGCAGCAGCAAGCCCAGACTCGCACAGCAGATCACCAGCGAGCTGCCGCCATAACTGAGGAACGGCAAGGTCAGACCTTTGGTTGGCAGCAGGCCGACGTTCACGCCGATATTGATCAGGATCTGGCCGATCCACAGGAACGCCAGGCCGTAAGCCACGTAGGCACCGAAGAACTGCTTGGCGCGCTCGGCCCACATGCCGATGTACATCGCCCGGATGCTGACAAACAGAAACAGGCCGACGGTCAGCAGCGAGCCAACCACGCCCAGCTCTTCGGCCAGCACGGAAAATACGAAGTCAGTGTGCGCTTCCGGCAGATAGAACTGCTTCTGCACGCTGTTGCCCAGACCTACGCCCAGCCATTCGCCGCGACCAAAGGCAATCAGCGCCTGGGTCAACTGGTAGCCGGAGCCGAACTGATCGGACCACGGGTCGGTGAAGGTAATCAGACGCGCCATACGATACGGCTGCGCCTGGACGAGCACGAACACCGCACCCACCGCCAGCGCCACCATCAGACTGAAGCGGAACAGGCCGACGCCGCCGAGGAACAACATGGCGGCCGCAGCCCCCATCATCACCACGGTGGCACCGAAGTCCGGTTCCATAAGCAACAGGCCGGCCATCGGCAGCAAAACGATGAACGGCTTAAAGAAGCCCATCCAGCTTTCACGCACTTCGGTCTGCCGACGAATCAGATAGCCCGCGAGGAAGATCACCACGAACAGCTTGGCAATTTCCGATGGCTGCACGTTGAACGCGCCGAAGCCAATCCAGCGCATCGAACCGTTCACCTCGCGCCCGACCCCAGGTATCAGCACCATCACCAGCAAGCCAAACGCGCCAAGCAGCATCAGCCAGCCCAGACGTTGCCAGGTGGCGACCGGAATCATCATGGTCACGCCGCAGGCACCGATGCCGATGATCATGTAGATCAAGTGGCGGGTCATCATGTACAGGGTGTTGCCGGACTGCACTGCGGCCACTTCGGACGAAGCCGAGGTGATCATCACCAGACCGAGGCCCAGCAGTGCCAGGCAACCGGCCAGCATCGGGAAGTCGACATCGATGCCACGGCCACTGATCAGTGGCGACGGATACGGCTTGATTACGCCAAAGATCATGACAAGTCCCTCACGGCTTGCGCGAACAGCTGACCGCGCTCTTCGTAATTCTTGAACATGTCAAAGCTGGCGCAGGCCGGCGACAGCAACACGGCATCGCCGGGCTGTGCGGTTTCTGCGCAGCGCTGCACGGTTTCATCCAGCGATTGGGCACGAATCAGCGGCACGCTATCGCCCAGCACTCGGGCGATCAGTTCGGCATCGCGGCCCAGCAAAACAACAGCGCGGCAATTTGCAGCTATCGGTGCAGCGAGGCCGCTGAAATCAGCACCTTTGCCATCGCCACCGGCAATCAGCACCAGCTTGCCGCTGATATCCGCGCCGAGGCCTTCAATCGCCGCAAGGGCAGCGCCGACGTTGGTGGCCTTGGAATCGTTGTAATAGTTGACGCCTTCACGTTCGCGAACCCACTGGCAGCGATGTTCCAGGCCGCCGAAGGTGCGCAGGCTGCTCAGCATCGCGTCCATCGGCAAGCCGACTGCATGCCCCAACGCCAATGCCGCCAAGGCATTGGACTGGTTGTGAGCGCCGCGAATTTTCAGTTCGCGTACCGGCATCAACAGCTCGAACTGGAACGCGAGGTATTTCTCGCCATTCTCTTCGCGCAGACCGAAGCCATGGAAATCAGGTGTGTTCAGACCGAAGGTCCAGCATGGCAAGCCTTCGCCAATCAACGGACGGGTCAACACGTCCTGACGATTGACCACCACTTGCCGCGCGCCACGGAACACCCGGTGCTTGGCGAGGTGATAAGCCGGCAGGCCGCTGTAACGGTCCATGTGGTCTTCGCTGATGTTCAACACGGTCGCCACTTCGGCGCCGAGCTGATCAGTGGTTTCCAGCTGGAAGCTCGACAGCTCCATCACGTACAACTCGACGTCGTCGCTGAGCAGATCCAGCGCTGGGGTGCCGAGATTGCCGCCGACGGCGACGCGCTTGCCTGCCGCCACAGCCATCTCGCCCACCAGGGTGGTGACGGTGCTTTTCGCGTTGGAACCGGTAATCGCGATGATCGGTGCTTTGGCGTGACGCGCGAACAGCTCGATATCGCCAGACAGTTTCACGCCGCGTGCAGCGGCTTGCTGCAACGCAGGCGTCGCCAGGGCCAGACCGGGGCTCACGTAGAGCTCGTCGGCGCGGCAGAGAAATTCAACGTCCAGCTCGCCGCAGCGCACTTCGACCTGAGGATAGTCCCGACGCAAGGTCGCCAGTTCCGGCGGATTCTCCCGCGTGTCAGCCACGGCAAACGACACGCCCCGGTTCGCGAGGAAGCGAACCAGGGACATGCCGCTCTTGCCGAGGCCGACAATGATGCGGAAGTGGTCGGAAGCGATTAGAGACACTCGTTCTACCTCAGTTTCAGCGTGGCAAGGCCGACCAACACGAGAATCACGGTGATGATCCAGAAACGGACGATCACGCGCGGCTCGGGCCAGCCCTTGAGTTCAAAGTGGTGATGGATCGGCGCCATGCGGAACACGCGACGACCGGTCAACTTAAAGGACGCAACCTGAATGACGACTGAAAGGGTTTCCATCACGAACACACCGCCCATGATGAACAGGACGATTTCCTGCCGGACGATGACCGCAATGGTGCCCAACGCCGCGCCGAGCGCCAGCGCGCCGACGTCGCCCATGAACACTTGGGCCGGATAGGTGTTGAACCAGAGAAATCCGAGCCCGGCGCCAATCAGCGCGCCACAGAACACAATCAGCTCACCGGCGCCCGGCACGTACGGGATCAGCAGGTATTCAGCGAATTTCACGTTACCGGACAGGTAGCAGAAGATGCCCAGCGCGCCGCCAACCAGCACGGTCGGCAGAATCGCCAGGCCGTCCAGGCCATCGGTCAGGTTGACCGCGTTGCTGGAGCCGACGATGACAAAGTAAGTCAGGACCACGAAGCCGATGCCCAGCGCGATACTCGCGTCCTTGAACATCGGGATGATCAGCGTGGTTTCCACTGCCGACGGCGCGGTAATATAAAGAAAGATCGCCGCACACAACCCGAACACCGACTGCCAGAAATACTTCCAGCGGCTCGGCAAGCCTTTGGAGTTCTTCTCGATGACTTTGCGGTAATCGTCGATCCAGCCAATGCCGCCGAACAACAGCGTCACGATCAGCACCACCCAGACATACCGATTGGCCAGGTCCGCCCAGAGCAGCGTACTGATGGCGATGGACGACAGAATCAGCGCGCCCCCCATGGTCGGCGTGCCGGATTTGGACAGGTGCGATTGCGGGCCGTCATTGCGCACGGACTGGCCGATTTGCCGAAGCTGCAAGGTGCGGATCATCCATGGGCCAAGGCACAGGGAAAGCGACAATGCAGTGAGCACGCCGAGAATCCCGCGCAGGGTCAGGTATTGAAAGACCGCGAAGCCTTTGTGGAACTGTTGCAGATACTCGGCCAGCAGCAGCAGCATTAATGTTTCTCCAGGCTAGAACCGCACAGCGCGGCGACGACGTTTTCCATCGCCGCGCTACGCGAGCCTTTGATCAAGATAGTGGTTTGAGTGTCCTGCTCGGCGCCCAGCGCAGCGATCAGGTCGGTCTGATTGGCAAAATGGCGCGCATGCTCGCCGAACGCGTTGACGGCGTGAACCATCAACGGACCAACGGCATAAAGTGCTGACACTTTGCCTGCAGCGTAAGCGCCGACATCGCGATGACCTTGTTCGGCCCAGTCGCCCAGCTCACCGATGTCGCCGAGTACCAGCACGGTACGGCCGGCAAAACCGGTGAGGATGTCTACGGCGGCGTTCACCGACGTCGGATTGGCGTTGTAGGTGTCATCAATGACCCGCACGCCATTTGGAGCAATTTGCGCAACAGTGCGGCCTTTGACGGGCTGCACGGTATTGAGGCCAACGACGATCCCGTCCAGCGTGACGCCCAGTGCATGCGCCGCAGCGGCAGCAGCCAAAGCGTTGCCGACGTTGTGCACGCCGAGCAGATTGAGCTGCACCCGCGCCGAACCCAAGGGGCTTTGCAGGGTGAAACCCGGGCAGCCACGAGCGTCCAGTTTGAGATCTTGTGCATGGAAGTCGGCCGATGCATCAGCGACCGCGAAGCTGAGCACCTGACGATTGCCGGCGCGGGCGCTCCAGATCGGGAACGCCTTGTCTTCTTTATTGAGTACGGCAATACCGAAATTATCGAGCCCTTCGAGAATCTCGCCCTTGGCCTCGACGATCTTGTCCGGCCCGCCAAACTCGCCGACATGGGCGGTGCCTGCGTTGGTGATCAGCGCGACATGTGGCTTGGTCAGGCTGACAGTGAACGCAATTTCGCCCAGACGCGATGCGCCCAGTTCGATCACGGCCGCCGCGTATTGCGGGGCCAGTTCGAGCAAGGTCAGCGGCACGCCCAGTTCGTTATTCAGATTGCCCCGCGTCGCCAGTACCGGCCCACGGGTGCGCAGGATGCTGGCGAGCATCTCTTTGACGGTGGTCTTGCCGCTGGAACCGGTGATCGCCGCCACTGGCTTGTCGACAAACGCGTTGCGGTTCATGGCACCCAATTGCGCCAGGGCCTTGCGGGTATCCACCACGATGAGTTGCGGCAATGTCGAGCTGGCGACTTCGCGCTCGACCAAGGCGCCAACGGCACCTTTGGCGGCGACTTGATCCAGATAGTCGTGCCCGTCGAAGCGCGGACCGGTCAACGCCACAAACAGCTGACCCGGCACAATCGCGCGGCTGTCGATGCTGACGCCGTCGAACGTGCAATCGCCGCCAACCTGACGGGCGTCGAGGGCTGTGATCACTTCATTAAATGAAAGTGGCTTAAGCATGGGCGGCCTCCCAGACAGCCAGCGCTTTGGCGGCTTCTTCCAGGTCGGAAAATGCCAGACGCTGGCCGTGGATTTCCTGATAGTCCTCGTGGCCTTTGCCAGCCAGCACGATCACATCGTCGGCTTTGGCGCTGGCGATGATTTCACTGATGGCCGGGCCGCGACCTTCAACGAAGCGCACGTTATCGACGTGGACAAAACCCGCGCGAATGTCGGCGAAAATCTGGCTTGGCGCTTCGCTGCGCGGGTTGTCGTCGGTGACCAGCACGCTGTCGGCCAGACGCTCGACCACTTCGGCCATCAACGGACGCTTGCCGCGATCGCGATCACCGCCGCAACCGAACAGGCACAACAGACGGCCTTTGGCGTGCGGGCGCAATGCAGTGAGAACTTTTTCCAGCGCGTCAGGCGTGTGGGCGTAATCGACCACCACCAACGGCTTGGCACCGCCGCCCAAACGCTGCATGCGGCCAATCGGCCCTTCGAGCTTGGGCAGCACGTTGAGAATTTCGTCCAGGGCGTAATCCAGACCCAGCAATGCACCGACCGCAGCCAGCACGTTGCTCAGGTTGAAGCGGCCCAACAAGCTGCTGCGCAACAGATGTTCGCCTTGCGGCGTCACCAGTGTGGCGCGCACGCCGTCGTCGTCGAAGCGCGCTTCCCGGCAATACAGGTAAGCGCTGGAGTCTTCGAGGCTGTAGGTGATGAGGCGCGACTCATGTTTGTCCGCCGCCAGCTTGCGTCCGAAATCGTCGTCCAGGTTCAACACCCGGCAACGCAGGTCGGACCAGGCAAACAGCTTGGCCTTGGCCTCGCCATAGGCCTGCATGGTGCCGTGATAATCCAGATGATCCCGGGACAGGTTGGTCAGCACGGCGACATCAAAGGCCAGCGCTGTGGCGCGACCCTGATCCAGACCGTGGGAAGAAACTTCCATGGCCACCGCGCGCGCGCCGGCTTTCTTCAGATCAGTCAGCGTCGCCTGCACGGCAATCGGGTCCGGCGTGGTATGGCGGCCACTTTGCAGAGCGCCGTAAAAGCCGGTGCCCAGTGTGCCGACGATGCCGCAATGTTGACCGAGCAGGTCCAGCGCATGGGCGACCAGCTGGGTAACGCTGGTCTTGCCGTTGGTGCCGGTGACGCCAACCAGATTCAGGCTGCGACTCGGATCGCCATAGAAACGTCCGGCGATATCCGATAGCTGCGCCGCGAGGCCTTTGACCGGAATCAGTGGCACATCGGTGATCGGCAGAACCGTAGCGCCTTCAACTTCGTAGGCGACAGCCGCTGCGCCGCGCTTCAAGGCGTCGGCGATGTGATCGCGACCGTCGAACTTGCCACCCGGCACGGCGAGGAACAGATCGCCGCCGCGCACGTTACGGCTGTCGAGGGTCAACTCGCGAATCATCAGATCGCGGTCGGCATGGGCAAAAATCTTGTTCAGGCTGGAAGACATCAACCACGCCCTCCTTTTACGACGGGTGCTGCATTGACTTGTTCGGGCGGCGTGGCAACGAGGTTATCGGGCGTGACGTTCATCAGGCGCAAGGTGCCGGACATCACTTTGCTGAATACCGGCGCGGAAACCAGACCGCCGTAATAACCGCCCTTGCTCGGCTCGTCGATGACCACAACGATGGCGTAGCGCGGATTGCTCATCGGTCCGAAACCGGCGAACAGCGAACGGTAGGAGTTTTCGGCGTAACCCTTGGTGCCCACCGACGTCTTACGTGCTGTACCGCTCTTGCCTGCAACGTGGTAGGACGGCACACGCGCGCGATACACGCCACGCGGGTCCTCGATCACTTGTTGCAACATGCCTTGCAAGGTTTTTGCGGTAGCTTCGGGAATCGCCTGAACCGAAGTCGGCGCCGCGTCGCTTTTCAGAATGGTCAGCGGCACGATGCGGCCATTATTGGCCAGCGCGGCGTAGGCGTGAACCAGTTGCAACGCGGTCACCGACAGGCCGTAGCCGTAAGACAAGGTCGCCGTCTCGGCTTTGCGCCATTCGCGATAGTTAGGCAGGTTGCCGACGCGCTCGCCGGGGAAACCCAGACCAGTGTACTGGCCGAGGCCAACGCGCTGCATGGCGCGGAAAATCGCTTCGCCGCCCACGTCGAACGCCACTTTACTCATGCCGACGTTACTGGAGTTGATCAGGATGCCGGTCAGGTCGAGGATCGGGCCTTCGGTCTTGGTCACGTCACGAATGGTGTATTTGCCGATCTGCAACGTGCCGGGATAAACCTCGACCTTGTCGGTGGGTTTCCAGCGGCCGCTGTCGAGCGCGGCGGTCATGGAGATCGGCTTCATGGTCGAGCCCGGCTCGAACACATCGATGATTGCCCGGTTACGCATGGCGGCGGGTACCATGGTGCGGCGGTTGTTCGGGTTGTAGGTCGGCGAGTTGACCATGGCCAGCACTTCGCCGGTCTTGACGTCCATGATCACCATGCTGCCGGCCTTCGCTTCGTTCTCGACGATGGCGTTGCGCAGCTCGCGGGTTGCCAGGTATTGCAGGCGCAGATCAATAGACAAAGCCAAGGTCTTTCCGGCCTTGGCGTTTTTGGTGACCTGGACATCCTTGATCAGTCGTCCGCGCCGATCCTTGATGACTTGTCGTTTGCCGGGCACGCCGGCAAGCCAGTCGTCATAGGCCAGCTCGACACCTTCGCGACCATGATCGTCGAGGTCGGTAAAGCCAACCATGTGCGCGGTCACGTCCCCCGCCGGATAAAACCGGCGGAACTCTTCGATGCCGTATACGCCGGGGACTTTCAGGTCCAGAACCGACTGGCCCTGCTCCGGAGTCAAGCCGCGAACCAGATAGATGAATTCCTTGGAAGCCTGGGAATCAAGACGTTCGGTCAGTGCCTTGACGTCCTGCCCCAGCGCGTTAGCCAGAGCTGGCCATTTGGCCTTGTCCAGTTGCATTTCCTTGGGATTGGCCCACAGCGTGGTGACCGGCGTACTGACGGCCAAAGGCTCGCCGTTACGGTCGGTAATCAGGCCACGGTGCGCAGGAATCGGGATGTGGCGAACACTGCGCGCATCGCCCTGCTCCTTGAGGAACGTGTGATCCACGACTTGCAGGTCGATGATGCGCCAGCAGATGGCGAGCACCAGAATGACGAGCAGGCCCACCACCACGCGGAAACGCCACGGATACAGAGCCCCCTCCAGCTTCATCATGGCGCCACCATTCGAACTTCGGCGGCACTCGGGATGCGCATTTTCAGCTGTTCTGACGCCAGGGTTTCGATGCGGCTATGGGCGGTCCAGGTGCTTTGTTCAAGGATAAGACGACCCCATTCCGCCTGCGCCTTGTCACGCACGCTGAGTTCGGAATAGAGGGAGTTGAGCAACTGGCGATTCCAGTGGGCGCTGTACGACACGCCGATCGCCGAAACCAGGACGGCGATGAACAACAGCAGCATGAAGAAACTGCCGCCTGGAAGAGGCTTGAGGAACAGCCGGCTCACTTGAGCTTCTCCGCGACACGCATGACAGCGCTGCGCGAGCGCGGATTGGCCTTGGTCTCGACATCGGAGGCGAATTGCGCCTTGCCGTGAATCTTGATTTTCGGATCGAACGCCTTGAACTGGATCGGCAAGTCACGCGGCATGTTGTCGGCTTCGCCCTTGGCGAGCTTGCGCATGAACAGCTTGACGATGCGATCCTCCAGGGAATGGAAGCTGATCACCACCAGACGCCCGCCGATTTCCAGCACGTCGAGCGCGGCTTCGAGGCCGGCTTCAAGATCGCCCAATTCGTTGTTTACATGGATGCGCAGCCCCTGAAAGGCGCGCGTCGCAGGATTCTTGCCCTTCTCCCAGGCCGGATTGGCGACCTTGAGCACTTCGGCCAGATCGGCCGTGCGCTCGAAAGGTTGCACTTCACGGCGCGCGACGACTGCAGCCGCCATGCGCTTGGAGAAACGCTCTTCGCCATATTCCTTGAAGACGCGGGCGATTTCTTCGACCGGCGCGGTGGCGATGAACTCGGCAGCACTGACGCCGCGAGTCGGGTCCATGCGCATGTCCAAGGGGCCGTCGTTCATGAAACTGAAGCCGCGCTCAGGATCATCCAGCTGCGGCGAGGACACGCCCAGGTCGAGCAGAACGCCGCTGACTTTGCCCTGAATCCCGCGACTTTGAGCCTCGGAACCCAGTTCGGCAAAGCTGCGCTGCACAATAACAAAGCGGCCGTCTTCGGCCGCTAGCGATTGCCCGGTGGCAATTGCCTGGGGATCTTTGTCGAACCCTAGCAATCGGCCATCAGGCCCCAGCTTCTGCAATATGAGGCGGCTATGTCCGCCACGCCCGAAGGTTCCGTCCAGATAGCAGCCATCGGCGCGCACCGCGAGAGCCTCGACGGCTTCTTCGAGCAGTACGGTGATGTGGGTAAAGCCGCTAGTCATAGTCACAGGATCAGGTCACGTAATTCATCAGGCATCGCGCCAGGTTTTTGAATGGCCGCCAGATCCGCATCAGCAAGAGCGTTCCAGGCGTCCTCGTCCCACAATTGAAACTTATTGAGCTGGCCAACTAACATCACGCGTTTATCCAACTTGGCATAATCGCGAAGACGTGGCGGCACCAGAAAACGCCCACTGCCATCAAGTTCCAGATCGACAGCGTTACCGATCAAAAGCCTTTGAAGACGCCGGTTTTCCTCGCGAAACGTCGCGAGATCTCGCAACTTGGCTTCAATCAGTTCCCATTCAGAAAGCGGGTACAGACATAGGCAAGGGTCAACAGCGTCAATGGTTACGATCAATTGCCCGGCGCTACGCGAATCCAACTCGTCACGGTACCGACTCGGCATAGCGAGACGGCCCTTTGCATCGAGATTGATTGCGTTGGCACCACGAAACACAGGCGCATTCTCCAAATACTAACTTTTTGCGCTGAAAAAACCCACTTCGTGCCACTTTCTGCCACTTGTGCACACTATAGGAACGCGCCCACCACACCGTCAAGGCACGGTCCTAAGGAAAACCCTTACATTACTGAGATTTAGGAGTGGTTTCGGATGAGAAGCGGTAATTTTGCGAAGGTTCTTTCAGATATTTCCGACACAGCCCAAGGGGCTACGCGCAGAAGTTAATGTGTTTTATTAAGTTTAAGATTTTTTCGGTATTACGAGGGGTGTTGTGCGGCTGAAACGCACAAGGGGGGAAAAGGTGGAGAGCCGATCTGTAAGCCGGGTTCTGTCGAGGACAGTCATTCCTCTACGACGGCCGTCACCGGACGTCTTTAGCAACCTACCCGGTTCCAGCGCGGGCCACGCCTAGGAACCCTATTTGGTCTTGCTCCGAGTGGGGTTTACCTTGCCACGAACTGTTGCCAGACGCGCGGTGCGCTCTTACCGCACCTTTTCACCCTTACCGGCACCGAAGTGCTTAGGCGGTTATTTTCTGTGGCACTTTCCGTAGGCTCGCGCCTCCCAGGTGTTACCTGGCACTCCGCCCTATGGAGCCCGGACTTTCCTCCCCCCCTTAATTGCGAACAATAAGAGGCAGCGACTGTCCAATCGACTCTCCGCCGCCAAGGTTAACGACACGGATGCCCGAGAACAAGCTTTAAAACGTCCGAAGCTCAATCACTTAGCGCCGCATGACACGCCCTACTCGCCTTTTTGCTTGTCCAGCGCCACCTGATAAAGCAGGTTCTTGCGCACACCGGTAATTTCCGCCGCCAGTGCTGCGGCCCGCTTGAGCGGCATTTCCTGCAGCAACAGATCCAGAATCCGCCGCGCCTCAGTGCCGATCACGTCCTCACCTTCGGGTTCGCTCCAGCCAGCGACCAACACCACGCACTCGCCGCGCTGCTGATTGCTGTCGCCTTCCACGAATGCCCGCAATTGCGACAACGGCAGGCCTTTGAGGGTTTCAAACGTTTTCGTCAGCTCACGGGCCAGCAATGCCGGACGCTCCGGGCCGAATACCAGCTCAAGATCCTGCAGGCACTCAAGAATCCGGTGCGGCGCTTCGTAGAAGATCAGCGTGCGCGGTTCTTCCTTGAGCAATTCCAGGCGCGCCCTGCGACCTACCGCCTTGGCGGGCAGGAATCCTTCGAAGATAAAGCGATCTGACGGCAAACCTGCCGCCGACAACGCCGCAATCAATGCACAGGCGCCGGGCACCGGAACTACCTTGATGCCAGCCGCTCGCGCCTGACGAACCAGGTGATAACCCGGATCGGAGATCAACGGCGTGCCGGCATCGGAAATCAGCGCGACGTCATCGCCCGCCAGCAAACGAGCGATGAAGCGACTGCCCTCATCGCGTTCGTTATGCTCGTGGCAGGCAGCCAGCGGCGTCGGAATGCCGAAGTGCTGCATCAGTCGCAATGAATGACGCGTATCTTCGGCAGCGATCAGGGCGACGTCGCGCAACACCTTCAACGCCCGCACGCTCATGTCATCCAGATTGCCGATAGGCGTGGCCACTACATAAAGCGAGCCAGCAGCGGAATTCGAAGCAACGTCAGCAGTCAAAGCGCAGACCTCATTTGGTTACCCGTGATGGGTGAAGAGTCCGCATTGTACAGACTACGACTCCACTGCATGGGTAGCGTGCTCAAGGAAGAACCTGAAAAAGGACGGAAAATTAATGAGATGCATCGCGATTCGCTATTTCAACACCTGCACATCCGCCGCTTTGGCTGTTAAAAAGCCCGTTCGGCAATCTATATCACCGCTTTAACGCCTTCGACGTCGCACCCTTGCCAGCGCTTGGGTACAATTCCCCGCTAATTTGCTCGAGTATCAGGAACATACACATGATCGCTTGCCTGCGGCTGTTCTCTGCCCTCTGCCTCGCTGCCCTGTTGGCGGCTTGTGCCAGCTCGCCTTCGTCCAGCCTTGGCGAACTTCCACGTACCCCTGATGCCAGTATCGAGCAATTGCTCGACCAGGCTGCACAGGCGAAAACTCCGGACCAGGCTGCCTTGCTGAGACTCAGCGCCGCGGATCTGGCCAGCCGGCAGAATGATCCAGGTCGCGCGGCGCAGATTCTTGCGCAAGTGCAGCTGGATCTGCTCAAGCCAGGCCAGCAGGTTTACGCCAGCACCTTGGCCGCTGAACTGGCGATGGGCCGCAACCAGCCCAAAGCTGCGCTGACCGCGCTGAACCATCCAAGCCTGCAACGCCTTGGCGAATTGTCCGTCGAGCAGCAAGTGCGCACCCACACCGTTCGGGCCCGGGCTCTGGAAGCTGACGGCCAGACCATGGCCGCGATCAGTGAACGCGTCTTCGTCGGCCCGCTGCTGCAAGGCGCGGAGCTGAGCGCCAACAACGATGCCATCTGGGCATTGGTTGCCGCACTGCCACCTGAACAGCTGCAAAGCACTGCGAACGATGACGTAGGTGGCTGGCTGAGCCTGGCGCGCGCTGTCAAAGGTGCCGGCACGCTGGAACAGCAACAGGCGGCCATCGACAGCTGGAAAGCACAGAATCCGAAACACCCGGCGGCCGTTCAATTGCCAGCCACACTGGCACAACTGCGCGCCTTGACCAGCGAACCGCTGACCAAAATCGCCCTGCTGCTGCCTCAGGAAGGCCCGCTGGCTGCGGTTGCCAAGGCCTTGCGCGAAGGTTTCATGGCCGCGCATTACCAGGCGCAGCAAGCCGGTCAGAACCCGCCTTCGATTCAAGTCTTCGATAGCTCGCGCCTGACATCCATGGACGAGTTTTATCGCCAGGCCAAAGCGGCTGGCGTGCAGCTGGTGGTCGGCCCGCTGGAAAAACCACTGGTCAAGCAACTCAATGGTCGCGAGCAGTTGCCGATCACCACCCTGGCGCTGAATTACAGCGACGCCGGTGCTGAAGGCCCGCCGCAGCTGTTCCAGTTTGGCCTTTCCGCAGAAGACGAAGCCCGTGAAGTGGCGCGTCGTGCCTGGGCTGATGGCAAGCGCAGCGCTGTCGCCATGGTGCCTAAAGGCGAATGGGGTGACCGCGTCCTGGACGCCTTCCGTCAGAGCTGGCAAGCCAAGGGCGGCACATTGATTGCTGCCGAACACGTCGATCAGCCGGTCGCGCTGGCCCAGCAAGTCGCCGAACTGTTCCAGCTGCGCAATAGCGAAGGTCGCGCCAAACGCCTGCAAAGCACAGTAGGTGCCGACGTCGCCGCGCAACCGTCGCGCCGCCAGGACATTGATTTCATGTTCCTTGCCGCCACGCCGCAACAGGCCCAGCAGATCAAGCCGACCATGGTCTTCCAGTACGCTGGCGACGTTCCGGTCTACGCCACTTCGCACCTGTTCACCAACAGCAACGATCAGGCGCAGTACATGGACCTCAACGGCGTGCGCTTCTGTGAAACCCCTTGGTTGCTCAACGCCAATGACCCGCTGCGTCAGCAAGTCATCGCCCAATGGCCGCAGGCTGCTGGCAGCCTGGGCCGTCTTTACGCCATGGGTGTCGACGCTTATCGCCTGGCGCCGCGCCTGGGCCAACTCAAGACACTGCCTGAAAGCCGCATTGATGGCCTCTCCGGCAGCCTGAGCATGAACCCGGCGCGTCGTATCGAACGTCAATTGCCTTGGGCCGAGTTCGTTGATGGCAAGATCCAGCGCCTGCCGGACACTGCCCCCTGATGCCAGGCGGCACCGGTAAACAAGCAGGGCGCGAGGCTGAGGCCAGCGCCCTGCTGTATTTACAGCAGCAGGGAATGCAGCTGATTGCACAAAACTGGTTATGTAAACGTGGCGAGCTCGATCTGGTCATGCTCGACGGAGATACAGTAGTATTCGTCGAAGTTCGCTACCGGCGCCATTCCGGCTGGGGCGGAGCGTTGCACAGCGTGGATTTTCGCAAGCAGCAAAAAGTCATTCTGGCGGCGCAGCTGTTTTTGCAGGACAACACTCGCTGGGCGGATGCCCCTTGCCGTTTCGACGTGGTGGCCATCGAGGGACAACCGGGCTCCAGCACTCCTCTGAACTGGCTTAAAAGCGCTTTCGACAGCTGAGTGGCAAGGTCCGCTATGCCGATCCTGAAACACGTACCGCACACCCAATACCGATTTCGCTCTTCGATTTGCGGGCTGCACAGATGTGTGCCGGGAAGCCTCCAGAATCTTCTGGTCAGCGCCCGACCAGCCGCCATACGCTCTAATTAAGGTCACCCAGATGGACATGCAATCCCGAATTCGCCAGCTTTTTCAGGCCAGCATCGATACCAAGCAACAGGCGATGGAAGTCCTTGCACCCTACATCGAGCAAGCTAGCCAGGTGATGGTCAATGCCCTGCTCAACGAAGGCAAAATGCTTTCTTGCGGCAATGGCGGCTCGGCGGGTGACGCTCAGCACTTTTCATCCGAGCTGCTCAATCGATTCGAGCGTGAGCGCCCGAGCCTGCCGGCGATTGCATTGACCACCGATACCTCGACCATCACCTCGATTGCCAATGACTACAGCTACAACGAGATCTTCTCCAAACAGATCCGCGCACTGGGCCAGCCGGGCGATGTGTTGCTGGCGATTTCCACCAGCGGCAACTCGGCGAACATAATTCAAGCCATCCAGGCCGCACATGATCGCGAAATGATTGTCGTAGCATTGACGGGACGCGATGGCGGCGGCATGGCCTCGCTGCTCTTGCCGGAGGACGTGGAAATCCGCGTACCGGCAAAAGTCACCGCACGAATTCAGGAAGTCCACCTGCTGGCGATCCATTGCCTATGCGATCTGATCGACAGCCAACTGTTCGGGAGTGAAGAATGACCCTTAATCGCCTCAGCCTGCTGGCTCTGACCCTGTGCCTTGGCCTCA
This sequence comes from Pseudomonas sp. CFII64, assembly GCF_000416235.1. GTDB lineage: Bacteria > Pseudomonadota > Gammaproteobacteria > Pseudomonadales > Pseudomonadaceae > Aquipseudomonas. The sequence continues at coordinate 61,413 of NZ_ATLO01000046.1, read as the reverse complement.
GCGGATGCAGCTCGGTAATCAATGCCAGTCGCGAAAAACCCATCGAAGATGATCGTGGCACGCGCACCTTCGGCAGCAAAATCGACGACTCCCTGATCGAAACCAAAGTCGCGGTCAACGTCGCCAAGGCCAGCCCTGATCTGGATCAGAATTCGCATATCGTCGTGTCCAGCTTCAACGGCATCGTGCTGCTGGCTGGCCAGACGCCGCGCGCCGACCTCAAGCAGATGGCCGAACAGGCCGCTGCCGCCGTGCAGAAGGTCAAGAAGGTCAACAACGAAATCCAGGTGATGGGCCCGTCCTCATTGCTGGCGCGCAACAACGATGCCTGGCTGACCACCAAGATCAAGAGCCAGATGCTCGCCGATAGCTCGATTCCCGGCACGCGAATCAAAGTCATCACCGAGAACGGCATCGTCTACCTGCTCGGCCTGCTGACCCAGCAGGAAGCCACGCAGGCGACCAATCTGGTGCAGGGCGTATCCGGCGTGCAGAAGATCGTGAAGCTGTTTGAGTACATCGACTGATATCTGCTGCATTTTTAGCCGAGGCGGGATGAGCATTCGGTGACAAGTCCCCTCCTACCGGTTTGTAGAGAACCGGTAGGACCGGACTTGTCCGGGAAGGCGGCTTCCATGAAAAAGGCGATCCCGAGGGATCGCCTTTTTTTATTTCACCACTTTCAGGCTCGGCCGACCGCTGGGACGCGGCGGCTCTGTATCCGGTGGCGGACTGTCATCATCCTGCTCGATCTCGTCATCATCCTCAAAGGGAGGCTCCAGGTCGAAAACCATACCTTGGCCGTTCTCCCGGGCGTAAATGCCCAGAATCGCCGCCACAGGGACGTACAGGGTGTGCGGCACGCCGCCGAAGCGACCCTCAAAGCTGACCGCTTCGTTATCCATGTGCAAATGACGCACAGCGGAGGGTGAAACGTTCAGGACAATCTGCCCATCGTTGGCAAAGCCCTGAGGGACCTGAACCGATGGGTATTCCGCATTGACCAGCATGTGCGGGGTGCAATCGTTATCGACGATCCACTCATAAAGAGCACGAATCAGATAAGGGCGACTGGAGTTCATCAACGGCTCCTTAAGCCTTAGCGCATGTCACGCTCGACACCAGACAGGCTCGCCTGAAATGCCTCGCGCGCAAACTGGCGCTCCATATAATCAAGCAACGGCTTGGCAGGCCGCGGCAACTCGATACCCAGGACGGGTAAACGCCAGAGTATGGGCAATAGACAGCAATCAACCAGACTTTGCTCGTCACTCAGGAAAAAAGCTTTTTCCGCGAACAACGGCGAAACCCCGGTCAGGCTTTCGCGCAACTCTTTACGGGCCACAACGCGAGCAGTTTCTTTGCTGCGCGGATCCAGAATCAGATCCACCAGTGCGCACCAGTCACGCTGGATCCGATGGATCAGCAACCGACTGTTGGCACGCGCCACCGGATAAACCGGCAACAGGGGTGGATGCGGATAACGCTCATCCAGATATTCCATTACCACCGTCGACTCGTACAACGCCAGGTCACGATCGACCAGGGTCGGCACGCTGCCGTACGGATTCACCTCGATCAACTTCGGCGGATGACGACCCGCAACAACATCAATGATCTCGGCGCTGACACCTTTCTCGGCGAGCACTATGCGCACGCGATGGGAATAGTGGTCGGCGGGGTCGGAGTAACAGGCCAACCGGTTGGTCACGCCCATGGCGGTCCTCCTCGCTTGTTGAATTTATCGAATACAAAAAAAACGAACGCGCCCTGAGGCGCCTCCGATAACGACCGCTTTTGAAGCTGGTGGTCGTCGCGGGCGACAAGATAGCTCATTTACGCAATGTAAATTCTGCAATCTTTGCCGTCGCTACTATACCCGCCCCGCGCTCACTACCTGAAAGAGGCGCCCGAGGGCGCGTTTCGTCGACAGTCAGTGGTGCAATAATCAGTGATGAATATCTTTCCAGTACTCGCGTTTGAGCAGGTAGGCGAACACGAAGAAAAACGCCAGATAGAGCAGCACGTAGGTGCCGATACGCTGATGCTGCAGCTTCACCGGGTTCGCCGAATAGGCGAGGAAGGTCACGAGATTCTTGACCTTCTCGTCGAACTGCTCTTCGTTCAGACTGCCGGTTTTCGGCACGATGGTCAGCTGATCACAGGCCTCATGAGTCAGCGGCGAGCCGGTCAGCGGGTCGTATTGCTTCTTGCCATCTTCCACGACCTGCACTTGCTTGCAGCCTACAACCTGACGCCCCTGCAGCCCCACCAACACGTTCGGCATGCCGACATTCGGGAAGACCTTGTTGTTCACGCCCCATGGGCGCGCCGGATCTTCATAGAACGAACGCAGATAACCGTAGAGCCAGTCCGTGCCACGCACCCGCGCAACCAGCGTCAGATCCGGCGGTGCCGCCCCAAACCAGGCCTTGGCATCGTTGGACTGCATGCCAATGCTCATGTGATCGCCGATCTTGGCGCCAGTGAACACCAGTTTTTCCAGCATCAGCTCATGAGGAATGCCCAGGTCGTCCGCAACGCGCTCATAGCGCTGGAACTTGGCGCTGTGGCAGCCCATGCAATAGTTGGCGAAGGTCCGCGCACCGTCCTGCATGGCCGCTTTATCAGACACGTCGATATCGACGCTTTCCAGTTCCGCGCCATGTTCGGCAGCAAACGACAGGACTGGCAGAGCCGCAAGAATCAATACAGCAAATAGCTTTTTCATCAGCCAGTCACCCTTTCTGGAACCGGTTTGGTCTTCTCGAGCCGGGTATAAAACGGCATCAGAATGAAGTAGGCGAAGTACAGGAAGGTACACACCTGCGACAACAACGTACGAGCCGGGGTTGGCGCCAGAACGCCCAACACACCCAGAATCACGAAGGACACACAGAACACCAGCAACCAGATCTTGCTCAGCCAGCCTTTGTAGCGCATCGACTTGACGGGGCTGCGGTCAAGCCAGGGCAACACAAACAGCACCGCAATCGCCGCACCCATGGCGATTACGCCCAGGAGCTTGTCGGGAATGGCGCGCAAGATTGCGTAGAAAGGCGTGAAGTACCAGACCGGGGCGATATGCTCAGGCGTCTTGAACGCGTTCGCCACCTCGAAGTTAGGCTTTTCGAGGAAGTACCCTCCCATTTCGGGGAAGAAGAACACAATCGAGCAGAAGACAAACAGGAACACCACGACGCCGACGATATCCTTGACGGTGTAGTAAGGGTGGAAAGGAATGCCGTCCAGCGGCACGCCATTTTCGTCCTTGTGCTTCTTGATATCCACGCCGTCCGGGTTGTTGGAACCCACCTCATGCAGCGCCAGGATGTGTAGCACCACCAGGCCCAGCACGACAATCGGCAAGGCGACCACGTGCAACGCGAAGAAGCGGTTCAAGGTGATGCCGGAGATCAGGTAATCGCCACGTATCCACTGCGTCAGGTCGTCGCCGATTACCGGAATCGCGCCGAACAGCGAAATGATCACCTGGGCGCCCCAGTAGGACATCTGACCCCAAGGCAGGAGATAGCCCATGAAGGCTTCAGCCATCAGCGCCAGGTAGATCAACATGCCGAAGATCCACACCAGCTCGCGGGGCTTCTGATAGGAACCGTAGAGCAAGCCACGGAACATGTGCAGGTAGACCACGATGAAGAACGCCGAAGCGCCGGTCGAGTGCAGCAGGCGCAGAATCGAGCCGTACTCGACGTCACGCATGATGTATTCGACGGAAGCAAACGCCTCTTCAGCCGACGGCGTGTAACTCATGGTCAGCCATACGCCGGTCACGATCTGATTGACCAGGACCAGCAGCGCCAGGGAGCCGAAGAAGTAGAAGAAGTTGAAGTTTTTTGGAGCGTAATATTTGCTGAGATGGTCTTCCCACATTTTTGTGGCGGGGAAGCGGGCATCTACCCAATCCATGAATTTGCTCATCACGCTTTCTCCTGATCAACGCCAATGACAATAATATTGTCCGACTCATAGGAATGCGGCGGCACTGGCAGATTCAAAGGTGCGGGTTGCGATTTGTAGACGCGGCCTGCCAGGTCATAGTGCGAACCGTGGCAAGGACAGAAATAACCACCGACCCAATCCTTGCCCAGGTCGGCAGGCGCTACTTCAGGACGGAAAGTCGGGGAGCATCCAAGGTGCGTGCAGATACCGATCAACAGCAGGATTTCCGGCTTGATTGATCGCACAACAGGATCGACGTAAGTGGGTTGGACCGAACTTTTGGATTCGGGGTCGGACAACTGACCTGTAATTTTGCCAAGATTTCCGAGAATCTCCTGGGTGCGACGGACGATGAAAACAGGTTGACCGCGCCATTCAGCAATCATCTGCTGTCCTGCTTCGATCTTGCTGATATTCACCTTGACCGGTGCTCCCGCGGCTTTCGCCTTGGCACTGGGAAACCATGACCCCACGAACGGGACCGCAGCCCCCACCGCTCCTGCTGCGCCAACCACAGATGTGGCCGCCACGAGGAAGCGACGCCGGCCTGCATTCACGCCGTCATTGCTCATTCCGTCCTCTCCCATCAGCTTTGTGGCCTGTTAAATCAGGCGTCTACTTAAATAAAATTTAGCTGTTATGAATTTTGCCGAATGGTAATGAAAAACCCTTCATTACACAAGGGAATTGCGTTTGGACAAAAAGCCGCAGCCCTTGTATTTCGCGGCTTTCACGGATGAGTCACGTTGTCACACCTAATAGCCACCTACATAATAGACGCCCATAAAAAAACGCCCAGCTCCGTGAGGAGGCTGGGCGTTCTTTTTGAACGAAGTGCGAATTAACGCTTCGAGTACTGCGGACGCTTACGCGCTTTACGCAGACCGACTTTCTTACGTTCAACTTCGCGAGCATCGCGAGTAACGAAGCCAGCTTTGCGCAGAGCGCCACGCAGGGTTTCGTCGTACTGCATCAGAGCGCGGGTGATACCGTGGCGGATTGCGCCAGCTTGACCACTCACACCACCGCCAATCACGGTGACGTAGATGTCGAACTTCTCGACAGTCTCAGTCAATTCCAGCGGCTGACGAACTACCATGCGGGCAGTTTCACGGCCGAAGAAATTTTCCAGCGAACGGTTGTTGATGGAGATATTGCCAGTACCCGGACGCAGGAAAACGCGTGCGGTTGCGGTCTTGCGACGGCCAGTGCCGTAATTTTGAGTCGCCGACATAATCAACTATTCCGTTAAAACTTCAGTTCTTGGGGCTGCTGAGCAGTATGAGGGTGTGCAGTGCCCGCATAGACTTTCAGCTTACGATACATGTCGCGACCCAGCGGGTTCTTAGGCAGCATGCCTTTGACCGCGGTCTCGATCACGCGCTCAGGAGCTTTGGCGATCAGCTTTTCAAAGTTGATCGACTTGATCCCGCCCGGAAAACCGGAGTGTGAGTAGTAGATCTTGTCGGTGGTTTTGGCACCGGTAACGCGGATTTGCTCAGCGTTGATAACGACGATGTAGTCGCCAGTGTCAACGTGCGGAGTGTATTCCGGCTTGTGTTTGCCACGCAGACGGCTGGCGATTTCAGTAGCCAGACGACCGAGGGTCTGGCCAGCAGCGTCGACGACGAACCAGTCGCGCTTAACTGTTTCCGGTTTAGCAGTATAAGTTTTCATTAATTAGCCTCAGGGGCCGCCCTGATAAATTGAGACGGCGGATCTTACTGAATAGTGCGTACTTTGACAAGGTCAAAGGCAGCCGAAAACAGCCGTTATCGAGGGCTCGGGTCGACACGTTCGGTTTACGGCAAGATTTCTCAGGCAAATGGCGCATCACTTCCACTGCAAAGAGCCGCGGAATTATGCCGATTGCGAAAAAAATTTCAACCTGCTTTTATGTTTCCCCTACCAAAGGAGACGCAAATGGATTATCGCCAACTCGGCAGAACCGATCTCAACGTCAGCGCTATCTGCCTCGGCACCATGACCTGGGGCGAGCAAAACAGCGAAGCCGAAGCCTTTGCCCAGATCGAACGTGCCAAAACGGCGGGGATCAATTTCCTTGATACCGCCGAGATGTACCCCGTGCCACCCAAGCCGGAAACCTACGCCAGCACCGAGCGCATCATCGGCAACTGGTTCAAGAAACAGGGCGACCGCGCCGACTGGATCCTGGCCAGCAAGATCGCCGGCCCGGGCAATGCCATCGAGCATATTCGCGGCGGCAATCTCAAGCACAACCGCGAACACATCGTTGCCGCCCTCGACGCCAGCCTGGCGCGTCTGCAGACCGATTACCTGGATCTGTATCAGCTGCACTGGCCGGAACGCAGCACCAACTTCTTCGGCAAGCTGGGCTACACCCATTCCGATGAAGACTTCACGCCTCTGGAAGAAACCCTCGAAGCGCTGGACGAACAGGTCAAGGCCGGCAAGATTCGCCACATCGGCCTGTCCAACGAAACGCCGTGGGGCACCATGAAGTTTCTGCAACTGGCCGAAAGCCGCGGCTGGCCTCGTGCGGTGTCGATCCAGAACCCGTACAACCTGCTCAACCGCAGCTTTGAAGTCGGCCTGGCGGAAGTCGCGATTCGCGAACAGTGCGGCTTGCTGGCTTATTCGCCACTGGCGTTCGGCATGCTGTCAGGCAAGTACGAAGGGGGCGCGCGCCCGGCCAAAGGTCGTCTGAGTCTCTACAGCCGCTTCACACGCTATTTCAACCCGCAGTCCGAGGCAGCGTGCAGTCGTTACGTGGCTTTGGCCCGTGAGCACGGCCTGGAGCCGACACAGATGGCGCTGGCATTCGTTACCCGCCAGCCTTTCGTGACCAGCAACATCATCGGCGCCACCACGCTTGAGCAACTGGACAGCAACATTGCCAGTTTCGAGCTTGAGCTGTCCGAGGAAGTGCTGGCCGGGATCGAGGCGATCCATAAGGATCATCCGAATCCTGCGCCTTAAGTCAGTTTGAATAGTTGGAGCGAGGCTTGCCCGCGAACGGATCTATCAGGCGACGAACTATTGCCTGGCCTGACGCCTTCGCGGGCAAGCCTCCAACGGTTATCTAGTCCTATAAACTGCGTGCCACAATCTCTTTCATGATCTCGTTGGTGCCCGCATAAATCCGCTGCACCCTCGCATCGGCCCACGCCCTGGCGATCGGGTATTCCCACATGAAGCCGTAGCCGCCGTGCAGCTGCACGCATTCGTCGAGCACCTTGCATTGCAGGTCGGTGGTCCAGTATTTCGCCATCGCCGCAGTGGGCACGTCCAGTTTCCCCTCCAGATGCAACTCCAGGCAGCGATCGACGAATACCCGGCCGATCTGCACCTCGGTGGCGATTTCCGCCAGCTTGAAGCGGGTGTTCTGGAAATCGGCGATCGCCTTGCCGAAGGCCTTGCGCTCCCGGGTGTATTCCAGGGTCCATTGCAGCGCGGCTTCGGCGGACGCCAACGCACCGACCGCCACGGTCAAACGCTCCTGGGGCAACTCCTGCATCAGGTAAGCAAAGCCCATCCCGGCTTGGCCGAGCAGGTTCTCCTTGGGCACGCGAACATCCTGAAAGAACAATTCCGACGTGTCCTGGGCCTTCATGCCGACTTTCTCAAGGCGCTTGCCCTTGGCAAAACCCGGCGTGTCGGCCTCGACCAAAAACAGACTGGTGCCCTTCGCGCCCGCCTTGGGGTCGGTCTTGGCGACGACGATGACCAGATCCGCCAGATAGCCGTTGGTAATAAAGGTTTTCGAGCCGTTGATCACGTATTCATCGCCGTCCAGCACAGCGGTGGTTTTCACGCCCTGCAAGTCGGAGCCAGCGCCGGGCTCGGTCATGGCGATGGCCGTGACCATCTCGCCCGATACCAGCTTCGGCAGATATTTCAGCTTCAGCGCTTCGCTGCCGTAATGCAGGATGTATGGCGCGACGATGTCCGAATGCAGGGAAAATCCAATGCCGGTCAAACCCAGGCGCCCGATCTCTTCGATCACCACAGTGCTGTAGAGAAAGTCCGCCGCCATGCCGCCGTACTCTTCCGGCAGATGCGAGCAGAGCATCCCCTGCTCGCCCGCCTTGCTCCAGAGCTGGCGGTCGATATAGCCCTGCTTTTCCCATTGAGCATGGAAAGGCACGGCCTCCTGCTCAAGAAACTTGCGCACGCTGTCGCGAAAAAGTTCGTGCTCTGAGCTGAACAGGGTTCTGGGAATCATGCGGCACCTGAAGAATGAGAAAACGGGATTGGCTTGCAGAGCCTATGCCGATGACGCGCGCGAGGACACTGGACACATCCGACAAAAAATAAGACGATCCAGCCGCTGCTTGACCACTTTCCCATATAAGAACAACAGAATATGTCGACCCAACCTTCCGCCCCGCTGCGGCGCGTCAGCATCCTGGCCATTGACGGGGTGTTCGCCTCGACCCTGATGCAAGCCAAGGATTTTTTCCACGTCGCCAGCCTGCGCTACAGCAAACAGCTGGGCCTGGGCCGAACGCCGGCGTTCGAAACCCGCCTGGTCAGCCCGGACGGCAAGTCCGTGCGCAGCTTCAGCGAAGTGATCCTGCCGGTAGACGGCGATCTTGCTCAAAGCGATGTGATCGTGATCCCGGCGTTCTGGGATGACTTTGATGCGTTGCTTCAGCGCTATCCGCAAATCCTGCCCTGGCTGCGTGAGCAACATGCCAATGGCGCGGTCTTGTGTGGCGAAGCCAGCGGCGTGTTCTGGCTGGCCGAGGCGGGCTTGCTGGATGGCAAGGAAGCGACTACTTACTGGCGCTTTTTCGACCAATTCAGTCAGCGCTTTCCCAATGTCTTGCTCAATCAGGAGAAACACCTGACAGACGCCGACAACCTGTATTGCGCTGGCGGCACGACATCGGCGTGTGATCTCTATATTTACCTGATCGAGCGGTTCTGCGGCGCCAACGTCGCCCAGGCCGTGGCGCGGGACATTCTGTATGAAGTGCAGCGCAACTATTCGCCGGGACGCATGGGGTTTGGCGGCCAGAAGCTGCATCAGGACGTGATGATCCTGCAGATCCAGCACTGGCTGGAAGAGCACTTCGCCGACAAGTTTCGCTTTGAGGATGTCGCCCGGGAGCACGGCATGAGCATTCGCAACTTCATGCGCCGCTTCCAGAGCGCGACGGGCGACAAGCCGCTGCATTACCTGCAACGCCTGCGCATCGAAACGGCCAAGGGCCTGCTCTCCGGCACCCGCAAGAGCATCAAGACCATCAGTTATGAAGTGGGCTACGACGATGCGAGCTTTTTTGCGCGCCTGTTTCGTCAACACACAGAATTATCACCGAATCAGTATCGGCAGCAGTTTCAGCAGGCCGCATGAGCGGCCTGCTGAAACTGTAGGACGGCTTCAGCCGGGAGCCTGATGTAAAATTTTCTCCCGGCTAAAGCCGGTCCTACGGGCCGGTCCAACGAGCAGGCCATGCGACTCCGGCTAGGGCTTATGCGCCCGCGACAGGAATTCGTGGGACTGCATTTCCAGCAGGCGACTGAGCGTGCGCTGGAATTCGAAGTTCAGGCGTCCGCCGGTGTACAGGTCCTTGAGTTCCACTTCAGCCGAGATGATCAGCTTGACGTTGCGGTCGTAGAATTCGTCGACCATGTTGATGAAGCGGCGGGCGATGTCGTCAGTGGTGACGTTCATTTGCTCGACCCCGCTGATCAGCACGGCATGGAAAATCTTGCCCAGTTCGATGTAATCGTTCTGGCTGCGCGGCCCGTCGCAAAGCTCACGGAAATCAAACCAGGCCACGTCGTCACAGGTACGAACGGCGCGGATTTCGCGATTCTCGATCATCAACACATCGTTTTCGATGGCTTTGGTGCATTCCGGCGTCAGGGCGCGGAAGCTTTTGCGCAGGCTTTCCTGAGCAGCGTCATCGAGAGGAAAGTGGAACAACTCGGCTTGCTCAAGATGGCGCAACCGATAATCCACGCCGCTGTCGACGTTGACGATTTCGGTGTTCTGCTTGATCAGGGCAATCGCCGGCAGGAAACGCGCACGTTGCAGGCCGTCTTTATAGAGACCGTCCGGCACGATGTTCGAGGTGGCGACCAGGGTCACGCCATTCTTGAACAGCTCTTCCATCAGGGTGCCGAGGATCATGGCATCGGTGATATCCGAGACGAAAAACTCATCGAAACAGATGACTCGCGCCTCGTCGGAAAAACGCTTGGCGATGATCGTCAGCGGGTTCCGTTCGCCCTTGAGGGTGCGCATTTCTTCGTGGACGCGCTTCATGAAGCGGTGGAAGTGAGTGCGGACCTTGTCTTCGAACGGCAAGGCTTCGAAGAAGGTGTCGACCAGATAAGTCTTGCCTCGCCCTACGCCGCCCCAGAAGTACAAACCCTTGACCGGAGCCTGTTCTTTTTTGCCGAACAACTTGCCGAACATGCCCGGCTTGCTGGTGTGCGCGGCGACCAGGTCGTCGTACAAACGCTGCAAATGGCGCACGGCAGTTTCCTGCGCGGCGTCATGGAAAAAGTCGGGGCGCTTCAGATCTGCTTGATATCGTTCTAGGGGGGTCATATTCGTTAGCAAGGCAACAAAAACGGGCCGTCACTGTAGCGACGGCCCGACAGAATGGCAATCAGTCCTGTTGCGGCGTCAAAGCCGTTTTCAGGCTTTCGATGGCTGCATCCCGAGCCGTGGCGTCGGCAAATGCCGGGCTGTCGGCCACACATTGGCCATCAAGCCACAGGGTGAAGCTATCGCCTTCAGCACGAATGTCGAGTGCGCCGCCCTGCTGCAACTGTTTGCTGGCAGCGCCTGCAGCCTTGCCGTCGGCAAAATTGCGCGACAACACCAGCTGTTCGCCATCGGCGGCGAGCAGACGGAAGCGGAAACTGCCGTCGTCTTCACGGAAGCTGACGAAGCGTGCGCCCTTGGCGGCTTTTTTCTTCCCGGCGGTCGCTACCTGAACGTTGCTGCGGAACGAGCGCAGGCCGACGGCTTCGCGCAGCTCACCGAGGAACGGCGTGGCGACGCTGCGGGCTTTCGCGGCACCCGCGAGCAAAATGTCTTCCAGATCGGCGGGACGTTCGATCAGACGATGGTAGTTTTCCCGCGCTTCGCCCAGCTGACTGTCCAGCAGGGTGAACAAGCGATTCTTCGCCTCCCCCCAGCCCAAACCCTGCAACAACTCGGAACGGAACTCAGCGTTCTGCTCAGGCGTTGCGAAGGCCTGATAGAGGGTGAACAGGTGCGAGTTGTCCGGGTCTTTGGCTTCGCCCGGCGCACGGGAGTCGGTGACGATCCGCGAAATCGCGTCTTTCATCTCTTTGGCATTGCTGAACAACGGGATCGTGTTGTCGTAGCTTTTCGACATCTTGCGCCCGTCCAGACCTGGCAGCGTGGCAACGCTCTCCTCGATCAGGGCTTCAGGCATGACGAAGAACTCTTTGCCCTGGCCGAACAGGTGATTGAAGCGCTGGCCGATATCCCGGGCCATTTCCACGTGCTGGATCTGGTCGCGACCGACCGGCACCTTGTGGGCGTTGAACATGAGGATGTCCGCCGCCATCAGCACCGGGTAGCTGTACAAGCCCATGGTGATGCCGGCGTCCGGGTCTTCGCCAGTCTCGACGTTCTTGTCCACCGACGCCTTGTAAGCGTGCGCGCGATTGAGCAGGCCCTTGGCCGCCACGCAGGTCAGCAGCCAGGTCAGTTCCGGGATTTCCGGAATGTCGGACTGGCGATAAAAGGTCACGCGATCCACATCCAGGCCCGCAGCCAGCCAGGTCGCGGCGATTTCCAGACGCGAGCGCTGGATGCGCAGCGGGTCATCGCATTTGATCAGGGCGTGGTAGTCAGCCAGAAAGTAGAACGAATCGGCGCCGCTCTCGCGGCTGGCAACGATGGCCGGGCGAATCGCGCCCGCGTAGTTGCCCAGGTGAGGTGTGCCGGTGGTGGTGATACCGGTCAGGATACGAGTGGTCATGGCGGGTCGCTTATCGGGCTGTCATCAATTCGAAAGGCGCGGCATGACCAGATCCTTGAGATCGGTCAGCTTGCCGTGAAAAAAGTGTCCGCATTCTGCCACTTTCAGCAGCTCGTGTGGACGCGGCAGCGCGGCGGACCAGTCATATACCACTTGCGGATCGATGACTTCGTCGGTTTCCGGCTGGATCAGGGTCAGCGGACAGTTCTGCGGCAGCTGATCCTGTTCGCCCAGGCGCATGACCGCCGGCGCGATCATGAACAGATGTTTCAGCTGTTCGCCACTGGCCTCAAGCCGCCCAGCCAGGGTCGCCGCGACGTAGCCGCCAAAGGAAAAACCGAACAAGGTGATCGGCAGTTCGGGCTGCTGCTCGCGCAACCAGCGGGCCACGGCCACAGCATCTTCGACTTCGCCCATACTGGCTTCGGAGGTGCCGGCACTGGCGCCAACGCCGCGATAATTGAAGCGCAGGGTACTCAGGCCAGCGTCGCGAGCCGTGCGTTGCAGGGTCGAGACGACTTTATTGAGCATGGTGCCGCCCTGTACCGGGTTAGGATGGCAAATCAGCGCCAGGCCTTTGGCATCCGCCAGATCCAGGTACAGCGCTTCGAGCTGGCCCACCGGGCCATCAATCAAAACAGGGGTTTCGCGCATGAGCAAAAATGAACTCCGTGACCTCGGATTGGGTCGACTCGTCTAGCTGATTGTCTGCCGGTTACGTATCCGTGAGCGTGTCGCGGTATACAGAGCAGGTTCGAGCCGTTAACGTAAAGCAAAGCCGTTTATAGAGGAAGGACTCGTGGAACACTCGCTCTTAGTTTGGTTGTTGCCGACCCTTGCGCTGGTCGCCGGTCTGGTTATCGGTTTCCTGGTCGCACGTCTGCTGCCCAACACCGCCCCCAATGGAACCCAGCGCCAGCTGGATGACGTTCAGGAGCGTTTCGACAATTATCAGAACGAGGTGGTCACTCACTTCAACAGTACGGCTAATCTGGTGCAGAAGCTGTCCCAGAGCTATCAGGAAGTTCAGGAACACCTCGCCGAGGGCGCCAATCGTCTGGCCCTCGATGAACAGACCCGTCAGCGCCTGCTCGCTGCGCTGCACCCGGAAGCCAATACGATCCAGCGTGATCGTCTGACGCCGCCACGCACCCAGGCAGAGCCGCCCAAGGACTACGCGCCGAAAATGCCGAATGCCCCAGGCATGCTGGATGAACATTACGGTTTGAAAAAGTAATTCGCGACACGCTGCACACAAAAACCCCGCCATTGGAATGAATGGCGGGGTTTTTTGTGGGCACAGGTTTGTTTTCGCCTGCTATCTGGGATGGACCGACGCCCTCCCGGCTAAAGCCGGTCCTACGGGGTGTATCAACAAAAAACCCGCCATCATCTGGCGGGTTTTTTGTTACAGCGTCAGATCAAGGATCAGATCGCGCCACGGCTGCGCAGCAGTTCCAGCACTTGTTTGACGCTTTCTTCAAGGTTCAGCGACTGCGTGTCGAGGACCAGGTCGGCGTTGAGCGGCACGTCGTACGGGAAGGACTCACCGGGAATGTTGTCGCCATCAGCGGCATACAGGCCTTGTGGGTCACGCTCGCGGCAAACGGCAGGCGACGCCTGGACGTAAACGGTCAGCAGACGATCAGCACCGATCAGCGATTTGGCTTGCTCGCGACCTTCGGCATCCGGCGCCACGAACGCCGCCAGCGTCAGCAGGCCCGCTTCGTTGAACTGACGCGCCACGTGCGCGGCACGACGCCAGTTTTCGGTACGCCCGGCACGATCCTGCGGCAGACCCTTGTTCAGGTCGTGACGCAGGTTCTGGCCGTCGAGCACGAACACCGCCCGGCCCATGTCGAACAGCTTGCGCTCGACCGCATAGGCCAGGGTGCTCTTGCCAGCGCCGGACAGGCCGCTGAACAGCACGGTGGCCGGTTGCTGGCCGAAGCGCTGGGCACGCTCTTCGGTCGCTACATGGGCAAGCTTGCCATGATGACTGGCGCTGCTGCTGCCCACCGCTTTGGCGATGATCATGCCCGCCGCGACGGTGCCATTGGTCAGGCGATCAATGACGATGAACGAGCCGGTGGTGCGATTGCTGTCGTAACCGTCCAGAGCGATAGGCGAATCAAGGCTGACCTTGACCCGACCAATCTCGTTGAGCTGCAACGAACTGGCGGCACCTTCTTCAAGCGTGTTCACATCCACGCGGTGCACGATGCTGGTGATCGAACCCGGCACGTAACTGGTCGCGCGCTTGATGTCGTATTTCTTGCCCGGCAGCATGGGTTCTTCGGCCATCCACACCAACATGGCGTCGAACGCGTCGGTAACCTGCGGCACGTTGTCGGCATGCACCAACAGGTCGCCACGGGAAATATCGATCTCGTCTTCCATGGTCAGGGTTACCGCCTGACCGGGACCGGCGTGCTCCAGCTCGCCCTCGAAGGTGACAATGGATTTCACGCGGCTGCTCTTGCCCGACGGCAGCACCACGACTTCGTCGCCCTTGTGCACGATGCCGCTGGCCAGCGTGCCGGCGAAACCACGGAAGTTCAGGTTCGGACGGTTGACGTACTGCACCGGGAAACGCAGGTCGGTGTAGTTGCGGTCGTTGGCGATCTCGACGGTTTCGAGGATTTCCATCAGCGGCTGACCGGTGTACCAGGGCGAGCGCTCGCTCTTGTTCACCACGTTGTCGCCCTTGAGCGCCGACATCGGCACAAAGGCCATGGTCGTCGGTTTGAAGGCGATACCTTCGGCGAACTTCAGGTAATCAGCCTTGATCGACTCGAAAACGCTTTCGTCGAAGCCGTTGAGGTCCATCTTGTTGATCGCCACGACGATGTGCTTGATGCCCAGCAGCGAGGCAATGAAGCTGTGTCGCCGCGTCTGGGTCTGCACGCCGTAACGGGCGTCCACGAGAATGATCGCCAGGTCGCAGGTCGATGCGCCGGTGGCCATGTTGCGGGTGTACTGCTCGTGGCCTGGCGTATCGGCAATGATGAACTTGCGCTTGGCGGTGGAGAAATAGCGGTAAGCCACATCGATGGTGATGCCCTGCTCGCGCTCGGCCTGCAGGCCGTCGACCAGCAGCGCCAGATCCACGTCATCGCCGGTGGTGCCGGATTTCTTCGAATCGCGGGTGATGGCTTCCAGGTGATCTTCGTAGATCATCTTGGAGTCGTGCAGCAGACGCCCGATCAGCGTGCTCTTGCCGTCATCGACGTTGCCACAGGTCAGAAAACGCAGCATTTCCTTGCGTTCGTGCTGGCCCAGATAGGCGAGGATGTCCTCGCTGATCAAATCAGATACGTGCGACATGACAACCCCTTAGAAATAACCCTGACGTTTCTTTTCTTCCATCGAACCTGCGCCATCGTGATCGATGACCCGGCCCTGGCGTTCGGAAGTTCGCGTCAGGAGCATTTCCTGAATGATGTCGGTGAGGCTGGTGGCCTCGGACTCGACTGCGCCCGTCAACGGGTAGTCGCCAAGTGTGCGGAAACGGACTTTTTTCTTGACGATGCGTGCCTTGTCCTCATCGCTGAGGTGATTGAGCAGGCGCTCGTCGTCGATCATGATCCAGGTGCCGTTCATCTCGATAACGTCGCGCTCGGCGGCGAAATACAGCGGCACAATCGGGATACCTTCAAGGTAGATGTACTGCCAGATATCCAGCTCGGTCCAGTTGGACAGCGGGAATACGCGGATCGACTCGCCTTTGTTGACGTTGCCGTTGTACACATTCCACAACTCGGGACGCTGGTTTTTCGGGTCCCAGCGATGCTTGGTGTCGCGGAACGAGTACACGCGCTCTTTGGCACGAGACTTTTCTTCATCACGACGCGCGCCACCAAACGCGGCATCAAAGCCGTATTTGTCCAGGGCCTGCTTGAGACCTTCGGTCTTCATGATGTCGGTGTGCTTGGAGCTGCCGTGGGTCAGCGGGTTGATACCCTGCGCAACGCCATCGGGATTGACGTGAACGATCAGGTCCAGGCCCAGTTCCTCGACCATGCGGTCGCGGAAACGATACATTTCCTGGAATTTCCACCGGGTATCCACGTGCATTACCGGAAACGGCAACTTGCCCGGGAAAAACGCCTTGCGCGCCAGGTGAAGCATGACGGCAGAGTCTTTACCGACGGAGTACAGCATCACCGGATTATCAAACTCGGCGGCGACCTCGCGGATGATGTGGATGCTTTCCGCCTCCAGCTGTTTCAGATGCGTCAGTTTGTCGACCATGGCTACTCACGGATTGCATTCGTTATTGACCGGGCAAACGCCCGGGACGGCCAGCGGGCCGTGTTCGAGGCGGCACTCTAGCACAGCGACTGCTTCTATTCAGGAGGCGGGATAGATCGAAACGATCTATGGATATACCGCCTCGTTTGGGTGATCAGATCGGATTGGGACAGTCGATGAACAGATGCTCCAGCGCAAAGCGCCGGGCCAGATAATCCCCCAACGCCTGAACCCCGTAACGCTCGGTGGCGTGGTGACCGGCGGCGATGAAGCTGATGTTGTTCTCCTGGGCACTGTGAAACGTTTGCTCCGAGGCTTCGCCGCTGAGGAACAGATCGACGCCGGCCAGCACCGCCTGATCGATGTAACCCTGCCCGCCGCCGGTACACCAGCCAACCCGGCGAATCATCTCGCTGCCTTCGATCAACAAGGGTTCGCGTCCCAGCGCTTCTTGCACGCGCCGGGCAAAATCCCGAGGCATCATCGGCTCGGCCAGTGAGCCGACCAGACCAATGACCTTTGGGTTTTCCGGATCGAGCGGCCCCTCGACGGTGATATCCAATTGCCGCGCCAACTGCACGTTATTGCCGACGTCCGGATGCAGATCCAGCGGCAAGTGGTACGCCAGCAGGCTGATGTCGTGCTTGAGCAGGGTTTTCAGGCGACGCTGCTTCATGCCGGTCACGCAGGGGTTTTCGCCCTTCCAGAAATAACCGTGGTGGACGAGGATCAGATCGGCCTGGGCCTCTACCGCGGCATCGAGCAACGCCTGACTGGCGGTGACGCCACTGACGATGCGCATGACTTGCGGGCGGCCCTCGACTTGCAGGCCGTTGGGGCAGTAGTCCTGGATGCGGGCGCTGCTCAGATAGCGATCGGCTTCTTCTACTAGGGTGCTCAGCGCAACGGCCATGAAAGACTCCTGAATAATCGGTTCAGCGCGGATAGTGTCCTGACTCGGGAAAACGTACACTTTCGTACTGCTTATTTCCGAGACAGGACAGCAACTGCTCGTATAATGCCGCCCATTATGGCGCAGATGGGCGACCAGCCGCAGCGTCGAACCACTTTCAGGACTGCTCAATGTTCAAAGCACTGCGGTTTTTCGGCTGGCCGTTGCTGGCCGGTGTGCTCATCGCTCTACTGATTATTCAGCGTTACCCGCAATGGGTTGGTTTGCCCACTCTGGATGTGAATCTGCAACAGGCGCCACAGACCACCAAGGTTCAGCAAGGGCCGGTGTCCTATGCCGACGCAGTGAGCATTGCGGCGCCTGCGGTCGTCAATCTCTACACGACCAAGATGGTTAACAAGACCAGCCATCCACTGTTCGAAGACCCGCAATTCCGCCGCTTCTTCGGCGATAACCTGCCCAAGCAGAAACGCATGGAATCCAGTCTTGGCTCGGGCGTCATGATGAGTCCGGAAGGCTACATTCTGACCAACAACCACGTGACCACTGGCGCGGACCAGATTGTCGTGGCCCTCAAGGACGGTCGGGAAACCATCGCCCGGGTGATCGGCAGCGACCCCGAGACCGATCTGGCAGTGCTCAAGATTGACCTGAAGAACGTGCCGGCAATCACCATTGGCCGCTCTGACAGCATCCGCATCGGCGATGTCGCGCTGGCTATCGGCAACCCGTTCGGCGTCGGCCAGACCGTAACCATGGGCATTATCAGCGCCACGGGTCGCAATCAGCTCGGTCTCAACACTTACGAAGATTTCATTCAGACCGACGCAGCCATCAACCCGGGCAACTCCGGCGGTGCGCTGGTCGATGCCAATGGCAACCTGACCGGTATCAATACCGCGATCTTTTCCAAGTCCGGTGGCTCACAGGGCATTGGTTTTGCGATTCCGACCAAGCTGGCGATGGACGTCATGAAGTCGATCATCGAGCACGGTCAGGTGATTCGCGGCTGGCTGGGCATTGAAGTGCAACCCTTGACCCAGGAACTGGCCGAGTCGTTCGGCTTGAAGGATCGTCCTGGCATCGTTGTCGCGGGTATTTTCCGCGACGGCCCGGCGCAGAAAGCCGGCTTGCAGCTCGGCGATGTGATCCTGAGCATCAATGGCGAGCCCGCCGGCGACGGACGACGCTCGATGAATCAGGTGGCCCGCACCAAACCCAGCGACAAGATCGACATCCAGGTCATGCGTAACGGCAAGGAAATGAAGCTCAGCGCCGAAGTCGGCATGCGCCCGCCACCGGCAGTGACGCCGGTTGAGCAGGAATAGGCCTGTCTGGCGTCTCGCTCTCGAATTAGCGCTTCGTTGGTAGGACCGGCTTTAGCCGGGAGGACGCACTCCCGACTAAAGCCAGTCCTACAGATATTGCGCTTGTAACCTACAACCCCGCCAACCCATCCAGCAGCGCCTGATTCTGCTCCGGCGTGCCAATGCTGATGCGCAGGAATTGCGCGATGCGTTTCTGCGTGAAGTGCCGCACGATCACGCCTTGCTCACGCAGTTGCGCCGCCAGCCCTGCCGCATCGTGGTCGGAGTGACGGGCGAAGATGAAGTTCGCCGCCGAAGGCAATACCTCGAACCCCTTCTCCTGCAACGCCGCGATCAATGCTTCACGACTGGCGATCACTGCATTGCGGGTCGCGTCGAAGTGCTCGCGATCCTCGAACGCTGCCGTCGCGCCAACAATCGCCAGGCGATCCAGCGGATAGGAGTTGAAGCTGTTCTTGACCCGCTCCAGCGCTTCGATGAGATCCGGATGGCCAACCGCCAGGCCGACCCGCAAGCCCGCCAGCGAACGCGACTTGGACAACGTCTGGGTGACCAGCAGGTTGGGATAACGCTGCACCAGGCCGATTGCGGTTTCGCCACCAAAGTCGATATACGCCTCGTCGACTACGACCACTGAATCCGGGCTGGATTTGACCAGTTTTTCCACAGCTTCCAGTGCCAGCAGGCAACCGGTTGGCGCATTCGGGTTGGGGAAAATGATGCCGCCGTTAGGCTTGGCGTAATCCTCGACGCGAATCTGGAAATCTTCGTCCAGCGGCACGGCATCGAAATCGATGCCATACAAACCGCAATACACCGGATAGAAGCTGTAGCTGATGTCCGGAAACAGCAGCGGTTTGTCGTGGCGGAAAAACGCGTTGAAGATGTGCGCCAGCACTTCGTCGGAGCCGTTACCGAGAAAGACGTGGCTGGCCGGCACGCTGTAATAACTGGCCACTGCCTGCTTGAGCAGATCGCTGTTCGGATCCGGATACAGGCGCAGGTCATCGGTCAGCTCGGCGCGCATCGCCGACAAGGCCTTTGGCGATGGGCCGTACGGATTTTCATTGGTGTTGAGTTTGACCAGCTTGGTAAGCTTCGGCTGTTCGCCCGGCACATAAGGCACCAGATCATTGACGAACGCACTCCAGAATTTACTCATTTCAGTTCCCCTGCCCTTCAGTGCTGTCGATGATTCGGTATTCGGCGCTGCGCGCGTGAGCGGTCAGCGACTCGCCCCGGGCCAGCACTGAAGCAGTCTTGCCCAATTCAGACGCGCCCTGCTCCGAGCAATAGATGATCGAGGAGCGCTTCTGGAAATCGTATACACCCAGCGGCGATGAAAAGCGCGCGGTGCCCGAGGTTGGCAGGACGTGGTTCGGCCCCGCGCAATAGTCGCCCAGCGCTTCAGAAGTGTGACGACCCATGAAGATCGCGCCCGCGTGGCGGATCAGCGGCAACCAGGTTTCCGGATCGGCCACCGACAACTCCAGGTGTTCCGGCGCAATCCGGTTGGCGACTTCAATTGCCTGCTGCATATCCACCACTTTGATCAAAGCACCACGGCCATTGATCGACTTGTCGATGATTTCGGCACGCTCCATGGTCGGCAGCAATTTAGCGATGCTCGCCGCGACTTTATCGAGGAACTCAGCGTCCGGGCTGACCAGAATCGCCTGGGCGTCTTCATCGTGCTCGGCCTGGGAAAACAGATCCATGGCGATCCAGTCCGGATCGGTCTGGCCGTCGCAGACCACGAGGATTTCCGAAGGACCGGCGATCATGTCGATGCCGACCTGACCGAACACGTGGCGCTTGGCTGTCGCCACATAGATGTTGCCGGGGCCGACGACCTTATCGACCTTGGGCACGCTTTCGGTGCCATAGGCCAATGCGGCAACCGCTTGTGCGCCGCCGATGGTGAAGACCCGGTCGACGCCGGCAATACAGGCGGCAGCCAGCACCAGTTCGTTGATTTCGCCACGCGGCGTCGGCACAACCATGACCACTTCAGTGACGCCCGCCACTTTCGCGGGAATCGCGTTCATGAGCACCGATGAAGGGTAAGACGCCTTGCCGCCCGGCACATACAGCCCGGCGCGATCCAGCGGCGTGACTTTTTGGCCCAACACCGTGCCATCAGCCTCGGTGTAGGTCCAGGAATCCTGTTTCTGCTTTTCGTGGTACATGCGCACCCGATCCGCAGCTTTCTCCAGTGCTTGGCGCTGGGACGCCGTGATGCGCGTCAATGCCAGTTCCAGACGCTCCCGAGGCAGGATCAGATCCGCCATCGAAGCGACCTGCAAACCGTCAAAGCGCTGCGTGTACTCAACCAGCGCGGCATCGCCACGTTCGCGCACAGCCTTGATGATTTCCAGCACGCGCTCGTTGACCGAATCATCAGACACACTTTCCCAGCTCAGCAGATGATCCAGATGATGTGCGAAATCAGGGTCAGCAGCATTGAGTCGGCGAATTGCAGTCGGTGCGGTCATAGCGAGAGCCTCATAGGAATGGCAAAAACTCAGGCGCCCTAAACTAGCAGTCGATCCGCTTGGGCACCTGAGAATTCTGGCTATGAGGCGGATAGACGGGCGCGACTCAAGGCCGCGCGGGTATGTCAGCCGCGGTGTCGTGACTCCACTGCATTGCGCAGGGTGTCGATGAGCGCCTGAATGCGGGCGTGCTGCATTTTCATGGAAGCCTTGTTGACCACCAGGCGCGAACTGATCATGGCAATCAATTCCTGCGGCTCCAGGCCATTGGCGCGCAGCGTGTTGCCGGTGTCGACCACGTCGATGATCTTGTCAGCCAGGCCAATCAGTGGCGCCAGCTCCATGGAGCCGTACAGCTTGATGATGTCGACCTGACGACCCTGCTCGGCGTAATAACGCTTGGCTACGTTGACGAACTTGGTGGCCACGCGCAGACGGCCTTTGGGCTCTACGGCACCAATGGCACCGGCGGTCATCAGCCGGCACTTGGCAATCTGCAGGTCCAGCGGTTCATAAAGACCCTGGCCGGTGTATTCCATCAACACATCTTTACCGGCAACACCCAGATCGGCAGCGCCATGCTCGACGTAGGTCGGCACATCGGTGGCGCGCACGATCAGCAGGCGCACATCGGCCTGGGTCGTCGGGATGATCAGCTTGCGGCTCTTGTCCGGATTCTCGGTCGGCACGATGCCCGCTTCAGCGAGAAGCGGCAGTGTGTCGTCAAGGATACGGCCCTTGGACAGTGCGATGGTCAACATGGGAAACGTCAGTCCTTATCAGGAAACTTTTGTCCGGACGCAAACGGCGCCGCACAACCCTCATGCGAAGAACACCCGGCATGAGGTGGAACGAATCAAAAATCACACAAGTGTCGAAGCACATTCCCGTCAGCCTGACCAAACTGATTCGGTCAGGCTGACGGGATGTTTGAAGCGACTAGCCCGGAACGCGACGGATCTTGGCGCCCAGCATTTGCAGCTTCTCTTCGATGCACTCGTAACCACGATCTATGTGGTAGATGCGATCGATCAGGGTGTCGCCCTGGGCAACCAGTGCGGAGATCACCAGACTGGCGGATGCACGCAGGTCGGTCGCCATGACTGGCGCGCCTTTGAGAATCTCGGTGCCGGTCACGATTGCAGTATTACCCTCAACCTGGATCTGCGCACCCATGCGGTGCATTTCGTACACGTGCATGAAGCGGTTTTCGAAGATGGTTTCGATCACGGCGCCAGTGCCTTCAGCGATGGCATTGAGCGAAATGAACTGCGCCTGCATGTCAGTCGGGAACGCAGGATACGGTGCGGTCCGGATGTTGACGGCTTTCGGGCGCTTGCCGTGCATGTCCAGTTCGATCCAGTCGACGCCGGTGGTGACTTCGGCGCCCGCTTCCTGAAGCTTGAGCAACACCGCTTCGAGGATCGTCGGGTCAGTGTCCTTGAGCTTGACGCGACCGCCAGTGGCAGCAGCGGCAACCAGGTAAGTACCGGTTTCGATGCGATCGGGCATGACCTTGTAAGTCGCCGAACCCAGGCGCTTCACGCCATCGATGGTGATGGTGTCAGTGCCGGCGCCGTGAATCTTGGCACCCATGGCGATCAGGAAGTTGGCGAGGTCGACCACTTCAGGTTCGCGGGCGGCGTTCTGCAGAACGCTGCGGCCGTTGGCCAGGCTGGCGGCCATCATGATGTTCTCGGTCCCGGTCACACTGACGGTATCGAAGAAGAAGTGAGCGCCACGCAGGCCGCCTTCAGGCGCCTTGGCCTTGATGTAGCCGCCTTCCACGTCAATGATCGCGCCCATGGCTTCAAGACCACGGATGTGCAGGTCCACCGGACGCGAGCCGATGGCGCAACCGCCAGGCAATGCCACTTCGGCTTCACCGAAACGGGCAACCATAGGGCCCAGCACCAGAATCGAGGCACGCATGGTTTTCACCAGTTCGTACGGCGCGATCAGGGTCTTGATGGTACGGGCGTCAATTTCAACGCTGAGCTTTTCGTCGATCACAGGCTCGATGCCCATGCGACCAAACAGCTCGATCATGGTAGTGATGTCGTGCAGGTGCGGCAGGTTCTGCACGGTGACCGGTCCGTCGGCCAGCAACGTAGCGGCAAGAATCGGCAGGGCAGAGTTCTTAGCCCCGGAGATGCGGATTTCGCCATTCAGACGAACGCCGCCAGTAATAATCAGTTTATCCATAAGAATCTCGACGCCAATTGGCTCAGGTGCGCTCGGCCCATGCAGCGCGGCTGAAAAATTTCATAGTGACCGCATGGATGCTGCCATCGGCGATCCAGGGGTTCAAATGAGCATAGATCTGCTGCTGACGCTTGACGGGGCTTAGAGTAGCTATCTCGTCACTGATCACGTTGAGCTGGAAGTTGCAGCCTTCGCCTTCAACTTCGACCTGGATCCCAGGTAACTTCCCTTCAAGGAAGCTCTTAACTTCTACGGCGTGCATGCTTAACCTCGATTGGCGACCTACGCGCGCGGGTCGGCCATCATACAAAAAAGCCCACTCAATGCGAACCCCGCAACGCGGGACCCGGACGAGGGGCTCATTCAATGGACATCTTTCAATGGTTGCCGAGCAGCTCGGTCAACTCTGATACCTGGGCGATCTTGCGCATGTCTTCAGGCATCGCGCGAACGGTGACCGACTTGCCTGCGTCCCTGGCGTCGCGCATGAATGCGAGCAACAAGGCGAGGCCGACACTGCTGGACTTCTCGACACCGGCGCAATCGAGCACCACGGTTGGCAGCTCGCTCGACTTGATCAGCGCCGAACCCTGCTTGCGCAGGGCCGGGCCGGAGCGGTAGTCGAGCACACCAACCAATTGCAACTCACCCGGTGCGCCAAGTCGAATGGCGGACTCAGTCATTGCGCAGCCTGACCAGCAGCATCAGGCGCCTTTTCCTTGGCTTTGGCCACTTCGCCAGCCCAACCGTTGATGGTTGCATCCAGGTTGTTGCCGTTGCGCTGCATCGCGTCGGAGAACTGATCGCGGAACAGTTTGCCGATGTTGATGCCGTTGATGATCACGTTGCGCACTTTCCACTCGCCGCCCAGCTTGACGAGCGTGTAGGACACCGGATAGTTCGCCCCGTTGTTGCCCTTGACCAGCATGTCGACGCTGGTGCGGTCGTCACCTTCAGGCTTTTCCGGGGAAACAGTGATGCCCTGGTTGTTATATTCCAGCAAGGCATTGCCATAGAACTGCATCAGGCTGCGCTTGAAGTTTTCCTGGAAGCGCTGCATCTGGGCCGGCGAAGCGTTGCGTGAATACTTGACGGTCATGATGCTTTTGGAAATGCCGTCGGCATCCACCACCGGCCCGACAATGCGGTTGAGTGCATCGTAGAAGGCGCTGGGATTGGTTTTGTACTGTTCTTTGTTGGCCGCCAGGTCAGCGAGCAATTCCTTGGTGGTGCGATCCACCAGGTCATGCGCGGACGGTGTAGCGGCCGCATTAGCCAGCATCGGTAGCACCGCCAGTAATACCAGCAGGCCACGGCGCAAGGTTGAGATCATGTAAAAGCTCCTCATTTGGCGTCTTTACTCACGGTATTGAGCAGGAATTTGCCGATCAGGTCTTCCAGCACCAGCGACGACTGCGTGTCATGGATAGTCCCGCCATCCTTGAGCAGGCTTTCATCGCCGCCCACGCTGATACCCACGTATTTTTCACCCAGCAAGCCGGCGGTCAGGATCGATGCGGTGGAATCCACCGGAAGGTTATCAACCTTCTTCTGCAGCTCCATGGTCACCCGACCGGTGAAGGTATCGCGATCAAGATCGATCGCCGTCACCTTGCCAATCGTGACACCGGCCATGCTTACCTTGGCTCTGACAGTCAAACCGGCAATATTGTCGAAATTTGCATAAAGTTTATACGTTTCGCTGGTGGCGCTGCCGCTCAGACCGCTGACGCGCAGGGCCAGCAATAGCAAAGCCAGTATCCCGGCCAGCAGGAACAGGCCGACACCGGTTTCGATGGTGCGGTTTTGCATCAGAAATCTCCAAACATCAAGGCGGTCAAGATAAAGTCCAGGCCCAGTATGGCCAACGAGGCATATACGACTGTTTTGGTAGTGGCGCGACTGATCCCTTCTGACGTGGGCTCGCAATCGTAACCCTGGAACACGGCGATCCAGGTCACCACAAACGCAAAAATCATGCTTTTAATCACACCGTTGACCACGTCGCCGGTGAAAGAAACGCTGTTCTGCATGTTCGACCAGAACGAACCTTCATAAACGCCGAGCCAGTCGATGGCGACCCAGGAGCCGCCCCAGATGCCGACCACGCTGAAAATCATGGCCAGGATCGGCAAGGAGATGAACCCGGCCCACAAGCGCGGTGCAATGATGTACTTGAGTGGATCGACACCAATCATTTCCAGGCTGGACAGCTGCTCGGTGGACTTCATGTTGCCGATCTCGGCAGTCAGCGCGGAACCCGCACGACCGGCGAACAGCAAAGCGGCCACCACCGGCCCCAACTCACGCAGCAAGGTCAATGCCACCATCTGGCCAACGGCTTGCTCCGAGCCGTAGCTGGAAAGAATGCTGAAACCCTGCAACGCCAGGACCATGCCGATGAACATGCCGGAGACGACGATGATCGCGAGCGACATGACACCGACCGAATGCAGCTGTTTGACCAGCAGTTGAAAGCTGCCACCCATCCCGCCACGGCCGAACAAGGCATGGACCAGAAAAATCCCTGATCGTCCCAATACGGTGAGGATATCGATAGCGGCACGCCCCAGCAGGCGTATCCGCTCTAATAATGACTTGCTGCGCATCAGCGCTTCCCCAAAAGATCTTCGCGATAATCCGGCGCCGGATAATGAAACGGCACGGGGCCGTCTGGGTCGCCGGTCATGAATTGACGGATACGAGGGTTGTCCGAGCCCATCAGCTCTTGCGGAGTCCCCTGCCCCAGCACCTGGCCATCGCCCACCACATAAAGGTAATCGGCAATGCTGGCGGTCTCGGCCAGATCATGGGAAACCACCACGCTGGTGATTCCCAGTGCATCGTTGAGCAGCTTGATCAACCGCACCAGGACACCCATTGCAATCGGGTCCTGGCCCACGAAAGGCTCGTCGTACATGAGGATCTGTGGATCCAGCGCGATGGCCCGCGCGAGCGCGACACGTCGCTTCATGCCGCCGGAAAGCTCATCAGGCATCAATTCGATTGCGCCGCGTAGCCCCACTGCCTGCAATTTGAGCAAAACAATGTCACGAATCATTTCTTCCGGCAGTTCGGTATGAACACGCAAGGGAAATGCCACGTTTTCGAACACGTCGAGGTCGGTGAACAAGGCGCCGCTCTGAAACAGCACGCCCATGTGCTTGCGTGCATCAAACAGGTCGCTGCGCGACAGCTCGGGCAGGTTCTGGCCGTTGACCCATATTTCGCCGGCAGTCGGACGCAGTTGTGCGCCCATCAGGCGCAGCAGGGTTGTCTTGCCACTGCCCGAAGGCCCCATGATGCCGGTGACTTTGCCACGGGGAATACGAATATCGACATTTTCGAAGATGCTGCGCGTACCGCGCTTGAAGGAAACGCCCTTCAGCTCGATCGCGTAGGCGTTATCGGCACTCATCAAAGCTCCTTGCGCTACAGACTCACTCTCAGCTGCCTGATCCCTTGGCGGGCGGCATGCTGTCTAGGTGGGCCGAACAGGCCGCGAACTATACCACTGCAATATCACGCCGCCCAAGCGAGAACCGGAGGAATCAATATCACGACAAATAATTTGCGCCGTTTCCTACAAAGCTGTAGGCAGTTGCGGATGCGTTCACGGGTTTGACAACAAAGTGTGACGATCAAGCGTGAGGGAATCGCGCATTACCGTTATAATCGCCGCCTTTTAGAAGGCTGAACGATTTCCCCCATGAGCCAGTCCAGCGACCTGATCCAGTCAGCACAACGCACCATTCGCCTCGAAATAGAAGCCGTAGAAGGTTTGCTCAGTCATATCGATGCGGATTTCGTCCGCGCTTGCGAGATGATTCTTGCCAGTAAAGGGCGCGTTGTCGTGGTCGGCATGGGCAAGTCCGGGCACATCGGCAAGAAAATCGCAGCCACGCTGGCCAGCACCGGCACCACCTCGTTTTTCGTGCATCCTGCTGAAGCCAGTCATGGCGACATGGGCATGATCACCGCCGATGACATCATTCTGGCGCTGTCCAATTCCGGCACCACCGCTGAAATCGTCACGCTGCTGCCGCTTATCAAGCGCCTTGGCATCAAGATGATCAGCCTGACGGGCAATCCGGCATCGACGCTGGCCAAGGCCGCCGACATCAACTTGAACGCCCACGTTGAGCACGAAGCCTGCCCGCTGAACCTGGCCCCGACGTCGTCGACGACCGCGGCGCTGGTAATGGGTGATGCGCTGGCCGTCGCCTTGCTGGAAGCACGCGGTTTCACTGCCGAAGACTTTGCCTTTTCCCATCCGGGCGGCGCACTGGGCCGGCGATTGCTGCTCAAGGTCGAGCATGTCATGCACACCGGCGACGAACTGCCCAAGGTGCCGCGTGGCGCACTGCTGCGCGACTCATTGATGGAAATGACCCGCAAGGGCCTGGGCATGACCGCCATTCTTGAAGCCGATGGGCGACTGGCGGGGATATTCACCGACGGCGATTTGCGCCGCACGCTGGATCGCCCTATCGACATCCGCCTGACCACTATTGATGAAGTCATGACGCTCCATGGCAAGACTGCACGCCCCGAGATGCTGGCGGCCGAAGCCTTGAAAATCATGGAAGACCACAAGATTGGCGCGTTGATCGTCGTCGACGAAAACGACCACCCCGTCGGCGCATTCAATTTGCAGGATCTTCTGCGCGCGGGCGTCATGTAATGGGAGACGAGACCATGACCACTGATCTGCTGCAACGTGGCAAGAACATCAAGCTGGCGATTTTCGACGTCGATGGCGTGCTGACTGACGGCCGCCTTTACTTCCTGGAAGACGGCAGCGAGTTCAAGACTTTCAACACGCTGGACGGCCAGGGCATCAAGATGCTCATCGCCTCCGGTGTTACCACTGCTATCATCAGCGGCCGCAAGACCCCGGTTGTCGAGCGGCGGGCCAGCAATCTGGGCATCGCGCACCTGTATCAGGGTCGCGAAGACAAACTGGTCGTGCTGGATGAATTGCTCGGCCAGCTCAATTTGAGTTACGAACAGGTCGCTTATCTGGGGGATGATCTGCCAGACTTGCCAGTCATCCGTCGTGTCGGACTGGGCATGGCCGTTGCCAATGCTGCCGGTTTTGTCCGGCAGCACGCTCATGGCGTTACCCAGGCACGTGGCGGCGAAGGCGCGGCTCGCGAGTTCTGCGAACTGATTCTCAGCGCCCAGGGCAACCTTGAAGCAGCCCACGCCGCCTACTTATAGAAGCCATTTATGTTCAGTAAAAAAATTCGCTCGTTTCTGATCTTCGGCGTATTGGCGGTGCTGCTCGCCGCTGCCGGCTATTGGAACATCAGCCCTGAAAGCTTCATGGATCAGCCCGTGACGTCGGTGGACGAAAGCGCCATCGATTTCTACGCGATCAACGCCCACAGCGTTCAGTACCTGCCGGATGGCAAGCTGCAGTACGAGATGACGGCGGACAAGGTCGAGCACCTCAAGGCCACCGACGTCACGCTGCTGACCACGCCGGACCTGCAAATGTTTCGCGGCACACTTTATCCATGGCACATCCAGAGCAAGCAGGGTGAAGTTTCCCCCGGCGGCACTCAGGTCGAATTGATCGATTCGGTTCGTGTCGCACGAACCGATGATAAAAACCGTACGACCATTATCACCAGTAGTCGAATGACCGTATTCCCACAGAAGCAATATGCGCAGACCGAGCAAGCCGTTAGAATCGACGGCGCGGGCGGTGTGACCACGGCCAAGGGAATGAAAGCGTATTTGAACGACGGCAGGATGGACCTGCTGTCCAACGTAAGAGGACAGTATGAGGCTCGTTAAAACCCTTCCTTTATTGCTCGGCCTGGGCGCAGCACTGGGAAGCGCGAGCGCCTGGTCCCTGCCGACTGACCGCGATCAACCGATCCACATTCAGTCTGACGACGCGCAGCTTGATGACAAAAAAGGCGTGGCCACCTACAAGGGCAACGTCATCATCACGCAAGGCTCGATGAAGATCACCGGCAACACCGTGACCATTACCCGTAACGCTCAGGGCGAAGTCGACGTGTTCACCTCCGTTGGCAACCTGGCTTATTACGAGCAGAAGCCGTCGGTGGACAAGCCAATCGTTCAGGCCTACGCCATTACCATTCAATACTACGCGGCGCAGGATCGCATCGTATTGATCGACAAGGCCAAGGTCATCAATGATGGCAACACGTCCGAAGGCGAGAAAATCGTCTACGACACCGTGAAGCAGATCGTCAGCGCCGGCCGTGCCAATGGCAACAAGGTCACCACACCTCGTCCGCGCATCGACATGGTTATCCAGCCGAAAAAGAAAACCGACCAGCAGAAGGCCCAGTAAATGGCGACGCTGAAAGCCCAGCATTTGGCTAAAAGCTACAAGGGCCGTCAGGTCGTACGCGATGTGAGCCTGTCGATCGACAGTGGCCAAATCGTTGGCCTGCTCGGGCCTAACGGTGCCGGCAAGACAACCTGCTTCTACATGATCGTCGGCCTGGTTCAGGCCGATCAGGGCCGTGTCCTGATCGATGACCTGGATGTCAGCCATCAGCCCATGCACGGCCGCGCGCGCGCAGGTATTGGTTATCTGCCCCAGGAAGCGTCGATCTTTCGCAAGCTTTCGGTCGCCGACAACATCATGGCGATCCTTGAGACCCGCAAGGAGCTGGACGGCGCCGCGCGTCGCAAGGAACTGGAAAGCCTGTTGCAGGAATTTCACATCAGCCATATCCGCGACAACCTGGGCATGAGCCTGTCCGGCGGTGAACGTCGTCGTGTGGAAATCGCCCGCGCGCTGGCGACTTCGCCGAAATTCATCCTGCTCGACGAACCGTTCGCCGGCGTGGACCCGATTTCGGTAGGTGATATCAAGCAGATCATTCATCACCTGAAAGCCAAGGGTATCGGCGTTCTGATCACCGATCACAACGTTCGCGAAACCCTGGATATCTGCGAAACCGCTTACATCGTCAACGATGGGCAACTGATCGCCGAAGGCGATTCGGAAACCATTCTGGCCAATCAGCTGGTGAAAGAGGTTTACCTCGGTCACGAGTTCCGCCTGTAATTGCTGCGGTGTCTCGCTTCCCGAAGCGAGCAATGCCAGAGTGTTTTCGATGATGAAGCTTTAATTGCCATCACACTCTAGGCAAACACTTCGGTTTCAGGCATATAATTTGCTTATGTAGGCGCCCCGGCGCCCTGATAGTGGATGGCGCATGTGCG
The DNA here is from genome assembly GCF_000416235.1 of Pseudomonas sp. CFII64. Taxonomy (GTDB): domain Bacteria; phylum Pseudomonadota; class Gammaproteobacteria; order Pseudomonadales; family Pseudomonadaceae; genus Aquipseudomonas. The sequence continues at coordinate 31,076 of NZ_ATLO01000046.1, read as the reverse complement.
CCGGCGAATAAGGTGTTAGCCCCAGCCATGAAACCATCGCTAGTCCTGAGAATGGGCCAGCAGCTGACGATGACGCCGCAGCTGCAACAGGCCATCCGCTTACTCCAGCTTTCGACTCTGGATCTCCAACAGGAGATTCAGGAGGCGCTGGAATCCAACCCTATGCTGGAACGCCAGGAAGAAGGCGAGGATTTCGACAACGCCGATCCGCTGGCTGACAACATCGAGCAAAAGCCCAACCCTGATGTTCAGGAGCCGACCTATCAGGAATCCGCCCCGACGGTCGACAACCTGGAAGAAGGCGACTGGAACGAGCGCATTCCCAACGAACTGCCGGTGGACACTGCCTGGGAAGACGTCTATCAGACCAGCGCCAGCAGCCTGCCCAGCAATGACGACGACGAATGGGACTTCACCACTCGCACATCCGTCGGGGAAAGCCTGCAGAGCCATTTGCTCTGGCAGCTGAATCTGGCGCCGATGTCCGACACTGATCGCCTGATTGCCGTTACGCTGATCGACTGCATCAACAATCAGGGTTATCTGGACGAAACACTCGAAGAAATTCTCGACGCCTTCGATCCCGAACTCGACATCGAGCTCGACGAGATCGAAGCCGTTCTGCACCGCATCCAGCAGTTTGAACCTGCCGGTATCGGCGCGCGCAACCTCAGCGAATGCCTGATGCTGCAATTGCGTCAACTGCCTGCCAAGACCCGCTGGCTTGCCGAGGCGCAACGCCTGGTCAGTGACTTCATCGACCTGTTGGGCAGCCGCGATTACGGCCAGCTGATGCGCCGCATGAAGCTCAAGGAAGACGAGCTGCGCCAGGTGATCGAACTGGTGCAGAGCCTCAACCCACGGCCGGGTTCGCAAATCGAATCCGCCGAAGCCGAATACGTCGTCCCGGACGTCATTGTGCGCAAGGACAACGAACGCTGGCTGGTGGAGCTCAATCAAGAGTCGGTCCCGCGCCTGCGCGTCAATCCGCAATACGCCGGATTCGTCCGCCGCGCCGACACCAGCGCCGACAACACTTTCATGCGCAATCAGTTGCAGGAAGCCCGCTGGTTCATCAAGAGCCTGCAGAGCCGCAACGAAACGCTCATGAAGGTTGCCACGCAGATCGTCGAGCATCAGCGCGGCTTCCTGGAATACGGCGATGAAGCGATGAAGCCGCTGGTCCTGCATGACATCGCTGAAGCGGTCGGCATGCACGAATCGACGATTTCCCGCGTGACCACGCAAAAATTCATGCATACGCCGCGCGGTATCTACGAACTGAAATATTTCTTTTCGAGCCACGTAAGCACGTCCGAGGGCGGTGAGTGTTCGTCCACGGCGATTCGCGCGATCATCAAAAAACTGGTTGCCGCCGAAAATCAGAAAAAGCCGTTGAGTGACAGCAAGATCGCTGGTTTACTGGAGGCACAAGGCATTCAGGTAGCTCGTCGCACAGTTGCTAAATACCGCGAATCACTGGGCATTGCGCCATCTAGCGAACGCAAGCGACTGATGTGACCCGGCAAGGGTAAAGACGTGGCGCGCACACTCCGCAGTCGTTTTTACCCAAGCCCCAGCTGCCGGCCAAAGCGTTCCAGTGGCAGGCAACAGCCTGCCTCTTTATGCACTGGCAATAAGGAGAAAGCGGTATGCAAGTCAACATCAGTGGACATCAACTGGATGTGACCGACGCCATGCGCACCTACATCACCGAAAAACTCGGGAAGCTGGAGCGCCACTTCGACAAGATAACCAATGTGCAGGTCATCATGGAGGTCGAGAAGCTGAAACAGAAAATCGAAGCCACCCTGCATATCCCCGGCGCGAAGGTAGTCGCCAATGCGGAACATGACGACATGTACGCGGCGATAGACCTTCTGACCGACAAGCTAGACAGACAATTGCTCAAGCATAAGGAAAAGCAGATCGGCCACCTTCAGGGTGCGACGGCTCGCTGATACCCCCACACATGATCCGACTCGAAAACATCCTGACCCCCGGCCGTTCACTCGTGAACGTGCCGGGCGGCAGTAAGAAAGGTGCACTCGAACAGATTGCCAGGCTGATCGGCAGAGAAGTGCCTGATCTGGATTGGCAGGTTGTGTTCGACAGCCTCATCGCCCGCGAAAAGCTTGGCTCTACTGGCTTTGGCAACGGAATCGCCATCCCTCATTGTCGCCTGAAGGGGTGTCACTCGCCCATCAGCGCGTTGCTGCACCTGAAAGCGCCTGTTGATTTCGATGCCATTGATGGTGCGCCTGTGGACCTGCTGTTTGTCCTGCTGGTTCCGGAAGCTGCCACCGATGCACACCTGGAGCTATTGCGCCAAATTGCCAGCATGCTTGATCGCAAAGAAGTGCGTGACCGTCTGCGCAGCGCTGATAGCAATGAAGCGCTTTATCAGGTGGTACTGGACGAGCAGAACGGGCATTAACCATGCGCATGATTATTGTCAGTGGCCGTTCCGGCTCCGGTAAGAGTACGGCCCTGGATGTATTGGAGGACAGCGGCTTCTACTGCGTTGACAACCTCCCGGCGGGCCTGCTGCCTGAGCTTGCCGAACGCGCGCTGATCAATACCGAGCTGGCCGAGCCGCTGCTCGCCGTCTCCATCGACGCGCGCAACCTGCCAAGTCACCTGACCCGTTTCCCGCAGATGCTTGAAGAAGTACGCTCGCGCAATATTCAGTGCGATGTGCTTTATCTGGATGCTGACGAAGCGACCCTGTTCAAGCGCTTCTCGGAAACCCGTCGCCGCCATCCGCTGAGCACCGCAAATCGCTCGCTCGCCGAGGCGATTCGGGACGAAACCACGTTATTGGGCCCGATCATCGATCTGGCCGACCTGAAGATCAACACCACGCACCTGAACCTGTATCAGCTGCGCGACACCTTGAAGCTGCGTCTGCTCAACAAGCCGGAACCGGGCACTGCGTTCCTGATCGAGTCATTTGGTTTCAAGCGCGGCATGCCGGTGGATGCCGATCTGGTTTTCGATGTTCGCTGCCTGCCCAATCCCTACTGGAAGCCGGAACTGCGCGAACAATCGGGCCTTGACCAACCGGTAATCGACTACCTCGCTGCGCAGCCCGACGTCGAAGAGATGTTTCAGGACATTTTCACTTATCTCAACAAATGGCTACCCCGTTTCGCTGCCAGCAATCGCTCCTATGTCACCATTGCCATTGGCTGCACCGGCGGGCACCACCGCTCTGTTTACCTGACCGAGCGCCTCGGCCAGGTCCTGCATCAATCCCTCAAGAATGTTCAGGTCCGTCACCGCGACCTTAGCTGAAAGGACTTCCACTGCGATGCCCGCTCGTCAAATAACAATCATCAACAAGCTCGGCCTGCACGCTCGCGCAGCTGCCAAATTCGTCGGCGTGGCCGGAAGATTCCCTTGCCAGATCAGAGTCGGCCGTTCGCCCGAGAGCATGGTCGATGGCAAAAGCATCATGGCGGTCATGATGCTCGCCGCAGGCAAAGGTACGGAAATCCACTTGTCGACCGAAGGCGAACAGGAAGACGCTGCGCTGGCTGGCCTGGTCGAGCTGATCGACAACAAGTTTGATGAGGGTGAGTGATTAGCGCCTTGGCGCACTCAGCTCAGCTCAGCTCGTAAAATTTTCGATTTTTATCTGCCCGTCCGGGAAGGTAGCGACGATCTCCAGCTCCCCACCCATAGCCCGAATATAATTGCGCAGGGTGCTGATATACATGTCTGTACGGCGCTCCATCTTGGACACCGCCGCTTGATTGATATGCAGTGTCTTCGCCAGGGTTGCCTGGCTCAATGCCTTCGCTTGGCGTAGCTCATGCAACGGCATCTGTTGCAAGTGATGCTCGTAGAGCTTGTCGGCAAGCTCCAGCGCTTGCGGCGACATGCGCGCCCGCAGCTCGGCAAATTTCTTAGCCATCGTTCAGTTCCTCGTTAAGCAGCGTGGCGAGATGTTCGTCATACAGTCGCTCGGCCATTGGCACATATTCGATATACCACCGGTTATGCCCGGTCCTGTCCCCTCCGATCAGCAGCAGAACGCAGCGCCTTGGATCGAAGGCATACAGGATTCGAAACGGACGACCTCCGTGCTGTATGCGTAACTCTCGAAGGTTGCCATGGCGTGCGCCCTTGATAGCACTGCAATGAGGGAAACGAAGCGCGGGACCGAACTGCCCCAGCAACCTTACGCTCGCCTCGACACTCGACTGCTCGTTCGTCCTCAGACACTCCCACCAGCTGCCAAATTCGTCTGTGTATTCTATTTCCCAGTTCATCCATGAACTATGGCGAAGCCGAATTATAACCTCAACGGAATATATCGGTTAATCCTGAAGGAAGAATCTGGGTTTGCTGTCTCTTTTTGCGCTTAGTGAATCGAAACGTTAGGCCTTCAACAGCTTGGCCTGCATGCCTACGCCCCCTTTCCCTAAGTCGCCCGACCATTCGGAAGATTCTCTTGACCGACAAGAGGATCCAAAGCTACTCTTTTATCTTAAATTTAAGATATTCTGTAGAGGCATGTTATGGCGCTCCAATTTCACGACAGCCCTTTTCACGTGACCCATGATGAAGAAGCTGCCAGCAAGATGGCACTCAAGATGGATCTTTCAATCTTCATTACCAACTGCATCAAGAAGTTGGGTCTCAAGCAAAGCGAAGCGGCGGTCAGGCTGGGTTTGACTCAGTCGCGAGTTTCGGAACTGGCTAACGGCAAAATCGAAAAATTCACTATCGACGCCATGATAGACATGCTTGACAGGTTGGGCTTCCGCGCCAATTTCACAATGTCAGCGTCGGATATCGATGCCTCACCTCAAATTGTGATTTCCAGGCAGGCTTAAAGCCGGTATCCCATACCTCGCAACTCGCTTTTGAGTTCCTTAAGCCGGAGCGTAGCAACCGTCATCGCATGCCTATCGGTGTTATTCGTCGTTTTTACGAACGAGTGCAGGACGACGACCATGTCGGCATATTTGGCGATATAAAGGCAGCGGTACGCCGGGCTGCCGTTAATGATCAGCTCGATCACGCCAGCGCCAACGGAATCAACAAGCTGCTTGATAGCCAGTCGTGGTTCCTGGTCAAACTGAATCCCTCTCAGATCTTTGCCGAATTCATCCTGCACATTTTCCGGCAGATCGTTGTATTCCCGCTCGGCGGCGGCGCTTACAAACGCAAACCTTTTCAAAAATGACCCTATTGGCTGTCCAGGATTTGCTTGAGGCAGCGTCGCGCGACTCAAGTGGGCTCGCTAAAGCGCGAATAGGTATTGTACTTACGCCACTTGAAGGAAAAATCTGCAAACTCCGTACGCCGGATATGAAAAATCCGAAGTCCTCGCGAACTTCGGATTACACATCGGCGACGGCGTTGAAGCTCAGCAAAGCGTCAACCGCCGGGCAAGCTTAGCCCTTCTTCACAAACTCCGACTTCAGCTTCATCGCGCCGATGCCGTCGATTTTGCAGTCGATGTCGTGATCGCCGTCGACCAAACGGATGTTCTTGACCTTGGTGCCGACCTTGACCACCAGCGAGGAGCCTTTGACTTTCAGGTCTTTGATCACGGTGACGGTATCGCCGTCTTGCAGGGTATTACCGACTGAATCCTTGATGACTTTGACGTCGTCGGCAGCTTCGGCTGTTCCTTCGGCGGACCATTCGTGCGCGCATTCCGGGCAGATCAGCATCGCACCGTCTTCGTAGGTGTATTCGGAATTGCATTTTGGGCAGGCAGGTAAGCTCACGGTCATTCTCGCGTCGAAGGATAAAAACCATGGATTATAAGGGGTTTTTCCAAACGCCGGGGGACGAATCCCCGCAAGCATTGATCGACCAGGTGTTCAGGCCAAAGCAGTATCCATCACCATCATCAGGCAAAAGCCGGAAATCAGCCCGAGGCTGGCAATCTTTTCGTGCCCGTTACGGCGGGATTCCGGGATGATTTCCTGGGTCACCACCAGCAACATGGCACCCGCCGCAAAGGCCAGGCCCAATGGCAGCAACAACTCGGCGATGCCTACCAGCCAGGCGCACAGCAAGGCGAACACCGGCTCCACCAGACCGGAGGCGGCGCCGATGAGGAACGCCTTGAAGCGCGACATCCCGGCACCGGCCAGCACCAGGGCGATCACCAGCCCTTCCGGCACGTCCTGAATGGCGATGCCCATGGCCAGGCTGTCGGCATCGGGCAGACCACCGCCCGCAGAGACGCCAATGGCCATGCCCTCCGGAATGTTGTGGGCAATGATCGCGATGACGAACAGCCAGATGCGCGGCGCAATGACCGGCAGCTCCGAGCTACTGAGCGGCGAGCCTTTCGAGACGCTGTGATCGACCACGAACAGGCCAATCGCGCCAAGAAAGATTCCCAGGCTGACCATCCCACCCGCGCCCCAAGGAGAATACCCAAGGCTTTCAGCGGCGCTCAGGCCCGGCACGATCAGCGAAAACGCCGTCGCGGCCAGCATCACTCCGGCACCGAAACCCAACAGGCCATCGGAAACCGCCACCGGCATATTGCGAATCACCAGCACCGGCACGGCGCCCAGCGCGGTGCCCAAGGCGCAAATTGCGCCGCCTTCAAGGGCGCGCATCAGGCGCGGCTCCAGGCTCAGCCAGCTCAAGCCGTGCGAGACCAACAGCGCCGTGCCGGCCAGCAGCAGAATCGAACCCAATGCCAGGCGAAACAACCGCCCGCTGCTGATCGTGACTATTTCCGTGCGCATAAACTGCCTTGGATCGAGGGTGGATAATCAGGCCAGAGCGGCCTGGTAACGCCGGGTGACTTCGGCCCAGTTGATGACGTTGTAAAACGCGTTGATGTATTCCGGGCGGCGGTTCTGATAGCGCAGGTAGTAAGCGTGTTCCCACACATCCAGGCCCAGGATTGGTGTATTGCCGTTCATCAGCGGGCTGTCCTGGTTGCCGCTGCTTTCGACCACCAGCTTGTTTTCCGGGGTCACGCTCAGCCAGGCCCAACCACTGCCGAAGCGGGTCAATGCGGCTTTGGTGAACGCATCCTTGAACTGTTCGAAACCGCCCAATTGCTCATCAATGGCCTTGGCGACTTCACCTTCAGGAAGGCCGCCGCCTTTTGGCGTCATGACCGCCCAGAACAGCGAATGGTTGGCGTGTCCACCGCCCTGATTGATCACTGCCGGGCGCAGTTTTTCCGGCAACTGCTGCACCGCTGCCACCAGTTTCTCGATGGGCCATTCAGCATATTCGGTGCCTTCGACGGCAGCGTTGAGGTTGTTGATGTAGGTCTGGTGGTGCTTGGTGTAGTGGATTTCCATGGTTTGCGCATCGATGTGCGGTTCCAGGGCGTCGTAGGCGTAAGGCAAGGCAGGCAAGGTAAACGGCATATCAATGTACTCCGTGGGAATGGCCGAAAGTGGTGGCGGCGTTGCGCTGCAATGACACCCGCGCGTGCTCGCCGCCGCTGCTCAGCAGCCGATGGGTCCGAGGGTATTCGCCGTGCTCGCTGATGAAGGTCAGCAATTCGGCGTAAGTTTTGCTGCTGTGGCGCAGCGCCGCTTTGCGCAGCGCAGGCGTGAAATGCGCGTCCTGCATGACATGCAGCAAACGCTGGTGGATTGCACAAAGGTATTCCGCGCTCTCCTCCGGCTGCTTCAGGCTCAGGTGCAGGTGCAGGTCGGCCAGGTTGTGATGGGAAATGACGCAAGCCGCCACGGCTTCGTCAGGGTTCGGCCAGCGGTCGAACAACACTTGAGCCAGCGCCAGCGCCTGTAGATACAACTCGCGGGCGTCAACCAGCTCACCGAGATTGAAACAGCGATTGGCATGTTCGATAGTGCGTTTCCAGTGCTCCATGGCGCGACTCCTCAAGCAGTGGCTGGCAAGCGTCAGATCCCGCCAGCGGTCAGTTTTTCCGGATCGAGCAGCGTTTCCAGCCGGCTACGCTGCAAGTCGGTGTGTTCAAGGGCGACATCAATGATCGGCCGCCCTTGCTGGTAGGCGGTCTTGGCGATCTCGGCGGCCTTCTGGTAGCCGATGATCGGATTCAAGGCGGTCACCAGGATCGGATTGCGCGACAGCGCTTCCTTGAGCTTGGCTTCGTTGACCTTGAAGGTGGCGATGGCCTTGTCGGCCAGCAGACGACTGGAGTTGGCCAGCAACTCGATGCTGCTCAGCAGGTTCTGGGCGATGATCGGCAACATCACGTTCAGTTCGAAATTGCCTGACTGACCCGCGACGGTGATGGCTGCGTCGTTGCCGATGACTTGCGCAGCGACCATGGCGGTGGCTTCCGGGATCACCGGATTCACCTTGCCGGGCATGATCGATGAACCCGGCTGCAAGGCTTCAAGCTCGATTTCGCCCAAGCCCGCCAATGGCCCGGAATTCATCCAGCGCAGATCGTTGGCGATTTTCATCAGCGACACCGCAGTGCCCTTGAGCTGGCCAGATACCGCGACGGCGGTGTCTTGCGAGCCGATCAGCGCGAACAAATCCTTGCCCGGCACGAATTCAACATGGCTCAGACGACTCAGATGCGTGCTGAAACGCCTGGCGAATTCAGGATGTGCGTTGATCCCGGTGCCCACCGCCGTACCGCCCTGCGCCAGGGCTTGCAGACTCGGCAGCAAACCTTGCAGGTGTTCGATGTTGGCGCGAATCTGCTGCGCCCAGCCGTTCAACACCTGGCTCATGCGCACCGGCATGGCGTCCATCAGGTGCGTGCGGCCGGTCTTGATGAACGGATGAACCTCGATTGCCTTGCGTTCGATCACTTCGACCAGATGGCTTAGCGCCGGCAGCAGTTGCTCGTGCAACGCCAGCGCCGCGCTGACATGAATCGTGGTGGGGATGATGTCGTTGCTGCTTTGCCCGCAATTCACGTGATCGTTCGGATTGACCGCTTCGCCCAGCACCCGGCTGGCCAGGGTCGCGATGACTTCGTTGGCATTCATGTTGGTGCTGGTGCCGGAGCCGGTCTGGAACACATCCACCGGGAAGTGCGCCATGTAATCCGCGGCCAACAGGTCCTGGCAGGCGGTGACGATGGCCGAGCTCTGCGCTTCGGAAATCTGTTCCAGTTCCAGATTGGCCTGGGCCGCAGCCGCTTTGGCGAGCAGCAAGGCCCGGACGAATTGCGCCGGCATGCGCAGATTGCTGATGGGGAAGTTATTCACCGCACGCTGAGTCTGCGCGCCATACAGAGCCTCGGCCGGCACCTGCAATTGGCCCATGCTGTCGCGTTCGATACGGGTATTACTCATCGGAATATCCTTGCACCAGTTCAGTAAGAGAAATCGAGGGTTGCAGCACGCAGGTCGCCAGTTGCTGGGCCAGCGCATGGAAGCGTTGCTGCTCGGCACAAGACTTGGCGAGCGCCTGAAGATCGCGCAACGGGCGCCAGGCCTGATCGACGCACAAGCAGCGCCAATGCCAGGGCAGCACCGTGTCGCGGGCCGTATCCAGCAAGGTACGCAAGGAGGTTTCAGCGATCATTAAGCGAGGGGTGGCCGTGAAACGCGCCAGATAGCGCCCTTCGGCCAGGTAGTGGTCGATCAAGCGCGGCTCGTCGGGATCGAGGGCGCAACGAACTCTCAGGCTCAAGCCGCGCCAGTTTTCCAGGTGCGGCGGCAACGCGTGCAAGGCAGGACGCATGAAACTCGCCTCATTTACGTAATGATATTCATTATTAAATGATATTGAGAATCAAAACAACCCTGAGGAGGAGTTAGATAGAGATCTGTTGGAGCGAGGCTTGCCCGCGAAGAACGATACGCCGCAGGTCGGGCCAGCCTGTTTGATGTGAGCCAACTTGTTGGCGAGACGAATATATAACGACCGACAGGAGGGGACTCGTCCCCGAATGCGATGGTCCTGACAACGAAATCCGGAAGGTTAACGCTGCCTGAGCCACCGCCATTCGGGAGAGGTGGATCAACTACCCGCGACCGTCATTTTTTCGATCAATACCGAACCGGTGCGGATGTTGCTGCGCAGTTCCAGGTCGTTACCGACCGCGACGATCTGTTTGAACATGTCGCGCATGTTGCCCGCAATGGTGACTTCCTGGACCGGGAACTGGATTTCGCCGTTTTCGACCCAGAAACCCGCCGCGCCACGGGAATAGTCACCCGTGACCATGTTCAAACCGCTGCCCATCAGCTCGGTGACCAGCAGGCCACGCCCCATGCGACGCACCAGCGCGGCCTGATCTTCGCTGCCGTGGGTGACGAACAGGTTGTGCACGCCGCCGGCGTTGGCGGTGCTTGGCAGGTTGAGCTTACGGCCCGAATAAGTGCTGAGGATGTAGGAAACCAGCTCGCCGCCTTCGACGAAAGGTTTGGCGTAAGTCGCCAGACCGTCACCGTCAAAGGCCGAACTGCCCATGGCGCGCATCAAGTGCGGACGCTCGTCGATGGTCATCCATTCCGGAAACAGCCGCTGGCCCATGGCGCCTTCGAGGAAAGAAGACTTGCGGTACAGGTTGCCGCCGGAAATCGCCGCGAGGAAACTGCCGAACAGACCACCGGCCAACTCTGCGGAAAACAGCACCGGCACTTCACAGGTCGGTACTGGCCGCGCGCCCAGACGGCTCGCTGCCCGCTCTGCGGCCTTGCGACCGATGCTTTGCGCGTCGGCGAGCAATTCGCCCTGGCGGCTCACGTCGTACCAGTAGTCACGCTGCATCTGGCCTTCGCCTTCAGCAATCATGACGCAGCTCAGGCTGTGCCGGGTCGACGCATAACCACCGATGAAACCATGGCTGTTGCCGTAGACGCGACAGCCTTGATGCGTGCTGAGCGTGGTGCCGTCGGCATTCTTGATCCGGCTGTCGGCATCGAACGCGGCGGCTTCACACAGCAGGGCCTTTTCGATGGCCTGCTCCGGGGTGATGTCCCAGGCGTGATACAGATCGAAATCCATCTGCTCCCTGGCCATCAGCGCGGCATCGGCCAGACCCGAGCTTTCATCTTCGGAGGTGTGCCTGGCAATCGCCAGCGCCGCCGCGACGGTTTCGCGAATGGCGTCCGCGCCGCTGGCCGAGGTGCTGGCCGAGCCTTTACGCTGGCCGACGTACAAGGTAATGCCAAAGCCTTGGTCGCGATTGAACTCGACCGTTTCCACTTCTCGCTGGCGAACCGAGGTCGACAGGCCCTGCTCCAGCGATACCGCGACTTCGCAGGCGCTGGCGCCCTGACGCCTGGCTTCAGCGATGATGTGTTCCACTTGTTCCTGCAGTGCGGGCAAGGCCTGTGGGCCAACGCTTTGTGATGCACTCATGACTTTCTCCATCAAATTCTGCTTTCGGCACAGGCCGAATACCGAGCGGGCCGGACAAGCGGCCCCCGACTGGTTATCATGGCGGCGTTTATTTGCGGACTGCCCCCATGGTTGATTCTTACGACGACTCCCTCGACGGGGAGAAAAGCAAAACCCAGGTCAAACGCGAGCTGCATGCTCTGGTTGATCTTGGCGAGCGCCTGACGACACTCAAGCCTGACTTGCTGGCCAAGTTGCCCTTGACCGACGCCTTGCGTAAAGCCCTGGCCGATGCGCCCAAGCACACGGCCAACATTGCGCGAAAACGCCACATCATGTTCATCGGCAAGCTGATGCGCGATCAGGATCAGGACGCCATTCTGGTGTTGCTTGATCAACTCGATGCCTCCACTCGCCAATACAACGAACGTTTTCATGGTCTGGAACGCTGGCGTGATCGCTTGATCGCCGGCGACGACGCCGTTCTGGAGAAGTTTGTCAGCGAATATCCGGATGCGGATCGCCAACAACTGCGTTCCTTGATTCGCCAGGCTCAACACGAGCTTGCGCAAAACAAGCCGCCGGCCTCCAGCCGTAAAATCTTCAAATACATTCGTGAACTGGATGAGACGCTGCGCGGCTTGCGCTAGCTTCAAGTCGCGGGGCGGACTGTTTGACGGTCCGCCCCGGCTTCACCCTTAACCGCCCGTGCCGCCTACCGTGATCGCATCGATCTTCAGGGTCGGCTGACCCACGCCTACCGGAACCGACTGGCCGTCCTTGCCGCAGGTGCCGACGCCACTGTCCAGCGACAAGTCATTGCCCACCATCGACACCTTGCTCATCGCCTCCGGCCCGTTGCCAATCAACGTCGCGCCTTTGACCGGGGCAGTGATCTTGCCGTCTTCGATCAAATACGCTTCGCTGGTGGAGAACACGAACTTGCCGCTGGTGATGTCGACCTGACCGCCGCCGAGGTTGGCGCAATAAATCCCGCGCTTCACCGAAGCGATGATTTCCTGCGGATCGCTCTGTCCGGCCAGCATGTAGGTGTTGGTCATGCGCGGCATCGGCAGGTGCGCATAGGATTCCCGGCGACCGTTACCGGTGCGCGCCACGCCCATCAGTCGCGCGTTGAGCTTGTCTTGCATGTAACCCTTGAGGACGCCGTTTTCGATCAGGGTGGTGCATTCGGTCGGCGTACCTTCGTCATCGACGCTCAGCGAACCGCGACGGCCCGCCAGCGTGCCGTCATCGACGATGGTGCACAGCTTGGAGGCGACCATTTCACCCATGCGTCCGCTGTACGCGGAACTGCCCTTGCGGTTGAAATCGCCTTCCAGACCATGACCCACGGCTTCGTGAAGCAACACGCCCGACCAACCGGAACCGAGCACGACTGGCAAAGTGCCGGCCGGTGCCGGAATGGCTTCCAGGTTGACCAGCGCCTGACGCAACGCTTCACGGGCGTAACCCATGGCGCGGTCGTCGCTGAGGAAATACCGGTAATCGGTACGCCCGCCGCCGCCATGCCCGCCGCGCTCGCGGCGGCCATTCTGCTCGACGATCACGCTGACGTTGAAGCGCACCAGCGGCCGCACATCGGCGGCCAGACTGCCATCAGTGGAGGCGACGAGAATCCGCTCCCAAACCCCGGCCATGCTGACGGTCACCTGCTGGATACGCGTATCCAGCGCCCGGGTTGCGATATCCACACGCTTGAGCAGTTCGACCTTCTCGGCACGCGTCATGACTTCCAGCGGGTTGTCCGGCGCGTACAACTGGGCAACGTCCTGGGTCGTGAAGGCCTGAACGGTGCCGTTCTGGCCGGCGCGGGAAATCGAACGCGCCGCGCGCGCCGCCGCGCTCAAGGCTTCATGGGTAATCGCGTTGCTGTAGGCGAAACCGGTTTTCTCACCCGATTGCGCCCGCACACCAACGCCCTGATCGAGATTGAAACTGCCTTCCTTGACGATGCCGTCTTCCAGCGACCAGGACTCGGAAATCTGGCCCTGGAAATACAGGTCAGCCGCGTCGATACCCGGGCCGGCCAGCTCGCCCAGCACCGATTGCAGGCTGTCGAGGGTCACGCCGCCGGGGGCCAGAAGGTGTTCGCTGACTGAGGACAAGTCGCTCATATTCACTCCGAGGTCTGCACAGGCCGCAATGCGTCCTGCGAAAAAAAGCGCCGGTGACTGGACACCGGCATCCGCGCCCGTATGGACGCCTGTTCATCAATGTCGCGTTCGCCCAGCAGCACGGCTTCACCCTGCGCCTGCTCGGCCAGCACTCGACCCCAGGGGTCGACGATCGCGGCGTGCCCATAAGTTTCCCGAGGCCCCGGATGGACCCCGCCTTGCGCAGCTGCCAGCAGATAACACTGGGTTTCAATGGCCCGCGCCCGGATAAGAATGTCCCAATGCGCCGCACCGGTAACGGCGGTGAAGGCCGACGGTGCGGTAATCAATTCGGCGCCCGCTTCACGCAAGGCGCTGTACAGCTCGGGGAAGCGCAAGTCGTAACAGACGCTCAAGCCCAGCCGACCTACGGGGGTGTCGACAACCACCACGTTATTGCCATGAGCGTAGTCATCCGACTCCCGATAACGACCCCGGTTGTCCGCGACGTCCACATCGAACAGGTGCAGCTTGTCGTAACGCGCCACCTGTTCGCCGTGCTCATCGATCAACAGCGAACAGGCGGTGACTTTGCCGTTCGGCTGATCACCGGGCGGCAGCGGCAACGTGCCGGCAACTATCCATAACTTGAGGTCGCGAGCGGCCAGTTTCAACCATGGCAGGATCGGACCGTGCCCCTGAGCCTCGGCGCGACCGATATCGGCGACGTCGCGACGCCCCATGGCAGCGAAGTTTTCCGGCAATACCGCCAGGCGTGCGCCCGAGGCTGCAGCCTGTTCGAGCAAGCGGCGCGCCTGATCCAGATTACCCAGGACATCGCTCTGACTGACCATTTGAATCACGGCAAAAGACATGGCGCACTCCGCTGATGACAGGCCACCACTGTACTCCATGGCGTGTTATTGAGGTTTCTCAAAAGGCTTGTCGAAGGTGATCTTCGGTTCTTTCCACGGCCCTTCGACCTTGTACTGCACGCTGGCAAACCGCGCGACCCGATCACCGAGCAGCTTGTCGACCAGAAACAGCGCGCCGCCAATCGCCGGTGCGCCGACGATCAGCGCGGCAATCGGCAGATTATTGGTCACCGGCAAAGTCACGAGCAGCTTGGCGTCAACCCGGTCCTTGACCATGTCCAAGGTGCCGTCCAGCTCCAGATTGCTCGAAGGCCCGGTCAGGGTAATCGGCTTGCGCGTCACGTAGACGCCATCACTGGAGACCAGCAAGCCTTTGACCCGGTCATAGCTCAGGCCTTTGCCAAGCAGATCCGAGAAGTCCAGGCGCAAACGGCGACCAATGGAGTTGAAGTTAAGCAGACCGAATACCCGCAGCGCTGCGGCTCCACCTTCGACTTCGACGAACTGGCCGCTGCGCAAGGTGGCGTCCAGGCTGCCGGAGAAGCGCTTGAGGGCGATCCAGGCTGGAGAGCCGGGCCAGCGGCCATCGACATTCAACTCGAAATCTTCACTGGTCACCGTTGGCGCAAAGCCCCAGCCTTTGAGGACGTCGGCGAGATTCTTGCCATCCAGACGGCCCTTGTACCAACTGCTGCTGGAGCCCGGCGCGCCTTCCCAGACGCCCTCGCCTTGCAACAGCAGGCCTTTGAGGCCCATGTCCATATCCAGAAAGCGGATGCCGGTCGCGGTCGGCCGGGTCTTCAGCGACCACGCGCCGACCAGCTGCTCACCCTGAAACACCTGGGTGATCTTGATATTCATGGCCGGAATTTTGGTCGGGTCGACATCGGCCAACGGGTCCGGCGCGTTTTCGATGACGGCGGCGTTCGGGTCAGCCGCTGGCAGGCGCACATAAAGCAGGTCGATACCGATAGGCGCGGTTTTGGCGTCGGGAATGCTCGCGCTGCCCTTGATCAGCTGGCTGTCCAGCGACAATCCCCAGGCCGTATCGCTGCGTTTGAGCTGGACACTGGCTTGATCGAGGGTAGTGCCCATGGCGGTGAGCTTGCCGATTTGCAGGTCCACATTGTTGACCAGCTGTTTGGCGCTGCCGCCCGGATCATTGCCAGCGTAACGTTCGACAACCGCTTGCCATGGCGCCACATCCAGTTCCGACAACGAACCACGTACGCGCAGGCCCTTGGCGTCGGGAACGATTGCGCCGCCGTTGCCGAGGAACAGTTCGCCACGCCCGTCCGCCAGTTTGCCCACGGGAGAGGCAAACGCCAGATTGGCGAGGTTCGCGTAAGCGAAGCCATAGCGGCGCTCGGCGCCTTGCAAGGTCATGCGGAATTCGCTGTCGCGGGTCTCATCGGCGACTTTGCCGAACGGTGCCGGCAAATCGATGACCACGCCTTTGAGGCTGGAATTGATCTTCAACTGGCTGTCATTGCCCAGGGTCAGTTGCAGCTGATACGGCAGCTCGCCCGACACCGGCAACGCCTGGGTCACGCCCAGCCATTCGGTAAGTTTCGGCACCGTGATCTGGCCATTGGCGACCACGCGCGTGATATTCGCCCCCGGTTTGCCCTCGGCGGCGATTTCCGCCGTCACCGGTCGATCAAAGGCTTGCGCTCGCACGCCCTTGCCGCTCAGGCCTTTGGCATTGTCGAAGCGGAACTCACCCTTGAGCTGAGTCAGTTCCAGGACGGGATCGCTGAGTTTGAGCCGCGCGCCGTCGGTACTGAAATCCACCGCGATTTTCGGCTCCTGACCTTTGACCAGCGGAATATCCAGTTTCAGCTTGCCTTGCAGCGGGCCTTCACCTTGCCAGCCGGCAAAGGTGCTGGCAGTACCGATGGGCGCCTCCTGGAGAATCTTCACGCCATCGGCCAGACCACCGGCAAAATCGCCGTTCACCAGCAAATGGCTGTCCTGCCCTGCCGGCACATGCGGAATATTCACCAACACGTTGCTGACCTGGGTATTGAGCAGCTGGCCTTTGCTGGCTTTGATCCGCACGCCGCTGTTTTCAACGTAGACCTTGCCGTTGACGCCAGTCAGCTGTGGCCAGCCCGGCTGGAACGCCAGGGTCGCGTCACGCACTTTGAAGAACAGGCTGATCACCCGCGCCGTATCTGGCGCGCCCTTGTTCAAGGAGCCTTGATACTGGAAGAAACCCTGGTCGACCTTGCCTGCCAGAATCGCCGTGCGCAGCCATTCGTCCAGCGCAGGACTGAGAACCGCCGGCAGGTACTTACTGGTATAGCTGCCGTCGCCATCGACCATGCCGACCCGCAGGTCCATGTAATCTTCCTGACTGTGATCCAGATGGATGCGAATCAGGAAATCCGCCGCAATCTTGCCTTCGTCGCCGAGGACTTTGATGTACGGCGCAATCAACGTGAACGCCTGCTCGTCCAGCCGCCAGGTCAAACGTGCGTTGGCTTTCGGATAAGTCCAGGGCTTGGCGAAAATCGGGTCCAGATGCAGCATGAAATCTTCGCTGTCCAGGCGCAGCTCACCCTGACCGAGGTCGCCGCTGATCGCGCCGCTGACATTCCCGGCAGCCGGTGCGCCGTGGTACGCGTTGAAACCGACCTTATCCAGATTGGCGGCGAAGCCCAGGCGCTTGTCGCCAACGGCTTGCGGGCGGAAATCAAGCAGCACGTTGCGCAGCCCGCCAGTCACCTTGAGGCTGTCGATGACGACCATCAGCTTGTCCGGCAGAGGTGCCAGTGAATCAATCAACGCCGTGACCGGCGTCAGGTCCAGGCGATCGGCCTGAACATGCCAAAGCTCTTCCTTGTCGGCCGTGGCGGCCTGCTGGTTGAGTTGAAGCCGGCTTTCCCAGCGCTTGGCGCCCAGGTCCATGGCCAGGGAACCCAGGGTAACGTCGAAACCTGTTTCGTTGCGTTTGAACCAGGCATTGAGCGCCAGGTTGTTGATCGTCGAAGCCTTGCGCTCGGCATAGCCCGCCTTGACCTGCGGAGCATTGAGCCGCGCCACGGCGCTCTGAACCGTGCCCTTGCCCCAACTCAACCAGAATTCGCCGCCCGCTTTGAGCGTGGAGACTTTCCACTCGCGGGTCAGGGTTTTCGGCAACCATTGCGCCCATTCGCTCTGCGGCAGGCTCAGATAAACGTCGGCCTCGCCTTCCTGCCATTTGCTGGCCTGGGTTCGCGAACGCAGATTCAAGGCGACGGGTTGCCCGTCCGGCAAGGTCAGCCGCGCATCGAGGCGCTGGTGATAACTGCCGGTGGCGAGGCTGAGGTTCACGTAAGTCAGCGTGAGTGGCGCCTGGCCAAACGGCTGCAGGGTAATCTGACTGTTGAGCAGCGACAGACGCGACACCATTTGCATCTGGGTCAGAACCTGTTGCGGATCGAAAGGTTTGTCATCGCTGACCGGCAAACCCTGCAGCGCCCAGCGCCCATCCTGATCCTGCTTCAAGCTCACTTGCAGGCCGTTGACCTCAAGATGCGCGATACGCACTTCACGGGCCAGCAGGCTTGCCCACACGTCAGGCACCGCGCGGATCTGATCAAGGCGAACCGTAGCCGTCCCCTCGCCCACCATTACATCGTGAGCGACGAAGATGGGTGCAAAACCACTCCAGCTGCCTTCCAGGCTGCCGATTGCCAAGGGCATGCCCAACGCGGCGCGCGCCTTGCTCTCGACTTCGGCGCGGTATTCGGAAATCAGCGGCGTGAGTTGACGACCGACACTGACGTACAGCGCCGCCAGCACCAGAACCAGCGCGCACAGCATCAGCCCCCAACGCGTCAGGGTGGCAAAAAAACGTGTCAGACGCTCCATGTCCAAGAGCCTCCGCGCCGGGGTCCGCAAAGTTCAGCTTGCGTGAAATGGGCCCGGCTCAATCGTGCAGGTGCGAATACATCCGGGTTTTGCTCATTTGCCACGCATAATTCTCGTTATAAGGGCGTCCTTGCCACTGGCCCTACGGCACTGTTCTCGATACATGTTCACTACGTGCAAGGTCAGAGCAACACCACGTCGTATTGTTCCTGGGAATACATGGTTTCTACTTGAAAACGGATGGTACGGCCAATGAAGCCTTCCAGTTCCGCGACGTTCCCCGACTCTTCATCGAGCAGTCGATCCACAACACGCTGGTTGGCCAGCACCCGATAACCCACCGCCTGATAAGCCCGTGCTTCGCGCAGAATCTCGCGGAAGATTTCGTAACATACGGTTTCCGGGGTCTTCAGCTTGCCACGGCCCTGGCAACTGCTGCACGGCTCACACAACACCTGTTCAAGGCTTTCGCGGGTGCGCTTGCGGGTCATCTGCACCAGGCCCAACTCGGTGATGCCGATGATGTTGGTCTTGGCGTGGTCACGCTCAAGCTGTTTTTCCAGCGTGCGCAGAACCTGACGTTGGTGCTCGGCGTCTTCCATGTCGATGAAATCGATGATGATGATGCCGCCCAGATTGCGCAGGCGCAGCTGGCGGGCAATTGCGGTTGCCGCTTCCAGGTTGGTCTTGAAGATGGTTTCTTCGAGGTTGCGATGGCCGACAAACGCACCGGTATTGACGTCGATGGTGCTCATGGCCTCCGCCGGATCGATCACCAGATAGCCGCCGGACTTGAGCGGGACTTTACGCTCCAGGGCCTTCTGGATTTCATCCTCGACGCCATACAGGTCGAAAATCGGCCGCTCACCCGGATAGTGCTCCAGGCGATCAGCGATTTCCGGCATCAGTTCGGCAACGAATTGCGTGGTCTTCTGGAAGGTTTCCCGCGAATCGATGCGAATTTTCTCGATGCGCGGGCTGACCAGGTCGCGCAGGGTGCGCAGCGCCAGGCCAAGGTCTTCGTAGATCACGCTGGGTGTCGAGGCGGTCTTGATCTGCTCGCCGATCTGATCCCAAAGCCTGCGCAGGTAGCGAATGTCCATGAGGATTTCGTCAGCACCGGCGCCTTCGGCAGCGGTCCGCAGAATGAACCCGCCCGCTTCCTTGATACCTTCGAGGGCCACGCAATCGGTCACGACTTTCTTGAGTCGCTCGCGTTCGGCTTCATCCTCGATCTTCAGGGAAATTCCGACATGAGCGGTTCTGGGCATGTACACCAGATACCGCGAAGGGATCGACAGCTGCGTGGTCAGGCGCGCGCCTTTGCTGCCAATCGGATCCTTGGTGACCTGCACCACAAGACTCTGGCCTTCGTGGACCAGCGAACTGATGCTCTCCACGGACGGGCCTTCGCGCATGGATATTTCCGAGGCGTGAATGAACGCCGCCCGGTCCAGGCCGATATCGATGAATGCCGCCTGCATGCCGGGCAATACCCGCACGACCTTGCCTTTGTAGATATTGCCGACGATGCCGCGCCGCTGGGTCCGCTCGACGTGGACTTCCTGCAGAACACCGTTTTCCACCACCGCCACGCGCGACTCCATCGGCGTGATGTTGATCAGGATCTCTTCACTCATGACTTGTCACCTTCCAGGCATTGCCAACAGGGTATGCCGAAACGGCCAAGCAGTTCTGCGGTTTCGCACAGCGGCAGCCCGACCACAGCGGAATAACTGCCTTGCAAGCCCTCGACGAAGATCGCCGCCAGACCCTGAATAGCATAGCTGCCAGCCTTGTCCCGAGGTTCGCCGCTGGCCCAGTAAGCTTTTGCTTCATGTGTCGCAATGCTGCGAAAACGCACGAGGCTGCTGACAGTTCTGGTTTCGCAGCGTTGCCGGTCGATCACCGCAATGGCCGTGAGCACTTCATGCTCGCGTCCGGACAGCGCCGCCAGCATGGCCAGCGCATCGGCTTCGTCCACCGGCTTGCCGAGAATCCGGCCATCGAGCACCACGGCAGTGTCGGCGCCCATGACGCAAGCGCCATCGTCGCTCAGCTGCGCAAGCCCGGCCTCGGCCTTGCCGCGCGCCAGACGCTCGACATAGGCCACGGCAGGCTCGTTGGGTAATGGGGTTTCGTCTATCTGCGCGCTGAGCACGGTGAAGGGCACGCCAATCTGAGTGAGTAATTCACGACGGCGCGGTGAGCCAGAAGCCAGATGAAGCTGGGGCATGAGGACATCTCCGTGTCGATGATGGTGAACGCCATCCTGATACAACCGCGTCCACCCGAAGGCTGTTTAGTTGATTCGCAAACGCTTGCGCAACCCGCGCAGGCCATAACTGACCCAAGGCCACAACAGCGCGCTGACCAAGGCTGGCAGCACCAACGCAAGGGTCGGCTGGCGGTTGCCGGTCAGCGCGCTGAGCCACAGTTGCGCCAGTTGCGCGAGACCGAACACGACCAGCAGCACAAGGCATTGCTGCCAGATGGGGAACATCCGCAGGCGTTGATGCAACGTCATCACCAGAAAGGCGATCAAGCTCAGGATCAATGCATTTTGACCCAGCAGCGTGCCGTACAACACGTCTTCCATCATGCCCAGCATCCACGCGGTGGTCATGCCGACTTTGTGCGGCAGCGCCAGGATCCAGAAGGTCAGCAGCAACGCCAGCCACAACGGCCGGAAAATTTCCATGAACTGCGGCAGCGGCGACACACTGAGCAACATGCCAATCGCAAAAGTGAGCCAGACAACCCACCCGTTGCGGGCCGGGGCGTGACTAACCATCGATTCTCTCCCGAGTGGTGGCGGGCGCGGCAGCCGGCGGCTTGGTAACGGCCGGCGGCGTGGCTGGCGTTGCGGCAGGCTTGGCCGGTGGCTTGCTCGCGGGCTTGGTTGCCGGCTTTGGTGCGGTAGTCGCAGGCGTTGCCGGCGAATGGGTCGGCGCAGCGGCTGGCGCGGCAGTGCCTGGCTTGACTGGCGTAGTCGCGGCGGGCGCAGCGCCCGGCTTGACCGGAACAGCGGCAGCCGGAGTGGTGGTCCCGGCGCCTTGAGTGCCAGCAGGCTCGGCGGCTTTTTCGGCGGACTCCTGAGCCTGGGCGGCTTCGGCGGCGCGTTCTTCCGGCGAGCGTCCGTCGGAGAACACCAGCAGCAGGTAACGACTGCGATTCAAGGCTGCGGTCGGCACCGCACGAACGATGGCAAACGGCTGACCGGAATCGTGAATCACTTCCTTGACCGTCGCCACCGGATAACCGGCCGGGAAACGCTGGCCAAGGCCGGAGCTCACCAGCAGATCGCCTTCCTTGATATCCGCCGTGTCCGCCACGTGCCGCAGCTCCAGGCGCTCCGGATTACCAGTGCCGCTGGCAATGGCGCGCAGGCCGTTACGGTTGACCTGCACCGGAATGCTGTGGGTCGTGTCGGTCAGCAACAGCACGCGGGAGGTGTACGGCATCAGTTCGACGACTTGCCCCATCAGGCCACGGGCATCGAGCACCGGCTGGCCGAGGACCACGCCATCGCGCTCACCCTTGTTGATGATGATTCGATGGGTGAACGGGTTGGGGTCCATGCCGATCAGCTCGGCAACTTCGACTTTCTCGTTGACCAGCGCCGAGGAATTGAGCAACTCGCGCAGACGCACGTTCTGCTCGGTCAGGGCGGCCAGTTTTTGCAGGCGCCCTTGCAGAAGCAAAGCCTCGGTCTTGAGTTTTTCATTTTCGGCGAGCAGTTCGGTCCGGCTGCCAAACTGGCTGGCGACGCCTTGATACAGGCGTTGCGGCAGATCGACAACCCAATAGGACTGCATCAGGACCAGCGACATCTGGCTACGCAGCGGTTTGAGCACGGTAAACCGGGCATCGACCACCATCAGCGCTACCGATAACACGACCAGCACCAACAGGCGCACGCCCAGCGACGGGCCTTTAGTGAAAAGCGGTTTAATAGGCCGCTCCTCCGGGGCAAGATTTCAATTGGCTGTGCTTATTCATGCGGCATTGAAGCGGCCTGGACAGATAGGTAAGTGAACACCGGATTTCGGCGCCAGCCTAACGCATACAGGTAGCCAAAGCGCTACCTGTAAACATTAGGCTGCCTGAAGTGCTGCCAGCAATCACTCGCTGGAAAGCAGATCCATGGTGTGCTTATCCATCATTTCCAGCGCTCGGCCACCGCCACGCGCTACACAGGTCAACGGGTCTTCGGCAACGATCACCGGCAAACCGGTTTCCTGGGCCAGCAATTTGTCCAGGTCGCGCAGCAAGGCGCCACCACCGGTCAATACCAGACCGCGCTCGGCGATGTCCGAAGCCAGTTCCGGCGGCGATTGTTCCAGGGCGCTTTTCACGGCCTGAACGATGGTCGCCAGGGATTCCTGCAACGCTTCGAGCACTTCGTTGGAATTCAGGGTGAAGGCACGTGGAACGCCTTCGGCCAGATTACGGCCGCGTACGTCGACTTCACGCACTTCGCCGCCCGGATAGGCGGTACCGATTTCCTGCTTGATGCGCTCAGCGGTCGATTCACCGATCAGGCTGCCGTAGTTACGACGCACGTAAGTGATGATCGCTTCGTCGAAACGGTCGCCGCCAACCCGTACGGATTCGGCGTAAACCACACCGTTCAGGGAGATCAGGGCGATTTCAGTGGTACCACCACCGATATCGACAACCATCGAACCGCGTGCTTCTTCAACCGGCAGACCGGCGCCGATGGCAGCAGCCATTGGCTCTTCGATCAAAAATACTTCACGTGCACCGGCACCGAGCGCCGATTCGCGAATGGCGCGACGCTCAACCTGAGTGGATTTGCACGGAACGCAGATCAGCACACGAGGGCTCGGCTGCAGAAAGCTGTTTTCGTGAACCTTGTTGATAAAGTACTGCAGCATCTTTTCGCACACGCTGAAATCGGCGATCACGCCGTCTTTCATCGGGCGAATGGCTGCGATGTTGCCTGGAGTCCGGCCGAGCATGCGCTTGGCTTCCATCCCGACAGCAACGACGCTTTTCTGGTTTCCGTGGGTCCGAATGGCCACAACTGATGGTTCATTCAGAACGATACCGCGCTCACGCACGTAAATAAGGGTGTTGGCAGTGCCCAGGTCGATAGACAGATCGCTGGAAAACATGCCACGCAGTTTCTTGAACATGGGAAAGGGACCCTAGGGAGCGCGTGGGTAAAAAAGTGCGGCAAACTCTAACAACGACAGGGATTTTGGGCAAGGAGCCAATATGTTAAATTAGCGGCTTTTCCGAGCATGACCCTAGACGTTCGCGGCCTTATGACCGTAGAAATGCGATAGTGTTCGCCAATCTAACACACAGATCCGTTCCGTAAGCATTCCACTGGAGAACCCCATGGCGCTTGATCGCTCCGACGTGGAAAAGATCGCTCATCTGGCCCGACTTGGCCTGAATGACGCCGATATCCCGCGTACTACCGAAGCATTAAATAATATTCTTGCGCTGGTTGATCAGATGCAAGCCGTCGATACAACCGGCATCGAGCCGCTGGCGCATCCGCTGGAAGCGTCGCAACGTCTGCGCGAAGACGTGGTTACCGAGCAAAATCATCGCGAGACTTACCAAGCCATCGCACCAGCGGTCGAACACGGCCTTTATCTGGTTCCGAAAGTCATCGAGTAAGGGAATGAGCCTGCAATGCATCAAATGACTCTGGCCGAGATCGCCCGCGGACTCGCCGAAAAAAAGTTTTCTTCTGAAGAATTGACCCGTGTCCTGCTGTCGCGCATCGCGCAGCTCGACCCGCAGATCAACAGCTTCATTACCCTCACCGAAGACCTGGCCATCACCCAGGCGCAGGCCGCTGACGCACGTCGCGCCGCCGGTGAAAACAATCCTTTGCTCGGCGCACCGCTGGCCCACAAGGATCTGTTCTGCACCAAAGGCATCCGCACCAGCTGCGCGTCGAAGATGCTCGACAACTTCAAGGCGCCCTACGACGCCACCGTGGTTGCCAAACTGGCCGCAGCGGGCACCGTGACTCTGGGCAAGACCAACATGGACGAATTCGCCATGGGGTCGGCCAACGAGTCGAGCCACTATGGCGCGGTGAAAAACCCGTGGAACCTTGAACATGTGCCCGGCGGTTCGTCCGGCGGTTCGGCCGCAGCCGTTGCAGCACGCTTGCTGCCCGCCGCAACCGGCACCGACACCGGCGGCTCGATTCGCCAACCCGCCGCGCTGACCAACCTCACCGGCCTGAAACCGACCTACGGCCGGGTCTCCCGCTGGGGCATGATTGCCTACGCGTCGAGTCTCGATCAGGCCGGCCCGCTGGCCCGCACGGCCGAAGACTGCGCCCTGCTGCTGCAAGGCATGGCCGGTTTCGACGCGCAGGACTCCACCAGCATTGACGAGCCGGTGCCGGATTACAGCGCCAGCCTCACTCAGTCGCTCAAGGGCCTGCGCATCGGCATTCCGAAGGAATACTTCGGCGCAGGTCTCGACCCGCGTATCGCCGAGCTGGTTCTGGAAAGCGTCAAGGAGCTGGAAAAACTCGGCGCCGTCGTTAAAGAAGTCAGCCTGCCGAACCTGCAACACGGCATTCCGGCCTATTACGTGATCGCGCCGGCTGAAGCCTCGTCCAACCTGTCGCGTTTCGACGGGGTGCGTTTCGGCTATCGCTGCGAAGACCCGAAAGACTTGACCGACCTGTACAAGCGCTCGCGCGCCGAGGGTTTCGGCCCGGAAGTCCAGCGCCGGATCATGGTCGGTGCCTACGCGCTGTCCGCTGGTTATTACGACGCGTATTACCTGCAAGCGCAGAAAATCCGTCGCCTGATCAAGAACGACTTCATGAACGCCTTCACCGAAGTCGACGTGATTCTCGGCCCGACCACGCCAAACCCGGCCTGGAAAATCGGCGCCAAGAACAACGACCCGATTTCCGAGTACCTGGAAGACTTCTACACCATCACCGCCAACCTCGCGGGCCTGCCGGGCCTGTCCATGCCAGCGGGTTTTGTCGAAGGTTTGCCGGTTGGCGTGCAGTTGCTTGCCCCGTATTTCCAGGAAGGCCGCCTGCTCAACGTCGCCCACCAATACCAGCAAGTCACCGACTGGCATTTGCGCGCGCCGACAGGCTTCTAAGGAGAAACACACATGTCGCAATGGGAAGTTGTCATCGGGCTGGAGATTCACACCCAGCTTTCGACCCAATCGAAGATTTTCTCCGGTAGCTCAATCACGTTTGGCTCCGAGCCCAACACGCAGGCCAGCCTTGTCGATCTGGGCATGCCGGGCGTGTTGCCGGTCCTCAACAAAGAAGCCGTGCGCATGGCCGTCAAATTCGGCCTGGCGGTGGACGCCGAAATCGGCAAGCACAACGTGTTCGCCCGCAAGAACTACTTTTATCCGGACCTGCCCAAGGGTTATCAGATCAGCCAGATGGAGTTGCCGATTGTCGGCAAGGGCCACCTGGACATCACCCTTGAAGACGGCACCGTCAAGCGCGTCGGCATCACCCGCGCGCACCTTGAAGAAGACGCCGGCAAAAGCCTGCACGAAGACTTCAGTGGCATGACCGGCATCGACCTCAACCGCGCGGGCACTCCGCTGCTGGAAATCGTTTCCGACCCGGACATGCGTTCGGCCAAGGAAGCCGTGGCGTATGTCAAAGCCATGCACGCGCTGGTCCGCTACTTGGGCATCTGCGACGGCAACATGGCCGAAGGCTCGCTGCGTTGCGACTGCAACGTGTCGATTCGCCCGAAAGGCCAGGTTGAATTCGGCACCCGCTGCGAGATCAAAAACGTCAACTCGTTCCGTTTCATCGAGAAGGCGATCAACAGCGAAATCCAGCGTCAGATCGACCTGATCGAAGACGGCGGCAGGGTCATCCAGCAGACCCGCCTGTACGATCCGGCCAAGGACGAAACCCGCGCCATGCGTAGCAAGGAGGAAGCCAACGACTACCGTTACTTCCCCGATCCGGACCTGCTGCCGGTGATCATCGAAGACTCGTTCATCGAAGAAACCCGCGCCACGCTGCCGGAACTGCCGCCGCAAAAACGCGAGCGTTTCCAGGCACAGTTCGGGCTCTCGGCCTACGACGCCAGCGTGCTGGCTTCGAGCCGCGAGCAAGCCGATTACTTCGAGCAAGTGGTCAGCATTGGTGGCGACGCCAAACTGGCGGCCAACTGGGTCATGGTCGAGCTGGGCAGCCTGCTGAACAAGCAGGGCCTGGAAATCGAGCAATCCCCGGTCAGCGCCGAGCAACTGGGCGGCATGCTGTTGCGCATCACCGACAACACCATCTCGGGCAAGATCGCCAAGATGGTTTTCGAAGGCATGGCCAACGGCGAAGGCACGGCGGACCAGGTCATCGAAACCCGCGGCCTGAAACAGGTCACGGACAGCGGCGCCATTGAATCGATGCTCGACGAAATGCTTGCCGCCAACGCGCAGCAGGTCGTGGATTATCGAGCTGCGGACGAAGCCAAGCGCGGCAAGATGTTTGGTTTCTTCGTCGGTCAGGCCATGAAAGCCTCCAAGGGCAAGGCCAACCCGCAGCAGGTCAATGAACTGCTGAAGAAGAAGCTGGAAGGCTGATTCAGACAGCGACGACCGATCCGTAGGACCGGCTTTAGCCGGGAGCACGCCCTCCCGGCTAAAGCCGGTCCTACGGGCAACACGCGTCTGCACATCGAAGGACCAAACCATGCTGCGGCTTCTCGCCTCTTGCGCCCTGCTCTCCCTGCTCACCGGTTGCGCGACGGGCCTCATCGATCCTCACGGCTACGATGAAACCGGCGGCGCTTCGTATTACGGCTCGCAACACCACGGCAATCGTACCGCCAGTGGCGAGCGCTTCGATCAGAACTCACTGACCGCAGCACATCGGCGGCTGCCCTTTGGCACCCGCGTCAAAGTAACCAATCTGGACAACGACAAATCAGTGGTCGTGCGTATCAATGATCGCGGCCCGCACACCCGTGGCCGATTGATCGATTTGTCACGCGCAGCGGCCGCACAACTGGGTATGCTGCGCAGCGGAACCGCCAAGGTTCGCGTGCAAGCCCTCGAATAAGGACGCCCGGAATTCTTCAACTTTCGACCCTGCCGCTCCCGAGCCTGATCCAATGGATCAGCGGCCTTCTGCTGCTGATCATCGGCGCCGAGCTGTCGGTTCGCGCCGCAGTCAGCCTCGCCACGACGCTTGGCATTCGGCCGCTGTTTATCGGCCTGACCTTCGTGGCGCTGGGCAGCAGCGCGCCGCAGATGGCGGTCGGCTTGCAAGCCGCATTCACCTCCAGCCCGGACATTGCCGTGGGCAGCGTGGTGGGCGGCAATATCTTCAACGTGCTGGTGACGCTGGGCCTGTGCGCGCTGGTCATTCCTCTGCGCGTTACCCGGCAACTGGTGCGCCTGGAAATCCCTTTGATGGTCGCCGCCAGCGCCCTGGTCTTCGTCCTGTCGTTGAACGGCGAGCTGGGTGTGATCGACGGCGTGACGCTGCTGTTGGGATTGCTGGCCTATCTGCTGATCGTCCTGCGCCAGTCCGGCCAGGGCTTCGCTTACCGACAGTCGGCCAGCCAAGGTCGCTCGGCCAAGGCCTGGCCCATTCTGCTGCGCATGACCGCACTGGTCTGCGGTATCGCGTTGCTGGTGTTTGGCAGCCATCTGCTGGTGGCTGCGTCAGTGGTCATCGCCCTCGACCTGGGTTTGTCCGAGCGCATCATCGGCTTGACGGTGATTGCGGTCAGCACCTCGCTGCCGGCATTGACCACTTCATTGATGGCCGCCTTTCGCGGCGAGCGCGACATTGCCGTGGGCAACGTGATCGGCAGTTACCTGTTCAATCTACTGGGTGTCCTCGGCGTAACCGCGCTGCTCACGCCTGTGCCGCTGTCGGTGTCGCCCAATGCGCTGGATTTCGATCTGCCGGTGATGCTCGGCGTCGCAGCCCTGTGCTTGCCGCTGTTCTATTCCGGTTATCGCATCACGCGCTTCGAGGGGCTGCTGCTGCTCGCGCTGTATCTGGCGTACGGGCTGCATATCGTGTCGTTTACCACCGGCATGCCGTTGGCCGACACGCTGGAACGGCTGATGGTGCGCTTCGTCCTTCCCGTGCTGGCGGTCTTCGTGGTGTACGGCACGATCAAGGCCTGGCGACGCCAGCACTAGACGCTAGATCCAGCCGCCCCACTGCAAAATAAAGATGCCGATATTGGTCGTCACCGCCGCTGCCAGGGTGGTGATGACGATGATTGCTGCCGCCAGCTCGTGATTGCCATTGGCGGCACGGGCCATGACGTAACTTGCCGCTGCGGTGGGGCTGCCAAAGTACAGAAACAGAATCCCCAACTCCGCACCACGAAAGCCGCACAACCAGGCCGCAAATGTGCAGATCACTGGCAGCGTGACCATTTTCATCATGCTGGCGCTGACCGCCAGGCTGCCGCTCTTGCGCAATGAAGTCAGCGAAAGCGTGCCGCCAATGCAGATCAGCGCCAGCGGCAAGGTCATCTGCGCCAGATAATTACCCGATGTTTCAAACCAGTGCGGCAAACTGATCTTGAAATAAGCAAACGGCGATGCCAGCAGCACGCTGATGATCAGCGGATTGCACAGCACGCTTTTGAACACGCTCCAGGGATCGGATTTGATCACCGGGCTGTACACCGCCAGCACGATGGTCGACAGCGTGTTGTAGAACAGGATCACCAGCGCCGCGAGGATCGCCCCCAGCGAAATGCCGTAATCGCCGTACATGCTGGCGGCCAGCGCGAGGCCGATGACGCCGTTATTGCCACGAAACGCGCCTTGCACGAAGATGCCGCGCTCCACCAAAGACACGCGCCAGATCGCCCAGCCCCATGAAAAGGCAAAGCCGAACAGCGTGGCGGCGGTAAAAAATATCAGCAGCGATGGCTGCAAGGCCGCATGCAGGTCCGCATGAATAATCCCCAGGAACAGCAAGGCCGGCATGGTGACGTTAAACACCAGGCTCGACGCCGTCATGATGAAGCCGTCATCAATCCAGCCGATGCGCTTGAGGATCACGCCCAGGAACAACATGGCGAACACCGGCGCGGTGATGTTCAGGGTTTCGAGAAAAATGGAAAGCATGCCCAGAACCCTGTCCCGTCGTTAGGTAGCTAATGATAAGCCACCGATGACGTGAGCGTTACAGGGAATTGTCCGGAACGGCGACACCGGATCCGTTGGAGCGAGGCTTGCCCGCGAAGAGGCCGGTACATTCACCGGCTCTTTCGAACCTGAAACATTGCCTGCGCGGGCAATCCTCGCTCACGGTCAGGACAATTCCCGCGCCGGCACCAGCTTCTTCTCGAACACCGAAACGCCGTCCAGATCACGCAACGTGACGGTCATTTCAGCGCTTTGGCCGTCGATGTTCACTTCGCCAAAGAACTGAAACCCGGCGAAGGGCGAGGTATTTTGCGCGGGTGGGGCTTTCTGGAAGACCAGTTCGGGGCCAAACGTCTTGTCCAGCGGATTGGGCCCGAAGCTGCCGGCGTTCAACGGCCCGGCGACGAACTCCCAGAACGGGTCGAAATCCTGGAACACCGCCCGGTCCGGCTGATAGTGGTGCGCCGCGCAGTAATGCACATCGGCGGTCAGCCACACGCAATCGCGGACCTTTTGCGCGCGCAGAAAGCCCAGCAGCTCGGCGACTTCCAGTTCGCGCCCGACGGCCGGGCCGTCGTTGCCATTGGCAATCGCCTCCCAACGCCCGATGCCCGGACTCACTTCACCATCCGGCACGCCGAGGCCAATCGGCATATCGGCGGCAATCACCTTCCATTGCGCGCCGGAGGCCTTGAGTTCAGCCTTGAGCCAATCCAGTTGCTGGCGCCCGAGGAATGCCGTGTTCGGCCCGGATTTTTCGTCCAGGTTGGCGTCGTTGCCACCGCGATAACTGCGCATATCCAGCACGAACACATCCAGCAGCGGGCCATAACCAAGCTTGCGATAGATGCGCCCGCCGTTGTCGGCCTGCTGCACGCGCATCGGCGCATATTCCAGAAACGCCTGACGCCCGCGCGTCGCCAGCACGCGAATATCCTTTTCCTTGTAACGATCATCCAGTTGCTTGCTGGGTGACCAGTTATTGGTGATTTCGTGATCGTCCCATTGCCAGATTTGCGGCACCTCGGCATTGAAGCGCCGCAGGTTGTCGTCCAGCAGGTTGTAGCGGTAAGCGCCGCGATATTCATCGAGGGTTTCCGCGACCTTGCTCTTCGCTTCGGTGGTGATGTTGCGCCAGATACGCCCGCCTTCCGTGACGACTTGCGCCGGAACCGGGCCATCGGCATAGATGGTGTCGCCACTGTGAATGAAGAAGTCCGGCAAACGCAGGCGCATGGCTTCGTAGATGCGCATGCCGCCAATATCCGGATTGATGCCGAAGCCTTGGCCAACCGTGTCGCCACTCCAGACGAAACGCAGATCCCGACGCTGTTGCGGCGCGCTGCGCAAATGACCAAACCAGGGTTCGCTGCTGACGCCAGACTGGGCGTCTTCGAATTGCACGCGGTAGAAAATCGCCTGATCGCCGGGCAATTCGCTGAGCTCGACCCGCGCCGTGAAGTCGGTGCGCTGATCCGCCAGGGCCGAGACCACCCGACGCGGATTGGTAAACATGCTGCGCGTGTCCCACTCGACGACCATTCGCGATGGCCGATCGCTGCGGCTCCAGACCACGGCGCGGTCGCCCAGTAGATCGCCGGACTGCACGCCATCGGTCATTTTCGGACGATCCTGAACCGCAGCGATGACCGCCGGGGCCAGGCCCGGCAGCAGCAAACCGGCGCCGGCTACCTGGATAATGCGACGACGGGTGAGATCGAACTGACTCATGGCGGGCCCCCTTTGGTGATTTAGCCAAAAGGGCAAAGCTAGCAGGGCAATGTTGGTTGAATGTGACAGCGATGCGATACAGGGTTGTGTCTGGCTCAGTAGAACCGGACTTGTCCGGGAAGGCGTC
>NZ_ATLO01000045.1 GCF_000416235.1 Pseudomonas sp. CFII64 | reverse complement strand
GCCATCGGGGACGAGTCCCCTCCTACCGGATTGTATTGATTCCGGTAGGACCGGACTTGTCCGGGAAGGCGTTGGGCCTATCGAGAAAAATCTTCGGCGCTTGCACCGGCGCCATCGGGGACGAGTCCCCTCTTACCCGCTAGGCTCACACCCGCGTTTCAAACAACGCCTGATGGTCGCGGCACTGGGCAGCGGTCAGCATGAACACGCCATGTCCGCCCCGCAGGAAGTCCAGCCACGCGAAGTCCACTTCCGGATACAGCGCCTGTACATGAACCTGGCTGTTACCGACCTCGACGATCAACAAACCCTTGTCGGTCAAATGATCGGCAGCCTGGCTGAGCATACGGCGGACCAGATTCAAGCCATCACTGCCGCAGGCCAGAGCCAGTTCCGGCTCGTGCTGGTATTCGTCAGGCATGTCGGCGAAATCTTCGGCATCGACGTAAGGCGGGTTGGAAACGATCAGGTCGAAGCGCTGCCCCGGCAACCCATCGAAACCATCGCCCTGCACGGTGTACACGCGAGTGTCCACGCCATGGCGCTCGATGTTCTTGTTAGCCACCTCCAGCGCTTCGTAGGACAGATCCGCCAGCACCACTTCGGCGTCCGGGAACACGTCGGCGCAGGCTATGCCGATGCAACCGGAGCCGGTGCACAGATCGAGAATCCGCGCCGGCTCGTCGGGCAACCAGGGCGCGAAGCGATTTTCAATCAACTCGGCAATGGGTGAACGAGGAATCAACACGCGATCATCAACGATGAACGACATCCCGCAAAACCAGGCTTCACCGAGCAGATAAGGCGTCGGGATGCGCTCGTCGACGCGGCGCATGATCAAGCGCTGCAAGAGCGCAATCTCGTCCACTTCAAGGCGGCAATCCAGATAACTGTCAGCAATTTCCCAAGGCAGGTGCACCGCACCCAGCACCAGTTGCCGGGCTTCATCCCACGCGTTATCGGTACCATGCCCGAAAAACAGGTCTTCTTCGTGAAAGCGACTGACCGCCCAGCGGATATGGTCGCGCAGGGTACGCAAGCGGGATGTGATCACTTCAGACAACTCCTTGAGAAAACGACGGGGGATTCTAACAGACGATGCCATAAAGCCGTATGAGGCCATCGTATCCGCTGCACTTTATGTATCCCGGCAAAACAATCAAGGCATACTGCCATTACTCAGTTGAAAACAGCGCTACAGCCCAGCAAAACCGTTAGTTGTCATCGTTGCCATTCCCAGAACCGCTCAGCCGGAGGAGAATGTCGCAAAAGCCCCACCTGAAGGAGCCCCAGATGTCAGATCCAAAGACCATGTTTCAACTCAGCGGCCGTGGTTATGCACCGGCCACTTTGAGTAATGCCACCCTGATTATCATCGATGCCCAGAAAGAGTATGTCAGTGGTCCACTGGCGCTCAGCGGTATCGACGAAGCCGTCGCCAATATCTCCCAGCTGGTAGCGGCGGCCCGTGCTGCGAAATGCCCGATTGTGCATATCCGCCACCTCGGCACTGTCGGTGGCCTGTTTGACCCGCAAGGCGAGCGCGGCGAATTCCTGCCGTCGCTGCTGCCCCAGGATGGCGAACGTGTCGTCGAAAAACGCCTTCCCAATGCCTTCAATGGCACCGGTCTTGACGATCTGTTGCAGAGCCTTGGGCATCTGGACCTGATCGTGTGCGGCTTCATGAGCCATTCGAGCATCAGCACCACGGTCCGCGCTGCCAAGGATTACGGCTATCGCTGCACGCTGGTCGACGACGCCTGCGCAACCCGCGACCTGCCAAGCCCTGAAGGCGTCGTCAGTGCTCGGGTCGTGCATCGCACCGAAATGGCCATCATGAACGACAACTTCGCGACACTGGCCCTGACCAAAGACTTGATCTGAGGCGCTTGAGCATCAGGAATCGATCCATCGTCACCCTGCGCGGCTGCTGCGCCGGAGCATCTCAAGACGGTTCCTGACGCAATGCCTGCACCCCCTGCGAACATGTGATCTACTTCTCATAACCGCCTATCCATTAATCACTCGCATTTGCCTCTGAGCCCGTTGTGGCGGGAACCACCGGTTCATATCCGGGTCAGAGCGCCGATACACCTGGAGGAAATCGGAATGAAAATATCCGATGGTTTCGACGCCCGTCGCCTGCGCCCCAAAGGGCAAGGGAACTGGGGCGTGCGTATTGGTTCTGCGATTGCTGCCTTGCTGGCGACGCTGGGCGTTTTGCTGACCATGGCGGGTGTGTCCAGTCTGATTGGCCATCCCCAAGTGCTGGGCGAACTCAACGCCAGCCCGGTCGGCGCGGCGTTCATCGTGGCTGGCGGTTTGCTGGTGCTGTATCTCGGCATCTGGCTGTGGCGGCGCTGCCGCCTGAGTCGGCGTCGGGCGAAGGGGTTGAATATGTCCCCGCACCTGATGAAAAAACACGACTGATCGCTGCAGCGTTTTTTTGTGGACACGCGTTTAGTCAACCCGAGCACCCCGCGACTTGGTTAAACTAGCCCTCTTCGCGGAGGCACCATGCAAGACGACGACTTTTCCCTGTTCCGAAACGAGACGCGCGGCGTCAAGCCCATCAAGCATGAACATGCAGACGTGGGCAAACCCAAGACCGATCGTAAGCTGCTGGCCAGGCTGCGCCAGTCGGCAACCGTGCGCACCGATTCGGTGACCGTCGACGGTCTGTCCGATCAGTTCGTGATTGATGTGGGCCCCGAGGACGTACTGAGCTGGTCAAGGGACGGCGTACAGGAAGGTCAGATGCGCAAGCTCAAGCTGGGTCAGATCAGCTTCGAGGGCAGTCTGGACCTGCATGGCATGAGCGTCGAAGTGGCGCGCGAGACCTTGTGGGAATTTCTTGCCGAAGCGACCAAGCTGGAAATCCGCTGCGTACGCGTGACTCACGGCAAGGCAGTACGCCTGGACGGCAAGCGGCCGATGATCAAAAGCCACGTCAACACCTGGCTGCGGCAACATTCGCAAGTCCTGGGATTCTGTTCGTGCCTGGCCAAGCACGGCGGCGCGGGAGCGGTGTACGTGATCCTCAAACGGACCATGATGGAAGGCCGCGACGAATAAACCGTCGCAGCCTGATTCAAGCGTTCGCCTGAAGTAACGGTGTTACGGCCGGCCGCCTGGGCCACCTTGGCCACCGCCGCCGCCCTGGCCGCCACCGTCATGATGACCGCCGCCACCACCGCCGCCGCCATGACCACCCGGCCCCCAGAACGGGAAGCATCCGGAAACCGTGGACAACACAGCTACAACCATTGCGACTTTAACTATTCGAGCAAACATCTAATGCACTCTCTATGCGACAGGTATTTGTTACCTGTACGTCAGACAGCGCCGGCACCCATATGTACGTAGCAGCTTGGTACCGGTCAGGTATCGCGTTTGATACACAAGCTTGATACATAGGCGCGCCACCCGGCCCGGACCGCGACTTGTCGGCCGCAGGTAAGTTACTATGTGCGCCTTGGCGGGCCATCAAACCCGCGTTTATTGAACCCACACGGAAAAACAGCCCTGTGACACTGGAACAGAATTACACCGCGATCCTTGGCCAACTGGGCGAAGACGTTTCCCGCGAAGGTCTGCTCGACACACCCAAGCGCGCTGCCAAGGCGATGCAATATCTGTGTCGCGGCTATGAACAAACCCTGGAAGAGGTCACCAACGGCGCGCTGTTCAGCTCCGACGCCAGCGAAATGGTGATGGTCAAGGACATCGAATTGTATTCGTTGTGCGAGCACCATCTGCTGCCGTTCATTGGCAAGGCCCACGTTGCGTATATCCCCAACGGGAAGGTGCTCGGTCTGTCCAAGGTCGCGCGCATCGTCGACATGTACGCCCGTCGCCTGCAGATCCAGGAAAACCTCAGCCGTCAGATCGCCGAAGCCGTGCAGACGGTTACTGGCGCGCTCGGTGTGGCTGTGGTCATCGAAGCCAAGCACATGTGCATGATGATGCGCGGTGTCGAGAAGCAGAATTCGGCGATGATCACTTCGGTGATGCTCGGCGAATTCCGTGAAAACGCGGCGACCCGCAGCGAGTTTCTCAGCCTGATCAAGTGATTGTCGCCCTGCCCGACTGCGTTGCGTTCGGGCCTTGGGCAATCTTTGCGCCTAGGTCTTTTAGAAGGTTTACATCATGTTTATCAAGGCATTAAGAGTTGGCCTGGGCCAGC
The DNA here is from genome assembly GCF_000416235.1 of Pseudomonas sp. CFII64. Taxonomy (GTDB): domain Bacteria; phylum Pseudomonadota; class Gammaproteobacteria; order Pseudomonadales; family Pseudomonadaceae; genus Aquipseudomonas. The sequence goes on along the minus strand of NZ_ATLO01000045.1, from coordinate 44,004 downwards.
TGATCATCTTCGGTGACTTCCTGACCCGCCCCGGCAAGAAGCAGCGCACGCCAGAGGCTCAGGCGACGGTCCACGCGGCAGCGCAAGATCTGACGCTGTATCAGTTTCACGCCTGCCCGTTCTGCGTGAAGACGCGCCGCACCTTGCGCCGTTTGAACGTACCCGTTGCGCTGCGCGATGCGAAGAACAACGAGCTGGACCGCCAAACCCTGCTCACCGAAGGCGGCAAGATCAAAGTCCCTTGCCTGCGCATTGACGAAGGCGGCAAGACCGTCTGGATGTACGAATCCAAGGTCATCATCGACTACCTGAATCAACGCTTCGCTGCGGCCTGATCGCCGGTTTGGTCAGTTCGGGCAACCGTCCTGACGACAGGCCACGTAAGCCTTCAATTGCTTGACCCGCAACTCAGTGTGCTCGGCCAGACACTGGGATTGCAGCAGCGGCCAGATTGACCCGGAATCCTCGCGTTTACCCACCTGATACAGGCAATCGGCGTCGCGAAACGCGATCCATTTGACCTGCGCCTCCTTGAGCGACTGCTTCTGTCCGGCGTCTTTCAAATAGCTCATTTGCGCCTTGTACTGCTTGTTCAGATCCGCATCCAGCGCCGCCAACTGCTTGCCCGCACAGGCGTTCATCTCGCCCTGGGTGCCGTCGCAGTCCTGAATCTGTGCCTGTGCCTGTGCCTGTGCCGAACAGCCAATGCCCAGCGCCATCAAGGCCAGCACCGCCATCATCGAAAATCGCATGTGAAACTCCTCATTAACAACCGACTGAACTGCGGGGCAAACGTGTTCGCTGCAGGACCGGCTTCAGCCGGGAGGGCATGCTTCGCGGCTAAAGCCGCTCCTACGCAGACAGTACGGTTCCATATTTGCCCCATTAAACACGCATCAATCCAGCATACCCACATACCCCGGCTGTCCCTTGACCCGCGCCAGCCAGTGCTGAATCGCTGGATAAGGTGCCAGGTCAAAACCGCCTTGATGGGCGACATGGGTGTAGGCGTAGAGCGCAATATCGGCGATGGAGAACATCTCGCCCACCAGATATGGCGTGCGTTTGAGCTGTTGTTCCATCACCGCCAGGGCGCGATAACCGGCCTTTTGCAAGGAGCGGTATTCAGCGAGCCGTTCCTCGGGCATGCCCAGATAGAACTGAATAAAGCGCGCAACCGCAATACAGGGCTCGTGGCTGTATTGCTCAAAGAACTGCCATTGCAAGACCTGAGTGCGCAAGCGTGGCTCGGCCGGCAGGAAATGGCTGCCGTCGGCGAGGAAATTGAGGATCGCATTGGATTCCCACAGGCAGGTGCCGTCTTCAAGCTCCAGAACCGGAATCTTGCCGTTGGGATTTTTTTCCAGAAACGCCGGCGTCTGCGTCTCGCCGCTGAGGATGTCTACCGGAATCCATTGATAGGCGATGCCCAGCAGGCTGAGCATCAGCTTGATCTTGTAACAGTTGCCCGAGTTGTAATCGCCATAAACCTTGTACATCACTGCTCTCCTTTCACTGCTTGTCCTGATTGCCCTTAAGCCGCCTGTTGCTGCTGAGCCATTCGCACGACCGCCGCCAGTCGCTTCAGGCCTTCGCCGAGGCGCGTCGGGTCGATGTGGCTGAAGTTCAGACGCAGATAGCCATGATTGGCATCCGGGTCGGCAAAAAACGGCTCGCCAGGCATAAACGCAACATCCTCTGCCAGCGCTGCATTGAGCAAGGTACGAGTATCCAACGGTTGCCTCAACGTCAGCCAGAAAAACAATCCGCCTTGCGGACTGTTCCAGTCGGCCAGATCGCCGAAATGCTCTTGCAGCGCAGCGTCGAATGCGTCTCTACGGCCACGATAGAAGTCCTGCAATTGCAGCAAATGCTGACGGTAGTGCTCGGTGCCGATCCATTGCAGCGCCTGCCATTGGCCCAATCGATTGGTGTGCAGATCAGCGGACTGCTTCAAGCGCAGCAGATGCGGGAACAGATCAGGACTGGCAATCAGATAACCGACGCGCAAACCGGGCAGCAAGGTTTTCGACACGGTGCCGGTGTAAATCCAGCTGGCTTTTTTCAGGCGACTGGCAATCGGTCGTGCGCTGCCACCGTCAAAGGTCAGGTCACGATAAGGCTCGTCTTCGATCAACGTCACGCCAAAATCATCCAGCAGCGCCGCGACCGCCTCGCGACTGGCCTCGCTGTAACGCACCGCCGACGGGTTCTGGAACGTCGGAATCAGGTAGGCGAACGCCGGCTTGTGCTGCTCCAGGCGCTGGCGCAGCGCAAGCAGATCCGGGCCGTCGGATTGCAACGGCACCGTCAGGCAGTCAGCACCGAACAGCTGGAATATCTGCAGCGCGGCCAGGTAAGTCGGCGCCTCCAAAACGATTTGCGTGCCTTTGTCGATGTACAGCTTGGCGGCCAGATCCAGGGTTTGTTGCGAACCGCTGACGATCAATACCTGGCTGGCCTCGCACGGCAGGCCGATCGCGCGGGCTTCAGCGGCCAGGGCTTCGCGCAACTCGGGCTCACCTTCGCTCATGCCGTATTGGCCCAATGCCACCGGCATGTCGGCCCACTCCACACGGGGCAGCATGGCTTCGGCCGGCAGACCACCGGCAAACGACATGACTTCCGGGCGCTGCGCTGCCGCGAGGATTTCACGAATCAAGGAGCTTTTCAGGCGGGAAACGCGTTCGGAAAATGCCATGGATATCACCGGTAGCCGAAATTAATGGAAATAAGTCAAACTGGTTGACCGAAATTACGATATCGCAAGCGGATACGTCAATATGCTTGACCTTAAAAATCCCGCCACGCAGCAAGCCGCCATGGAAGCTTTTTTCTTCGGCTATCAGGCTTTCACTGCCAAGGCGGATGAAATGCTGGAGCGGCGCGGCTGCAGCCGGGTGCATCAACGCATCGTATTTTTTATCGCGCGCTACCCTGGCTTGAGCGTGACGGAGTTGCTCAGTGTGCTGGGGGTCAGCAAGCAAGCGCTGAACGCGCCATTGCGTCAGCTGGTTGCCATGGACCTGGTGCGAAGCGCGGCGCCAGACAGCGACAAACGCAAGCGTTTGTTGGCATTGACCGATGAAGGCACAAAATTCGAACAGGCGCTGCGCCGCGAGCAGGTCAAACTTCTGCAACGGGTTTTTCGCGAGGCGGGTCAGGAGGCTGTGGACGGTTGGCTGGCGGTGAATGAGGCGCTGGGACAGACCCGGCAAAGTCTTGCAAAACCTGTAGCGGACCCTGAAGAGCCCATTTCATAAGCGCTGTATGAGCGGTTTTCAACTCACCCGTACAACGCTTCACTTTTGCTACGTTTTAGCTAACTGTACTTGCGTTTGCGCAGCTGGCTGTATCGCAACGCCTTGTAACGACAACGTTTAGGCTTGGCACCTGAATTCGCGCAAGGAATGTCCGATGACCGACACCACACAAGCCCCGTTACGCCCGCTGGCGGACTCTTCCGCGTCGGCCATTGTCGCCGGGTTCATCGCCATGATGACGGGCTGCACCAGCTCGCTGGTCTTGATGTTCCAGGCCGGTCAGGCAGCAGGCCTGACCACCGCGCAAATTTCCTCGTGGATCTGGGCGCTGTTCATGGGCATGGCGGTGTGCAGCATCGGCCTGTCGCTGCGTTACCGGACGCCGATCACTGTCGCCTGGTCGACGCCTGGCGCCGCATTGCTGGTGACCAGCCTGGGCGGCGTGGCTTACCCCGAAGCGATCGGCGCGTTTATCACCTGCGCGGTGCTGGTGATGATCTGCGGTCTGACCGGCAGCTTCGAACGTCTGGTCAAACGCTTGCCAGCATCCTTGGCGGCGGCATTACTGGCCGGAATCCTGTTCAAGATCGGCAGCGAGATTTTCGTCGCCGCTCAGCACCGTACAGCGCTGGTGCTGGGCATGTTCTTCACTTACCTGATCGTCAAACGCCTTTCGCCGCGCTACGCCGTGCTGGGTGCGCTGCTGGTGGGCGTCGCACTGGCCGGTCTGCTCGGCTTGCTGGATTTCAGCGGGTTTGCCCTGGAAGTCGCCCTGCCCGTCTGGACCACGCCTGAGTTCTCGCTGGCCGCGACGATCAGCATCGGCATTCCGTTGTTCGTGGTGGCCATGACCTCGCAGAACATGCCGGGTATCGCCGTGCTGCGCGCCGACGGTTATCAGGTGCCCGCCTCACCGCTGATTTCCGCCACCGGCATTGCGTCGTTGATCCTCGCGCCGTTCGGTTCCCACGGGATCAATCTTGCGGCAATCAGCGCGGCAATCTGCACCGGCCCGCATGCCCATGAAGATCGGGACAAGCGTTATACCGCAGCAGTCTGGTGCGGGATTTTCTACGGCATCGCCGGGATTTTCGGCGCAACCCTTGCGGCCCTGTTTGCGGCGTTTCCCAAGGAACTGGTGCTGTCCATCGCGGCACTGGCGCTGTTTGGCTCGATCATCAACGGCCTGACTGTGGCGATGACCGAACCCAAGGAACGTGAAGCGGCGCTCATCACCTTCATGGTCACTGCTTCAGGGCTGACGCTGTTTTCCATCGGCTCGGCGTTCTGGGGGATTGTGGCCGGGGTTTTGACGTTGTTGATTCTGAATGGGCGGCGGGGTTGATGATTGATTTGCTCAACGACTGCAGGACCGATTCATTCGGGAAAGGGCCAGCGTGGACAAGGAATTCTTGTGAATACGCGCTACCGCCCTCCCGGATAAATCTGGTCCTACAAAGATTCCCGTGTACGCAAACCCTACAATTTGAAATGTCCGACCATCCCCTTCAATTCCATGCCCAGCGACGCCAGCTCGATACTTGAGGCCGCGTTGCCGCGCATCGCCAAGGCCGACTGATCAGCGCTGGCGCGGATGCTGGTGACGCTGCGGTTGATTTCTTCGGCCACTGACGTCTGCTCTTCGGCAGCGGCAGCGATCTGCTGATTCATCTGCTGGATCATCGACACCGCCGAGGCGATGCTGCCCAGCGCGCTTTCGGTTTGCAGGACATCGCTGACTGCCAGCTTGACCAGTTCTGCGCTGCTGCGAATCTGTGCCACGGAAGCTTGTGCTCCATTCTGCAAGCTGCCCACCAGACGTTCGATTTCCTCTGTCGATTGTTGAGTACGCTTGGCCAGTGCCCGCACCTCATCAGCAACAACCGCGAAGCCTCGACCTTGCTCACCCGCCCGTGCGGCTTCAATTGCTGCGTTCAAGGCCAGCAGGTTGGTCTGCTCGGCGACGCTTTTGATCACGCCGAGCACGGTTCCGATGTTCTGGATTTCCGCGCTGAGGCTCTCGATGCTGTTGCTCGCCGATGTCGCGGACGTCGCCAGTTGCTCGATACGCTGCAGGCTCTGACGCACGACGCTCTGGCCGCTGTCGACCTTGTTGTCAGCGGTCTGCGCGGCCAGTGCCGCCTCTTCGGCATTGCGCGCCACATCGTGGACCGTGGCGGTCATCTGGTTCATGGCGGTCGCCACTTGCTCGGTTTCCTGCTGCTGGTTGCTGACTTCCCGATTGGTCTGTTCAGTCACTGCCGACAGGGAATGAGCCGAGCTGGCCAACTGTTCGATACCCGCTTGCAGGCCACTGACGATACCGCTCAGGCCCGCGCCCATCTGTTGCATGGCGAGCATCAGCTGACCAATTTCATCGCGACGCTTGACCGCGACACTGGCGCTCAAATCGCCGGCGGCAATGCGCTGCGCAAAGGCGATGACACTGCGCAACGGCCCGACAATCAGCCGGGTAATCAACCAGGACGCTATCAGCCCGACCAGCAAGGCGATGATCGACGAGCCGATGATCTGCATGGAATTGGTCTTGAGTTGCGCCTGCATGGAGTCGTCTTCGGCGGCGTAGGCTTGATTGACCTGATCCACGACCTGCCGGGCATTGCCAGCCAATTGTTTGGAGACCTGCGCTTCGCTGGCCAGCAATCCCGTGTATTCGTTGAGCTTGTCGGTGAAGTTGACGATGTGCGTGCTGACTTCCCCCAGCACGGTGAGATAGCCCGCATCCTTGATCACGCCTTTGAGTTCTTCAGCCAAGGCCTGAGCCTGATCGGCCTGCTCGATCTTGCCGGTTTTGACTTCGTCACCCGAGCCCGTCTTGCGACTTTTGTCCAGGCGCACCCGCGCTTCGTCCATGGCCTGCATCATCAGTTTGGAAACCTGACTGATCTGGTTTGCCTGCTCGATGAACTCTCCGCCTTGCTGGCCTTGTGAATCTTTCAAGGCATACGCACCGTCATCGGCCAGCCCGGCCTGCAGCACATCAAGGTTATTGGCAACGCTGGAAACCGACCAGCTGGCCATCTCCAGCGCCAGATCCTTGCTCTGACTGAGGCTGACGAATTCATCGAAGGATTTGCGGTACGCGGCCAGGCCTTGCTGAACCTGAGTCATCATCTGCTGGTTGGCGGGCGACTGGCTCTTGAGGTTTTCAGCGAGGAGGTTCAGGTTTTCGACGCCAGCGTGCAGTTCTTCAACGATTTTCGGATCGCTGCGCAGCGCATAGTCCTGCTCCAGCAGCCTGACTTTGAGCACGCCGCTGTTCAGCGCGGACATCTGCTTCAATCCATCGAAATGGACGCTGATGTTTTTCAACGACCAGACACCGATGGCTGCCACCAGAACGGTCAATAGCAGAACCAGCGTGAAACCCACGCCCAGTTTTTTCGCCATCCCCAGATTAGCGAATCGTGCTTGCACGGCCGAAATCATAGCGTCGCATCCCCTGTGAATACCGTAGGCACTCTGGCCTTTGATACAGGCCATACAATAATCGTGCAGATTCGCAATGGCTCACGGCAGATACAAGTCTTTGCCGTCGGAATAATGGCAAAAAGCTACGTCGAAGTCGCTTTCAGGACGGTCCAAGTCGGCGCGCAGAAATCAGGCACTGCCGGCTATCAAAAATCCCCGAAAATTCGTCCGGATTCGTACCGGCAAGGGGCAACGCGGTACTGATCCGGTGCAGCTAAAAACTATCGAGCGGCGGCAGCTACCAGCAGCGTGCCCGCATCGGCATCAAGCGTCGCTTCAGTCCCCAACGGCACGGCGATATTGCTGGCGCCATGTCCGATGGATAAACCACCCAGGACTGGAATACCCAGCTTACCGAGACGCTCAGTCAATACTTCGGACGCTGATACCGCACTCAGCCCGTTGCCCGGAAGACTGAACTGGCCCACGGCGATACCGGCCAGACGCTGCAGGATGCCGCAGTTGAGCAAATGGGTCAGCATGCGATCAATCCGGTAGCTCGCCTCGCCCACGTCTTCGAGCAGCAGAATGGCACCGTTCAGGTCGGGCATGAACGGAGTGCCGACACAGGTGCTGAGCATGCTCAGATTCCCGCCGAACAATTTCCCCGAGGCACATCCCTTGATACGCACATTGAAAGTAGGTTCGTCTGCGTTGGCCTCGACCAGAACCGGTTCGGTGCTCATCAGTGCGTGACGCATGCCGCTGGTAAACACGCCGCCGCGCTCGAGCTGGGTCGCCACCGGTCCGTGAACAGTTGCCAGCCGGGCCTGAGTCCAGAGCGCCCCATGCAACGCAGTAATATCGGAAAAACCCGTCACCAGTTTCGGATCGCGGCGCACCGCCTCGAAATCCAGACGCTGGATGATGCGCTGCACGCCATAACCACCACGGTTACAGATGACGCCGCGAATTTCAGGGTCGGCCAGCGCATCATTCAGGTCGCTGGCGCGATCTTCATCGCGGCCGGCGTAAAACGAGTGACGATCCAGCGCGTGGGGATAGACGCGAGGACGCAAGCCCCAGCCTTGCAACACCTGCACGGCCGATTCGACTTTTTCAGCGGCCACGGGACCGGCTGGCGAAACCAGCGCCACGGCATCGCCAGGGCGCAGTACTTGGGGATGGAGCGTCTGCAAGCAGATGGAAGACATTCAACTGACTCAGGCTTGAAATGAAAGGGGGCTATGTCGCAAGCCAAGGTAATGTAGAGCACTCTTGGTGGTCGATCTACATAACTAATTACCGCCACGTTAGCTGAGTTTGTCGGTCTTGCGCGGTTCTCGCGGTGCCTGGAAGCGCGTGACGCCCTTGCGCAACCATTTGAGAAAGCCATTGGGATCGGGCGCCGCCGGCTTGTTGGTGAGCATGGCCGCGCGGGCCTTGGCCCGGAACCGCGCCAGCCCGGCCAAGGCGCCGCGCAATTCCGGATGATCCTTGAGCCAGGGTTCCAGATCGGCCAGGGCGATGCGGTACACCATGCAATCGGTCAGGGCACAGAAACGCCCCATCGCCGGCGATTGATCGACAAATCCGGTTTCGCCCATCAGTTCGCCGGGCCCCATGCGCCCGACCTCCAGCCAGCCCTCGGGACGCTCGATGGACACCGAAACAATCCCGGACTCGATGATGTACAGCGCATCAGGGACGACGCCTGCGGCCAGAATCACTTCATGGCTCTGGAAGGCGTTGAGGCGCATATTGCGTTCAAGTTCGGCCAGATCGGCGTTGCTCAACATGCGCAATGCACCCACCGTGTTGAGCACTGCCGCAACGCGAGTCGCGGGCCGCACCTGGTCCTGGCGTGTTTCGCTGGCGGCCAGCTGGCGGTAGATCAAGTCATGCAACTGATTACGCACTGCAGAACGACGGTCCCGGGACTGAACATAGCCGGTGACTTCATACTCGACGCTGCGCAGCCCGGACTTGACCACCACTGCGCTGGCAGCAGGTTGCACCAGCAATTCCCGACAACCTTGCAGCGCCTTGCCGATGGCATCCAGAACCAGGCTGGGGCGCAGGCGCACGGAGAGTTCGAGGCTCAGGGTCACCGCGTGAAAATGATCCGGACGACTGAAATTGACGATCCGCGTCTTGGCGGCCATGGCGTTGGGAATCACTGCCATGCTGCCTTCAGAGGTGAGCAAATGAGTCGAGCGCCAGTCAATTTCGATGACTTTGCCTTCAATGTCGTCGACACGAATCCAGTCATCAACGCGAAACGGTTTGGTGGCATTGAGCACGATGCCGGAAAACACATCGCTCAACGTGCTCTGCACCGCCAGGCCGAGAATGATCGCCACGGCGCCGGAGGTGGCCAGCAGGCCTTTGACCGGCAGATCGAGCACATAAGCCGCAGCCGCCACCGATGCAACAAGAAAGATGATCGCCCCCAGCACGTCTTGCAGCAGATGGCCCTTGCCACCAATGCGCGGCGCCAGCAGCACGCTGATGAGGACCGTCAAGGTTCGCGCACCAAACAGCCACCAGGCGATGGACAACGTGGTCGCCAGCACATGACGCGATACCGGCAGTTCGGTCGGCACCGTGCTCAAGGGGCTCAACCCGGCTTGAATCAAGCACATGCTGAACAGCAGGAACAATCCCAGGCGCACCACCATCTTCCAGCGCAACCAACGCTGGTCCACCCACTGCCAGAATGTCAGGTCGATGACCAGGACCAGCGAAGCGCTGACCAGCGGAAAAGCCAACCACGGGGAATCCATCGACACGCTCCAGAAAAACCGGAAATCAGGCGCCGCCAAACCGCTGCGCTTGGAACACGCCGAGCTTAGCTGATTGACATCCAAAGCGGTGGGATCGGTTGCGAGAGCGCCTGATCGTATTCAGCGCCTCACATCGCCGTTACCCCGCCATCAACCGCCAGCGCCTGGCCGGTGGTGAAAGCGGCGCCGTCGCAACACAGGTAAAGCACCGCAGTGGCGATTTCTTCGACCTTGCCGATGCGGCCGACCGGATGCATGGTGGCGGCGAACTCGCCCTTCTTCGGATCCGATTCCCAGGCGCGGCGGAACATGTCGGTGTCGATGACTGCCGGGCAAACCGCATTGACGCGGATTTTCTTCTTCGCATATTCGATGGCGGCGGATTTGGTCAGGCCGATCACTGCGTGTTTCGACGCGCTGTAGATGCTCATCTTCGGCGCCGCGCCCAGGCCCGCCACCGACGCCGTGTTGACGATGGCCCCGCCGCCCTGGGCGAGCATCAGCGGCAACTGGTATTTCATGCACAACCAGACGCCTTTGACGTTGACGCCCATGATCGCGTCAAACTCAGCTTCGCTGCCTTCGGACAAGCGGCCTTTTTCGATTTCGATCCCGGCATTATTAAAGGCGTAATCAACCCGGCCATAAACCTCGACTGCACGTTCCATCAATTGCCGCACTTCGCTTTCCTGAGTGACATTGCAGCGCACGAACAATGCTTCGCCACCCGCTTCGTGAATCAGCTGCGCAGTCCGTTCACCGCCGTTGCTGTCCAGATCCGCTACCACCACCTTCAGCCCTTGCGCAGCGAATGCCAGGGCGGTGGCGCGGCCAATGCCTGCTGCGGCGCCGGTGACCAACGCCACCTGACCGGAAAACGTCATGCTCATCGGGATTGTCCTTATTGTAGTGATCAATCGAAAAGAGCATTGAGTCTAGTCACTGGCCGGCCTGCTCCGTCAGCACTATCAAGCGCTCGGTTGGGGGAGCATGAATTGCAGTGATACAAATCACCTCGCTTCATCATCTCGCTGGATCGGCTTGCATTCGCTGAACGCCCTTTGCTTGTGTCTACCTCGGGCAGCGACTTCAATGATCGTTTGCTGCTGTGCCCTTTTGCCCTTTTGTGAGGACCTGCCATGACCGCCCAGACCAATCGTCAATTCCTGCTCGCCAAACGTCCCGTCGGCAGCGTCAGCCGGGAAGATTTCACCTATCAGGAAGTGCCGGTCGGCGAGGTTTCGGCCGGGCAGATTCTGGTCAGGAACCACTATTTGTCGTTGGACCCGGCCATGCGTGGCTGGATGAACGAAGGCAAGTCCTACATCGCGCCGGTGGGATTGGGTGATGTCATGCGCGCGCTGGGTGTGGGCGAAGTGGTCGCGTCAGACAACGACAAGTTCGCGGTAGGCGATTTCGTTCAGGGCGCGCTGGGTGTTCAGGATTATTTCCTCGGCGAGCCCAAAGGTTTCTACAAGGTCGATCCGAAACTGGCGCCGCTGCCGAGATACTTGTCTGCGCTGGGCATGACTGGCATGACCGCGTACTTCGCGCTACTGGATGTCGGCGCCCCGCAAAGCGGCGATACCGTAGTGATTTCTGGGGCGGCCGGTGCGGTCGGCAGCGTCGCGGGGCAGATCGCCAGGATCAAGGGTTGCCGCGTGGTGGGGATTGCCGGCGGCAAGGAAAAATGCCAGTCGCTGGTGGACGAGCTGGGTTTCGACGGCGCTATCGACTACAAGAACGAGGACGTCCTGGCGGGACTGAAACGCGAGTGCCCGAATGGGGTGAACGTTTATTTCGATAACGTTGGCGGCGACATCCTCGACGTGGTGCTCAGCCGTCTGGCGCCCAAGGCCCGAGTGGTGATTTGCGGCGCGATCAGCCAGTACAACAACACCTCGCCGGTGAAAGGCCCGAGCAATTATCTGTCGCTGCTGGTGAACCGGGCACGCATGGAAGGTTTTGTGGTGATGGACTACGCCGACCGCTTCGCCGCAGCAGGCCAGGAAATGGCCGGCTGGATGGCTCAGGGCAAACTCAAGAGTCGAGAAGATATCGTCGAAGGCCTGGAAACCTTCCCGGAAACCCTGCTCAAGCTGTTCAAGGGCGAGAATTTCGGGAAGTTGGTGTTGAAGATCTGACTCAGCCCTGTGGGGGATTCTATGTTTGGGGGCAACCCGCAGATGCCGCAGATGTGGTGTCTGCGTCGACGCCTTCCCGGATAAATCCGGCCCCACGGGCATCAAGCCTCCAACAGTTCAGTGGCCGGTAATCGATCAGCCCGGCAAATTCAGCTCGGCCACCACAGCCGCCAGCGCCTTGGCCGGATCGGCGGCCTGGCTGATCGGGCGACCGATCACGAGGTAGTCGGAACCGGCGTCCAGCGCCTGGCGCGGGGTCAGGATGCGACGCTGGTCGTCCTGGGCGCTGCCGCTCGGGCGAATCCCCGGCGTCACCAGTTGCAGCGCCGGGTGCGCGGCCTTCAGCGCCTGGGCTTCCAGTGCCGAGCAAACCAGGCCGTCCATGCCGGCCTTTTCCGCCAACGCTGCCAGGCGCAGAACCTGTACCTGCGGATCGACGTCCAGACCGATGCCGGCCAGATCTTCACGTTCCATGCTGGTCAAAACGGTCACGCCGATCAGCAATGGTTTCGGACCGCTGCGCTGATCCAGAACATCGCGACAAGCCGCCATCATGCGCAAACCGCCCGAGCAATGCACATTGACCATCCACACGCCCATTTCCGCAGCGGCCTTGACCGCCATCGCCGTGGTGTTGGGGATGTCATGGAATTTCAGGTCCAGGAACACTTCAAAACCCTTGTCGCGCAACGTTTCCACGATGTCCGACGCACAGCTGGTGAACAGCTCCTTGCCGACCTTGACCCGGCACAGCTTGGGGTCGAGCTGGTCGGCCAGCTTCAAGGCGGCCTCACGGGTCGGGAAATCCAGGGCGACGATGACAGGAGTCTGGCAGGCGGACATGAGCGGGTTCTCTGGTAGGTCGAAATCGGCGCGCATTGTAGCCGAAGCCGTCTGCGGACGGGTAATCGATCCGGCGTGCGGAAGCGATTGGCGACGAACACGCCCTCAACGGGCGCAGTATTGCAAACAACAGCAACCAAGGGGCGATGGGGCTAGACTTGAACCATTGAGCAGCGACAGCGCTCAAACCGGTATCACAACAAGGAGAGCACTATGCCCTGGTATGCCTGGTTAATTCTGGTAGTTGCAATCGGCTCGATCGTCGGGGGGCTGATGATGCTGCGTGATTCGGCAAAAAAACTGCCGCTGACTGACGAACAACTCAAACGCGTCCATGAACGCAATGCCGAGATGGATGCCAAGGAAGCCAAAGATCGCTGAATACCCAGGGCGATGCCTTGAACCGCATCGCCCTCTTGCTATTGAGCTGCCGGATGCAGTCTACGGCGCTTCGAGGCTTTGCTTGCCAACCACCGAAGACTCGGTCAGCGGCGCAGTGACCGCGATGCGAAACGGCTGGAAAATCTTCTGCATCTGACCGTTATCGCGCAACTTCGCCAATAACCGGTCGAACCGTTCAGCCGTGATCGGCGCACCCGGACGCAGCAGCGCGTAGTGCCGATACACCTGATCGATACGTTCGGAAACCAGCAGTTGTCGGGCTTCGCCTGGATTGCGCGCCAAAAAATCGCTCAAATATGACCGCGTTACCAGCGCAATATCGGTACGTCCGCGCAGAACCATCAGCAGGTTACTGTCGTGGGAGTACGTCAGGGTTACGTTGAAGTTCTCCGCGAGATAAGCAGGATCAGCATTGAACTGCGCAAATGCGTAGTGGTAGCCGCTGAACAGGGCCAGATGCTTGCCGTTAAAATCATTGAAATACGTCTGATCTCGCCCCTCCGTTTTACGTGCGACGAAAATCTCGGCGTCCTCCAGCTTCATGTCGACAGCCTGGTGAGCGATGTGCTCCCAGCCCCAATCGGGATTCTCGAAGATCGCCATGTCAATGCGACCCTGCTCCAGATCCCGAAAGCGGCGCGGGATCGAAGTCGGCACCAGCACGAACTTATAGTCGTGTTGCGCAGCATTCAACGCCGCGGCCAATTCCGGCAGCAACCCCGTGTCTTCGCCCTTTTCCGGCCGGATGGTATAAGGCGGAAAGTGCGCGGCACCAATTCGCACAACTTGCTCGGCGGCTGCCTGCGTGGACAACAACACCGCTGCGGACATCAAAACTGCCCGCCAAACCTCTCGCACAGACACATACATCAAGACTGCGCACCTCAGAGTAATAAAACAAACGAGCTAAACTAGGCGTTTTGCGAAGTTTAAACAATTGCCCAAAAGAATGAATTCGCGGGGTTTTCCGCTGAAACGTCTCTGAAAATCCGCCAATGACCTCGCCGACGGTCTGCGCGTCGTGCGGGAAATCACTGCACTGCTACTGTGCAAGACACGGTCGGCGTTGATGCGTCCAAACCCCGCAACCGATCATCCGTCGGCCGAACAGCGCTTTCGCCCAATAAAAATGGCCCCGTTCCAACCAGAACCAAGAGCCCTGCCCCAACGCTGGAGTGACCCATGCCTGTTTTCGACAAGATTCTTATTGCCAATCGGGGGGAAATTGCCTGCCGCATCATCGCCACCGCCCGCGATCTGGGTTATCGAACGGTGGCGATCTTCAGTGCCGCCGACAGCGACGCCCGGCACGTGCAAATGGCTGACGAAGCGGTGTGCATCGGGGCACCCACGGTGCAGCAGTCATATCTGAATATCGAGGTCATTCTCGACGCCGCGCAGCGTACCGGCGCTAACGCCATTCATCCCGGTTACGGCTTTCTCTCGGAAAGCGCCGAATTCGCCCGTGCCTGCGAAGCTGCCGACCTGGTGTTCATAGGCCCCAGCGTTGAAGCCATCGAACTGATGGGCAGCAAGCGTTTGTCAAAACTGGCCATGATTGCGGCCGGCGTGCAGTGCGTCGCCGGTTATCAGGGTGTCGAACAGGACGATCAGACCTTGAGCCGCGAAGCGCGGCGGATCGGCTATCCAGTGCTGATCAAGGCCAGTGCTGGAGGTGACGGCCGCGGCATGCGCCTGGTAGAGCATGATGGTCAGTTGCTGGAGCGGCTCAACACCGCGCGTGCCGAGGCGCAGAACGCATTCGGTTCGGCGGAGTTGATTCTGGAGCAAGCGCTGATCGATCCCCGGCATGTCGAGGTGCAGGTTTTCGGCGACAGCCACGGCAACCTGGTGTTTCTCGGCGAGCGCGATTGCTCGGTGCAGCGCCGCCACCGCAAAGTCATCGAAGAAGCGCCCAGCCCGGCGGTCAGCCCGCAGTTGCGCGAAGCCATGGGCAACGCAGCCATGACGGCAGCCCGAACGGTCAGCTATCAGGGCGCCGGCACGGTGGAGTTCTTGCTCACCGATGACGGTCAATTCTACTTCCTGGAAATGAACACCCGCCTGCAGGTCGAGCATCCGGTCACCGAAATGATCACCGGACAGGATCTGGTGGCCTGGCAAATCAGGGTGGCGGCGGGTGAACCCCTGCCGTTGCGCCAGGAGCAGATTCAGCTGAACGGTCACGCCATCGAGGCGCGGCTGTACGCTGAAGATCCGGCGCGAGGTTTCCTGCCGCAGACCGGTCGAGTGTTGCGCTGGGAGCCGCTGCTGTTCGAGGGTGTGCGAGTCGATCACGGTTTGCTCGAAGATCAGGCCATCAGCCCGTTCTACGATCCGCTGCTGGGCAAGATCATCGCTCACGGCGCAACCCGCGAAGAGGCGCGACGCAAACTCCTGCGCGCCGTGCAAAGCAGCGTGCTACTGGGCGTACAGACCAATCAGCGGCTGCTGGCGGGCGTGCTGGAACATCAGGCTTTTGTCGACGGGCAGGTTGGCACCGGTTTCATTGGCCTGCATCTGCGCGACGACGCGAGCCTGTTGCCGCAGATTGCCAAGGCCTCGCAACTGGCCCTCGCGACGGCCCTGTTCTATCAGGGCTCGGCCAGCGCCCACCCTTCCAAACCGGCGGGCTGGAGCAATACGGGGCCGGAGCAACGTCGTTACCTGCTGGGCCACGATGCGCGGGTCATGGAAGTGAATCTGATCCGCAACGGCGCGCGCCTGGACCTGACCATCGCCGACAGCGCCCACAGCGTTCAGGTACTGGAGGCCGACGGACGCTCGGCCCATGTAGAAATCGACGGGGTTCGACGTCGCTATGCCTGCCATTTTCAGGGCAAGAATTTGTGGCTGCACGACGAGTCCGGTGCGTTGCATTTTGTCGATCGCACCCATGACACAATCATCGGTCCGGCCCTCGCCGGTTCCGGAACAGTCAGGGCGCCCATGGACGGCTCGATTGTCCAGGTATTGGTCAGCGAGGGCGCGACGGTCAGCCAGGGTCAGCTGCTGGTGGTGCTCGAAGCGATGAAAATGGAGCAGCCACTCAAGGCCGGAATCGCCGGGGTCATTCGTCAGGTTCAGGTGACCCGCGGCGACCAGGTCAAAGGACGGCAGGTATTGCTGGAAGTCGCGCCGTTTCAGGCCTGATTGGACGTAATGAGCCGAATGTGACTACCCTCCACTCCAGACCACGTCGATTTGATGGAAAGGAGCCGCACATGCCGCACTGGTTGGTGATAGATCTGGAGGCCACCACGGATGAAGGCGGATGGCCCGTGGCAGAAATGGAAATCATTGAAATCGGCGCTACCCTCGTCAATCAGGATGGACGCGAGCTGGATCACTTCGAACGCTTCGTGCGACCGGTGCGCCGCCCACTGCTGACCAATTTCTGTCGGGAACTGACCCATATCAGTCAAAGCAACATCGACAGCGCAGCACCGCTCACGGCAGTCTGGCCGCTGTTCGAACGCTGGCTGAGTCATCATCAGGCGCATATCGTCGGTTGGGCCAGCTGGGGCGATTACGATCGCCAGCAGTTCGAGCAGGAATGGCGGCAGCACGGGTTGACCAGCGTTCTGAGCACGCTGCCTCACGTCAATCTCCGGCAACGCTTCGCTCAGGCGCGTCAATTGCAACGCCCGCTGGGCCTCAATGGCGCACTGCAACTGGCAGGCATGCAGTTCAGTGGGCAACAGCATCGAGCCTTGGTTGATGCACGCAACACCGCCCGTCTTCTGCCGTTGATTCTGCCCAATTGAATGCACTGCAACGCTTAAAGCGGGTGACGGGCTTTTATGCGTTGGGCATACTGGCCGGCCCTTTTTAACAGCCCTTTTCGAGGAATCGCCATGTTCAAAGTCAACGAGTACTTCGACGGCACCGTCAAATCCATCGCGTTCAGCCAGGCTGAAGGCCAGGCCACCATCGGCGTCATGGCGGCAGGCGAATACGAATTCGGCACAGCACAACGGGAAATCATGCACGTTATCTCTGGCGAGCTGAGCGTCAAGCTTCCAGATAGCACAGACTGGGAAAAGTTCGCCACCGGCAGCCAGTTCAACGTGCCGGCCAATAGCAAGTTCCAGCTCAAGGTAGCGGTTGATACGGCTTACCTGTGTGAGTATCGCTAAGCAGTGTTGATTCTGTTTGAGTTGCCTCGATTGGAGTGGCACCAACAGCATTTGCGGGGCGGCTTATTGAGGTTCCGTCCTGACGGCCGGGTCACTTTTGTTTCGACAAAAGTAACCAAAACCATTTTCGCTGACGTCCGGCCCCCGCTTCGCGGCGGTTCCTTCGCTCCGGTGCCGTGGTGTGGGCACGCGCCGACGGGCCATCCATGGCCCAACGGCGCTCGCTCGGCATCCATGCCGAGCGACCCACACCACAACACCTGCGCTCAGCCTCCCGACGCTCGATTGTCGGTGTCTGCCAGATCGCGGCACGGAAAAGCAAAACCAAATCCGAATCCGCGTTGCGGCTTTTTCAGGCGGTATTTTCTACCTACTCACTTCAAATCTCGGGCCGGTGAATGTGCGCAGATCGCATGGGCGACACAATTGCGACTTGTGGACGGCCGAGCGCAGGCATTGCGCAGTGGGGGACTCGGCAAGGATGCCGAGTTAGCCGCACTGGGCCAGGGATGGCCCTTTGCGGCGACCCACGGAGCAATGCCGGAGCGAGGTAAGTCTGAGCCTTGGCGAAGACCCGGACAAAGGAGCGGACGGTTTGGTTACTTTGCCAAGACAAAGTAACGCGCCGTAAGGGCGCAAAGGTGAATTCGCGTCACCCTTGCTTCTGGATATGCTCGAGGTTTAGAAACAATTCAAACCAGCATCGACAACAACATGATAAAGATGATGCCCACCACCGAAAGGATGGTCTCCATCACGGTCCAGGTCTTGAACGTCTCGGTCACGGTCATGTTGAAGTACTGTTTCACCAGCCAGAAACCCGCGTCGTTGACATGAGACAGAATCAACGAACCCGCACCGGTCGCCAGGACCAACAACTCACGGTTAACGCCCGGAATCAGGCCTACCACCGGAGCAACGATGCCCGCACCCGTAATGGTCGCCACAGTGGCCGAACCGGTCGCGATACGAATCACCGCTGCCACCAGCCAGGCCAGCATGATCGGGTTGATCTGCGCCTGCACTGCCATGTGACCGATCAGGTCGCCCACGCCGCTGGCCACCAGCATTTGCTTGAAGCCACCACCCGCACCGACGATCAGCACGATGGCTGCAACCGGTGTCAGGCTCTGATCCAGCAGTTTCATGATCTTGCTGCGATCAAAACCACGGGCCGCGCCAAAGGTGTAGAACGCCAGCAGCAGGGCCGCGAGCAGGGCGGTGATCGGGTGGCCGATGAAGTCCATCCAGATGCGGAAGGTATTGCCTTCCGGCAGCACGATATCGGCGAACGTCTTGAGCAGCATCAGGAACACCGGCAACAGGATCGTCACCAGGGTGATACCGAAGCCAGGCAGGTTCGTTGCGGTTGATTCCTTGCCAATCTGTTCCATCAGTTCCGGCGATGGCGTACCAGGTACGTATTTGGAAATCCATTTGCCGTAGATCGGACCGGCGATGATCGCGGTCGGCAAGGCAACCAGCAGACCGTAGAAAATGGTCTTGCCGATGTCAGCACCGAAGATCCCGATGGCCAGCAGCGGACCCGGATGCGGCGGAACCAGGCCGTGTACGGCTGACAGGCCAGCCAGCAACGGAATGCCGATCTTGACGATGGATACGCCAGTGCGGCGCGCCACGATGTACACCAACGGAATCAGCAGGACGAAGCCGATCTCGAAGAACAACGGGATACCCACCAGGAATGCGGCGAACATCATTGCCCAGTGCACGCGCTGTTTGCCGAATACCCGAATCAGGGTCTGGGCAATCTGGTCTGCGCCACCGGAGTCCGCCATCAGCTTGCCGAGCATGGTGCCCAGGCCGAGGATGATACCGACGAAGCCCAGTACGCCGCCGAAGCCGTCCTGGAAGGCTTTCATTACTTTGTCCACCGGCATGCCGGAAGTCAGGCCGAGAAAGCCTGCGGCAATCGTCAGCGCAATGAAAGGGTGGACCTTGAATTTGGTGATCAACAAAATCAGGCCGATGATGGTTACCACCGCATCGACCAACAGGTACGTGTCATGGCTCATGCCGAACATTGGATGTCTCTCCGGTTGTCATTGTTTTTTATGGAGCTACTGTTGACGCTGCCACATCGGCCTGTTTCGGCGATGAGACAGCGCTGTCTTTCGCGCTCACGCCTTTAGTCGGCTTTGGACGCTTTCCACCAGTCGGCGGCTTGCTTGCCAATTGAGCTGATCGGCTGGGTGGCATCGACCACCAAAGTGCGATCTTCGCCATAAGGAGGCTCGAGGGTGGCGAACTGGCTATCGACCAGGCTGGCGGGCATGAAATGGCCCGGGCGATGTGAACAGCGCTCCGTGGCGACTTCCTTGGTCAGCTCCAGGAACACAAAGCCAAGGCCCGGCACAGCTTGACGCAGGCGTTCACGATAAATGAGTTTGAGCGCGGAGCAGGTCAGCACCGGATGTTCACCGTTGCGCAGGGCAGTGGCCATTTCTTCGCCCAGACGGGTCAGCCAGCCAGCACGGTCTTCATCGTTGAGAGGGTGTCCAGCGCTCATCTTTTCGATGTTGGCTGGCGGATGAAAGGCATCGCCTTCGATCAGGCGGCCCCCGCTGTTCAAGGCGATTTCAGCGCCAACGACACTTTTGCCGCAGCCGGAAACACCCATCACCACGAGGGCGGTAATTGCAGAGTTCGCAGTTGTCACAATTTTCCACCTCTTCCGGAGACAGCGCTGTCTTTGTCGTTTTGGACAAAAGTACAGTCAGGCCTGCTTCCAGTTCTTGTCATTGTTTTAGTCACATCGGTCGTCATCGGAGCTACTCACGTCAGTTACATGACCTGCGAAAAAGCGTTGTAGGGGCCGTGAGACAGCGCTACCTTAGAGCCCATTCGCCACGTTTGGCAACCCCCTTGCTCATCCCTATGTTAGTTGGCAACGCATGACACGCATTGGTTCCCGCTCCACCGGTCGTCCGACCCTCAACGAAGTCGCACGTCTGGCGGCTGTTTCCCCCATCACGGCATCCCGTGCTTTGCGCGGCGTCACGACGGTTGCGCCCGAGTTGGTAGAGAAGGTTCGCGCCGCCGCGCAGAGCCTCGGCTATGTCGCCAACCCGGCGGCGCGGGCGTTGGCCTCTTCGCAAAGCCAGACCGTGGTGGTGCTGGTGCCTTCACTGTCCAACCAGCTGTTCATCGAGACTCTGGAAGCGATTCAAAACGTGTTGCGCACTCGCGGCCTGGAAGTGGTGATCGGCAACTATCACTACTCGCCCGTAGAAGAGGAAAACCTGCTGCGCAATTATCTGGCGAATCGGCCGCGCGGCATGTTGCTGACCGGATTCGACCACACGCCTGCGTTGCGTCAGTTGCTGGCGGCCAGCGGTGTGCCCTGTGTACACATGATGGAACTGGATACGGTACGCGGCGCTTACTGCGTCGGCTTTTCCCAAGAACAGGCCGGGGCCGAGGCCGCGCGACACCTGTTGGGGCGAGGGCGCAAGCGTCTTGCTTACATCGCCGCGCAGCTTGACCCGCGTGTGCTGCTTCGGGGCCAGGGATTTCGCCAGGCGCTGGAGGAAGAGGGTCTCTATGATCCTGAACTGCAGGTTTCCACGCCGCAGCCTTCGTCAATCGGGCTGGGTGGCGAGTTGTTCATGACGCTGATGACTGAGCATCCAGACGTGGACGGAGTGTTTTTCTGTAACGACGACCTGGCCCAGGGCGCTGCGCTGGAGGCATTGCGCCATGGCATCGCGATTCCTGATCGGGTGTCGCTGATCGGTTTCAATGATTTACCGGGATCGGCGCACATGGTCCCGCGCCTGACCTCGATCCGCACCCCCCGCGAGGAAGTCGGGCAACGCGCCGCGCAGTTGCTGTTGGGTTTGATCGATGGCGTTGCGCAACAACCCCAGGTGGACCTGGGGTTTGAGTTGGTGGTGCGGGAGAGTTCTTGACGGCGCGAGAGCGAGCTTGATGTAGGACCGGCTTTAGCCGGGAGAGCAATTGATGCTCTCGCGACTAAAGTCGCTCCTACGGTCGCACCTACGGTCGCTCCTACGGCCGCACCTACGGTCGATTCGCGGGCAAGCCTCGCTCCAACAGAGCTTCGATCACTGCGCCTTCTTGAACTCCAACCGAAACTCATGCAGCAACGGTTCGGTATAGCCGCTCGGCTGTTCCAGACCCTTGAACACCAGCGCACACGCCGCCTGGAACGCTACCGAGTTCTTGAAGTCAGCCGCCATCGGCGTGTAGTGCGAGTCGCCTGCGTTTTGCTTGTCCACCACTTTGGCCATCTGTTCCAGAATGCCGCGGGTAAACCCTTCGTCGATGACTTTGTGATGCAGCCAGTTGGCAATGTGCTGGCTGGAAATGCGCAGGGTCGCGCGGTCTTCCATGAGGCCGACGTTGTGGATGTCCGGCACCTTGGAGCAACCGACGCCTTGCTCTACCCAGCGCACCACATAGCCCAGCAAACCCTGCGCGTTGTTTTCCACTTCTTCGCGAATCTGCTCGGTGCTCCACTTGGCTTCTGCCGCCACCGGAATGGTCAGCAGATCGTTGAGGATCTCTTCGCTGACGCTGTTCAGGTTGACGTGTTCAAGGTCTTCCTGAATCGCCCGGACGTCGACCTTGTGATAGTGCAGCGCGTGCAAGGTTGCGGCGGTCGGCGAGGGCACCCAGGCGGTGGTCGCGCCTGATTTGGGGTGAGCGATTTTCTGTTCGAGCATGTCCGCCATGCGATCCGGCATGGCCCACATACCTTTGCCGATCTGGGCCCGGCCGCGCAGGCCGCAGGCCAGGCCGACCAGCACGTTGCTGCGCTCGTAAGCCTTGATCCATGGCGTGTTTTTTATATCGCCCTTGCGCAGCATCGGACCGGCCTGCATGGCGCTGTGAATCTCGTCGCCGGTGCGATCCAGGAAACCGGTGTTGATGAACGCCACCCGCGCCGACGCTGCATTGATGCACGCCTTGAGGTTGACACTGGTGCGCCGCTCTTCGTCCATGATCCCCATTTTCAAGGTGTTGCGCGGCAGCTTGAGGATGTCTTCGATGCCGCTGAACAGCTGCTCGGCGAACGCTACTTCCAGCGGGCCGTGCATCTTCGGCTTGACGATGTACACGCTGCCGGTGCGCGAGTTGCCGCGCCGTTGCAGGTCGTGCAAGGCGATCAGGCTGGTGATTACGCCGTCGAGAATGCCTTCGGGAATCTCGTGGCCTTCGCCGTCGACAATCGCCGGATTGGTCATCAAGTGGCCGACGTTGCGGATGAACAGCAAGGAGCGGCCGTGCAGTTTGATTTCGCCGCCGCTGGCGCGAGTGTATTGGCGGTCAGCGTTGAGACGACGGGTAATGGTCTTGCCAGCCTTGACCAGATCTTCGGTCAGGTCGCCTTTCATCAGGCCCAGCCAATTGCGATAGACCGAGATTTTGTCGTCAGCATCCACGGCCGCCACGGAGTCTTCGCAGTCGATGATGGTCGAGACGGCGGCTTCCAGGAGCAAATCTTTCACGCCTGCCGGATCGCTGCTGCCGATGGGGCTTTGCGGGTCGATCTGGATCTCGATGTGCAGGCCATGATTCTTCAGCAGAATCGCCTTGGGCTGGTTCAGTTCGCCTTGATAACCGAGGTATTTTTCCGGCTGTTGCAGGGCCGTCTGGCTGCCATCGGCCAAGGTTACGCTGAGCTCGCCGCTTGCGACGCTGTAGCCGGTGGCATCGACGTGGGAGCCTTTGAGCAGCGGTGCTGCTTCGTCGAGCAGGGCGCGGGCGGCGGCGATGACTTTGGCGCCGCGCAGCGGGTTGTAACCGGCGCTGATGTCGGCGCCGTTGGCGCTGGAAATGGCATCGGTGCCGTACAGCGCGTCATACAACGAACCCCAGCGCGCATTGGCGGCGTTCAGGGCATAGCGGGCGTTGACCGCTGGCACCACCAATTGCGGGCCAGCCTGTTCGCTGATTTCGATGTCGACGTTGGCGGTGGTCGCCGCGACCTGCTCTGGAACCGGCAGCAGATAGCCAATGGATTCGAGAAAGCTGCGGTAGGCCGGCATATCCGTGATAGGGCCGGGATTAGCCTTGTGCCACTTGTCCAGTTCGATTTGCAGGCGGTCGCGTTCGGCGAGCAGCTTGCGGTTGATCGGCGCCAGCTCGTGAACCAGCGCGTCGAATCCGGCCCAGAAAGCGTCTTGATCCAGGCCCGTGCCGGGCAGTACATCGTCGTTGACGAAGCGTTGCAGATTGACTGCCACCTTGAGGCGTTGGCATTGGACGAAATCGGTCATCTGGGGTTCTCCGTTTGAGTGGATGTTGGCGAGCGGGATGCGGTGGATCTGCTTGCCGAGATGATGAATGAGCGCTCGGATCGTAGGAGCGGTTTTAGCCGCGAAGAACGGCCTCCCGGCTAAAGCCGGTCCTACACAGTTGCGGGTAAGCGCTCGTACAGATAATCAGCCGATCGCGGCAACGCCAGCCTTGGCCACTTGTGCATCCTGATCAGCCTTGACTCCGGACACGCCCACTGCGCCGATCACTTGACCGTCGACGATCAGCGGCACGCCGCCTTCCAGGGAAGTCAGCAGCGGTGCGGACAGAAAGGCGGTGCGGCCGCCGTTGACCATTTCTTCGTAACCTTTGGATTCGCGACGGCCCAGCGCCGAGGTGCGGGCTTTTTCGATCGAGATGTAGCCACCAATTGGCGCGCAACCATCCAGGCGTTCGAAGCCCAGCAAGTGACCACCATCGTCCACCACGGCGATGGAAACCGCCCAGCTGTTGCTGTTGGCTTCGGTACGTGCGGCGGCGAGGATTTGGGTGACTTCGGTCTGGGTCAGGACTGCTTTGGTTTTCATCGGTGTCTCCACAAGATTGTTGTTGAGGGATAAGTCTTTAGTGCAAGGCTTCTTCGATCAGTTCGATCCAGTGCCGTACCGGGGTGCGGCCTGCGCCCGCCAAATGGGTCTGGCAGCCGATATTGGCGGTAGCGATGACCTCCGGCCGACCGCTTTCCAGTGCGTTCATTTTGTTATCGCGCAGGCGTTGGGAAAGCTCCGGTTGCGTGATCGAATACGTGCCCGCCGAACCGCAGCACAGATGCGCGTCCGGCACGGCGGTCAGGTTGAAGCCGAGTCGCGATAGTACGCTTTCCACGGCACCGCCGAGCTTCTGCGCATGCTGCAAGGTGCAGGGGCAGTGAAACGCCAGACGCAGGTCGCTGGCAACCCCGAGATTTTCCAGAGGTTCATCGCGCAGCACTTCGACGAGGTCCTTGGTCAACGCGCTGATGCGTTGCGCCTTGCTGGCATAGGTTGGGTCGTCGCTGAGCAGATGCCCGTAATCCTTGACGAAAGCCCCGCAGCCACTGGCAGTCTGGACGATGGCTTCGGCGCCGGCCTCGACACTCGGCCACCACGCGTCGATGTTGCGTCGCGCCCGGTTCAGGCCTGCCTCTTGCGCGTTGAGGTGATAATCCACCGCGCCACAGCAACCGGCCTGGGCGATGGGCGTGACGCTGATGCCCAAGCGATCCAGCACCCGCGCGGTGGCGGCATTGGTATTGGGTGACAGGCCAGGTTGCACGCAGCCTTCGAGCATCAACACCTTGCGCGCATGGCGAACCGCAGGCCGTGCCTTGGCCGGGGTAATGTTCGACGGCAATTTGATCTTCAGGCTGCCGGGCAGCAGCGGGCGAAAAGTGTTACCCAGTTGCGTCAGGGATTTGAACAATGTCGCGTTGGGCACCACCGCGCGCAGGCTTTCACGCAGCAGGCGCTGGCCCAGTGGACGCGGCACGGCGGCATCCACCACGGCACGACCAATATCCAGCAGATTGTGATAATCCACGCCGGACGGGCAGGTGGTTTCGCAGTTGCGACAGGACAGGCAACGGTCCAGATGCAGCTGGGTTTTTTCCGTGACTTCGTTGCCTTCCAGCACCTGCTTGATGAGATAGATCCGGCCGCGAGGGCCGTCCAGTTCATCGCCGAGCAACTGATAAGTCGGGCAGGTGGCGTTGCAAAAACCGCAATGCACGCAACTGCGCAGAATGCTTTCGGCTTCCTCGGCGCGGGGCAGCTGGCGGGCGTTGTCGCTCAGGGTGGTCTGCATGGTTCAGATCTCCGCGTACATCCGGCCCGGATTGAAGATTCCGTGCGGATCGAGTTGCGCCTTCAACTGGCGGTGATAACGCAGCAATGGCGAAGGCAGCGGATGAAACGGGCTGTCCTCCAGGCCATGGCTGTAGCAGATAGCGTGGCCACCGGCGGCGCTGGCAATGGCGCGGATTGTTGCGCCGTCGGCATCGGATTTCAGCCAGCGCTGGGCACCCGCCCAATCCAGCAGTTGCTCGCCCGGCACATCCAGCACCCCGGTATTGTTGGGCATTGAGAGGCGCCACAAGGGCTGGCCGCTGGTGAAAAATTCCAGACGTTGCGCGTTCAGTTCCTGCCAGTACGCCGGGTCGAATTGTTCGCCGCCCAGACGCTCGTGAGCGGCAGCCACCGAACCTTCGCCACCTTCCAGACGCAGGCGCAGCACCCGGCCGTCATGACTTGCGCCGCTGATCGGGATCGGTTGCTGGCCCCATTCGGCCAGACGCCGCAGGGCATGTTCACTGTCCATTTCCAGGGCAATGCTGCTGCACAACCGGGGCTTGGGCAGTACCTTGAGGGAAACCTCGGTCAGCACGCCAAGGCAGCCAAAGCTGCCGGCCATCAAGCGCGACAGGTCATAACCGGCGACGTTTTTCATCACTTCGCCGCCAAACCTCAGGTGTTTGCCGAGCCCGGTAATGACCCGCGTGCCGAGCACGAAATCACGGACCGAACCAGACCAGGGGCGACGCGGGCCGGACAGCCCGGCTGCAACCATGCCGCCCACCGTCGCGTCGCCAAAGTCCGGCGGCTCGCAGGGCAGCATTTGCCCGGCGGCGTCCAGCGCGGCGGCCAGTTCGCGCAAGGGCGTACCGGCGCGCGCTGTGATCACCAGCTCCGTGGGGTCATAACTGACGATGCCGCAATGGGCGCGTGTATCGAGGATTTCGCCCGCGACTTCGCGGCCGAGAAAAGCCTTGCTGCCGCCGCCCTGAATACGCAGGGGCGTCGCAGTCTGCAGCGCCTGATTGACCTGCTCCAGCAGTTGCTCGCTGGCATCCCGGCCCTGGAAATTATTGTCGGCAGCCATCAAAAACGCTCCAGTTCAGGGAAGGGCAGCTTGCCCATATGCACATGCATGGCACCGAATTCGGCGCAACGATGCAGGGTCGGAATGTTCTTGCCGGGATTGAGCATGCCGCCGGGATCGAATGCGGCTTTTACTGCGTGAAACAGCGTCAGCTCATCGCTGTTGAACTGCGCGCACATCTGATTGATTTTCTCGCGGCCGACGCCGTGCTCACCGGTAATGCTGCCACCGACTTTCACGCACAGTTCGAGGATCTTGCCGCCCAATGCCTCGGCCCGATCCAGCTCGCCAGGCTGGTTGGCATCGAACAGGATCAGCGGATGCATGTTGCCGTCGCCCGCATGAAACACGTTGGCGACGCGCAGGCCGTACTCTTCCGACAATGCCGTGATACCGCGCAACACGCCCGGTAATTCCCGGCGCGGAATGGTGCCGTCCATGCAGTAATAATCCGGCGAAAGCCGCCCGACCGCCGGGAAAGCATTCTTGCGGCCGGCCCAGAAGCGTACCCGCTCGGCTTCATCCCTGGCTTGGCGGACCTCGGTGGCGCCCGCGTTGGTCAGCACTTCCCGGACCCGAGCGCAGTCGTCATGCACATCGGCTTCGACGCCATCCAGTTCACACAACAGGATGGCTTCGGCGTCTACCGGATAACCTGCATGAATGAAATCCTCTGCGGCGCGAATGGCGAGGTTGTCCATCATTTCCAGACCGCCTGGGATGATCCCGGCAGCAATGATATCGCCCACCGCGCGACCGGCTTTTTCCACCGAATCGAACGCGGCGAGCAAGACCCGGGCGACCTGAGGTTTAGGCAGCAGCTTGACGGTGACTTCAGTAATGATGCCCAGCATGCCTTCCGAACCGGTGAACAGCGCCAGCAGATCGAAACCCGGCGAGTCCAGCGCGTCGGAACCCAGCGTCATGGGTTCGCCCTCGACGGTGAGGATGTCCACTTTAAGCAGGTTATGCACCGTAAGGCCGTATTTCAGGCAATGCACACCGCCCGCGTTCTCCGCGACGTTGCCGCCGATGGAGCAGGCGATTTGCGACGACGGGTCCGGCGCGTAATACAGGTCGAACGGCGCGGCGGCCTGGGAAATCGCCAGGTTGCGCACGCCCGGTTGCACGCGGGCCAGGCGCGCGGCGGGGTCGATGTCGAGAATCTTGTTGAACCGCGCCATGACCAGTAGCACGCCTTTCTCCAGCGGCAACGCACCACCTGAAAGCCCGGTGCCCGCGCCGCGAGCCACCACCGGCACGCGGCGCTGGTGGCAGATTTTCAGCAGAGTCTGCACTTCTTCCAGATGGCGAGGCAGGACGACCAGCATCGGCGTGGTGCGATAGGCCGACAGCCCGTCGCACTCATAAGGACGCAGTTCTTCGGGACGGTGCAGGATGTCCAGGTCGGGCAATTGGCGTTGCAGGTCTTGCAACAACCCTTGCTTGTCGATGACAGGCAGAACGCCGTCAACGCGTTCGTCGTAGAGAATATTCATGATGGGCTTCTGACCCTGAGTTGTTTTTATAGTGGGCTGTTCTTTTTAAACCGGAAAGCTGAATCAGGCAGTGAACGGCTGACTTGCATCATTGGCCGTACCGGGTCTACTGTCTATCACCGAGAACAGTGGTCGAACCAGTTTTTTACTTTGTCCGGTTTTAATTGTTAAATAAAAACTAACAAAAACAATGGCTTGAAATTGTACGTGCAGTTTGTCGGTTTGCGCGTATCAACTGGTCATACCAGTAGGTGTTGTCATGCAGAGCACTGTAAAACCCCGAGCGCCGCAAGTCGCGGACGTTGTTTGCGAACGCATCGAGCGGTTGATCGTCGATGGCGTACTCAAGGTCGGGCAATTGCTGCCCTCTGAAAGACGGCTCACGGAAAAGCTCGGCGTGTCCCGTACTGCATTGCGCGAGGGCCTGAAACTGCTGCGCGCTCGAGGCATCATCGAAACGGAGCAAGGCAAGGGTTCTTTCGTGGCGCAGATGAACAGCCATCAGCAACCTTCGCCCTTGATGCACTTGTTCGGTTCGCAACCGCGCACGCTTTACGATCTTTTCGAGGTGCGTAGCCTGCTGGAAGGGGAGTCGGCACGCCTGGCCGCATTGCGCGGCACCGACGCCGACTTTGTCCTGATCACCCGCAGCTATGACGCGTTGGTCGCCGCTCACGACAGTGATCTGGACGCGTCCGGCCACGCCCGTCTGGATCATGCGTTCCATCTGGCGATCTGCGAGGCATCGCATAATCCGGTGCTGGTGCAGACCCTGCGTTCACTGACTGACCTGCTGCTCAATACGGTCTTCGCTTCGGTCAACAACCTCTATCACCGCGAACCCCAGAAGCGCCAGATCGATCGCCATCACGCGCGACTGTACAACGCCGTCACCGGGCGTCTGCCAGAGCAGGCACGCAAGGCGGCTGTCGCGCACATTCAAAGCATCTGCGAGAACCTGCGCGAGATCGAAAATGAGGAGCAACGTCTGGTGCGCGCGACGTTAAGGCTGGAAGGCTGGGTTTGAATTGCTTTAATGAAACCAGATAGGAGGGGACTTGTCCCCGAAGAAGCCGGTGCAGGCGCTGAGGACCTTCTTCGGCAGACCCGACGCCTTCCCGGACAAGTCCGGTCCACAGTTGACCCTGTCCGCCTCCGCTTGACAGCACCCCGGCAATCGCGCAATTTACGCATTACGTAAACCGATTACGAAAATAACAAGAATGGTATTCCGCCGTGGACCTCTTTACCTATTACCGTTCTACTTCCAGCTACCGGGTACGCATCGCGCTGGCCTTGAAGGGGCTGGACGTCACGGCGATCCCCGTCAACCTGATTCGTGACGGTGGAGAACACCGCACACCTGAATACAAAGCGATCAATCCGCAATGCCGGGTACCTGCGTTGCGCCTGGAGAATGGCCGGGTGCTCACGCAGTCTCCGGCGATCATCGAATACCTGGAAGACCGCTATCCCGAGCCGCCGCTGTTAGCGGCAGACCTTGAGATTCGCGCCACCCAGCGCGCGGTCGCGGCCCTGATCGCTTGTGATATCCACCCGCTGCACAATGTTGCGGTGCTCAATCGTCTGCGCGGACTGGGTCATGACGAGAAAGACGTAGACGCCTGGATCGGTCACTGGATCAACCAGGGATTCGCCGCCGTCGAGGCAATGCTCGGCGAGCAAGGTTACTGTTTTGGCGAGTCGCCGAGCCTGGCTGATGTGTACGTTCTGCCTCAGGTGTATGCCGCTCGACGTTTCAAGGTCGACCTCAGCCCATACCCGCGCATCGTCCGGGTTGAGCAATTGGCCCTGGAGCATCGGGCATTCCAACTCGCGCATCCCGATGCGCAATCCGACAAGCCGGAGTAGTCTTGGCCTTATGAAAATTCTCGGCCTGCAACTGATCTTCGGTGATTTCCTCGCTCGTAGCGTGCGTGGAATCCCCTGCGCGCCACCCGCCGGAAAGTGATCTGACGAACAGAATTCCACTTTCCTGCAAGGAGCCAGACCATGGCTGATCTATACGAAAACCCGATGGGCCTGATGGGCTTTGAATTCATCGAATTCGCCTCGCCAACGCCCGGCGCTCTTGAACCCGTGTTCCAGATCATGGGGTTCACCAAAGTCGCCACGCACCGCTCCAAGGACGTTGCGCTTTATCGCCAGGGCGGCATCAACATCATCCTCAACAATGAGCCGAACAGCGTCGCGTCCTACTTCGCGGCCGAGCATGGTCCGTCGGTGTGTGGCATGGCGTTCCGGGTCAAGGACTCGCACAAGGCCTACAAGCGCGCATTGGAACTGGGCGCGCAACCGGTGGAAATCGCCACCGGCCCGATGGAGCTGAACTTGCCGGCGATCAAGGGCATTGGCGGCGCGCCGTTGTATCTGATCGACCGCTTTGGCGAAGGCACGTCGATCTATGACATCGACTTCAACTTCATCGAAGGCGTGGACCGCAATCCGGTCGGCGCGGGTCTGAAATTCATCGATCACCTGACCCACAACGTTTATCGCGGGCGCATGGCGTACTGGGCGAACTTCTACGAGAAACTGTTCAATTTCCGCGAGCTGCGCTATTTCGATATCAAGGGCGAATACACCGGCCTGACTTCCAAGGCCATGACCGCGCCGGACGGCATGATCCGCATTCCGTTGAACGAAGAGTCCTCCAAGGGCGCGGGGCAGATCGAAGAGTTCCTGATGCAGTTCAACGGTGAGGGCATTCAGCACGTGGCGTTCTTCACCGACGACCTGATCAAGACCTGGGACGCCTTGAAAGCGATCGGCATGCGCTTCATGACCGCGCCGCCGGAAACCTACTACGAAATGCTCCAGGGTCGTCTGCCTGATCACGGCGAGCCGGAAGCCGAACTCAAATCCCGTGGGATTTTGCTCGACGGTACGTCAGACGGCGGCGAGCGACGTCTGCTGCTGCAGATTTTCTCGGAAACCCTGATGGGGCCGGTGTTCTTCGAATTCATCCAGCGCAAGGGTGACGACGGCTTTGGCGAAGGTAACTTCAAGGCGCTGTTCGAATCCATCGAGCGCGATCAGATCAAGCGTGGGGTGTTGACGGCGGATTAAGCCGGACCTGCTCAAACTCGCTGGAGCGAGGCGTCCCCACCCATCCTGGCGCTGATCACCTGCGCAGTCGCCCGTAAACGCTGCGCGGCATCAGCCTGCACGGCGCCGGTGAACACCGACGCCGACCCTACCATGGTGATCACTCCAGCCAGTTTGTTACCGACGGTGAACACCGGCGAGGATACCGCGTTGACGCCGGCCATCAGCAGGCCATGAATCTGATGCACGCCGGTGCTGCGAATGTCCTGCACATGCTGTTCGATCATCTGCCGTTGTCCGGCATTCAAGGCCGCCCATTCCAGTTCGTGCAACCCGGCGGTTTCGCTGGCGTTGAGGAAAGTGTTGAACACCAACCCGGTGGACGAACCGAGCAGGGGCAGCACCGAGCCGATCTGGGTCACCAGCGTCACCGCGCCGCTGGAGGGCTCGACATACACCACCGTAGGCCCCTTGTTGCCCCAGACCGCGAGGAAACAGGTTTCGTTGAGCTCGTCACGCAAGGTCGCCAGGTGCGGCGCGGTGATTTTCAGCACGTCCAGATGGCCGACCGCTGCCAGCCCGACATACAACGCCTCGCGCCCCAGGCCGTAATGGTTGGTGACAGCGTCCTGTTCGGCAAACCCGCTGGCGATCAATGCCTGCAAATAGCGATGCACCTTGCTGGCGGGCATGCCGACGTGCTCGGCAAGCCGGGACAGCGAGGTGGACGGCGCCAGTTCAGCCAGTGCCTTGAGGATACCCACGCCGACTTCGGCGGCTTGCACCTTTTGCGGGCGTCCGCCTGCAGGGCTTTCGATTTCATCGGTCATTACACAGGTGCGCCGGTCTGAGAAGGCTGCTTTATAGCTTGACCCGGTTTCAAACTCAAATTACGTTATGCGTAATCTAATTACGTTTATCCGGTTTCGTCTACGCTCAAAAAAATAAGAGGTCGAGATGGTCACTCATCCAAACGCCGAGTCTCTGAATTACCTGACAGGCTTCGGTAATCAGTTCAGCAGTGAAGCGCTGCCCGGCGCCTTGCCGGTCGGCCAGAACTCCCCGCAAAAACATACCTTGGGTCTGTACGCTGAATTGCTCTCCGGCACCGCCTTCACCGTGCCTCGTGCAGAAGCGCGGCGTACCTGGCTGTATCGCATCAAGCCCTCCGCCAGTCATCCTCGCTATCAGCGGCTGGACCGGCAAATTGCGGGCGGCGAAATGGGTCCGATCACGCCCAACCGCCTGCGCTGGAATGCTTTCGACCTGCCCACCCAGCCGACGGATTTCATCGATGGCCTGCACGTCATGGCCAGCACCGCGCCGGCAGAGCAGGTTGAAGGCGTGAGCATTTATAACTATGTGGCCAATGCTTCGATGCAGCGGGCGTTCTTCAACGCTGACGGCGAATGGCTGATCGTGCCGCAGCTGGGTCGCCTGCGTATCGTCACCGAATTGGGCCTGCTGGACGTCGAGCCTCAGGAAATCGTCGTGGTGCCGCGCGGGATGAAATTCCGTGTACAGCTGCTGGATGATTGCGCTCGGGGTTATGTCTGTGAAAACCATGGCAGCGCGTTGCGTTTGCCGGATCTGGGCCCCATCGGCAGCAACGGTCTGGCTAACACCCGGGATTTCCAGGCGCCGGTTGCCTGGTTCGAAGAGCGTGACGAGCCGACGCTGCTGGTGCAGAAATTCCTCGGCGAACTATGGGCGACGCAGCTGGATCACTCGCCGTTCGACGTGGTGGGCTGGCATGGCAAT
The DNA here is from genome assembly GCF_000416235.1 of Pseudomonas sp. CFII64. GTDB lineage: Bacteria > Pseudomonadota > Gammaproteobacteria > Pseudomonadales > Pseudomonadaceae > Aquipseudomonas. The sequence continues at coordinate 11,504 of NZ_ATLO01000045.1, read as the reverse complement.
AACGTGCCGTACAAATATGATCTGCGCCGTTTCAACACCATCGGCACAGTGAGTTTCGACCATCCCGATCCGTCGATTTTTACCGTGCTGACCGCGCCGAGTGCTGTGCATGGCCAAGCCAATATCGATTTCGTGATCTTCCCGCCGCGCTGGATGGTGGCGGAAAACACCTTTCGGCCGCCGTGGTTTCATCGCAACCTCATGAATGAATTCATGGGTTTGATCGACGGCGCCTACGACGCCAAGGCCGAAGGATTCATGCCGGGCGGCGCGTCGTTGCACAACTGCATGAGCGCCCATGGGCCGGATAACGCCACGGCAGAAAAAGCCGTCGCCGCTCCCTTGCAGCCGCACAAGATCGAAAACACCATGGCCTTTATGTTCGAGACCGGCAAGGTATTGCGTCCGAGCCAGTTCGCGCTGGAATGCCCGCTACTGCAACCTGACTATGACGCCTGCTGGACCGGCATGGCCAAGACTTTTAACAGGGAAATGCCGCAATGAATGCTTCTTCAAACACTCGCAGCTGGATCGAGTCCGCCAACGGCCATGCTGATTTCCCGTTGCAGAATCTGCCCTTGGGTGTGTTCAGTCGCCCAGGCTTGAGCCCGCGCGGCGGCGTGGCCATCGGCGATTCGATTCTTGATCTGCAAGCCGCCCTCGAAGCGGGTTTTTTCAACGGTGCCGCCCGCGCCGCCGCCGAGGCCGCCAGCCGCGATCAGTTGAATGATTTCTTCGCGCTGGGCGTCGGCGCACGTCAGGCGTTGCGTCGCGAGTTGCTGCATCTGCTGGATGAAAACAGCCCGCAGCGCGCCCGTCTCCAGGCCACGGCCGCGTTGTTGCACCCGATGAGCGAATGCCAGATGCACCTGCCAGCGCGGGTCGGCGATTACACCGATTTCTACGTTGGCATTCATCACGCCATGAACGTCGGCAAGCTGTTCCGCCCCGACAATCCGTTATTGCCCAACTATAAATATGTGCCGATTGCCTATCACGGCCGCGCTTCGACGCTGTGTGTCTCGGGTGCGTCCGTCAAACGGCCCAACGGCCAGACGCTGCCGCCGGGCGAGGACGTGCCGCAGTTTGGTCCCTGCAAACGACTGGATTACGAGCTGGAAATGGGCGTGTGGATCGGGCCGGGCAACGCCAGTGGCGAAGCAATCGAGATTGCCGAGGCGCCGCAACACATTGCCGGTTTATGCCTGCTTAACGACTGGTCGGCGCGGGATATCCAGGCCTGGGAATATCAGCCGCTGGGTCCGTTTCTGTCGAAAAGCTTCGCCACGACAGTGTCGCCCTGGGTGGTGACGGCTGAAGCCCTCGCGCCATTTCGCAGCCCGCAACCGGCACGGCCTGAGGGCGATCCGCAGCCGCTGCCGTACCTGCTTGATGCAGCGGATCAACAGAACGGCGGGCTGGATATCGAACTGGAAGTCCTGCTGCAGACCCGGCAGATGAAGGCGCAAGGCTTGCCCGCCGAGCGGCTGGCCCTGAGCAACACGCTGAATATGTACTGGACCCTGGCGCAGATGGTCACCCACCACAGCGTCAACGGCTGCAAGTTGCAGCCCGGTGATTTATTCGGCACCGGCACGTTGTCCGGCCCCCAGGCCAGTCAGTTTGGCAGCCTGCTGGAAATGACCGAAGGCGGCAAAACTACCGTCACTTTGCCGAGCGGTGAGGTACGGCGCTTCCTTGAAGATGGCGATGAAGTGATCCTGCGCGCGCGCTGCAAGCGCGAAGGGCAGGTGTCCATCGGCTTTGGTGAATGCCGAGGTGTGATCGTAGGTTAATGGTCCGTTGGAGGCTTGCCCGCGAACCAGGCGTCTTGCTGGTTCAGAGATTCCGCGTCATCGTTCTTCGCGGGCAAGCCTCGCTCCCACCATCATTCGGCCTTGGTGAATCCCGCCACCAACGACCCTTCACGCGGCAGGAATTTCCCCTGCCGTTCGCCCTGCGCCTTGCCATCGGCATAACTCAATTGACCGTTGACCCACACCCCGTCAATACCTTCGGCGGCGCGTTGCGGGTCTTTAAAATCCGCAATGTCGCGCACAGTTTCAGGGTCGAATAACACCAGATCAGCCCAATAACCTTCGCGAATCAGCCCGCGTTCATGCAGCCCGAATCGCGCGGCGGAAAGCCCGGTCATTTTGTGCACGGCCGTGTGCAGCGGAAACAGGCCAAGATCGCGGCTGAAGTGTCCGAGCACGCGCGGAAATGCGCCCCACAACCGTGGGTGCGGAAACGGATCTTCCGGCAAGCCATCGGAGCCGATCATCGACAGGGGATGGCGCAGGATATTTTGTACGTCCTGTTCGTCCATGCCGTAGTACACCGCGCCTGCTGGCTGTAGTTTGCGTGCCGTGTCCTGCAGCGAAAGATTCCAGTCGGCGGCGATGTCCTGCAAGTCGCGGCCGCCCTGATCCGGATGCGGCGTTGACCAGGTAATGGTGATACGAAAAGCATCGGTGACCTGCTTCAAATCCAGCGTTGAAGAGCTGGCGGCATACGGATAACAGTCACACCCCACCGGATGATCCAGCGCGGCTTTTTCCAGGGCCGCCAATAGTTGCGGACTGCGCCCCCAGTTTCCCGCGCCGGCACATTTCAAATGCGAGATCACCACCGGCGCCTTGGCGTGACGGCCAATGGCGAACGCCTCATCCATGGCTTCCAGCACTGGCTCGAATTCACTGCGCAAATGCGTGGTGTAGACCGCGCCGAACGCCGTCAACTCTTCGGCGAGCTGCTTGACCTCATCGGTTTCGGCGCAGAAGGCCGAGGCGTAGGCCAAGCCGGTGGAAAGCCCGAGCGCACCGGCTTCCAGGCTGTCGCGCAGTTGCTCGCGCATGGCGCTGATTTCTTCGGCGGTGGCGGTGCGCAGCAGATCCGTCATGTGGTTGCTGCGCAGCGCGGTGTGGCCGATCAACGCAGCGACGTTTACCGCCGGACGGGCTTTGTCCACGGCGTTGCGGTAATCAATGAAGCGTGGATAGACGAACGCTTCGGCCGTACCCAGCAGGTTCATCGGATCAGGCGGATCGCCCGCCAGGCTGACGGGCGCCGCACTGATTCCGCAATTGCCGACGATCACGGTGGTCACGCCTTGGGTAATCTTGGGCAGCATGCCGGGTTTGCGAATCACCACGGTATCGTCATGGGTATGCACGTCGATGAAACCTGGCGCCAGTACGCGGCCCGCCGCATTGATTTCTTCGCTGGCTGACACGCCGTCGAGGCTGCCGATGCGCTGGATGCGTCCTTCGCGAATGGCCACATCGGCGTGAAAGCCCGGGCTATCGCTGCCGTCGATGACCAGTGCATCGCGGATGATCAGGTCGTAAAGCATGATTCAGTCTCCAAGCGGCAAGCCATCTTCGCCGCCGCGGTAATCATCGAGGGCGAGCTTGATGCGTCGCAGGCGTTCCTGATTTTCTTCAGGCGCGACCAGGGCCAGTTCAGTGGCCAGCACGTCGATGGTCAGCAGCATGCCGTAGCGCGCTGCCGTGGGTTTGTAGATGAAATTGGTTTCGGCGATTTGCAGGGGCAACAGCACGTCGGCGAACTGCGCCAAAGGTGAATCGGGCAAAGTGATCGCCAGAATTTTCGTGCCATAGCTTTGCGCCAGCTTCACGGCTTCCAGCAATTCCGGGGTGCGGCCACTCAGCGAGCAGGCAATCAGACTCTGCTCGCCGCCCAGTGTGGCGGCGATCAGGCGCATCATTACCGGATCACGACAGGCAGCGATGGGATAGCCCAGGCGTACCAGTCGGGTTTGCAATTCCTCGCTGCACAGGCTGGAACAACCGCCCATGCCGAACGCGTGGATCATTCGCGCGCCGCTCAACAGGCCGACGGCCGCGGCGAAGCGCGCTTCGTCGAAGCCGGTCAGGTGTTGGCGCAGCGTCGATTCAATGTCACTGACGATCTGACTGAAGAAGGCCGATTGCTCAGGTGCGCGTTCCGGGTTCAGAAAGCGGCTGCCAACCCCGGTGGCCTGGGCCAGTTGCAGACGCAGGTCGCGCAAATCCCGGCAGCCGACGCTGCGGGCGAAGCGCGACAAGGTCGCGCTGCTGACTTCGGCCTGCGTTGCCAGATCTTCCAGGCTGGCACTGGCGGCGAAGGCCACATCGCTGAGAATCAGCTTGGCGATCCGTCCTTCGCCAGCACTGAACGAGTCCTGGCGCGCGCGGATCTGGTAAAGAATGTCCACTCAGAGTACCTGCGCCAAAACCAGAGTGAAGGCGAACGCGATTACGGAAATCAGCGTTTCCAGCACCGTCCAAGTCTTGAAGGTTTGCGCCACGGTCATATTGAAATACTCCTTGATAAGCCAGAAACCGCCGTCGTTGACGTGGGAAAAAATCACCGAGCCTGCGCCGGTCGCCAACACCAACAGTTCAGGGTGCGGATAGCCCAGCCCCAGCGCAACGGGGGCGACAATACCTGATGCGGTGGTCATTGCCACTGTTGCCGAACCGGTGGCGATGCGCATCAACGCCGCAAACAACCAGCCCATGAGCAGCGGCGACAGATGGAAATCCTGAGCCAGGCCAACGATCTGGTTGGTCACACCACTGTCGACCAGAATCCGGTTCAAACCGCCACCCGCGCCGACCAACAGCGTGATGCTCGCGGTGGGCGCCAGGCATTCATTGGTGAATTTCAGGATCGAGTCACGACTGAAACCCTGCGCGATACCCAGCGTCCAGAAGCTCAGCAATGTCGCCAACAGCAGGGCGATCACCGAGTTGCCGATGAACAACAGGAAGCTGTTGAAGCCACTGCCCGGCGTGCTGATCAGGTTGGCCCAACCGCCCAGCAACATCAACACCACCGGCAGCAGAATCGTGGTCATGGTCAGGCCGAAGCTGGGCAGTTTCGCGCGCGGTTCACGGTCCAGAAACTGCTTGGCCAGGGGATTATCGTCCGCCAGCTGGATACGCGGCACGATGAATTTGGCGTAGAGCGGACCGGCAATAATCGCCGTCGGAATGCCGACCAGAATGGCGTAGAACAGCGTTTGCCCCACGGACGCCTGATACGCCAGCACCGCCAGCATCGCGGCGGGATGCGGCGGCACCAATGCGTGAACCACCGACAGGCCAGCCACCATCGGCAAGCCGACCATCAGAATCGATACCCCGACGCGACGCGCCACGGTGAACGCAATCGGCACCAACAGCACGAAGCCGACTTCGAAGAACAGCGGCAGGCCGACCAGAAATGCGATGCACACCATGGCCCAGTGGGCATTGCGCTCGCCGAAGCGGTCGATCAGCGTGCGCGCCACCTGCTCGGCACCGCCTGATTCGGCCATCATCTTGCCAAGCATGGTGCCCAATGCCACCACCAGGGCGATGTGCCCAAGGGTTTTGCCGACGCCGCCTTCATAGGCTGCGACCACGCCAGTGGCGGGCATGCCGGCGACCAGCGCCAGGCCAATGGAAATGAGCGTGATGACAATGAACGGGTTAAGACGATAGCGCGCGATCAACACGATCAGGGCGATGATCGCGACAGCGGCGTAAATCAGCAGCGACAGACCGGAGGAGGGCGGCATACAGCGGTTCCTTGCTCAAGAGGGAGGTATGAAAAGCGCAACTCGGTGGGCGTTAACCCATCACGGCAGCGGCGTTCCAGAAAATCTCGGCAGAGGTATCGCTAAAGGCTCGCAGGATGGAGCAAAGGTGCAGCAGGTGGCGCGATCACAGGTAATCATTATTGTTATCTCTGTTTTCGTTGTGAAATAAACTTACACGAAAACTGAAATAAATATCAATGTATGAAAGTTATTTTCTTTTGCGCGTTATTTTTTTGTAGGAGCGAGCTTGTGTGGGAGCGAGCTTGCTCGCGAAGCTTCTGCAACCAGGCCTCGCCAGCAAGTCGGCTCCTGCAGCGAGGCGTTGATGCCTAAGTGCATCTGCTTCAAACCCTGCTAAACCGCTCGCGATAAGCCTGCGGCGTTACCGCCAGCGCGCGCAGCAGACTGCGGCGCAGGGTTTCTTCAGTGCCGAAACCGCAGCGCGCGGCGATACGTTTAATCGGCATTGTGCTGTCCGCCAACAGACGGCGCGCCGCTTCGACACGCAGCTGTTCGATGGCCTTGGCAGGCGTACTGCCAGTCTGGGCGCGATAGTGGCGCACGAAGCTGCGCTCACTCATGCCCGCCTGTGCCGCCAGCGTCGAAACTGAAAGGTCGTCGGCCAGGTGCTCGTTGACCCAGGCGTGCAGGCTGGCGAACCGTGTATCGGCGCCGCTGGTCTGCAAGGACAGCGCATTGCTGAATTGCGACTGGCCGCCCGGACGCTTGAGAAACACCACCAGGTCCCGAGCGACCGCCAGCGCCATGGCATGACCCAGATCCGCCTCCACCAGCGCCAAGGCCAGGTCAATCCCGGCCGTTACCCCGGCAGATGTCCAGAAGTGCTGGTCATTGATGAAAATCGGATCAGGATCGACCCGCAGGGCCGGATAACGACGCGCCAGCTCTGCGCAACTGTTCCAGTGAGTGACCACCGCACGACCCTCCAGCAGCCCGGTTGCCGCCAACAGGAAAGCGCCGGTGCACACCGACGCGACGCGCTGAGCGCTTTGCGCACGAACTCGCAGCCATTGCACCAACTGCGGATCGTCTGCGGCCACATGTACGCCACGACCACCAGCGACGATCAAGGTATGGGTGGGCTCGTCGACATCCGGCAATGGCCAGGTTTGCAGGCCCAGACCTGCGGAAGACTCGACGCCATGCTGAGCCACGGCAATCACTTTCAGTAAATACGCGGGCGACATGCCGTGCTGAGCCGCCTGAATATTGGCCGAGGCGAAGACCTGCAAGGGGCCGCAAACGTCCAGCAATTGCACGTTCGGGAACGCCAGGATGTGAACGGCTCTGGGCGAAGCGATCATGCGAACACCTGAGAGGATTTTGGCGGGATTGGTGGGTTGTATGGCGTGTCCGCCAGATCCTAATGGTCTACCGTGGATGCGTCCACTTTTGATATCAATTTTCAACGGAGCCACCCATGACCCTCCATGTCGGTTTACTGGTTTTCCCGAACGTGCAGCAGCTGGACCTGACCGGGCCTTACGAAGTGTTCGCGAGCTTGCCCGGCGTGACCGTGCATCTGTTATGGAAGGATCTCGACCCGCTGCTTTCCAGCACCGGACTTTCGCTTAAGCCGACGCAGACCTTTGTCAATTGTCCCGCGCTGGATGTGCTGTGTATTCCCGGTGGCAAGGGCATCGATGTGTTACTGGAAGATGCCGAGACGTTGGCGTTCATCAAGCATCAGGCCACAACCGTGAAATACCTGACTTCGGTGTGTACCGGCGCGCTGGTGCTGGGGGCTGCGGGATTGTTGCAAGGCAAACGCGCGACGACGCATTGGGCGTCCCATGACTTGCTGGAGAAGTTTGGGGCGATTGCCGTGCATGAGCGAGTGGTGCGCGACGGCAACCTGATGACCGGAGGCGGCGTGACGGCCGGTATCGATTTTGCTCTGACTCTGGCCAGCGAGCTGTTCGATGAGCTGCATGCTCAGACAGTCCAGCTGCAACTGGAATATGCCCCCGCGCCGCCATTCACCGCAGGTCATCCCGATACCGCGCCAGCCCAAGTGCTTGCCAGGGCGGTTGAGCGCGGCCAGCACGCGATGGCCCAGCGTCGCGCCGTCGTCAAACGGGTCGCCGAAGGCGAGGTTTAAGTCGGTTCGACCCCGGATTTGGCCGGTATTTCATACCAGCCGAGAAACAGATCCAGCGCCGATTCGATCACGTCTTTTTGCTTGGCTGCGCTCAACACCGGTTCGTTGAACGTGACCTGAGGCCAAAACGCGAAGGCCTTGAGCAGGGCATGCATCTGGTTGGCGGCAAAAGCCGGATCGGCGGCTTTGATTCGACCATCGGCCTGAGCGGCACGAATCCAGGCGCTGAAGGTTTCTTCGCGTTCGTCCAGGCGCGCCAGCCATACCTGGGCGCGTTCCGGCGAATGAATGGTTGCGCCCAAGGCTACCCGGGCCAGATCCAGACAATTGCTGTCACTGAGGGTACGCATCTTGCTCTGCAACATGGCGCGCAACTGTTGACGCAGCTCGACACCCGGCCGATACGCCGAGTCAGGCAGCTCGCCAATCCGGTGCCAGAGCCGCTGCAGGATTTCCGCGAATAACTCTTCCTTGCTCGGGAAGTGGTTGTACACCGTGCGTTTTGACGCCTCTGCCCGTGCCGCAATGCGGTCCATGCTGGTCACTTCGAAACCGTGCTCACGAAATTCAGCGATGGCCGCCAGGACAATGGCTTCGCGTTTTCGGTCGGTGAGGCGCAGGGGAGCTGTCATAGGTCTCGCTTCAAACAGGCGTTTAGAGAAAATTACACTCGGCAGTTTACTTGTCATCTTGATTCATGCAAGCTTAAAACTACACCGTGTAGTGTAAAACACTGTTACACATCATTGTCACTGTCGCCAGTGTTTAATGGCTCGACAGTCTTGACGACCTCTCCAGGAGTCAGCAAATCATGGCCAAAACCAACCCGACCTTGCCCGCCCAAGCCTTGCCCACTTTGCAGAAACATGAAGGCCGCTATCGCAACAAGGCGTCCATGACCCGCCTGGGGTTTTTCCGGACGCTGGGGGTGTTCTGGGATGCAGTGTTCAACAAGCCCAAATTCACCCGGCCGACCGGCGAAATTCCGGTCCAGCCGTTGTCGCGCCAGCAGTTGCTCGCTGCGCCGGACAACAGTGTGTTTCGTCTCGGCCACTCCACGGTGCTGCTCAAATTGCACGGGGTGTTCTGGCTGACCGACCCGGTTTTCGCTGAACGTGCTTCGCCGGTGCAATGGGCCGGGCCGAAACGTTTTCATCAGCCACCCATCAGCCTTGAAGAATTGCCGCCGCTGAAGGCTGTCATTCTTTCCCACAATCATTACGACCACCTTGACCACATGACCATCAAGGCATTGATGGCCAAGACCGAGCATTTCCTCACGCCGCTCGGCGTGGGCGATACCTTGATCGAGTGGGGCGTGCCTGCCGAGAAGGTGCGGCAACTGGATTGGTGGCAGTCCACAGAAGTGCATGGCATGCACTTCGTCGCGACCCCGGCGCAGCATTTCTCCGGGCGTTCGTTGCGTGACGGCAATCGCACGATGTGGGCCTCGTGGGTCATGCATGACGAGCGCCAACGAATCTTTTTCAGCGGTGATACCGGCTACTTCGATGGCTTCAAGACCATCGGCGAACAATACGGCCCGTTCGACCTGACCCTGATGGAAACCGGCGCCTACAACGTCGATTGGCCCAACGTGCACATGCAGCCGGAAGAAACGCTCCAGGCGCATATCGACCTGCGGGGCAAATGGCTGTTGCCGATCCACAACGGCACGTTCGACCTGGCGATGCACGCCTGGCATGAACCGTTCGACCGAATTCTTGCCCTGGCGTGGGAGAAAAATGTCTCCATCACCACGCCGCAGATGGGGCAGCCGTTCTACATGGATTACCCAAGCCGCGGGCACGCGTGGTGGCTCGGCGTAGAAGGGGTCAAAGAGGTTGCGGCGACCCGGGTTGCCAGCTTTCGCTGTGAGCGTCGTCACGCCTGAAGGTCTTATGGAGCGTGATTGCATTTTGATGTTATTGTCTTCGGGCTGACCTGATTTCCCGGTCGCGGCGTCTGGAAGTAGCCCATGCACAACAATAATAATGTGCCGAAAAAGGTGGATATTCAGGACCTGACGGTTTTTGTTTCGATGTACGAGCAACGTAATCTCACGCTGGTAGCTGATGCGCTGGATGTCAGCCAGGCTGCTGTCAGCAACAGCCTGAAAAAGCTCCGTGCTCACTTCGACGACGAACTGTTCATCTGCACCCGCAATGGCATGCGCCCGACTCGCAAGGCCAGCGCCATGCACGGCCATGTGCTGCTGATCCTGCAGCGTTTCGAACTGTGCCAATCGGGCCTGGAACTGTTCGATCCCGCCAACCGGCAAACCATGTTCACCGTTTGTGCGCCTGAATATTTCCAGTTGCTGGTATTGCCCCATCTGATGCGCAGCTTCATTGCCTCCGGCTACGCGGTCACCGTCGAAGTCCGCACCCTTGAAAAAGAACTGCCGGTCGGCGGTCTGCGGGACAACGTAATTGATCTGGCGCTTTGTTTCAGTCCTGATTTCGAGCGCATTCCTGCAGGGCTGATGTCCCAGGTCTTACTTGAAGATGACCTGGTTTGCGTCATGGACCGCGAGTTTGCCCCGCCGACGCCCGCCATCGATGCCAAAGCATTTGCGGCGCGCCCTCATGTTTACCCCGTGACCTGGACTTCCGACACCAATCTGGTGGACGCCTGGCTGCAACGTCAGGATCTGCAGCGCCAGATCATGGCTCGCGCCAACAGCTACACCGCAGCCCTGCAAATGGTGGTAGACACCGATTTTGTGTTGACCATGCCCCGGCGCATCCAGACCCTGCTGGGCAACGAGCCCTGGGTTGCAGTGTGCGAGATGCCCGCAGACCTGCCCGGCTTTACCCTGGACATGGTCTGGAGTGAACAGGCCTCGCAAGACGAAGCCAACGCCTGGTTTCGCGAACAGATCGTCAAGGTCTGCGCCGAGCAAGGCCTGCTTTGATCCGAAGGATTCAAGCGTCCTCAGGACGCTGCTTCGGATCCGCCGGCGTACCGGGGCGCGGCTGCTCACCCTGCTGATTGAGCTGCTTGTTGTCCTCGCCAACCCTGCCGGCATTTTCCGGTTTGTGGTCCAGGTCTTCGCGTTTCGATTCCTGAGTCATCGGGGCAGTCTCCGTTGCGATGGGGTTATAGGTTGGGCAACGCGGCGGGGGTTTCGTTTGGGGAATGTTTGGCCTTGAGTCCGAATCCGGGATGAATCGCACTCTCTTTGGGAAACATCCCACAACTAAAGCCCACCGATTCCGACTTACACATTAGTGATCTTTGCGCAAAGTTCTGCCTTTCCCCAGGCCAAGGACTTGCCCATGCTCAACCCCGCCAATCAAGCCACGTTCACACTGGATATCGCGGGGGTTGAGCATCAGCTTCGCGTGCTGAGTTTCATCGCCAAAGAGGCGGTCAGTCGGCCATTCAGCGTGCGTATCGAACTGGTCAGCGAACGGGCCAATCTTGCCCTCGAAGATGTGCTGCATCGACAGGTGTTTCTCGCTTTTGACGCTCAGGGCCACGGGCTGCACGGGCAGATTGGCGAAATCGCCCAAGGTGATTCCGGCAAGCGTTTCACTCACTATTTCATCCGGCTGGTGCCCAACCTGTTGCGCCTGGAGCATCGGCACAATCACCGGATTTTCCAGAACCAGAGTGTGCCGGACATCATTAAATTGGTGCTCAAGGACCACGGCATTCTCGCCGACGAGTTTGCTTTCCGCCTGAGCAGCAAAAGCTGCCCGCCCCGCGACTACTGCACCCAGTACCACGAGACTGATCTGCATTTCCTGCGGCGTTTGTGTGAAGAGGAAGGGTTGTCCTTCCATT
>NZ_ATLO01000044.1 GCF_000416235.1 Pseudomonas sp. CFII64 | reverse complement strand
AGAGGGCCAGAACACCCGCTGCATTTCCTAGATCAGAAACAACAGCCTCCCGGCTAAAGCCGGTCCTACGGGTCAGCGGCGGCGTGGCGACGCCGGAGTCAGAGCATTCCCATATGGGCAGGAGTCATGGGCATTGAAGCCTCGCAGGTATCCTGTAGGACCGGACTTGTCCGGGAAAGCGTCGTGACAGCCCAGGAAGATCTTCAGCGCTTGCACCGGCGTCTTCGGGGACAAGTCCCCTCCTACCGAGTTGTGTTGATTCGGTAGGACCGGCCGGGGTGGCGCTCCACCTCGTCCGGGAAGATCTTCAGCCCTTGCGCTTGCCATCCAGCCGACGCAGGTGGCAGGTGACTTCTTCGCGGTCGTGGTACAGCTGTTTACAGCCGATCTCGACGCGAATGCCCCGCGCTTCGAACCCGTCTTCAATGCGCTGCAACAAACGCCGCACTTCGGCATAGCGCTGTTTCATGGGCAGTTTGAGGTTGACCACTGCTTCACGGCACAGCCCTTCGCCGATCCAGGTTTCCAGCAACGCGGCATTGCGCGCAGGTTTCTCGACGATGTCGCACACCATCCAGTCCACCGGATGACGCGGTTTGAAGGTAAAACCGTCCGCCATCAAATGCTGCACCAGCCCGGTATCCATCAGGCTTTCCGCCATCGGGCCGTTATCGATGGCGGTGACCAGCATGCCACGACGTACCAGTTGATAAGTCCAGCCGCCTGGCGCTGCGCCAAGATCGACGCCGGTCATGTCGCCGGACAGCCGCTCATCCCACTGATCGCGGGGAATGAAGTGGTGCCATGCCTCCTCAAGCTTCAAGGTCGAACGGCTCGGCGCTTCACGCGGGAACTTCAAGCGTGGAATGCCCATCGGCCACATCGCCGAGTTGTTCGACTCCGCCAAGCCTAAAAAGACTTCACGGCCGCTTTTAAAGGTCAGCAGCAGGCGCGGTTTGCGCGGGTCATCCACCAGTTTGCCGGCCTCGGTCAGGGCCTTGCGCAGCGGTGCTTCGAATTTGCGGCAAAAATTGGAAAGCTCCTTGCCATCATTGGTGTCGACCACTTCCAGCCACAGGCTGCCACAAGTCGCAAAATCTGCCATGTGCGACAGGATCACGCTGATGCGGTCAGTTTCCGGCAGGTCGAGAAACACCCCGCGCGCCCACTGCCGAGGGAAGATCAACTGCGCGAAACGTTGACCGTTCATCAGACGTTCGGCGCCATCGTCTTCGGTGCAGATGAACTCGGCGCAAGCCGCGTTGGGCTTGGCCTTGGCATAACCGGACACATTCAGGCGCGCCGCGTGCTCAGCGATTTCCGAGCAGACTTCCCCCTCGAAACCGGGTCGGCAGTGCATAAAAAGGGTGTTCATGGGTATCTCCTGGGCAACGATCAGACACTTGACCGCTGCGTCGTCCCGGCAAGGAGCCTGGACCAGCTATACATGAGGGTTAGTCTCATGGACGCGAAAGCGGCGCATGATAGCCGAATCAGGAACCACTGGCGCGGGCTACAGGTCCAGTACTACACCAGTCAATGATTGCAGGCGGCGCCACAACCGGCTCAACCCGGCAGACGCAAGCCTGCAGCAGATACCAATCGTCAAGTCCGTTACCGTGCGGACGCGTAAGGAGTAATTTCATGCCCTCCCTCGATAGCCTGAAAAGTCTCAAGACCCTCGAAGTTGCCAACAAGACCTATCACTACTTCAGCCTGCCCGAAGCCGCCAAAACCCTGGGCAATCTGGACAAGCTTCCCATGTCCCTCAAAGTGTTGCTGGAAAACCTGCTGCGCTGGGAAGACGGCAAGACTGTCACCGGAACTGACCTCACGGGCCTCGCCGCGTGGCTTGGCGAACGGCGTTCCGACCGGGAAATCCAGTATCGCCCGGCGCGGGTATTGATGCAGGACTTCACCGGCGTCCCGGCAGTGGTGGATCTGGCCGCCATGCGCGCCGCCGTTGCCAAGGCCGGCGGCGATCCGCAGCGCATAAATCCGTTGTCGCCCGTGGACCTGGTGATCGACCACTCGGTAATGGTCGACAAGTTCGGCGACGCCAGCGCGTTCGGGCAGAACGTCGACATCGAAATGCAGCGCAACGGCGAACGTTACGCCTTCCTGCGTTGGGGCCAGAGCGCTTTTGACAACTTCAGCGTGGTGCCGCCTGGTACCGGCATCTGTCACCAGGTCAATCTGGAATACCTGGGCCGCACCGTCTGGACCAAAGATGAAGACGGCCGCACGTACGCGTTCCCGGACACACTGGTTGGCACCGATTCCCACACCACCATGATCAACGGCCTCGGCGTATTGGGCTGGGGCGTGGGCGGGATCGAAGCCGAGGCGGCAATGCTCGGCCAGCCGGTGTCGATGCTGATTCCGGAAGTGATCGGTTTCAAACTCACCGGCAGGCTCAAGGAAGGCATTACCGCCACCGATCTGGTGCTCACGGTCACGCAAATGCTGCGCAAGAAAGGCGTGGTGGGCAAATTCGTCGAGTTTTATGGCGACGGCCTGGCCGACTTGCCGTTGGCGGACCGAGCCACCATTGCCAACATGGCCCCGGAATATGGCGCGACCTGTGGTTTCTTCCCGGTAGACGACATCACGTTGGAATACCTGCGCCTGTCCGGACGTCCAGATGAAACCGTGCAATTGGTGGAAGCCTATTGCAAGGCGCAGGGCCTGTGGCGGCTGCCGGGTCAGGAGCTGTTGTTCACTGACAGCCTGGAACTGGACATGAGCAGCGTCGAAGCCAGCCTCGCCGGGCCAAAACGTCCGCAGGATCGGGTGGCCTTGCCGGGTGTTGCCCAGGCGTTCACCGATTTTCTCGGCCTGCAATTCAAACCCACTCATAAAGAAGAAGGCCGCCTGGAAAGCGAAGGCGGCGGCGGTGTCGCCGTGGGCAATGCCGATCAGGTCAGCGGTGAAGCCGACTATGAGTACGAAGGCCATAAATATCGCCTGAAAAACGGCGCGGTGGTGATCGCCGCGATCACCTCGTGCACCAATACCTCGAATCCGAGCGTGATGATGGCTGCTGGCTTGGTGGCAAAAAAAGCCGTGGAAAAAGGCCTGACAACCAAACCCTGGGTGAAAACCTCTCTGGCGCCAGGTTCCAAAGTGGTAACTGACTATTACAAGGCGGCCGGGCTGACTCAGTATCTGGACGCGCTGGGCTTTGATCTGGTCGGCTATGGCTGCACCACCTGCATCGGCAACTCCGGCCCGCTGCCGGAACCGATCGAAAAAGCCATTCAGCAATCGGACCTGACCGTGGCGTCGGTGCTGTCCGGCAATCGCAACTTTGAAGGCCGGGTGCATCCGCTGGTCAAGACCAACTGGCTGGCTTCCCCGCCGCTGGTGGTCGCCTACGCCTTGGCTGGCAGCGTGCGTATCGACATCAGCAGCGAGCCGCTGGGCGAAGGTAGCGATGGCCAACCGGTCTACTTGCGGGACATCTGGCCGACGCAAAAGGAAATTGCCACGGCGGTCGAGCAGGTCAACACCGGAATGTTTCACAAGGAGTACGCCGAAGTGTTCGCGGGTGATGAACAGTGGCAGGCAATCGAAGTACCGCAGGCCGCGACTTATGTCTGGCAGGAGGATTCCACCTATATCCAGCACCCGCCATTCTTCGATGATATCGGCGGGCCGCTGCCGGTGATCGAAGACGTCAAGGACGCGCGAGTGCTGGCCATGCTTGGTGATTCAGTCACAACCGACCACATCTCCCCTGCCGGCAATATAAAGGCCGACAGCCCGGCTGGACGTTATCTGCGCCAGAAAGGTGTCGAGCCACGCGACTTCAACTCCTATGGCTCGCGACGCGGCAATCATCAGGTGATGATGCGCGGCACCTTCGCCAACATCCGCATCCGCAACGAGATGCTCGGCGGCGAAGAAGGCGGTTACACCCTGCACGTTCCCACGGACGAGAAGTTGTCCATCTATGACGCGGCCATGCGCTATCAGGCCGAAGGCACGCCGCTGGTGGTGATCGCCGGTCAGGAATACGGCACCGGATCGAGTCGCGACTGGGCAGCCAAGGGCACCAACCTGCTGGGCGTCAAAGCGGTGATTGCCGAGAGTTTCGAGCGCATCCACCGCTCTAATCTGGTGGGCATGGGCGTATTGCCACTGCAATTTAAAAATGGCCAGAGCCGCAAGACCCTCAACCTCAATGGCAAGGAAACCCTGAACATCAGCGGCCTGACCCACGCCAACCTGCACCCCGGCATGGACTTGACCCTGCAGATCACCCGTGAAGACGGCAGCCAGGAAAACCTCGATGTGCTGTGTCGGATCGATACCTTGAATGAAGTCGAGTACTTCAAGGCTGGGGGGATTCTGCACTACGTGCTGCGGCAGTTGATTGCCGCGTAGGCAAACAGCCTCACCCCCACGTTCAACAACAAGGGCGATAACCGAACGGATTATCGCCCGGCTTTGATGTAGGCTCTTTCACAAAATTAACCATCTGGTACATTTTGTGAAAACAGCGTTCACTCTGCTCGAACGCACTCATAACAAGAATCGAGAGCCCATCGCCATGACCTCATCCAGAACCCCTTCGATCCTCGCCGGGCTGATCGGCGCGGGCATTCAGGCTTCGCGCACGCCGGCCTTGCACGAGCACGAAGGCGATGCCCAGGGCATGCGCTATCTCTACCGTCTGATCGACATTGATGCGCTCAAACTCGACAGCAGCGCCCTGCCGGACTTGCTGCTGGCGGCCCAGCGCATGAGCTTTACCGGGTTGAACATCACGTTCCCGTGCAAACAGGCGGTGATTCCTCTGTTGGACGAATTGTCCAGCGAGGCCCTCGGCATTGGCGCGGTCAATACCGTGGTGTTCAAGGACGGCAAGCGCATCGGCCACAACACTGATTGCCTGGGTTTTGCCGAAGGCTTTCGTCGAGGCTTGCCCAACGTGCCGCGCAAGCGTGTGGTGCAACTGGGTGCTGGCGGCGCTGGCGCGGCCGTGGCTCATGCGTTGCTGGCCGAAGGCGTCGAGCAGTTGAGCATTTTCGAAGTCGATCCGGCGCGGGCACAAAGCCTGGTGGACAACCTCAACGCCCACTTCGGCACGGCACGGGCGCAGGTCGGGCGGGATTTACCCGGCGCGATGGCCAGCGCTGACGGGCTGGTCAACACCACTCCGGTGGGCATGACCAAGTTGCCCGGCACGCCGCTGCCGCCGGAACTGCTGCATGCCGCGCTGTGGGTGGCGGAAATCATCTATTTCCCGCTGGAAACCGAACTGCTGCGCCATGCACGAGCGCTGGGCTGCCAGACGCTGGATGGCGGCACCATGGCAGTTTTTCAGGCGGTCAAAGCGTTCGAACTGTTCAGCGGCCAACCCGCCGATGCCGAGCGTATGCAGGCGCACTTTCAGCGCATGAACGACTGAGGTTCAAGGTCGCAGGTAGCGCGTCACTGAATCGCAGATCATGTCCTTGTGGCGCTGCCTGACCTGTTCGTCCACCAGATCGATCTGGAAGATTTCCGAGAAGGTGTGGCGGTTCGAGATCCGGTAGAAGCAGAACGAACTGATCATCAGGTGCAGATCGATAGCATCGACGCCCTGGCGAAAGAGGCCTTCGCTTTCACCCCGGCGCAAGAGCTTGTCGAGAGTCTCGACGATGTTCTGGCTCAAGGCGCGGATCGTCGGCGACTGTTTGACGTTTTCGCCGTTATGGATATTTTCGATGCAAACGATGCGCACGAAATCGACGTTGCGGTCGTGGTGGTCAAAGGTGAATTCCACCAGGCGCTGAATGGCCTGCATGGGCTCCAGCGCATCCAGATTAAGCCCGGTTTCGGTGCGGCGAATATCGCCGTAGAGCTTCTCCAGCACTTCAGCGTAAAGCTGCTCTTTGCTGTTGAAGTAGTAATAGATCATCCGTTTCGAGGTATGCGTGCGCTCGGCGATGGCATCGACGCGCGCGCCGGACAGTCCTTGCGCGACAAACTCGACAATGGCGGCTTGCAGGATGTTGTCACGGGTCTTTTCCGGATTGTTCTTGCGGCCCTTGACGGGTACCGGCAAAGGCGCCTCGGCGAGACTGTCTTCGGTAGTTTTCATTATTGATTCACGGTTCGGATAAACGATTGGCCGCGTGCATTATGCAGGCGACTGCGCCAAAGATCCCGTCTCTGACGCAGCCACTGAATCAAAGTCGCGCTTGGCGTGCCGCGCCGCTGCGCGCCTTGGCCATCGCTGCCAGACGCACCGCTACGTTTGCGGCGCCGTAACCGGCATAACCGTTCTTGCGTTGCAGGATTTCGAAGAAGAATCGATCGTCGAACGATTCGGTGTACACGTGAAACAACTCACCACCTTGGGCATCGCGGTCGTACAGCACGTTGTAATACGCCAGTTCGCTGAGAAATTCGTCGTCGAAATCAAAACGCGCTGCCAGGTCGTCGTAATAGTTGAGCGGGATATCCAGCAATTGCACGCCCGCCTCTTTCGCGCGGCTGACCTGGGCGAAGATGTCTTCGCATTCAAAGGCGATGTGATGCACGCCCGAACCACGATAACTGGACAGCGCGTGGGAAATCGCCGTGTTGCGGTTTTCGGAAATGTTCAGCGGCAAGCGCACGGTGCTGCAACGGCTGCGCAGCGCCCGGCTTTTCACCAGCCCATAAGGGTCGGGCAGCACCACTTCGTCGTCGGCCTCGAAATCCAGCACGGTTTTATAGAACAGCACCCAGCTGTCCAGGCTGTCAGCCGGCAGGGCAATGGCCATGTGATCGATGCGCTGCAAACCGCCGCCCTGCTCCGCGTCAGGGTTGATGATGAAATCGCTGTCGTAGATCGCCTGGCCCGGTTGAGCCGGCTCGACAAGATAGATCAGGCTGCCATCCGGTGCGCGCACGGCGGGGATTTCCCGCTCGTTGGGCCCAACCAGACCGCGATACGGCTGACCTTTGTAGACCCTGGCACGCTCCAGCGCCGAAGCGCCATCGTCGACCCGCAATGCGGTGGCGCACAACGAAGGGCCGTGGGCTTCGAAGAAACTGTGGGCGAACGAATAAGGTTCAGCATTGAGCACAATCCTGATATCGCCCTGCCCCAACAGGCTGACGGCTTTGGAGCGATGCTGGCCCAGTTTGGCGAACCCGAGGTTCTCCAGCCAGCCGGACAGTTTCGCGCCCTGGGCGTCGTCCACGGCGAACTCCAGAAACTCGACCCCGTTGTAGGCACTGGCGGGCGGCGGGCTGAACAGCAGGTCCTGAGGCGCTGGCTTTTGCTGCTTTTCGAGCAACAAGCGGGTCTTCTCCTCCAGGTACAGCAACGAGCGCAGGCCGTCGGCCGCGTTGGCCCGAGGCGGCGCGGCGCGGAAGCCGTCGTTGAAAATCTCCAGAGACAGCGGCCCCGTGTAACCACTTTGCAGGATCGGCGCGAGAAAGCCCGGCAGGTCGAATTCGCCCTGGCCGGGGAAGCAGCGAAAATGCCGGCTCCACTCCAGCACATCCATGGCCAGCACCGGCGCATCGGCCATCTGCACGAAAAAAATCTTGTCGCCGGGGATTTGCGCGATGCCACTCGGATCGCCCTTGAGCGACAAAGTGTGAAAGCTGTCGAGCAGAACGCCGAGCGCCGGATGATCCACCTGACGCACCAGATTCCACACCTGTTGCCAGGTGTTCACATGGCGGCCCCAGGCCAGCGCTTCGTACCCCACGCGCAATTGTCGGGCGCCGGCCCGTTCGGCCAGCAGGCTCAGGTCATCACGCAGAATATTTTCATCGCCAAGGGAATCCGCCGCCGCATTGCTGCACACCAGCACCAGATCAGTGCCCAACTCCTGCATCAAGTCGAATTTGCGCTCGGCGCGGTCGAGATTGCGTTGCAGGCGTTCCCGGCGACAGCCTTCGAAGTCGCGAAACGGCTGGAACAAGGTGATGGCAATGCCCAGATCGGCGCACAGCTGCCGAACATGGCGCGGGCTGCCGTCGTAATACAACAGATCGTTCTCGAAAATCTCCACCCCGTCGAAACCGGCGGCAGCGATGGCTTCAAGTTTTTCCGGCAGGGTCCCGCTCAAGGAAACGGTGGCAATCGAACGTTGCATGCTTGCACTCCTTTGAGGTTGCGACCTCTGCGGATCGCGTGTTGATGCTTCTGAACGAATTATTCGCCTCGCCAACCGCTACCGCAAATTAAATGTACCAACTGGTTAGTTTTGCGTTCGATAATCGCCCAAAACCCTTTTCAGCCAATTGACGGTGTCGGTCTGGATGCCCAAGATCAGCTCCACATTGTCGGACAAGGTTAATTCTGACGTCGTAATCGCTGATGTAAGCAGCGCTGTCCGCTGCCTCGAAATGCCTGTCTCACGCAGCCCATAACAAATTCAATAAGACGGTCAATCGCCATGAACGCTCAACACAACAGCCCTGTTTGCCCTTGCGGCCACCCGCCCCGATCATCGGCCTCGTCGACCTCATCAGTTGAAAGCTCGTTTATTACCCGCCCGACGGGTATCGCATCGCGCTTCGCCTGATTAAAATCCAGCGCCCTCGAAGAATGGCCCTTGCAGGATTGACGCCTGCGAGATCGCCCACGGCCCGTTAACGGCCCTGATTCGAGTCGCCTTTTCAGTTCGATCGTGGCCCATGCCGCGATCCTTGAACGGATGGCCAGACCATGCTTTCTACACATTCCTCGACATCAGCGGCCAAAACCGCGCATCCCCACGCCGGCATCGGCGAGAAAATCCGTGGGGCCATGGCCGTGGGCAAAACCCGCTGGGGCATGCTCGCCCTGGTGTTCTTCGCCACGACGCTGAACTACATCGACCGCGCCGCGCTGGGTGTCATGCAGCCCGTCCTTGCCAAGGAAATGGGCTGGACGGCGATGGACTACGCCAACATCAACTTCTGGTTCCAGGTCGGCTACGCCGCAGGCTTCCTGTTGCAAGGCCGCTTTATCGACAAGGTCGGCGTCAAACGCGCGTTCTTCCTCGCGGTATTACTCTGGAGCGTGGCCACTGGCGCACATGGTCTGGCGACGTCGGCTGCGGGTTTCATGGTCTGCCGCTTCATTCTCGGCCTGACCGAAGCCGCCAACTATCCGGCCTGCGTGAAAACCACGCGGCTGTGGTTCCCCGCTGGTGAACGCGCCATTGCGACCGGCATCTTCAACGCCGGCACCAACGTCGGCGCCATGGTGACCCCAGCCCTGCTGCCCATCATCCTCACCGTTTGGGGCTGGCAGGCCGCGTTTCTGTGCATGGGACTGCTCGGTTTGAGCTGGGTGGTGGTCTGGCGCTTGAAGTACTTCAATCCCGACGAACATCCAACTGTCAGCCAGGCTGAACTGGACTATATCCATAAGGCTGTGGAGCCCGAGCCGGTCAAGGTGCCGTTCACCCACATCCTGAAGATGCGCGGCACCTGGGCTTTCGCCCTGGCGTATTCGCTGACCGCCCCGGTGTTCTGGTTTTACCTGTACTGGCTGCCGCCGTTCCTCAATCAGCAATACAACCTGGGGATCAGCGTCACGCAAATGGGTATTCCGTTGATCCTGATCTGGCTGACGGCGGACTTCGGCAGCATTGGCGGCGGGATACTTTCGTCCTGGCTGATCGGCCGTGGCATGCGCCCGATTACCGCGCGCTTGCTGTCGATGCTGGTGTTTGCGATCACCATCATCAGCGTGATTTTCGCGGCCAACGCCAGCGGTCTCTGGGTCGCGGTACTGGCCATCGCTCTGGCAGTGGGCGCGCATCAAGCCTGGACCGCGAATATCTGGAGCCTGGTGATGGACTACACGCCCAAGCACCTGATCAGCACGGTGTTCGGCTTCGGCGGCATGTGCGCGGCGATTGGCGGCATGTTCATGACCCAGATCGTCGGTGCCGTCCTGACCGCGACCAACAACAATTACAACGTGCTCTTCACCATGATCCCGGCCATGTACTTCATCGCCCTGACCTGGATGTATTTCATGGCGCCGCGCCAGGTGCCAACGATCAAGGAATAAACCGCTGCTCTCAATCAAGGCCGCTTGTTGCAAGCGGCCTTTTTTTGGCAAAAAAAACGCCACAGAGAAATATCCGACAAACATTTCTCTCAGAAAAAACTGACAAACTGCTGGAAATTTTCCTTGCCGATCAGTGAAGCTTGGCGCCGGCATCTGCCCTTCCTTCGAGTGCGGGCAGCTGCGCTCAAGCCTCAATTGAATGGACTCAAGGAACGCCACATGTTTGCCACGCGCTGGATCAGCCTGACGCTACTGACTCTGGGTTACGGCCTCGCCATTGCCTATGGTCATTTCAGCCTGCCGGTCGTGGTCACCTTTGCGCTGTTGATCATGGCCGGAATTTGCGTCACGCAATTCAAACAGCGCGCAGTAATCGGCTTCGGCCATTGCCTGTTTATTGCGCTGGCGTTGGCACTGGCCAGCCACTGGCTGCCGGGTTTCTTCAGTGAACGAGTTATAGCCGCGCAACGCCTGACGCCGCAGTCCGCACCGTTTTCCATGTACCTGAATCTGGACAAACCGCTGATCGGATTCTGGATCCTGCTGGCCTGCCCCTGGGCGCTGCGCAACGTGGCCATCGGGCAAGTCGTAAAGATCACAGCATTGACGCTGCCGGGCACCGCGTTCGTCTGTTTGAGCACCGCAATGGCCTTGGGGCTTATCGGTTGGGACCCGACCTGGCCGGCGAAAAGCTCGCTGTGGCTGGCGAACAATCTGTTATTGGTGACCCTGACCGAAGAACTGCTGTTTCGCGCTTATATTCAGGGCGGCCTGCAACGGTTGTTCAAGCCGCTGCGTTATGGGCGCACACTGGCGCTCGGCTGCGCAGCGCTGCTGTTCGGTCTGGCGCATTTCGGCAGCGGTTGGCAATGGGTCGTGCTCGCTGGCCTGGCGGGCATTGGTTATGGCCTTGCCTTTCGCTTCGGTGGGTTGCCGGCAGCGGTCATTACCCACTTCGGCGTCAATCTCGTGCATTTCAGCTTTTTCACTTACCCCATGTTTGATCGGTAGACCGCTTGGTTGCAGTAGTGGCCAATTGGTCATTTTGACAACGCGCTCAATGTATTGGTATCAGTGCCGATAGCATCCCAAAGCCTAGCGGATCGAAGCTCATGCGTAATAACCAGCCCATCACTCAACGCGAACGGACGTTTCCGGCCAATCAGCGGTTGATCTCAACCACTGACGCCCGAGGTGTCATCACCTATTGCAATGACGCTTTCGTTGAGATCAGTGGCTTCTCCCGGGAAGAACTGCTCAAGGCGCCACACAATACCGTTCGCCATCCCGACGTGCCTGCCGCCGTTTTCGAACATATGTGGACGACACTGAAAAGCGGTCAACCGTGGATGGGCATCGTCAAGAATCGCAGCAAAAACGGCGACCATTATTGGGTCAATGCCTACGTCACGCCCATGTTCGAGAACCAGCAGGTGGTCGGCTTCGAATCGGTTCGGGTCAAACCCACCGCCGAGCAGGTTCAACGTGCCGAAGCGCTGTATGGACGGCTGAACAATGGCAAGTCGGCGATCCCACGTCGGGACAAGTGGCTGCCGGTGCTGCAGGACTGGCTGCCCTTCATCATGGTCAGCCAACTGAGTTTCCTGATCGGCGTCTGGTTGAATTCCCACTGGGGTTTCGCCTTGGCAGCCGGGCTGTCGGTGCCGCTGGGCCTGTTGGGTCTGACCTGGCAACAGCGCGGCATCAAGCGCCTGTTACGCCTGGCGGAACAAACCACATCCGACCCGCTGATCGCGCAAATGTACACCGACAGCCGTGGCCCGCAGGCACGTCTGGAGATGTCAATCCTCAGCCAGGAAGCGCGGATGAAAACCTGCCTGACCCGCTTGCAGGACACCGCCGAACAACTCAACGGCCAGGCGCGTCAGTCCAATACGCTGGCCCACGCCAGCTCCACTGGCCTGGAACGTCAGCGGATCGAAACCGAACAAGTGGCCACCGCCATCAACCAGATGGCCGCCACCACCCAAGAAGTCGCCAGCCACGTCCAACGTACCGCTGACGCCACCCAGCAAGCCAACGAGCTGACGCGTCGCGGCCGGGATATCGCCGGGGAAACCCGCGAAGCCATTCAGCGCCTGTCCACTTCCGTGGGCGAAACCGGCCTGACCGTGACCCAACTGGCTAAAGACAGCGACGAAATTGGTGGCGTGGTCGATGTCATCAAGGGTATTGCCGACCAGACCAACCTGCTGGCCCTCAACGCCGCCATCGAAGCCGCCCGCGCCGGGGAAATGGGCCGTGGCTTTGCGGTCGTCGCCGACGAAGTGCGCCAACTGGCGCAACGCACCACCGAGTCCACCGGCCAGATCCACGGCCTCATCGCCAAGCTGCAACAGACCGCCAACGCCGCCGTGCAAACCATGAACTCCGGCCATCGCCAGGCCGAAGAAGGCGTTGCCAAAGTCCTCGAAGCCGACCAGGCGCTCATCGGCATCAGCGAAGCCGTGGCCAACATCACCGACATGACCACCCAGATCGCAGCCGCGACCGAAGAACAAAGCTCGGTGGCCGAAGAAATCAGCCGCAACATCGCCACCATCGCCCACCTGGCCGACCAAACCTCCGAAGAAGCCCAACGCTCGGCAACCCTGAGCGGCGAACTGACCAACACTGCCCATTCGCAGTATTCGTTGGTGGAGCGCTTTAATCGGTAGTTTCAGCACACAGTAAAAGAACCCCAATGAACCTGGTTCGTTGGGGTTTTTTGTTGGGTTTTTTTGAGTTTCACATCGACCAATGAGTTTGGACTACACGGTTTTGGAAGTGGTTTGTAGGCTTGTTCTGAAAGTAATTAATTAGCTCGGCTTGTTGCAGCGGGGGTGTTGACGGAGGACTACAAGTGAGATTAGTTGGATTTCAGGTTAAGTGATTGGTTACCGCCTGAGGGTGGAGTGCTTGGCCTTTAAATCTAATTATGCGTACGGACTATTCAGCTAATGTTTAGCTGTGCGCCTGGAGAATAAAATGAACAATACTAATACACGCTTCGACTACGCTGCACCTTTCGTATCTGTAGCAGATCCTTTGGATGGCTTGATTAAAGTTACAGACCTTGATGAACCACTACGAGTAGATATCACGCAATGGGACGGTGCCCGGCCCGGCTATTTTGTGCAACTCATGCTGGACGGCAACTTGATTGGTGCCATCAGAACCTTTTCCGAAAACGACAGGCCTGGTGATGTATTTTCGCTGGAGATGGATAACGGGTATCTGACGGACGAAAGGGCTTACACACTTGGTTTTCGCTCCACCAATCACCAGAGTCTCCTGCATGACGACTCACCAGTAATTCCACTTATCGTGGACCGCACTGCACCCGGCGCAGCAATGCTCGCGGCTATGGTATTCGACAACGCAAGTTGCAGCGACAGCGTAACTGGCTTGATTCCCGGTTATGCGGGCATGCAAACGGGTGACGTTATCCAGAGCATATGCAATGACATTCCTGGCCCTACCCAGCTTGTCGTCGCCGAAAACCTGACGGCACTACCCGTTGAAATCACCTTCACACGCGAATTCCTCGAAAGCCTTCAGACTGAAAAGGTCAAAATCACATATCACGTCACTGATCGAGCGGGTAATCAATCGATTCTGGCGCGACATGTTGAATTGAATTTACCGACCCACGACTCCACACTTTTCCTGAGTCGGAATTCCAGTGCAAACACCAGAAGTATCATACAGACCAAAGCACTGGACGCCCCCAGCATTCCGGTAGCACAGGCTGATGGCCTGATCCCCGTCGACGCCTTGAACAGCGACATCATTATCTATTTCCCCGTATGGCTCGGCGCACACCTGGGCATCGACACCAATCAACTGATGATCAACGGAGTGTTGGTGGGCGAGCCGGTAACGGTTCCCGACGAGGCCACCGAGTTTTCGCTCACTATCCCCCTGGCCACCCAGCTCAAGGAGGATGGCAGCTACGATATTGGCTACCGGGCTACCAGCGTCATCGGTGGGACCCCCAACGATTCTGCCATCACCACCATTCGCATCGACCGGACTGCCCCCGGCGCTGCAATGCTCGCAGCCCTGGCATTTCCTCAGGTCAACTTCGGCGACCGGTTGATCGGTCGGCTGCCGGGTTACGCTGGCATGCAGGCCGGGGATCTTGTCCAGACTATTTGCAACGGTAAGGACGGTCCTTGTTGTCTGATCAAGACCGAGCACCTGACCACGCCCATGGAAATAACCTTCCGCAGTGAATTTCTGCAAAGTCTCGAAAGTGACGTCGTAAAAATCACCTACCAGATCACGGATCGAGCCGGTAATCGCTCTATCCTCGCGGAGGCAGTTGATTTAACACTCCAATCTTGATCGAACTTGCCACCCATACGTATCAAATCTTATTAGTCCTGCACGCGTTTGCGTGCGGGACTAATATTAATCCACTGAAGGAAATTTCCTAGGACTGCAAAAACTGAAAATTTGACCCTGACCATTACTTCTTCTCCGGCAACAATTGTAGTACTTGCCCTACATTTACATCTCGTCAGCTCCTACAACCAATTTCAAGACCCCAGATTTACCCCCTGTATTTATTGCCCTATACCTAAAAACCATCATTTAAAAATCACCGCTTTATGCCGTCAAAGGAAACAATCAAAAAATCGGCAACGTCAATCCCCAGAGAAATTTTCTCACTTGACGAACAGACACTGAAGCAATGTAATGCGCAAAAAAAAACCGCCATGAGCGGCACTGATGAGTTCCAACATCAAACTAGCCAACACAAAATAAGGAAAATAACCAAATGGAAGAAACGCCTCCATACAACAGTACTGACAAGGACAAGCCACAGGAGCCATCCAGCCCCGTTGTCGATATACCGCAAACCAGCCCGGCTTTAGGAGATATCTCGGACAGTCTGAAAGCGCCTTTTTTGCCTCATGTAAACCCCGACGCGATCAGTTATGAGCAAGTGCATACGGGAGTCTGTGTTCATATCCCGGGATCAGCGAAGATGCTGTTCGGCGATGAACTGGTGTTCTATTGGGGCGTCAACAGTTCCTCGACCCCGATACTGCTCAAGCACGTGAACTCAAACAGCGTGGTGCGCGTACTGTGCGTCAGCTACCACTTTATTGGATGCGTGCAATATGGGTTGGTGGATTTGTACGTCGAGGTTTATCGGGACCAGCATTTGATCGGCACCTCGCCGGCGCTGGTGGTCACGGTCAACCGCAACTCACCGGTGACTCCCAGGCAACGGCAACGCAAGCGCAATATGATCCGCAGGTACGCAAAAAAACCTGATAAAAACCGCTTCTGAAAAAGATAACCCCGGTGCGCAATGCACCGGGGTTCTGGAGGAAGAAATACTGCCCGTTGGCGAGGCTTGCTGTGGGACCGGCCTTAGTCGGGAAGGCAATTGACGCCTTCGTGACTAAAGTCGCTCCTACGACCCCTTCGCGGGCAAGCCTCGCTCCAACGGACTTATGAAACCAAACGATGCCGCCGTGTCATGGACACGGCGGCATCGTTTTTCAGCGCCTGTTGCAGCGCGCTTACCTAGAACGCCAACTTCAACCCGACATTGGCCCCCCATGGCTGTTCGACGTTTTTGCCCTTCATGTAATCAAAGTCCGCATGCAGTTGCAGCCGCTCCGACAGCGATACGGAAACACCCGCCCCCAACTCGGCACGCGAGCCGGACAAATCATTGCCGAAACGCTTGTCGTTGACCTTGACGTCATTGCTGCCCGAAAACTCCTGCGCCATGGCCACCCGCACATAAGGTGTGAGCACGCCGCCATCCTTGAGGGCGATGCTGCGTCCGGCCGAGGTCCCGAGTTTGCCCAACGTCGATTGCGTGCGCTCGTTGTT
This sequence comes from Pseudomonas sp. CFII64, assembly GCF_000416235.1. Taxonomy (GTDB): domain Bacteria; phylum Pseudomonadota; class Gammaproteobacteria; order Pseudomonadales; family Pseudomonadaceae; genus Aquipseudomonas. The sequence goes on along the minus strand of NZ_ATLO01000044.1, from coordinate 69,437 downwards.
GGCCTGCATGCCGTTATCCAGGGTGTAGCTGTCGCCTTGCACCCAGACGCTGGACAGCTGCGCGTAAGGTTCGAGGAAATAGCCATCGGCAAAGTTGATGTGCCTGCCGAACTCCAGCGAGCCACCGACCGCGCTGCTTTCATAGTCGCCCTTGGCTTTGGTGCCATCGCTCATGGCCACTTTCGACTCGTTGCGAAAGCGGTTGAGCTTGAGCACGCCGTCCAGGTAGTAGCCATCGTCCAGCAGCCAGGTGCCGTAACCGCCGACATAGTAGCTGTCGACATTGCCCGTGGTGCCGCGACTCAGGTCCAGGTCATTCTTGCTGTAACCGGCCATGACGCCCAACGACAACTCACCGATGCCCACTTGCAGCGGCGCATCAACGCCCAGGGTCAAGCCACTTTGCTTCTGCTGGTAGTTCACGCCGTCGCCGGTCGAGGCATTGAAACGGCTGCCATAGCTGCGCATCCATGCGCCGCCCAGCGGCTTGCCGCGCACCTCGCCCATGCGGCTGCGCAAGGTGCTCAGCTCGCTGTTCCAGATGTTCGGCGCCGCGTTGAACAGCGCCAGCACACTTTGCGTCGACGGGCTGATGGTCTTGCCGGAACCGACAATGAACCAGTCATCGCCGCGCTGCTCCAGCTCGTAGGAATACACCCCGAGATCCGCCTTGCCACCCAGCAGACCAAACTGCGCATCCCCGCCTTCGGTATCCACCACCATTAGTGGCTCAACTTCCGGCGTAACCAACTCCAACCCGGTGTTCTGCACCTTCAACGTGTGATTACCGTTAGCCTGACCGCCCACCTTGAGCAAATCCCCGGAATGGTTATCCAGATTAATGCGCATATCGAACGTGCCACTGCCGGACAACTCGCCCAAGGTCAAAGTCTTGAAAGCCCCCTCGCCAAAACTCACCCGCCCGCCATTCATGGACAAGGATTTGACGTTGCTGTCATCCACCATCTGCCAACTCGCTGCGGAATTGATCGCCAACGAATTGCTGTTGATGATATTGCCGGTTAACTGCGCGTAGTTTTCCAGGGTGACGTTTAGGGTGCTAGTGTCATCGGCGGTTAGGTTGCCGTTGAGGCGACTGTCGTTGACTGTGAAGTTGGCGGTGCTTTTGTCTTCTACTTCCAGTAGATTGCCGTTACCCGCTATAAGCGTTGTATTATTTTGAATACTGATGTTGGCGGTATAGGGAACAGAAAAGCCATCTATGGTATCGACTTTGATGGCTGCTCCATTTTGAGACTGCACAATAGAATCATCAATGGTTAACCAACCGGTATGGAATAACTCAGAATAACCATCCGGATGATTTAAATAGGCTCCATTCTCCAGACCTAGAACACGACTTTTGCTGACAACATTCAGTGTCGCACCAAAGACACCTACCCCCCATCCTTTCTCGACGGAGGTTGCCTGCAGAGACTCCACTGTGCTATTGACGAGATCCAGGTATCCCCCTGTAATCACGCTAATCCCCATATTTACTCCACTTACAGTACCGTTGGTAATTTTTCCTCGCACGTCTCGCCCCACCAACACAGCCGAGCGAAAGGTGGCAACAGACGGATAACTAATAATTGAGCTATCTATATTAAGCGTTCCACCATTTTGAACTATTACCGTTCCATCTACCCGAGTATTGTTTTCAGCGATACATTTGAACCGTTACTCTGAATATCATAAACGGCCGCACCATCAGCATTCAAATTACCGCCATTGATCAATGTATAATATTTTTCAGCAACCGTCGTTGAATCCAGATTAACTGTTTCATTATCGATGACTTTATTTATCGTTTGCCCTGCCCACGCCTCAGCAGATAGCGATCCCACAATTAAACCCAAGCCTATTTTGTTTACACAATTTAATCCAATAGAAATCCTCACCACCACTCTCCTATAAAATGAGCGGCAATTTTAAACTAAAGAAATATCTTACGTTCTCCTAGGACAAATACCAAGCCGTAGGACATTTCCTAAAGACCAACCAAACACGTCCTACAGACAGAGCCGTCGCACAACCCTTTACAGAGCGCTATCTATACGATTAACAATCGTAATTATCTAGCAAATAATTTCGGGTAGTAGATATTTATGCACACACCCCCTTGACGACGCCGGAGAATTCCGATTAGTTGATTTTAGAGATAGGTTCTGCAAAGCCTGTTCACCCACGTTACCGAGCTACTGACGCAAGTGTTTATCGGAGATGCCTCCATAAGCGTTTGCCAGAACACTCGACTTTTAAATAAAAAATGGAGATTTATCATGAGTCACTCGAAACGCCGTTCCCGTTCACTTGCCCGGAGCCCACGGCAAAGTAATCCGACCTTGGTCAAACCAGATATCCCTGTAGCTGACGCTAATGACGGCCTGATTAAAACAGTCGACCTTACCACTAACATCAAAGTCAATTTCCCTGTATGGCCTGAGGCTATTAAGAGCGACAGTTGTCGCTTGGTCTTGGATGACAAATATATTGGTGAGGCACTGGCACTTGACCCTCTTCCTCCGGAAGGGACAATTCTCACCATGGAAATTCCGGTAGACACCGAACTCCTGGAGGATGGTGCGTACACGCTTGCTTATGCTGTCATCGCTAATCCGGGCGGTGGCGCCAGTCGGTCGCCGACAACACCAATCCTCATTGACCGCACTGCGCCCGGCGCGCATCAACTGGGGTATATGGATTTCCCCGATGAGGCCAAGGATGGTTTGACTGCCGCAGAACTCAGCGCCATGGACGATGTTTTGACCGGAAGCATTTTTGGTTATACGGGGCTGAGCCGGGGCGATGTGATCAAGACCTATTGGGGTGACGTCGCCGGACCTGAAATTGAATTACAAGGCGACGAGGATGGCAGCCAGCCGATCAATGTGTTGTTTGACAAGGCATTCCTGACTTCATTGGGAAACTCAGCAGGGGCCACTTTCTATCAGGTGACCGATCGTGCCGGCAATCTTTCTGAAGAATCGCGAAAGCTGACTATCCCGTTGTTCCTGACGGAAATTACACCCGATCTACCCCCGCCGGTCATTGACAACTTTGATGGCGTTATCGATTACAACGACGCTAAAGCGGGTGTGGAAGTCAAAATTCCGACTTCAGATGCCCTTGAAGAAGGGGATCAGATTGTACTCCACTGGGGATCCCAGGCTATTGGCCCGTACCCCATCGCGCCTGAAGATATTGGAGAACCCTTCGTCCTGATTTTTGATGTGGCTTACGAGACCATTGAACTGGCCGGTGATGGTTTGCTTCAACTCAAGTATGACGTGGTGCGGAGCGATCAAATCGTAGGCTTCTCCCTACCCCTTGAAGTGGAGGTCACTGCGGAGTTGCCCGTACCTGGTGATCTCGAAAAACCTACTGTCCGGGGCAGCAGCAGCACCCCGAGCAATGAAGACAACTTCATCGACATCGAAGACTTCGAGCTCAATGCGACGATTATCATCAACTGGAACAACGGCTTCAAATCGGGGCAGACAATTCGTGTTTACTGGGGAGGTCAGGAAGTTCTTCAGGCGCCCTACGTCATCACTAACACTGACGTGGTTGCGGGTCGATCGTTGCTGCTAACGGCTTTGAACAGCAATTTCAAGCCTGTCGGCGCAGGCAGCGATATCCGGGTCTATTACACAGTGAGAAGCTCAGGAAACCCGAACACTTCCACATCTTTGGAGCAAAGCATTATCGTTCAATCCAAAGATGAATTGCCTGGTGGAGCTGATGGACCCGACGCGCCCGAGTACACGGCGCTTAATGAAAACGGGGCAATCAATGAGGAATTGTCACCCAACGGTGCACCCGTTTTCATCAAGCCCTATAAGAACATTGAAGCAGGACAGACAATCGTATTCACCTATGAAGCTTACGACAATCTCGTCGGTGGTGATCTGAAATTCACATGGACACATACCTCACCGCCGATCACCAATGATGAAGCTGCCAATGGCTACGGATTTTTTGTCCCGCTAGAACGATTGAAAGCCCACTGTTACGGCCACACCGAATCGTTTTTTCATGTCATCAGTGATGTGGGCCAAGGCAACTCTAAACGCGCTAGCGCGCTGGTCGACATGCGTCGCGGCAATATTTGCAATTATGAAAATGACTTGGGCGCTCTGCCTGCCAGATCACTTGAAAAAAAGTTGAATCACGGCCCTGTGTTCACTGCAGTTAATGAAAACGGCGCGATCAATCTGGAACTATCGCTATGCGGTGCTCCGGTCCTGATTAGTCCTTTCGAAGGCATGGCCTCAGGGCAAAAAATCGTTTTCACCTATGAAGCTTATGACAAGTTAAACGGAGGTAATCAAAAATTCGTTTGGACTTACCCTTCCCGTGAGCTAATTCCCGAGGAGCTCGAACACGGACTGCATCTGACCGTTCCGCGCGAGCTACTGCTGAAACATTGTTACGGACATGCGGAGGCATATTACTCAATTCAAGGCCAACCAGAACTTTCACATCGCACCCATGTGTATGTTGATTTGCGCTTTGGCGGTACCTGTCACTAATTAGCCTGAAGAGGCGGGCCACGCCCGCCTCACTAGAAAAATAAGGATTTATACATGAACGTATTTAGAGCTATAGCTCCGTTGCCAAAACCGACCATCCGCAGCCACAACGACAGTGGTGTAGGCGCTGTTGATGTTGCCGACCCTACCAAACCGTTAGAAGTACTGATCGGACCGCTCGACATGTACCCGAAAGATCGAATCGATCTGTACTGGGGGCCTAATAAAGAACCGGTGGATTCTTATATTCACTCCCCTGATGCACCCAATACCAATGGTGTTTTCTCCCTCTATGTCGATACATCGTGGGTACTACCGGGAACAGTGGATGTGCATTACAGCTACACCCCTTTCCCTTCGGACAATCCAGATACATCCGAATCAACCTCAGTCATCGTCAAACTGTCGATCCCCGGCGGGCGCGATCCTGATCCTGAAAGTCCCTACCAAAACGAAGCCCTACCCAAGCCTGCGGTCTTTCCTCCCGGCATCATCACTTCGCCGGACGGGGTCAGCGTGACGATTGCGCCCTACCTGAACATGGAAGTCGGCGACAAGGTCACCGTGTCTTGGAACGGTGAGTTTGTCCTGCACATCATCGAGTCCGAGGACCAAGTCGGTCATCCGGTGGTGGTGCCGGTGCCGAGGACGATTATCGAGATGGCCGGCGATTCGGACATGCTGGAAGTGCGCTATGAAGTGCGCGACATCGTTAACAATTGGTCGCGCTGGTCGCTGCCGACCTTTGTTGAAGTGGAAGCAGGCAATTCCAGCTTGCCAGCAGTGATTATCCCGCAGGCGCCAGATTTGGTGCTGGATCTGGACCGATTGACCGGCCAGCCGGTTCAGGCGTTGGTCTTGGCCTATCCGGAAATGGCTGGCAGCGACCAGATCACCTTGATCGTGGAGCGCAATACCGCCGAAGGCATGGCGCTGGAGCCGTTCGTGATCACCAAGACGGTGGAGAACCCATCGAGTTTCGTGGAGTTCTTCGTACCGTTCGCGCAGTTCGTGCCGATTACTCAAGGCCGGGCGCGCCTGAAATATACGGTGGAAAAAGCCAGCGGCGTGATGCAGCGTTCCAAGAGTCTGTCGCTGACGGTTGTCGGCGAAGTTCAGGAGTTGCAGGCGCCAAAGGTCCCGGCAGCACAAGACGGTGTGCTTGATCCGGCGTCGCATAATGTCGTCGCCCTGGTGCCGCCTTATTACTTCATGGCGGATGGCAATGACGTGACGCTGGTCTGGGCTGGCAAAACGGCCAGCGGGGCGAACGTGTTGCACGAGGAACTGAAGACGTTGAACCGTGACGATATCGGCAAGACGTTGGAATATCGTATCCCTCCGGACAAGGTCAGCGTGCTGGCCGGAGGAACGGTGCAGGTCTACTACACGGTCAACACCTTCGCCCGGGCTTTCTTCAAATCGCCGGTTCTGGACTTGAGAGTGAGCCAGGACACCAGTGTGCCATTACCCATGCCAAGCGTGGATCACCTCAGTGCCGACGGCGTGCTTGATCCAGCGAATATCGGCCCGGAAGCCATTGTGCGTATTCAGCCTTACACCGGGATGACAATCCGCGACAAAGTCACTCTGCATTGGGACGGCCGCACGCCTGATGGCGTGTATAGCACTTATACGGTGCTCAATAGCGGTACGGTGAACCGCGAAGTGCTGTTCCGGGTATTGAAAAGTATTGTCGTCGCCAGCCTCGATGCCCGGGTCAACGTCTGGTATGAAGTTGAGCGCAACGGCCAGACTTATCGTTCCGACAGGCTTACGTTTGTTGTGCAGGAAACTGTCGTGACACCGCTTCCCGTTTCACACGTCAAGGAAGCTAGGGGTGACACGCTGTACCTTGCCGACACTGCAAACGGGGCGACGGTGGTCGTGCAGGCCAGTGCGAATCTGAAGCGGAATGATCGGGTGCGAATCGACGTCAAGGGCAGTAATGCCAGCGACAGCAAGGAAAAAATCGTCCAGGAAGCTGATGTGGGCAAAGAGCTTTCCCTGGTATTTTCCAGTGCGGTGATCGCCGCTAACGTCGGCCAGAGCATTGAGGTGGTTTACAGCGTGCAGCGTGCCTCAGGCGTCGTGCAGACTTCGCCTTCGCTGTTGCTGAAAGTGGTGGGCAGCCTAAGTGAGCTCTCTGCTCCGCTCATGGATAACGTCGGCCCAGACGGTATCGTCGTCCCCGGAAAAATCCCCGAGTCCGGCGCAACCGTTCGAGTGGCCTATCGAGACATGCAGGCCACGGACAGCGTATTCGTCAGCTGGAAAGGCGTCAGCGCACACGACACCGCGCCGCAGTTGGTGGGCGGCGCAGCGCAGTTGCAATTCAACGTTCCGAAATCCTTCATTACTGCCAACGTCGGCAACCCCGCGACGGTGACTTACACGGTAACCCGCGCAACGGCGTCGCTGGTTTCCGCGCCGTTGCAGTTGACGGTCAAAACGCCGCTGGTGTTTGACACTTCACCCATCACCTTGACCGGCCGGGCTTATTTGATGCCGCACTTTACCGGTATCCTTCCCGTGTTCCCGGCCGGTGCCACGGTGCAGCGGGTTGCCAGCGGGGGTCAGCCTCCCTACGTATACAGCGCGACCGAGCCAGCGCGCGTAGACGAGACGGGGCTGGTCACGCCTCGTGGCAATGGCCCGGCAACTATTACCGTGACGGATGCGGCGGGAGAAACCAGCAGCTACACCGTCACCTGGAGCAATGTCGTCAATTGTTTTGGCCTTAACAGTGGCAGTCTTTCGCAAATGGAGGCGGCTGCCGGGGCCAAGGGCGGACGCCTTCCGACGTTTGAGGAACTGGGCGAAATCCACAATGCTTACGGTAACCGGTGGCCAATGGGCAATAGTTTTTACTGGTCATCAACGATGGCATTGGTTGCGGTGGGTATTAAGTGGTATCTCGTAAAAAACCTGGTCACAGGCGAGCCCCTGCAGATGCTGCACCATAAGACCTGTTTTGCCATCGCACTGGTCCGTGCGCCGGGTTAATCCATTTCGGGCCCAAGCCAGCCAAGTGCTGAAAACTACAGGGCGTCGCCTGAAAAGTGCGGCGCCTTCCATTGAATAGCTCCCCGGCCAGATTCAAGAGCATGATCATGAGCGACGCTTCAAAGCCTGCCAAACGCGGCATACCGCCAGCCAATTGCACCGGCAACTTCGCGGTTGCCGTCAACCAGCGGCCCATGGTTATCAAGTCTCTGCGCGCCCGGCTGATGCTTCGGCCTGAATTGGCCGAAGCCCCGACGCACTGGATCTGGAAGATTATTGCCGACGGCAAGGTGGGCCAGAAGCGCACCAGTATCGGTCTGTTCTTCGACCGGGATTTACCCGCCGGCACCTATGATCTGGTCGCCAACGAGCACATCAAAATTGTCTATAACGAAAGTCCTGGCAGACGCAACGTGGTCTATCACTCCGCCAACCTGCAGACTGGCCAGTTCACCCTGCTCAAAGCCGACATTGCCCGGCAGCAGATAAAAGGGCTTTTCAGTTTTGGCATGTCCGCGATCGATTTTGAAGTCAGCGACGGCGAATTCGATCTGCAATGCCGTTGAATCACTCAGTCAGCAGGAACTGCCCGATGCGCTGCGCCGTATTTGCCAGGCACTCTTCATAGGTAACGCCGGACGCTTTCAGCGGCTTGAGATCGTGATTGGCGGCAGGCAACCACAACAATTCAATCGACTTCGATAACACATAGCCTTCGACCGTCTCGCGGTTACCCAATGCGTCGCGCTCGCCTTGCACAATCAGGGTGGGGGTTTGCAGTTCAGCCAGATGCGCGACCCTTGGCTTTTCCGGCTTGCCCACCGCGTAAAACGGATAGCCCAGACAGACCAGCGCCTCAGCGCCTAATTCATCAGTAACCAGACTTGCCATCCGCCCGCCCATGGATTTGCCGCCAATGGCCAGGCTTCCAGAGACATGAGGTCGCAGGCTGGCATACACCTGCCGCCAGCTTTCCAACAGCAGCGCCTGCTGATTGGGCGGGCGCTTGCGACCGTCAATCCGGCGTTGGGCCATATAGGGAAACTCGAAACGCACCACTTCGATCCCTTGTGCTGCAAGGCGCGCAGCCATGTCGTTCATTAAGGCGCTGTCCATGGGCGCACCGGCGCCGTGGGCCAGAATAAGCGTCACTTTTTTGCTGCCTGAGTTCCCTTCTGCCCGGTTCCATAACCAGCCATTGTCCTTTGCCAGCTGCGCGCATTGATCCTCGTCAATACCGGCATTTTGCCCATTGCTCATGCTTGCCTCGCTTTTGATGAGTCTGCCAATAACCCGGAGCTAAACCTGCGCGTACTGGCCCCGACCTAGCTGGATGGGAAATACACCTAAATGAACACTACTAACAGCACCGCCTACAACTATCAGGTGGTCCGCCAGTTCGCCATCATGACGGTGGTCTGGGGAATCCTTGGCATGGGATTAGGTGTCTTCATCGCCTCACAACTGGTGTGGCCTGATTTGAACCTCGGCCTTGAATGGACGACGTTTGGACGCCTGCGCCCGCTGCACACCAACCTGGTGATCTTCGCCTTCGGTGGCTGTGCTTTGTTCGGCACCTCCTATTACGTCGTGCAGCGAACCTGCCAGACGCGGCTTATCTCCGACAGCATGGCGGCCTTCACCTTCTGGGGCTGGCAAGCGGTGATTCTCGGCGCAATCATCACCTTGCCGCTGGGCTATACGACCACCAAGGAATACGCCGAGCTGGAATGGCCGATTGCCATTTTGCTGGCCATTGTCTGGGTGACCTACGGCGCGGTGTTCTTCGGCACCATCGTCAAGCGCAAGACCAAGCACATCTACGTCGGCAACTGGTTCTACGGCGCATTCATCGTCGTCACCGCGATGCTGCACATCGTCAACCACATGTCGCTGCCGGTCAGCCTGTTCAAGTCGTATTCGGCTTACTCGGGTGCCACCGACGCCATGATCCAGTGGTGGTACGGCCACAACGCGGTAGGATTTTTCCTGACCACGGGCTTTCTGGGGATGATGTACTACTTCGTTCCCAAGCAGGCCGAACGTCCGATCTATTCTTATCGCCTGTCCATCGTGCACTTCTGGGCGTTGATCACCCTGTACATCTGGGCCGGTCCGCACCACTTGCACTACACCGCACTGCCGGACTGGGCACAGTCGCTGGGCATGGTGATGTCACTGATTCTGCTGGCGCCAAGCTGGGGCGGCATGATCAACGGCATGATGACCCTGTCGGGCGCCTGGCATAAGTTGCGCACCGACCCGATCCTGCGTTTTCTCGTGGTGTCCCTGGCGTTCTACGGCATGTCGACCTTTGAAGGCCCAATGATGGCCATCAAGACCGTCAACTCGTTGTCCCACTACACCGACTGGACCATCGGTCACGTTCACGCCGGTGCCTTGGGCTGGGTGGCGATGATTTCCATCGGCGCGCTGTACCACATGATCCCGAAAGTCTTCGGTCGGCCGCAGATGCACAGCATCGGTCTGATCAACGCGCACTTCTGGCTCGCCACCATCGGCACGGTGTTGTACATCGCGTCGATGTGGGTCAACGGCATTACCCAGGGCTTGATGTGGCGTGCGATCAACGACGACGGCACCTTGACCTACTCGTTCGTAGAAGCCTTGCAAGCCAGCCATCCGGGTTTCATCGTCCGGGCAGTGGGCGGTACATTCTTCGCCAGCGGCATGCTGTTCATGGCTTACAACGTATGGCGAACCGTCCGTGCTTCCGACCCGGTTGAAGCAGACGCCGCCGCCCAGATCGCTGTCGTTGGAGCTCACTGATGAAGCATGAAGTCGTCGAGAAGAATATTGGCCTGCTGGCTTTCTTCATGGTTATCGCCGTCAGCATTGGCGGCCTGACCCAGATCGTGCCGCTGTTTTTCCAGGATGTAACCAACAAGCCGGTCGAGGGCATGAAGCCGCGTACCGCGCTGGAAGTCGAAGGTCGCGATGTGTATATCGCCAACGGCTGTGTCGGCTGCCACTCGCAGATGATTCGTCCGTTTCGCGCCGAGACCGAACGCTACGGTCACTACTCGGTTGCCGGGGAAAGCGTCTGGGATCACCCGTTCCTGTGGGGTTCCAAACGCACCGGCCCGGACCTGGCGCGAGTTGGCGGGCGTTACTCTGATGACTGGCACCGCGCGCACTTGTACAACCCGCGCAACGTTGTGCCTGAGTCGAAAATGCCTGCCTATCCGTTCCTGGTCGAGAAAAAACTCGACGGCAAGGACACCGCGAAAAAACTCGAAGTCTTGCGCACCCTCGGCACGCCTTACACCGACGAAGATATCGCCGGCGCCCAGGCAGCGGTGAAAGGCAAGACCGAAATGGACGCACTGGTGGCCTACCTGCAAGGCCTTGGCACCATTATCAAAAGCAAAAGGTGATCTTGATGGATATCGGGATGATTCGAGGCCTTGGCACCTTGGTGGTGATGGTGGCCTTTATCGGTCTGGCGCTCTGGGTGTTCAGCCCTCGGCGCAAGTCAGAGTTTGAAGACGCGACCTTGCTGCCCTTCGCGGATGATCCCGAAGCCATCAAGAACGTCGAGCAAGCGCAAGCTTCCAGGAGCAACAAATGAGTACGTTTTGGAGTCTGTACGTCACAGTCCTCACCCTGGGTACGATCTTCGTCCTGACCTGGCTGTTGCTGTCGACCCGCAAGGGCCAGCGCAGCGAGGCCACGGAAGAAACCGTTGGTCATTCCTTCGATGGCATCGAGGAGTACGACAACCCGCTGCCCAAATGGTGGTTCATGCTGTTCGTGGCCACCATCATCTTTGCCCTGGGTTATCTGGTTCTGTATCCGGGGCTGGGCAACTGGAAAGGCATATTGCCGGGTTACGACTACCTGGATAACGACAAGAAGACCGAGTTCTCCAATGGCCAGTCCGGCTGGACCGGCGTTCATGAATGGGAAAAGGAACTGGCGCGCTCCGATGCGCGGTTCGGACCGATCTTCGCCAAGTTCGCAGCCATGCCGATTGAGGAAGTCGCCAAAGACCCGCAGGCACTGAAAATGGGCGGTCGCCTGTTCGCCTCCAACTGCTCGGTGTGTCACGGCTCCGATGCCAAGGGCGCCTACGGTTTCCCGAACCTGACCGACGCCGACTGGCGCTGGGGCGGCGAGCCTGAAACCATCAAGACCACCATCATGGGTGGCCGCCATGCGGTCATGCCGGCCTGGGGCGAAGTGGTCGGCGAGCAAGGCGTGCGTGATGTTTCAGCCTATGTGCTGACGCAACTGGATGGCCGAAAATTGCCGGAAGACGCGAAAGCCGATTCGGCAGCCGGACAGAAAATTTTCGCCGCCAACTGCGTGGCTTGCCACGGCCCGGCGGGTAAAGGCACGCCGGCAATGGGCGCGCCAGACCTGACGCACCCGGGGGCATTCATCTACGGTTCGAGCTTCGCGCAACTGCAGCAGACCATCCGTTACGGTCGCCAGGGCCAGATGCCTGCTCAGGAAGCGATGCAGGGCAATGACAAGGTTCACCTGCTGGCCGCTTACGTTTACAGCCTTTCCCACGGGGAAAAAACCGAAGAAGCCAAGTAGCCTTTCACGGTCGATTCGGCGATTTGAAACAGCCCCATCAAGCAATTAGATGGGGCTGTTTCATTTCAGCCATCCTGGCCTATCGTTGAATATCGATGACCGCTTCGACCGCTCTGCTGCGCCAGTCATTGCCCGTGACCGTGCTGACGGTAAGTGACCGCAAATCAGCTGAAAACTCGGCGGTGAGGTAGGTCTGCTGCGAGGCCGAGCCACTGAGGAATACCGGAACAGTGCCGAAGGTTGCCCTGGCCAGGTGAGCGCCCAACGACTCGTGAAGGTGGCCGGCAAAAACGGCGGTCACACGGTAGCGCTCGATCAATGCCCTGAAGCGGTCACGCTCGTAAAAGTCGCCCTTCCAGTCATGGGTGTTGTGCATATTCACAATGATCACCTTGCCTTGGGCCCGCGCGGCTGCAAGATCTTTTTCCAGCCACTCAAAGGCATCATTGATTCTGAAACCCAGCCGATTGAACGTCAGCAAAGAGCCCGAGGTGAAGTCAACCGAGTAACTCGGTTCATTGTTCAGTTGCACCACATGAACATCGCCGAATGCTTTGGAATAGGCAAGGCTGCCGAAATAGGTCAGAACGCCGTCGACGTCCCGCGCCGCAAGATCCATTTCGGTTTTGGTCCAATACCGGTCTATCAACGCCTGCACACTGCCAGCGGCGCAATTGTTCAACAAACAGTCATTCACATTGTTGGCGTAGTCATGATTGCCCAGGCCAAAATCGTAAACACCTTCGAGTCTGCTTGAGATAAGTGGGAATACCACATCCCGTTCAGAGGCATGACCGTAGGCCGTCATGTCGCCGTTGATCATTACAGGCACCGCAGCCGAACCACCGTGGGCTTTTCGGTAGTCGGCCACGTTGGCGTATTGCGCTTCGATCAGCTGTCTTGAGCGAGCGTTTCTTGTTGCGCTGCTTTCGTCTTCCCCGCTGTCGCTTTTTTCGGTCCACGGGTACTGCGGGTCCGACGTAAATACCCAGTTCAGCGGCGTGGGTCCGTTAGCCTGGGCCAGCGGCACAAAGGACGCGAGCACAGCGGCCACAGCCACCCAGTTGATAATTGAGCTGTTCATTGAAATCCCTTTCTTAACGTTTGGAGGTTACGAAATCATCCATTGATTTCGTGTTTAAGCTTAATCGACAGCATCGGGAATACCATTGAGGCCAACCCGAAACGCTCTACAAATGGTGTAGGAAGTCAGATGTTAATTGGCGGACTAATGGTCAATAGCCGTAAGTTTTTTACAAACGGGTACAACCGCACTGTCGCGTCGGCAAGACCACTCCGACAATGCCGTGATCGGCACGAAGAATGGCCACAAATCGGCCAATTCCTTGATCTGAATCAACACCGATCAAAATTGCCTACACTAAGAATCGTCGCCACCCAACGCGGCCAAAGGTCGCACCCTTCCAGCGAGTCTGAAGGCGTATCATTGACGCCATAACAGCACTCTTCTGACCACAGTCGGCATGTACTGACTGAGGCATTTTTCCACTGCCGTGGGATGCACCGATGAGCAATCAGATTCCCGTACACAATGTCACGCCGCCACCGAAAAACGATAACAACACGGTGGACCTCTATGCTGCGCGCGAAAAAATCTATACCCGTGCCTTCACCGGCCTGTTCCGCAATCTGCGCATGGTCGGCGGCGGTCTGCTGTTCCTGATTTATTTCGGAACGGTGTGGCTGAACTGGGGCGGGCATCAGGCGGTGTGGTGGAACCTGCCGGAGCGCAAGTTTTACATTTTCGGCGCAACGTTCTGGCCGCAGGATTTCATCCTGCTGTCGGGCATTCTGATCATCAGCGCCTTCGGCCTGTTCTTCATTACCGTCTACGCCGGACGCGTCTGGTGCGGCTATACCTGCCCGCAAAGCGTCTGGACCTGGATTTTCATGTGGTGCGAGAAAGTCACCGAAGGTGATCGCAACCAGCGTATCAAGCTCGACAAGGCACCGATGAGTGCCAACAAATTCGCGCGCAAACTGGCCAAGCACACGCTGTGGTTGCTGATCGGTCTGGTGACCGGCCTGACCTTCGTCGGCTACTTCGCGCCGATCCGCGACCTGACCGCCGAATTGCTCACCGGCCAGGCCGATGGCTGGGCCTATTTCTGGATTGGTTTCTTCACCCTCGCCACCTACGGCAACGCCGGATGGCTGCGCGAGCAAGTGTGCATTTACATGTGCCCTTACGCGCGTTTTCAGAGCGTGATGTTCGACAAGGACACGCTGATCGTCTCCTACGACCCACGTCGCGGCGAGAAACGTGGCACGCGCAAAAAAGAAGCGGACTACAAAGCTCAGGGCCTCGGCGATTGCATTGACTGCACGATGTGCGTGCAGGTCTGCCCGACCGGGATCGACATTCGCGACGGCCTGCAGGTGGAGTGCATTGGTTGCGCGGCCTGTATCGACGCCTGCGACACCATCATGGACAAGATGAACTACCCGCGCGGCTTGATCAGCTACACCACCGAGCACAACCTGTCCGGCCAGGTCACCAACAAGCTGCGGCCCCGCCTGATTGGCTATGCGCTGGTATTGCTGGTGATGATCGGCCTGCTGGCATCAGCCTTCTTCATGCGTTCGCTGGTGGGCTTCGATGTCAGCAAGGACCGCGTGTTGTACCGGGAAAACGCTGAAGGTCGGATCGAGAACGTCTACAGCCTTAAAGTCATGAACAAGGATCAGGTCGACCACACCTACATTCTCGATGCCACCGGCCTGCCGGATCTGAAGCTGCAAGGGCGTCGTGAATTCAAGGTCGCGGCAGGTGACATCTTCACCATGCCGGTGGAATTGTCGAGCGCCCCCGAGAAGCTGCCGTCGAGCACCAACGAGGTCACCTTCATCCTTCAGGACGCCGATAACGGCGGCACCCACGCTGAAACCAAGAGCCGCTTCATTGGCCCGCAAGTACGTTAAAACCAGTTAATAGCGAAGTATCAATAGAGAGTCAGCCATGTCTGTCGCAACTGCTTCAAGCCCCTGGTACAAGCACATCTGGCCATGGATCATCATTGCGATCCTGGCGTGCTCGGTGACTTTGACCTTGTCCATGGTGACCATTGCCGTGAACAACCCGGACAATCTGGTCAACGACAACTACTACGAGGCCGGCAAAGGCATCAATCGCTCCCTCAACCGCGAGTTGCTGGCCCAGACCCTCAAGCTGCGCGCCAGCGTGCACCTGGATGAACTGACCGGCGAAGCCGAGTTGCGCCTGAGCGGCGACAGCCAGCCGCAAACCGTCGAACTGAACCTGATTTCACCGACCCAGCCGGAAAAGGATCGCAAGATCATCCTGACCCGCAGCCCTTCGGATGCCGGACGCTACATCGGCCAGTTGAGCGACAAGGTCGAAGGCCGTCGCTTCGTGGAACTGCTGGGTGTGCAGGACGGCCAGACCTGGCGCCTGTTCGAAGAGGAACAAGTCAGCCACGACAAGGACCTGGCCTTGGGCGACGAGCCGATTCAAGGCGCTGAAGATTTGAAGAATTGACTTGAGAGTGGCGAGAACCCGCTGGAGCGAGGGATGACTCAACCAACCCCCTGCTACCACTGCGCCCTGCCCGTCCCGGCCGGTAGCCGTTTTACCGCTGTCGTGCTCGGGCAATCGCGGGAGATGTGCTGTCCTGGCTGTCAGGCCGTGGCCGAAGCCATTGTCGCGGGCGGTCTGGAAAGTTATTACAGCCACCGCAGTGAAGCCTCGGCCAACCCCGAAACCTTGCCGGTGCAGCTGGTCGACGAACTGGCGCTGTATGACCGTCCCGACGTGCAGGCGCCCTTCGTTCGCCATGACGGCGAGCTGTCGGAAACCACGTTATTGATGGAAGGCATCAGCTGCGCGGCATGCGGCTGGTTGATCGAAAAACACCTGCGCAGCCTGCCGGCGGTGGCCGAGGCGCGTCTGAACCTGTCCAATCATCGCTTGCATGTGCGCTGGGCCGACAGCCAGTTGCCTTTGAGCCAGGTACTCAGTGAACTGCGGCATATCGGCTACGTCGCTCATCCGTATCAGGCTGATCGCGCGGCCGAGCAACTGGCCAGCGAGAATCGCCTGGCCTTGCGCCAACTGGGGGTCGCCGGCCTGCTGTGGTTCCAGGCGATGATGGCAACCATGGCCACCTGGCCGGAATTCAACATCGATCTCAGCCCCGAGATGCACACCATCCTGCGCTGGGTCGCGCTGTTCCTGACCACGCCGATTGTGTTCTACAGCTGTGCACCGTTTTTTCGCGGCGCCATGCGTGACCTGCGCACCCGGCATCTGACCATGGACGTCTCGGTATCGCTGGCCATTGGCAGTGCTTACATCGCCGGCATCTGGACCGCGATCACCGGCAATGGCGAATTGTATTTCGACGCGGTTGGCATGTTTGCGCTGTTCCTGCTGACGGGTCGCTATCTGGAACGCCGGGCGCGGGAACGCACCGCCGCCGCGACGGCGCAACTGGTCAACCTGCTGCCCGCCTCGTGCCTGCGTCTGACGGCTGACGGCCAAAGCGAACGCATCCTGCTCAGTGAATTGCGCTTGGGTGATCACGTGCTGGTGCATCCCGGTTCGGTGCTGCCGGCAGATGGCCGCATTGTCGAAGGACAGTCCAGCGTCGATGAGTCATTGCTGACCGGCGAATACCTGCCGCAGCCTCGGCAATCCGGCGATGCGGTCACTGCCGGCACGCTGAACGTTGAAGGTGCCTTGACCGTTGAAGTGTTGGCGCTGGGGCATGACACGCGCCTGTCAGCCATCGTCCGCCTGCTGGAACGAGCCCAGGCAGACAAACCGCGCCTGGCGGAAATCGCTGACCGCGCGGCGCAATGGTTCCTGTTGATTTCGCTGATTCTGGCGGCAGCCATCGGCTTGCTCTGGTGGCAAATCGATCCGTCCCGGGCGTTCTGGATCGTCCTCGCCATGTTGGTCGCCACGTGCCCGTGCGCCCTGTCACTGGCGACCCCGACGGCGCTGACCGCAGCCACTGGCACGCTGCATAAACTCGGTCTGTTGCTGACCCGTGGCCATGTGCTGGAAGGCTTGAATCAGATTGATACGGTCATTTTCGACAAGACCGGAACCCTCACCGAAGGCCGCCTGGTATTACGCAGCATCAAAACCCTGGCCAAGCTGGATGCGGACACATGCCTGAGCCTGGCCGCAGCCCTGGAAAATCGCTCCGAACATCCCATCGCCCGAGCATTCGGGCGCGCACCGGTCGCGGCGGAAGAGGTGCATAGCCAGCCGGGATTGGGGCTCGAAGGTGTGGTTGGCGGACAGCGGCTGCGCATTGGTCAGCCCGAATTTGTCTGCACCCTCAGCACCAGCGCAATTCCACTGATGCCCGATGATGCAGGCCAGCATTTGTTGCTGGGCGACAGTAACGGGCCGCTGGCCTGGTTCATCCTTGATGACCGCTTGCGCGACGATGCTTTCGAATTGTTGCAGGCCTGCAAGGCCCGTGGCTGGAAGACGCTGTTGTTGTCGGGGGACAGCTCGCCGATGGTCGCCAGGGTCGCAGCGGAACTGGGCATCGACGAAGCGCAGGGCGGCTTACGTCCGGACGACAAACTGGCGGTGTTGCAGCAGTTGCACAGCCAGGGCCGCAAGGTGTTGATGCTGGGCGATGGCGTCAACGACGTACCGGTGCTGGCTGCCGCCGATATCAGTGTCGCCATGGGTTCGGCCACCGATCTGGCAAAAACCAGCGCCGATGCGGTGTTGCTGTCCAATCGTTTGCAGGCGCTGGTCCACGCCTTTAGTCTGGCGCGCCGTACCCGCCGGGTAATCATCGAGAATCTGTTGTGGGCCGGGTTGTACAATGGCCTCATGTTGCCGTTCGCGGCGCTGGGCTGGATCACGCCAGTCTGGGCGGCTATCGGCATGTCGGTCAGTTCGTTGACCGTGGTGCTCAATGCCTTGCGCCTCACGCGAATGCCAGGCGTTCAGACGCCAGCGGTTGCCATTACCCGTCCGTTGCCGACATGAACCGGCGACCGGCTTCGGAGGCTTTATGCCAGCGCTCTACATCATGATCCCGGCGGCACTGCTCATCGTCGCCATCGCCATCTACATTTTCTTCTGGGCCGTGGACAGCGGCCAGTACGACGACCTCGACAGCCCGGCCCACAGCATCCTGTTCGACGACCAGGATCCGAATCATCAGGCGGCGGTGGACGAGGCGGCGCATAAGGGACAGCAGCAGGCCAAGGATCAACCGCATGTTTGATATGAGTCCTGTTGGAGCGAGGCTTGCCCGCGAAGGCGATAGTGCGACCCACGTATATGCATTGAATGAACCGGCCTCTTCGCGGGCAAGCCTCGCTCCAACGGGTTTAACCGGCTTTGCCCGCGCATGACTGACCTCGCCCCGCTCCTCGTTTCGGCGGTCATCCTCGGCCTGCTGGGCGGCGGGCATTGTCTGGGCATGTGTGGCGGCTTGATGGGCGCGCTGACCCTGGCGATTCCCAAAGAGCAACGCAGCCGACGCTTCCAGTTGCTGTTGGCCTATAACCTGGGCCGCATCCTGAGTTACGCCACTGCCGGGCTGCTGATCGGCATGGCCGGCTGGGCGGTGGCCAACAGTCCCGCTGCCATGGTGCTGCGTGTCATCGCCGCGCTGCTGTTGATTGCCATGGGTTTGTACCTCGCCGGCTGGTGGAGTGGCCTGACGCGCATTGAAAGCCTCGGTCGCGGCCTGTGGCGACACATTCAGCCGGTTGCGAGCAAACTGCTGCCCGTGTCGAGCCTGCCCAGGGCAATGTTGCTGGGCGCGCTCTGGGGCTGGTTGCCGTGCGGATTGGTCTACAGCACGTTGTTATGGTCAGCCAGCCAGGGCAATGCGCTGGACAGTGCGCTGTTGATGCTGGCATTCGGCTTGGGAACCTGGCCGGTGCTGCTGGCGACAGGCCTGGCTGCCGAACGAATGACGGCCTTGCTGCGCAAGCGCGGGGTGCGCATGGCCGGTGGTGTGTTGGTCATTCTGTTCGGTATCTGGACTTTGCCTGGCCCACACCAACATTGGCTAATGGGGCATTGACCCACATCAACACCAAAATGAGTTGCCTTCCCTAGACTGACCGGCACTGCCAGTCTATTCGGGGAACGCCCGCATGCTCGACGCAATTCAATGGGATTCTGATCTGATTCGCCGCTACGACCTGGCGGGGCCGCGCTACACGTCCTACCCCACAGCCGTGCAATTTCAAACACAAGTGGGAGCGTTCGACCTGCTCCACGCCCTGCGCGACAGCCGCAAGGCCATGCGCCCCTTGTCGCTCTACGTCCACATCCCGTTCTGCGCCAACATCTGTTATTACTGCGCCTGCAACAAAGTCATCACCAAGGATCGCGGCCGGGCTCAGGCCTACATGCAGCGCCTTGAGCACGAGATCCAGATGATCGCCTGCCACCTGGATCCGGGTCAGGTGGTGGAGCAACTGCATTTGGGTGGCGGCACGCCGACGTTCCTCAGCCATGACGAGCTGCGCCAGTTGATGGCCCAGCTGCGCAAGCATTTCAATCTGCTGGACGACGACTCGGGCGACTACGGCATCGAAATCGACCCGCGCGAGGCCGACTGGTCGACCATGGGCCTGTTGCGCGAGCTCGGCTTCAATCGGGTCAGCCTTGGCCTGCAAGACCTTGATCCGCAGGTTCAGCGCGCCGTCAATCGCATGCAAACCCTGGAAGAAACCCAGGCCATCATCGAAGCGGCGCGCACCCTGCAATTTCGTTCGGTGAATATCGACCTGATCTACGGCCTGCCCAAGCAAACCCCTGATGCCTTCGCCCACACCGTCGACGAAGTCATCGGCCTGCTGCCGGACAGGCTATCGGTATTCAACTACGCGCACCTGCCGGAACGCTTCATGCCGCAGCGCCGTATCGAAGCCGCCGACCTGCCGTCACCGGAAAACAAGTTGCGGATGCTTGAGCAAACCATCGGGCAGCTGACCAAGGCTGGTTACCGGTATATCGGCATGGACCACTTTGCCCTGCCCGATGACGAGCTCGCGGTGGCCCAGGAAGAATTGACCCTGCAACGCAACTTTCAGGGTTACACCACCCATGGCCATTGCGACTTGATTGGCCTGGGCGTATCCGCCATCAGCCAGATCGGTGATCTGTACAGCCAGAACAGCAGCGACCTCAGCGATTATCAGAACCTGTTGGCCAGCGATCAACTGGCCACCAAACGCGGGCTGATCTGCACAGAAGACGATCGCGTGCGCCGGGCGGTGATTCAGCAGTTGATCTGCCATTTCAGCCTGGACTTCGCCGATATCGAAACCGAATTCGCGATTGATTTCCGCGCTTACTTCAGCGAGCTGTGGCCCGAGTTGGCGACCATGGCCACCGACGGCTTGATCGAGCTGAACGCCGAAGGCATTCGGGTCATGCCTGCCGGGCGCCTGTTGGTGCGGTCGGTGTGCATGGTGTTTGACGCGCATCTTTCGCAGCAGAATCGCCAGCGCTTTTCACGGGTGATCTGAGCGGATGCCTGCACGATTGCCAGCGACAGGCAGGGAGCTACATCTTGGCCAGGACCAGCATGCTGGCTTTCATTTTGTCAGCCGAACCGAGCTTGAGCTTGCTCATGACCGCCGACAAATCCGACGTGGTGTTGCTGATCTGCCGCTGGTAAATCGCCGACACCGTTTGCAGGGCCGAGACTTTGGCCTGACGCATGTCCGGAGTCAGGTACTTGTCCTTCATGGCGGCCTGCAACTCTTTCTCCAGCCGGTCCATGCCTTTCTGGGATTCGCGCACGGCGGTAAGGATTTTCTGCACTGAATCCGGCAGACCGCTTTCGGCGATGTCGGGATTGGCGGAACGCGTCAGAGCCGCTCGGGCCTGACCCGCTGCGGACAAGGTGACTTGCACGCTATCGCTGGTTTTGGTCGGGGTGTCGGCAGCCGGTTCGCTGGCGCTGGTTTTCGCAGGCTTATTGGCGCTGATAAACGCGTTGCTGATGGCGGTAAGTGTTGGTGACCACATGAGTGTAAACCCCTGATCGGAATGCCAATGATCCCAGAACTATCGGCCCGATCAGCCAAAGCTTGATGCCAGGCCTTGTAATGGCGCTGGCCGGATGCGCTGCCACTGAGTTACCCTTATAACTTATGTGTGTTTTCCCACAAGGATTAAACCAATGTCCGAGCCAGTCAAGTTGCGTGCTCATACCCAGGCTCACTGCAAGGATTGTAGCCTGGCGCCCCTTTGCCTGCCACTTTCCTTGAACCTCGAAGACATGGACGCGCTTGACCAAATCGTCAAGCGTGGCCGCCCGTTGAAAAAAGGTGAGTTCCTGTTCCGTCAGGGCGACACCTTTGTCTCGGTATACGCCGTACGCTCCGGCGCGCTGAAGACGTTCAGTATCAGCGACGGCGGTGAAGAACAACTGACCGGCTTCCATCTGCCCAGCGAACTGGTGGGCATGTCGGGCATGGATTCAGAGGCTTACCCGGTATCGGCACAAGCGCTGGAAACCACATCCGTCTGTGAAATTCCGTTCGAACGCCTGGATGAACTGTCGGTGCAGTTGCCGCAGCTGCGTCGCCAGTTGATGCGGGTCATGAGCCGGGAGATTCGCGACGATCAGCAAATGATGCTGCTGTTGTCGAAGAAAACCGCCGATGAACGCATCGCGACGTTCCTCGTCAACCTGTCCGCCCGCTTCCGCGCACGGGGTTTCTCGGCCAACCAGTTCCGCCTGAGCATGTCGCGTAACGAAATCGGCAATCACCTGGGCCTGGCGGTGGAAACCGTGTCCCGGGTGTTCACGCGCTTCCAGCAGAACGAACTGATTGCGGCCGAAGGCAAGGAAATCCGGATTCTCGATCCGATCCAGCTGTGCGCGCTGGCTGGCGGCGCTATCGAAAGCTGAACAGGTTGCAAGAGTGCGATCCAGAGCGCGCGGCGATAGACTAGACGCGCTATTCACCCCTGCCCTGGATCACCTTTTATGACTGTCGACGAATTCAACTTCAAATCCCTGATCCGCCCGGTTGTGGACTTTCCCAAGCCAGGCGTCATCTTTCGGGACATTACCCCGCTGTTCCAGTCGCCCAAGGCCACGCGCCTGATCATGGACAGCTTCGTCCAGCGCTACATCGACGCCGACTTCACGCACATCGGCGCGATGGATGCCCGGGGCTTTCTGATCGGCTCGATCATCGCCTACGAGCTCAACAAACCGTTGATCCTGTTCCGCAAGCAAGGCAAGCTGCCTGCCGACGTCTTGTCCGAGGCGTACCAGACCGAATACGGCCAGGCGTACCTGGAAGTTCACGCAGACAGCCTGTGTGAAGGCGATTCAGTGGTGATGTTCGATGACCTGATCGCGACTGGCGGCACCTTGATAGCGGCAGCCAACCTGATCCGCCGCATGGGTGCCGAAATCCATGAAGCCGCAGCGATTATCGACCTGCCTGAACTGGGCGGCTCACAACGCCTGCAAGCCATGCAGATCCCGACGTTCTGCCTGACCGAGTTTGGTTTGGCCGAGTAACGAGGTCATACCATTGGAGCGAGGCTTGCCCGCGAACACGCCTTCGCGGGCAAGCCTCGCTCCAACGGATACCAGGCGAACTACAACGCTATCGGCTTACGCCCCGCAAACGAATGCGCCAACGTGCCGCCGTCCACCAGCTCCAGCTCGCCACCCAGCGGTACGCCATGGGCGATGCGGGAGGTGATCAGGCCCTTGTTGGCAAGCAGCTGCGCGATGTAATGCGCCGTGGCTTCACCTTCCACTGTGGGGTTGGTGGCCAGGATGACTTCGGTGAAGGTGCCTTGCTCGGTGATGCGCGTCAGCAATTGCGGAATGCCGATGGCTTCCGGCCCCAGGCCGTCGAGCGGCGAAAGGTGGCCCTTGAGCACGAAATAGCGTCCGCGAAAGCCCGTCTGCTCCACCGCATACACGTCCATCGGGCCTTCGACCACGCACAGCAGCGTATCGTCGCGACGCACGTCGGCGCATTGCGGGCAGAGGTCGTCTTCGGTGAGCGTACGGCACAACCGGCAATGGCCGACGCCTTCCATCGCCTGGCTCAATGCCAGCGCCAGACGCGAGCCTCCGCTGCGGTCGCGCTCAAGCAGTTGCAGCGCCATACGTTGCGCGGTCTTCTGGCCGACACCCGGCAAGGTGCGCAAGGCGTCGATCAACTGGCGAATCAGTGGGCTGAAGCTCATGAGGAAAGGTCCGACAAAAACACAAGACGCGGTTTATACCCGCGCCCTGTAGGCAGCGTCAATTCACGCGTTGGAAACCTTGATCACCAACTTGCCGAAGTTGCGCCCTTCGAGCAAACCGATGAAGGCCTCCGGAGCCTGCTCCAGACCTTCCACCACATCCTCGCGAAACTTCACCTTGCCGTCAGTCACCAGCGGCAGCATTTCGGTGATGAACTCGTCACGGCGATGGCCATAGGCTTCATAGACGATAAAGCCCTGCATCAGCGCGCGCTTGGTCAGCAGCGTGCGCATCAGCAACGGAAGCTTATTCTCACCTTCCGAAACGCCTTGCGCGTTGTACTGGGCAATCACGCCGCACAGAGGAATGCGCGCTCGCGGATTGAGCAGCGGCAATACCGCATCAAAGACTTTGCCGCCGACCAGTTCGAAGTAAATATCGATACCGTTGCCGCAGGCTTGCTTGAGTTCTTCGGCAAAATGCTCGCTCTTGTGATCGATACAGGCGTCGAAACCCAGCTCATCGACGACATAGCGGCACTTCTCGGCACCGCCTGCGACCCCCACGACCCGCAAACCCTGCAACCTGGCCACCTGCCCCACCACGGAACCCACTGCGCCGGACGCCGCTGCCACCACCAGGGTTTCCCCGGCTTTGGGCTTGCCGATGTCCATCAGCCCCATGTACGCGGTCATGCCGGGCATGCCCAGCACGCCCACCGCCATCGATTCACTGGGCAGGCCTTTGGGCACCGATTGCAGCAACGTGCCGTCACTGATGCTGTGGGTCTGCCAGCCGGTCTGACCGACCACCAGGTCGCCCGGCTTGAAGTCAGGATTACGCGACTGCTCGACCACGCTCACCGCGCCACCTTCCATGACGGCGTCGATTTCCACCGGATCGGCGTAGGACGGCGCGTCGCTCATGCGGCCGCGCATGTACGGATCCAGCGACAGATAAAGTGTGCGCAGTTGCACCTGACCGTCTTCCAGATCGGGCAGTGCTTCACGCTCAAGACGAAAGTTTTCCGGGGTTGGCGCACCGTTCGGACGCGAGGCCAGCACGATGCGCTGATTGAGGATTAATTCTTGGGTCATCGCAGGGATTCCTTGGTGATGATTTCCACGGGTATGCAGAGCAGACCGTCGTGCAGGGCCAGCGTTCGGTCGGATTAGCCTGCGCCAGCCCGTTACACGTCACGCAGAAACAAAAATGCCAGGCACTGGGCCTGGCATTTTCGACACGCGGGTTCAATCAGAACGGCAGTTTCATGCCTGGCGGCAATTGCATGCCAGCCGTCATGCCTGCGGTTTTTTCCTGGCTGGCCTGTTCGATCTTGCGCACCGCGTCGTTGACGGCGGCGGCGATCAGGTCTTCCAGTACTTCCTTGTCTTCCTGCATCAGGCTGTCATCCAGATTGATGCGCTTGACGTCATGGCGACCGGTCATCACCACGCTCACCAGGCCTGCGCCTGATTGGCCGGTCACTTCGGCGTTGGCCAATTCTTCCTGCATCTTGGCCATTTTTTCCTGCATCTGCTGTGCCTGCTTCATCAGGCCGGCCATGCCACCTTTCATCATGGGATATCTCCTCGCAAATCGATGTAGTTATCTGACGCGGCACAGTTGGGCGCCACGCTGTCTGTTAAAGAGTCTGAGCCACCGGGGCATCTACAGGTTTAATCGTATCCTCCCGGATCACCGCGCCAAACTGTTGCAGCATCTGCTGGATGAACGGATCACCGTGGATCGACGCCTCGGCCTGCCGTTGACGCTCGCCGCGCAGACGCGAAGCTGCCTGGGCCGGGGTTTCCTGCTCAGGCTTGATCAACTCGACACGCAAGTTGAGGGTCCGGCCGCTGAACTGATTCAACGCGTCGTTCAGGCGACGATGCTGAGTCGCGTTGTACAGCGCGCTGTGCGCAGGGTCCAGATGCAGCAGCCAATCGTCGCCGTCCATTGCGATCAACGTACAGTTGGCGGCGATGCTGCCCGTCATGCCCGAAATCGGCAGTTTGAGGAACATCTGCAGCCATTCCAGCGCCAGACCGGTTGCCGGATTCAATGCCGGAGCCGGTTCTGTTTCGACCTCTTCGGCGACGCTTTCGTGCGCCAGCTCGTCAAGATAACTGTAGGACGCCGGATCGATATCCACATCCGGCTCGACATAATCGTCGTCCATCGGCGGTTCGTCGTCGCGATCCATGGGCGCAGGCACGTAGGCGTGCTGCGGGATCGCTTCCATGGCCGCGATCTCTGGCGGCGCTGTTGCAACTTCAGGCGCATCAGGCACCGGTGTCGCGGGTGCCGGAGTCGGCATCGGCGTCAGCTCGGGCTGCTCGGGCTGCTCGGCCACGGTATCGAGCACCGGTTCCGGAACGGATTCCTGAACGGGAGCGGGCTCGGCTTCCGGGTCGGTCTGAATCTCTTCCGCCAGTTCTATGGCTGGCGGCGCTGCCTTGGGCTCGTTCCACGGCAGGTCAACTTCTGGCGCGGGCGCAGCTTCGATCACCGCTGCAGCTGGTTTTTCAACCACAGGCTCAAGCACGGGAACGACAGCAGAAGCCGTTATTACCGGTGCGACAATTGCCGCACCGGCCACTGTTGGTCGGGAATCAACTGTGGCCTGATTGATCCCCACTGACTTTAACGGCTGTCTCGGCGCATCCAGACTGTCCGCAGGCCGGAACGCCAGCATGCGCAGCAGGACCATTTCAAAGCCGCCGCGCGGATCAGGCGCCAGAGGCAGATCGCGACGGCCGATCAGGCCCATCTGGTAATAAAACTGTACGTCTTCGGCGGGCAACGCCTGGGCCAGCGCCAGTACGCGATCACGATCACCATGCCCGTTATCGATCGCTTCGGGCAGTGCCTGGGCGATGGCGACGCGGTGCAGCACATTGAGAATTTCCGAGAGCACGCCGTTCCAGTCCGGGCCCTGCTCGGAGAGATGGCGCACCGCTTCCAGCAAACTGCGGGCGTCGCCATCGATCAACGCGGTCAGGACGTCGAACACCTGACCATGATCCAGCGTTCCGAGCATGGCGCGCACGTCGGTGGCCATGACTTTACCTTCACCGAAGGCAATCGCTTGATCGGTCAGGCTCATGGCATCGCGCATCGAACCATCGGCGGCGCGACCCAGCAGCCACAGCGCATCGTCTTCGAATGGCACGTTTTCCACGCTGAGCACGTGAGTCAGATGCTCGACCACGCGCTCAGGGGTCATGTTCTTCAGCGAGAACTGCAGGCAGCGCGAGAGGATCGTTGCCGGCAGTTTTTGCGGATCAGTGGTCGCCAGAATGAATTTGACGTACGGCGGCGGCTCTTCGAGGGTCTTGAGCAGTGCGTTGAACGAATGACTGGACAGCATGTGCACTTCGTCGATCAGATAGACCTTGAAGCGTCCGCGACTGGGCGCGTACTGCACGTTATCCAGCAGTTCACGGGTGTCCTCGACCTTGGTGCGGCTGGCGGCGTCGATTTCGATCAGGTCGACAAAGCGGCCTTCATCGATTTCCCGGCATACCGAACACACCCCACACGGCGTCGAAGTAATGCCGGTTTCGCAGTTCAGGCATTTGGCTATGATCCGCGCTATCGTTGTTTTACCCACCCCGCGCGTGCCGGTGAACAGATAGGCATGGTGCAGCCGCTGACTGTCCAGCGCATTGATCAGGGCCTTCAACACATGAGTCTGGCCGACCATTTCGCGAAACGAGCGCGGACGCCATTTACGTGCAAGAACCTGATAACTCATCGAAAACCGTCGCAACTGGGAAGCGGAAGACCGCTAATGCTAGCGGAGCAGGGGCAAAATTGCATCTGGTGTCATTTCTTATCTTCCCTTGCCCCTCAAATGAATGTCACATCGGCCGATAAGCTGGCTATTATCAGCCTCATATTGCTCACCCTGAAGGCTGCATGCGCGAACTGGTCTTGAGCATTTTGCTGGTGGTTTCCAGTTCCAGCTTCGCCGCTGAGACGCCCCTGCGCTTCTCTATCGCCGACAGCTGGTCAATGCCGCTGGTGAATATCGTCAACAACCAGCCCAATGACGGGATTCTGTTCGACATCATGCAGAGCCTCGCGGCGCAGGTCGGGCGTACTGCCGAATATCACGTGCTGCCCCGACTGCGCGTTCAGGCGGCGCTGGAGCGCGGCGAAGTCAATGTCCGGTGCTACGCGGCGCAGGCCTGGACGGCGGGGCTTTCGGGGGATTACACCTGGAGCCTGCCGATCCTGATCCAGCGCGACGTGCTGGTCACCGTGAATCAAGACCGCAGCATCACCGGGCCCGCACAACTCCCGCCGGGCGAAGTGGTCGGTGCAGTCCTGGGTTATAGCTATCCGGTGCTGCAACCCTTCTTCAACCGCCAAGAACTGATTCGCGAAGACGCCCGTAACCAGGACCAGGTCCTGAAGAAACTGGCGGTCGGGCGCTATCAATATGCAGTGGCCAATAAAATGGCTCTGGACTGGTACAACCGCAACAATCCCGGCGACCCACCGCTGCGCGCCGTGACTCAACTTACCGAGCAACCGGCAGGCTGCATTGTGCGCAACGATCCGGATATTCCGGTGCAGCGCCTGTTGCGCGTGCTAGTGCGCATGTCGGTATCCGGCGAGTTGCAGCGCATCATCGATAAATACACCGCGCCCTTGCCCGCAGCGGGCATCTCACTGTCGCAATAACGTCATACAGCCTCGCTAGGCTCCTGCGAAACATCCTGCAACACTTTCGCAGCGAGCATCCATCAGCATGAGCGACCACCCGGACGACACCACCAAACCCGACGTCAGCAGACGGCGCTTCCTCGGCGGCGTCGCCGTGTTGGGCGCCAGCGCGACGCTTGGCAGCTACGTAAAAGCCGACGCGCTTGGGACTGCAGCGACAATGCCACCGCTCAGCGGCGCAGCGCTGGACAAGGCACTAAGCGACAACGTGAAAACCGTGGTGGTGATTTACGCCGAGAATCGCAGCTTCAACAATCTGTTCGGCAACTATCCGGGGGTGGAAAAGCCGCTCTCCGCGCTCAAGCCCGAGGATTATCAGCAGCGTGATCGTGACGGCTCGCTGCTGCAAAGCCTGCCGCCCGCCTGGGGCGGCGTGTTGCAGGTGGGACCGCAGACCGTCGATGGCGTCACCTATCCGGTTGGCGGCCAATTCCAGGAAAACCTGACCAACGCACCCTACCCGCTCAAAGGACTGGATGGCGAGGACTTGCCGTTCGGCCTGGTGACCAGGGACTTGTGGCATGTGTTCTATCAGAATCAGATGCAAATCAACGGCGGCAAAAATGACCGCTTCGTCGCCTGGGCCGATGCGGGCGGCTTGACCATGGGCCATTACGCGCAAAGCCAGTATTCGTTGCGCCTGTGGGACGTCGCCAAGGAATTCGTGCTGTGCGACAACTTCTTTCAGGGCGCCTTCGGCGGCTCTTTCCTGAACCACCAGTACCTGGTTGCAGCCACTGCGCCGTTCTATCCGAGCGCTGCAACTTCAGTGGCGAAATCGCAGATCGCCGCACTGGAAAGCGACAACCCCCGCGACACACGGCTCAAACCGCTGGAGAAATCCCCCGCCAGCGCCATGACCGGGCCACCGCAATTCGGCCCCAGCGCGCTGACGCCAGACGGCTATGGCGTCAACACGCTGGCCCCACCGTATTGGCCAACCTGGCTGCGCGACCCGGAAAAACCGGACTACTCCAAACCGGACCTGCCTAACGTGCTGGTGCCACAAAGCCATGAACACATCGGCGACAAGCTGAGCCAGAAAAATGTCGACTGGGCGTGGTACGCCGGTGCCTGGCAAGTCACCCTCGACCAATTCAAGGATTCCACCGGCATCCCGAAGATCCCCAACTTTCAGTACCACCACCAGCCATTCAACTACTTCGTCCAGCAAGGTCCGCAGAACCCGGCTGAACGCAACAAGCGCCTGCGCGATGGCGGTCTTGGCGATGAATCGCGCAGCAATAAATTCCTCGCCGACGCCGAAGCCGGGAAATTGCCGGCGGTCACGTTCTACAAACCGCAGGGCAATCTGAACATGCACGCCGGCTACGCCGATATCGCCGCTGGCGACCGGCACATCGACCGCGTCATCAAGGTGCTGCGCAACAGCCCGCAATGGCCAAACATGGTGATCGTCATCACCGTGGATGAAAACGGCGGCTGGTGGGACCATGTTGCGCCGCCCCAAGGCGACCGCTGGGGACCGGGCTCCCGCGTGCCGGCGTTGGTGGTTTCGCCGTTCGCCCGCAAAGGCACGGTGGATCACACGGTGTACGACACCGCCTCGATCCTGCGTCTGATTACACGTATTCACGGCCTGGAAAAGCTCAACGGCCTCCAGGAGCGGGACAACGCGATGATCGCGCGTGGCCAGGCGCCAATGGGCGACTTGACCAACGCGCTGCAATTTCCCACATAAGGAGCTGACAACTCTGTCG
Organism: Pseudomonas sp. CFII64; assembly: GCF_000416235.1. Lineage (GTDB taxonomy): Bacteria > Pseudomonadota > Gammaproteobacteria > Pseudomonadales > Pseudomonadaceae > Aquipseudomonas. Next base: position 39,662 of record NZ_ATLO01000044.1, on the reverse strand, counting down.
GCTGCCGAGGCAAGCAGCCGACTTGTGCCTTATGTCCCAAGCGTATTCCTTACAAGGTTCCAATAATCTTGCAAGGAATGCAGGTATGAACCTGGCAACAGCAACCCATCCGACCTCAACTCTCAAGGATCGCGACAGCACTGATCTGATCGTCGTCCACTGCTCGGCGACCAAAGCCTCAGCCGACATCGGCGTGCGCGACATCACCCAATGGCATATCCAGCGCGGCTTCGACACTGTCGGCTACCACTTCGTCATCCGCCGCAACGGCGAGCTGGAAAACGGTCGCCCGGAACACACCATGGGCGCCCATGTGCGCGGACACAACGCTAACTCCATCGGCATTTGTCTGGCAGGCGGCGTGGATGCGAACAACAAGCCCGAGAACAACTTCACCCCGGAACAATTCGCCACGCTGCAAGCCCTGCTGAGCAAACTCAAGGCACGTTATCCGCAGGCGCGGATTCTGGGCCATCGCGACCTGTCACCCGACAAGAACGGCGACGGCAAAATCACCCCGAACGAGTTCATCAAGGCGTGTCCGTCGTTTGATGTGGCGCAGTGGTTGAAGAACCTGTAGATACCGGATGACCGGCTTTAGCCGGGAGGAGGCAGGTACATTCGCAGCAATTGCATCATCAGACCTACCGCCCTCCCGGCTAAAGCCGGTCCTACAGATTCCTGCGTCCTGGCCCGCGAACATGGAATCTCCAACGCACGCTGTTTCAGGCAATGGAATTGGGCACCAGTGTCAGCAAATCCGTGGAACCGACATCGACGCCTGCTTGCGAAAGCAGCGTCGTTGCCTGCCCGCGATGGTGCGTCTGATGATTGAATAAGTGCGTCAGCAGGCCGTAGAAATTTCTGTCGGCCTTGATGCCCGCCGTGTTGCTGTACGACAAAACCGTATCTAGATCGGCTTCCGACAATTCTGCCGTCCACGCCACAAGCACTTGATCAAGCAGCTGCCGTCGGGCCAGCAGCGCTTGCAGGTCGGTGAACAGCAACTGATTGAGCGCCTGCGGGTCTTCCAGATGCTTGACCAGCTCAAGGCTTGGGTGACCGGCCGGATGTTGGGCAAAGCGCTTGAGCCAAATGGTGTCGGCGACAACCAGATGATTCAGCGTTCCGAGGATCGAACCAAAAAATGCCTTGCGGTCGGCGCGCAGTTCGTCGCAGGGAAGGCCGGCCGCAGCCTGGTAAACCTTTTCGTTCATCCAGCGGTTGTAGTCGGCCATCAGCTGCAAATGTTGGAGTCGGTTCACGGCACAATTCCCATGGCGAAGTAGCTTTATGCGAGACGCTGATGAGTCTGGACGATGCTGTGCATGGTACTGCCGGAGGCGAGATTATCTAGAGGGGTGCAGCGAAAGGATTCGGGTATTGCGAAGGGGCGTTATGGAGGCAACCCCACCAGCCACACCCCGGCACACAATGTTCCCGCTGTGGCTGCTGCCTTCCGGCTCTGACCAGGTTCACGGGTAATCGTTGCGGGGGGACCGATGGGGTCACCATAACGACGCTCGCCTGTCGGCAAGCCGCGCCATTGTACCGGTCTGACGCGAAGTTACAACCCGTTATCCGGATAAAAAACTCGATAGCGCTCAAGCACTTGTGTGACGGCTGCGCGCCGGGTTGCTCCCTGCCGATTCGCCACACGCGCCCGCGCCCGTCATCACTCAGTCAGGCGACACGTTGGCGGCGGTTGAAAAGCAGGTGTTTAACCTGAGCGGGCGTTTGCACTCATTGCCATAATGCGCACTGGCTACATTTCCTGTCAGACGGCGCCTTTGATCGATGATGAAAAACCAGGTTGTGAGTTATCAAACGCTGACTGAAACTCAGCGAAAACAGCTTGATGGGCTGGAGATTTTGCCCGAGCAAGTGCCCTTTTCGGGGGATATCTACTGCGCGTTGAATACGCTGCTGGTCCGCTCGACCGCTGATATTGAAGGATTCGTCCTGTTGGAGGATGACCAGCCGGTAGGATTCTTCATGCTCAAACGTGGGGAGTTTCTACCGGCTTGGGCGACCCAAGGCTCGGCTACGCTGCATGCTCTGCAGATTGATCGACGCATGCAAGGCAAAGGGCTGGGAAAGGTTTTTTTGCAGGGCTTGCCAGCCGCCGTTCGGGCCAAATGGCCGGATATCCAGCAAATAATGCTCTCGGTGGACGCCGATAATCTGCCCGCGCTGAATCTGTATCTCGGCCAGGGCTGGATCGATACCGGCGAAGCGTACAAAGGCCGAATCGGGTATGAGCGACGTTTGGTGCTGACTGTGTAGGAGCCAAACTGGCCCTGCCTACACGACCGGCAGGAGGGGACTTGTCCCCGAATGCGCTGGTCCTGACAACGAAAATCCGACAGGTTAACGTTGTCTGAGCCACCGCCTTTCGGGGACAAGTCCCCTCCTACAGAGATCAATAGCAATCACTGCGCCTGCAACACCTCATCCGCCTTGCCGCCAGCATCCTGAATCACCAGATGGATGAAATGCAGCTTGGTGATGACCGCCGGCGACAGCACGAACGGGTAGAAATCCGGCTGGCCCATGCTGCGTGACAGTTCGTTGAGCATGCCCGCCAGTTCGATCCAGGCGTTGACGAACGACAGGAAGGCTGGGCCGCCGGGGTGCTGCGGGTCGTACAGGGTTTCCAGCGGGAATGGCTGGTAATCCAGATCCATGTCCCGGGCACTCATGCCAAAGCCCAGCGCGGTATCGACCGCATCCATCATGTGCAGGTAATGCGCCCAGGTTTCCGCCCAGTCTTCCCACGGGTGCATGGTGGCGTAGGCGCTGACGAAGCTCTGCTGCCAGTCCGCTGGCGCACCATGCTGGTAATGGTGATCAAGGGCATCGGCATAACTGGCGCGATCATCGCCGAACAGGTTACGAAAACCATCCTGCCAATACGTGTCGGCGATCAAGCGATCCCAGTAGTAATGCCCGACCTCATGTCGGAAATGTCCCAATAAGGTCCGATAAGGTTCATGCATCTGCACCCGAACCTTCTCGCGATGATCGTCGTCCGCTTCCTTGATATCCAGCGTGATCAAGCCATTGGCATGGCCCGTAGTAGGCAGCTTGCCTTCCAGGTCCACGCCGACAAAATCGAAAGCAAGACCGCGCTCTTCGTCCCGGGTTTTCGGAATGACCTGCAAGCCCAGTGAAATCAACTGCGCCACGAGTCGGCGCTTGGCGGTTTCGACCTTGCACCAGCGCTCGCCATTTTCCGCTATCGACAGATCGGGGATGGTCCGGTTAAGGCTGCACGCGATGCAGAATTCCCCGCTGTTGTGCTCGGGAAACAGCCAATTGCAGGCCGCTGGAGTGCTGAGGTTGGCGCAACGCCGATACAGTCCGGCGCCGGGCTCGTCGCTCAAGCGCCAGGTGCTTTCTTCAGGGCCAGGCTCCAGCGTGCAGAGGCGGCCTTGCTCCGGCAAATAGCCCAGCGCTGCGGAACAGGACAGGCACTGAGTATTGGGAAAGAAGATCGACTGCCCGCAGCGGCACTGCCAAACCTTGCTGGCGCGCTTGGTTTCACTGACAAATGGCGCGGCAATACGTGAACTGAGTTGCTCGAAAAACCGGTACATGACGATCTCCTCGTGAGCGTGCAAGCACTAGATCATCGGCGTTTGCGGTCGTTCCATGATTTAACAAAGTACAGATCCCGCGAGGTCCGTAGGACCGGCTTTAGCCGGGAGAGCGCCCTCCCGGCTAAAGCCGGTCCTACGGTCTCGCCACCCGACGTAGACCACTCAATCCGCCTTGATGCCATGCTTGGCAAGAAACGCCACAAACGCCTCTTCATCCAGCACCTTCAAGCCCAGTTCATTGGCCTTGGTCAGTTTCGATCCAGCACCCGGCCCGGCGACTACGGTATGGGTCTTGGCGGAAACCGAACCAGAGACTTTGGCGCCGAGGCTTTCGAGTTTTTCCTTGGCGACGTCGCGGCTCATCAACTCCAGCGAACCGGTCAGCACCCAGGTCTGTCCGGCCAACGGCAGGCCTTCAACGACCTTTTTCTCGCTCTGCCAATGCATGCCGAAGTCTTTGAGCTGCGCTTCGATGGCCAGGCCGCGCGCGGCGCGCTCAGGGTCGTCGAAAAAGTCACGTACGGCCTTGGCTTGCTTCTCGGGCAACGCCTGGCGCATGTCCAGCCAGTCAGCCTCGATCACCGCCTGCAGCGAACCGAACTTGTCGGCCAGCTTCTGCGCCGCACCGGGGCCGACCGCCGGGATGTTCAGTTTGTCGATCAAGCCCCCCAGGGTCGCGCTGGCGGCGAATTCCGCGCCCAGCTCGCCCTGATCCTGCAATTCCAGGCCGCGCTCACCCAGCAGCGCGTCGATGACGTTACGGTTGTGCTCATCTTCAAAAAAGCTGTGGATCTCGTGGGCCACTTCCAGGCCGACATCCGGCAAATAGGTCAGGACTTCCGGCAACGCCTGCTTGACCCGTTCCAGTGACGCCAAAGAGCGCGCGAGCACCTTGGCGGTCTCCTCGCCGACATCCGGAATGCCCAGCGCGTAGATGAAGCGCGCCAGGGTCGGGCGCTTGCTGTCTTCGATGGCCTTGAGCAGCTTGTTGCTGGAGATTTCCGCGAAGCCTTCCAGATCGACGATCTGCTCGAACTTCAGGGCGTAAAGATCGGCCGGGGAACCGATGAGCTTCTCGTCCACCAATTGCTCGATGGTCTTGTCGCCCAGACCTTCAATGTCCATCGCCCGACGCGAAACGTAGTGAATGATTGCCTGTTTGAGCTGCGCGCCGCAGGCCAGACGCCCTACGCAGCGATACACCGCGCCTTCGCTGACAGTTTCCCTGCCTTTGCTGCGTTTGATCAGCTGCGTGCGCTCCACATGGGAGCCGCATACCGGACAGGTCAGGGGAATTTCTACGGCACGAGCGTTTTCCGGGCGTCGCTCAAGCACCACTTGCACGACTTGCGGGATCACGTCGCCCGCGCGGCGAATGATCACGGTGTCGCCGATCATCAATCCCAAACGCGCGACTTCGTCCATGTTGTGCAGGGTGGCGTTGGCAACGGTCACGCCGGCGACCTTGACCGGTTTCAGACGCGCAACCGGCGTGACCGCGCCGGTACGACCCACCTGAAACTCGACGTCCAGCAGTTCGGTGAGCTCTTCCATGGCCGGAAATTTATGGGCGATAGCCCAACGCGGCTCGCGGGCGCGGAACCCCAGTTCGCGCTGGGAAGCCAGATTGTTGACCTTGAATACCACGCCGTCGATTTCATAAGTGAGCGCGAGGCGACGCTCGCCGATGTCGTGGTAATACGCCAGGCATTCATCGATGCCGTTGGCCAGCTTCAGCTCGCGGCTGACCGGCATGCCCCATTTCTTCAGTTGATTCAGGTTGCCGATGTGCGTGTCGGCGAACTCCTCGGAAACCTGGCCAAGACCATAAGCGCAGAATTCCAGCGGACGATTGGCCGTAATCTTCGAATCCAGCTGACGCAGGCTGCCAGCCGCGGCGTTACGCGGATTGGCGAAGGTCTTGCCGCCCACTTCCAACTGGCTGGCGTTGAGCCGCTCGAAACCGGCCTTGGACATGAACACTTCGCCGCGCACTTCCAAAGTCTGCGGCCAGCCGCTGCCATGCAACTTGAGCGGGATATTGCGCACAGTGCGCACGTTGACGCTGATGTCTTCGCCGGTGGTGCCATCGCCTCGGGTTGCACCACGCACCAGCGCGCCATCGCGATACAACAGACTGACCGCCAGACCATCGAGCTTCGGCTCGCAGCTGTATTGCACCTTGGCGCCGTCGCTCAACAAATCCCCCACCGGCAGATCGAGGCCTTCGGTGACACGGCGGTCGAACTCGCGCATGTCGTTTTCTTCGAAGGCGTTGCCCAGGCTGAGCATCGGCACTTCATGACGCACTTGAGTAAACGCCGACAGAGCCGCGCTGCCGACCCGCTGGGTGGGCGAATCCGGGGTGACCAGATGCGGGTTCTCGACTTCCAGCGCCTTGAGCTCGTGGAGCAACCGGTCGTATTCCACGTCGGGAATGCTCGGCTCGTCGAGGACGTGGTAGCGATAGTTGTGTTGATCCAGCTCTGCACGCAGTTCCAGGATTCGGGTTTCGGCGGCTTTCATTCGGTGTTCTCTTGAAATGCAAAAGAGCAGCCTGGGCTGCTCAAATGTTTATGCGCTTGAGGTCACTGCGTAGGAGCGGCTTTAGCCGCGAGAATGCCCTCCCGGTTAAAGCCGGTCCTACGGGCCATGGTTAAAGGGCTTGAACACCCCAGATCAACGACGCTGGGTCAACGCGCGGCGTTCGAATTCCACGATGCGCTGACGGTAATGCTCGATGGTCTGCGCGGTCATGACGCTACGCTGGTCGTCTTTCAGTTCACCGTTGAGTTCATGAGCCAGCTTGCGAGCCGCAGCGACCATGAGATCAAACGCCTGCTTCGGATGACGCGGGCCCGGCAAGCCAAGGAAGAAGCTCACGGCGCGGGTGCTGAAATGGTCGATATCGTCCAGATCGAAAACGCCCGGCTTGACCGCGTTGGCCATGGAAAACAGCACTTCGCCATTGCCTGCCATGCTTTCGTGGCGATGGAAAATGTCCATCTCGCCGAAACGCAGGCCGCTTTCCAGAATGTTCTGCAGCAAGGCCGGGCCTTTGAAGCCGCTTTCGTCACGGGCAATCACACTGATTACCAGCACTTCTTCCACCGGCGGCAAATCCTTGTCTTCGGTGATGCGCTGCTTGGGCTTGTCGTCCGGGAACTCGTCGTCGCGCCCGGTAAACAGGCTCGGGCCATCCAGATCGAGGTTCAGGTCGCCCTGCTGCGGCTCGTCCTTGCGCTTGTTGCTGCGTTTGTTGTCACGCGGGCTGGCACTCATCGACGGCAGGTCATGCTCGTCGAGTTGCGGTTCCTTGTGAGTATCCAACACGCGCGGCGGACCCAGCACCTCGGCGGACGTGGTTTCATCATCGTCCGGCAGGTTGGAAAAGCTCCGGTCGAGCCTGAATTTCAATTTACCCTTGCCGCCGCGCATACGGCGCCAGCCATCGAAAAGAATACCGGCAATGACAATAATGCCGATGACGATCAGCCACTCGCGCAGACCGATTTCCATGTAATCCCGTGCCTCTAATAAAGAATGCTGAAAATAAGGGCCTAAACCCCTTTAAAACGTGGTGCCAAGTCTATGTTCTGACTGGCAATTTGCCCACGCGAAAAGAAAAAGTGGACATTAAGCTAGCACGACCAAAGGCAACTTTACACCGTCTGATACATCTGGTTTGCGCCAGAAGCGTTATCTACCGCACAGACCTCTGCATAACGCGCTATCAAAGCACCATTTTCGCGCCTCGAACGCTCCGCAAATCAGGCATCCACCAACGCCATCGCCTCCTCCACATCCACCGCCACCAGCCGCGAACAGCCCGGCTCGTGCATGGTTACACCCATCAGTTGATCCGCCATTTCCATGGCGATCTTGTTGTGGGTGATGTAAATGAACTGCACTGTCTGCGACATCTCCTTAACCAGTCTGGCATAACGTCCGACGTTCGCATCGTCCAGCGGTGCGTCCACTTCGTCGAGCATGCAGAACGGTGCCGGATTGAGTTTGAAAATGGCAAAAACCAAAGCCAACGCGGTCAAAGCCTTCTCGCCACCGGACAACAAATGAATGGTGCTGTTCTTCTTGCCTGGGGGACGCGCCATGATTGTCACCCCTGTATCGAGTAAATCTTCGCCCGTCAGTTCCAAATAAGCGGAGCCACCACCGAAAACTTTTGGGAAAAGTGCCTGAATTCCGCTATTTATCTGATCGAAGGTCTCTTTGAAGCGGTTGCGGGTTTCCTTGTCGATCTTGCGAATCACGTTTTCCAGGGTATCCAGCGCTTCCACCAGATCGGCGTTTTGTGCGTCCAGATAGCGTTTACGTTCGGACTGCTGCTGATACTCGTCAATCGCCGCGAGGTTGATCGCGCCCAAGCGCTGAATGCGCACACTGATGCGTTCCAGCTCTTCTTCAGCGTCTTTTTCATTGGCTTGTGGCGTGAGCGTCGCGAGCACGCCGTGCAAGTCATAACCGTCTTCGAGCAATTGATCCTGCAGGGTTTTGCGCCGCACCGTGAGCGACTGCCATTCCATGCGTTGCTGCTCCAGCTGCCCGCGCAGCAACTGGGATTGCTGTTCGGCCTGGGTCCGACGTTTTTCGGCGTCGCGCAATTCCCGGTCGGCGTCTTCCAGGGAGATTTTCGCGGTACGCATTTCGTCGTCGACGACCATGCGCCGTTCGAGCAGCTCTTCAAGCTTGAGCCGCAGCTCTTCCAGAGGCGCTTCGCCCTCCTCCAGATTCAAATTGAGTTGTTCGCGCTTTTCAGTCAGGCGCTCGGATTGCATTTCCAGCCGCTCCAGCGCCTGGCGCGTGGAGTCGTGCTGCGCCCGCAGCGAGCCGAGACGAACGGCCAACTGATGAGCATGATCCTTGTGCTGCCGGGCTTCCTGACGGACGCGATCCAGACGCTCGCGCAAGCTGTCGCGCTGAGCCTGGAGCAGCTCGCGCTGTTCGGTATCCAGCGCCATGGCGTCCAGTGCGTCCTGCAATTGCAGGCGCGATTCGCCAAGGCTTTCGTGTTCGATGGCGCGCTGCTCGCCCAGTTCGGCCAGCTCTTCGTCCAGACGCGTGCGGCGCAAGGTCAGCTGTTCGACCTTGGCTTTGGCCGCCGACAGCTGCGCAGTGAGTTCACTTTGCTGCCGGGTTTCTTCCTGCACACGACGACGCAGCTGTTCCCGGGTTTCTTCCTGCAACGACTGTTGTTCGCGCAAGGTCAGCAGTTGCTCTTCGAGACCGGCCAAGGTCGCTTCGCGCTCATCGCGCTCAAGGCCCAGCCGCAGCAACTCCTGGCCACGGGCCAACACGCCGCTTTGTGCCTCACTGGCACGCCGCACCCGCAGGAAATGCCGGCCGACCCAATAACCGTCGCGACTGATCAGGCTTTGCCCGGCGGCGAGCTGCGCGCGCAGGGCCAAGGCATCGTCCAGGGTTTCCACCGGTTTGACCTGGCCGAGCCAGATCGACAGGTCCATGGCGCTGTCGACCTTTTCCAGCAGGCTGCCGGGGATGCGCACGGCGTCCGCCGCTGGATTGACCAGACGCAAGTCGCCCTGCTGAAAACCGGCCAGATCCAGCCCGTCGAAGTCATCGACCAGGACCGCCTGCAAATCGGCGCCGAGTACGGTTTCCACCGCCAGTTCCCAGCCCGCCTCGACCTGTAAGCCTTCAGCCAGACGCGGACGCTCGGCCAGATCGTGCTCGCGCAGCCATTCAGCGGTGCCGGTGTCCGGGTCCAAAGCCGCCTGTTGCAAGGCTTCCAGTGACGCCAATCGCCCATTGAGACGTTGCAGTTCGCCCTGCGCCTGTTGCTGGGCCTGATTGGCCTGTTGCAGTTCGCTGCGCAATTGCTCGACGCGTTCGACGGCCTGCTCTTCGCCGATGTGCAATTCTTCGAGGGTCATTTCCCGGGTAGCGAGGTCTTCGCTGAGTTCCAGAATCACCGCATCTTCCGGCGCGGCGGCCAGCAACTGACGCTCTTCGCCCAGACGCCGCTGACGCTCGCCCAGGCGTTCCATGCTCTGTTCCAGCTGCTGGATGCGCGATTGCTGCACTTCAGCCTGACGCCGGGGTTCGGCAGAGCGCTGGTTGAACGTCTCCCATTGCTCCTGCCAGCCATGCATCACGGTTTCGGCGTCTTCCAGGGAAGCCGCGGATTCCTCGGCGGCGGCGCTGGTCATTTCCTGCTCGGGCTCGAGCATCTCCAGCTCTTCGCCCAAGGTCGCCAGCAAGGTGCGGTCGTGCCCCAGATGCGATTCGGTTTCCAGCCGCGCGCGCTCGGCTTCGCGCAGGTCGTCCTGCAATTGGCGCAAGCGCTGCTGGCCGTGCTGGATGCTCTGTTCGATCCGCGCGATGTCGCCGCCCACCGAATAGAAGCGCCCTTGCACCAGATTGAATCGCTCGGACAGGTCGTGATGCCCGTCTCGAAGGCGCTCGATGCTCGCGTCGGCGCTACGCTGGTCGGCAACCAAAGCCTCGAAACCCACTTCCTGATTGCCGATCACCGCTTCGCGCTGGCCGACCTGCTCGTTCAACGCCTGCCAGCGCAAGGCCGACAACTGGGCCTTGAGCTGGCGCTCTTCGCCTTTGTATTCCTGATACTTCTCGGCGGCCTGGGCCTGGCGATGCAAGCGTTCGAGCTGACGCTCCAGCTCTTCGCGCAGGTCGGTCAGGCGGGCGAGGTTTTCGTGGGTGCGGCGGATGCGGTTTTCTGTTTCGCGGCGGCGCTCCTTGTACTTGGAGATGCCCGCCGCTTCTTCAATGAAATTACGCAGGTCTTCGGGCTTGGCTTCGATCAGCTTGGAGATCATGCCCTGCTCGATGATCGAGTAGCTGCGCGGGCCCAGGCCGGTGCCAAGGAAGATGTCGGTGATGTCCCGACGACGGCACTTGGTGCCATTGAGGTAGTAAGTATTCTGGCTGTCGCGGGTCACTTTGCGGCGAATGGAGATTTCCGCATAGCTGGCGTACTCGCCCACCAGCGTGCCGTCGGAGTTATCGAACACCAGTTCGATACTCGCCTGGCTAACCGGTTTGCGGCTGGTGGAGCCGTTGAAGATGACATCGGTCATCGACTCGCCGCGCAGGTTCTTGGCCGAGCTTTCGCCCATGACCCAGCGCACGGCGTCGATGATATTGGATTTGCCGCAGCCGTTAGGGCCTACAACTGCCGCCATGTTGCTGGGGAAGTTCACCGTGGTGGGGTCGACGAAGGATTTGAACCCCGCCAGCTTGATGCACTTCAGACGCATGGGGTCAGCTCGCTCCCAACGCCGACAGCACCAATTGGCAACTGCGCTGACCGTAACGGGTCAGCACGACGCGAATCTGCGCGGCATCGCGGGCCACAACGGCATCCAGCAACTGCGCGAACAGCGTCAGGTATTCGTTCATGTCGGCCTTGCGTTGTTCCAGCGCCAGGAAATAGCTGCGGCTCATGGAAGGCTGCAGATTCTCGACGGTTTCCTGCAGGTAGGGATTGTCGGCGAACGGGAACGCGGCGCGCATGACATTGAAGCTGTCTTCGACGAAGGTTTTGACGTCCCCGCGCTCGAAACTGGCAATCAGGCGCTGCTGGATTTGCAGGAACGGCGCCAGATCGGCCGGTTCCTGCCAACGTTCGGCCACGGCCAGGGCGAGCAGAATGTACAACTCGCTCATCAGCGTGCAGAGGCTTTGTACGTTATGCGCGTTGAGTTCGGTGACCTGTGCGCCACGGCGCGGCAGGATCGCCACCAGATGGCGGCGTTCGAGAATCAGCAGTGCTTCGCGCACCGAACCACGACTGACGTTCAGTGCCAGCGTGACTTTTTGTTCCTGAATGCGCTCCCCGGGCTTGAGTTCACCACGGATGATGCGCTCGGCAAGATGATGAGCGATTTGCTCGGCGAGGCTGTCCGGCGCCTTGAACGTCATGACTATCCTAAATACTTGTTAAAACCAAGCCGCGAAGTGTATCGCAACCAAGGCCCATGGCGCAGGGCCATGCGTGGTGAAACTGGCACGAAATAAGCAAAACGTTGGACAGCGTCGTATCTGTTTATTGCAACCGGAGCGCACCGTTAATCGGCAAATGACCGAAAAGTGATTTTTCCTGACTCAAAGGTCAGAATATTTATTGACCGAAAAGTCAGAGCTGATAGATTCAGCGTCATGTTCGATTACAAAAAAAATGTGCAGAGGACCTTCCGTGATCCAATTTCTTTTAAACAACGAGCTGCGCACCGAGCAGACTCTGGACCCGAACATGACGGTCCTCAATTACCTGCGCGAACACCTGCATAAACCCGGCACCAAGGAAGGCTGCGCCAGCGGTGATTGCGGGGCCTGCACCGTGGTGGTCGGCGAGTTGGCCGATGATGAACAAGGCCAACAGAGCTTGCGTTATCGCAGCCTGAATTCATGCCTGACGTTCGTGGCTTCGCTGCACGGCAAACAATTGATCAGCGTCGAAGACCTCAAACATCAAGGCCAACTGCACAGCGTTCAGCAAGCCATGGTCGATTGCCACGGCTCGCAATGCGGCTTCTGCACGCCAGGCTTTGTGATGTCGTTGTTTGCCCTGCAAAAGAACAGCACCCAGGCCGACTCGCATCAGGCCCACGAAGCGCTGGCCGGCAATCTGTGCCGCTGCACCGGTTATCGACCGATCCTCGCCGCCGCCGAACAATCTTGCGCCAATCGCCAACCTGATCAATTCGATCAGCGCCAGGCTGAAACCATCACCCGCCTGCGCACCATTGCGCCCAAGGAAACCGGCGAGCTGAACAGCGGCGACAAGCGCTGTCTGGTGCCGCTGACAGTCGCCGATCTGGCGCAACTTTATGAGTCTTACCCGCAAGCGCGGCTGCTGGCGGGCGGCACCGATCTGGCGCTGGAAGTCACCCAGTTTCATCGTCCGCTGCCGGTGATGATCTACGTCGGCAACGTCGCCGACCTCAAGCGCATCGAACATTTCGACGACCGGCTGGAGATCGGTGCCGCCACGTCGCTGACCGACTGTTACGCCGCGCTGACTGCCGAGTACCCGGATTTCGGCGAATTGCTGCAGCGCTTCGCGTCGTTGCAGATCCGCAACCAAGGCACGCTGGGCGGCAATATCGGCAACGCCTCGCCGATTGGTGATTCGCCGCCGCTGCTGATCGCCCTCGGCGCACACATCGTGTTGCGCAAGGGCGACACGCGTCGCAGCCTGGCGCTGGAAGACTACTTCATCGATTACCGGGTGACCGCGCGTCAGGAAAGCGAGTTCATCGAGAAGATCATCGTGCCCAAAGCCAATGCCAAACAGGCGTTCCGCGCCTATAAGGTGTCAAAACGCCTGGACGACGATATTTCTGCGGTGTGCGCGGCGTTTCGCCTGCACATCGAAAACGGCGCCATCGCCGATGCGCGAGTGGCTTTTGGCGGCATGGCGGCGATCCCGAAACGCGCGGCGGCCTGTGAACAGGCGCTGATTGGCGCGCCCTGGACCAGCGCCACGGTCGAGCGCGCCTGCGCGGCACTCGCCGAGGACTTCACACCGCTGTCGGATTTCCGCGCCAGCAAGGAGTACCGCTTGTTGAGTGCGCAGAACCTGTTGCGCAAATACTTCATCGAGCTGCAATCGCCGCACATCGAAACGCGGGTGACTGATTATGTCTAACCATCCAGCAACAAAAACCCAGGCTGAAATGATCGCCCTGTTTCAGCAGGACCTGACCACCGGCGTCGGCCGCAGCGTCAAGCATGACAGCGCTGACAAACATGTGTCCGGCGAGGCGGTGTATATCGATGATCGCCTGGAATTCCCCAATCAGTTGCATGTGTACGCACGCCTGTCGGACCGCGCCCATGCGCGCATTGTCAGCGTCGACGTCACGCCGTGCTACGCCTTCGAAGGCGTGCGCATTGCCATCACTCATGAAGACATTCCCGGCCTGAAAGACATCGGCCCGCTGTTGCCTGGCGATCCTCTTCTGGCCATCGACAAGGTGGAGTTCGTCGGCCAGCCGGTGATTGCCGTTGCCGCGCGCAGCCTGGACATTGCCCGCGAGGCGGCGATGGCGGCGGTCATTGAATATGAAGACCTTGAACCGGTGCTGGATGTGGTCGAAGCGCTGCGCAACAAGCATTTCGTGCTCGACAGCCACACCCATCAACGAGGTGATTCGGCTGGCGCGCTGGCCGCTGCAACCCATCGTATCCAGGGCAATCTGCATATCGGCGGCCAGGAACATTTTTATCTGGAAACGCAGATTTCCTCGGTGATGCCCACCGAAGATGGCGGCATGATCGTTTACTGTTCGACGCAAAACCCCACCGAAGTGCAGAAGCTGGTCGCGGAAGTGCTTGATGTGTCGATGAACAAGATCGTCGTCGACATGCGCCGCATGGGCGGCGGTTTTGGCGGCAAGGAAACCCAGGCTGCAAGCCCGGCGTGCTTATGCGCCGTGGTCGCCCGCTTGACCGGGCAGCCGACCAAAATGCGCTTGCCCCGCGTCGAGGATATGCTGATGACCGGCAAACGCCATCCGTTCTATATCGAGTACGACGTCGGCTTCGACAACGATGGCCGCTTGCATGGCATTCAGCTGGAACTGGCTGGTAACTGTGGCTATTCGCCGGACCTGTCGGCGTCGATTGTCGATCGGGCGATGTTCCACGCCGACAATTCGTATTACCTGGGCGACGCCACCATCAATGGCCATCGCTGCAAGACCAATACTGCCTCGAACACCGCCTATCGCGGCTTCGGCGGGCCGCAAGGCATGGTCGCCATCGAAGAAGTGATGGACGCCATCGCCCGCCATCTGGGCAAAGACCCGCTTCAAGTGCGCAAGGCCAATTACTACGGCAAGACCGAGCGCAACGTTACCCACTATTACCAGACCGTCGAACACAACATGCTCGAAGAGATGACCGCCGAACTGGAAGAAAGCAGCCAGTACGCGGCGCGTCGTGAAGCGATCCGTAGCTACAACGCCAATAGCCCGATCCTCAAGAAAGGCCTGGCGCTGACGCCGGTAAAATTCGGCATTTCCTTCACCGCCAGCTTTCTCAATCAGGCCGGGGCGCTGATCCATATCTACACCGACGGCAGCATTCACCTGAACCACGGCGGCACGGAAATGGGCCAGGGCTTGAACGTCAAGGTTGCTCAGGTCGTCGCCGAGGTGTTTCAGGTCGATATCGACCGCATCCAGATCACCGCGACCAACACGGACAAAGTGCCGAATACCTCGCCGACTGCCGCGTCCAGTGGCGCTGACCTGAACGGTAAGGCGGCGCAGAACGCAGCGGAAATCCTCAAGCAGCGTCTGGTGGAGTTCGCCGCCAGGCACTTCAAGGTCGAGGAAGCGGACGTGGAGTTTCGCAATGGCCATGTTCGCGCCGGGGAGCAGATTCTGTCGTTCGAATCCCTCGCGCAACTGGCGTGGATGGGCCAGGTTTCACTGTCCAGCACTGGCTATTACAAGACGCCGAAGATTTTCTACGACCGCAGTCAGGCCCGCGGGCGGCCGTTCTATTACTTCGCGTTTGGCGCGGCCTGCACTGAAGTGATCGTCGACACCCTGACCGGCGAATACAAGATGCTGCGCACCGACATCCTGCATGACGTCGGCGCCTCGCTGAACCCGGCCATCGACATCGGCCAGGTTGAAGGTGGCTACATTCAGGGCATGGGTTGGCTGACCACCGAAGAGCTGGTCTGGAACGCCAAGGGCAAACTGATGACCAACGGCCCGGCGGGTTACAAGATTCCGGCCGTGGCGGACATGCCGCTGGACCTGCGGGTCAAGCTGGTGGAAAACCGCAAGAATCCGGAAGACACGGTGTTCCATTCCAAGGCTGTCGGCGAGCCGCCGTTCATGCTGGGCATCGCCGCGTGGTGTGCAATCAAGGACGCGGTGGCAAGCCTTGCGGATTATCGCCATCAACCAAAAATCGACGCGCCCGCCACGCCGGAGCGGGTGTTGTGGGGGTGTGAGCAGATGCGCCGCTTGACTCACCCGAAACCCGTTGGAGCGAGGCTTGTCCGCGAAGAGGCCAGTGCATCAGCAACATTTTCTGAGGCCGAAAGATTGCCTTCGCGGGCAAGCCTCGCTCCAACAGGGGATTCAGCATGAACAACTGGATCAGCGCCCTCGCCGAACTGCAAAGCCGGGGCGAAGCCTGCGTGCTGGTGACCATCATCGAAGAGCGCGGCTCTACGCCGCGCAATGCCGGTTCGAAGATGGTGGTCAGCGCCGAGCAGATTTTCGACACCATCGGCGGCGGGCATCTGGAATACAAGGCCATGGAAATCGCCCGGGAAATGCTCGCCGGTGGCAGTCAGAACACCCGACTGGAACGCTTCAGCCTGGGCGCGAGCCTCGGCCAGTGCTGCGGTGGCGTGAACGTGCTGCTGTTTGAACCCATGGGCCAGCCGCAAGCGCACATCGCGGTGTTTGGCGCCGGACATGTCGGCCGCGCCCTGGTGCCGCTGCTGGCCAGCCTGCCCTGCCGGGTGCGCTGGATCGACTCCCGCGAGCAGGAATTCCCGACGCAGATTCCCCACGGCGTGCACAAAATCGTCAGCGAAGACCCGCTGGATGAGATCGACGCATTGCCCAGCGGCAGCTATTGCATCGTCATGACCCACAACCATCAGCTGGATCTGGAGCTGACCGCCGCCATTCTCAAGCGCGGCGATTTTGCCTATTTCGGCTTGATCGGTTCGAAGACCAAACGGGTCAAATTCGAGCACCGTTTGCGTGACCGGGGTTTCGATGCGGCCTTGCTGCAACGCATGCGCTGCCCCATGGGGCTGGCCGAAGTGAAGGGCAAATTGCCCATCGAAATCGCCGTGTCCATCGCCGCCGAGGTGATCGCCACCTACAACGTCAATTTCGGCCAGCACAGTTCAAGTGCCGAACCTATCGCCAAACTGCTGCCGGTGTCGCGCCGCAGCCAGGCCCAATGAGATTGTTATGACCTCTACCCAGAAAGCCTACCGCGCCGCCATTCTTCACAGCCTTGGCGATCCTGCCGAAGTCGGGTTGGACGCTTCCTACGAATATTTCGCCGACGGCGTTCTGCTGGTCGACAACGGCAAGGTTTCCGCCATCGGCCACGCCAGGGATTTGCTCGACACCCTCGATGCGGCTGTCGAGGTAATCGAGTACACGGACGCGCTGATCACACCCGGCTTCATCGACACGCATATCCATTTGCCGCAGACCGGCATGGTCGGTTCCTACGGCGAACAACTGCTGGACTGGCTCAACACCTACACCTTCCCCTGCGAAAAGCAGTTCGCCGACCCCGCCCATGCGGCGGAAGTCGCGGACATTTTTCTCAAGGAACTGCTGCGCAACGGCACCACCACCGCGTTGGTATTCGGCAGCGTGCACAAGGTGTCGGTGGAGGCGTTTTTCCAGGCCGCAGAAAAGCTCGACCTGCGCATGATCGCCGGCAAGGTGATGATGGATCGCAATGCGCCGGATTATCTGACCGACACGCCGGAATCAGGCTACGCCGACAGCAAGGCCCTGATTGAACGCTGGCACGGCAAGGGCCGCCTGCACTACGCGGTGACGCCGCGTTTCGCGCCCACCAGCACCCCCGAACAACTGACGCTGGCCGGTCAATTGCTCACCGAGTACCCGGATCTGTATATGCAGACCCACATCAGCGAGAACCTGCAGGAAATCGAGTGGGTCAAGGCGCTGTTCCCCGAGCGCAGTGGCTATCTGGACGTGTACGACCATTTCCAGCTTCTGGGCCAGCGCTCGGTGTTCGCCCACGGCGTGCATCTGTGCGACGCCGAATGTGCGCGACTGGCGGATACCGGCTCGGCTATCTCGTTCTGTCCGACGTCGAACCTGTTTCTGGGCAGCGGCTTGTTCAACCTGCCGATGGCCGAGAAGCACAAGGTCAACGTTGGGTTGGGCACCGATGTGGGTGGCGGCACCAGTTTTTCGATCCTGCAGACCCTGAACGAAGCTTATAAAGTCATGCAGTTGCAGGGCGCGAAACTCAGCCCGTTCAAATCGCTGTATCTGGCAACCTTGGGCGGCGCTCGGGCACTGCGCCTGGACGACAAGATCGGCAGCCTGCAACCGGGTAACGAAGCGGACTTCCTGGTGCTGGATTACCACGCGACGCCGCTGCTGTCCTATCGCCTCCAGCAGGCGAAAAACATCGAGGAAACGTTGTTTGTGCTGATGACGCTGGGGGATGACCGCACCGTGCAGGAGACCTATTCGGCCGGAAAATTGGTGCACAGCAGACGATGAAAGTCATCCCGTAGGACCGGCTTCAGCCGGGAGGGCAATCGTTTAAATGAAATGGCCCGCTCCCGGCTAAAGCCGGTCCTACGGGGTCCGTTGCGGTCCAGTCAAGTTACACCACCCGCCCCGGCTTTTTCTTGCTCAGCATCAGGTGCGAAAACACGGCGTGCAGGTCGTCGGAGGCGTTGTCTTCGTCGAGGTTCAGTTTGCTGTCGATGTGGTCCATGTGGTGCATCATCAGTTGCACCGCGCGTTTGGCGTCCCGCGCTTCGATGGCGTCGATCAGTTGGGTGTGCTCGTCGTAGGAACAGTGCGAGCGGTTGCCGCTTTCGTACTGGGCGATGATCAATGAGGTCTGCGAGACCAGGCTGCGCTGAAAGCTGATCAGCGGCGCGTTTTTTGCCGCTACCGCCAACTGCAAGTGGAACTCCCCGGACAGGCGAATACCTGCGCCGCGATCACCCTTGGAAAAACTGTCCCGCTCGTCGCTGACCATCTGCCGCAACTCGGCAAGCTGCTCCGGCGTAGCGTGTTCCACGGCCAGTTCGGTGATGGCTTTTTCCACCAGACGGCGGGCGAAGAACACCTGTCGGGCTTCCTCCACGCTGGGACTGGCGACCACCGCGCCGCGATTGGGCCGCAGCAGGACCACGCCTTCATGGGCCAGACGCGACAAGGCGCGACGAATGATCGTGCGGCTCACGCCAAAAATCTCACCCAGCGCTTCCTCGCTCAGCTTGGTCCCCGGCGCCAGACGCTGCTCAAGGATCGCCTCGAAAATATGCGCGTAGACGATGTCGTCCTGGGTACCGGTGCGACCGGTTTTTAGCGCACGCGGCTGTTTTTTCAGGGGTTGCAGCGGTTCGTTCATGGGCGCTCGTGGGCAGTAAGTCGGGGTGAAAAGGATGGGCGCATTGTACACAGGTATAGGTCACAACAACGCCTTGTGGGAGCGAGCTTGCTCGCGAAAACGGAGTCAAGCCATCACAGTTCTGAAACTGATAAACCGCTTCGCGAGCAAGCTCGCTCCCACATGGGTCAACCGTTTTGTGGGCTTGCGGCCTTATGCACACAATCCCGATAATTTCCGACACAACACTAAAAACATTATTTGCTTTATTTGTATACAAACGCATAATCCGTCTCGTGCGAGTTTCTGACCTTATGGTCAACAAATAGCGAAACCCGCCACGCTTCACCTCACGGCGCCGCCTGATGCCGCCGGTTAAAACAACAAAAAATCTTGAGGGGTACCGCTGTGGAAAGCCGCAAATCCGAAGCAACGCCGCTGGATCTCACGCCGCCACGAAGCGGTCTTCTGGAACGCATTTTCAAACTGAGCCTGCACGGCACCACCGTCAAAACCGAACTGGTTGCGGGCATGACCACGTTCATCACCATGGCCTACATCATCTTCGTCAACCCGAACATCATGGCCGACGCAGGGATCGACCACGGCGCGGCATTCGTCGCCACCTGCATCGCGGCAGCGCTGGGCTGCCTGTTGATGGGGCTGTACGCCAACTGGCCGGTGGGCCTGGCGCCGGGCATGGGCCTGAACGCCTTCTTCACCTACACCGTGGTCGGCACCATGGGTTACAGCTGGGAGACGGCGCTGGGCGCGGTGTTTATTTCCGGGGTGATCTTTATGTTCCTGACCCTGTCACGGGTCCGCGAATGGCTGCTCAACAGCATTCCGGTCAGCCTGCGTTATGCCATGGGCGCTGGAGTCGGCCTGTTTCTCGGTCTGATCGGCTTGAAGACCGCGGGCATTGTGGTCGACAGCCCGGCGACGCTGATCAAGCTCGGCTCACTGCGCGAGCCGGGGCCTTTGCTGGCGGCGATCTGTTTTCTGATGATCGCGGTGCTCAGCTATCACCGGGTGTTCGGCGCCATCCTGATCAGCATCATTGCCGTGACGCTGGCCGGCTGGGGCCTTGGCCTGGTGCATTATCAAGGCATCCTGTCGACGCCGCCGAGCCTTGCCCCCACCTGGCTGGCGATGGATATCAAAGGTGTGTTCAACGTCAGCATGATCAGCGTGGTGCTGGCCTTTCTGTTCGTGCACATGTTCGATACCGCCGGGACATTGATGGGTGTCGCCCAGCGCGCCGGGCTGGTCAAGGCGGACGGCAAGATCGAGAACCTTTCCAGGGCCTTGAAAGCCGACAGCGCCTCCAGTGTATTCGGCGCCATGGTTGGCGTGCCGCCGGTGACCAGTTATGTGGAAAGTGCGGCGGGTGTCGCAGCGGGCGGACGCACCGGGCTGACGGCCGTGACCGTGGGCGTGTTATTTATCGCGGCGATGTTTTTTGCGCCGCTGGCTGGCATGATTCCCGCTTACGCCACGGCGGGCGCGCTGATTTATGTCGCGATGCTGATGATGGGCGGCATGGCCCATATCAACTGGGACGAAGCCACCGACAGCATTCCGGCGATTGTCACGGCGATCATGATGCCGCTGACCTTTTCCGTGGCCGATGGCATTGCATTGGGCTTCATCACTTATGTGGTGCTCAAGGCCGGCACCGGCAAGCACAAGGAGATCTCGGTCAGCCTGTGGGTGCTGTGCGCGATCTTCATTGCCAAGTTTATTTTTCTGTAGTTCCAGACATTTGAAGGAGCACCCCGCATGACCCTGGAAACCTGGCTGCTGTTCAGTGGCGCCGCTTTGGTGGTGATCCTGATACCGGGACCGCTGTCCCTGCTGATGATCAGCAACAGCCTGAACTACGGCCTGCTGCGCTCGTATCCAGCGTTTCTCGGCGGTGTTGTCGCTTCGGTGTGCTTGCTCAGCGCTTCGGCGCTGGGCCTGGGCGCATTGCTGCTGGCGTCGGAACAATTGTTCAGCGCGCTGAAAATCGTCGGCGCTCTGTATCTGTTTTATCTGGCCTGGCAAAGCTGGCGGCAATCGCGTCAACCGGCAACGGCGGCGCAGGTTCCGGACGCGCAGAGCAATCCGCGCTTCGGTTCGTTGTTCTGGCGAGCCTTCGTGCTGGGGGCCAGCAATCCGAAGGACATTCTGTTCTTCGCGGCTTTCCTGCCGCAATTCCTCAATGCCGAGCAGCCGTTTCTCAGCCAGTTGCTGATCATGATCGCGACCTGGACCGTGCTGGATCTGTCCTGCAAGCTGGCCTACGGCCTGAGCGCCCACGGTGCGGCGCGTTATCTGCGCAGCGGCAAGGGCCAGACCTGGTTCAACCGGATCAGCGCCGGGTTATTCGGGACGGCGGGCGCGGCGTCGTTGTTGAGTCGCTGATCCACAACCCGCCCCCAATATCTAATAACCGGCAGGAGGGGACTTGTCCCCGAATGCGATTTACCTGGCAACGATAATCCGGAAGGTGAACGCTGCCTGAGCTGCCGCCTTTCGGGGACAAGTCCCCTCCTACAAGGCACAATACCGGCCAAAAAAAAGCCCGCAGTGTGGGCGGGCGAGGTAATCGTTGAAGCTGTCGTGGCGAGCTAGCTGCCGCGATAGGTCGAATAGCTGTAGGGCGAGATCAGCAGCGGCACGTGATAGTGCTCCTGACCCGCGTCAATGCCGAAGCGCAACACCACCACATCCAGAAAAGCCGGATCCGGCAGTGCTGTGCCGCGCGCGCGGTAGTAATCGCCAGCATGAAATTGCAGCTGATACACACCCGAACGGTAATCATCGCCCTGTAACAACGGCCCGTCGCAACGGCCATCGCTGTTGGTCACGGTGCTGGCAATCCGCTCAAGGCGTTCGCCTTCAACCCGATACAGTTCAACCTTGATAGCGCTGCCGGGGCAGCCGTGTGCAGCGTCCAGCACGTGCGTCGTCAATCTTCCCATTGCTCGTCTGCGCCTCCTAAAAGTAATCAAATGTTGGGGCTCGCCTCAAAACAGTGCTGTGCAGCGCTGTAGAAAAGCGGGCGATACACGATTAAGACACTTTTAGGAAAAGTTGTACACAATTAAAAGCACCTTCTGGCGTAGGAAATTCAGATGCGACAGTACCTCGCCGGTTTATCGGGAATTGAGGATATTGTTGAGGTTTTTCCACGAAACCTGACCAGTCAGGCAAGTTTCTTGCAGCGTTACTTTTCATCAGAATGGTAAAAAAACAGGGTTACAAAGTGAAAACAAAGTTGTATACAATCTCCACGTCGCAGTGAAAGCAGGCAAAAGTATTGCCACCCCCTGCGAGACACGACACACAGACACGAGGAAGACTGCAGTGAGCGCTGACTACCCACGCGACCTTATCGGCTATGGCAGCAACCCGCCGCATCCACACTGGCCGGGCAACGCACGCATTGCCTTGTCGTTCGTGCTCAATTACGAGGAAGGCGGCGAGCGCAATATCCTGCATGGCGACAAGGAGTCCGAAGCCTTTCTGTCGGAAATGGTTTCCGCGCAACCACTGCAGGGCGAGCGCAACATGAGCATGGAATCGCTCTACGAATACGGCAGTCGCGCCGGTGTGTGGCGCATTCTCAAGTTGTTCAAGGAATTTGATATTCCGCTGACGATTTTTGCCGTGGCCATGGCTGCGCAACGGCACCCGGATGTGATCCGCGCCATGGTCGCCGCCGGCCATGAAATCTGCAGCCATGGTTATCGCTGGATCGACTACCAGTACATGGACGAGGCTCAGGAACGCGAGCACATGCTCGAAGCGATCCGCATCCTCACCGAAATCAGCGGCGAACGTCCGCTGGGCTGGTACACCGGCCGCACGGGTCCGAATACCCGGCGACTGGTCATGGAGGAAGGCGGCTTTCTCTACGACTGCGACACCTACGACGACGACCTGCCGTATTGGGAGCCGAACAACCCCACCGGCAAGGCGCACCTGGTGATTCCGTACACCCTGGACACCAATGACATGCGCTTCACACAGGTGCAGGGCTTCAACAATGGCGAGCAGTTTTTCCAGTACCTGAAGGACGCGTTCGACGTGTTGTACGCCGAAGGCGCCGAAGCGCCGAAGATGCTTTCCATCGGCTTGCATTGCCGCCTGATTGGCCGCCCTGCCCGCCTCGCGGCGCTCAAGCGCTTTATCGAATACGCAAAAGGTCACGAGCAGGTCTGGTTTACCCGGCGCGTTGACATCGCCCGCCACTGGCATGCGCAACACCCGTTCAACCCACAGGCGGAGGCTGCGCTGTGAGCCATTTCAAGACCCTGAAACCCTCGACCCTGAGCCGCGAAGACTTCGTCAGCACCTTCGCCGACATCTACGAGCACTCGCCGTGGGTTGCCGAGCAGGCCCATGACCAAGGCCAGGGCACGGAACTCGACGTTATCGAGACGCTGCATGCGCGCATGAGCGACATCCTGTTGAGCGCTGATCACGCTGCACAGCTGGCACTGATCAACGCTCACCCGGACCTTGCCGGCAAAGCCGCCGTGCAGGGCCAACTGACCGAAGCCAGCACGAACGAACAAGCGGGCGCCGGTATCCACCAATGCACGGCTGAAGAGTTCCAGCGCTTCACCGAGCTGAACGACGCTTATAAAGCGAAGTTTGCGTTCCCCTTCATCATGGCGGTCAAAGGCAGCAACCGGCATCAGATCCTCGCGGCATTCGAAACGCGCATTCACCATTCGGCGGAAACCGAATTCACCTGCGCCCTGGCAGAGATCAACAAGATTGCGCTGTTTCGTTTGCAGGCAATGTGACGCATACGACCCTTGCGACCGACTATTCCCACGCCACCGACTGAAAAAAGGCAGACAAAAAGAATGAAAGCTTACGCCGTACCCTTCGAAAAATTCGTCAACCTGGCCGATGCGCGCCTGGGCACCAAAATCATTTCCGTCACTGACGACTGGTTCGCCGACGCCAACCGTTTGTTCCAGCCCACGCCTGCCGTGTTCAAGGAAGGCGTGTTCGACGACAACGGCAAGTGGATGGACGGCTGGGAATCGCGCCGCAAACGTTTCGAAGGTTACGACAGCGCGGTGATCCGCCTGGGTGTCGCCGGTTCGATCAAAGGCGTGGACATCGACACTTCGTTCTTCACTGGCAACTATCCGCCTTCGGCGTCGCTGGAAGCCTGTTTCCTGGCCTCCGGCGAACCGGATGACGGCACCCAATGGACAGAAATCCTTTCGGCGGTGGAACTGAACGGCGACAGCCATCACTTCCATGAAATCAGCAACGACCAGGCCTTCAGCCACTTGCGTTTCAATATCTACCCGGACGGCGGCGTCGCGCGGTTGCGGGTGTATGGCATCCCGTTCCGCGACTGGTCGGCAGTGGCTGACAACGAGCAGGTCGACCTGGCTTCGGCGCTCAACGGCGGTCGGGCCCTGGCCTGTTCCGATGAGCACTTCGGGCGCATGAGCAACATCCTCAATCCGGGCCGTGGCGTGAACATGGGCGATGGCTGGGAAACCGCACGCCGTCGCACGCCGGGCAATGACTGGGTGATCGTCGCTTTGGGTCATGCCGGGGAAGTCGAGAAAGTCATCGTCGACACGTTGCACTTCAAGGGCAATTACCCGGAAAGTTGCTCGATCCAGGGCGCGTTCGTCAAGGGCGGCACCGATAATCAGATCGAAACCCAGAGCCTGTTCTGGCGCGAATTGCTGCCCAGCCAGAAACTGCAAATGCACGCCGAGCACGAGTTCGCCGAGCAGATCAAGGCGCTGGGGCCGATCACCCACATCCGCCTGAATGTATTCCCGGATGGTGGGGTGAGTCGTCTTCGAGTGCTGGGTAAAGTGTCGAAGTAACCGATTGCCCGTAGGACCGGCTTTAGCCGGGAGCAAGCATTTCTGACGCAACAACTGCATCGAATGTATGGACCCCCTCCCGGCTAAAGCTGGTCCTACGGGTCTTCAGTCTGGAATCAATTGAATTAAGAACAGAAGACCCACCATGCGCACATTGACCATCGAGCCGTTGACCAAAGAAGCCTTCGCCCCTTTCGGTGATGTCATCGAAACCGACGGCAGCGATCACTTCATGATCAACAACGGCTCGACCATGCGTTTTCATCGTCTGGCCGAAGTGGAAACCGCAACGCCGGATGACAAAGCGATCATCAGTATCTTCCGCGCCGAGGCGCTGGAAATGCCGCTGACGGTGTGCATGCTGGAGCGCCATCCGCTGGGCAGCCAGGCCTTCGTGCCGCTGCTCGGCAACCCCTTTCTGATCGTGGTCGCGCCACTTGGCGATGTACCTGAATCAGAGTTGGCCCGCGCCTTCATTTCCAATGGCAGGCAGGGCGTTAATTACCATCGCGGCGTCTGGCACCACCCGGTGCTGACGATCGAAAAGCGGGATGACTTCCTGGTGGTTGATCGCAGTGGAACTGGCAATAACTGCGATGAGCATTTCTTCACTGAGAGCCAGAGGCTGGTTCTCGACCCCCACCGATAAGAGAAGGGTCTGAACGTCCGCTAGTGACGACAGGCAAAAGGTAAAAACCGTGGAAGCACATTTGATGGAATGGCTGAATCTGGCCGTGCGCTGGATTCACATGATTGTCGGGATCGCCTGGATCGGCGCGTCCTTCTATTTCGTCTGGCTGGAGAACAACCTCAACCGGGTCAATCCGCGTGACGGCCTGTCCGGGGACTTGTGGGCCATTCATGGTGGCGGCATCTATCACCTGGAGAAGTACAAGCTTGCCCCGCCGACCATGCCCGACAACCTGCACTGGTTCAAATGGGAAGCGTATTTCACCTGGATGTCCGGCGTCGCGCTGTTGTGCGTGGTGTTCTACGCCAATCCGACTTTGTATCTGCTGGCTCCGGGCAGCAGCCTGTCGGGCCTTGAAGGCGTTGCATTGGGCCTGGGCTCGTTGTTCGTCGGCTGGTTCGTGTACAGCTTTCTCTGCGACTCGGCACTGGGCAAACGCCCCGCCCTGCTCGGTTTTATCCTGTTCGTCCTGCTGATCGCTGCGGCCTACGGTTTCAGCAAAGTATTCAGCGGGCGCGGCGCTTATCTGCATGTCGGCGCGATCATCGGTACGATCATGGTCGGCAACGTGTTCCGCATCATCATGCCTGCCCAGCGCGCACTGGTGGCGGCCATCGCCGAGAACCGCACGCCGGACCCGTCGCTGCCCGCCAAGGGCCTGTTGCGTTCGCGGCACAACAACTACTTCACCTTGCCGGTGCTGTTCATCATGATCAGCAACCACTTCCCGAGCACCTACGGCAGCCAGTACAACTGGTTGATCCTGGCCGGGATCGCGGTTTTGGCGGTGTTGGTTCGGCATTATTTCAACACCCGACACAACAGCCATAAATACGCCTGGACCCTGCCCGTCGCGGCCCTCGGCATGTTGTGCCTGGCTTATGTGACCGGTCCTGCGCAAATGCCGAGAGCACCGGAAGGGGCGAAGATCGACTATCAGCCGCTGCCGGGTACGGCCATTGGCGGCTATCGCCATGACGAACCCAGGCCCGAACCTGCGCCCGCGCCGGTTGAGGTTGCCAAGGCCAGCCCGGGTGTCGATTTCGGCAAAGTGCACAGCGTGATTCAGGAACGCTGCGCGGTGTGTCATTCGGCCAAACCCACCAGCCCGTTGTTCAGCACCGCGCCGGCCGGAATCATGTTCGACACGCCGCAGCAAATCCAGCAACTGGCGCCGCGCATCCAGGCCCAGGCCGTGGTTTCGCAGATCATGCCCTTGGGCAACATCACCCAGATGACCCAACAGGAACGTGAGTTGCTGGGGCAATGGATTGATAAAGGGGCGCAAACGAATTGAAGCAGCCTCTAGCCTCAAGCTTTTAGCTGCTCCCGACCACCAACAACCCCAAAATAAAAACAATGAGGTGTTGCATGTCCGAGTCCACACACGCGCGCATCCCCGCCGCGCCGCCAAGACAGCCCCTGCCACTGCTGCAATTGTTTCTGGTGGGCCTGCAACACGTCCTTTTGATGTATGGCGGCGCCATCGCCGTGCCGCTGATCATCGGTCAAGCCGCTGGTTTGTCCCGTGAAGAAATCGCTTTTTTGATCAACGCCGATCTGCTGGTGGCGGGCATTGCCACTGTTGTGCAATCGCTGGGCATCGGCCCGCTGGGGATTCGCATGCCGGTGATGATGGGCGCCAGTTTTGCCGCAGTCGGCAGCATGGTGGTGATGGCCGGAACGCCGGGGATCGGCATGCCGGGCATCTTCGGTGCGACCATCGCAGCCGGTTTCTTCGGCCTGCTGATCGCGCCGTTCATGTCGAAGATCGTGCGCTTCTTCCCGCCGCTGGTGACCGGCACAGTGATCACTTCGATCGGGCTTTCATTATTCCCGGTCGCCGTGAACTGGGCGGGCGGCGGCAGCAAGGCGACGACCTTCGGCGACCCGATTTATCTGCTGGTCGCCGCATTGGTCTTGCTCACCATCCTGCTCATCAACCGTTTCATGCGCGGCTTCTGGGTGAACATTTCAGTGTTGATCGGCATGGCGCTGGGTTACCTGCTGGCGGGGTTGATTGGCATGGTCGACTTGAATGGTCTGGCGCAAGCGGACTGGATCAAGGTCGTCACGCCGCTGCACTTCGGCATGCCGCAATTCCACCTCGCGCCGATCCTGTCCATGTGCCTGGTGGTGGTGATCATCTTCGTTGAATCCACCGGCATGTTCCTTGCGCTGGGCAAGATCACCGACCGCGAAGTCACCCCTGGCATGTTGCGCCGCGGCCTGCTTTGCGATGCGGCGGCTTCTTTTCTTGCGGGCTTCCTGAATACCTTCACCCACTCCTCGTTCGCGCAAAACATCGGTCTGGTGCAGATGACCGGCGTGCGTTGCCGGTCCGTTACAGTGGTGGCCGGCGCGTTTCTGATCACCTTGAGCCTGCTGCCCAAGGCGGCGTTTCTGGTGGCATCAATCCCGCCGGCGGTCCTGGGCGGCGCGGCCATCGCCATGTTCGGCATGGTGGCCGCGACCGGGATCAAGATTCTCCAGGAAGCGGACATCGGCGACCGGCGCAATCAATTACTGGTGGCGGTGAGCATCGGCATGGGCCTGATTCCAGTGGTGCGTCCGGAATTCTTCGCGCATCTGCCGCAATGGATGGGGCCGATCACTCACAGCGGCATCGCCATGGCGACCCTCAGCGCGGTGCTGTTGAACCTGCTGTTCAACATTCTCGGTGGCGTGGATCGCCAGTCATCAAGCGAAGCCCTGCATCCACATTGATCGAACGCGGCGGCACGAACGATCACGGGCAGACGTGCCCCAGTATCGTCATCCGTGCCCCGTCGCAGCGCACTTGAGCCTGATGGCGAGAGCCAGTATTCTCCGCCGCCGCGCCAAAACCGCACATCTTTGGATCCTGACCGACCGGACAGCTAGCTGACCGAGCGGTCAACTGCACGAGTTTCGGGAAAAACGCCTCGAATCGACAGCCCAGACCGCTTTCGATTGCACTTTTGCGCTTTTTTTATGGCATTGGCCCAGCTCTTGCTATGTATCAAAAGCAACTCAAAGCTGACCGAACCGACATGTTTTAACCGGCAATAAAAGGCGTCAAGACAGAGCGCCAAAAACATACCTATCAACAGGGGAGCACCGCATGAACCGTACTATTTCCAGCCTGGTATATGCCGGCAGTTTGTTGGCCGCCGGGCAGACGCTGGCCGGCGACCTTCTACAATGGCAGAGCAACAGCCTGACGTATCTGAACGGTCGCGACTTCGCAGTCAACCCGTCAAATCAACAGACCTTCACCTTCGAACATGCTGACGGCTGGAAATACGGCGACAACTTCCTGTTTATCGACAAGATCTTTTATAACGGCAAAGGCGACGCCACTTCGGGCGATAACACGTATTACGGCGAGATCTCCCCACGCCTGTCCATGGGCAAGATCTTTGGTCAGAAATTCGAGTTCGGCCCGATCTCCGACGTACTGCTCGCCGCAACTTATGAGTTTGGCGAAGGCGACAACGAGTCGTACCTGATCGGTCCGGGCTTCGACCTGAACATCCCCGGCTTCGACTACTTCCAGCTGAACTTCTACAAGCGCTACACCGATGGCCATCGCCAAGGCTACGGCGCCTGGCAGGTGACTCCGGTGTGGTCCTACACCATTCCCGTGGGCAAGTCCGATATCCTGATCGACGGTTTCATGGACTGGGTTGTGGATAACAAGTCCGATCACAACGGCGAATACAAATCCAACGTGCACTTCAACCCACAGATCAAATACGACCTGGGCAAAGCATTGAACCTGCCGGATCGTCAGCTGTATGTCGGTATCGAGTACGATTACTGGTCTGACAAATACGGCATCGAAGACACCAGGTACTTCGATACCAATCAAAATACCGCCAGTTTGTTGGTGAAAGTGTTCTTCTGATCGAACGCTGGCGAGGGCCATCAGCGCCCTCGCCCTGTTTGCGGATTGCACAGGCATGTGAATTGTTTTTTCACATCCCTTTGACCCGTCATTGACTCCCGCCTCCCTAAGATCCGCAGCATGCAGTCACTCATTCCTTGAGTGCCGGCAACGTTACGGTCTTCAGCCCACCTGCGCTTTGTGACGCTGTCGATTTTGATTAACCGATCCAGACAGTAGATAACGCCGCATCATGGAATCACTGTTCAGCCGAATCGTCGCTCATGGCCGCGCGAACCATAAACCAGGCACCTTTATTCAGGCTCGATATAAGACGCTGCTGGTGATGCTGTCGTTTGTCATCCTGGCGGTATTGATCGGCCTGTGGTTCCTGCGCGCAGCAGCGCCAGTGGACCTGGCTCAAGGCCGCAACATGCGCACTGCCGATGTGTATGCGCGCTGGACCAAAGGCGAGCTGGTGGTGCTGGTGCGGCATGCCGAGCGCTGTGATCACTCCACCAATCCCTGCCTTGATGTCGCCGACGGTATTACTCGCAAGGGTCGGAGTGCGGCCGTTGAGCTGGGCAATTCCTTTCGCACGCTGGGCCTGGCCAATGCCGATATCTTCAGCAGCCCGCTGGCCCGAACCCGCCAGACCTCGACCTTCGCCTTCAATCAGGCGAGTGCGGGTGAAGACTGGTTGATCAACTGTCGGCGCAGCATGCTGGAGGATGTGCTGCGCCACAAAGCCGAGCACCGCAATCTGATCCTGGTCACGCACAGCGAATGCATCGACCAACTGGAGCGCTCTCTGCAAGTGTCGTCGCGCTCAATGCTTGATTACGGCAGCTCGCTATTTGTCGCCGTGGATCCAGAAGACCATACCGCCCACGTCCTGGGTTTTCTCGACGCGCCGGACTGGAAGTCCGTACTTGCCAGACGCCCGTAACCATCATCATTAATATCGAGTCGGGACATGCCGCGTGAATAATCCAAAACATCAGTTCTATCTAATCAATATTGGCCTGCCGTTGTTCCTGGCACTTTCGATATTTGTTGTGTTCGACTTGACGCAACTGGACGTGGCAATCAGCAGCCTCCTGTATAACGCCGACAGCCACACGTTCTGGCTGGAACATGACAAACTGTTCGAGGACATTACCCACCGCTGGGCACGGATCATTCCGAACTGGACCGGTGAAGCTGCGATTGTCGGCGCGCTGCTGTCTTTTCTGTGGCCCCGCTTCAATGCTGAAAAACATCGGAGGATGATTGCCTTTCTGGAGAGAACTCACGTCGCAAGGCTGTTGAAGTTCTGCACACGGCACCGGCGCGACTTTCTATTCCTGGTCGTCTCCTTCGCGATAACCACCGGTGTTATCCACTATTTCAAAAGCCACACCAGCATTTACTGCCCTATCGAAACAACGCTGTATGGCGGCGCCATGGAAAAAAAAGAGTGGTTCGAAAACTTCAGCCTGCTGCGTGAAGCCGGCAAAGGTCGCTGCTGGCCCGGCGGCCATGCCTCCGGAGGCTTTACCATGCTCGCCTTGTACTTCGTCGCCCGTCGTTATCGCTGGCGGCATGCCAAGGCGCTGCTTTACTGGACGCTATTGCTCGGCATGGTTTATGGGACCACCCGGGTATTACAAGGCTGGCACTTTATGTCCCACACGTTCTGGGCGGGGATTCTGGTCTGGTTCTCGGCATTGCTTACCGCGCTGGCATTTTATGGCCGACGCGTGCTGGAATTACCGTTGCGTGAAAGCACTGTTCCGCTAGTTCCTGCGGCACAAGCGGAGTTGGTCGCAGACAACTAATAACCGCATGGAGAAATTTTTCATGCACAGCTGACTCATTTTTTACTTTTGACTTGGCATTATTCATTCAGGGTCGGACGCAATGTCCGCCCCTCGCGTATTGACCGAACAACAATAACTTCGCTGGCCCACTTTTGAGTTTCAAACATGAATAAACTACCGCAGATAACGCTCGCGTTCTGGATCATGAAAATCTGTGCAACCACATTAGGCGAGACAGCCGGTGATTTGCTGTCCATGACGCTGGATGTGGGTTATGCGATGAGTTCGTTGATATTAATCAGCGTCTTCGTTGCCACACTTTTCACTCAACTGGCATCCAGGCGTTACCACCCCGCTCTTTACTGGCTCGTGATTCTTTCGACCAGCACGGCTGGCACCACCATGTCGGACTTCATGGATCGCACCCTCGGCCTTGGCTACGCCACCGGTTCGGCCATATTGATCGCGATCCTGCTGGCAATATTCGCCGCCTGGTATTTCAGTGAAAAATCCCTGTCAGTGGACCGTATTACCACCGTCAAGGGCGAGCTGTTCTACTGGTTCGCAATCCTGTTCTCGAACACGCTGGGCACCGCGTTGGGCGACTTCCTGGCAGACGATTCAGGCTTGGGTTTCGCCGGTGGGGCGTTGTTGATCGGCGGCGCCATTGCAGTAGTCGTCGCGCTCAAGTTCTTCACCAGGATTTCGACGGTGCTGCTGTTTTGGGTTGCGTTCGTCCTGACCCGGCCTTTCGGTGCGACGTTGGGCGACTTCCTGACCAAGCCCTTTGACAAGGGCGGCCTGGATTTTGGCACGGTCGGTTCGTCGCTGGTGTTGTTGGCTGTGCTGGTCGCGCTGGTGGTGTTGGCGACGATCTACAACAGCCAGAAGAAGCCAAGAGAAAACCAGCCGCAACTGGCTTCTCTCGGGGATAGCTGAAGTTGTCGCCTGAGCAAATTACGAATCCCGCGGCAAATCCCACGGCAACGGCTTACCCGCCCGAATGTTCGAATTGATCGAGCGCAGCAGCTCCAGCGGGTCGCGGTCGGTGCGGGCGTGGCTCTGTTCGTCGACCCAGTTGGTGACCTGTTTGCGTTCAAGACTCGGGCGCAAATGAAGAATCTCTACCAGCTGGCGCTCGCACTGTTGTGCATAGGCGACCACGCTGGAAAACAAAGGACTATTACCACTCATTGAGTCGAACCTCGCCATTCAGGCCCTGATACGTTTCCAGATGTTCCCGGCAACGGTCACCAGCAATACCAGCAGTGCGCCCGCTACCAGCCCGGCGACGGCGTCGATGACCGTCGGGACAACCATTGAAAAACCACCCACCGACTCAGCAGCACGCTGGGTCAGGTTTTCGCTCCAGTGATGGGCGAACGGCAGGCCGTGGGTGAGGATACCGCCGCCGACCATGAACATGGCAGCGGTGCCGACGATGGACAACACTTTCATCAACACCGGTGCCAGCCAGAGCAACGCGCCGCCGATTGCCTGCAAGGCCGAACTGGCGCCCTTCTTCAGATACAGCCCAAGATCGTCAAGTTTGACGATGCCCGCTACCAGGCCATAGACGCCGACCGTAATCAGCACCGCCACGATCACCAGCACGCCGACCTGATCCATGAATGGCCGGGTGGAAACCACGCCCAAGGCGAGCACGATGATTTCAGCGGACAAAATGAAGTCAGTGCGAATCGCGCCTTTGATACGGTCTTTTTCGAAAGCGACCATGTCGACATTCTGGTCGGCGGTGGCCTGGGTGCGTTGCTTGCGCTCAGCTTCCGTTTCGGGGTGCAGCCATTTGTGCGCGAGCTTTTCGAAACCCTCGAAGCACAGGAATGCACCGCCAATCATCAGCAGCGGCAAAATCCCCCACGGCGCGAAGGCACTGATCAGCAACGCGGCGGGCACCAGAATCGCCTTGTTGAGCAGCGACCCCTTGGCCACCGCCCAAACCACCGGCAGTTCACGGTCAGCGCTGACGCCAGTCACCTGCTGCGCGTTGAGCGCGAGATCGTCACCCAGCACGCCGGCGGTTTTCTTTGCAGCGAGCGAGACATCGTCAAGCAGCGTTGCGATGTCATCCAGAAGGGTCAGCAAGCTTCCAGCAGCCACAGGCAATATCCTTAAAACAATCAATGGAAATCAAACTCGCGCTATTGAACCATAGCCGTGCCGACGTGTGCCGCGATCTTGAGGCTCGCGTGAGGGCGGTGCTACCATGCGCCTCCGCTGAACGGGCAAGGAAACCTCTGGTTTATGAGCAGTATTCGCGAGCGCAATAAAGAGCTGATCCTGCGTGCAGCCAGTGAAGAGTTCGCCGACCGGGGATTTGCGGCCACCAAGACCAGCGACATCGCCGCCAAGGCGGGTCTGCCCAAACCCAACGTCTATTACTACTTCAAGTCCAAGGAAAACCTTTATCGCGAGGTGCTCGAAAGCATTATCGAGCCCATCCTGCGTGCCTCCACGCCCTTCAATCGTGAGGGTGTTCCGGCGCAAGTGCTCAGCGCCTACATACGCTCCAAGATCCGCATTTCCCGCGAGCTGCCGTTTGCCTCGAAAGTATTCGCCAGCGAGATCATGCACGGCGCGCCGCATCTGACACCGGAGCAGGTCGAACAGCTCAACGGCCAGGCGCGGCACAATATCGAATGCATCCAGGCCTGGATCGACAGCGGGCAGATCGCCGGGGTCGATCCCCATCACCTGATGTTCACCATCTGGGCTGCGACCCAGACCTACGCCGATTTCGACTGGCAGATCTCCACGGTCACCGGCAAGGAAAAGCTCGACGACTCGGATTATGAGGCCGCCGCGCAGACCATCATTCGGCTGGTGCTCAAGGGTTGTGAGCCGGATTAGATCGTTGGACCAAATCCTGAACGACAAAAAACCCGCCGAAGCGGGTTTTTTGTATGACCATTCCGACATCCTGTCAGTAGCCGTCCTGGCAATGGTCGATCATCCCTGACCCCGTAGCGCTTCCCTCGCTGCGGTTGTTGGATCCAATGTTAGGCCTGTGCGGTGGACAGCAATAGAGCGAACTTCCCGACTTCGTGTAAGCCTTTGGCTATACGTGGATTCTCCCTACAAAAAGTTACGAACCGTCTCTCACGTTTGGCGGTCGTGGGCCGACAGTATGGAGAGGACTTTCGGAATGGATGCTCTCATTACCCGGGTCTGAAATAGCCCTCGACGCACTCGCTTGGTTTAGGCGCAGACTGCGACAACAATAAAAAAATACGGAGTAATCGTCATGACTATGCGCAACTTATCGATTAGCCGACGTCTCTGGCTGATTCTCATAGTGTCCGTATTGATGCTGTGCACGCTGACAGCCGCGATGCTCAGACAGGTTCATGTCGATCTGTACGACGCCAAAGCCCAGAAAACCATGCACGTGGTGCAAACCGCCAGCGGCATTCTCGAGTACTACCACGGCCTGGAAACGGCCGGCACGCTCACCAGGGACCTGGCTCAGGAGCAGGCGCTCAACGCCATTCGCAGCCTGCGCTATAACCAGAACGACTATTTCTGGATCAACGACCTGCGCCCGGTGATGATCATGCATCCGGTCAGCGTCAAGCTGGTCGGCCAGGACTTGTCGGCAATCAAAGACCCGGACGGTTTCGCGCTTTTTAATGAAATGGTTGCAGTAGCCAAGTCCAAAGGCGCCGGGATGATCCAGTACCGTTGGCCGAAGCCCGGTGCCAGCGAGCCGGTCAGAAAAATCTCCTATGTGCAACTCTTCGCCCCTTGGGGCTGGATTCTGGGTTCCGGGGTTTATGTCGACGACGTCTCGGCCGAGTTCCAGCAGCAAGTCTGGCGCGCCGTGTTGTTCAGCCTGGCGATTGTGTTGGTCATGGCATTGCTGGTCATCCTGATCGGTCGCAGTATCGTACGGCCATTGCGCGAGTCGGTGCAGGCGATGGCTGACATTGCCAGTGGTGAAAGCGATCTGACCCGCACGCTGCAAACCCACGGCAACGACGAAATCACCCAACTGGCGAGGCATTTCAACGCTTTCACCGCCAAGCTGCGCGGCGTGGTGAGCCAGTTGCAAACCTCTGCCAACGGCCTTGAACAGGCTTCCACCGATCTGGGCCATAACGCCGAACAGGCCCAGGCGCGCAGCCAGCAGCAATCGCAACAAATGGAGCTGGTGGCCACTGCCGTCAATGAAGTCACCTACGGCGTGCAGGACGTGGCGAAGAATGCCGAGCACGCGGCCAATGAAATGCGCGATGCTGAAGCCCAGGCACATCAGGGCCAGGTCAATATCGACAGCAGCCTGCGCCAGATCGACCACCTGTCCGGCACGATCAATCAGGCCGTGGAAGTGATCCGCACCCTGGCGGCAGAAAGCACGCAGATCGGCAGCGTCCTGGAGGTCATCAGCTCCATCGCCGAGCAGACCAACCTGCTGGCCCTTAACGCCGCCATCGAAGCCGCCCGGGCCGGCGAACAGGGTCGGGGGTTTGCCGTGGTTGCCGATGAGGTGCGTTTGTTGGCACAGCGCACGCAGAAATCCACCGCTGAAATTCAGGCGATGATCGAGCGCCTGCAAACCCACTCCAACGCAGCGGTCAAAGTCATTGCCGACAGCAGCCGCTCGTCCCAGCTGACCATCGAGCAGGCCAATCAGGCCGGACAGAGCCTGACGTCCATCAGCCAGGCGCTGCGCAACCTCAACAGCCTGAACGCCTCGATTGCCAGCGCGACGCTGCAACAATCCCATGTTGTCGAGGACATCAATCAGAACGTCACCCAGGCCGCGCAACTGTCGCAAACCACGGCCATCGCCGCCGAGCAATCGAGTGGCGCCAGCCTGCACTTGCGCACCCTGAGCGAGCAACTCAACAGCCTGCTCAAGCAATTCCGCGTCTGAAACGGGCAAGGCCGGGAAAGCGATTTCCCGGCCTTGCCATCGCTTTACGCCGTGCTGCCAAATCCTCAGTCGAACAACCCCGCCTGACGGAGCCAACTAAGCTTGCGTTGCCTGACGTATTCCTCATAGGCTCACGCGACTTTTTACTCGGTAGACACCATGGACAGCGACATCAGTCGGCGCGAACAGCTACGCATCATCATTTTCCAGACCGACACTCCCGCAGGGCGACGCTTCGACAAGACCCTGCTGGCGGTGATCCTGTGCAGCCTGATCGTTGTGATCCTCGACAGTATCCCGACGATCCACGCCCACTACGCGGACCTGCTGGCGTATATCGAGTGGGGTTTCACGGCGGTATTTCTGGCCGAGTACATCCTGCGCCTGTACTGCTCGCCGCGACCGCTGCAGTACGCATTCAGCTTCTATGGGCTGGTGGACCTGCTGGCCATCGTGCCCGGGATCCTCGCGATTTATTACAGCGATGCGCAATACCTGTTGATCATCCGGATCGTGCGGATGCTGCGTATTTTTCGAGTGCTCAAGCTCAGCCCCTATCTGAAGCAGGCCAACTATCTGCTGGCGGCGCTGCGTGGCAGCAAACAGAAAATCATCGTGTTTCTGGTCAGCGTTTCGACGCTGGTCATTGTCTTCGGCACCCTGATGTATGTGATTGAGGGACCGGAACACGGTTTCACCAGTATCCCCACCGGAATTTATTGGGCCATCGTGACCCTGACCACCGTCGGCTTCGGCGACATCGTGCCCAAGACGCCGCTGGGACAGATACTGTCTTCGCTGGTGATGATTACCGGTTATTCGATCATTGCCGTACCCACCGGGATCTTCACCGCCGAGCTGGCCAACGCCATGCGCGGCGAACAGTTGCAGCACGATTGCCCGGTATGCGCCAAGAAAACCCATGAGCACGGGGCGGCGTTCTGTTCGCGTTGCGGCAATCAACTGTTTCCGCGTGTCAGCGAAAAGGCATAACCCAATAATTTTTTAATCTATAAAGGCCTAAGGCTGTCCAGTTATAGTCGCGGGCAATAAGCCATCAACTCTATAAGAAACATCATCTACAAAAGGAATGTGCAGTGAACAAACTTTTCGCCGCCTCGTTACTGGCAGCAGGCCTGGCTCTGAGCAGCGCCGCTCAGGCCGCCCCGACGCTGTTGAACGTGTCGTATGACGTGATGCGTGACTTCTACAAGGATTACAACGCCGCGTTCCAGAAGCACTGGAAAGCCGATCATCAGGAAGATATCGCGGTACAGATGTCGTTCGGTGGTTCGAGCAAGCAAGCGCGCTCGGTAATCGACGGCCTGCCCGCCGACGTGATCACCATGAACATGGCCACCGACATCAATGCCCTGGCCGACAATGGCAAGCTGGTGCCGGACAACTGGGTTAGCCGCCTGCCGAACAACAGCGCGCCGTTCACCTCCGCGACCGTGTTCATCGTGCGCAAGGGCAACCCCAAAGCCCTGAAAGACTGGCCTGACCTGATCAAAAGCGGCGTTGAAGTGATCGTGCCCAACCCGAAAACCTCGGGTAATGGCCGCTACACCTACCTGTCGGCCTGGGGTTACACCCTGAAGAATGGCGGCGACGAAGCAGCAGCGAAGAAATTCGTCGGCGAGCTGTTCGGCCATGTGCCGGTGCTGGATACCGGCGGTCGCGGCGCGACCACGACCTTCATGACCAACCAGATCGGCGACGTGCTGATCACTTTTGAAAACGAAGCGGAAATGATTGCCCGCGAGTTTGGTCGCGACCAGTTCGAGGTGATTTACCCAAGCGTCTCCGCAGAAGCCGAGCCGCCAGTGAGCGTGGTCGACAAAGTCGTCGACAAGAAAGGCACCCGCGCCGCTGCCGAGGAATACCTGAAGTACCTGTGGTCGCCTGAAGGCCAGGAAATCGCCGCCGCCAACTACCTGCGTCCACGTGACCCGGCTGTACTGGCCAAATACACCGATCGCTTCCCGAAAGTCGACTTCCTGTCGGTTGAGAAAACCTTCGGCGACTGGCGCACCGTGCAGAAGACTCACTTCAATGATGGCGGGGTTTTCGATCAGATTTACCCGGCTAAGTAGGGGGGGACAGACCTGATTAAAAACGGCGACCGCACGGTCGCCGTTTTTGTATGCATCGGGCGATCTAGCTATGCTAGTGAATCAGTCGCTATGGTTACGTCCTAAAACTCACTATTACGGGAATTTCAAGCCCGTCGTGAGTACCCGCGATTACGATAAGATTATTATCCAGCATCATCGATCTAAGATAATTGATGCCCGACTTATAGGCTTTAGTGGTCCAACCTCGCCCCGCAAAAGAAAGATCCCTAGTACCATCAGAATTAAATCTCGCAACTAGAAACTCAACCTGATCTGGAGAAACATCCAAAATTTCTGCATATCCAGCCGCCACGATTTTGTTGTCTGCCTGCTGCGCAACACAAGTAAAGTTGTCACCATGTCCCGATACACTAAACTCGACCGGCTTCCCATCATTGAAAGAGGGCATGTGAGCACCGGCCTTATCAAGATGAACAATAACTCCATAGTCAGAATATTCAGAACTGTAAACAAGGGTATGGCCTACACATATGATGGACGAGTCAGCCCCCTCTGCGATGCCCTCGAATAGCAAACTAACATTTACTCCCGGAGCGGCCTGTGGCGGATCAATAAATACGAATCCTTTATCACCAAATGATTCATCGGGCTGCCCCGATTTCAAATATCTGGCGATCAGTCCCCTACTCCGTCCCGCAGCATCGATTACATTGCCACACATGGCAATTGCACTGTCGGATAACACAGTTAGAGAACGCAGTATTACGGCAAGTTCTGCAGGGTCTGACGGCGCGACAAGTGCAAGGCCACCTTCACCGAAATCTTTATCCCAGATGCCGTTGGGCAGAAACCTCGCGACAACCCCTGGTCCCGGGCTGCCAAGAAGTGATCTTGTCTCAAACAAGTAAAGCCAGGACGACGAAGAGACAACTTGACTACGGCTCTCCATCATTCGATTACGCCACTCATTACCGGCAACATCTGGAGATCTGACAGGCTGCTCAATCAGCTTGCTGCGAATTAAATAATGTACGAGTACTCCGTTCTTCCCAAATGTTTCATCCAGCTTGCCATCAGCTGTAAATCGCGCTAATCCAGCAACCAGAGGATCACCAGCAATTTTGTCCCGAGCAATGACAACAACACCTCCGTCCTCCTTTAGCACCATGGATATACCCCAAACGCCCATGGCCAGTATTGCATCGTGATGCAAAGCTGACCTCGCATATCCCGTCAACACCAAACGTGGGATCCGGCAGGTTGTCGGCCCCCAGACGGGCGACTGCAATAAAATCATCTTCACTCCCAGCCTTACCTCGACTGCCAGTCAAAGCGATATACATTGTCCCATTCGAATGGCGAGCCACTCCGAAAACCTCGTGCACAAGACCCTCTATAGGTATAGTAAATTCCGCTTCAACCTCACCAGATCTGTTCATGATAAAACTCCCTTTTTGAGTGGCGCGCCTTGGCTTCCAGATTAAGCGTATTAAAAAGCCTAGATTAAACACACTCGCCACACAATCAATGCATGAACTCCCTCAAGAATGATTTGCGATCAACGGCCTCTACATTATCGCAAACATAAATATCAGTCCCACATCGAACCCAGGCTTTACTTAAATATAAAATAAACAACGCCTTGATCACTTTTATTCAGAATGGAACGTTCAGTTGGTAGGCCCCGACTTGTCCGGGAAGGCGTCGGGTTTGCCACAGACATCTTCAGCGCTTGCACCGGCGTCTTCGGGG
>NZ_ATLO01000043.1:0-107500 GCF_000416235.1 Pseudomonas sp. CFII64 | reverse complement strand
TCCCCCACTACCAGGCAGATTCCTAGGCATTACTCACCCGTCCGCCGCTCGCCACCAGGTACAAGTACCCGTGCTGCCGCTCGACTTGCATGTGTTAGGCCTGCCGCCAGCGTTCAATCTGAGCCATGATCAAACTCTTCAGTTCAAACATCTTTGGGTTTTGAGAAAACCCTAAACTTGGCTCAGCAATCGTTGGTTATTTCTTTGATTTCTCGCGGAGTAACTTACGTTGCTGATAATCAGTTGATCTCAGTCTGACAGCGCAAGCACCCACACGAATTGCTTGATTCAATTGTTAAAGAGCGGTGGGTTGATTCTTTCGTCTCAACCGAGGCGCGCATTCTACAGCAGCGCCAGTTACTGTCAAGTGGTTATTTTCAGAAGTTTTCAAAGTTTCCCGTAAGATTCTTTAACAACTTCAACCACTTGCGCTTCGATCAACTTCGCGTTGCTCGTTAGCGGGAGGCGAATTCTACAGCGTTACAACCGGCTGTCAATCCCCTTTTTTCACCGCTTTCGATCAACTCATCGAAACCTCTTCCTCGCCAATCAAACCGGCTAACTACTTGATTATCAAGGAGTTTTCCGTTTCATCTGCTCCGGAAGAGGTGCGAATTATAGACAGATTCGAGAGGCCGTCAACCGTTAATTCACGCTTATTCCAAATTAAGCGTGATACGCCCGAAAGCCTTCTTCCCCGCCTGACAGACATGTGTCGCGCCCAGCTTGAATACGAAGGCGCGATCCACTACCTCACCATCTATACGCACACCGCCTGACGCCAACAGATCACGCGCCACTGCAGAGTTCTTCACCAAGCCTGCCTTATTAAGGACAGCGGCGATCGGCATATCTTCAGCAGCAGTCAACGCGATCTCTGGCAGATCGTCCGGCAACTCGCCTTCTTTCATGCGATTGCCCGCCGATCGGTGCGCAGAAGCTGCAGCTTCTTCGCCATGGAAACGCGCCACGATTTCTTCAGCAAGCTTGATCTTGATGTCACGCGGATTGGCACCGGCTTCGCAATCCGCCTTGAAGCCGTTGATTTCCTCCATGGAGCGGAAGCTCAGCAGCTCGAAGTAGCGCCACATAAGCGCATCGGGAATCGAAACCAGCTTGCTGTACATAATGCCTGGCGCTTCCTGGATACCTACGTAGTTACCCAGAGACTTGGACATCTTCTTAACGCCGTCCAGCCCTTCAAGCAACGGCATGGTCAGAATGCATTGCGCTTCCTGCCCATAAGCGCGCTGCAACTCGCGCCCCATCAGCAGATTGAATTTCTGGTCGGTGCCGCCCAGCTCGACATCTGCACGCAACGCAACGGAGTCGTAACCCTGGACCAGCGGATAGAGGAATTCGTGGATAGCGATGGGCTGGTTGGTTTTATAACGCTTATCGAAGTCGTCGCGCTCGAGCATCCGCGCCACGGTGTATTGCGAAGACAGCCGAATGAAATCTGCAGGGCTCAGCTGATCCATCCAGGTGGAGTTGAATGCCACCTCGGTTTTCGCCGGATCGAGGATCTTGAAGACCTGGGACTTGTAGGTTTCGGCGTAATCCAGCACCTGCTCGCGAGTCAGCGGCGGACGCGTTGCGCTCTTGCCGCTTGGATCACCGATCATGCCGGTGAAGTCACCGATCAGGAAGATGACCTGGTGACCAAGATCCTGAAACTGACGCAGCTTATTAATAAGCACGGTGTGACCCAGATGCAGATCAGGTGCCGTTGGGTCGAACCCGGCTTTAATACGTAGTGGCTGGCCGCGCTTGAGCTTGGTAATCAGCTCAGCCTCGACCAGGAGTTCATCCGCCCCGCGCTTGATTAGCGCCAGCTGCTCTTCAACCGACTTCATATAAGCCCCGTCATCGCCTATTTAAAGGGGTCCAACCATACAAGATCAGGGCCCGTTTACAAAGTTTTGCCCAGCACCCGCCGCCGAATCATAAATTGAAACGTTTGGCAGGGTTGCCTCGAGCAGGTTTTGGTTATATTTTATACAGTTATTTCATCTTCATCATGTCATTCATCTTTTCCAATTCATCTTTTCAAAGTCAAAATTACCTATGAATACACCGCCTAAAGCGCCTCCGCTTTATCCGAAGACCCACCTGCTCGCTGCAAGCGGCATCGCCGCCTTGCT
Organism: Pseudomonas sp. CFII64; assembly: GCF_000416235.1. Taxonomy (GTDB): domain Bacteria; phylum Pseudomonadota; class Gammaproteobacteria; order Pseudomonadales; family Pseudomonadaceae; genus Aquipseudomonas. Next base: position 105,356 of record NZ_ATLO01000043.1, on the reverse strand, counting down.
GAGCCTGGCTCTTCTGGTATTCCCTTCAAGTGACGTTGAAGCTAAAAAAACCACGCTGAATCTTGATCTGGAAATCCCCACAGATCAGCTCACAGAACAACAAGACGCTCAAGAATCGGTTCAAGCCACACAGGACACTACCGAATCTCCGTTTGCCCAGATCGACAATGGCGCTGAAGAAGTTCAGGAAAACGCCACCGCAGACTCCGCCAAGGAGGCTGCACCGCAGCCGAAGACGCCTGCAGTCGCCGCCAAGAACGCGAATCACCGGGAAGTTGCAGTCGCCAAAGGTGACACCCTCTCCACGCTCTTCGAAAAAGTCGGGCTGCCGGCCACGACCGTGCATGAGGTCCTGGCCAGCGACAAGCAGGCCAAGCAATTCAGCCAGTTGAAAAACGGCCAGATCCTGCAGTTCGAGCTTTCCCCTGAAGGCCAGCTAAAGCAGCTGCACAGCAAGATCAGCGAACTGGAAAGCATCAGCCTTTCCCGGACCGACAAGGGCTATACCTTCGGCCGTGAAATCAGCAAGCCCAACATGCGTAACGCCTATGTCCATGGCGTGATCAACAGCTCGCTCTCGCAATCCGCGCAGCGCGCGGGCCTGTCCCATACCATGACCATGGATATGGCGAACATTTTCGGTTACGACATCGACTTCGCCCAGGACATCCGCAAGGGTGACGAATTCGACGTGATCTACGAGCAGAAAGTCGTGAACGGCAAGACGGTCGGCACCGGCAACATTCTGTCCGCCCGCTTCACCAACCACGGCAAGTCCTATTCCGCGGTTCGCTATACCAACAAGCAAGGCAATACCAATTACTACACGGCTGACGGCAACAGCATGCGCAAGGCATTCATCCGTACTCCGGTGGACTTTGCTCGCATCAGCTCGATGTTTTCCATGGGCCGCAAGCACCCGATCCTGAACAAGATCCGCGCCCACAAAGGCGTTGACTATGCAGCCCCGCGCGGCACGCCGATCAAGGCGACCGGCGATGGCAAGGTGCTGCTTGCAGGCCGCCGTGGCGGCTACGGCAATACCGTGATCATCCAGCACGGCGAGACCTATCGGACGCTGTACGGCCACATGCAGGGTTTTGCCAAAGGCATACAAACCGGCGGCAGTGTCAAACAAGGTCAGGTGATCGGCTATATTGGTACCACCGGCCTGTCGACAGGACCTCATTTGCATTATGAGTTCCAGGTCAATGGCGTGCACGTTGACCCACTGGGTCAGAAATTGCCGATGGCGGATCCAATCGCCAAATCCGAAAAACAGCGGTTCATGCAGCAGAGCCAGCCGTTAATGGCTCGCATGGACCAGGAAAAGGCCACCACGCTGGCCTCGAGCAAACGATAAGCCATGGCCTTCTTCTATATTGGTGTGATGTCCGGCAGCAGCCTTGATGGGATCGATATAGCCCTGCTGGAGCAAGACGACCGGCCGAGACTGCTGGCGACCCACTACATTCCAATGCCTGACGACTTGCGCGCAGAGCTGCTGGGGCTGTGTTCCAGCGGCCCGGATGAACTGGCGCGCGCCGGCATTGCCGAGCAGAAGTGGGTACAGCTTGCAGCCAAGGGCGTACTGACACTGCTCAGCGAGCAGAACATGGTTGCGGGCCAGATCCGCGCCATCGGCAGCCATGGCCAGACCATCCGCCACGAACCCGCGCGCGGGTTCAGCGTGCAGATCGGCAACCCGGCGCTGCTTGCAGAGCTCACCGAGATCACGGTCGTCAGTGACTTCCGCCGTCGCGATATCGCGGCAGGTGGCCAGGGCGCTCCGCTGGTGCCTGCGTTCCATGAGGCGCTGTTCGACGACAACAAGGATCGCCGCGCAGTACTGAACATCGGCGGCTTCAGCAACTTGAGCCTGATCGAGCTGGACTCGCCGGTCACTGGATTCGATTGCGGTCCCGGCAACGTGCTGCTCGATGCATGGATTCAATCCCAGCGCGGCCAGAGTTATGACCAGGACGGCGCCTGGGGTGCCAGCGGGCAAGTTGATCCTGCGCTGCTCAAGTCCTTGCTCAGCGATCAGTTTTTCCTGACCAAGGGCCCGAAAAGTACCGGTCGCGAAGTGTTCAATCTTGGCTGGCTGCACCATCACCTGTTCCAGCTGCCGACTCTGGCGCCGGAAAACGTCCAGGCCACGTTGATGGAGCTGACGGCGCTGACGATCACTGAATCCCTGCAATCCGCGCAGTCCGAAACCAAGGAACTGCTGATCTGCGGCGGCGGCGCTCACAACGTGGCGCTGACAGACCGACTGGCGCAATTGCTGCCCAATACCAAAGTCAGCAGCACCGAAGCCTTTGGTGTTGATCCGGACTGGGTTGAGGCAATGGCCTTCGCGTGGCTGGCGCATTGCTGCCTGGAAGGTGTGCCCGCCAACCGTCCGACGGTCACCGGCGCCAAGGGCCTGCGAGTACTGGGCGCGATTTACCCGGCCTGATCGACCCGGGCTGAAAGCTCGCGCATATGCGCGGCGTTTTCATGTGTACTGCCAGCCAGTCAGATCGAGAAGGACGAGCCGCAACCACAAGTGGTGGATGCATTCGGATTCTTGATCACGAAGCGCGAGCCTTCCAGACCTTCCTGGTAGTCCACTTCTGCACCCGCCAGATACTGGAAGCTCATTGGATCAACCACCAGGCTTACGCCTTCGCGCTCGACGATGGTGTCATCGTCCGCGACGTCTTCATCAAAGGTGAAGCCATACTGAAAACCGGAACAGCCGCCACCTGTCACGAAGACACGTAGCTTCAGGCGATCATTGCCCTCTTCATCGACCAGGCTTTTCACTTTGTGCGCGGCACCGTGGGTGAATTGCAAAGCCGTTGGAGTGAAGGATTCGACGCTCATGTTAGATATCTCCCGGCGCTAAGCCGTCATAATGCGTAATGACGCGCATTATCCGCTTCTCCGACAAAATCGGTCAACTATTCTGGAGCAGCGGCAAGTTTCAAGCGGCAAGCCACAAGCGCTTGCACCTGCCTCTTGCCGCTTGAAGCTCGCAGCTAAAAGCTGCTCTTACGGCATCATCCCCGCATGGGAAAGACCCAGCTTCTCGTCCAGACCGAACAGGATGTTCATGTTCTGCACCGCCTGGCCCGACGCGCCTTTGACCAGATTGTCGATAACCGACAGCACCACCACCAGATCACCGCCTTGTGGACGATGCACGGCAATGCGGCACACGTTGGCACCGCGCACGCTGCGGGTTTCCGGGTGGCTGCCGGCGGGCATCACGTCGACGAACGGTTCGTTGGCGTAGCGCTTTTCGAACAGCGCCTGCAGATCGATGGACTTGTCAGTCACCGTTGCGTACAGCGTGGAGTGAATACCGCGGATCATTGGCGTCAAGTGAGGCACGAACGTCAGACCGACATCGCCACCCGCTGCACGACGCAAACCCTGGGTGATTTCCGGCAAGTGACGGTGGCCTTTAACGGCGTAGGCCTTGAAGCTTTCGTTGGCCTCGGAATACAGCGAGCCCAGGCTCAAACCACGACCCGCGCCGCTCACGCCGGATTTGCAGTCGGCGATCAAGCGCGTGTTATCGGCGATGCCTGCTTCGAGCAATGGCAGGAAACCCAGCTGAGTCGCGGTCGGGTAGCAGCCCGGAACAGCAATAAGGCGCGCCTGTTTGATCTGCTCGCGATTGACTTCCGGCAAACCGTACACCGCTTGTTCAAGCAGCTCAGGCGCGCCATGGGGCTGGCCGTACCACTTGGCCCATTCCACAGGATCCTGCAGACGAAAGTCGGCGGACAAGTCGATGACCTTGGTCCCGGCGTCGAGCAGTTCGCCCGCCAACGCGTGGGCAACCCCGTGCGGTGTGGCGAAGAAGACCACGTCGCAGGCACCCAGGGTTTTCACGTCCGGCACGCTGAACGCCAGGCCGTCGTAATGGCCTCGCAAATTCGGGTACATGTCGGCGACAGGCAGACCGGCCTCGGATCGGGAAGTGATGACGACCACTTCAGCTTGCGGATGCTGTGCCAACAAACGCAGCAATTCGACTCCGGTGTAACCCGTGCCGCCGACGATACCGACCTTGACCATAACCCTGCCCTCTGCGTGCCAACTGGAAAGCCGTCGATAATATGGGCGTAACGCGTCTGCGACAACCGACAACGTGACGTATGGACGCTCAAGCCACTACTATTTGCGCACCGTGAACCTGGGAATAACTAAAAATGCTTTTATGGATCAAAGCTTTTCACATCGTTTCAATGGTCTGCTGGTTTGCAGCCCTGTTCTACTTGCCGAGACTTTTCGTCTACCACTCCCTGAGCGAAGACGCCGTAAGCCGTGAACGCTTCTGCACCATGGAGCGCAAGCTGTACCGGGGCATCATGGGCCCGGCGATGATCGCGACGCTGGTGTTCGGCATTTGGCTGATCAGCCTGGTGCCGGGCTACATGAGTCAGGGCTGGATGCACGCCAAACTGACGCTGGTGGTGCTGCTGATCGGCTATCACCATGTCTGCGGCGCGCAGGTCAAACGCTTCGCCCGTGGCGAGAACGGCCGCAGCCACGTGTTCTATCGCTGGTTCAATGAAATCCCTGTAGTGATTTTGCTGGCCATCGTCATATTGGTGGTGGTTAAACCTTTCTAGGCTTTAATAAAGACTCTTACAGCACCCGGGAACCGTTCATGTCACTGCCAGTTTCGCTTGAACAACGCCTGCGTCTGCCGCTGGTGGTTGCCCCGATGTTTCTGATTTCCAATCCCGATCTCGTTCTGGCTTGTTGCCGCAACGGGATCGTGGGCAGCTTTCCGGCCCTCAATCAGCGGGAAAGCAGCGGTTTCAAAAGCTGGCTGGAAGAAATCGAAGCCGGTCTGGCACAGCTGGAAAAGCCCGCGCCGTATGCGGTAAACCTGATCGTCCACCACAGCAATCCCCGCTTGCAGGCGGATCTGGCGATTTGTATCGAGCACAAAGTACCCATTGTGATTACCAGCCTGGGCGCGGTAAAGGAACTGGTGGATGCCGTGCACCGTTACGGCGGGCTGGTTTTCCATGACGTCACCACGCGGCGGCATGCCGAAAAAGCGGCCGAAGCTGGCGTCGATGGATTGATTGCGGTCGCGGCCGGCGCTGGCGGACATGCCGGAACGTGGAGCCCTTTTTCACTGATTGCGGAAATTCGCCAGTTCTTCGACAAAACCCTGCTGCTCGCCGGTTGTCTGAACCATGGCCATGAAATCCTCGCAGCGCAATTGCTGGGGGCGGACCTGGCGTATCTGGGCACACGATTCATTGCGACCCGCGAGAGCCAGGCACCGCAAGCCTACAAAGACATGTTGCTGTCGTCCAAAGCCGTCGATATCGTGCACACCGCCGCCGTTTCCGGGGTGCCAGCCAGCTTCATGCGTCAAAGCCTGGAAAATGCCGGGTTCGACCTGGCAACACTGCAAGGCAAGGGCGACGTGGATTCCGCTTCGAAGCTCAAGCCCATCAGCGATGAAGCCAAGGCCTGGAAAACCGTGTGGTCGGCAGGTCAGGGAGTGGGCGGGATCTCGGATCTGCCAAGTGTCGAGGAGTTGATCCAGCGTCTGGACGCCGAATACCGAAATGCCCAACGTGCAAGTGCTCGACTGGCTGGCCTCTGGCCCCGCTGATTTATGACATAAAGCCTCGCGCCCTCGGAAGCGTGATCGCTCGCGTCGCATTTATTTCAAGACAAGGAAGCCAACCATGGCCGATACCCTCTACAAGATTGTGTTCGATGGGCAGCTGCGCACCGGCGTTGACCTGCAAACTGCCAAGCTAAACCTTGCGCAGCTGTTCAAGAGTGAAACCTCGGCGGTGGAAAAGCTGTTCAGCGGCAAGCCGATTGCGCTCAAGCGTGGCCTTACGCATTCCGATGCCCTGAGCTATATCAGCGCGCTGACCAACGCCGGGGTCGAAGCACGCATCGAGACGGACCCGGCGATCAGCCTCAGCCTGGAAGAAATCGAAGAACCACGCGCCTATGCAGAACCTGCCAGCGCCTATGCAGCCTCGCCGTATGCGCCGCCGCGCGCACCGGTTGGCGCCGCGACGCTGCAATATTCGACACTCAAGGTGTTCAGCGTGCAGGGGCGCATCGGCCGGGTGCGTTATCTGGCCTGGAGCCTGGTGCTGATGGTTGCGGCATTATTGGTCGCGGCACTTTGCGCCGGCGTCATGAGCGTTTCGCTGATTGGCGGCGGACTGCTCGCCACCGTGGCCTTTGTCGCCTTCCTGGTCATCAGCGTCCAGATCGGCGTGCAGCGCCTGCATGACGTCGGCTGGTCGGGATGGCTGCTGCTGTTGAACCTGATTCCCTTCGTCAACAGCATCTTCCCGATTTTGATCATCGTGATGCCGGGCAATCAAGGCGCAAATCAATACGGCCCGCCTGCGCCGCCCAATAGCCAGTCGGTGAAGGTTCTGGCGTGGCTGTGGGTCGCCTTCCTCGCCCTGATCATTACCGCAGGTATCGTCGGTGGCTTCAGCGCTATTCAGGCGGAGCTGGAAAACTCAACCGTCGAGTACGAGCAATCGCTGCCTTATGACGATGACGCCGCGACGCCGAGCGATGAAGACTCCGATACCGTCATAGAAAGCGAAGTGAATAAATAGTCCGACTTCATGTTTCATGATGAATTGTGGTTGGCTGCACGTTGAATGGAGAAATGCATGACCCGTTACGCCTTGATTACTGGCGCGTCCAGCGGCATCGGCCTGGCAATGGCTGAAGCGCTGGCACGCCGGGGGCGCAGTCTGATTCTGGTGGCGCGTCAGCGTGACTTGCTGGAAACCGTCGCCATCGAGCTGACTCAGCGATTTGGCGTCGAGGTGCTGTTTCGCGCCTGCGATCTGGGCGAACCCTTGCGTCTGTCCGGTTTTCTTCTGGAGCTGGAAGAAGAAGGCGCTCATCAGATCGACCTGCTGGTCAATTGTGCCGGCATCGGCACCAGTGGCCCGTTCCTGGCGCAGGACTGGGGGCTTGAGCAGGACTTGATCGACTTGAACATCCTTGCGCTGACCCGTTTGTGTCACACCGTCGGCAATCTGATGGCGCTGCAAGGTGGCGGGCAGATCCTCAATGTTTCTTCGGTTGCGGCATTCAGTCCCGGCCCGTGGATGAGCGCTTATCACGCCAGCAAGGCTTATGTTCTGCATTTCTCCGAAGGCTTGCGCGAAGAAGTGAAGAAGACCGGGATAAAGGTTTCCGTGCTTTGCCCAGGCCCGACCCGCACGTCCTTCATGCGCACCGCCCAGCTGCAAAGTGAAAAGCTCGAGCGTAGCAAACGCATGATGAGCCCCGAAGAAGTTGCGTTGTATGCCGTCCGCGCCCTGGCGAAAAACCGTGCCGTGATCATTCCGGGTTGGCGCAACAAGCTGTTGGCGTTCTGCCCGCGTTTCGGTTCGCGCTGGTTGAACCGCAGCATCGTCGGGTTGATCAACAAATCTTACTGCCCACGCTGACTGACAAACGGCTGGGCGCGCCAAGGCGGCATCGATACACTCGAATGCGCTCGCTCAGTCAACCAATCAGCGACTCAACATCCACCCACAAGGAGCAAATGGCTGTGGATACTTTGTTTACCAAGATCATCAACCGGGAAATACCCGCCAAGATCATCTATGAAGATGACCAGGTATTGGCCTTTCACGACATTGCGCCCCAGGCGCCGGTGCATTTTCTGGTCATTCCGAAAAAGCCGATCCGCACCCTCAATGACCTGACCGAAGACGACAAGGGCCTGGCGGGTCATATCCTGTTCACCGCCAAACGCCTCGCCAAGGAACTGGGCTGTGACGATGGCTTTCGTGTCGTCATGAACTGCAATGAGTTAGGCGGGCAGACCGTTTATCACATTCACATGCATGTTCTGGGTCAGCGCCAGATGCACTGGCCGCCGGGCTGATTGGCCCAGTTTCAAGCACTTGAAGTCCGCCGCAGGCCGTTGATGGCCGCGCGGCGGGCTGATCCAGCTCAAACCTCCCTCGCCTGATTGCGGTAGACTGCCGCCATGGTTTTCCCGGAGGTTCTCATGGCTACCGAACGTCACTACTCCCCTATTGATCGTCTGCTATTGCAGGCCGATGCCGCGATGCGCACATTGTTGCCATCCAAGGGTTACTCCTATCGGCCATCGCCCGCCATCGTCCAACCTGAAGCCGAGATGAGCGACGTCGACACCCGCCACGTCGCCGGGCTGATGCGCATCAACCATACCGGCGAAGTCTGCGCACAGGCGCTGTATCAAGGCCAGGCCTTGACCGCCAAGCTGCCCAACGTGCGCGCGGCCATGGAACACGCGGCCGAAGAAGAAATCGATCATCTGGTCTGGTGCGAACAACGCATTCATCAGCTGGGCAGCCACACCAGTGTGCTGAACCCGCTGTTTTACGGCATGTCGTTCGGGATTGGCGCTGTGGCAGGACTGATCAGCGACAAGGTCAGCCTGGGTTTCGTGGCGGCAACTGAAGATCAGGTCTGCAAACACCTCAACGAACATCTGGAGCAGATCCCCGCCGAGGATGAAAAGTCCCGCGCGATCCTGCAACAGATGCGTATCGATGAGGAGCGCCATGCGGAAAGTGCGCTGGATGCCGGTGGTTTTCGTTTTCCCGCGCCGATCAAGTTTGGCATGAGCGTGCTGGCCAAAGTGATGACAAAAAGTACCTACCGTATATAACGCGCCATTGAAGGCGCCTGCTATCCGGGCGCCTTTTGTTTCAAATTATTACCATTTCCGATAATCACTATTATTATCATTGGGTTTCAAGCCTGGCCTGGACTGCGTACCCTATCGGGACTTTTTCCAGGAGGCCGCAATGTCCAGCCCGCACAGCAACACTTCAACTGCCTCCACGGCGTCTTCCGCAGCACGGCATCAGGATCAGACTCTGCAGAGCGACCTGCAGCAACTGAAGAAAACCGCAATCTTCTTTCTGCTGTTCATCGCGCTGGTGTGCGCTGGCTTTGGCTTGATCTATCTCGACATCGCTATCGCCAACACGCAAATGCTCGAAGTCTCTTTTACCGAGATTGGTCAGGAACTGATGCTGGCGATCTGTGCCGGATTGTTCTGGTTCAGCCGTGGCACTGACGCACAAAAAGGGCTGAATGCCCTCGCGGGTGGATTCTTCGCCTGTATGTTGATCCGCGAACTTGATGGCTTGTTCGACCCCATTAGTCACAGCTTCTGGTTATGGCCCGCCCTGGCGACCGCTGCGATCTGCATCTTCAAAGCCGTTGGCAAACGCGACAACCGCCAGCAAACCCTTTCAGCGCTGGCGAACTTTACGCGTCAGACCAGCTTTACCATGATCGTCGCCGGCCTTGGAGTGCTGGTGTTCTCACGGATCTTCGGCATGGGCACCTTGTGGCATCACATCTTGCAAGAGGGTTATCAGCGCCTGGCGAAAACCACCACTGAAGAAGGACTGGAACTGTTGGCGTACTGCCTGTTCATCACCGGCAGCCTTCAGCACTATGTTCAGCAACTCAAATCCAGAAACCCGTAATCTGCCGGACTGCAAATCTCACACCCATAAAAAAGGCGCCTCGAAGAAGCGCCTTTTTTGCTGCTTGAAACTTAGAGGACGACGTTGCGTCCGTAAAAGATTTCCAGCATTTCGTGTTTCACCTTGGCAGTCACCTGATCGCGCTGCTCAGTTGAAAGATTGCTGGTCGCATCGCCGAACAGGTAATTATCCAGTTCGAATTCCTTGAGCAGCATTTTGGTGTGGAACAGGTTCTCCTGGTACACGTTCACGTCGGTCATCTGGTAACCGTTGCGCGTGTCTTCGGAGAGGTAGTTCTGAATGGAGTTGATCTCGTGGTCGATGAAATGCTTCTTGCCCTCGACATCACGCGTAAAGCCACGCACGCGATAGTCGACCGTCACGATGTCCGATTCGAACTTGTGGATCAGATAGTTCAGCGCCTTGAGCGGTGAAATAACGCCACAGGTGGAAACATCGATGTCCACGCGGAACGTCGCGATGCCATCTACCGGGTGGATTTCCGGATAGGTGTGGACCGTGATGTGGGACTTGTCGAGGTGCGCCAGAATGGTTTCCGGCAGCGGGCCCGGCGACTCTTCAATCTGGCTTTCGGTAGGCGTCACCGGCTGCTCGGAGATGAGGATGGTCACGCTGGCACCTTGCGGATCGTAATCCTGACGGGCGATATTCAGGATGTTGGCGCCAATGATATCGACAACATCGGTGAGAATCCGCGTCAGGCGTTCAGCGTCGTACACACTATTGATGTACTCGACGTACGCCTGCTGGTCCTGCGGAGTTTCCGCATAGCAGATGTCATAAATGTTGAAGCTCAAGGTCTTTGTCAGGTTATTGAACCCGTGGAGCTTGAGTTTGCTTTTCACCGTTAAAAACTCTCTATATATGTGCGGCCCAGGCCACGTGATCAAGCATGCCCGTCAGATGAGCCTGGCTCAGCTGCGTAGGACGGTTAACACCTCTTCGCGTTGGCGATTTTGGTTGTCCGTTCGGGCACGATCGCAAAAACCGCTGCGACCTGCGCCCTGAAAAAGTGGCGCATTATGCAGACGTCAGAAGCCGTCTGCCAGAGTGTGCGCCGCTTTTATGATAATTGGATGTCTGAACAGGGCTTGCCGCCATTCGGCGCAGTCGCGCCGACCACCGGTTTCAGCCCAATTCGATGATTTCGTAATCGTGGGTAATCTCGACGCCCGCATTACCGAGCATGATCGACGCCGAGCAATACTTCTCGGCTGACAGCTCGATGGCACGCTTGACCTGGGCTTCTTTCAAGCCGCGACCCTTGACCACGAAATGCAGATGGATCTTGGTGAAGACCTTGGGATCTTCAGTGGCGCGCTCGGCGTCCAGGAAAGCTTCGCAGCTCTCGATTGGCTGGCGGGACTTCTTGAGAATGCTGACCACGTCGAAGTTGCTGCAGCCACCCAGGCCGATCAGCACCATTTCCATGGGCCGCACACCCAGGTTGCGACCGCCGCTTTCGGGCGGGCCATCCATGACTACCACATGACCGCTGCCGGATTCACCGAGGAACATGGCTTCACCAGCCCATTGAATGCGTGCCTTCATCGCCGGGACTCCACTGCTAAAAAAGGGTCGCCAGCTTAGCACGGGGCAAGCGCCGGCCGGATGCAGGCCTAAATGCCTTTTCGAAATAAAAAAGTAGGAAAATTCCTAAATGTCGCTGAATCTCGATGTCCGGGTTACGGTAAATGAGAGTTGCTGCCGATAACAATGCAAGTGCCCTACGGCGACGTACCTTTTTTCGGAAAATAAGCATGGTTGCTATCACGCTCGCGCCCAAAATAAAGAATCTGGATAAGCTCCTCTCCCACGCCCAGCGCCGTCGCTGTTCTGCCAAAAGCAACATCATTTGTGCGGGCGACCCCGCGCAATCGCTGTTTTTCATCGTCAAGGGATCGGTGACGGTGGTCATCGAAGACGATGAAGGCCGCGAGATGATCATCGCTTACCTCAATACCGGTGATTTTTTCGGCGAACTGGGGCTGTTCGAAGCGGCGGGGCAAGAATCCGAGCGCAGCGCCTGGGTACGCGCCAAGACCGAGTGCGAAGTGGCTGAAATCAGCTACAGCAAATTCCGCGAATTGACCCAGCAAGAACCGGACATCCTGTACGCCATCGGTGGCCAGATGGCTCAGCGCCTGCGCAATACCACGCGCAAGGTCGGCGATCTGGCGTTTCTGGACGTCACTGGCCGCGTGGCGGGGACGTTGCTGGATTTGTGCAAGCAACCCGACGCCATGACGCATCCCGACGGTATGCAGATCAAGATCACCCGCCAGGAAATCGGGCGGATCGTAGGCTGCTCAAGGGAGATGGTCGGCCGAGTGCTCAAGGCACTGGAGGAACAGAAGCTGGTCCACGTCAAAGGCAAGACCATGGTGGTGTTTGGGACGCGGTGAACGTGGGCGGGCGCAGCAAACACACAACCCGTAGGGCCGATTTCAGCCGGGAGCTCAGGAGAATGCCCTCCCGGCTGAAGCCGGTCCTACGGGAATGCGCGGTGACCCAGCTGCGCAAGCATCGCCACATAAACATCCGCCAGCTTTTCCAGCACACCCTCAACCGCAAACGCCTCGCGCAACGCAATATGACTGTCGGCCCGAACCCGCTGTTCCAGCTCGCAGATTTCATTGAAGCGATTGACCGCCGCCGCCATTTCCTGGCGCTCGTTATCCACCAGCAGTGCGCCGTGGGCAAGCACGACCGGCCTTGTGCCGCCCTGGCTCTGCCGCCAGCGCTGGGCCGTGCCGACCATTTTGCGGCCGTCGAGGTTGACGTTGAAACGTCCATCGCAAAACGCGCCTTCCACCTCGCCCAGCGATGCAGCGCCACCCAGGTCACTCAAGACATCGAGAATCGGCTGACACAAACGTCGGTAGGCAATTTCGATGCGGTCGCGATCAAGGTCGCTGGCGGGTTGGGCGTACACCAGCGCGATGTTCACCGTGGCTGAAGATTGTGGCACCGGCTCGCCGCCGCTTTCGCGCAACAGGATCGGCCAGCCACTGTCAGCCAACGTTTCGCTGGCTTCGGTGAAGCCCGGCAGACGACTCATGCGGCGCGGCATGACCAACGCGCGATCCAGTGGACGCCACAGCAACAGGCCGTAATCGGCATCGCCAGCGCACACTTTAGCCAGCAAATCCTGCTCGGCCTGCAGGCCTGCTTCGACGCAGATATCAATAACCAGGTCAGACATGGTGATCCTCTGTAACAACTGTCGAAGCAAATCCCGCCAGACGCTGATCAGTCAGCCGTGGAGGCATTGATCAGGGTGCCGCGTTCCGGGAAGAACAAACGCTGCAATTCCGCGCCAGGCTGTTCGGCGCGCATGAACACTTCGCCGACCAGGAAGGCATAGACATCGCTGATTTCCATCAGCTCGACATCCGCACGATTGAAAATGCCGCTTTCGGTGACGACCAGACGATCGCGGGGAATACGCGGCAGCAAATCCAGCGTGGTTTCGAGATTGACCTCGAAGGTGTGCAGGTTGCGGTTATTGATGCCGACCAGCGGCGTGTCGAGGGTTTTCAATGCCCGCTCCAGCTCATCGCCGTCATGCACTTCAACCAGAACGTCCAGACCGACGCTCTTGGCGACCGCTGCCAGCTCGGCCATTTTCACGTCGTCCAGCGCGGAGACGATCAACAGGATGCAATCGGCGCCCAACGCACGCGCTTCGACGATCTGGTAAGGATCGATCATGAAGTCCTTGCGGATCACTGGCAGTTTGCACGCCGCGCGGGCCTGTTGCAGATACGCATCGGCACCCTGGAAATAATCGATATCGGTGAGCACAGACAGACAGGTCGCCCCGCCCTTCTCATAGCTTTTGGCGATGTCGGCAGGAATGAAGTTCTCGCGAATCACGCCTTTGCTGGGCGAAGCCTTCTTGATTTCGGCGATCACCGCTGGCTGCTTGCGCTTGGCCTGCTCGATCAGGGCCTTGGCGAAGCCGCGAACCGGATCAGCGGCTTTGGCCAGCGCCTCGACTTCGGCCAGACTGACACGCCCGCGACGCTCAGCGACTTCCTCGGCCTTGCGGGCGAGGATATTTTCCAGAACGGTTGGCACGCTCATCCTTCATTCTCCTGCTTGAATACCGCGGTAAAGGCACCCAACTCATCCAGTTTTTCCCGGGCCAGGCCGGTGTGCAATGCATCGTGAGCCAGCGCCACGCCATCTTTAAGCGTGTAGGCATGATCAGCAGCATAAAGCGCCGCGCCGGCATTGAGCACAATCATTTCCGCAGCTTTTTGACCGTTTTCGGTCTTGCGACGCCCCAAGGCATCGCGAATCAGTTCCAGCGACGCCGCCGGGCTTTCAACCGCCAGGCCGAACAGGCTTTGGCTCTTGATGCCCAGATCCTCGGGTTGCACCCAGTATTCAGTGACTTCGCCGTTCTTCAGCTCGGCCACGAAGGTCGGTGCGGCCAGACTGAATTCATCCAGGCCGTCCTGAGAATGCACCACCAGCACGTGCTTGCTGCCCATACGAAGCAAGACTTCGGCCAACGGGCGGCACAACGCCTGATTGAACACCCCGACCACCTGATGGCGGACGCCAGCCGGATTCGTAAGCGGGCCGAGCATATTGAACAGGGTGCGCAGGCCAAGATCCCGACGCGGACCCGCCGCATGCTTCATGGCGCCATGATGGGACTGGGCGAACATGAAACCGATGCCGACGCTGTCGATGCATCGGGCGACTTGCACCGGCGTGAGGTTCAGATAAACCCCGGCGGCTTCCAGCAAATCCGCGCTGCCGCTTTTGCCCGACACCGCACGATTGCCGTGCTTGGCGACCGTGCAACCGGCTGCCGCCACCACGAATGCCGAAGCGGTGGAGACGTTGAAGATATTGGCGCCATCGCCACCAGTGCCGACCACGTCGACGACGCCATCGAGGGTTTTCAGCTCGACCTTGCTGGCCAGCTCGCGCATGACGGTCACGGCACCGACGATCTCGTCGATGCTTTCGCTCTTCATGCGCATGCCCATCATGAAAGCGCCGATCTGCGCCTCGGTGCATTGCCCGGTCATGATCTGGCGCATGACGTCACTCATTTCGTCAGTGCTCAAATCCAGCTGGTTGACCACGCGGCCCAGGGCCGTCTTGATATCCATTGGCTTAACCATAAAAGAATCCTTAACCCTGACGAGTGCCGCCGGTTTGCTTGAGGAAATTGGCGAACAGCTCGTGGCCCTGCTCGGTGAGAATCGACTCGGGATGGAACTGGATGCCCTCGATGTTCAGCGTCTTGTGGCGCAGTCCCATGATTTCATCCACCGAACCGTCTTCCAGCGCGGTCCAGGCTGTGACTTCCAGGCATTCGGGCAGGGTTTCGCGCTTGACCACCAGCGAGTGGTAACGGGTAACGGTCAGCGGGTGGTTCAAGCCTTCGAACACGCCGTGATCTTCATGAACCACCGGGCTGGTCTTGCCGTGCATAACCTGACGGGCGCGCACCACATCACCACCGAATGCCTGGCCAATCGACTGATGGCCAAGGCAGACACCCAGAATCGGCAGCTTGCCCGCGAAGTGTTTGATCACTTCCAGCGAGACGCCTGCTTCATTAGGGGTGCACGGGCCGGGGGATACGACAATGCGTTCCGGGTTCAAAGCTTCGATCTGCGCAACGGTCAATTCGTCGTTGCGGATCACTTTGACGTCGGCACCCAGCTCGCCGAGGTACTGCACGACGTTGTAAGTAAAGGAGTCGTAGTTATCTATCATCAGCAGCATTTTGGCTTCAACCCATTGATTTACTGACTATGTATTCAACCTTCGAATTCGTTGCCCAAATGCGCTCCGCCAGTTTAGCGGTCGGGACTGTCCCAAAGAAGCGGCAGGGCAAGGATATAAAGGCGTATCAGGAGGAGTTCCGGACAGAGCCGGAAAAAGAATTAGTCAGGCGCGCCAACGCCAACGGGCGTGAGCCTTGATAACGCGCATCAAGAGTTTGCTGACGATCAACACAGGGGAGGTCTCGTTTCTACGTCCCGGCACATTAGCCCAGCTCGGTTTGCGGTGCAATATCACGGCAGCAAACTCAAGCCTGGCGCGCCTCGCAATCCATTCCCTTTACCTGCCTGATTTTGACGTCAGCAGCCTGTCGCAGCCCTTCAGCCCCGCCACAATTACGACGGTCATTCGATTGACGCAGATGCCAGCACATTTGCCGAAATTAAGCTGATTATCGCGCAACTTTCTCAAATGTCAC
This sequence comes from Pseudomonas sp. CFII64, assembly GCF_000416235.1. GTDB lineage: Bacteria > Pseudomonadota > Gammaproteobacteria > Pseudomonadales > Pseudomonadaceae > Aquipseudomonas. The sequence continues at coordinate 89,579 of NZ_ATLO01000043.1, read as the reverse complement.
GGTCATATGTTCGGGCGCTGTGATCTTGACTTTCCCACCCATACACCCCGCGGCCCGGAGTAACACCATGATTTTTAACGTAAAAAACTACGGCGCGCTGGGCGATGGCATCACTGATGACACAGCGGCGATTCAGGCGGCAATTGACGCAGCGGCGGCGGCAGGCGGCGGAACGGTCGAGATGTCGGCCGGAACTTATATTGTCTCCGCTGGTGAAGAGCCTTCCGATGGCTGCCTGATGCTCAAAAGCAACGTCACGCTCAGCGGTGCAGGCATGGGCGAGACGGTCATCAAGCTTCAGGACGGCTCCGATACCAAGGTGACGGGCATCGTCCGTTCGGCCTACGGCGAAGAAACCCACGACTTCGGCATGAACAACCTGACCCTGGACGGCAACCGTGACGCCACTACCGGCAAGGTGGATGGCTGGTTCAACGGTTACATCCCCGGTTCCGCCGGCAAGGATTCCAATGTCACCCTCGACAGCGTCGAGATTGTCGATTGCTCGGGCTATGGCTTCGATCCCCATGAGCAGACCGTCAACATGGTGATCAAGAACAGCGTCTCCCACGGCAATGGTCTGGACGGTTTCGTCGCCGACTTCCTCAGCGACAGCGTGTTCGAAAACAACATCGCCTATAACAATGATCGTCACGGCTTCAACGTGGTGACCAGCACCCATGATTTCACCCTGACCAACAACGTCGCCTACGGCAACGGCAGCACGGGCATCGTCGTCCAGCGCGGCAGCGAGAACATTCCGTCGCCGGCCAATATCACCATCACCGGCGGCGAGATCTATGGCAACGGCGCCGAAGGCGTGCTGATCAAGCTGTCCAGCGAAGTCACGGTCAGCGGCGTGAACATCCATGACAACACCAGCGCCGGCATTCGCATCTACGGCAGCTCCAACGTCGATGTGGTCGACAACACGCTGACCAACAATTCACTGGGCGCTCCGGTGCCGGAAGTCATCATTCAGTCCTACGACGACACTCAGGGCGTTTCCGGCAAATATTTCGACGGCAGCGACAACCTGATTCGCGGCAACACCATCACCGGCAGCGACAAGTCCACCTATGGCGTGGCCGAGCGCGATGAAAAGGGCACCGATGGCAACAGCATCGTTGGCAACACGATCAGCCATACCTCCAAAGGCCTGGTGTTGATTTATGGCGACGGCAGCTATGTCGGCGACGCCCTGCCGGTTGTAGCCGTGCAAGGCACGACGGGCAACGACACGATCAGCGGCAGCGCCGCCAACGAACTGCTTTTCGGTCTGGCCGGCAAGGACACGCTGAACGGCAATGCCGGCGACGACATCCTGGTCGGCGGCAACGGGGCCGACAAACTGACCGGCGGCGCGGGCGCGGACACCTTCCGCTTCGACCTCGTGACCGACAGCTATCGCACCGCCACAGCCAGCTTCGCCGACCTGATCACCGACTTCGATATCAGCCAAGACAAGATCGATCTGGCAAATCTGGGCTTCAGCGGTCTGGGCAGCGGCACGGCTGGCACCTTGAACATCAGCTACAACGCCTCGCTGGACCGCACTTACGTGAAGTCCCTGACCGCCGATGCCGAAGGCAACCGCTTCGAACTGGGCCTGAGCGGCAACCTGCTGGGCAAGCTCGACGCCAGCCATTTCATTTTTCAGCGCGTCATCGAAGGCACTGCCGCCAATGACACGCTGGTCGGCACCGATGGCATCGACACCCTGAACGGCAACGGTGGCGCAGACCGTATCGATGGCGGCGCCGGAGCAGATCGCATCAATGGCGGTGCCGATGCCGATACGCTGACCGGCGGCGCGGGGGCGGACACCTTCGTCTATAGCAGCCGGATGGACAGCTATCGCAACTACAACACCAGCACCTCGAAGCAAAGCGACACGATCACCGACTTCAATGTCAGCCAAGACCGGATCGATCTGTCGGCCGTCGGTTTGCGCGGACTGGGCGATGGCAGTAACAACACTGTTTACCTGTCGCTGAACGCCGACGGCAGCAAAACCTACGTCAAGACCAACGCCATCGACGACACCGGCAATCGCTTCGAGATTGCTCTGCAAGGCAATCTGCTGAGCAGCCTGAGCGCCGACAACTTCATCTTTTCCAGCGCCTCGACCGTGAATCAAGCGCCCGTGCTGAACACGCCGCTGCTGGATCAGGCGACCAATACCCAAACGGCGTTTTCCTACACCGTGCAGGCCAACAGCTTTTCCGATCCGGACAAGGACGCGCTGACTTACAGCGCCACCCTGGCTGACAACACGGCGCTGCCCGACTGGCTGAAATTCGACAGCAAAACCCTGACCTTCAGCGGCACGCCCAGCGTTGCTTCCGGCACGTATTCGGTGCTGCTGACTGCCAGCGACGCAGCCGGGGCTTCGGTCAGCGACAGCTTCGCCATCACCGTCGGCAACCCGACGCCCGGCGTGATTACCGGCAGCGACAAAGGCGAGTCGCTCTACGGCACCACCGGCAATGACGTCATGCAAGGCCTCGGCGGCGCGGACACCATTCGTGGCGACGCGGGCAATGACCTGATCAACGGCGGCGCAGGCCGCGACGCGTTGTATGGCGGCGCGGGCAACGACACTTTCGTCTACAGCGCCGTCAGCGACAGCTATCGCGACTACGACAGCGGCGGCCTGACGGCGACCGATACGATCTACGACTTCACCCCCGGCGAAGACAAGATCGACGTGTCGGCGCTTGGCTTTCTCGGTTTGGGCGATGGCGAAAACCATACGCTGTACATGACGCTCAACGCCGCCGGCGACAAAACCTACGTCAAATCCAGCGTGGTTGACGCCGACGGCAATCGTTTTGAAATCGCCCTGAGCGGCAATCTGATCGACCAGATCAGCGATGCGGATTTCGTCTTCGCGCAACGCGAATCCCAGGAAATCCTCTACCTGCCGACACTGGGTCAATCCAACGCACGCCTGCTGCGCATGACCGAAGATGACGATCAGTCGGGCACGTCTACGCTGGTCAGCGACCTGGCCCGCTATACCGATTACGACGTGCGTAGCCAGTTCACCGATGCCGACGGCAATGGCATCGACCTGGCGGTGGGCGGCAGCACCGTGGCCGGTTATTCCACCTCGACGCTCGAAGAACAACGCTTATCCTGGTGGCTGACCGACACCGACCAGCCCGGCCCCGCGCTGTTACGCGCGGTTGAGTTGCTCAAGACCCAACTGGCAACCCTGACCGCTATCGACACCGTTACCACCGGCATCATCTGGGGCCAGGGCGAAGAAGCCGCCCAGGAAATCGCCCGCGCCACCGACAAGCAAGCCGCCGCCGACCTGTACAAGGCCTCGACGCTGAAAGTGTTCGACTACCTGCATGCGCAGATTGGCGACTTCAACGTTTACCTGATGGAAACCGGCCACTATCAAACTGACGCTGCCGCAGCCCGGGGGTTCTCGGCTGAGAAAATCGCTGGCATCGTCGAAGGCGTCGGCTATGTGCGCGCCGCACAGGAAGCCATGGCCACCGAGCGCAGCGACGTGAAGCTCGCCGTGGACTACACCGACCTGCCGCTGCGCCATGAAGTCGACCCGCTGGTCTATCCCGATGACGTCTGGCACTTGCACGAAGAATCGGCGGAAATCGTCGGTCAGCGCCTCGCGGACTACATCGCCACCGATCTGGGCTATACCTCCGACAGCAGCGACAACAACAGCGCCGCCGACATTACCGAAGGCACGCAGAACGAAGGCGGCTCGATTTTCGGCACGGCCGATGACGACACCTTGATGGGCAGTCGCGGCAACGACACGCTGGACGGCGACCTGGGTGCCGACGCCATGACCGGTGGTGACGGCAACGATATTTACGTGGTCGACAACGCGGGCGACAGCGTCACCGAAACCAACACGTCTGCCTCGCAAATTGACGCCGTACTGGCCTCGGTCAGCTGGACGCTGGGCGCCAACACCGAAAACCTGACGCTGACTGGCATGTCGGCCATCGACGGCGTCGGCAATGAACTGAAAAACATCATTATCGGCAATAGCGCCAGCAACATTCTGGACGGTCAGGCCGGCGCTGACTCCCTCAAGGGCGGCGATGGCTCAGACAGTTACTTCGTCGATGATGCCAATGACAAGGTGATCGAAACCAATGCCGACAGCGTCACCGGCGGCGTCGATACCGTGTACAGCGCGCTGACGACTTATACGCTGGGCAGTAACGTTGAAAACCTGCTGCTGACTGGCGCGGGTGCGGCCAACGGAATCGGCAACGCGCTGGATAACGTGCTATATGCCGGCAGCGGCGACAACCTGATCGACGGCCGCGCGGGCATCGATACCGTGTCCTACCTGTTCGCCACGGCGGGCGTGACGGTCAAGTTGTCCACCACCGCGCAACAGGACACCGGCGGCTCGGGTCTGGACACGCTCAAGGGCAACGAAAACCTGACCGGCAGCCGTTTTGCCGATTCACTGACCGGCAGCTCCGCCGACAACCGGCTTGCTGGCGGCGACGGCAACGACACCCTGTCGGGCGGTTCCGGCAACGACGTGCTGATCGGTGGCGCGGGCGTCGATACGCTGATCGGCGGCACGGGTGCCGACACCTATGTCTTCAACGACGTGTCGGAAATGGGCAGCGGCTTGCTGGCTGACATCATCCAGGGTTTCAAGTCCGCCGAAGGCGACAAGCTGGACTTCTCCGCGATCGATGCCCGCCCGCAAACCGCCGCCAATGACGCGTTCGTGTTCATCGGCAGCGCCGCGTTCAGCGCCAATAATGTTGGCGAACTGCGCTTCGCCGACGGCGTGCTGTACGGCAACACCGACGCCGACAACGAAGCGGATTTTGCCATCCAGCTGACCGGCGTGCAGACGCTGCAAGCGGCCGACATCATCGGTTGAAACGCAATGCCTGCCGCCCGCAATGGGCGGCAGGCAGCCAACCTGCGGCGATCAGCGCTGTGAGTTGAACGCATCCACCCGGCTGTTTTCCAGCTTGAACACCACGCGCTGCGGATGGTTGACCGAAACCAGGTATTCCAGCGGTTGACCCTGGCTGTCGAAAATCACCCCGCGATAGACCAGCGCCGCCGTCCCGGCCGCCACTTCCAGTAAACGCGCTTCCTGATCGTTCATGTTGGCGATGCTCAACGTGCCTTCATCGCTTTCCACCTCAATCCCGTAACGCTCCAGCAGCAACGCATACAACGAAGCGCCTGCGGCAAGGTCCTGAGCCAGCAGATCCGGCGCGCGTGCCAGCGGGATGTAGCTGGTTTCGATGCAAAACGGTTTCTGATCAACCGTGCGCAGACGCCGGATGGTCAACAGCCCATCGCCTTCTGCAATGCCCAGCAGTTTGGCAACACGACCGCTGGCCTGCGCCTGCTCGAAATACAACAGCGTGCTCCCCGGCCGCGAACCGGACTGCTCGACCACCTGAGTAATGCCCTTGCGCGACAGACTGACCGGCCGCTCGACGCCGGGCGCCGTGACAAAGGTGCCGCGATTGCCGCGCCGCTCCAGAATGCCGCGCTCGATAAGCACCTGAATCGCCTTGCGCAGGGTCATGCGACTGATGCCCAGATGTTCGGCCAGATCCCGTTCCGCCGGAATGCGCTCATTAGGGCCGAACTCCGGACGTTCGAGCATTTCCAGCAGCACTTGCACAGCCTGCCACGCGACCTGCTTGCGCTGGGGAATGGGAAAGCTCGTTTCGAGGGGTTTTTCCGACGCCATTGGTGGTCTACATCCAGAATTTATTTTTGCGGAATTCGCCGAAAGGTTACAGGCGGCGAAACTCCAGTGAATTCGCGGGTTTGCAATTCAGCCCTTACTCACGGGCCTTGCAAGGCTTGCCGGATTGCTTTGCCCGGTGACTAGACCACGAGCATAAACCCTTGAGATGGTATTTTCCATGGTATAGATTCTGGTCTAACAAAGGATCGACGAACAGCCTCGATCCTCCTCCAGTTCACCAAGGAGCCAGCATGGCGATCGAGTTCAACCGGGAAGCTTTCGTGGCCTCTCTTGCGCAGTCCATCCACATCGTTGACGACGCCCAGCGCTATGGCCGCGAGTTGGCGCCGAAGATTGATCGCATTTATTTCGTCAGCTGTGGCGCACCCAATCGCATCATGCTCGGCCTGCAATACTGGATCGAACGCTTCAGCCACTCGCTGGAAGTGCGCCGTTATTTTCCGGCTGAATTCATGGACATCGATCCGCCTCGACTGGATGAACGCACGCTGGTGATTCTGGCGTCCAAGTCCGGCACCACGCAGGAAACCATCGCCGCCGCGCAATTCCTCAAAGACAAACCCTGCATGACCGTCGGCGTGACCCAGACTGCGGAACTGCCGCTGGCCCAGGCCGTACAGCATTGCTTCCTGCTGGGGCGCACCGACGAGGCGTACTTCGGCTGCTTCATGATCCTCCAGGCGCTGATCGGCGGGATTCTCGCCGAGCGCGAAGACTGGCCGTTGCTGGACAAACTCACCCGTTCCCTGAAAGCCCTGCCCGCCGCCTTGGCCGATGCCGCCATCAACAATGATCAGCGCGCCACCGAGCAAGCCCGTCTCTATAAAGACGACCGGCTGATGTACTTCCTCGCCTCCGGCCCGATGTTCACCACCGCTTATGTGTTCGGCGTCTGCGTGGTCATGGAAAGCCAGTGGTTGCATTGCCTGCCGGTTGAAGCAGCGGAGTTTTTTCACGGCCCGTTCGAAGCCATCGACGCTACAACGCCGCTGCTTCTGTTTGTCGGCGAAGACCCGAGCCGGGCGCAGATGGAACGTGTGGTGCGCTTCTGCCAGCGTTACACCGAACGCGTGATGATCTACGACGCCAAGGATTTCCCTATGCAGGGCATTGACCCGGAAATCCGTGCGCTGGTTGCGCCTTACATCGTCGGCATTGCCGCTGAACGTATCGCCGCGCATCTGGCGGTCTGGCATCAACAACCACTGACCACGCGCCGCTACATGTGGAAAACGGAGTATTGAGCATGCCGTCACTGATCGCGGTCGGCGACAACACGGTTGACGTGTACCTCCACCGCCACCAGGAATACCCCGGCGGCAATGCGTTGAACGTGGCGGTGTTCGCCGCCCGCCTCGGCGCTGGCAGCGCTTATCTGGGCTGCGTCGGCGATGACGCCCACGGACGCTGGTTGCTGGAAGTCCTCAAGGCCGAATCGGTGGATATATCCCGCTGCAAGACACTGCCGGGCGCCAGCGCCTGGGCCTGTGTCGACAGTGTGGACGGCGAACGGATTTTTCTCGGCAGCGATGCCGGGGTTTGTCACCGACTGGACATCGATGCACAAGCCCTGGCCGGCATCGCGGCTTTCCCGCTGGCGCACACCAGCTTGTACAGCGGCCTGCAGAACAGCCTCGCGCGGATTCGTCAGGCCAGCGGCGTGCTGTCTTTCGATTTTTCGGACAACTGGGATGAATACGATTGGCGCGCGCTGATCGCCCACGTCGACATCGCGTTCTTCTCCGCCGCCGAGCTTGATGCCGAGGCTGCGCGTGAACTGGCCACTGAGATGCGGACACTGGGGCCAAAAGCGGTGGTGATCACCCGCGGCGTCCATGGAGCATTGGCGCTGGACGACAACGGTTTTCGCGAACAGGCCAGCTTGCCCTGTGAAGTAATCGACAGCATGGGCGCGGGCGACGGCTTCATTGCCGCCTTCCTGCTGGCCTGGCAAGGCGGCGCAAGTCTGGCCGAATGCCTGTTGCAAGGCGTCGATTTCGCGGCGCAGGTCTGTGCCGGGGAAGGCGGTTTCGGCCACGGCCAGACACTTGATCCCGCGCGCTGCGAACAATTGAAACAAGCGTTGAAGGCCCAAGGCTAACAACCCATCGGATGCCTTTGGGCATCCTCACTCAACCCTGTCGTGGAAACCTGTCGATGAAAAAATACCTTCTCGGTCTGACCCTGCTGGCCTGCCCCTTCGTGACTTGGGCGGCCAGCACCGACCTGCGCTTTGGCGTCGATCCGACCTACCCGCCATTTGAATCGAAAAACCCGGATGGCTCGCTGACCGGCTTCGATATTGAACTGGGCGAAAGCATCTGCGCGGAACTCAAGCGCCGTTGCGTCTGGGTCGAGACCAGTTTCGACGGCCTGGTTGCGTCTCTGAAAGGCCGCAAGTTCGACGGCATTCTTTCGGCATTTTCCATCACCGAGGATCGCAAGAAAGAAGTGGCGTTTTCCGACACGCTCTACGACACCCCGGCGCATCTGGTGGCCGCGCAAGGCAGCCCGTTGAGGCCCGCCGCCGAAACCCTCAAGGGCAAACGCATCGGCGTGCAGCAAGGCAGCGTGTTCGAAGTCTACGCACGGAAAATCTGGGGTTCGAAAAACGTTGAAGTGGTGCCCTATCAAAGCAGCGACCTGGCCTATCAGGATTTGATCAACGGCCGCCTGGACGCGGTCTTCGACGACGCCATCGCCGTTTCCGAAGGCATGCTGAAAAAACCCATGGGCAAAGGCTTTGCGTATGCGGGCGACGTGGTCAAGTCCGTCGAAGTGTTCGGCCCCGGCACCGGCGTCGGGCTGCGCAAGAACGATACCGCGCTGAAACAGGACATCGATCAGGCGCTGCAAACCATTCGCCAGAACGGCACCTATCAACGCCTTGCCGACAAATACTTCGACGTGGATATCGCGCCGGAGTAAAGCTCGATCAGGGCATTGTCCTAGACCTTTGAGCAGTTAACGTGCCGTGAAATGGCATTCGCAGCGCCCTTTGCTACCTTCCTTGCAGTCGTTAGAAAAAAACAAGAAAGGAATGTAGCAATGATAAAACCTGCGCTTTCGTTGCCGTTCACGGCATGTTTGCTGACCTTGGCCTGCTCGGGCGCATTCGCCGCCCCTTCCCCCTACTCAACCATGGTGGTCTTCGGCGATAGCCTGGCCGACGCCGGGCAGTACCCGGACGCAGGCGGCCCGCAAGGCGCGACGTTGCGTTTCACCAACCGCACCGGCCCGACCTATCAGGCCAACAGCGGCGAAGTCTTCGGCCTGAATTCTTCCACGTTGCTGGGCATGAAGCTCAATGTTGCACCCGGTGAGCTGTCGGCGTCGACGTCTCCGGTGAATGCCGCGCTGGGCGTCGCCGATGGCAATAACTGGGCGGTGGGCGGGGATCGTACTGATCAGATCTACGACGCCATCACTTCACAATCCAATGTCACCACCAACGATGGCAACGTTTTACGCAGCCGGGCCGGTTATCTGCCCAACAACAACTTTCGCGCCGATCCCAACGCGCTGTATTACCTGACGGGCGGCGGTAATGATTTCCTGCAGGGCCGAGTCCTGAGTCTTGCCCAATCCCGGGCCGCCGCCAACCGCCTGGCCGACAGCGCCCAAGTGCTGCAACAATCCGGGGCGCGCTACATCATGGTCTGGTTGCTGCCGGACATCGGCCAGACGCCTGCCGTTTCCGGCACCATCCTGCAGCCGGTGACTTCATTGCTCAGCGATGTGTTCAACGCCCAACTGATCAGCCGCCTGGCGCAGATCGATGCTGAAATAATCCCGCTGAATATTCCGCGTCTGGTGTCAGAAACGCTCGCCGATCCTGCCCGCTTTGGCCTCGCTGCCGATCAGAATCAGGTGGTCACCTGCTTCAACGGCGACAGCTGCGCTGAGAACAGCGTGTATGGCCTGAACAGCCCGACGCCGGACCCGAGCAGGCTGTTGTTCAACGACGGCGTGCACCCAACCGTCACCGGACAACGGCTGATTGCCGACTACGCCTATTCCCTGCTCGCCGCGCCTTGGGAAATTTCTTTGTTGCCGGAAATGGCCAACGGCACGTTGCGGGCCCAGCAGGATGAATTGCGCGCGCAGTGGCTGGCGGATTGGGGCGATTGGCAGAGCGTCGGCCAATGGCGGGCCATTGTCGCGGCAGGCGGTCAGAAAATGGACTTTGACGCGCAGGACAATTCAGCGGATGCCGACGGCCATGGCTACAACCTCACCTTGGGCGGCAGCTACCGCTTCGCCGAAAACTGGCGCGCCGGGCTGGTTGCCGGAGCTTACCGACAGAATCTTGAAGCCGGTCCGCGAGACTCGGACTACAAACTCAATAGCTACATCGCTACCGCGTTCGTCCAATACCAGGCCAATCATTGGTGGGCCGACCTCGGCGCTTCCGGTGGCACGCTGGATTATGAGAATGCCAAGCGCAAGTTCGCTTTAGGCATCAGCGAAGGCGCGGAAAAAGGCGACACCGACGGCGAGCTGTATGCGTTGAGCGCACGTCTGGGCTTTGACCTTGCCGGCAGCGGCAGCAGCTGGCATCTGTCGCCATTTGTCAGCGCTGACTACGCGCACATCGAAGTCAACGGCTACTCGGAAAAAGGCACCCGCTCGACAGCACTGACCTTCGATGATCAAACGCGCAAATCGAAACGATTGGGTGCGGGCTTGCAGGGTAAATTCCAGCTGACGTCATCGACCCGGTTGTTTGGTGAAGTGGCTCATGAACGGGAATTCGAAACCGATCAGCAGGACGTGACCATGACCCTGAACAGCCTGCCGTTCAATGACTACACCTTGCAAGGCTACACACCGCAGCGCGACCTCAATCGCGCCAGCCTGGGCATCAGCCAGAAACTGACCCCGGAACTGACCCTGCGCGGCGGGTACAACTGGCGCAAGAATGATGATGTGACGCAGCAAGGGGTGAATCTGGCGGTGAGCCTGGATTTTTGATTCGAAGTGCGGGAGCCAACTCCTGAATATCTAAGTCCCCTCCTACCGGTTTGGCGCAGATTCGGTAGGACCGGACTTGTCCGGGAAGACATCGGCGCAGACACCGGGTTGGGTCAGGCGAAATGATGTCGGCAAATCCGAAGTCATCGGGGACAAGTCCCCTCCTACCGGTTTGCACAATTCGGTAGGACCGGACTTGTTCGGGAAGACATTGGCGCAGGCACCGGGTTGGGTCAGGCGAAATGATGTCGGCAAATCCGAAGTCATCGGGGACAAGTCCCCTCCTACCGGTTTGCACAATTCGGTAGGACCGGACTTGTTCGGGAAGACATTGGCGCAGGCACCGGATTGGGTCAGGCGAAATGATGTCGGTCGACCCGACGCCATCGGGGACAAGTCCCCTCCTACCGGTTTGCACAGTTCGGTAGGACCGGACTTGTCCGGGAAGACATCGGCGCAGACACCGGGTTGGGTCAGGCGAAATGATGTCGGCAAATCCGAAGTCATCGGGGACAAGTCCCCTCCTACCGGTGTGCGCAGATCGCAGGTACCGTGCTGTTTACTGCTCCTGCTCAGCCAACGCCACGGCGCGGAACATAGCGCGGCGTTTGTTGAGGGTTTCTTCCCATTCCAGGACGGGCACCGAGTCGGCGACGATGCCGCCACCGGCTTGCACGTGCAGTTCACCGTTCTTGATCACCGCCGTACGAATCGCGATGGCGGTGTCCATGTTGCCGTTCCACGCCAGGTAACCTACCGCGCCGCCGTAGACGCCGCGTTTAACCGGCTCCAGTTCGTCGATGATTTCCATGGCGCGGATTTTCGGCGCGCCGGATAACGTGCCAGCCGGCAGAATGGCGCGCAGTGCGTCCATCGCCGTCAGCCCGCTTTTCAGCTGGCCGGTGACGTTGGAAACAATGTGCATGACGTTGGAATAACGCTCGATGACCATCTTTTCGGTGAGCTTGACCGAGCCGATTTCCGACACGCGGCCGGTGTCGTTGCGCCCCAGGTCGATCAGCATCAAGTGCTCGGCGATTTCCTTGTCGTCGGACAGCAGGTCTTTTTCCAGCGCCAGATCGGCTTCTTCATTGGCGCCGCGCGGGCGTGTGCCAGCGATAGGCCGAACAGTGATCAGGTTGTCTTCGCAACGCACCAGAACTTCCGGCGAACTGCCGACGACATGGAAGTCGCCGAAGTTGAAGAAGTACATATATGGCGTCGGGTTGAAGCAGCGCAGCGCCCGATACAGATCGATGGGCGCAGCCTTGAAATCGATGGACATGCGCTGCGACGGAACCACTTGCATGACGTCGCCCGCAAGGATGTATTCCTTGATGGTGTCGACGGCCTTTTCGTAGTCGTCCTGAGTGAAGCTGGAACGAAACACCGGATCGGCAGCTTGCGGCCGTGTCAGGTCCAGACCACGACGTGGCGTGATCGGTTGACGCAGTTTTTCCATCAGGGCTTCGAGACGCGCCCGGCCTTCTTCGTAAGCGTCGGGTTGCGCGGGATCGACCAATACGATGGCGTGCATCTTGCCCGCCAGGTTGTCGAACACCACGACCGCATCGGACACCATCAGCAGGATGTCCGGCACGCCCAGCGGATCAGGATTCGGGCATTTGCCCAGACGCTTTTCCACATAACGCACGCAGTCGTAACCGAAGTAACCCACCAGTCCGCCATTGAAGCGCGGCAGACCGGGGATGGTCGGTACGTTGTAGCGAGCCTTGAATTCTTCGACGAATGCCAGCGGATCTTCGGACTCAAGCCGCTCGATCTCGACGCCGTCGTGGGTCACGCTGATCTGCTGTTCGTGGACCCGCATCACGGTGCGGCACGGCAAGCCGATGATCGAATAACGGCCCCATTTTTCGCCACCTTGAACCGACTCCAGCAAGTAGGAATTGGGCTCATCGGCAAGCTTCAGGTAGATCGACAACGGCGTGTCGAAGTCAGCCAGGGTTTCGTAGGCAAGCGGGATGCGGTTATAGCCGGCAGCAGCCAAACGCAGAAATTCTTCGCGATTCATGATCAGCCTCGTGGTTTGAGGGTAAAACGGTCAGGTAGGCAAACGGTGCCGAATAATCGGCGAATTCAAGTCAGGCGCGCCAACGCCAGCGGGCCAGGGCCTTGATGACTTTCATCCAGAGTTTGCGAGTGACCACCACGATGGATTCTCTAAAGGAGGCAGATTTGATTTCCGGCAACAGTATCTCAGCGTCCAGATCCAGGCAACCGGGAATCAATCGACGCAAGTCATCGATGACCAGCGCTGGCGATTCTTCGGCGATGGGCCGACCGTGGTTGTAGCCGTAACTGAGCGCCACGCACGCCACGCCGGCAGCCTTGGCCGCGCGCACGTCACTGCTTGAATCACCCACAAACAACGATTGCGAGGCCGGAACGTTGGCCATTTTCATGACAAAAAACAACGCCGCCGGGTCGGGCTTCTGTTGCGGCAAGGTGTCGCCGCCGACGATCAGCCGAAAAAACCGTCCCAGTTTCATTTCATCCAGCAGCGGCGCGACGAAGCGCTCCGGCTTGTTGGTGATCAGGGCCATTTCCACGCCCTTCTTCTGCAGCCATTTCAGGGTTTCGCGCACGCCGGGATAGACCACGGTGAACTCATGCTTGTCCGCATAAGCCTCCATGAAAATCGCCAGGGCCCGCTCGGCCAGCTCATCATCGACCGCGCTGTGATCCAGATCATTGGCCAGCGCCCGACGCACCAGAACCGGCGCGCCGTTGCCGATCCAGTTTCTGACAGCGCCAAGACCGACCGGCTCACGCCCGAGGGTGACCAGCATCTTGTCGACCGCCACGGCCAGGTCGGGCACCGAATCGACCAGCGTTCCGTCCAGATCAAACATGATCAGCTTGGGAAGACGGCCCGGAAACAGCTGCTCGAAGCCGCTCATGCGCGGGCTGACGCCAGTTCTGCGCGCATTTTGTCGATCACTTGCTTGTAGTCCGGCGTGTTGAAGATCGCCGAGCCAGCCACGAAGGTATCGGCACCGGCTGCCGCGATCTCGCGGATATTGTTGACGTTGACGCCGCCGTCGATCTCCAGGCGAATGTCCAGGCCCGACGCATCGATCAAGGCCCGCGCTTCGCGCAGCTTGTTGAGGGTGCCAGGGATGAACTTCTGGCCACCGAAACCGGGGTTGACGCTCATGAGCAGGATCATGTCGACCTTGTCCATCACGTATTCCAGCAGGTTCAGCGGGGTCGCCGGGTTGAACACCAGGCCCGCCTTGCAGCCGCCTTCCTTGATCAGCTGCAGCGAACGATCGATGTGCTGAGTCGCTTCCGGGTGGAACGTGATGTAGCTGGCACCGGCTTCGATGAAGTCACCGATGATGCGGTCAACCGGGCTGACCATCAGGTGCACGTCAATGGGCGCGGTGACGCCGTATTTGCGCAATGCCGCGCAAACCATCGGGCCGATGGTCAGGTTCGGGACGTAATGATTGTCCATGACATCGAAGTGCACGATGTCGGCGCCAGCGGCGAGAACAGAGTCGACTTCCTGGCCCAGACGGGCGAAGTCGGCGGAAAGAATCGACGGAGCAATGAGAAAGGGCTGCATGACGCACCTTTGAGCAGAATCACAGTGGCGCGCATTGTACTCCAAGAGTTTCGGGAACGCCTTGGGCCATTGATCGCGGCAAATTCGCCTTCGCCAGCGCGCGCCTGCAAATTTGTCCCTGCGCGCCAGCACGCTGCCGCTGCCTTGTCTACACTGCCCTGACTGCGGGTGAGTTAGCGACGGCGTTGCCGAAGGAGTGCTTGATGTCTCCCCTGAACAGTTTTGTCGCCGGACGCGGCAGGCAGCGCGGCGCCATTGGATTGATGGCAGCGCTGACGTTGTCCCTGGCAGTGCTGTGCATGTTAGTGGTGCTGGACAGCGGTCGGCTGTTCCTTGAAAAACGTTCGCTGCAACGCGTAGCGGACATGGCGGCGCTGGAGGCCGCCAGTCGCAAGGGCACGTGCCTGACCGGTAACACCGCTGTCACTTACGCCAATCAAAGCGCCACGCGTAATGGCTTCACGGTCGGCGACGACGGCCGCACGCTGGCGACCCACTGCGGCTCCCTGACACTGGATGCCAACAGTCGGCGGGTATTCACTGCCAACTCCAACTCGACAGAAGCCATCCGGGTGGTCGCCAGCCACAGCGTGCCGCGCAGCATTGCAGCCGGGATCGGCGCACTGTTCGATGGCGGCACGCCATTGACTATCGCGTTGAGCGCGACAGCGGTGGCCAAAGGACCGCCGATCCTGCCGCCGCTGGCTCGCTTGACCATCAAAAGCACGCTGGCGTCGGTCAGCATGGACAAGTCGACGGTTCTGAATCAGTTGTGGGGCGGGCTGCTGGGCGGCACCCTGAATATCTCCGTTGCCGGCTGGAATGGTTTGCTTGGCACCGACATTGACCTGTTCAAATACCTCGACCAACTGGCGATTGATACCAACATCAAGGCCGGTGATTACACTGCGCTGCTGGCCAGCAACATCACGATCACCCAGTTGTTGAATTCGAGCCTGAAGGTACTTCCGCAAAACGCTTCGGCAGTGCAGCTGGCCATTACCAATCTGCTGACCGCCAACGCCATCGCGAGCGGCAGCAAAATCAAACTGCAAGACCTGCTGAGCCTGCAAACCGGCAACGCGACTTCCGGGCTGAACGTGAACCTGAATCTGTTCCAGCTGGTCCAGGGTTTCGTGCAACTCGCCAACAGCACCAGCGCGGCTTTCGCCAGTATCCCGATCAGCGTGCCGGGCGTTTTGTCGGTTACCGCCAAGGTCAAGGTAGTCGAGCCGCCGCAACTGTCGGCAGTGGGTGATCCGGCGCTGGCGACCAACAACCCCAAAGACCCGAATCAGATCTATGTGCGCACCGCGAGCGTTCGAACCTTGATCAGCATCGACTTGAGTTCGCTGGACGGGCTGCTCAGTGGGCTCAGCGGCACGGTTTCGGGGCTGCTCGGCCCGCTGACGGGGCTGGATATCAAAGTTGCGCCGCTGGGGCTAAGCCTGGACCTCAGCCTCGAGGCTGCCAGCGCTGACAGTCATGTGATACCCGGCTCAACCTGCGCGAGCGATGCCACCAAAACGCTGAATGTCGAGACCTCCACCGCAGCCGTCAAAGTCAAACTGGGTAAGCTCACTCCGGCCAGCGCCAGCGCCTGGAACTCCTCCACGGCCAGTGTGGATATGCAGGAATTGCCGCTGATCGATATCGGCACCGTCACGTGCCCGTTTCTCCAGCCTTGCCAGCCTAGGGTCGCGTATGGCGGCGGCGGACTGGGCTTGTACATCGGCGGCACTGGCGCTGCGGACGGCAGCATTGCGTACTCGAAACAGAACTATGTATTCCCGCAACCGGCCGAGATTCAGCTGCCGCCCAATGCGTATCACACGTTCAGCAGCCAGAATATTGTCACCAGCCTGGGCAGCACGTTGAGCGGCATCAAGATCGTCAATCACCCCCCGGTAACACCCGGACTGATCAACCTGATTACCGGCACGA
The DNA here is from genome assembly GCF_000416235.1 of Pseudomonas sp. CFII64. Taxonomy (GTDB): domain Bacteria; phylum Pseudomonadota; class Gammaproteobacteria; order Pseudomonadales; family Pseudomonadaceae; genus Aquipseudomonas. The sequence continues at coordinate 73,314 of NZ_ATLO01000043.1, read as the reverse complement.
TCACCACTGCGATAAGCCAGCTCGGCAGCCTGGTCAGCAATCTGTTGGGGCCGCTGCTCGACCCTATCCTCAACGTCCTGTTGCAAAGCCTCGGCATCAGTCTGGCCGAAGTCAATGTTGGGGCAAATCTCAGTTGTCATCCGACCCAGAACGGGCCGGTTGCCGAACTGGTCATCTAATCGGCAATCGGCAACTCGATACAAAAACGCGCACCCTCTTCGACATTGCTGACGCTCAGGCGCCCGCACATCTGTTCGACGATGCCGTAACTCACCGACAAACCCAGCCCGGTCCCGGCGCCGATGGCTTTGGTGGTAAAGAAGGGCTCGAAGATGCGATCCAGCAGACGCGGGTCGATGCCGCCGCCGTTGTCCAGCACCAAAAGCCGCACGCTGATTTCATCGCGTTCGACAGCGAGGCTGATCCAGGGCTCAAAATCCGGCTCCTTGTCACGCCGGGACAACAATGCATCGCGGGCATTGACCATCAGATTGATCAGCACTTGCTCCAGTTGGTCGACGTGGCCAAGAACGCTCACCGCAATGTCCATCTCCCCGCTGCGAATCTCCACGCCCTTGCCCTTCATGCTCTCGGCGAGCATCCCGAGGGTGCCCTGGACAGCCTGCAACGGATCGAACGGCTGCATCTCGACTTCCGAGCGTCGACCAAAGACGCGCATGTGGTCAACCACCCGCGCCGCCCGCTGCACCTGAGTGTCGATGCGTTTGAGCTTTTCGGTCAGGTAATCGATATCCACATCGCCGTTGCCAAGACGCTTGAGCACGTTGACCACCGCCATGCGCATGACATTGAGCGGCTGGTTGATTTCATGGGCAAGACCGGTGGCCATTTCACCCAGCGTCGCCATTTTTGCGCTCTGATTGAGCTGCATCCGCGAGCGACGCACATCGGTGTTATCACGCCCCACCGCCTGGATCTCCAGCAAACGGCCGTCCTCATCAAAAACGCCCCGGTCGGCCCACACCCACCAGGCATATTCACGTCCCGGCAACTCCAGACAGATCTCGGCGGTGCTGACTGGCGATTCCGGCGTCAGCCCTGCGATTCGGTGCACAAAGGCTTCGCGCTGCTCGGGAGAAAACCAGTCGCCCAGGCTGATGCCGATCAATTGCTCGGGCGTGCATTCCATGTAACTGGCCAGCGGCTGATTGCCAAAGCTGAGTATCAGATCAGGTGAATACCGGCAGATCATCGCCGGAGAATCCTCCACCAGAATCCGGTAGCGCTCTTCGCTTTTGCGCACCCGCTCGGTGGCCTGGGTAGCGTCCGTCACGTCCAGCCACAACCCTACCGCCTCCACCGGAATGCCTAGATCATCTCGCAGCAGTTTGGCTTCATCGAGCAGCCAGTGATAAACCCCGTCCTTGCCGCGCAGACGATAACGGCGGCTGACCACGCCCTCACGCAGCAACTGGCGGCTGCGCTCGAACCAGATGTCGCGGTCCTCCGGGTGAATGTAGTCACTCAATTGCCCGTTGATGCAGTCAGCCAGCGTCCAGCCCAGCAGTGGTTTGAGGCTGTCGCTGAAGAACGTCGGTTCCAGATTGCCGTGATCGTAGCGCTGCACGTAGATCACCGCAGGCGAACTGGCGATCAGATTATCCAGGCGGGCATGGGCGGCGGCAGCTTCGGTTTCCTGATTCTTGATATCGCTGACGTCAAGCATGAAACCCAGCACGCGCCGCGCCTGACCATTGAGCAACGCCTGACCCTGAATGCGGAACCAGACCGGTTGTTGCGCGGGATCGGTTTGCTGCAGGCGCACGCATAACAGCATCGGCGTGCCGTCATCGCGCAGTTGGGTCAAGCGGCTGGACAGTTCATGGCGATCCGCCGGATGGATCAGCGCGAGCCAATCCAGTCTGTCGATCCGCTCACTCAGGTTGTTGGGGCGCAGGGTATGAGCCAGTTGTGGGGCCAACTGCAACTCATCGCCGCCGGGCAGCAGCTCCCACCAACCGGTGCCGAGCAGATCCTGCAATACCGCCAGGCGCTCGACGTGATGGCGATTGTGTTGCTCGTACAGGCGAAACAATACGGGTCCGGCAAGCGCTGAACACAGGTTCAGCCATTCCCGCTCGCCCAGATCAGGCGCTTGCTGCCAAGCGCGATAAAAGCCGAACAGAAGCCAGGCCTTGGCCACGCCATCGCGACTGTGAGGCAAGGCGAAACCGTCGGCATTACCGAACGCGCTTTGCAGGTGAACCAGTGCGGTTGCCGATGAGAAGAACAAAGTCTGTGCGCTGCTGGCGTCCAGGCGATCCAGATCAGTACCCAGTCGCTGACCGATCTGCCACAACTCCGGGGCCGTGTGCGCGCTGTAGCGAGCATAAACGCGCCAGCCTGCGCCGTTGCTTTCAGGCAAGGCCAGGGCCAGACACGGCACATGCCAGAGCTGCGCGATGTCCTGCAGTTGTTCGGTCACCACCGTCAGCAAACGGTCGACGCTGCAGGCACGAATCCTTTCCGCCATCTGCCCGGCCATGCGCAGGCACTGCTGGCGATTGCGCGCGACGCTGGCCTCTTCCATCAAGTCGCTGATGTCCAGCAATTGCAACAGCCAAGCCTCACCCTGCGCCTGAACCCAGCCACGGGCGTGCAAGGTATGGCCGTCGCCGGCATTGAAATCCAGATCCAGCATGTGGTCGAGCCAGTCCTGCGGCGAGCCTTCAACCACCAACGCACTGTTGGGCAACAGCAAGCTGATCAGGCGCTGATGACTCACGCTGGCGGCCACCAGACCAAGGCGCAAAAGCAGGGACGGGCTGACGCTCAGCACCTGGCCTTCGTCATCGAGCACCAGATGCAGGTCGGCCCCCTGCGCTCCGGCCTGGACCGATTGCGCAACGTCAGGCTTCGCCGCCGGTGTCTCGGCGCGACCCAGCCAACGGCTCAGTCGAGCCTTATCAAGGGACAAGTTGCAGACTCGCCTGGGCGGACAGATTGTCGGGGAGTCTGGGCACCTCGCCAATGAAAGGCAGGGTCAGCAATGGCAATACCTGGGTGAGCTTGCTCTTGGGATAATCGATCCGCACGGTCAACAAGCCCGCCACGTAGGTGACGGTTGCATCGGAGGGGCTGAACGCCAGCGACCCCGGCATCCACGACAGTTGAGTGGTCAGCACCGTCCTGGCCTGACTCGTCACCAGACTGTCGTAGTTATTGATGGTTGGACTCAACGCCACGCTGCGCCGCACCGCTTCGCTGGTGGCAGCGTTGAACGACTGCATCATCAGCAAGGGCAGGCTGTAGGTGACCAGCCCATAAAAGACGCCGAAGAAAATAATAAACACGATGGCGAATTCAATCGCTGCGGCGCCTTTTTGTTTACGAGCGCAGGAATTGCGGAGTGCTGTTTGCATGTCGACGTCTACCCTGACAGTGCTTCCTCGAACAGCATAGATTCAATCCACTCAAAAGGATGTTTTTTACACGATGAATTTACTTTCAATGCTGCTCTGGCTGGCAATCTGTGCCGAACAGGACGCTCGACAGCAACAGGTTTCCAACTGGCTGACCCTTGGCGCAGTGGGCGTGGCGTTGGGTTATATGGGGATAACCGGGCAAACCTGGCTCGGCGCGGAGGGCTCGGAGGGATGCTGGGCATTGCTGCTGGCGGTGCTGTTTACGCTGCCCGGTTACATGCTGGGCAAGCTGGGTGCCGGTGATGTGAAGTTATTCGCGGCATTGGCACTGGCGACCGACAGTCGCTTTTTATTGGGTACGTTTATCGGCGCTGGAGTTACCAGCGTTCTCTGGATATCGACCCGTCAAAAACTCATCACTCAAATGGATCAATGGGTTAGCAACAGATACATCCAAACGAATACTACTTCGTCAAATAAACATCCATTCGCACCTCACATCCTGGCCGGGTTTCTGATGACCGCGATCTGCATCGGCTGACCAAAAGCCTCAGATAGCGCTATGTACATACTCCAAAAGTACGACTACGGTACAGCTTGAGTCTGGCCGAGCAAGGCCTGGCGAGTCCTTATGGAAAGGGCGATGGCGCTGAGCCAAGTCAGTTGTATCTCGCAGGCATGGAGTAATGCGTGAACAAGTATTCGGCTGTGAAAATCCTGGTGGTGGACGACCAACCCCTGATCGTTGAAGAACTCAGCGAGTTTCTGGAAAGCAGTGGTTACGCCTGCGTGCCCTGCACCTCAAGCCGTGAGGCGCTGGAACATTTTCGTGGCGACAGCAGCATCGGCATCGTGCTCTGCGATCTGGACATGCCGGGCTTGAATGGCATCGAGATGATGGGCGAATTGAAACTGATCGCCGGTAAAAAACGTCCGTTCGAAGCCATCATGCTCACCGGTTGCGCCGACAAACAGGACGTGATCAAAGCGCTGCGCGCGGGCATCGCGGACTACTATCAAAAGCCTGTCGATCTGAATGAAATCCTCAATGGCGTGCAGCGCCAGGAAGCGGTGCTTGAAGAACGCTATAAAAGTTTTCAGCAATTGGGGCATCTGAACGAGAAGTTGCAGTACCTGGCGGCATCCATCGACGACCTTTACCAGGATCTCGACAAGACCCGACGCCAGGCAGAACCGGTCGAAGCGGTGGAGGACACCGCCGGTGCGGCGCAGCTTTCAGCCCTCTTCGCGCCGCTCTCGCCACGGCAGCTGGATGTCGCGCGACTGGTTGCCAAAGGCCAGACCAACTACCAGATCGCCTGCGAGCTGGGCATTACCGAAAACACTGTAAAGCTGTACGTGTCGCAAGTGCTGCGCCTGACGCACATGCACAACCGCACCCAACTCGCCCTGGCCTTATCGCCCAACCATGCGGGAGCGCAAAGAGCGACGACGCATTAAGCGCAATCCCGAACGACCGAATTCAACCCAAACGGATTCGCCGTTTTTGTGAGACCGGATTTATCCAGGAAAATCGGCGTAATCCGTAGGACCGGCTTCAGCCGGGAGGGCGGTATTGCGCACGCAGGGAATACATCGACCGCTCCGCCCCCCTCGCGAATAAATTCGCTCCTACGGTTCGAAATCGGCGTCATCCCGTGGGATCGGATTTATCCAGGAAAATCGGCGTAATCCGTAGGACCGGCTTCAGCCGGGAGGGCGATATTGCGCACGCAGGAAATATATCGGCTATACCGCCGCTTCAATTCCCTCCCGATGACACTTTCCCGCCCTTGTCCTGATCGAAAAAGTCCGGAATCTCGTGGCTGTAGCTTTTCAACCAGCGTTGCAGGCTGAGGTCTTTTTCGGCGGAGGTGCTGTTCTGCGGATGGGTTGACGCAGCCTGGCCCTGAGGTTGAAGTTGCAGCCAGGCTTCGGTTTGTTTCTGTTGCGACGAAGACGGTCCGGGCTCGATCGCCCAGACGCCTGTCGATCCGCCGAGCAAACACGCCACGCAGAGAATTTCACGCTTCATGGCAAGCTCCTGGAGTGTGTGGATGGTTCAGAATCGACGGCCACCGGATAGCGCTCGGTCGGTCTTGTATTGCTGGCCAACGCGCCTTTCAGGTGTTGCGCCCGGGCTTGCGCCTCGGCGACTTGCCGGGGTGTCAGGCCGGTGCGGCTGACCAGTTCCGCCGCCTGTTTCCAGTTGTCCTGATAGATCAGCAAGGTCACCAGATTCAATGCCGCCAGCGAGTCTGACTGCTTGAGTTCCATCGCCGTGAGGAACTGGAATCTGGCCTGAACCAGCTTCAATTGATTGAGGTAAACGACCCCGAGATCATTGCGAATTTTCTCGTCGGTCGGTGCCAACCTGACCGCATTGAGCAAGTGCTCAAGTGCCTGGCCATTATCGCCACGTGCCACGGCGATCTGTCCCAGGCCATGCTCGCCTTGCGCCGCTCGACAAGTGCCGAGCAGGCTTCGATACAAAGGTTCGGCCTGGTCGCTGCCGAGCAAGCGCAACACCCGCGCCTTGCGCAAGCGCACTTCGCCGAGGCTGTCCGGCAGCCCTTCCAGATTGGCCAGGCTGGCGTGCAGGCGGCCTTCATCGGCCATGTCCTGGGCCAGGTTCAGCGCCAGTTCCTGATCGGAGCTTGGCTTGGCGCAGCTGGCGGTTTTCATGTCGATCAGCCAGGGTGCGCTGCCATCGCTCGCACAGCCGGCGAGCATCAATACGGCAAATCCGGCGAAGAGTATTTTCATTCGGTCGCTCCTTCACAAAATGCGTCAGCTACACAAAGCGTCATCACGGACCCAGTGCCTTGCTGATTGCCGTGATACCGGGGCCAGCCAGGACGATCAACAGCGCGGGAAACAGAAACACCATCATCACCACCGACATCTTTGCCGAGAGTTTCGAGATGTATTCCTGCAAACGGGTGAGGCGTCGGTCATCCAATAATTGCTTGAGCGCCAGCAACGATTTCATCGCGCCGCCACCCTGCTGAATCAGCTGGTTGAGAATTACGCAGGTATCGCTGAACTCATCCACCGCCAGCAGCTCGGCGGCCTTCATCAGTTCGTCGCCCAGCTCCAGCCCCGAATCGACCCGCGTCAGCACGAACTGAATTTCCGAAGACAGGACCGGCAGCAGCTCCTTGCCTTCGCTGCTGAGCACCCGCAGCGATTGTTCCACCGCCATGCCGGACTCAAACAGAATCCGCAGCAACGGAATGAAGGTCGAGATTTCCACCACGATTTGTTTCTGCCGACGCTGGGCAGCGGCGGCGAGGACTCGTTTGGGCAGCAGATAACCGATGCCGAGGGCAAACACCGGCGCGATCAGCGGCTGGCCGACCTCCGGGAACAGCGTCAGCTCGAACATGATCGTCAAGCCGACGGCACCCAGCGGCACGCCAATCTGACAGGCCGCAAACAACGAGCGCTTGCTCGCCCGCCGCCAGCCCACCCGGTTGAGCAGCGTCAGGGTTTCGCTGTCGATGTTCAGCGAGCGCTGCCCCAGCGGCGTGTCACCCAGCAGACGCAACCAACTGCCAATCCGGCTTTCGCGCACCAACCTGCCCTGCAGGCGCTGCACCACCTGGCGCTCGTCAAGCCGCTGGCGAGCAAGACCGGACACCAGCAATATCGCCGCCACCGCGAACATTAATGCACTGAACAACATCGCCATTTCAGACACTCCGCATCATGCGCCACAGCGCCAGGCAACCCAGCGCCTGCAGGGTGAACGCGGCCATCAGCAACGTCTTGCCATCGCTGTCGTCCCACATGTGCATCAGGTAATTGGGGTTTACCGCCAGAAAGTAACTGGCCATCGCGATGGGCAAGCCCGCCAGCACCAAGGCCGTCATGCGGGTTTCGCCAGTCATGGCGCGCAGCTGGCGCGACGCTTGTTCGCGCTCGCGGATCAGCCTGATCAGGTTTTCCATCAGCTCGCTGGCATTACCGCCGTAGCGATGGTTGACCCGCAACCCGAGGGCGAACAGATGAAACTCGTCACACTCATATAAGTCGGCAAAATCCTGCGCGGCATCGGGCAGGCTGACCCCCAGTTGCACGTTGCGCTGAATCCGGCTCATGCCATCCTTGAGCGGCTGGCTGGTGGCATCGATGCCATGCAGCACCGCGTCAGACAAGGTTCGCCCGGACTTGAGACTGCGTACCGTGTGATCGAGCAATTGCGGCAGTTGATCGATCATGCGCTTGACTCGTTTGTGATAGCGCCATGCGATAAACAGGCGCAGCACGATTGGCGGCACCAGCAACGCCAGCGCCACGCCGATCCAGTTGTAGATCAGAAAACCGCACAGCAGCAGCGGCAGCCAGAGCGACAGCCACAGCGTTAAGCGCCCGGCTGGCGACGGTAAACCAGCCTGAAGAAACGCCCGGTTCACAGGTGCCCAACCCAGGTTCTCAGTGACCGGTCGCAGCTGGTTGTGGGCCAGGCGCAACATTACTCGCTCGTTCGCGCCGCGACTCAGGCTCAGATAAAACAACCAGGCCGACGCCGCCAGCAGCAACGCGAACACCAGCAGCAGCAACAACGCCTTCATGGCAGCCTCCTCATCGACTCAATAGTGCTGGCGCAGTTTGTCCCCGGCGGGATGAAGGGCTTCGCGCAGGAAGCCAACGCCGGTGCGTCGATCCAGTCGGAACAATGTGTTGGTCACATAGACGTCGTCGCGAATCCCCACCACCTCGACCACTTCGCTGACGCAGCGTCGGCCATCGGGCAATCGCGTGAGCTGAATGATCACGTCCAGCGCGGCGCAGATCATTTGTCGCAGCGTTTTCTCGGCAATCTGCCTCCCGGTCAACCCGACCAGGGTTTCCAGACGCAACAGCGCATCCTGCGCATTGTTGGCGTGCACCGTGCTCATCGAGCCGTCGTGGCCGGTGTTCATCGCGGTCAACACGTCGAGGACTTCGACGCCACGAATCTCGCCGAGGATGATCCGGTCCGGGCGCATCCGCAGCGCGTTGCGGATCAGGTCGCTGGCGCGTACTTCGCCATGGCCTTCGGAGTTCGGCGGCCGGGTTTCCAGGCGCACCACGTGGGGGTGGCTGAGTTGCAATTCGGCCACATCTTCAATGGTTACCAGACGTTGCTGCGGGGTGATCAGCTGGCTGAGTACGTTGAGCAGCGTGGTCTTGCCGGTGCCGGTGCCGCCGCTGACCAACACGTTGCAACGCTTGCCCACCGCCTCTTCGAAGAACTCGAAAATCGATTGGTCGATGGTCTGCATGGCGACCAGATCGGAACTCTTGAGCATGTCTTTACGAAACTTGCGGATCGACAGGCAAGGCCCGTCCAGGGCAATCGGCGGGATGATCGCGTTGACCCGGCTGCCATCGGGCATGCGTGCATCGACCATCGGCGAGGACTCGTCGAGACGCCGACCGAAAGGCGCGAGAATGCGCTGCATCACTCGCTCGACGTGATGCGAATCGATAAAACGCAGGTCGGTGTGATGCAGCACGCCATCACGCTCGACGAAGACTTTATTCGGACCGTTGACCAGAATTTCGGTGATCGACGGGTCACGCAGCAACACCTCCAGCGGCCCGAAACCGGTCAGTTCATCCACCAGTTCTTCGGCCAGGCGTTCCATTTCATAACGGGAAATGGCCAGGCGCATTCGCGCAATGTAGTCGGCGACTTTGTCGGTCACGAACTGCGCCAGCACTGGCCGCGCGCCTTCCAGCAGGTTGCGTCCGCTGTCCTCGATGGCATCGATGATGTAACGATGCAGCACCAGCTTCAGACCCTGCACATCGTGGCCGTTGCCCTTGTCGGCCGGTGTTACCCCAAACAGTTTCTCCGGCATTATTTATTCCCCCACAAACGGTTGAACCAGCCTTCCGAAGTTTTCCCTTGGGTCGCGGAGTGCCTGGCCAGATGCTCGCCCACCGAACGCAGCCCTGAGCAGAGGGATTCACGCGGCGACAACTCGAACAATGGCACGCCCTGATTCTTGGCGTTCAGGCGGAATTCAGGGCTGAATGGCAAGGCCGCGATGACCGGCAGGTCGAAGGTTTTGGCGAGCACTTCAGCGTTGGGCGCCACGGCCTTGAGGTACCGATCGATCAGCAATCCAGCGTGATGCAGCTTCATGCCTTTGCTGCGCCACAGGTTGAGCAGCGCCAGATTGCGTCGACATTCCAGAACGCTTTGATCGGCGTACCACAGCAACTGATCGCAATGGCTGACCAGGGTGCGCAGCGCTTCGCTGTCCGGCTGTCCCACCAGATTGACCACCACATGCTGGAAGTGCTGACGCAAGGCACTGAGCAACATGTACAACTCGGCCGCACTGGACTGCTCCAGACGATCATCCGCTTCGGTGTAGGCCAGCATGCGCAAGCCGGTGCCATCGGTGGTGAATGCGCTGTCGATCAACGTCGCATCGAGTCTGCGCAGATGCCGCAAGGCATCGCCGAAGCTGAACGAAGATTCAAGCCCGAGCAGCGCCAGGCTGTCGCCACGCGGCAGGCCGAGGTCGAGCAGCAAGGTGCGCTGCCCGGTCTTTTGCACCACCAGTGCCAGATGGGTCGCAATCAACGCGCCGTCGCCATCGCACTGCGCGCCGTACAGCACCGAAAGCCCGCCAATATTCGGGTTCTGGGTCACCGCCGGCAGCCGCTTGCTCAAGCGCCGGACCAGGCCGGCCACTTCACTGGAACGCGAACCGTAGGCGACGAAATCCCGCGCCCCGGCGCGCATGGCGTTAAGCACCAGCTGGTTATCCATGCCGTCGCCCAGCGCAACGATGGCCAGCATCGGCTTGGCTTCCAGAGCGCCTTCGATCAGTGCGCTCTGGGCCATCAAATGCTCACGATCCAGGCCGATGAACACCACCCCGGCGAAGGTCACGTCCACCAGCGCCAGCAGGTCATCCAGGCTGCCGGAACCGGCGCTGACCACTTGCCCGAGCGGCGCCAGCGCGCCTTGCAGCCACTCAAGATCGGTGGAGTTGCGAGTGATCGCGAGAAACGTCTGGCTCAGGCTCTGGCTCATTGGGACAACCCGCTGCGGCGGTCGAAATTGCCGTTCTCCAGGAAGTACAACTGCAGGAAATTCGGGTCGTAGTTACGCAGGTTTTCCCCCGGCAACGACGGCAGCTGTGCATTGGCAGCCAGGGGTTGAACCAGATGCGGCGTGACAATCATCAGCAGTTCGCGCTCTTCTCGATCAATGCTTGAGTTGCGAAACAGCGCGCCCAGAACCGGGATGTCACCCAGCCCGGGAAACTTGTCCACCGAGGCAATATTGCGCGCGCTGATCAGGCCGCTCACCACGAAACTCTCGCCGTCGGCCAGGGAAATACTGGTGTCGGTGCGGCGTATGTTCAGCGCTGGCACCGTGGTGCCGGCAATGGTCACGCCCGCGCTGTAATCCAGTTCGCTGACCTCCGGCGCCACCTTGAGCAGGATGCGATTGCGCCCCACCACAGTCGGCGTCAGCGTCAGGCGCACGCCGAATTCCTTGTACTCGATGGAGATCCCGTTACCCTCGCCGTTGGGCACCGGCACCGGGAATTCGCCACCCGCCAGAAAGCTCGCGCTTTGTCCGCTCAGCGCCACCAGGCTGGGTCGCGCCAGCGTGTAGGCGAAGCCGCTGTTTTCCATGGCATTGAGCATGCCCAGCACTTTACTGCTGCCGCCGCCCCAGACGATGTTGAACGAGCTGTTGTTCAACGGGATGTTGGGCCGCGTGCCGCTGACCGTTCCTGGCGAAACCGTGACACCCGGAACCGTGCCCGGACCGCCGAACAGAAAGTTGTTCGAGCCTTTGCCGAAAATCGACGTGCTGGCCTCCTTGAGTTTGGTGCGGCTGACTTCGACAAAGCGGATATCGGTTTGCACCTGGCTGGGCAGCAAGGGTTCGTCGGCGTGCGCACCCGGCGGTATCAGAGCAACGGTCGCCTGGCCACGAACGAAGACCATGCTTTGTCGAGGCGACGGCGAGCACGCCGTCCAGACCATCAGGCTGGTGGCGCCGGGGCCGACACCGGTCAACAGAAAGCTGTCATTACCACTGACGAACACATCGGCAATCTTTGGATCACCCACCGCGAGCCGCGTGATGGCAACGGGCGAGCGAATGTCCTTCTGCACGCCCTGATCGATTTCCAGCAGCGGCGGCATGCTCGCCAGCCCAGCGCAGCCAGCCGGCGCTGCCACGGCGGCTTGCAGGCCGCTGCCCAACATCATCAAGGCCCACACAGCGGGTTTAAGAACGGGCAGATAACTACGGCTCATGCTCGGCAATCCTTGCTCAGTCAGGGAGTTTTTTGCGCGGTCTGGTTGCCGCGTATCACTTCAACAGCGCGCGCCGGACGCGGGCCGGACGCTGCACCCGAGACGCGTGCCGGACCGCTCTGGCTCAGTTGCGTGAACGACAAAAGCTCACGCCGCGCCGAATCCAGCCGCACCGCCGCAGGTGCCGCCGAGCTGTCATCGCTGGCCCAGTACTGCTCGAGATTTTTTTCGTCGGCGCTGCGTACGGCGAGGCGCAGCACGCCGGTTTGCGTTGCCAGCATCAAACGACTCAACAATGATTGCGGCACCGCGACCACGACGTTGCGGGCGACGTTCTTGCGCTGTTCGAGCTGGAGTCGTTGGTCGGCGCTGAGGTTTTGCGCAGGCTTGCCATCGCGGGTCGGGCCGAGCACCTCGCCGACGCTCAACACGCGCAGCGCCGGCACGGCCAACTGGCTGGAGCGGTCCGGATTGGCCGTATCCTGAGGCAGATACAGCAACACATCGACATAATCGCCGGGGCTCAATTGCCCGCCTGCGCCAATGACTTCGTCCACTGTCAGCGCCAGCGCGCGCTCGTCGACACGAATCATCCGCGCCAGCGCCCCGCCCGCTTCAAAACTGCTTTCGCTGAGCCAGCTGCCAGCGCTCAGCGTGCGCCAGGCGCTGCGACCGACCACGTCATCCATAGCGCCGAGACTGCCCGACGGCGCGACTTTCAGGCGCTCAATCACAAGATCGTCCGCCTGGATGGGCGTATAGGCCGGCACGTCGCGCACCAGCACCACAACGGGCTGACGGGTCGGATCTTCAGTGGCGACGGGCGGCGGCGCAGGCGCGGAAACAACGGGTGTATCCATGACCGGCGGCTGAACCGGCAACGCTGCCGGCTGCCCACTCACGACCAAACCCCAATACCCGGCCATCAACGCTCCCAACAGAAAAAACACCGCGAGCGCCATGGTAAAGCGACTGTTCATGACGGCCTTCTCCTTGATGTTGCATGACGACTTCCAAACAACGAGTCAACTTCGCAATCAGGTAGTTATGAACATTCAACCATTTGCTATTGACGGTAGCGCAGCTCTTTAAAAGCGCCATGATTCCGTCGAAATTTCATACAGCTGTATATCGAGCCCGGCGCGGCTTGGATATATAACTTTGTGATTAATACTTAGATACGGTTGTGGGTTTTGGCATCTGGGGCAATGCTGTATTTGCGACGGATTGTCCCAACGACTTATGTATTACCAGCACTGGAACAGTGCGAGGAGAAGTCAGATGTTTCTTACCTACGTTATATTGAAAATCAGATTGTTTCTGAGCAGCAAAGAGGCCGCTTCTGCACTGGAATACGCCATTGTCGCGGCCATGGTCGCGGTGGTTGCAGTGCTGTTCATGACCAACATCGGGGCTCGCGTGAAGATCATCTTCAATCAGATTCTCGTGGCCATGGGTGGAACAGCAGTCGCTTAGCTGGCTGCCGATTTATTGATGATCATTCAGCAAGCTGCTGATGCAAGGTGCTGCGGATGACCCACCCAACCCGCCAACAATTGCTTCTGGTGGATGATGAAGAGGACGCCAACGAAGAACTCGCCGAGCTGCTCGAAGGCGAAGGCTTTCGCTGCTTCACGGCGTCCTCGGTCAACCTTGCCCTTCAGCAGTTGACCCGGCATCCAGACATCGCCCTGGTCATCACCGATTTGCGCATGCCGGATGAAAGCGGTCTTTCGCTGATCAGAAGGCTGCGTGAACACAGCTCACGCCGCGACCTCCCGGTCATCGTCACCTCAGGCCACGCCGACATGGAAGACGTCAGCGACCTGCTGCGCCTGCAGGTACTGGACCTCTTCCGCAAACCCATCTACCACTTGCGCCTGCTGGAAACCCTCGACAGCCTGTTTCCGGAATCCGGGGTTCAGCAGGCGTTGTAGATTCTGTTGGAGCGAGGCTCCCCTTCACAACTGATAACTGAAACTCAGGGTATAACGCGGCTTGCGGTTGAAGGTGTCCAGGCCTTTGTCGGACATGGGCTTGGCGGCTTCCAGTGCGATGTTGTAGTAGCGCGCATCGCCAAAACGCAGCCCGGTGGCGAACGAGGACATTTTCGAATCCTTCACCGGCAGCTCGTTGAACCAGGTGCGTGCGGCGTCCATCACGACATAGGGCTGCAACACCCGCAGCCATTTGCCGTCGCGATTGAAGCTGTAGTTGACCTCATACGCCACGCCCCAACCCTTGTCGCCGGAAGCCTGATCGGAGGGGTAGCCACGACCGAAATTCTGCCCGCCAAATTGCGCCCGTTCGCTGTCCGGCAAACTGTCGTCGCTCCAGTACAACGCGGCCGAGGCGACACCCTGCCACTGCTCGAAAAATTTGTCGCTCTGCACTCCGGATAAACGCGCGCGGAAGAAATCCAGGTCATACAGATCGTCAGTGGTTTTCGCGCCCAGGCCGTCGATGCCCTGGTACAGCCCGGCGCTCAAGATACGCAGCTGGCGAGCGGTGGATTTGCGCCAGTCACCTTCGAATGCCAGGGCGCGAATATCGGTGCGGGTTTCGACGCTGACTGGGAAACCCACCACTTGATAACGGGTTTTATCGTTGACCGCATACAGCCGCGCACCCGCGCTCAGCCATTCACTTTGTGCGGCAATCAGCGGATGGCTGAAGCCGATGGAAAACCGGTCATTCTCGCGATGCTGCTTGAGCTGCAAACCATTCTCCAGCGCAATATTGGTTCCCGGATCACTGCGATAGCGTGCGCCCCAAAGACTCAACTGCGTGCCTTCGGTATTCAGGTATTGGCTGTAGTCGACCCGGTAGTAATGCTCCTTGTCCTCTCCCGGCGGGAACAGGCCACTGAGACTCAACTGCTCGGCCATGGACGTCTGCGCATTGCTGCTGACACCCAATAACGCCTGGGTGCCTTCGCGATTGTCCTCGGTCAGGCTCAGGCTGCTGGTGAAAGGTTTGCGCGTGGCGCTGGCGATCAAGGTGGTGGCGCCGTCGGTCGTGCCCGGCGGCGGTGCCTTGGCTTGCAGGGTCACACCGGGAACCCGACTCATCAGCGCGGTGTAGCGCTCGAACGTCTTGCGGGTCAACGGTCGCTCGCGCTTGATCTTGTCCACCAGCTTTTCCAGATAGGCCGACACCCGACCCACATCGCCCTCCAGCTGATAATCACGAATGTAGCCTTCGACCAACACCACGCGCACCACGCCCTGATCGAAATCCTGGGGCGGCAGAAACGCGTAGGACAACAAGTAGCCATCGCTTTGATAACGCTGGGTGACGGTGCGTGTCGCCTCGATCAATTCACCCATCGTGGTTTCATGACCCAGCATCGGCTGGAAGGCCGCGCCCAGTTCATCGAGTGGGTAAACGCTGCCACCTTCAATACGGATTTTGCGCACTGCCACTTTGGTGCCCATCATCAACGGCGAAGTTTGCGGCGCGGCGGGTGTTGGAACTTGTAATGCGGGAGTTACAGGTCGATAAGCATCGGCGGGCAGATTGGGAACCGGGAGATTACGCTCCGCGTCATTGCTGTTGAGAAAGCTGGGAAGTTGGTCTGCATTGACCAGGCCAGAACTGATAGAAACGCCAAGCACAATTACAGGAATACAAGCACGCATAAGGACACTCCATGGCCAAAACTTCAGCGGCGTTGCAGACAAAAAAAGACAGGGGATCATTCCGACTCCCCTGTCTGAAACAAGCGTAGGCGCTGTTTGAAAAGTTGCTAGCCGTGCACTGCTTACTTACGGTTCAACAACCCTCCTCCCAGACTACCGCCTAACGCGCCTGTGACACCGCCGAGCACACCACCCACTCCGCCTGTTGCGCTGCCGCCATCCACCAGACCACCCACTTGCGCCACAGTCGCGCCGAGCGTGCTGACGGTCGTACCCACCGCGTTGGCCACGGGGTTATTGCTGCTTGCCACTACATTGTTGCCCAGACTGCTGACGGCGCTGCCCACCTGAGTGACCAGGCCGTTGACCGGAGCACCCAGCCCGGTTGCGCCGCCGACCTGTTGCGTGATGCTTGCAACACCGCTGACCACCGGGGTGACGGCCGCACTGATGTTGCTGGTCAACGCCGCCACCGGAGCCGCGATAGCGTTGTTGGCGATGCCGTTGCCGCCCACCACTGTGCCCAACGAAGCCACCGTCGCGCCGACCGCACCACCACTGACGCCCGCTGCGCTAAGCAGACCATTGCTGCTGCCCGCATTGAGGCCGGTGCCCACGCCAGCCACCAGGCCGCCGACGCTTTCCACCAGACCGGCGCCGCCGACGCCCGGTACGCCGATGCTGCCGCCGAGGTTGCCACCCAGATTGCCGGTGATACCACCGAGACTGCCGCCGACCATCCCGCCGATGCCGCCACCGACTGTACCGCCGCCTGTGGTCGGGTTGACGGTTACCAGACCGCCCGCAGCGCCAGCGACGTTACCCAGTCCGCCGATGGTCCCGGCCAGCCCTGAGGCGACTGGATTATCCGAGCCCGCCATGCCGCTGGTGACGCCGTTCAGCGTGCCCTTCACGCCCTGCAACAAGCCGTTGACGGGAGTTGCCAGGCCGGTTGCGCCAGCCACTTTGATGGTCGTGGACTCGACCATCGCGACTACCGGCACCAGCTTGTCGCCCAACGCACGAGTGGTCGAGCCCAATGGACCGCTGGTGGTTGCGGCGCTCAAGGTGTCGCCGAGCATGGTGACCTTTTGGCCTACGCCGTCCACCAACTCGCCTGTTTTACCCACGACGGTGCCAACCAGCGGGACTTGTTCGACCTGTGAAGAAGCGGCAAATTTCGACACGCCGCTGCCCAGCGATGACACGCCTGCGCCCAGGTCGCCGGTTGCCGCGCCGACACTGGACAGCGTCACGCCCAGAGCATTGCTGTCAGTGCCCAAGGTACCCAGGCCGGTAGTCAGCCCGGTGCCGAGGCTGTTGGTCGCGACCCCGACGGAGGAGATCAGCCCGCCTGCGCCACCGGTGAGATCGGCATTGCCGGCCACGGGAATCATCGCCACCACATCGCCTACACCGATGACTGCATCGCCCAGCTGGCTGAGCATATTGCCGGCGGCGGCGCTGGTCTGGCTGACGGCCAGACTGCGAAAGACCGGTGTCGGCGTGGTGCCGCCGCCCGTTCCGCCAGTGCCGCCAGTACCTCCGCCAGTCCCGCCACCACCCGTGCCTCCTGTTCCGGTGCCGCCGCCCGCCACGCCGCCAGTGCCGCTACCACTGCCGCCTCCACCGACGCCGCTGCCATCGGTCATCGAGCCTGTGCCGCCCGAAGCGCCACCACCGGAGCCATCGGTATTGCCGGAAGTCCCTGCGCCGCTGGTATCTCCTGTACCGGAGGTGCCCGAAGTAGCACCGCCGGCTGCGGCCTCAGTCGTTGGCGAAGAACTGTCTACGTGGCTTTTCGAGCCGCCCCCGCCGCTACTGCAACCGGTTAATCCGACCGCCAGAATGAGTGTCAGCGCGGTACTTGCCTTCAACAACGAGTGAGTGTTCATGAGCGAATCCTTCCACCGCTTGATTGTTTGTTTGAGCCTCTCGCTGGCAGCGAGAAGAAACCTGCCCATGGCCCAATAACAATCTTTTACGCGGACTTGCTCAATTCATGACTTGGTATTAGTCGGATATATACATAGCTCGAGCCCTGAAAATAAATTCAATTTAATCAACAGGTTGCTCGTATAAACACAACGCACGAGTCGCCGACATACAAAAGTTATAGTCGGAATTTACGAGACAAGTCGCGACGGATAAACCTCAATCCACCAGATCGAATATCACTCTGGCGGTCTGGCCGCTTTCGTCGAGCACGCTGAGTTCATAGCGACCCAGGCGCGTCAGGGTCGGGCCGAAGCTGTCCTGATTGGCGGTATCGGCGGTGGGCGCGCCATCGATAAACCACCAGCGACGACCGCTGCCACCCAGCGCAGAAAGCTTGAGGCGCAGCGCCTGATGACTGCCCGCCGGCAGGCGCAAATGATCGCCGTCGCGCACACCGACAATGGTCAAGGGCGCAGCCAGGCTCAGGCCTTGAGGCGGGCAATCGGGATCGGCGGCAGGCAAGCGTGCTTCGCGGCGCTCAGAGCGGGGCAACCAGGGTTCCAGCGGCGCGGGCCAGAGCGCGATGTCCTCGACCTGCGCGTCAGGGCAACCGGAACCGACCCGCAGCCCCTTGGCATTGACGCGGATTTTTTCCTGCAAACCCAGGCCCAGCGGCTGATCGGTGGCCTGCAAGGTGGGCGGCGTCGTGCCGTCCAGCGTCCAGGCAAAGCGCTGGCGACGGCAGTTGGGATCGTTCTTGTCCATGGGCTGCCCCAGCGGCCAGCAGATCGCTGCGACACCGACATTCAGCGGCACTGGCTGGACCGGTGCGACGATGCCGCGCTGACTGTCGCGATTGGTCAGCACATCGTGAACCTGCAACATCAACGGCGCGGCCGACGCGAGGCCGAACTGTCCCGGCACCGGCGTACCATCCGGGCGACCGATCCACACACCAACCAGAAACCGCGGCCCGACACCTATCGCCCACGCATCACGGAAGCCATAACTGGTGCCGGTTTTCCACGCCAGCTGAGGGCGTTGCACCAGCTCGGCATGCAGGTCCAGGTCGGGACGCGACTGACCACTGAGAATCTTGCGCACGATCCACGCCGCACCCGGCGACATCATGCTTCGCTCACGTAAACGGTCGTCGGGTTGCAGGCGGATGTCGGCGCTTTTTCCGCCGCGAGCAAAGGCGCTGTAGCCACCGACCAACTCTTCCAGGCGACTGCCGACCCCGCCGAGAATCAAGGCAAGATTCGGCTCGGCCAACGGCGGCAAGGTCAACGGCACGCCGCCGTTGCGCATTTCGGCGGCAAAGCGTTTCGGCCCGTAGGCTTCGAGCAATTGCACCGCAGGCAGGTTCAGCGACATGGACAACGCGGAACTGGCGGCCACTGGCCCACTGAAGCCCGCAGAAAAATTGCCCGGCCGGTAATCGCCATAACGGCGCGGGACATCCTGCAGCAGCGATTCGGAATGAATCAGCCCCGCATCCATGGCCTTGCCGTACAAAAACGGCTTGAGCGTCGAGCCGGGCGAACGCAGCGCGCTGACCATGTCCACATGACCAAATCGCTTGGTGTCATTGATGTCCACGGAGCCGACGTAAGCGCGCACCGCCATGCTCTGCGCCTCGACCACCAGAATCGCCGCCGAGGTGCGCTCCGGCAGACGCGCGCGCCAGCCCAGCAGCAGATCTTCGAGGCGACGCTGCAGCGCGGCGTCGAGGGTGGTGCGAATCAACGGCGGGCTGTGCGGCCGATTCAGGCGTCGCGCCAACAACGGCGCAAGCGTCGGCTCCTGACGCGGCGCCAACAGCAGCGGCTCTTCCAGGGCTTCGTTGACCGCCAATTGCGGCCAGACCTGAAACTCCGCCAGACGCTTGAGCACTTTGTCCCGCGCCGCCTGGGCGCGCTGCGGATGGCGATCCGGACGCAAGCGGCTCGGCGCCTGGGGCAGCACGGCCAGCAACGCCGCTTCCGCACGAGTCAGTTGCAGCGGGGATTTACCCAGATACGCCCAACTGGCCGCCGCAACCCCCTGCAAAGTGCCGCCGAAAGGTGCGCGATTCAGATAAATGCCGAGAATCTCGTCCTTGGACAACTGCCATTCCAGCTGCATCGTGCGCCACAGCTGGCGCACTTTGCCGGGCAGGGTTCGCGAATGGGGATCAAGCAGTCGCGCCACTTGCATCGACAACGTGCTGCCACCCGACACTACGCGCGCGCCTTGCAGGTTTTGCCAGGCCGCTCTGCCCAACGCGAGCGGATTGACGCCGGGATGACTGTAGAACCAGCGATCTTCGTAGGTCAGCAGCGCTTCGATGTAATACGGCGACACCTGCGTCGTCGCCACCGGATAACGCCACACCCCATTGGCATCGGCGAAACGCCACAAAGGCGTGCCATCTTCAGCCAGCACGACACGGGCGAGATCATCCTTGGGCAAGGGCAGCGGCCAGATGCGGTCGGCGAGCCAGAGCAGGGCAACCACCAGCAACAGTAAGCCAAGCAGCCAACGCACGACTCGACCTGCAGGGCCGGGGCGCCTGAGTTTCGCAAGTATTCGCAGCTTCAAGGCCAAGAGCCTTTATGATCCACGGAACTCGTTGCGCCAACGGACAGCCAAAGCGAACAGTTGCGTTTTTCCATGAATCTCATCAGGACGTACATATGCAGGTAGAAAGCTTTTTCGAATGGCTTGGCCAGGCGCTCGGCGCGGTAATTCGCTTCATCGTCGATGGGCTGGAATGGATATTCAATCTGTTCACTCACGCCGGCGGCAACTTCGTCGACGGCTTGTCACGCACGCTGGGCATGGACACTTCGCTGATCAGCATTCTGGCGTTGATTGTCGGGCTGATGTTGCTCTACTCGGCCGTCCGCGCCTTCATGCGCGCCTCGATTATCGCGGGCATCATCTGGCTGGTGCTGGGACTGTGGCTGTTGAGCTGGATTATTCATTAAGCGCACTGTAGGACCGGCTTCAGCCGGGAAGAGGCAGGTACATTCACCGATGCCGCCCCTCCCGGCTAAAGCCGGTCCTTCCAACCAGTCCCACAAGCGGCCCTACAAGCCGACCCCACAAGTCAGTTCCACCCGCTCCTTATTTCCCCTTCACCACCAACTGCGCCGGCGCTTCACCCAACGCCTGCCAGTTCGGCCGATACATCGACTCCACCTGTGGCGGCGGCACGCGATAGATGCCCGGCGTCACCGCACGGGCCAGATACAGCAAGTGGACGGTGTTGCCGCCGCTGAGATCCAGGGCCGCGACATAACGATCGGCGCGGTATTCCTGGTGCTTGATCCCTGCGTTTTCCATCGACTCCTTCCATTGCTTGACCGACTCGCTGGCGTCATCGAGGCTGGCCGCCGCTTGCGCCAGATTCTGGTTTTCCAGCTCCAGGCCCGCAGGCAACAGGTCGACTACCAATGCATCCGGCACTCGCTGCCTGGCTTTCACTTCGATGTGCACCAGCAACAGCTGCCCGCTTTTCAGAGCCGCCAGATTCGCCTCTTCACCATTCAAGCTGAGATATTCGCGACGAATGCTCAGGTTTTCACCTCCGGCCACCGGCGGCTGAGCCGGATAACCGGAGATGGTCAGATGCTGATACAGCGTCTCGCTGCCCGCGTTCTGCACGGACAGCGGCGAAGCCAGCAACGCACCTTCGAGCTTGAGGCCCGGATTGGCGCTGTTGATTTCACTGGTTTCGCTGCCGCTGCGGAGGATCGCCTTCCAGTTTTTCTCCGGTTTGCCCAGCAAGCCACGGCCCGCGAGGAACAGCGAGTTGCGCTCCTGCGTCGACAGATAACGGTTGGCCGCCACTTCGTCCGCCAGGGCAAACAGACGCTGATCACGCTTGTCGGCCGCCAGATTGTTTTCTTCCAGTAGCGCCAGAATCAGCGCCTGATCGCGCAGCGGGCTGCCGTAATCGGCGAGCCATTCGTTGGCTTTGCGACCCGCCGCCAGTCCGGCCTGCATGGCTTGATCGGCACGCGGTTTGTCGCCCATTTTTTCCAGGGCGATGGACAACTGCACCAGCGGCAGACCGGAACGCGCATCGTCACGCCGATCAAACAGGCTGCGCAGCGCACCCAGCGGTGCCTGCTGGCTGCGGGACAACACCAGACCGGCGTAGGCCTGCACCGCAAAGCGCGTGTGTTCGGCGTTTTCGCTGTAACTCACCTCGATCTGGTTACGCTCCTGCAAATAACGCAGCAAACGTTCGTTGGCTTTTTTCAACGCGTCCGGCGGCACGGCGAAACCCTGATCCCGAGCGCGGGACAGGAAGTCGGTCACGTAAGCCGTCAACCAGTATTCTTCTTCGCCGTCCGAATTCCACAGGCCAAAGCTGCCGTTGTAGCGCTGCATGCCCAGCAGACGTTCGATGCCGATTTCGACGCTGCGCTTGCGTGCTGCGTCCGGCTCGCCCTTGAGTCCCAACCGCGTGAGCGTTGCCGCGTCGGCATACAACGACGGGTACAAGCCGCTGGCGGTCTGTTCAAGGCAGCCATACGGATAAGCCTTGAGCGCACGAATCTGCTCGCCGAGATTCAGCGGCGGACGACTCGACACCGCCAGCAGCGCTTCACGCCCGGCGGGCTCGAAAGCTTCCAGCGCGCCTTCCGGCAGGTTCCATGGCTGATCGGTAATAGCGGCGCGGTAATGCTTGAGCATCGCCGGATACGCCGGCCGCACACCGATGGTCCACTCGCGAGTGAATGGCGGCAGGCTTTCGCCCGGCAGATCCAGACCTTGCACCAGCACCTTGATCTTGCCCTGGCCGAAACCGCCCAGCGCCTTGACCGGAATGCGCAGCGTCTTGCGCTGGCCTTGAGCCAATTGCACGCTCTGAGTGATCTCGCCATTGGCCAGACTCAACTGGCCCTCGGCGCTGAGCAGCACGTTGAGTTTTTGCGCCTTGCCGGACAGGTTGGAGACGTCCATGGCCACAGTGGTCTGATCGCCGCCCGCCAGGAAACGCGGGGCCGACAGCTCGGCAATGATCGGCGCGGCGACCACGGTTTTCGCCTCGGCCATGCCGTAACGGTCACCGGTCCAGGCCTGCGCCATGACGCGCAGTTCGCCGTTGAAGTCCGGAATATCCACGCTGACTTCGCCTTCGCCCTGCTCGTTGAGCGTTACTGGCGCGCTTTGCAGGGCAACAATCGTCACGCTGGTTTCCGGCCGCTTGCCGCCTTTGGCCAGCGCGGCGTCGCCACCGAACGCCAGGGAAGCCAGACGATTGCGTCCGGCTTCGATCAGCTGCCCGTAGACGTCCAGCTGATCGGCGCCGTAGGACTTGCGGCCGAACAGGCTGGCGAACGGATCCGGCGTCGCGTAGCTGGTGATATTGAGAATGCCGACGTCGACCGCCGACACCAGCACATGGACTTCCTTGGGCACGCTGCCATCAGCGTTTTTGGCCAGTACCTTGAGTTTCAGCGGCTGCTTGGGACGCATTTTTTCGGGCGCCGTGATGCTCAGCGCCAGCTTGCGTTGGCTGCGATCCAGCGGCAGGTGCAATACACCGACGGCACGTTTGGGCGTGACGTTGGCCTTGCGCTCGCCGGGACGAATCACCAGTGCACTGACGTACAAATCATGACGCGCCCATTTTTTGTCCAGCGGGATATCGAACGCCTTGCCTTCAGCCGGGACATCGATTTCCTGCCACCACAATGGACCTTCGCTGGATTCCACCAGCAGATAACCCTTGCCCGCTGACGGCGGCGTTACTGTGACTTTGACGCTATCGCCATCGGCATAAGCCGGTTTGTCCAGCGCCAGCTTGACCTGATCGGGCCGCACCGCGCCGCCTTCGGCGTTGTCCTGCCACTGATAACCGGCCCAGAACCGCATGCTGCTGACCAGACCGGTTTGCGGGTCTTCGACTTCGACGCGGTATGGACCCCATTCCACAGGGAACGTGACCTTGGCGGTCGAGCCTTGCTTGATGCTGACGGTTTCTTCGTTGAGGTTCAGGTACTTCTCGTTGTAGTGATAGCTCCAGCCATCGTTGTCCGAGTAGTTCCAGTAATAGTCGCGACGCTCGCGAACCAGCCGCACCTTGACGTTTTCGGCGGCCAGCTTGTTGCCTGCACTGTCGGCGACCAGCACTTCGAATTCCGCCGGGCCGTCGCCATCAGTCTGGGCCAGGCCGTTGGTGTAATCGTCTTCACTGTCGCCAGCGCTCTTGTCGGTGCCAAACAATGGACGCACGCCTGGCAGTTGCTCTGCCGGCCAGACCGGTTGCACCAGACGCCGGGTAATCGGCCGCCCGCCCGACTCTTGCAGGCTGGCTTGCAGAATCAGCTGCAACGGCGACTTGGCCTTGGACCACTGGCTTTCCACATCGATGCTCAGCTTGCCTTGTTCGTCGAGGGTGCTGGCTTCGATTTCCAGGTCTTGCTTGAGCTCTTCTTCAGTGATCGAGCCAAATTGATAACCCGGCAATGCAGGCACCGCGTCACGCAGCGCACGCACATACAGCAGGCCGGTCAGGTTATTGCCGGACGCCGGCGCGCCATACAGGTAGCGACCGGTGATAGCGAAGGTCGCGTTGTCTGCCGGAGCAATCGGCGTGTCGCTGGCCTTGATTTCCAGCGCCATGCGTTCCGGTAAAAAGTCTTCAACCTGGAATTCATAGAGCTGCGGCTTGCCATCGCCCAGGTCAAACACCAGTTGCCAGCGCCCGGTCGGCGCTTCATCTGACAACTGCAGCTGATATTGATAAAGCCCGGTCTTGTCGGCTTCCCAGACAAATTTGCGACTGACCTGCTCGTCCGGGCGACGCACTTCAACGGTGACCGGCTGCGGTTTCACGTCCTTGCCGTCGTTATCGCGCAGCAGACCGTTGAGCAGCACGGTTTCGCCGGGACGATACAGATCGCGCGGGCCGAAGATAAAGAATTGCAGCGGATGCGCACCGGGCCCGGTGATGTCGAATTCGGCCAGATCCAGCGCCGAGCTGTCCAGACGCAGCATGCTGGTCTGTTCGTCTTTATGCGCCAGCACCAGGCGTGGCCCGCCGAGTCGGTCTTGGCCTGCCCGATCACCTTGCCGTCGCTGTCGTAGAGTTCCAGCTCGATGCCGCTCAGGGCCTTGCCGCCTTCCAGCGCCTGGGTGAAAGCGTCCAGACGATTGGCGTAGCGATGCACCGACAAACCGATGTCGCTCAGGGTAAACACTGTGGCGGAGTTGGAGTAACTGTAGCTGCCCGCCGCTTTCATCACCGCGAGATACACACCCGGCTGCTGCAACGCCTTGATGCCCGCAATGGGCAGCAACACGGTTTCCCGCGTGTTGCGCGCCGGGTTCAGGTCGAAGCGGCCGCCGTACACCAGATCAGCCTGGGCCAGCAAGTCTTCGGATTCGTAGCTCTGCAAGCTGGAGGAGCCGCCCCAGTTGCTCAGAAAAGAAGGCAACGCGTCGGATTTGACCCGGAAGAACTCGACGTTGACTTTGTCGACGTTCAGCGCGATGACCGGCAGACCTTCGGCCAAGCGAGTCGGCAACAGGCTGCCGCGACTGGCGAAGCCGACGGTTGCCTGCAAGTCCTTGGTTTCCAGACGGCTGACGAACTCGGCGGCCAGCTTGGCCTTGTTGACGCCCAGCAGGCCGGGGTCAACCGTCAGCACCAATTTGCGCTGAGGTTCAAGATGCCGCAGCCGCAGTTCCATCAAGTTGTCCGAAAGCTCCCATGCGCCATCGACCTTGCCGTTCTTGCTGTCCACCAAGTGCAGTTTTTCAGCAAACTTCTGCTCCGGGTCCAGCGGTACGGAAAAGCTCACCGACAGCGTGCTGGCGCCGTCGACCTGGATTTCCGAGACATCAACCACGGTCAACTCACGCCCCGCATACCGCTTGCTCAACGCAGGAATGTCCACCGCCGGCTTGGGCTTGTTCGACTCCACGGCCGCTGATTGCGCGGCGGGCGCGGAGACCGCAGCCGGTTTGTCGGAAGTGGAGGAATCACAGGCACTCAGCAGCGCAAGCGCGCAGGCCAGAAACAATCCTTTGTTAAGCATGGGGCACTCATATGGCAACGATTGAGAGGGACAGACTATATAGCAGCCGCGCATCCAATATGACGCGGCGCGAAAATAGACATCGGGATTGAGACATTGTTCTCAGCGCCACTCAGGCCAACTGTTGGGATGCGACCTGTGGGAGAGGACTTGTCCTCGATTGGTAGTTTCAGCACTGCATATGGGTCAGGCGGCTTACCGTTGTCTGGGCTAGCTATCGAGGACAAGTCCTCTCCCACAAAGCCGCGCTCCCATGCGGCCAGGCATTCCGACCATAAAATCTCCAACGGTGTTGCAGACCTTGGTTGCCCTCTACAATGCCCGCCTTGCCCGGGAGCCTCAATGTCCACTTTGCTCAACGACTGGCGCCATCGCACCACCCATCAACGGGTCTGGGCGCTGGCGGCGCCGATGATTCTTTCCAATATTTCCGTGCCATTGGTGGCGCTGGTCGACAGCGCCGTGATCGGCCATCTTCCCCATGCCCATCAATTGGGTGCCGTGGCCGTGGGCGCGACGTTGTACACGTTTCTGGCCTGGACCATGGGTTTCCTGCGCATGGGCACCACCGGCTTTGCTTCGCAAGCGGCCGGGCGCGGCGACGGCGCGGCGTTGCGGCAGATTCTGGTGCAGGGTCTGTTACTGGCGATGGGCCTTGCGCTGTTACTGGGTGTGATCGGCCTGCCGTTCAGTCATCTGGCCCTGACCCTGATGCAACCGTCGGCGGATTTGCAGCAGCTGACCGAAGCGTTCTTTCACACCCGGCTGTTCGGGCTTCCCGCCTCGCTGGCCGGTTACGCGCTGGTCGGCTGGTTCCTTGGCACCCAGAACGCCAAGGCACCGCTGGCGATCCTGTTGACCACCAATCTGGTCAACATTGCGCTGAATCTCTGGTTCGTCATCGGCCTGGACTGGGGCGTGGTCGGTTCCGCGCGCGCCTCGGTTGTGGCGGAATGGACGGGCGCGTTGCTGGGGCTGGCCCTGACGCAGAGGACCCTGCGCGACTGGCCGGGACAGCTCGCCTGGAGCGCGCTGAAACTGTGGCAGAACTGGCGGCCGTTGCTGGCCGTCAACCGCGACATTTTCATTCGCAGCCTGGCCCTGCAGTCGGTGTTCTTTCTGATTACCGTGCAAGGCGCGCGGTTGGGCGATGCGACAGTGGCCGCCAATGCCTTGCTGCTTAATGGCCTGCTCCTGACGGCCCATGCGCTGGATGGTCTGGCGCATGCCGTCGAGGCGTTATGCGGTCACGCGATCGGCGCTCGGGACCGCTCGGCGTTGCGCCGCTCGCTGACCGTTGCCGGCGGCTGGTCATTGATCGCCAGCGTCGCTTTCGCCCTGCTGTTCGCGGTTGCCGGACATCTGTTCATTCAGATGCAGACCGATATTCCCGAAGTCCGCGACACCGCTTTCATCTACTTGCCGTACCTGGCCGCACTGCCACTGCTGGCGGTCGCAAGCTATCTGCTTGACGGCTTGTTCATCGGCGCCACACGCGCTCGGGAAATGCGCAACGCCATGCTGCTGAGCGTGGTCATCATTGCGCCCATCGCCTACGCCGCGCAAAACTTCGGCAACCACGGCCTGTGGCTGACATTGCTGCTGTTCATGCTGATTCGCGGGGCGACCTTGAGCGTCACCGCATGGCGCCTGAGCAAAACGGGCGAATGGTTCAGTGGTCCGGCTCATTGAACGGTGCCGTGCGGCAGATTTTCTGCCGGTGGATGTGTGGATGTGTGGATACCATCTTGATTGAAGTTGATTTGCCCTCGCAGGACCGGCTTTAGCCGGGAGGAGGCCGGTAGATTCGCAGCAGTTGCGTCGTCAGACCTGGCGCCCTCCCGGCTAACGTCGGTCCTACGGATCCTGTGAAAACAGTCGGGCGTCTCGCCACAAGTTGGCTCCTACAGAGAATCATCTGGCGACTCGTTCAGCGCCGAAAACAGAATCCGCGGGCTGACGAGCTTCAAACCATCGGCATCCAGCGTGATACTGCTGTCGCCGACGCAGACTGACCAAGTGCTGCCGTGCTCATAACGGATGCGCGGCCCGTCATCTACCTGGATGCACCGCTCGTCACCGATAAACGGCAGCACTGGCAGATTGGCCTCGATGCACTTGATCTGCGGCGCGCGGGGAGCCGCATCAACTGACGTATCTCCGGACTGAGGAAGACGTGCCGTTATCAGCGGACGGTCCGGGTCTTGATCCACACAGCTGACCACCACCTGCATACCGCCGCGCAATGTCTCCACCAGATGGGACGCAACCGGCAGCCAGCACTCACCGTACAAAGCGCCGTTGCCCTGATCGACCCAATCGAGTCGGACTTTTACGCGTCCCGCCGAATCGTGAGCAACTGCCTCGTGCGTCGTGCCAACGACGCATGCCCGCTGGATATCAGGCATTGACGGGCGGGCCATGGGCTCCGGCTTGAAAACGATTTCCCAGGGCGTTGCCTGAAAGTGGTTGATATAGAGCGCCGCGTCGTTGCTGCGCCGCGCGCCCAACTGCCGAGGATCGAAGCCGCGATGCTGCACCGCGGTGACCAGCCACAGATGATTGAATGCCGCATCGGGATGCCCCTTGAGCGGCAACAGATGCCCGGCCGCGACAAACGGCAACGTGCTTTCACCCGCCACCACCTGTTGCGATCGATCAGCGCTTGCAGTGTCCACGGAGAAACGGCTGACGCCATCCTGCATGGGCATGCCCGAATAACGCGCCGTCGGCGTCGGCCGAAAGCCTCGCAAGCCATCACCGAAAATGATTTCGTGGCCCTGGGGCGAATGCTGGAAATGGTAGTGGATGCCCTCCTCGCTGCACAGCCGCTGAACCAGCTGCAGATCGGTTTCGCGATATTGCGCGCAGTAGCCTCTGAGCGGAGATTCGGCCTTTAGATCAAAGCGATAGCTGTCATCGCGAATGCCATGCTCCAGCAACACCCGGCGGATGATCTGCGGCGTCGTCATGTCCTGAAAGATGCGCGGGGTATAACGCTGTCCCAGACAGGCCAGGCGCGGCCCGACGCTCAGTCGGTAGCAGGCGGGACCGGGCTTGAAGTGGCTGCGCTCGGCACCGTGGATCTGCCCATGCACCCCACGCGTGCGCCCCATGAAATGTAGAAATACCGCCCGATACATCAGGCTGTGCAAATCCAGCTCAGGGTCATCGATCAGCACTTCCAGCTCAAACGCGAATAACTGGCTAATCGCTTCCGTCCCGGCAAACGACAACACTTGCAAGCCGTCCAGCAGATTGGCGATGTCCAGGCGAAAGTGAGGTTCGTCATGCATGGGTCGGCTTCTCTTACGTGGTCGCGGCCGGGAATTCTGGCCGAGAACATACGCGGGGGAGAGAGCCAAACGCAGATTAGGAAGTTGCCTACAGCGGAAAAGGGATGGGGATTACACGATGGGATACGGCATGGCGCCGTGGGACCGGAGTCATCGGGGAAGGCGATGGTTCAGTCGACAAATAAGTGTCGTCTGCACCACCGCTTTCGGGAATAAATTCCCTCCTACAGGGAATCGAGCAGGACGCCTACATCAAGACGACAGGTAAGAAGACCGCGTCAAACCAAGACGCAATGCGTCCAGGTATTGAGTGCGCTCGCGCGGGCTGATCTTGGCGCTGGCGACCTTGTCCCGGTAATGGGTCATCAGTTCTTCCGGCGACAAGTGCACATAACGCAGCATGTCTTCGATGGTGTCGTGGGTTTCGATGCCCGCGTGGTAAACGCTGCCATCCGGGTTCTGGTAGATGTTCACCGAGTCGGTATCACCGAACAGGTTGTGCATGTCACCGAGAATTTCCTGATACGCGCCCACCAGGAAGATACCCAGCAAGTAGTCTTCGCCTTCGTTCAAGGCGTGGACCGGCAGGCTGGTTTCGATGCTTTGCTCGTCCACGTACTGCTTGATCTTGCCGTCGGAGTCGCAGGTCAGGTCTTGCAGCACGGCGCGACGCAGCGGCTCTTCGTTCAGGCGGTGCAGCGGCAGAATCGGCAGCACCTGGCCGATAGCCCAGGTGTCCGGCAGGCTCTGAAACACCGAGAAGTTGCAGATGTACTTGTCGGCAAGCTTGTCGTTGAGTTCGTCCAGCACCTGACGATGCGAGCGCTGGCGGGCTTTGAGCGAATTGTGCAGACGACGGCAAACCGCAAAGTAGCACTGCTCGGCCAGGGCTTTCTGGGCCAGACCGATCTTGCCATCGGCGTACTGGGTGGCGATGTCGCTCATGTAGTGCGTGGCGCGCCAGTAGGTTTCGGTGACCATTTCGATGTCGGTCGGGCCCAACAGGTCCACCAGCCACTGCACGGTTTCCGGCAGGCTCTCCTTGTCTTCGATCTTCGGCACTTCGTCGTTGTGCTTCTCGACGTCGGTGACCTGCACCACCAGAATTGCGTGGTGAGCGGTCAGCGAGCGACCGCTTTCGGAGAAAATGTTCGGATGCGGCAGGCCCTGCGCGTCGCAGAATTCCTTGAGCATGCCGACCACGACACCGGCGTAATCGTCCATGTCGTAGTTGATGGAGCTGGCGTTGCGCGAGTGGGTGCCGTCGTAATCCACGCCCAGACCGCCGCCGACGTCGATGTGATCCACCGGCAGGCCGAGGTTGCGCAGCTCGCCGTAGTAGCGAATCGCTTCCTTGAAGCCGTGCTGATAGTCAGCCAGGTTGGCGATCTGCGAACCCATGTGGAAGTGCAGCAGACGAATGCCCTGATCCAGACCGGCCTTGCGGAAGCGTTCGACCACCGACAGCAGTTGCGCGGCCGACAAACCGAACTTGGATTTCTCGCCGCCGGTATCAGCCCATTTGCTGGACGCCAGGGACGACAGCCGCACACGCAAGCCGACTTGTGGCGCGACCTTGAGCTCGGCGGCCTCTTCAATCACCAGCTCAACTTCGGATTCTTTCTCGATCACGATGAACACGTTGTGCCCAAGCTTCTGGCCCATCAGCGCCAGACGAATGAACTCACGGTCCTTGTAACCGTTGCAGACGATGGTCCCACCTTTCGGCGCCAGAGCCAGCACGGCCATCAGCTCAGGCTTGGAGCCGGCTTCCAGACCGATGGAAACGTTCTGCGTGGCGATGATGTTCTCGACCACCGCTTCCTGCTGGTTAACCTTGATCGGGTACAGCGCGGTGTATTTGCTCTGGTATTCCAGACGCGCGATGTTTTCGTCGAACGCGCCGGTCAGCTGGCGAACACGGTCCTGCAGAATGTCGGGGAAACGCACCAGCAATGGCAGGGACAGACCGCTTTTACGCAGATTGTCGACCTGCTCGTACAAATCGATGGGCGAACTTTTCGGCCCATTGGGGCGAACTTCAACGCGACCGGCTTCGTTGATCGCGAAATAACCGGCCCCCCAATGACGGATGCCATAAACACTGCGGCTGTCCGCAACGGTCCATTGGCTGCCATCGTCTTTGCGTGTGCGTCGTACGGACATCGAAGTCCCCTATAAAAAGTCAGATAGCGCCAGCCGGAAATCGGGCTGGGCGCAGTGTAAAGAGTGGAAATGACGGTTTGGCGCCAACTCGTTACCGGCAGTAGACCGGCAGCACGGGTCAGAGTTTAGAAACGTCGGTCAACCGCCGGATTTCTTGGCCTTGAAGCCCTGTTTGACCAGTTCGGCCAACAGCAACTCGACATGATCGCCCTGGATCTCGATCACACCGTCCTTGAGCGAACCGCCGGTTCCGCAACGCTGTTTGAGGGTCTTGGCCAGATCCTTGAGGGCATCTTCGGCCAGAGGCACGCCGGTGATGGTCGTCACCGTCTTGCCGCCACGGCCTTTGCTTTCGCGGCGCACACGAGCGATCCCGTCACCTTCGGGGATGACAGTCTTTTTGCAGATGCAGGCATCGACGGGCTGACGACAGTCGGGACAATGCCGTCCTGCGTCGGTGGAAAATACCAGGCCACCCAGGGCGGCGAAGGAAGCGGCTTTTTTTGCCACCACAAATCCTCTTGTTGAGGACTGAAGGTCAGTCGACATGAGCATGGCGCAGTGTCGACCGCGAAGCCCCACTCATGCAGGGGCAGCGCAGCGAGGCCGAATGTCGGCCAAGCTTGAAAAGGTCGCGCAGTGTAACGGCAAAAAGCCCGGTTGCTAAGGGCCAATGTGCGCCAATTTACTCAACATTTGCGACGTTACCCAGATAGCGTTTCAGCGCCGCCAGCGAGTCCGGGCAATAAGGCTTTTGCGCGGTTTCGCGCAGCACCTCGGCGACCGGGATAAAGCGCGCCTGGAGCACCTCTTCCGGCTGCAAGGTCAACGGGCCGTCCCAGATCGCGGAAAACACCGCGCACCAGAGGCGATTGCCCGGCTGATCGAAGAAAAACCGTTCATGGTCGCGTAGCGATACCCCGCTCACGCCCAGTTCTTCGGCCAGCTCACGGGCGGCAGATTCGGCGTAACTTTCGTCGGCCTGCACCATGCCGCCGGCGGCCACGTCCCAATAACCGGGATAAATCGCCTTGCTCAAGGTGCGCTGATGCACGCACAGATCGCCCGCCGAATTGAACACCAGGATATAAGTGCCCCGACCAATCAGGCCGCGCTCGCGAAGCTCGGCGCGCTGGATGGAGCCGAGCAGGTTGTCCTGCTCGTCGACCCAGGCGATCTGCTCGCCATCGGACGCCGCGCGATGCGCCGCCTCAGTGGATGAAAACGACATCGATCAGCCTTGCGACAGCAGTTGACGAAGGTCAATCACAGCCGCGTTGGCGCGGGAGATGTAGTTGGCCATGACCAGCGAGTGGTTGGCCAGAACGCCAAACGCGCTGCCGTTGAGCACCATCGGGCTCCACAGCGGCTCCTGGGAAGCTTCCAGCTCACGAATGATCTGGCGCACGCCGACAGTCGCGTTCTTCTTCGCCAGTACATCAGCGAAGTCCACTTCAATGGCGCGCAACAGATGCGACAACGCCCAGGCCTGACCGCGCGCTTCGTAGAACACGTTGTCGATCTGCAACCATGGTGTCTCGACGATCTCTTCATCGACCTGCGGCACTTCGCCCGGCTTCACATCCACCATCGCTTCAGTCTTCAACGTGCTGTTGAGCTTGACGCGACCAACGCTGGCCGACAAACGCTGGGACAACGAACCCAGACGCGTACCGACATCGCCCAGCCAGTTGTTCAGGTTGTCTGCGCGAGCATAAAACAGTGCATTTTTTTGCGTAGGATCGGACAGACGCGCCTGATAGCGATTCAAGGCCGCGATGCCATCACGGTATTGCGACTCGCTGGAAGGCAGCACCCAACTGCGATTGTCGAAGTTGAACAGCGGCTCGGCCTTGGCCAGATCGCCATCTTCAGCCGATTGCGACTGCGAACGGGCGAAGTCTTTGCGCATGGCGCGGCTCAGGTCACGCACCTGGACCAGCACGCCGTATTCCCAGCTTGGAATGTTATCCAGCCAGAGGCCCGGCGGCAGACGGTCGTTGGACAGATAGCCACCGCGTTTATCGAGCAGCGTCTGCGTCACGGTTTTCAGGGTTTCGACAGTGGTGTAACCGATCACCATCTGCTTGCCTTCACGCTGGGCCGCAGCCTGAGCGTTTTGCTGGACCGGGAACAACGCGGGCTCCTGGCTCCAGTACCAGCCGATCAGCAACGTGGCGATCAGATAAATCCCCACCAGCGCGCCCAGCGCACGGCTGTAAAACAGCCCGCCCAGATAGCCACGACGCTTCACGGACGCAGGTTCATCGACGCGGTCACTCGCGCTGCCTGCGCGGTTCTTCCAATCCAGCATGGCCATATCCTTTCAATCACGGAGTTCAGTGCTCTGACCGCAACCTTACAGCAAGGTGCCTTTTGCGGGTATGTGGGGTGGGAGGTTTTGTTGTTTCCGGAGAGCACGCGGGAGCGGGGCGGCTCTTTTCCAGAACGAGCACAACAAAACCAGAAAAGCCCTACAGCATTGGGCATTGACCCAAATCTGCTGTTTATTATCATTGGCAGCCTGAGCCTAAGAACTCATCAAGTACCGTACGCCCGCCACGACAGATGCGGTTTTTCTGCTCCTGCGATAAGGTCCTCTTTATTGCAGGAGCACTGCGATCCTGCTCGTCTGCTATGTCGGGAGTCGGCTAATACAAGACCCTTCGGGGGAATAGGCCGGCACTGTACTTGGTGTTCTTAGCTCCCGACGTCTTACTCAACAGAGAGAGCAGCCCGCATGGACGCCACCTACGAACCCCTCGTTTTCACCCGCCACCAACTGCACCTCCACGCTCTGATCATCGAGGGCCAGGCATGGTTCTGCGCCAGGGATCTCGGACGTCTGGTGGGCATGTTCTTCGAAAACCGCATCATCCGAAAACTCGATAGCGATCAACGACGCACTGTACGCCTGATCTGTTACGGGGAAGTAAAGGAAGTCCAGATGATCAGCGAATCCGCCGTGTATGCCCTGCTCATCTACCACCATCACCCCGCCAACAGCCAACTGCGCCAATGGCTGACCTATGAAGTGATGCCCATCCTCAACGAAGCCCCTTCCCGCCACACCCACAACACCCCGACACCCGCACGCTTGGAATGGCAAGGCGCAGAACTGAGCGTGCTGCACTGGCAGAACGAACCGTGGATTCGGTTGCGGGATATGCCGAGTTTGTTGCCGGGGCGGGATGAGTTGCAGGTCAAGCCGGGCAGCTGGTGGAAAAAAGCCAGAATGGTATTGGGCATCAACAGTAAGGAGCGAGTGCCTTTCTGATGATCCACGGTTTCATTAGCCACATATACCGCGTCCTGCACACTTCAACTGAGAAGAAAAACAAAAAAATCGACCATAAAATTATTTTTTTCAGCCAAGCAGCTTGTTCTGCACCGGCACCAATGAACATTAACAATATAATCAGAAGAAACCACCTGAGGGGCAGCTGAAAATAAACAACATATTTAACCACAGGCTTATTGAGAAAGAACAATAGACATGATGCGAGAATGGACACATTGGATAGATAACAGGCCCCGAACCACACTATCAACAACCAGTAACCCGAGCTTGACGGATCAGTAAACCACGACACAATCATTTCAAAGTCACTCCAGTAGGGGATGTGATTCAACATCAGGCTTAAAAACCAGTACCAGACGATACAGAGAAGATCATAAATCCCAAACAACAGAAAGGCGCCTCGCTGACTTAGCCAAAAATGCATGATTCACTCCACGACTATTTTATTCTGCAAATGACAAGGAAAACAGAGCAAGCTAATAGCTTTTAATAATCTAGAACTCAACGCACGATATTCACATCTTGCGCGCACTACAGGCTTTCAACTCATCGGCATGATCCAGATCAGTGACAATGCCCCAGCGATATTTGCAGTAATCCATCAGCTCTTGTTTTTGCTCTATCGTCAGGGCGTCGTAACTCCACGTCCAATGGCTGTACAAGCTTCTAAACTCCATCTGAAAGGTGAAATCCTGCTTTAAGAAATACCTTCGGTCATTTGAATTTTCTTCAGCCTCAACATAATAGCCAACATTCAATGCCAGAAGCAGGAAAGCGAACACCGATGGAATAAGATATTTTAAATCTCCCCTTAATGCCTTGAATTCATATTTAGCAGTCATCAAGTATCACCACGCCAAAACGTAACACGCTCTCAAACCCAGAACTTAAAAGCCATGAAAATCGCATCAAGACCGCACGCAAGTTATCGCAATTTTGTTTAACTCTTCGTGCATTTTTTCACGTCATCAGGATGATCCAGTCTCGTTTCAACCCCCAATCTATATTTGCAGTAGTCAACAACTGATTGTCTATTCTCATCCGTTAGCGCCCAATCCGCCCCCCAATGTTCGGTAGCGATATTGATGAACTTGACTTGAAAAGTAGGCGCCTTTTTCCAGAAAAAAAGGGTAGTATCCGGCGCATCTTCTTGAGAAACATCATAATATCCAACAGTCAGCACCAAAAACAGCCCCACTAAACAAACAACTATTATTTTCATTTTTTTGCAACCCTGGGCCCTATGACTCTCCTGACCTCGACAAAATCCATCAAGGTGAACACTACCTCATTCAGCACAATGCACCACAATAACCACAGCCATACACCACACGAAACAAACCATGCCAAGCCGCCGAAAACCTCGCTCTACAAACATGAACGAATGGCATGCGGACGCAGTTCATAAGCTGCCGCCCACTTGGCAAAACGACGACCGTAAAAGGTTCAAACTTGTGACTTATGAGTTGACATCAGAGAAATCAACCTCATCATCTCAGCCACCACAAAAAACACCATTACTAAAATCAGCACCACCTTACCCGTTATGGTTTTGCTGGCAACCACCGCAGTACCTAGCACTATCATCCCAACCAATCTAAAGGGCACCTGCGCAAAAATCAGATACCGAACCCGTCTCGACCCACTCAAAAAAAGAACAAACGATAAAATGACAGATACGTTAAAAATCCATAAAGCAGTAGCAATAGGAACAGCTAGAAACTGCCAGTCACTTTGTGAATACGGCTGCCCCCAAAACATTTGCAACAGCTGAAACTCATAAAAATATGGAACATGATCACTCATCACACTTACCAGACAATAAAAAATAATGAATAGACCATCAAAGACCGCCCACACTAGACAGCATCGCCTAAAACTGCCGCTCAACCACCGAAACAAACCCACTGTAAGCCTCCAGAAATTTGACGATTACTAAAAAATTCAAAATCGCAGGATCGATCTAACTTCATATTTATCTCAAGCCGACATTTATAGAAATCGATCATGGTTTGCATATCATCATTTGCAGACTGTAGGTCTCCCCTCGCGGCACGGTGAAAATATTCGTGAACCTAACCCTGAGCGTAAGAAACATCTTAACAGAAGCACTGTAGCATCAGGATAATTCTCATGCGGCGCTGTAGCAACCTACATTCAGAACAAGAACAAGTGCCAATCATACTATGAGGGCCGTTCTTATCCTTAATCAGGAGCTCGAAGCGCTCTCTCCGTTCTTATTTTTCGAGCCAGCTCTAAACCTCCATTGCCCGGACAAACCTTCCCTTCATCAATTTGCTTTGGAAATTCCCGGTGACCACCTAAAACCTCAATGGTGAAAAATGATTGAATAACATCCAGCAACGCGTTAAGCGCTTCCACCTGCCGACTGGGAGCTTCGCTCTGGGTTTTATAACCCCATACCGCCATAAAATCTTTCGCTTCATCGACCAGATCACCGACCTCATTGGGAGTGGTTAGATCCTCCAACAAGACGATACCTATAACGTTTGAGTTATAGTGAAGAACACTGCTTCCTTTCAATCTTAAATCGCGACCTTCAAAAATATGCCCCGTGCAATCTATACCAAAGTGGTAGCCAACCTCTCCAAACTTGACCAAATGGCTACTCAAAATCCGCCCCATCTGTAAAGCCCCGAAATCCCCACAACCAAACGTGCGCCCCGCGTGATGCAGGGCGACCATCGAATAGTCCCAATCCATCGCCATCGCCGGGGTATTCTTAAGCGCCCCCCAAGCCGAACGCTCCGTGGATAAAAATTCCGAGCGCTTCAATGTCCGCAAGATGGCTTCACGCGTCATCGCACGATCATCCACTGGAATTTCAATTGGAGGCAACTTTAGATCTAAATTGCGAGCACCTGCCAAGGTAATTAAGCGTTCCCGCTCTTCTTCGCTCACAAACCTATCGATATTTCCTACGGGAGCCTCATATTCGACACGTATAGAGATTCTTGAGCGCTCAGACAACGCAAACACATGCACGACCCCATCAAAATCCGACTTACCCTTAACTTCCTCTCCATCAACTACAGCAACATAGGGTCTGAGAGGGAGTGGCATTCTTGTTTCACTGTTTAAAACCCGAAAACTCTGACCATATCTGATTTTCACCGATGCCTGAACCGGCGGCGCCCGCAACAACTCCTGCACACGCTGATCAAACATTCGCTTACGCACGGGCTTATCGAACTGCCCCCAATCGAAGGCATAGGCATTGTCTTTGACCAGCAGCCATTCGCCGCTTTCAACACGTTCCAGTACTTCGCCGTCGAAGTTGATCAGTTCACCACGGCGCAACTGACTCAAGCCGTCGATGCTTTCGCGACGCTCAAAAGCTTGACCCAATAAGCCTGCTGCCTCATCGGGTGGGTAAGCATTGCTGAGTTCTTGCGGTAGCGGATACAGAGCGCTTATCAATTTCAAAGCTGACTGTCTCCGCTCCATTCGTCATAACCTGACGCTCCAGCAATTTCATGCCGCCAAGTGATGGTTTCGTAGGCAAAGTGCACTCGTTCAAGCTGGGTAAAATGAGCAGTGCTGAGATCCTGGCAATGAGGAAGGAGTAAGTCGACACCGATAATGAGGGCGTTTTTCAATTCAATTGTGTAGAAAAGCTCCTGCCCTCCGCGGCCCGAGTATCGAAAGAATTCAATACGACAGTTTTTCAGCGATTCTCCGTTACTCAAGGCGGTATTGATAAGAGGAGATGATTTATCGAGGGTTTTGGTGATGATTACCGGTTTGTGCATTCTTTGTCCGGTTTGCACGCCGCCGGGTACAGTGATTGCGTGGCTAATCTGCTGGACCAGAATCTGATCCTCATGGCCCCGCTGCCATGTGTTGCCTACCGACGCTTCGCTCAGCGCTCCTTTGGTTAGAAGACCTTGCTGTGTTCCTTCAATAGTCATATAGGCGGGGGTAGGCATCGCAAACACTCCTTTAAAGTCAGTATTCCGCACCCTACCAGCCCATCCCCCACCCC
Source organism: Pseudomonas sp. CFII64 (assembly GCF_000416235.1). Lineage (GTDB taxonomy): Bacteria > Pseudomonadota > Gammaproteobacteria > Pseudomonadales > Pseudomonadaceae > Aquipseudomonas. Next base: position 35,252 of record NZ_ATLO01000043.1, on the reverse strand, counting down.
AGATCACCCGCCCAAAAAATCAGAAATGCCTGACACACCCGCAGCGTCAAATCCTGCGTACGTCTGCGCGGACGCCCACGCGATTTTACGAAACCTCGGTCGTGGCACGTATCGCGCATAAAGGAAGAGGTCGCGCTGCAAGTCCACAAATTCTTGCCAATTAATTGACTTATGGCACGCTTGTGCGGGATGAAGGTGCTAGCATAGCGCCAGCATTCGTCCTCAGTGAACATTCACTACGTAGCCAGCCCATGACCGAGTTAGAAGATCCAAGCCGAGACCGGCTCAAGCATCACTTCGCTCAACGAGTCATCCATCAGGCGCGCCAGATCCTTGAGGCTTGGCAACGGCTGCAACAAAGTGAATGGTCGACCGATGACCTGGCCGAGCTCAAGGTTGCCAACGAGCGGTTGATGCGCTTTGCCGAGCGCTTCGAGCAGGTCGAACATGTGGAACTGGCGCGGGCGATCAGTCTGACGCTGGATGCGGTTGAGGCCAATCGGGGGCGGTTGAGCAGCGATCTGATTACCGAGCTCAATCGTGTCATGCAGCGTTTGTCGCGTACCGGGCTGCGCCATGGCGACCGTTTCGAGCAGACGTCGCTGCCACCTTTGCGCAAGCCGATCTACATTGCGTTGCAGGACTCCGAGCGAGCCGAGCGCCTGGCCAGGCAGCTCGAATTTTTCGGATTGTTCGCGCAATCACTGGCTGACTTGAGCGCCTTCCATGAAGCCATGGCTCAACGCCATCCGGCGGCCATCGTCATCGATGTGGATTTCGGCGGTCACGGCGAGGGCTTGAAACTGGCTGCGCAGGTTCAGGAAGGGCTTGAACAAAAATTGCCGCTGTTGTTCTTCAGCCATCAGGAAACGGATACGCCGACGCGCCTTGCCGCTGTGCGCGCCGGGGGCGAGGAGTTTCTGACGGGCACGCTTGAAGCCTCAAGCCTGCTGGAGAAGATCGAAATCCTGACCTGCGTCGCGCAGTACGAACCTTATAAAGTGCTGATCATCGACGACTCGCGCGCCCAGGCCACGCACACCGAGCGCTTGCTCAACAGCGCCGGGATCGTCACCCGCACGCTGCTGGACCCGATCCAGGCGATGGCGGAACTGGCAGATTTCCAGCCGGACCTGATCATTCTCGACATGTACATGCCCGGTTGCACCGGCGTGGAGTTGGCCAAGGTCATTCGCCACAACGACCGCTATGTCAGCGTGCCGATCATTTATCTCTCGGCCGAGGATGATCTGGACAAGCAGCTCGACGCGATGAGCGAAGGCGGCGACGATTTTTTGACCAAGCCGATCAAACCGCGTCACCTCATCACCACGGTGCGCAACCGTGCCGCCAGGGCGCGCAATCTCAAGGCGCGCATGGTTCGCGACAGCCTGACCGGCCTGTACAACCACACGCACATTCTGCAATTGCTTGAAGATTGCAGCTTCCGCGCGCGCCGGGAAAACCAGCAGCTGTGCTTTGCCATGCTCGACATTGATCATTTCAAGAAGGTCAACGACAGCCACGGCCATCCCATGGGCGACCGGGTGATCAAGAGTCTGGCGCTGTTTCTCAAGCAACGCCTGCGCAAGACCGACTATATAGGCCGTTATGGTGGCGAAGAGTTTGCCATTGTGATGCCCGACACCAGCATCCAGAACGCGCACAAAGTGCTCGACGAAATCCGCCGCCGCTTTGCGGAGATCCATTACCCGGCGCAACCGGCGGACCTGTTCTGCACCTTCAGCGCGGGTGTCGTGGCATTGCGCGATGCGGACGACAGCCTGATGCTCGCCTCCCGCGCCGACGAAGCGCTGTACCGCGCCAAGGATGCAGGACGCAATCATGTCAATTCCGAGCATGACGAGCCGTTTCTGGTGAGTTCCAACGAGCAGGCTTGATCCCTGGAGTGAAAGTCGATCTTCCGTCGTAGGAGCCAACGTGTTGGCGAAGCGATGTGTGACGAGACGTCTCACCAGCAAGTTGGCTCCTACAGTTCAGTGTCCCACTCCGCTATCATGCGCGGACTTTTGCGACCCGAGACCGCCATGCGCCGCCTGTTATGCCTGCTGCTGTTGATCCTCGCCCTGCCCGCTAGCGGCGCCGGGTTGCTGGACAGTCGCCCGAACCCGGTTCTGGGTGGTACGACGCTGGATAACAGCAAGGATTTCCTGCCGGTCCGTCAGGCATTTCAGCTGAACCTGATTGAAACCACGCCCGAGTCGATCAAGCTGCGGTTTGTCGCCACCGAAGGCTATTACCTGTATCGCCACCGCTTCCAGTTCCGCACCGAGCCGGCCGATATTGGCCTGGGCGCTGCGCAACTGCCGGCTGGCGAGCAGAAGCATGACGAGTATTTCGGCGACGTCGAGGTCTATCACGGCATTCTCGACGTTGACCTGCCACGCAAACCCGGCGACAACCGGCCTTTCACCCTGCTGGTTACCTACCAAGGCTGCGCCGACAAGGGTTTGTGTTATCCCCCGGAAACCGAGCGGCTGAGCATTGGCGATGTTGCCGCCAGTCCTGCTGACGTTACGCCCGCAAATCCAGCCAAAACCGCGTGGAGCTGGAAAGAGCTGGCGCTGTTTTTCCTCGCCGGTATTGGCCTGACGTTTACGCCGTGCGTGCTGCCGATGCTGCCGATCTTGTCCGGCGTGGTGTTGCGTGGACAGGTTGGCGGGTTGCGCGGTTTCAGCCTGTCGCTGGCTTACGTGCTGCCCATGGCGCTGTGTTTTGCCGCGCTCGGCGCGTTGATGGGCGTGTTTGGCGCCGGGCTCAATCTTCAGGCGCGACTGCAATCGGCGTGGGTATTGGTGCCGTTTTCGTTGTTCTTCGTGGTGTTTGCGATTGCCATGTTCGGCTTCTTCGAGCTGCGCTTGCCGCAGGCAATCAGCACTCGCCTGGATCGCATCGCGGGCCGCACCGAAGGCGGTTCGCTATGGGGCGCAGCGGTGTTGGGCGTGGTGTCCAGCTTGCTGGTCTCGCCTTGCGTGTCGGCGCCGCTGGCCGGGGCGCTGCTGTATATCAGTGCCAGCGGCGATGCGCTCGGCGGTGCCCTGAAGTTGTTTGCCCTGGGTCTGGGCATGGGCGCGCCGCTGCTGCTGATCGCCACCGGCGGCGCGACCTGGCTGCCGAAAAGCGGGCCGTGGCTGGTGCTGGTCAAGAACGCCATTGGTGTCTTGCTGCTGGGATTGGCAATTGCGTTGCTGAGCCGCGTCCTGCCTGGCGAGATCACCCTGTTGCTGACGGGTCTGCTCGCCGCCGGAGTCGCGCTGTTTTTGGGCACACTGCAGTTCACCGAGAAAACCACCCGCCAGCGCCTGGGCCAACTGCTCGGCCTGTTTTTACTGGTCTATGCTCTGGCCTGCTGGTTCGGTGCGTGGAGCGGGCAAACCGATCCGACCCGCCCGCTGGGCCGCACGCCAGCTACGCTGAGCAACGCCAGCGGCGTAACGACTGGCACGCAATGGCAAACGATTACCACATCAGCCGAACTGGATCGCGCCTTGAGCGCCGCAAAAGACGCCGGCCAGCCGTTGCTGCTGGACTGGTACGCCGACTGGTGCATCAGTTGCAAGGTGATCGAGCACGACGTCTTGCCGGATCCGAGTGTCGTCAGCGAGCTCAAGGGCTATCGACTGATCCGCTTCGACATGACTGACAGCAATGCCGAACAACGCGCGCTGCTTGATCGCTACAAGCTGTTCGGTCCTCCCGCGCTGCTGATCTTCGGCAAAAATGGCGAGGAACGCGCCGATGTGCGGGTTGTCGGCGAAATTGACGCAAACGGCCTTGCTGAGCGGTTAATTAGAGCAAATGACCAAAATTAGCGGATGAGTCACAAACTTTTCGCGAATGTCGGTCATCGTGCTGGCTATTGCAGTTAACTGGACAGTCCACGGACGTTTGCGGCATAGTCGCCGGGCTTTGATGCTCGCAACCATAACAAGGAACATCCGATGGCGACTTTTCTGGTACTGCATGGCCCCAATCTGAACTTGCTCGGAACCCGCGAACCGGGGATCTACGGCGCTGTCACCTTGGCCCGGATCAATCAGAATCTGGAGCAGCAGGCCCGCGACGCCGGCCACCATCTGATGTACCTGCAAAGCAACGCCGAGTATGAATTGATCGACCGCATCCATGCTGCACGCGATGAAGGCGTGGATTTCATCCTGATCAATCCGGCGGCGTTTACCCACACCAGCGTGGCAATACGTGACGCGCTGCTGGGTGTGAGCATCCCATTCATCGAAGTGCATCTGTCAAACGTGCACAAACGCGAAGCTTTCCGCCATCACTCCTATTTTTCAGATGTTGCTGTAGGCGTGATCTGCGGCCTTGGCGCCAGCGGTTACCGGCTGGCCCTGGAGGCCGCCATGGAACAAGTGGCCATCAGTTCGAAACCATGACCGCCCAGCCAGAGGCTGCGCTGCACGGTTCGAACCGCTAACAACTTTTACCCCTGACCGACCCTTGGGAGTTGATGATTAATGGATATCCGTAAAGTCAAGAAACTGATCGAACTGCTGGAAGAGTCTGGCATCGACGAACTGGAAATCCGTGAAGGCGAAGAATCCGTGCGGATCAGCCGTCACAGCAAGACTCCGGCCCAGCAGTATTACGCTCCTGCTCCGATGCCTGCTCCAGCCGCAGCGCCTGTTGCTGCTCCGGTTGCAGCCGCAGAAGCGCCTTCAGCGCCCAAGCTCAACGGCACCGTGGTCAAGTCGCCAATGGTCGGTACGTTCTACCGCACCCCTGCGCCGACTTCGCCAGCATTCGTGGAAGTGGGTCAGACGGTCAAGAAAGGCGACACCATCTGCATCGTCGAAGCCATGAAAATGATGAACCACATCGAAGCTGAAGTCAGCGGTGTGATCGAATCCATCCTGGTAGAAAACGGTCAGCCGGTTGAGTATGACCAGCCGCTGTTCACCATCGTTTGAACCGGGGAGAGCCTGCGATGCTGGAAAAAGTCCTGATCGCCAACCGCGGCGAAATTGCCTTGCGCATTCTGCGTGCCTGTAAAGAACTGGGCATCAAGACTGTCGCTGTACACTCCACGGCAGACCGCGAGCTAATGCACCTGGGCCTGGCGGACGAAACCGTCTGCATCGGTCCGGCGCCCGCCAACCTTTCTTACCTGAACATCCCGGCCATCATTTCGGCTGCCGAACTCACCGGCGCCACGGCGATTCACCCGGGCTACGGCTTCCTTGCGGAAAACGCCGATTTCGCTGAACAAGTGGAAAAATCAGGTTTCGCGTTCATCGGCCCGAAAGCCGAAACCATTCGCCTGATGGGCGACAAGGTTTCTGCCAAGGACGCCATGAAGCGCGCCAACGTGCCAACCGTTCCTGGTTCCGACGGCCCGCTGCCGGAAGACGAAGAAACCGCTCTGCGCATCGGCCGTGAAGTCGGCTATCCGGTGATCATCAAGGCCGCTGGCGGCGGCGGCGGTCGCGGCATGCGGGTGGTGCACAAGGAAGAAGACCTGATCGAAGCGGCCAAGCAGACTCGCGCTGAAGCGGCTGCCTGGTTCAGCAACCCGATGGTCTATCTGGAAAAGTACCTGACCAATCCGCGTCACGTGGAAGTCCAGGTGATTTCCGACGGTCAGGGCCAGGCGATTCACCTGGGCGACCGTGACTGCTCGCTGCAGCGTCGCCACCAGAAGGTTCTGGAAGAAGCGCCGGCACCGTTCATCGATGAAGAGGCCCGCAAGGCTGTGTTCGCCAGCTGCGTCAAGGCGTGCATCGACATCGGTTACCGGGGCGCTGGCACGTTCGAGTTCCTTTACGAGAACGGCAGCTTCTACTTCATCGAGATGAACACTCGTGTCCAGGTAGAGCACCCGGTTTCGGAAATGGTCACCGGTATCGACATCGTCAAGGAGATGCTCAGCATCGCCGCCGGCAACAAACTGTCGTTCACCCAGGATGATGTCGTCATCCACGGGCACGCGCTGGAATGCCGGATCAACGCTGAAGATCCGAAAACCTTCATTCCGAGCCCAGGCCTGGTCAAGCACTTCCACGCGCCGGGCGGTAATGGCGTGCGGGTCGACTCGCACCTGTACAGCGGCTACAAGGTCCCTTCCAACTACGACTCGTTGATCGGCAAGCTGATCACCTGGGGCGCGACGCGTGACGAAGCCATGGCTCGCATGCGCAACGCCCTGGACGAAATCGTGGTCGACGGAATCAAGACCAATATCCCGCTGCACCGCGACCTGACCCGTGATGAAGGCTTCTGCGAAGGCGGCGTCAACATTCACTACCTGGAACACAAGCTGGCCAATCAATAAGCCTCCTTGCTCCGGATCAACAAAGCCGCTTTCACAGCGGCTTTGTTGTTTGTGACGCATCACAGTAAACTTGCGCGTTTCCTGCTGCACTGAACCGCAGATCATTTTTCATTCGAAGGTAACCCGCCATGCCTTGGCTGCAAGTCCGCCTCGCCATCAGCCCAGAACAAGCCGAAACCTACGAAGACGCCCTTCTTGAAGTCGGCGCCGTGTCCGTGACGTTCATGGACGCCGAAGATCAGCCGATCTTCGAGCCGGAACTCAATACCACGCCGCTGTGGTCGCACACGCACCTGCTCGCCCTGTTCGAAGCCGACACTGATGCCGCCCACGTTCTGGCGCATCTGAAGTTGCTCACCGGTGCCGAGTTGCCGGAACACATGAGCGAAGTCATCGAGGATCAGGACTGGGAACGCAGCTGGATGGACAACTTCCAGCCGATGCGTTTCGGCCAGCGCCTGTGGATCGTGCCAAGCTGGCATGCCGCCCCGGAGCCCGATGCAGTCAACCTGCTGCTCGACCCGGGCCTGGCGTTCGGCACAGGCACTCACCCGACCACCGCACTGTGCCTGGAATGGCTGGACGGGCAGGATCTGCAAGACTGCGACCTGCTGGATTTCGGTTGCGGCTCGGGCATTCTGGCCATCGCTGCCTTGTTGCTGGGCGCGAAACAGGCGGTCGGCACTGACATCGACGTGCAGGCGCTGGAAGCCTCGCGCGACAACGCTGGCCGTAACCACATCGAGGCCGAACGTTTCCCGTTGTACCTGCCGGAAGACTTGCCGCAGGAGCCGGCCGATGTGCTGGTCGCCAATATTCTCGCCGGGCCGCTGGTCGCATTGGCACCTCAGCTGGCAACCCTGGTCAAACCGGGTGGCCGTCTGGCGCTGTCCGGCATCCTGGCCGAGCAAGGCGAAGAAGTGGCCGCCGCGTACGCCTCGACGTTTGATCTCGATCCGATTGCTAACCGTGATGGCTGGGTACGCATCACTGGCCGTCGCCGTTAACCGCCGCTTGAACCGGACAGTCGCATGACCGACAGCTTCGTCACCCAGTGCCCGCACTGCCAGACCAGTTTCCGAGTGAGCCACGCCCAACTGAGCGTGGCGCGCGGTGTGGTTCGTTGCGGAGCCTGCCTGCAGGTTTTCAATGCCGCCAAACAGTTGCTGGAGCAACGCGGCGATGACTCGGCTGGCGAGACGGCCAAAGCGCCTGCGCCAACGTTTGAGCCTGCGCCAGCAATGGTTGCTCCGCTGGCCGTGCAAGCCCCGCCGGCACTGGTGGCTGTCGAACCTTCGCCTGAACCTGTACCTGCACCTGAAGTGGTGGAAATCGTCCCGGCGCCCAGAGACTGGAAAGCCAACGCCCTCGACCTGGACGACATGGACCTGGACGAAGAACTGGCGCGTCTTGAGCAGCGGGAAATCCAGCTGCCGGAAACCTTTGGTCGCGAAAGAAACCGCGCCGATGGCGATGCCAACCTGTCCGCCCATCGCGACAATGCCCACAACGCCGACGAGTGGGTCACCAGCCTGCGCAATGACGACGTCAGTCAGCTCCCGGAACTGCAGGCCGAAGTCATCGCCGAGCCTCAGCAGTCACTGGAACTTGAACCCGAGTCCGAGCAAGAGCAGACGTCCGGCAACGGTCGAACCGAACCTTCGCTGTCTTCGAACCCCGACGAACTCGGCGACGAGGAGCCCATGGCCCCTTTGCAAAGCCAGCGCAAGGCGCCGGGCAGTGAGAAGACCGAACGCTGGTCGGCGCTGGACGACGATGACAACGACGAGCAAGACCACGAGCCGCAACCAGAACCCGAAGTGCGCGGCCGACGCAATCGCAGCGAACCTGCGATGCGCGACAAAACGCTGGTCGACCTGACCGACGAACCCTTGCAGCTGGAATGGCAGCGGCCCAAGTCTCACTGGGGGCGACGCCTGATCTGGACACTGCTGGCGGTATTGGCCCTGGCCGGATTGGCAGGCCAATACATCTGGTATCACTTTGACGAACTGGCCCGCCAGGATCAGTACCGCCCGTGGTTTCAGCTGATCTGCCCGCAAATCGACTGCAAGGTTCCGTCCAAGGTTGATATCAAACTGCTCAAGAGCAGCAATCTGGTGGTGCGCAGCCATCCGGAATTCAAAGGTGCATTGGTCGTCGACGCGATCATCTATAACCGCGCGTCGTTTTCCCAACCTTTCCCGCTGCTGGAGCTGCGCTTTGCCGATACCAGTGGTCAACTGATTGCCAGTCGTCGCTTCAAACCGGCGGAATACCTGAGCGGCGAGATGGCCGGCAAGGAAGAAATGCCTCCGCAGACGCCGATCCACATCGCGTTGGACATTCTCGATCCCGGCGCCAAAGCCGTGAATTACAGTCTGAGTTTCCGCTCTCCGGAATGAAAGCCGCGCGCCTGCTGGCTCGCTGACTTTCATAGACCTGGCGTATCGATTTCGATGCACGCATTGGCGGTCGCTGCCAAGGCATTTCAGAACCAGGACAAGAGGCACGAACGTTTCGCGATAAAAAAATAACTGTTCAGATTTTATCCAATTCAGCCTTTATCCAGTCATCGAGAGCGGGTATCATGCCAACCCTTTTTCTTACTCTGGATTCGGTCTGAAAAGCGCTTGAGCACTTGGAAGACCGGTCCGGGCAGACCGTGAACATCGAGCAGTCATCACGGCCTGCGATGATTCGGCCCCACAACAGGCACACCTATGTCGGCGGTACGCATCGGTCCGTATACATTGCACAATGGCTTGATTCTCGCCCCCATGGCGGGCGTCACCGACCAGCCCTTTCGTCAGCTCTGCCGCCAACTCGGCGCGGGCCTGGTGGTATCGGAAATGGTCACCAGTGACATGAGCCTGTGGAACAGCCGCAAATCGCGACTGCGCATGATCCATGAAGGTGATCCCGAGCCGCGCTCGGTACAGATCGCCGGTGGTGACCCGCAAATGCTTGCCGACGCCGCCCGCGCCAACGTTGAACTGGGCGCGCAGATCATCGACATCAACATGGGGTGTCCGGCGAAAAAAGTATGTAACAAGGCGGCGGGTTCTGCGCTGTTGAAGGACGAGCAACTGGTGAGCGAGATCCTGCAGGCAGTGGTTGCCGCAGTCGATGTGCCGGTCACCTTGAAGATACGCACCGGCTGGGACCGGGCGAACAAGAATGGCCTGACGATTGCGAAAATCGCCGAACAGGCCGGGATCCAGGCGCTGGCCGTCCATGGGCGCACCCGTGCCGACCTTTACACCGGTGAAGCCGAATACGACACCATCGCTGAAATCAAGCAGGCGATGTCGATTCCGGTATTTGCCAATGGCGACATCGATTCACCCCAGAAAGCCCGGCACGTGTTGCACGCGACCGGCGCCGACGGACTGTTGATAGGCCGGGCCGCTCAAGGGCGTCCATGGATTTTTCGCGAAATAGAACACTACCTGCGAACCGGCGAGACATTGCCGACTCTGCAATTAAGTGAAGTGGAACGCATTCTGCTTGAGCATTTGGCAGCGCTTCACGTTTTCTATGGCGATGTGCTTGGCGTGCGAATTGCCCGCAAGCATGTCGGCTGGTATCTCGCAACCTTGCCGGGCGCCAGGGAGTTTCGCGCCCACTTCAATCGTTTGCAGGATACAGAAGCACAGTGCGCCAACGTCCGCGAGTTTTTCAGCGAACGCTACGAAAGCCCGGATGCAGGGAAAGAAGAAGAGGTGGCCGCATGACGATGATGACCGAGACTTTAGTGAGTGGAACAACACCCGTGAGCGACAACGTCAATTTGAAACAGCACCTCAACACGCCGAGCGAAGAGGGCCAGACCCTGCGCGGCAGTGTCGAGAAGGCGCTGCACAATTATTTCGCCCACCTCGAAGGCGCTCCCGTCACTGACGTCTACAACCTGGTGTTGTCGGAAGTCGAGGCGCCGCTGCTCGAAAGCGTGATGAATTACGTCAAGGGCAACCAGACCAAAGCGTCCGAACTGCTGGGCCTGAACCGCGGCACCTTGCGCAAGAAACTCAAGCAGTACGATCTGCTTTAAGCATTCAAAACAAAAAGGCGACGCGCTTTCATGCTGTCGCCTTTTTTGCTTACCTCTATTTGTTTTTGATGGAAATCGAGATGACCGACCAGACCACACGCCTGCCGATCCGCCGCGCCCTGATCAGTGTTTCCGACAAGACGGGAATTCTTGAATTTGCCCGCGAACTGGAAGCCCTTGGCGTTGAGATCCTTTCCACTGGTGGCACCTTCAAGCTGTTGAAGGACAACGGCGTCGCAGCGGTAGAAGTTGCCGACTACACCGGCTTTGCGGAAATGATGGACGGTCGGGTCAAGACCCTGCACCCGAAAATCCACGGCGGCATCCTCGGTCGTCGCGGCATCGACGACGCGATCATGAACGAGCACGGCATCAAGCCGATCGACCTGGTTGCGGTCAATCTCTACCCATTCGAAGCAACGATTGCAAAACCCGGCTGCGACCTGCCGACCGCTATCGAAAACATCGATATCGGCGGCCCGACCATGGTCCGTTCTGCGGCGAAAAACCATAAAGATGTCGCCATCGTGGTTAACGCCAGCGACTACAGCCAGGTACTGGAAAGCCTCAAGGCCGGCGGCCTGACCTACGCACAGCGCTTCGACCTGATGCTCAAGGCGTTCGAACACACCGCTGCTTACGACGGCATGATCGCCAACTATCTGGGCAGCATCGACCAGAAGGCTGAAACCCTGAGCACTGAAGGCCGCAGCGGCTTCCCGCGCACCTTCAACAGCCAGTTCATCAAGGCGCAGGAAATGCGCTATGGCGAGAACCCGCACCAAAGTGCAGCGTTCTATGTCGAGGCCAATCCGGCCGAAGTGGGCATTGCCACGGCCACCCAGCTGCAAGGCAAGGAACTGTCGTTCAACAATGTGGCCGACACCGACGCCGCGCTGGAGTGTGTGAAGAGCTTCGTCAAGCCGGCCTGCGTCATCGTCAAGCACGCCAACCCGTGCGGCGTTGCGGTTTGCCCGGACGCTGAAGGCGGCATCCGTCAGGCCTACGAACTGGCTTACGCCACCGATACCGAATCGGCATTCGGCGGCATCATCGCCTTCAACCGCGAGCTGGACGCTGCAACCGCCAAGGCCATCGTCGAGCGTCAGTTCGTCGAAGTCATCATCGCTCCGAGCGTCAGCGCCGAAGCCCAGGCCATCGTGGCCACCAAAGCCAACGTGCGTCTGTTGACCACCGGCCAGTGGGCTGCCGAACGTGCCGCTGCCTGGGACTACAAGCGTGTCAACGGCGGCCTGCTGGTGCAGAGCCGTGACATCGGCATGATCGGTGCCGATGACCTGAAAATCGTTACTCAGCGCGCGCCGACCGAGCAGGAAATCCACGACCTGATCTTCGCCTGGAAAGTGGCGAAATACGTCAAGTCCAACGCCATTGTCTACGCCCGCAATCGCCAGACCATCGGCGTCGGCGCCGGCCAGATGAGCCGCGTCAACTCGGCACGCATTGCCGCGATCAAGGCCGAACACGCCGGTTTGGCAGTCCAGGGCGCCGTGATGGCCTCGGACGCATTCTTCCCGTTCCGCGATGGTATCGACAACGCCGCCAAGGTCGGCATCACTGCCGTGATCCAGCCAGGCGGCTCGATGCGCGACAACGAAGTGATTGCCGCAGCCGATGAGGCAGGGATTGCGATGGTATTCACCGGGACGCGGCATTTCAGACACTAACGCGCCCCCCCATATCCGTAGGAGCGGCTTCAGCCGCGAGGGGCCGGTACATGTGACGTATCTATGTCATGAGGCCCGGCACCCTCCCGGCTAAAGCCGGTCCTACCAGAATTAGCGTCATCGAGGTTTTGAAATGAACGTACTCATCATCGGCAGTGGCGGACGTGAACACGCCCTGGCCTGGAAAGTTGCCCAGGACCCCCGCGTCGTGAAGGTTTTCGTTGCCCCGGGCAATGCCGGAACCGCCATCGAAGCCAAGTGCGAAAACGTTGCCATCGACGTGCTCGCCCTTGAGCAACTGGCTGATTTCGCAGAAAAGAATGTCTCGCTGACCATCGTTGGCCCGGAAGTGCCGCTGGTCGCCGGTGTTGTCGATCTGTTCCGCAGCCGTGGCCTGGATTGCTTCGGTCCGACTGCTGGCGCTGCCCAGCTGGAAGGCTCGAAAGCGTTCACCAAGGATTTCCTGGCTCGCCACAAGATCCCGACTGCCGATTATCAGAACTTCACCGAGATCGAGCCTGCCCTGGCTTACCTTCGTGAAAAAGGCGCGCCAATCGTCATCAAGGCCGACGGCCTGGCTGCGGGCAAAGGCGTTATCGTCGCCATGACCCTGGTCGAAGCCGAAGACGCGGTGCGCGACATGCTGGCTGGCAACGCCTTTGGTGAAGCAGGTTCGCGTGTGGTCATCGAAGAGTTTCTCGATGGTGAAGAGGCCAGCTTCATTGTCATGGTCGACGGCAAGAATGTCCTGCCGATGGCCACCAGCCAGGATCACAAGCGCGTCGGCGACGGCGACAGCGGCCCGAATACTGGCGGCATGGGTGCTTACTCCCCGGCCCCGGTGGTGACCGCCGAGGTGCATCAGCGTGTCATGGATCTGGTCATATGGCCGACCGTCCGAGGCATGGCTGACGAAGGTAATATTTACACCGGCTTCCTCTATGCTGGTCTGATGATCGACAAAGCTGGCAATCCGAAGGTTATCGAGTTCAACTGCCGCTTTGGCGATCCGGAAACCCAACCCGTGATGCTGCGCTTGCAGTCCAGCCTCGTGTTGCTGGTCGAGGCGGCATTGGCGCAGGCACTGGATAAAGTCGAAGCGCAGTGGGACCCTCGTCCAAGCCTGGGCATTGTTCTGGCCGCTGGCGGTTACCCTGGCGATTACGCCAAGGGCGCAGCGATCAAGGGTCTGGACGACGCAGCGCAACTGTCGGGCAAAGTGTTTCATGCCGGGACCGCGTTGCAGGATGGTCAGGTGGTAACCAGTGGCGGCCGCGTTCTGTGTGCGACAGCCATGGGCGACAGCGTGGGCGATGCGCAACAACAGGCGTATGCGCTGGCAGCAAAGATTGATTGGGAAGGTTGTTTCTATCGCAGTGACATTGGCTATCGCGCCATTGCACGCGAGCGCGGTGAAGAGCTGGAATAAGCCGTCAGGCAACCAGAACCGGGCGCAATCCTGCGGGGCGAGACAGATGACTCGCCCCGCAATTCGTCCGAAGGTTCGAGTTCTTCTGGTTATTTCAGCACCGCGCAGGGTTATCTGGCATTCATCTACGAAGGGATTTCGCCGTGCGCTGGCTCAGGATTGCCAAAAGATTAACCGTCGGGGTACTGACCCTGCTCTTCATGCTCACAGCGCAAGCCGAGCAGAGTGCAGGCTGGTCAACCTTGCTCGACAGCCCGGCGGATCTGCAATTGAGCGATATCCGCTCGGCACGCTTCGAAAACGCGTTCAGTCCCATCGATCTTGCGCACATCACCGCAGCGGACCGAAACAGTGCGCTATGGCTGCACTACCGCCTGCAACCCAACAAGCACGAACAACTGCTGCGCATCTTCGCACCGGACCTGGCCAGCCTGGACATGTATGTCCTGAACGGCGAGCAGATGGTCGACCATTCGCGCACCGGCAATAACATCCCGCGCCAGGACCAACTGCTGCATTCCCGAGACTTCATGTTGCCGTTGCCTCAGAGCGACGTGCCCCTGGATCTCTATCTGCGCCTGGTTTCAACCCAGCAACTGCGCCCCAACATCACGCTGCAACCCGCCATCGAAAGTGCCGCCGACGAACGCGAACCCTTTGTACTCGGACTTCTGCTCGGTTCCCTGGCGATGCTGATTCTGCAAAACCTGACCCGCTACGCCCACACACGATCCCCCAGTAATCTCTGGCTGGCAGCCTGCGAGGCGCTGCTGGCACTGAGCGCGATTCTGCTGCTCAACCTGCTGACGCCCTGGCTCAATACCTGGCATATCCCCCAGACACCCAGCGCGCACCTGACCCTGTTACTCGCGGCCATTACCGGGCTGATGTACACCTATTGTTTCTTCTACCACCGCAAGGTCGTGAAGCTGGACCGCTGGTTGCTGGGCAGCCTGCTGGTCATTGCGCTGGGCGCCTTGCTGATCCTGTTCGTCGACACCTTGCCGCTCAACCTGCTGACCTTCGGGCTGGTCAGTCTGGCGACGCTGAGCATCCTGTTTGTTTCCGCGTATAACTGGCAAAAAGGATATTCGCCAGCGCGGCTGTTCGTGTTCTCAATGATCACGTTCAATATTGGTTGCCTGATCATTCTGCCCGCGTTGCTGTGGCTGACGATGATTTCCCCGCAGTGGCTGATTTTCACGCTGCTCGGCGTGTTCTGCGTCAGCGGGCTACTCATGAGCATCGCGCTCAGCGAGCGTCATCGCAGCATCACCGAAGACAAATTCAGCATCAGTCGCGACCAGGCCGCCAGCACCGCTGAAATCAACGCCAAGGCGGAATTCCTGGCCAAGATCAGTCACGAAATCCGCACCCCCATGAACGGCGTGCTGGGCATGACCGAATTACTGCTGGGCACGCCGCTGTCGGTCAAGCAGCGCGATTACGTGCAGACCGTGCACAGCGCGGGCAACGAACTCCTTACGCTGATCAACGAGATTCTGGACATCACCAAGCTGGAATCCGGCCAGATCGAGCTCGACGACGTGCAGTTCGATCTCAGTGCGTTGATCGAAGACTGCATGAATATCTTCCGGGCCAAGGCCGAACAGCAAAATGTCGAACTGATCAGCCTGATCCAGCCGCAAGTGCCCAGAGTCATCAGCGGCGACCCGACCCGCTTGCGTCAGACCGTGTTGAGCCTGCTGGAAAACGCCCTGAAGAAAACCGACGAGGGCGAAATCCTCGTGGTGGTGGCGCTCGACTCCCGGGCCGGCAAGCCACGCCTGCGCATCGCCGTGCAAGACAGCGGCGAACCGCTGGCGCCGAGCGAGCGCGACGCCCTGCTGCATGCGGAACTGCACAGCAAGAATTTCCTCGCTGCGAGCAAGCTTGGCGGTCACCTGGGGCTGGTGATTGCCCGGCAGTTGATCCTGCTGATGGACGGTGAATTCGGTATCCAGACCGGAAGCAGCCAGGGCAGCACGTTGTGGCTGAGCCTGCCACTGGACGCTGATCGTCTGGAGCAACCGCCGCTGGACATGGACAGCCCGCTCAAGGACGCACGGGTACTGGTGGTCGACGACAACGACACCTGCCGCAAGGTGTTGGTCCAGCAATGCACCGCGTGGGGCTTGAACGTCAGCGCGGTACCCTCGGGCAAGGAAGCGCTGGCGCTGCTGCGCACCAAGGCGCACTTGCGCGACTATTTCGATGTGGTCCTGCTCGACCAGAACATGCCCGGCATGACCGGCATGCAGCTGGCGGCCAAGATCAAGGAAGACCCGAGCCTGAACCACGACATCCTGCTGATCATGCTGACCGGCATCAGCAACGCGCCAAGCAAGATTGTCGCGCGCAACGCCGGGGTCAAGCGCATCCTCGCCAAACCCGTGGCCGGCTACACCTTGAAGACCACGCTGGCGGATGAACTCACCCAGCGCAACAAAGGCGCAGGCCCGCTGCCCATTGCGCCGGTGCTGAACACGCCGATCAACGTACCCAGTGACTTCCGCATTCTGGTGGCCGAAGACAACAGTATTTCGACCAAAGTCATTCGCGGCATGCTCGGCAAGCTCAACCTGCATCCCGATACCGCCAGCAACGGCGAAGAAGCGCTGCGGGCGATGAAAGCCCAGCGTTACGATCTGGTCCTGATGGACTGTGAAATGCCGATCCTCGATGGTTTCTCCGCCACCGAACAATTGCGTGCCTGGGAAGTGGGCAATCAGCGTGTGCGGACCCCGGTGGTTGCGCTGACCGCGCACATCCTGACTGAACACAAGGACCGCGCGCGCCAGGCTGGCATGGACGGCCACATGTCGAAACCCGTCGAGCTGTCCCAACTGCGCGAACTGGTGGAGTTCTGGGTTGCCCAACGCGCCAAGACCCACGCACTGACATCCGACAGCGACCTTTATCAGCAAAACTGACAATCCACATCAAGGCAACGCTTGCCGCCTGATAGACTCCCCTCGTCCTTATTCTGCTGCCGCGAGCCCAAGCCATGCTCCACGTGTTGTTCAGCGTTTACCTGAAGATGCTGGTGCTTTATAGCCCGTTCTTCGTCCTGTCCTGCTTCATCAGCCTGACCCGCGGTCATTCACGCAAGGAGCAACGCCGTCTGGCCTGGAAAGTGGCGTTGGCGACGCTGGTTTCCAGTGTGCTGCTGTATCTGTTCGGACGGGTGATCTTCAGTGTGTTCGGCATCACCGTCGACGCCTTCCGCATTGGCGCTGGCAGCGTGCTGTTTATCTCCGCGTTGGGCATGGCTCAAGGCAAGTCGGCCGTGCAGACCGACAATGTCCAGCAGGACATGACCATCGTGCCGCTGACCATTCCACTGACCGTTGGCCCCGGCACCATCGGCGCGCTGCTGGTCATGGGCGTCAGCCAGCCCCACTGGGATGACAAACTCACCGCGATCCTCAGCATTGCCCTGGCCAGCCTGACTGTTGGCGTGGTGCTTTACCTGTCCAACCACATCGAACGGGTACTGGGCGACCAGGGTTTGCAGATTGTCAGCCGCCTCATGGGTTTGTTTGTCTGCGCGTTGGCCGCGCAGATTATCTTTACCGGGGTTCGGGGTTATCTGGTGCCGTGAAGGTTGAGCCCCTGAGTCTGGCTGCGCACTCGTTGAACAATTGAGCCTACGACAGGCTATCGAAATAGATCCTGGAGAATCTTTCCAGCCCCTTGGTCACCTTTGCACGGTATGGCTCGTAAGCCTGAGCGGAATAACGGTAAGCGCCGCCGTCCATTCTTATTTTCATGAAGGATTCAGGACGGTCCAGCCAGGAACCGTCGGTTGTATCCCTCTGCATATGAATGCCACACACCATCACGTCAATAGCCCCGGTCGCCACCCTGCAGCAGGGGACTACTTGAAAACTCTCGTTTTGGCTGACGCTGAACCCATTCTGAAAAAAAGCCTCTACCTGCTGGCTCCGCAAAAACGTATTCAATGCTGAGTGGGCGAGTTCAGATAACTCTCTATGGCCAGACCCCTGAATTGCATCGCGAGCAACATCAAGCAGTTCCCGGCGTTCGGTTATGGCAACGATGTTGGAACTCAGGGCCCCACTTAGCTCGAAGCCGCTCTTGAATAACCCGGCCTGATAGTGATTGATCCACTTGCGCCAAGCCTGGCGACGGTCGCTCTTTCCGTCGGCCCTAAGCTCCGAATAGTTCAGGCAGTCAAGAATATCGTTACGCTCCTGCTCAGACATGCCGGATGAAAAGGAAACCAGACTCTGACCGCACAACAAGACGCCCGATTGCGCATCAGTCATCGCCCGATTCCTCACATGGCTCGCAAGACAGTGGCAGTATCAGCCCGTCTCTTTTTGCAGCCAAAAAATCCTGAACTGACTTTCCACGGACAATCCTGGAGTTCTTTGGATGCCATTCACGCTCATGGAAACGGATCTGAATATTGCCGACAATCGTGGCGGCTGAAAATGTCTGGTTCCACAGATCATGTTCGATTTCGGCCGTGGTACTGAAGGTCACAAACAATGAAGACAGCTTTATTCCAGGTTCAAGAACGCCCATCTGCAGCATAAGATCTGAGCGTTCCGGAACATCTACTGAAGTGCTGATTGCTTGCTGACGGAATAATAGCGATGCCTCGTCCTCCTGGGTGAGTCTGCCTACACAAGTCATCAACGCTCTGAATTGTTCCATCGTTTGGGCAGGCAACTGGACCGGCATCCCTTCTTCAATCAACGCTTCGAGGGTGAGGTTGACTTCGCTTTGTGGCGTAATCGTCGCGCTATCATAAACGGAGCTATTCCACTTCAAATGAATCATCGCATCGTCATACCGCTTGAACCAGGCAGCTGACGAGTCGAACTTACTTGACTGCTTATCCGCATAGAGTCGAAAGAAAAGCAGTGAGTCCAGTACATCCTTCATGACTTCGTGGGGAATGTCGGCATTACTGGACAGCAGCGCGCCGCCTACCAATGTTTTTATATTCGTGCTCTGCATATCTAATCCTCGCGAACGTCTGTTTAATACACGAGCCGCCGCTGGCGGCCCGTGTATTTAGATTGTCACTTCAGACTTTCAAAGAAATCGTCTGCACTCTTACCGAGATGACCAAGAATTTGTTGTTTGTTACGGTCATGGGTACCCTGACTGAAAGTTACACCTTTAGCCAAGTATTTGACATTCATCTTAGAAACGGACCATTTCCAGAAAAGCGCACCGCCTGAATCAGTAGAAGACTCACAATGGACAGCCAGCAAATAAGTAACCGGAATGCCTTTACTCGACTCCAGGCAAGGCATAATACGAAAGCTCGAGGAAGTGCCTGACTTACGATTACGATCAAACAGCGTCATCATCCGTTCATCTTTTTGGATCTTATCCATCACGAGGTTCAATAACTTAATGACGATTTGCGCGTTAGTTCCGGCTACAGCGCTGATCAGCTCCAGCACCATAGAATCCATGGTCAGGTTCACGTTCGTCGACGTGTATTCACCGTATTGATGCCCACCTGTAGTAAGCCATCCAGCAAATCTAAATGCTTTAGCATATGTCTCCAGCCACAAGACCGGGTCTTTATTGATGTCTGCTTTTTGATTCGCAACGACTTCCGCCAACTCGACCCCCAGCATAACGGCTTCGCGATTTTCGACGCTGACGCCATCGGCAAAAGCAATGATAGCAGGCGTATCCTTGTTCACTTCTGCAATACTGTCTGTGTCGATTTTTACTTCCGGCGCTTCGGTGAGTACTAATGCACGCCGGGCGAACGTGTGCTGGATAGGTTCAAGAGCTTGCAATTCTTTGAAATAGGCGTCGGATTCTTCAGCGGTAGGGAAAGCGTATTGTTCGTTAAGGCTCATCATGCATTCCTTGCATAAGTTTTAGTGAGTGGCTCATCCGGCCACGCCCTAAAGCTAGTCTTAAACGACACCCGCAACAAGCCATTGCTCCCGTTCAATTGTTTCACGCCGCAAGAAACCAACTAACCGTTAACTAATATGCCATCACATCAACAAACGCCCAAAGCGCCTGTGTCATATTGTTTTCCTTCACCCGGAAAACCAACAACTTTCCTGCAAACAAGAAATGATCACCGGCATAAAGTTTGTAAACGCACAAGCGGTGCCCGCCATTCCCAAATACCGAGCTGAAATTTCCGAAACTTTAATATGAAGTGTCTTACAAGCTCTTGCTCATTCCCAAGCCTTTGATCCCGGCGAATGAACAAGAGCTGTACAGGAGCCATGTTAATCGGGACTGCTACCCGGCTTTTCCCCATACCAACGCGGCGTATACACCCAAGTGCCGCCATCGGCACGCGGAAACACGCAGGTGGTCGAAGAGCCAATCAACACCATGGTGCGCATGTCGACCTGTTCCGGGGTCAGGTCGCCCAGGGTAATGATGCGCAAGGTCTGGCCCGGACGGCCGATGTCGCGACCCAAGGTTATCGGCGTTTCAGGCGTGCGGTGCTGGCGGACGATTTCCAGCGCGCGGCCCAATTGCCAAGGGCGCGAACGGGAAATCGGGTTGTAGAACGCCAGGGCCAGATCGGCTTGGGAGGCCAGTTCCAGACGTTTTTCGATGACATCCCAAGGCTTGAGGTTGTCGGAAAGCGACATCACGCAGAAATCATGACCCAACGGCGCTCCTGCTTGCGCGGCGGTCGCCAGCGAGGCGGAAACCCCCGGCAGGATTTGCAGATCAACCGTATGCCATTCGGGATTGTTTGATTCGTGCAAGGCTTCCAGCACCGCCGAGGCCATGGCAAACACGCCGGGGTCGCCCGAAGACACCACCACCACGCTGCGCCCCGATGCAGCCAGTTCGAACGCATGTCGGGCGCGCTGCATTTCTTCGCGGTTGTCAGTGCAGTGCAGCACTTGATCGGCGCGGAACGGCCCGGCCATACGCACGTAGGTTTCATAGCCGAGCACGTCATTGGCGCGGGCCAGTTCAGTCTTCACCGCAGGCACCATCAAATCAGCAGCACCGGGACCGAGGCCGATGACCGCCAGCCTGCCGCGTCCACGACCGATCTGTTCCACATCCAAAGGCTGCGGGGCGACGACGATGGCCAGCTCTTCACTGACGCTGATCGGCGGCAATAATTGCGGCACGGCCTGCGCTGCCATTTCGCGCGGGGTGGCTGACGCGACAAAACGGATGGGCACCGCCAGTTCAGCGGCGACCTGATGCAGCAGCGGGTCGGCCATCTGCGCGTCGGGCGCCAGCAGGCAAGCCAGGGATTGCACGGCGATGCCGGCCTCGTGCAGCGCCGCACGAACCCTGGTGGCCGCGTCCGCAAGCGTCGCAGTCAAGGCCACAGCGACGCTGCGCGGGTAGATCAGCAGTTCATGTTGCGAAGGCTCGCGCTCGGCGCTGCCGACGTGAATCGCCAACTGCGCCTGATCGTCTTCCGGCAGTTGCGCCTTGGCCAGCCATGGCGCTGCGCCTTCGATACGCACGGTTGCGCCGGAGAGCAAATCGGAGACGAAACGCTTGCCCAGTTCCAGATCGCCCAAGGCATAACCGGCGGGCGGATTGAGCAAACACGTGCCGAAGCGCAGTTCACCGCTGGTGGTAATCGCCGCCGTAATACCCAAACCAGTGGCGATTTCCCGAGCCATGACGTTGACGCCACCCAACCCGCCCAACAGCGGCACGACGGCGCTGCCGTCTTCAGCAACCGCCAGCACAGCCGGTTCGGCGCCCTTTTCCAGCAACAGCGGCGCGAGGGTGCGGATGACGATTCCCGCTGCACACAGGGCAATGATCGGCGTGTCTTGTTGATAAATCTGACGCAAGGTGGCGCCAAATTCGCTGTAGATTTGGTCTGCGCCCTGAACCCGATCCACGAGGCCATAAATGACTGCATCGGGGTAAATCTGCTGGATGCGCCGTGCAGTTGCGAGGCTGCCATTGCCGAGAATGACAATCGCCGGGGTGTTATGCGCCATCAGCCTTGCCACCTTTCGCCGGGAACAATAATCAGCGAGAAGTACGGCGAGGACATGGGTTCGACCTGATCCAGCGGCACGATTTTCTGATTGGCCATGGTGGCGCGCTCGACATACAGCGCGCGCTCGGCCAGGCCGAGTTCTTCCAGCACCAGGCGGACTTTCGGAAAGTTGCGGCCCAGCTTCATGATCACTGCGGCGTCGGCGTCGGCCAGTTTGCGCTTGAGCTCTTCGTGGGACAGCACGCCGGACAACACCGACAGACTCTGATTGCGGTACACCAGCGGCGCACCCAGCACCGAAGCGCCGCCGAGCATCGAGCACACGCCCGGAATGACCTGCGCTTCGTAGCGGTCTGCCAGACGATCGTGCAGGTACATGTAGGAACCGTAGAAGAACGGGTCGCCTTCGCAGATAACGGCTACATCACGACCGGCATCCAGATGCGCTGCCACGTCGGCGCTGGAGGCGTCGTAGAAATCGCTGATCACCTGTTCGTAGGACATCGGCGCGGGTAGCGCTTCGGTGGTGACCGGATAGACCAGCGGCATCAGCGTCTGGGCATCCTGCAGATGACCTTCGATGATGCCGAAGGCGTTGCCTTTCTTGCCCTTGGCGACGAAATAGGCGATCACCGGCGACTCACGCAACAGGCGCAGCGCCTTGACGGTAATCAGTTCCGGGTCGCCGGGGCCGACGCCCAGGCCAATCAATCGACCGCGTACCTGCATCATTCGATCTCCGTGGCCAGCGCGTTGACCGCAGCCACCGCCATGGCGCTGCCGCCGCGACGGCCCTGCATGATGACGAAGGGCACGCCACGGCTGTCGGCGGCGAGCATCGCCTTGGATTCCGCTGCGCCGACAAAACCCACCGGGAAACCGAGGATCAATGCCGGTTTCGGTGCGCCCGCGTCGAGCATTTCCAGCAGATAAAACAGCGCGGTCGGCGCGTTGCCGATCACCACGACGCTGCCGGCCAGATGCGGACGCCACAGTTCCAGCGCCACCGCAGAGCGGGTGTTGCCCTTCTCCAGCGCCATCTCCCGCACGCCTTCGTCGTGCAGCGTGCAGATGATCTGATTGTTGGCTGGCAAGCGAGTGCGGGTGATGCCCTCAGAGACCATGCGCGCGTCGCACAGGATCGGCGCGCCCGCCGCCAATGCATCGCGTCCGGCCTTGCCCGCTCCCGGCGAAAAGCGCAGGTCTTCGATGACCTCGACCATGCCGCAGGCATGAATCACCCGCACGGCAAGTTTTTCCAGATCCGCCGGGATCGTGTCCAGGCGCGCTTCCGCACGGATGATCGAGAAGGAATTGCGATAAATCTCCTGCCCGTCGCGGATGTAATCAATCATGGGTGCTGCTCCGTGAGTCGGCGATCAACAACGCGCCGGCTGCTTCAATAGTGAGGTCACGCGCTTGCAGAACGCCGAAACCGGGTTGAGCTGCATCGCGAAAATAAAGGTCGTAATGGCCAGCAGACACCGCCAGCAAGGTCACCTGCGCGCGATGGGCCGCCGCGCAGGAACGCTGGCACGCCGTCAGATGCACGGCTCGGCTGAGGCCATTTTTTTGCAATTGCGCGGCCAGAATTCGGGCATCGCCCTTGGTATCGGCCAGGCCTTTGCTGCAATCGGTGGCGCCGGTACAGGCGATCATGTGCGCCAAAGCCTGCTCGGCAGAACACAGCAGCCCCGCTGCTTGCAGCCCAGCCAGCACGTATTGCGCCTGTTCTGTCGGAACATTGGGCAATAACACGCTTTGCCAGGGCGTCAGGCGCAGGCTGCCATCGCCCGCTTCGGCAGCCAGTTGCGCTATGGCGCTGAGCATCTCAGGATTCAGTCGCCCCAACGGCGCCACGCCACCGACCGCTACTTTGCCGGTTTCATGCTGTGGATAAATGCCAATGTGCTGATCGGCGGCCACTGGCGCTCGGCGCCAATCGGTTACTTTTTGATCAGTGCGCAACTCAACGCTCAAACGCGTTGCCAGTTGTTCCAGCAGCTGTGCTGCCGGTATTTGCGCCAGCAACTGGCGCATTCGCACTTGCTCGGGCCGCGCAGTATCCAGAAACAGCTCCAGCACGGCCAGCACCAGTTCCAGCCCATGCTCAACGGGAACGGCAGCCAATGGCGAATCCTGCCCGGGACAACCGGCGAAGCCGAAGGCCAGCAAGTTTTCACCTTCAAGCTGCAACGCGCTAAGCCACAGGTCGTGGGGATGTTCGAGCATTACCAGGCCTTCGCCACCGTCCAGCGATATGGCGAACTTGGGTGACAGGTCGTGAAAGCGCGGATTGCCTTCAAGTGCTCCGAGAATGTGTGCCGCCAACGGCCGCGTATCCAAGAGCATATGCGGATCAAGCCCGGCGCTGGGGCTGAGCATGAGGTTGCGCACGTCGTCGCTGTCCAGGTTGCGCGGCCCGAGGCCAGCACCCAGCAATGCCTGGATCAACGCGTCCTGCTGCTCGCCGATGCCGCGAATTTGCAGATTGCCGCGATTGGTCGCTTCGATCACCCCGTGGGCGTACAGCTGCGCAGCCTGGGCAACGGCCAGCGCTTGCGGCGCAGTGATCGAACCGCCCGCCAGCTTGATGCGGCAGATACCGCCATCCAGCGCCGGGACGATACGCAGCAACCCCGGACAGGCCGAGGGGCGTAGAGGTATCGAAGGCGGAAGGACGGAGGTCGGCTCGGTCAATGGATCACCATGGCTGGAACTGGACTGCACGTGAATAGGCCACTTGTGCCGCTTGGGCGCGGTATTATGCCTGCTTTGTCCGCAGGCATGAAAAGCCGCTCTGTCGGAAGACTCGGATTGAGGGAATTAAATGTCGCCTTGGCTGACAGTCGTGGGAATCGGTGAAGACGGCTACAAGGGCCTGGGCAAGAATGCGCGGCACGCTCTGCTGCGCGCGCATCAGGTGTTTGGCGGCCCGCGTCAGCTGGATTTGCTGCCGCCGTGCATACAAGCCGAACGTCGTGCCTGGCCGAGTCCGTTTTCCCTGAGTCCGGTGCTGGAGCAGCGCGGCGCCGAGGTTTGCGTGCTGGCCAGCGGCGATCCGATGCTGTTCGGCGTCGGCGCGAGTCTGGCGCGGGTAGTCGATATCAACGAAATGCTGATCCTGCCCGCGCCCTCTTCGTATTCCCTGGCCGCCGCGCGCCTGGGCTGGCCGTTGCAGGAAGTTGTCACGCTGTCGGTGGTGGCGCGTCCATTGGCCGCACTCAATGCGCAATTTCATAACGGCGTACGCTTGCTGGTCCTCAGCAATGATGGCAGCAGCCCCGCCGCCATTGCCGGTTTGCTCCGCGAGCGCGGCTTTGGCCCCAGCCGCATGACGGTGCTGGAACATCTGGGCGGAACCGCCGAGCGATGCATCGACGGACTGGCCAGCGAATGGGCCAACCCGGAAATCGCTGCGCTCAACGTGGTGGCCATCGACTGTCGCGCCGATGCGCACGCCTTGCGCCTTTCGCCGCTGGCCGGTTTGCCGGATGCTGCTTTCGAACATGATGGCCAGCTGACCAAGCGCGACGTGCGGGCGATTACTTTGGCGCGGCTGGCGCCGGTGCCCGGTGAGTTGCTGTGGGATGTCGGCGCCGGTTGCGGTTCCATCGGCATCGAGTGGATGCGCGCGCATCCGAGCTGCCGCACCCTGGCGATTGAAGCGGATGAAGGTCGGCAGCAATTGATTGAATTCAACCGCGATGCGCTGGGCGTGCCGGGCCTGCAATTGGTGCGCGGCGCGGCGCCGGCTGTTCTGGCTGGGCTGGAGCGTCCCGATGCGATCTTCATCGGCGGCGGCGTCACGCGTCCCGGCGTACTCGACACGTGCTGGCAGCAGCTGCGTTCCGGCGGGCGGCTGGTGGCCAATGCAGTCACTCTGCAAAGCGAAGCCACGTTGATGGCCTGGCGCGAGCTGCATGGCGGCGAGCTGACCCGCATTCACATTGCTCACGCCAAACCCTTGGGTGATTTCGATACCTGGCGCCAGGCGCTGCCGATCACCCTGCTGGATGTGGTCAAACCCTGATGCGCGACGAGACCGCCGAACAACCTGCCCCGCTGCGCAGCGGTTTGACGACTGGCAGTTGCGCCACGGCCACCAGTCTCGCGGCGGCGCGCCTGTTGCTTGCTGGTCAGGCAAACGACGCCGTGCACATTGTCCTGCCCAAAGGCAAGCAGGTGCAGATGCGTCTGGAGTTCTGTCGCCTGTGCGCTGACGGCGCCGAAGCCGGCACCATCAAGGACGCAGGTGACGACCCGGACGTGACGCATGGCGCATTGGTGTACTCCCGCGTGCGCCTGCTGGAGATTCCCACCGTGACGTTTATCGCCGGCCCAGGCGTCGGCACGGTAACGCGTCCCGGCCTGGTGCTGAAAGTCGGCGAACCGGCGATCAATCCAGTGCCGCGACGGATGATGATCGAGCACCTGCAAATGCTGGCCAACGAAATGAATTACGGCGGCGGCTTTGAAATCACCGTCAGTGTCGAAGGCGGCGAAGCACTGGCGCTCAAAACCATGAATCCGCGGCTGGGCATTCTTGGCGGGCTGTCGATTCTGGGCACCAGCGGCATCGTCCGGCCGTTTTCCTGCGCGGCCTACATCGCCTCGATCCATCAGGGCATCGACGTCGCCAAGACCAACGGCTATCTGCATATCGCGGCCTGCACCGGCAACGCCAGCGAAGACACCATGCGCCGCTACTATCAGATGCCGGACATCGCCTTGATCGAGATGGGCGATTTCATCGGCGCGGTGCTCAAGCACCTGCGCAAGGTGCCCGTGAACAAACTGAGCATCTGCGGCGGCTTCGGCAAGATCAGCAAACTCGCCGCCGGGCATATGGATTTGCACAGCCGCCACTCCAGCATCGACCTGCCACAACTGGCGCGCTGGGCCGCCGATGCCGGGGCCGATGATGCGCTGCAACAGGCGATCCGCGAGTGCAATACCAGCCAACAGGCGCTGGCCATCAGCGCCGCGCTCGGCATCAGGTTGGGCGATGTGGTCTGTCAGCACGCGCTGGATTTCGCCCGCAGCGTGGTGCCTGCGCAGGTTCAGGTCGAAGTTTTTGCCATCGACCGCCAGGGCGGCATCGTCGGTCAGGCGGGAGTTATCTAATGCAACGTTTGTTATTGCTTGGCGGCGTTGCCGATGCCATGACGATTGCCCGCACGCTGGGGCCGCAACACATTTACAGCCTGGCGGGTGTCGGCCGAGTGCCGACCGACCTGACCTGCGAGGTGCGCGTCGGCGGTTATGGCGGGGCTGAAGGTCTGGCGCGCTTCATAGCCGACCAGAGCATTGATCTGTTGCTGGATGCGACCCACCCCTACGCCGCGCAAATCAGTCATAACGCCGCCAAGGCCGCACAACTGAGCGGCATCCCTTGTTGGGCCCTGCGCCGACCTGCGTGGCAAGCCGGGCCGGACGATGACTGGCGCGAAGTCAGCGACTGGGCCGGATTGATTCGGGCGCTGGCACCCTTTCATCGACCTTTATTTACCCTGGGTCGCGAGCCGTTGCAGCATCTGGATGAAATCCCGGCACACCAGTTCTGGACCCTGCGCGCGCTGGAAAACACCTTGCGCGACTTGCCTGACCACCCGCGCTGCGAAGTGCTCGGCGCGCGCGGGCCGTTTCTGCTGGATGACGAGCGTGCTCTTTTCATGCAACGCAGTATCGACGTGCTGATCAGCAAGAACAGTGGCGGCAGCGCCACCGAAGCCAAGCTTGAAGTGGCGCGGGAGTTGAAGGTGCCGGTAGTGATATTGAAGCGGCCACAGTTGCCGGAGGTGGATCGGGAGTTTGGGTCGGTGGAGGCGTTGCTGAACGCTCTTGATGAGGGGCAAACCGCCAGCATTTCGACCCGCCCGTAGGAGCGGCTTCAGCCGCGAGGAATGCGCTCCCGGCTGAAGCCGGTCCTACGGCAAGACCGTGCCATGCGACAGCGCGCCGCGCTTTGGGCTTTTTACATCTGCAGGCCAATGAGGCTAAATAGCCGCACTCACTCCCTACAGGAACGGAACCCACCATGTCTCAACCACGGACGATCTGGATCGCTTGCCTGGCAGCACTGCTGAGCCTGCTGCCCGCCAGCTTCGCCAATGCCGATGAAAGCAAGGCAGGCGAGTTGAGAATTTCCCAGCCGTGGTCCATGGAACTGCCGCCCAATGCGCCAACCGTGGCCGCTTATTTCGTCATCCACAATGGCGGCCAGCAGCCTGATCGTTTGCTCAGCGTCGACACGCCGATTGCCGCCACCGCGCAGCTTCACGAGCACGTGCATGCCAACGGCCTGATGAAAATGCAGCAAGTCCAGCTCGTCGAGATTCCCGCCGGTGGCGATGCGACTTTCGCGCCCATGGGTTATCACGTCATGCTGCTGGACCTGAAGGACAAATCGAAGCTCACCGACGGCGCGCACTTTCCGCTGACACTACACTTCGAAAAATCCGGCGACGTGACTGTCGAAGTCGCGGTGCTCAAACAAGCGCCAACACCTGCAACGCATAACCATTGATGCCTATCTGATTTGAGCCACCCGTGCCCGCTTCGCAACAGCGTCACCTTGCAGCCTCGGAAATCCCGGGGCGCCTGGCTGAGTCTGTTTGCCATGCTGATGATCTTCATCGGCCCGCTGGTTTCCCAAGCGGTGCCGATGGATCAGCACGCGGGCATGAGCATGTCGATGCCGGCGTCCATGGACATGCCGGCCGAGCACGGGGCTCACCATCAAGCCGATCCCACAGCTGAACAAGCCAGTGTCGATCATGTGCTGTGGGCCAAATGCGGCTACTGCACCTTGTTGTTCAGCTGCCCGGCGATCACCAGCGCGCTCGCAGTCACGGCCCTGGCGCCGCCCAATCCGGCTGACTTTTACCACGCGTCCATTCAATCGGGCCACGCCCAGCGCAGCATCTTCCCCAACGCCCGCAGCCGCGCCCCGCCGCTCTTCGTCACGCGATAAATCCTATTCGATTACGCACCCGCTCAGGCGCATGAACACTCATGCTGGTTCTGGGCGGGTTGGGTCGTGTGTTGTGCCTGACAAGAGCGCTGCAAAATGTCCATACAGACTGCCTCCAAACCGAATGTGTCTTTTTATAACCTCGCCTGGCGCTGGCATTTCTATGCCGGTTTGTTCGTCGCGCCGTTCATGATCCTGCTGTCGCTGACCGGCATCATCTACCTGTTCAAGCCGCAG
Organism: Pseudomonas sp. CFII64; assembly: GCF_000416235.1. Classification (GTDB taxonomy): domain Bacteria; phylum Pseudomonadota; class Gammaproteobacteria; order Pseudomonadales; family Pseudomonadaceae; genus Aquipseudomonas. Next base: position 6,598 of record NZ_ATLO01000043.1, on the reverse strand, counting down.
CTGGACAACCTGATGTACAGCGACTTGCTGAACGTCACGCCGAGCCATCATCAACTCAGCGCCGACCAGTTGCAGCAGCGCGTCCTGAGCGATTTCCCACAGGCGAAAATCAGCAAATACCTGCCGCCGTTGAGTGCCCAGGGCAGTGCGCAATTTGTCGTTCAGCAGGCAGGTCGTGAAGTGAACGTGTTCATCAACCCCTACGGCGGCGAAATCCTTGGCACTCAGGATGCCAAGGACAACCTGCAAGCCATCGCCCGCGCGCTGCATGGCGAACTGATGATCGGCACGATTGGCGACCGGCTGGTCGAACTGGCGGCTGGCTGGGGGATCATGCTGGTGGTGTCCGGGCTTTATCTGTGGTGGCCGCGCGGCAGTTCCGGGGCTGGCGTGCTGTGGCCGCGCCTGAGCAAGCGCGGTCGAGTGATGTGGCGTGACCTGCACGCCGTGACGGGTTTCTGGGGCTCGGCGTTTTTGCTGTTCATGCTGATCAGCGGCATGACCTGGACCGGCATGTGGGGCAAGCAGTACGCCGATTTGTGGAACACCTTTCCGGCGGCGATGTGGAATGACGTGCCCAAGTCCGACAAACAGGCGGGCGAACTCAATACCGCCAGCGGACAGACCGTGCCCTGGGCACTGGAAAACACGCCGATGCCCCAGTCGATGCCCATGCCGACCGGCGAGCATGCCGAACACATGAACCACGCGGGCATGTCCGCCGGGCCCGCCGCGCCGAATGTGTCGCTGCAGCAGGTGGTGGATATCGCCACCGAGCGCGGCATCGAGCCGGGTTACAGCATCACGCAACCGAAAACCGCCGATGGCGTGTTCACCGTTTCGGTATTCGCCGACGACCCGCGCAATGACGCGACGCTGCATATCGATCAATACAGCGGCAAGGTGCTCGCCGACGTGCGCTGGGCCGATTACAGCACTGTCTCCAAAGCCACCGAGCTGGGCGTGATGCTGCATGAAGGCAAGTTTTTCGGCTGGATCAACCAGATGTTGATCCTGCTGGTGTGCCTGATGATTTTGCTGGGGTCGGTCAGCGGTCTGGTGATCTGGTGGAAACGTCGTCCCCAGGGCAAATTGGGCGTCCCGCCGCTGCGCCACGACTTGCCGCGCTGGAAGTCGGCCATGGTCATCATGTTCGTCCTGGCCGTGGCCTTCCCGCTGGTGGGCGTTTCGCTGGTGGTGGTCTATCTGCTGGATCGGCTGGTGTTGGCGCGGTTTGGCAAGGAATCCGTGCCGGCCTGAGCCGGTGCAAATCCTGTAGGAGGGGACTTGTCCCCGAAGCGGTCAGCACAGGCAACGTAAACAGCTGAGTTTCCTTGTTGCCCGGCCAATCGCATTCGGGGACAAGTCCCCTCCTACCGATCGGCAGCCGGCCGACGCACCAATTCCGGTCGTCGGGCGCACCACGGCTTTTTAAAAGCGCCATCGCGGTGCGCTGCACTCGTTCACCCACCGCTCTGGGTCGCTAATTGGCTCCACTTGGCGGGCTGGGCATAGCCTTTGCTTAGAAGCTTTCAGGCAACTGACTCGCCCACCTAAAAAAACCAAGTGAATGGAGCTAGCCCAATGAAGCGTCGCAGTTTGATCAAAGCTTTCACCCTGTCCGCATCAATCGCCGCCATGGGCATGACATGGACCGTTCAGGCCGCCGAGACGATCAAGGTCGGCATCCTGCACTCGCTGTCCGGGACGATGGCGATCTCCGAGACTTCACTGAAAGACATGGCGTTGATGACCATCGACGAAATCAACGCCAAGGGCGGCGTCAACGGCAAAATGCTCGAGGCAGTGGTCGTCGATCCGGCGTCCAACTGGCCGCTGTTCGCGGAAAAAGGTCGTCAGTTGCTGACCCAGGACAAAGTCGCCGTCGTGTTCGGCTGCTGGACTTCGGTGTCGCGCAAATCGGTGTTGCCGGTGTTCGAAGAACTCAACGGCCTGCTGTTTTACCCGGTGCAATACGAAGGCGAAGAAATGTCGCCAAACGTGTTCTACACCGGTGCGGCGCCTAACCAGCAGGCAATTCCTGCGGTTGAATACCTGATGAGCGATGACGGCGGCGCCGCCAAGCGTTTCTTCCTGCTGGGCACCGACTACGTTTACCCGCGCACCACCAACAAGATTCTGCGTTCCTTCCTGCACTCCAAAGGCGTAGCGGACAAGGACATCGAAGAGGTCTACACCCCGTTCGGCCATGCTGACTATCAAACCATTGTGGCCAACATCAAGAAGTTCTCGGCGGGCGGCAAGACGGCGGTGATCTCCACGGTCAACGGCGACTCCAACGTGCCTTTCTATAAAGAGCTGGCCAACCAGGGCCTGAAAGCCACTGACGTACCGGTCGTGGCGTTCTCGGTGGGCGAAGAAGAACTGCGTGGCATCGACACCAAGCCATTGGTCGGCAACCTCGCCGCCTGGAACTACTTCCAGTCCGTTGAGAACCCGGTCAACAAGAAGTTCGTCGCTGACTGGAAAGCCTACGCCAAGAAGAAAAACCTGCCGGGCGCCGACAAGGCTGTGACCAACGACCCGATGGAAGCCACTTACGTCGGCATCCACATGTGGGCGCAAGCGGTCGAGAAGGCCAAGTCCACCGATGTGGATAAAGTCCGCGAAGCCATGGCCGGCCAGACTTATGCCGCGCCGTCGGGCTACACCCTGACCATGGACAAGACCAACCACCACCTGCACAAGCCAGTGATGATCGGCGAAATCCAGGATGACGGTCAGTTCAACGTCGTCTGGCAGACCAAGGAACCGATCCGCGCCCAGCCATGGAGCCCGTACATCCCTGGCAACGACAAGAAGCCGGATCATGCGGTGAAGAGCAATTAAGTAAAGCGTCGGGCCTTAGGCCTGACATCCCCTGTAGGAACGCCCGGGGCGCGTAGCCTTGTTGGCGATCCGTAGGACCGGCTTTAGCCGGGAGCACTCTCGCGGCTCTCGCGGCTAAAGCCGCTCCTACGGATCACCGCTCCGGTCCCGCCTACAGTTTCCGCGCAATTCATGCGGACGCTTTTCAGGACACCTGACATGCCCAACGCTTTCTACCGCTTGATGTTCACCCTGGCCCTGCTGCTGCCGATGGCCGCGCACGCCAGCGATGCCGGTGATTTCGTCGCGGCCGGTTCCACGCAACAAGCCGAGCTGCTCGAAGCCTGGGCCGCCAAGCCTGTGCCGGAACGCATCGAGCTGATCAGCGCCTTGCAGGAAGGCCGTGTCGCGGCCGACAGCAGCAAGCGTGCCTACATTGAAACCGGCGACAAATACGTGGCCGTCGATACGCCCGCCGCCGATGCGGCAACCCCTGATGAACCGCGCAAATTGCGCCTGAACAATCGCCTGCGCGGCCTGGTCGATACCGCGCTGGCCAGTCACCAACTGCTGGCCGCCGATGCAAAACTGCGCCTGGCCGCTGCACTGCAACTGCAAAAAAGCGCGCGTCCGGCGCAACTGGCCTTTATCAGCCAGCAAGTCGCCGCCGAACAGGACGACGCCGTACACAGCGCGCTGACGCTGGCGCTGGCCAATCTGCAACTGGTGGATTCCAGCCCGACCGTGCGTCTGGCGGCCGTGCGCCTGCTGGGTGAAACCGGCGATCCATTGGCGCGCACGCGCCTTGAAACACTGCTGACACCCGGCGTCGAAACCGACGCCAGCGTGAGCATGGCGGCGCAAACCAGTCTGGCGCAAGTGAACCGCAAACTGCTGATCGGCGAGATTCTCGGTCAGGCCTTCAGCGGCATGTCGCTGGGTTCGATTCTGCTGCTGGCGGCGCTGGGCCTGGCGATCACCTTCGGTCTGCTCGGCGTGATCAATATGGCCCACGGCGAAATGCTGATGCTCGGTGCGTATTCCACGTATGTCGTGCAGTTGATGTTCCAGCGATACGCGCCCGGCGCCATCGAGTACTACCCGTTGATCGCGTTGCCCGTGGCGTTTTTTGTCACAGCAGTGATCGGCATGGCGCTGGAGCGCACAGTCATTCGCCATCTTTATGGCCGGCCGCTGGAAACCCTGCTCGCCACCTGGGGCATCAGCCTGATGCTGATTCAGGCGGTGCGCCTGGCATTCGGCGCGCAGAACGTTGAAGTCGCCAACCCGGAATGGTTGTCCGGCGGCATTCAAGTGCTGCCCAATCTGGTGTTGCCGTACAACCGCATCGTGATCATCGCTTTCGCGCTGTTCGTGGTGGTGCTGACCTGGCTGCTGCTGAACAAGACGCGGCTGGGCCTGAACGTGCGGGCCGTGACCCAGAACCGCAACATGGCCGCCTGCTGCGGCGTGCCTACCGGGCGCATCGACATGATGGCTTTCGGGCTTGGCTCCGGCATTGCCGGGCTGGGCGGCGTGGCCTTGAGTCAGATCGGCAACGTCGGCCCGGACCTGGGCCAGAGCTACATCATCGATTCATTCCTGGTGGTGGTGCTCGGCGGTGTCGGGCAACTGGCCGGCAGCGTGATGGCGGCCTTCGGGCTGGGCATCGCCAACAAGATTCTCGAACCGCAAATCGGCGCCGTGCTGGGCAAGATCCTGATCCTGGCGCTGATCATTCTGTTTATCCAGAAACGTCCGCAAGGCCTCTTCGCGCTCAAAGGACGGGTGATCGACTGATGAATCAACCACTGATGGTCACTGCTGCACAAAAAATCGGCACGAAAAGTACGGTCGCCGTGGGCGTGTTGGTGCTGGCCGTGCTGCTGGCGCTGCCGCTGCTTTCGCTGCTGCCCGCCGACAACGGTTTGCAGGTATCGGCCTACACGCTGACGCTGGTGGGCAAGATTCTTTGCTACGCCATCGTCGCCCTGGCGCTGGATCTGGTCTGGGGTTATGCCGGGCTGTTGTCATTGGGCCACGGCCTGTTCTTCGCCCTCGGCGGTTACGCCATGGGCATGTACCTGATGCGTGAAGCGGCGGGCGATGGTTTGCCCGCGTTCATGACCTTTTTGTCGTGGACCGAGCTGCCGTGGTACTGGACCGGCACCGACAATTTCCTCTGGGCCATGTGTCTGGTGGTCCTGGCGCCCGGCTTGCTGGCGCTGGTGTTCGGCTTCTTCGCCTTCCGTTCGCGGATCAAGGGCGTGTATTTCTCGATCATGACCCAGGCGCTGACTTTCGCCGGCATGCTGCTGTTCTTTCGCAACGAAACCGGCTTCGGCGGCAACAACGGCTTCACCAACTTCCGCAGCATCCTGGGCTTCAGCATCAGCTCCCAGGGCACGCGGGCGACGTTGTTCCTGGCCACAGTGCTGTTGCTGGTGGCGAGCCTGTATGTCGGCTGGCGTCTGGCGCAAAGCAAGTTCGGTCGAGTCTTGACCGCGCTGCGTGACGCGGAAAACCGCCTGATGTTCTGCGGCTACGACCCGCGTGGCTTCAAGCTGTTCGTATGGGTCTTGAGCGCCGTGTTGTGCGGCCTGGCTGGCGCGTTGTATGTGCCACAAGTGGGCATCATCAACCCCAGCGAAATGTCGCCGACCAACTCCATCGAGGCTGCCGTCTGGGTGGCGTTGGGCGGACGCGGCACATTAATCGGCCCGCTGCTGGGCGCAGGTCTGGTCAATGGCATGAAGAGCTGGTTCACCGTGGCCTTCCCGGAATACTGGCTGTTCTTCCTCGGCGCGCTGTTCATCATCGTCACGCTGTACTTGCCCAAAGGCGTGATCGGCCTGCTCAAGAAAAGGAGCGAGCAATGAAAACCACACCGACGCCCGCATTCATGCTCGAACCGATCCTCAACCCCAATTCCGACATCGGCACCAGCCGCGACGCCATCGGCCTCGGGCAAGCGGCTGGCGAAGGCCTGAACACCCGGCACGGCACGATCCTGACCCTGGAAGACATCAGCGTCAGCTTCGACGGTTTCAAGGCGCTCAATGACCTGAATCTGTACATCAGCGTCGGCGAGCTGCGCTGCATCATCGGCCCCAATGGCGCGGGCAAGACCACGCTGATGGACGTGATCACCGGCAAGACCCGCCCGAGCCATGGCAAGGCGTGGTTCGGTGAAACCCTGGACCTGACGCAGATGAGCGAAGTGCAGATCGCCCAGGCCGGGATTGGCCGCAAATTCCAGAAACCCACGGTATTCGAAGCCTTAAGTGTGTTCGAAAACCTCGAACTGGCGCAGAAGACCGACAAGTCGGTGTGGGCCAGCCTGCGGGCGAAACTCAATGGCGAGCAGCGCGACCGCATCGACGAAGTGCTGGAAACCATTCGCCTGACCAGCTCCATGCAGCGTCCGGCCGGTTTGTTGTCCCACGGCCAGAAGCAGTTTCTGGAGATCGGCATGCTGTTGGTCCAGGACCCGCAATTGCTGCTGCTGGACGAACCGGTGGCGGGCATGACCGACGCCGAAACCGAATTCACCGCCGAGCTGTTCAAGAGTCTGGCGGGCAAGCATTCATTGATGGTGGTGGAACACGACATGGGCTTCGTCGGCTCGATCGCCGATCACGTCACCGTTTTGCATCAGGGCAGCGTCCTGGCCGAAGGCTCGCTGAACGATGTGCAGGCGGATGAGCGGGTGATTGAAGTTTATTTGGGAAGATGAGTATCCCGTAATTGGATGGACTCGCCCAAGCCG
>NZ_ATLO01000042.1 GCF_000416235.1 Pseudomonas sp. CFII64 | reverse complement strand
AGGCGCTGTAAAAGCGCAACCCTAAGTGGCCATTACCGCAGCAACGGATATGTCCCCAATCAACAACCCCAAAACCTAATGCGAAGTCCCCTCCACAAATTCAATCTTGTTACCCACGTTGTACTTGCCCGACGGCTTGTTCATCGGGATGCGCTTTATCTCCTCGAGCGTATGACTGTCATAAACAATCAACGCGCCGTCGGTAGCCCAGATACTCAGCAGCAGGTAGCGGCCATCATGGGTGAATTCGACGTGGGCGGCCGTCTTGCCGGGCACTGGGCGCAAGGTTCGGACGATTTCCAGGGTCTGTTTATCAATCAGGTGAATCGCCTCGTTGTCAGGCCCGAGCATCACGTCGGTCCAGGCATACCGCGAGTTGACGTGACTGCGCATGAAGAAACCCGGGCCCAGCGTTGGAATTTCCTTGATCAGCGTCCAGGTCTTGAAGTCGATGATAGAAATCAGTCCCTTGCTGATGTTCGGCGTGGCGAATACCCACTGGCCGTTGCGCTGCCAATAGGTTCCGGACCCCAGATGCGGCATGCCCGGCAATGGTATGTCGGTGACGATCTTGCCACTGTCGAGATCAATTACCTGACCGCCTTTGGCCTTGCGCGAAGTGGCCAGCAGTTGCCGGTAGTCCGGTGAAAAGGAAAAGTCATCCAGCACGTCCTCGGCCTGGATGCGTCGTGGCTCGAAGTCCGGTGTGCCGGCAGTCGACAGTTCCCAGACTTCCTTCACGTCCTTGAGCGCCACGATGAAACTGTCACGGGGCGGGGCGGTGTAGACCGCGCTGACCCTCGACGCGCTCCTGTCCTGGCCGATTGCGGGAATGGTTTTGACCAGCGACAGATCGCGGGCATCGAGCACCACAAGGTTGCCGGGTAGATAATTGCCCACCAGCACCCATCGACCGTCCTTGCTCACCGCCAGGTTGCGGGTATTGAGCCCGGCACGGACCTCGGCGATCAGTTTCAGGTTATGCAGATCGTAAAGGCTGACCCAGCCATCGCGCGAGGCGACGTAGACGAAGCGGCCGTCCGGCGAGAACTTCGGCCCGCCGTGCACCGCAAAGTGGGTAGTGAACCGCGCCAGCACCTCGAAACGATCACCGTCGAGGATGTCGAGGTGGTGATCCCCGGATTCCACCACCACGAACAGGTTCAGTGGATCGGCGTCATGCTGGGGTGTGTCGGGCAATTTGCCGAGATCGGCAAGTATCGTGTGACTGCGACGAATGTCGTCGTTGTCCCAACTGGGCAGGGAAGCAGGTGGTTGCTGAAGGTAGTTCGCCAGTGCATCAATCTGTGCCGGATTGAGCGCCTTGGCATATCCGGCCATCTGGCTCGCGGTGCGACCGTTGCGGATCACGTTGCGGATTTCGTCGGGTTTGATCCGGCTCAGGCTTTCGGGCAGCAACGCTGGCCCCGTGCCGCCGAAACGATTGGTGCCGTGGCAGCTCTGGCAATGCGTCTGGTAGCTGCCGGCGGCCTGTTCAAGGGCCGTATCGGTGGCCGCAATCGCTGCGCCGACATGGGCCGATCCGAGCCAAAGCAGCGAGACCAGCATCCGGCGTTTCATGACATCACCTTGCCGCGCGGTTGCAGTGCTGCAACGGGATAAAACCGTGCGGGATAGTCCATTTTCTGTGCGGCGAATAGATTGACCACTTGGCCGATCACCGTCAGCGTCGGCGTACCCGACGGGCAATCCAGCGCCAGGCCCGGCAGTTGGTGCAGCAAGCCACGGACCACATGCTGGTCGGGCCGGGTGCCGTTGCTGATCAGCGCGACCGGTGTGTCAGCCGCCAGCCCGGCTTCGATCAAGCGCCGGGCGATAATGTCCAGATTGGACAAGCCCATGTAAAACACCAGCGTCTGGTTGCTGTCGGTCAGGTCGCCCCAAGGCAGTTTCAATTCGCCGTCATGTTGCAAGTGGCCGGTGATGAATCGGCAGGAGTTGACCAGATCCCGGTGGGTCAGCGGGATACCGGCGTAAGCGCTGCAGCCGGATGCAGCGGTGATGCCGGGGACCACCTGGCAGTCAACGTTACGCTGCAGCAGATATTCCAGCTCCTCGGCGCCGCGACCAAAAATGAACGGGTCGCCGCCCTTCAGGCGAACCACACGCAGCCCTTGATCGGCGAGGTCAGCGAGCAATTGGTTGATTCTGTCCTGGGGCAGGCTGTGGTAACCGCTGGCCTTGCCGACGTAATGCCGGGCGCAGGTGAGGGGGATCAAGGTCAGCAGTTCAGGGCTGATCAGGCGGTCGTAGACCACCGCGTCGGCCTGCATCAACAGGCTCCAGGCGCGCAGGGTCAGCAGGCGGGGATCGCCGGGGCCTGCGCCTACCAGAGCGACTTCGCCCGGTCTGAACGGGGACTCAAGTGTGGCCGGTATAGCGGTCGATGGAGACATGGTACGTCCTTGGTGCTTCATCAGGTTGACCGGCCCCAGCCTTTGTCAGCTGGTTTGCCGGACGGGCGACTCAGTGTGCGACGCAGGCGATGGTTGTTATGGGCGGCGCACCGATTTCCTCATCGCTGAGGTGGCAGCCGGGGTCGTGGCCCCAGAGATCACCTTCGGCCCAGGCGCGCGTGCGGGTATTGCCATTGCAGATGTGCAGCCAGCGGCAGTGCGTGCAGCGACCGCCAATGGCGCGGGGATGCTCACGCAGGCGTAACAGCAGGGCGTCTGGCTGATCCAGCCAGAGTGTGCGAAACGGCGTGTGCCGGACATTGCCCACCGAGTGCTGCCACCAGTAGGTGTCCGGGTGTACTTCGCCGGTGTTATCAATGTTGGCGATGCCGCTGCCGGAGGCATTGCCGCCCCAGGCACGGAGCATCTGTTCCAGGCGCGGGTAATGTTCGGGCAGATGCACACCCACCCATTGCAGCAAGAGAATCGCGTCGGCATCGTTGTTGCCGCTGACAAAATCGCTGTCACGGCCCTGGACGACGTCTTCCCAGGCCTGTTCGAAAAGCAGCGTCATCGCCTCGCGGCTCATCTGCTGCCGGGCGTCGAGTTTGCGGCTGCGTTTGCCTCGACCGCTGTAGTTGAGGTGCGACAGATAAAACTTCTGCACGTCGTACTCGTGCATCAACGCCAGCAGTTGCGGCAGCTGCGTATGGTTTTCCTGGGTCAGCGTGGTGCGCAGGCCGACGCGAATGCCGTGTTCGCGACAGAGCCTGATCGCCGCAACGGAACTGGCAAAACTGCCCTTCAGTTGCCGGAAGGCGTCATGTGTCGCTTGGAGCCCATCGATGCTGATCCCGACATAATCGAAGTTCGCCGCGTGGACTTGCGCGATGTTCTGCTTGTTGATCAACGTGCCGTTGGTGGACAAGGCCACATAGAAACCCTTGGCCTGGGCGTAAGCGCTAAGCACAAACAGATCGTCGCGCAGCAAGGGCTCACCGCCAGACAGAATCAATACTTTCACCCCGGCGTCGTGCAGGTCGTCGATCACGCGGAGTGCGGCGGGTGTGTCCAGTTCGTCGCGAAACACGCTGTCGGCGGACGTGGCGTAGCAGTGTTTGCAGGTCAGGTTGCAGCGTCTGAGCAGGTTCCAGATCACCACCGGCGGTCGATTGCTGCCCGGTGGGCTGGTTCTGGGCGCGGACGCCTGGCCGGCCAGCGCACGCAGGTATTGGCTGATCCTCAACATGCAACTCTCCTTGAATCGGCGCGCATTCAGCGCGAAGCGGCGGGCAGGCGCAAACCGGTTTTTTTCAGGATGCGACTGCTCACCAGCATTTCGTCGGCGGCGCAGGCATCGCCCAGCAAATAGCGCAGGTGTTCGCGATAGCGGTCGATTTCCTCCCGGCTGCGCCCGTGGACCATGGCAAACAGGTTGTAGCGCCACGCGGTTCGGCGCGGACGTCGGTAACAGTGGCTGACAAAAGGTTGCGCGCCGATCAGCGCGCCGAGGCGCGGCATGTCTGCATCGCACACATCCCAGACAGTCATGCCGTTGTGGCGATAGCCCAGGCGATAGTGATTGGGCACAGCGGCGATACGCCGGATCGCGCCCTCAGCCTGCAATCGTTTCAACAGGTCCAGAGTGGATTCGACGCTGAGCTGCAACTGCTCGGCGAGCCAGGCCCACGGATCGTCCACCAGCGGCAAGCCGCCCTGGGTCAGCTCGATCAGCCGATGCGCCAGGGTGTCTTCAGACCGGGAAATACAAACCGACATGGTAGGTCTCCTCTTTGGGCAAATTGAGCAGCGGCAGGCCGGTCAGGGTTTCGATACGTTGCAGGGTCTGGGCGATGCCTTGTTCGCTCGCGCAGCCGAGCACGAACCACATGTTCCAGAGGTGTTCGCGGCGGTAGTTGTGCGCCACTTCAGGCATGGCGTGCAGTTGCCCGGCGACCGCCTCGAAACGTTCCTCCGGCACGGCCAGAGCGGCGAGGGTGAAGGCGCCGCCCAGCCGTTCGATGTCGAACATCGGGCCAAAACGCGTGAGTATTCCGTCACTGAGCAGGTGCTGAAGGCGGGCGCGCAATTCAGAACTGCTGCTCTCAAGCTCACTGGCCAGCACTTGCCAAGGATGGCGGACCAGTGGCAGGCCCAGTTGCAGGCGGTTGATCAGTCGGCGGTCCAGGTCATCCATGAGCCGAGGCGCCTGTTGCAGCGGCGGCAAAGCGCCCGCCGCACTGTTTGAACGCCTGGGTGCTGAACAACAATTGGTGTGGCAGGTCGCTCAGCAGGTGTGCTTCCAGCAGCGCCCGGATCTGCGCTTCGACCCGATCACGCTGGCGCCCGTGAACCATGCAGAACAGGTTGTATCGCCATTGCGGCAAACGCCGTGGTCGTTGATAGCAAAGGGTGATGCCGGGTGCTTGTCCGAGGCGCTGACCGACCTCATCGATGAGCGCGTCCGAAACGTCCAGGACCAACATCGCATTGGCCGTGAAGCCCAGCGCGCGATGGTTGAGGACCAGGCCGAGCCGACGAAACAAACCTTGCGCCTGCCATTGCCGCATCTGCGCGAGGACCTGGCCTTCGTCGCTGTTTATCCGTTCGGCGAGGGCTCGATAGGGGCGCGAAACCAGCGGCAGCCCGAATTCCAGGTGCCGACGCAGTGCCAAGGCCTGTTCAGGATTCAATTCAGGCTTCATGGGGTTCTCCCAAGGCAAAACCCAGGTCGATGCGATAAGCCGTCAACATGGGCAAGTCCAGTGGCGTAAGACCGGTGTCTTGTTCCAGCGCGTCGAGGACCCGTTCGATGTGCTGACGATCAGGACCGGTCAGCACAAACCACAGGTTGTAGAAATGCTCTCGTGCGTAGTTGTGGTTGACCTCGGGATACTGGCTGACGCGTTCAGCGATCTGTTGCAGGCGTTCGGCGGGTACGGCAAAGGCGGCGAGGGTGCTGGCCCCGGCGCGGCGGTGTTCGAACACCGGGCCGACCCGCGACAAGGCGCCGGCCAGTTCCAGGCGTTGCAGGCAGGCGATGACTTGCGGCTCGCTGCAACCCAGCACCTGGGCCATCTCGCGATAGGGTTCCGGGCACAACGGCATGCCGTGCTGGAAGCGGTCGATCAGTTGTCGGCTGAGGGGGTCGAGGTTCATATCAATAACCCATTTTTTGCGCGCGACTGCTGAAGAAGATGCCGCTTGGCGCGGTGGCGGGAAGGGCGCTGAGTTGCTTGAGGCTGTACGGATCCCAGACTTGAACCTGGTTGCCGTCGCGCAACGACAGCCATAGCTGGTCGCCACGGGCGGTGAATTCCATGTGCAGCACTGCTGGCCCCGGTCGCAGGTCGGCGACCACTGCGTGGGTTTCGGTGTCGATGACCTGCACCCGATCGTTATCCGGGTAGGCGAAATTGACCCATAGCTGGCGACCGTCCGGCCGCGACGTGACGAACACCGCTTGGCCGGCCACCGGGATGACGGCGGTCTGCTGCCAGGTGCGCGAATCCATCACCAGCACCTGATGGCGACCGACAGCGGGTACGAAGGCCTGGTTATCGGCGACGGCCCAGCCTTCCAGATGCGGCATCTTGTAGACCGGCAGTTTTGCCTGGCCGCGTCCGTAATCACCCAACACGCGCTGCACACCGCGCTCGGGATGCCAGAGATCGAGCTGCGCCATGCCGTCTTCACCGAACAGCCCGGCCATGTAGTAGCGGCCATCAGGTGTAATCAGCGCGTCGTAGGGTTGCTCGCCAATGTCGATGAAGCGGCTGATCTGCGGGGTGGGGCCCTGACTGAAATCAGCGGTCCAGATCTCGCCGGTATCGAACAGGCTGAACACGAAACGTTGTCCAGGCGCATCGACCAGACCGACCACCCGCGAGCGCTTGCTGCCATCGGCCAGGGGCGTGGCGGGAATGTCGGCGACTTGCTGCAAGGTCTGCGCATCGAAAACCTTGACCCCGCCGGGCACGTAGTTGGACACGGCGATCAACTTGCCGTCCTGACTGATTGCCCCGCCAATGCTGTTGCCGCCCTGGATCACCCGTCGGTCGATGTGCCGGGTCAGCAAGTCGATCTTGCTCAGCCCGCCGTCGCGACCGAATACATAGGCATACCGCTGGTCCCGGGAGAACACCACCGAGGCATGGGACAGATCACCCAGTCCCTCGATGCGGGCTAGTGCCGTGCGGGTGTCACTTTCGATGATCTGCAGGCTGCCAGTGGCGCGTTCCACCACCACACCCAGATCGCCGGAGCCACGCAACGGTGGCTGAACACACGCGGACAACAACAGCCCGGTCGCCGCTGACAACAGGATTGAACGGATCATGGTGCGGGGTATCCCTGGAGAAGAAGATCGACCAGCCAACGAATGTCGTCCGCGCCGAGCAACGGCGCCCATCCGGGCATGGCGGTGCCGGGCCGACCGTGGGTGACAGTGGCAATCAGGCTGTCCCGGGACTTGCCCGCCAGCGCGGTGCGCGTCAGTTCGGGACCCAGCCCGCCAGTCATGTGTAGCCCATGGCAGGCGCCGCAATCCTGGCTGAGCTGAGCGTCAGGCGCGGCAACCGTGGTTGCGCAAATGAGGAGGAGGGCCGCCGGAATCATCGTGCGTCGAAACACCATCGTGGCGCCCTCCAGTGGGTTATTTGAGGGTGAGTACCCAGGCGGCGAGGATTTTGGCTTCTTCGTCAGTCACCGGGTTGGCCGGCATCGGCATCGGACCCCAATTGCCTTGCGTACCGTTCTTGATGTGACTTGCAAGGGTGTCCACGGCCCCGGCCACTCCCGCGTTCTTGGCTGCAACCTCCTTGAGCGCCGGGCCCACCAGCTTGGTGTCGATGGAATGGCAGGCGGCGCAGGGTTTGCTCTTGAACAGCTCCAGCGCGTCCTGAGCCATGGCCGGTTGCGCACTGAGCGCAGCGGTCATGACGAACAGTGACAACAGAGTATTTTTCATGGTGTTTCCTTAACTTGACGAGGCTCAATAGATGTCGTGTTGGGTGTTGTAGACGTTGAATTTGCCAGTGGGCGTGATCAGGCGTTTGTCTTTTATGACTGATTTGAGCTTCAGCGTTTTGTCGTCGATCACTACCAGCGCCGATTCGTCTGCCTGGCCGCTCCATACGGAGAACCAGACTTCATCACCGGCCTTGTTGTATTCCGGTTGTACAACGCGCATGGCCCCTTGCTTGATGCCTGCGTACTCGGCGATGGGCAGCACGGTGTAGCCAGCGTCGAGTTTGTCGATGTTGAACACCGCCACCGACTGGCTGAGTTTTGCGTCCGGGTTGAGGGTGGTGTCGACGTACAGGTGGCGGGAGTTGGGGTGGGTTTTGATGAACAGCGATCCGCCGCCCTGACCCTTGATCGAAGTGACCTGTTTCCAGGCGTATTGCGGGTGTTTCACCGGATCGGTGCCGATCAATGAGATGCCGTCATCACCCAGGTGGCTGGTGGCCCAGACCGGACCGTAGAGCGGGTGATTGAAGTTGGCGCCGCGACCCGGATGAGGGGTTTTGCCGACGTCCACCAAGGCGGTCAACTTGCGCTCCTTGGAGTCGATCACGGCGACTTTGTTGGAGTTGTTGGCGGCGGTCATGAAGTAGCGGTGCGTGCTGTCCCATCCGCCGTCGTGCAGGAATGGCGCGGCGTCGATGTAGGTGACGGTGAGGTTTTTGATGTCCTGATAGTTGACCAGCATGACCTTGCCGGTTTCCTTGACGTTGACGATGAACTCCGGCCATTCGTGAGAGGCGATGATTGCCGCGACCCGTGGCTCAGGGTGATATTCCTGCTTGTCGACGGTCATGCCGCGTGTCGACACGATCTGTTTCGGCTCCAGGGTTTCGCCATCCATTATGGTGAACTGCGGCGGCCAGTAGGAGCCGGCAATGGTGTACTTGTCTTCGTAACCCTTGAACTTGGAGGTCTCCACCGAGCGTGCCTCGATGCCCACTTTGACTTCGGCGACCTTGGTCGGCTCCAGCGGCCACAGGTCGATCATGTCAATCCGCGCATCACGGCCAATCACCAGCAAGTAACGGCCCGAAGCGGAGATGCGGGAAATGTGCACCGCGTAACCGGTCTCGATCAGCTTGACGATTTTCTTGCTGTCGCCGTCGATCAAGGCGATCTTGCCGTCATCGCGCAGCGTCACTGAAAACAGGTTGGGCAGGTTGAGTTTGCTCAGCTGCTTCTTCGGACGATCCTCGGGTTTGACCAACACTTTCCAGGTCTTCAGCGTCTCGGCCATGCCCCATTCCGGAGGCGTCGGCGGGGTGTGCTGGATGAACTTGGCCATGACCGTGATCTGCTCCTTGGTCAGGGCGTTGGAGGTTCCCCAGTTCGGCATGCCTGCTGGCGAGCCATAGGTAATCAGTGCCTCCAGGTACGCTTGCCCGCGAGACTGGGTGATGTCCGGCGTCAACGGTTTGCCGGTGGCGCCCTTGCGCAGAACGCCGTGACAACCGGCACAACGCTGGAAGTAGATCTCCTTGGACGTATCGAACTCCGCCTGGCTCATGTCGGGAGCCCCCGCGGTGGTGACCATGGGCGGGTTCGGCGCAGGGACGGCGGACTCTTCGGCGCTGGCCGCATGAGTCACCGCAAGGGCCAGCGTCGAACACAGGGTGGCGAGAGTCAGAGCAAACGTTTTTCTATTGCTGATCAGCATTCCATTTCTCCTCAGGCAAGACCTTTGCGATGTGCTGCAAGGGCAGCGCAGTACGCAGGTTCTTAGTGCGCTGCAAGGCTATGCCCGAGCACACCAATGCTCGCTTGACGGCGATCAAGTTTGCCGGTCACGTCCCTTGCCAGGTTGTCGCAGGGGCCCGTAGCGTGTACCTCGAACCCGCTTCTGAAACAGGACAACCATGGACCGTAGCCAGCCGTGCGCACACAAGGTCGAACCCTTCTACCAACCGCTGAACAATGAAGAGGTGCTGTTCGAGCAAGCCTGGCGCCACGGCATGCCGGTATTGATCAAGGGTCCGACCGGATGCGGCAAGACCCGTTTCGTCCAGCACATGGCCCATCGGCTGAAACTGCCGCTGTACACCGTGGCCTGCCACGACGATCTGAGCGCTGCCGACCTGATCGGTCGCCACCTGATTGGGGCACAGGGCACCTGGTGGCAGGACGGACCGCTGACCCGCGCGGTGCGCGAAGGCGGGATTTGCTATCTCGACGAAGTGGTGGAGGCGCGCCAGGACACGGTCGTGGTGCTGCATCCACTGGCCGATGATCGTCGCGAGCTGTTTCTGGAACGCACCGGCGAAGTGCTGCAGGCGCCGCCTTCGTTCATGCTGGTGGTGTCGTACAACCCCGGTTACCAAAACTTGCTCAAAGGCATGAAGCCCAGCACCCGACAACGCTTCGTGGCGATGCGTTTCGGTTATCCGCCAGGGCCCGAGGAAGAGCGCATCGTCGCGCGGGAGGCGCAGGTCGACAGCGCGCTGGCGGCGCAGGTGGTCAGGTTGGGTCAAGCCCTGCGGCGGCTCGATCAGCATGATCTGGAGGAAGTCGCCTCGACGCGGCTGCTGATCTTCACGGCGCGCATGATCCGCTCCGGCATGAGCCCGCGCGAGGCGTGCAAGGCGTGCCTGGCCGAGCCGTTGAGCGATGATCCGCTGACTGTCGCGGCGCTGATGGATGTGGTTGATGTCCACTTCGGCTGAAACCAGCGGCGCTTCCCGTGGCCGGTTACCGGGCGACCTGGCGATGTGGTTCTTCATTCTGGCCGAGCTTTCGGTGTTCGCGATCCTGATCCTGACGTTCGCCGTAACTCAGGTACTCAAGCCACAGATGTTCAGCGAAAGTCGTCTGTTGCTGAACACTTCCACCGGTCTGGCGATGACCTTGAGCCTGATCACAGCGGGGTTGTTCGCCGCCCTGGCTCAGGAGCAGGTCAGGCGCTCACAACCTCGCCATGGCGCGGTGTTTCTGCTGCTCGCCTTGCTCGCCGCCAGCCTGTACGTGGTGCTGAAAGTCACGGAGTACCGGCACTTGCTGGCCTCGGGGCTGGGCATGGAGCACAACACGTTTTTCACCCTTTACTGGATCCTCACCGGTTTCCATTTTCTCCATGTCCTGCTCGGCATGTTCATTCTCGGCTGGCTGGCCGCACGCTGTCGTCGTGGCTTATATGGCACCGACAACCACAGCGGTTTCGAATCCGGCGTGCTGTATTGGCACATGGTCGATCTGATCTGGGTCGTGCTTTTTCCGCTGGTCTACGTTCTGAATTGACGGAGGTGTCATGTCAGCTTCCAGGCTGTTGCTCGCCTGCTGGGCGGCGTTGGCCGCATTGAGCGTGTGCACGGTGCTGCTGGCACAGGTGGGCGCGACGTGGCTGCTGTCCCTCGCCATCTTGTCGGTGGCGGTCGGCAAGGCCTGGCTGATCACCGAGGGTTTCATGGAACTGCGCCACGCGCCGCGCCTCTGGCGTGTATTGATGCTGAGTTGGGCGCTGGTGTTGGCGGTGCTTGTGGGGCTCAGCGTTCTGTAGATACCGTTTTGATCCCTATCACACAACCCGTAGGACCGGCTTTGGCCGGGAGCAGGCCGGTACATTCGCAGCAGTTGCGTCGTCAGACCCTTCTCCCTCCCGGCTGAAGCCGGTCCTACGGGGGTGGGGCTCAATGGAGGCGCAAGGACTGTCAGTCCTGCAACCGTAATACCCGAGCAAAACCATCTGACTTTCTTGATCGCCATCAAGCAGATTTCAACCCTTCGCTTCCTATCATGGGCGGGTCAAGTAAAGAGGAAGCGACCATGTCAGAGACCTTCACAAAAGGCATGGCCAGGAATATCTATTTCGGGGGGAGCATCTTCTTCTTCCTGATATTCCTGGCCTTGACCTACCACACGGAACAAACCTTTCCGGAACGCAGTAACGAGGCGCTTTTAACCGAATCAGTGATCCGCGGCAAAACGGTCTGGGAGCAGAACAACTGCATCGGCTGCCACACGCTGCTGGGCGAGGGTGCCTACTTCGCGCCAGAGCTGGGCAACGTGTACCAGCGTCGCGGTGGCGAGGAGGGCTTCAAGCCCTTCCTGCATGCCTGGATGAAAATGCAGCCGCTGGGCGTACCAGGTCGGCGGGCGATGCCGCAATTCAATTTGAGTGAGCAGGAGGTGAATGACATCGCCGAGTTCCTCAAATGGAGTTCGAAAATCAACACCAATGGCTGGCCGCCAAACAAGGAGGGCTGAGTGATGAGCATGGCTAATCCGCATCTGAAATTCGCCTCGCAAGCCGTAGCCAAACCTTACTTCGTGTTTGCCCTGATCCTGTTTCTCGGTCAGGTACTGTTCGGTTTGATCATGGGGCTGCAGTACGTGATCGGTGACTTTCTGTTCCCGATCATTCCTTTCAACGTGGCGCGGATGGTGCACACCAACCTGCTGATCGTCTGGCTGCTGTTCGGCTTCATGGGCGCCGCCTACTACCTGATACCGGAAGAGGCTGATCGCGAGCTGCACAGTCCGAAACTGGCGATCATTCTGTTCTGGGTCTTCGCCGCCGCTGGCGTGCTGACCATCCTCGGCTATCTGCTGGTGCCTTATGCCGGGCTGGCCAGGCTGACCCACAACGAGTTGCTGCCGACCATGGGCCGGGAGTTCCTGGAGCAGCCGACGATTACCAAAATGGGCATTGTGGTGGTGTGCCTGGGCTTTCTCTACAACATCGGCATGACCCTGCTCAAAGGGCGCAAGACCACCGTCAGCATGGTGATGATGACCGGGCTGATCGGGCTGGCAGTGTTCTTCCTGTTCTCCTTCTACAACCCCGGCAACCTGGCCCGCGACAAGTTCTATTGGTGGTGGGTGGTGCATCTTTGGGTGGAAGGCGTGTGGGAATTGATCATGGGCGCAATGCTGGCCTTCGTGCTGATCAAGATCACCGGTGTAGACCGGGAAGTCGTGGAGAAATGGCTGTACGTGATTATCGCCATGGCGCTGATTACCGGGATCATCGGCACCGGTCACCACTTCTTCTGGATTGGTGCGCCCGAGGTCTGGTTGTGGGTCGGTTCGATCTTCTCCGCCATGGAACCGTTGCCCTTCCTGGCGATGGTGATATTCGCCTTCAGCACCGTGAAGAACCGTCGGCGCCAGCACCCGAACCGAGCGGCAACGCTGTGGGCCAAGGGCACAACGGTGACGGCCTTCTTTGGCGCCGGCGTCTGGGGCTTTCTGCACACCCTGGCTCCCGTCAACTTCTACACCCACGGCTCGCAACTGACGGCAGCGCACGGACACCTGGCGTTCTACGGGGCTTACGCGATGATCGTCATGACCTTGATCAGCTACGCCATGCCGCGCTTGCGTGGACTGGGTGAAGCCGGTGACGAGCGCTCGCAGACGCTGGAGATCCGGGGCTTCTGGTTGATGACGCTGTCGATGGTGATGATCACGCTGTTCCTCACAGCGGCCGGGGTCGTGCAGGTTTACCTGCAACGCTGGCAGATCGACGGCACCGCCTTGCCGTTCATGGCCACGGTCGAACGCCTGCAAGTGCTGTTCTGGGCGCGTCTGGTGGCGGGCATCGGCTTCCTCGCCGGGCTGCTCTGCTACTTGTTCAGCTTCCGGCAGCGGGGTCGCGCAGCGTTGCGTGCCCCGGCGCCGGTGGTGCCTTCATGAATCGGGATCACGGCTAGAAAAGGTCGGCCCGGCTGAGACAGCGGGCCGTTTTTTTATTTCAAAAAGGACATGGAACATGGCCTTTACCGTCGAACTGGAAGAATGGGTCGGTAGCGTCTGGCATCGCTTCATCACCCGCCGCGCCAGCCCGGATTTCCCCGACGCACGCGTCGAGTTGCTCAATCAGCAACGCCCGCTGGCGCTGTTGTTTCGCGCCATGGGTGGTGCCAATGGTATCGGCGTGGAAGCGGCCAGCGACCGTGATCTGCTGCTGCGGCGCAACGTGTTGCAACAGATCGCCGGCACCTGCAAACAAGTGCCGCTGGCGTGGTGTGACGAGAACAACCTGCGGTTGCCGTCGAGCCTGGCGGTGTTTCCTGACGCCGCACTGAACGAGGAACTCTATCGCTGGCTGGCCTTGCTGGCGGCGCAGGCTGGACCGATGCGCCACTGGGGCCGGGACAACCAACGCTGGACCCGGATGCTGTTATTGCGTTATCCGGCCTTGCGTGCGCGCTACACCCGGTTGGTCGATACCCACCTGCAATTGCGCCCGGATCCGGCAACCCTGAGCCGCAGTGAAGCGGCACTGGAACGCGCGTTATGTCAGGCGTTGCGCGAGCCGGGCAGCGTCGAGGATTTCCCGCGCAGTGAGCGGGCCGCCTGGCCGCTGCCGTTGTGGTTGTACCCGCCGCAACATCTCGCCAGCCCGCTGGCCGCCGATCTGGGCGATGAATCCGAAGCGTTTCTGACGACGCCTCCCGGCGAGCAGCAAGGCGGGCGCAAACGCGCCACACGCATTGATGACAATTCCCGGGATGGCGGGCTGTTGGTGGTACGCCTTGAGAACCTGTTCAGCTGGACCGAGCATGTCGACCTGGATCGCTGGGCGGACGACAGCGAAGACCCGGACGCCGCCAGAGTCGCCGACGACCTGGATGAACTGACCCTGTCGCGCACCCGACTGCGCAAGGGCGGAGGTCTGAAGCTGCACCTGGACCTGCCGCCGGCCGATGTCGACGATATTCCCCTGGGCGCAGGCATCAAGTTGCCGGAGTGGGACTATCGCAAGCAGCGGATGCAGGACGCCTTCGTCAATCTGCAAATGATGGTGCCCCGTGATTGTGAGGCGCAGCCGCTGCCGGCGCGGTTGAAGGCCTCGGCTCACCGTCTGCGGCGTCAGTTCGAGCACTTGCGCAATGACCGCCAGTGGTTACGCCAGCAACCCCAGGGCTCGGAACTGGACATGCAGGCCTGGCTGGATTTTCACGTTGAACGCGAGCAAGGCCAGTGCGCCGAGCGCGGTCTGTTCATGGAACAACGCCAGACCCGCCGCGACCTGGCGTGCCTGTTGCTGGCCGATGTGTCGATGTCCACCGATGCGCACCTCAACGATGAGCATCGCGTCATCGACGTCATCCGCGACAGCCTGCTGCTGTTTGGCGAAACCCTGTCGGGGCTGGGCGATGACTTCGCCTTATACGGGTTTTCCTCGCTGCGGCGTCAACAGGTCCGCATGCAGGAACTCAAGTCGTTCACCCAGCGCTATGACGACAACACCCGAGGTCGTATTCAAGGGCTCAAACCAGGCTATTACACGCGCATGGGCGCGGCGATTCGTCAGGCCACGCAATTGCTGGGTTGCAGCAAGCGGCGCAGCAAACTGTTGCTGCTGCTGACCGATGGCAAGCCCAATGACCTGGATTTGTATGAGGGACGCTACGGGGTTGAAGACACTCGCGAAGCAGTGCTGGAGGCGCGGCGCCAAGGACTGACGCCGTTCTGCATCACCATTGATCGTGAGGCGGGGGATTATCTGCCGTACATGTTCGGTGCCAATGGCTACACCTTGATCCGCCAGCCTGAGCAATTACCGCTGCGCCTGCCGCAGTTGTATCGTCAGCTGACCCAGCCGTGAGCCAGTTTGTCAGCGCAGCATCAACTGATGCCGCGCGGCAGCCAGAAAAACATCACCACGCAAAAGACCGTCAAACCGATGCAGAACCACTGGAACCGGCGCAGTCGACGCGCTGCGGCGTGTTCGGCCAGCGCTGGCAGCGGCATGCCGCATTGGCAGCACTCGGTGTGTTGTGGCGGGTTGGCGCGTTGGCAGTACAGACAGATGGGCATCGCGTTCACTCGAACTGTTCCAGGCGCAGACGATCAAGAATGGCGATCTGGCGACCGTCCTGGGTAATGATCTTTTCATCAATCAGGCGCCGAATGATCCGCGAAAACGTTTCCGGCTGGATCGACAGATGCCCGGCAATCAGCTGCTTGGCCATCGGCAGCTCGAATTGACTCTGAACCGGTTGCGCACGCACCAGCTGCGTCAGCAGGTAACGCACGACCCGGTGAGTAGCGTTTTTCAGGGACAGGGTTTCGATTTCATTGACCCGCTGGTGCAAGCGAACGCAGAGCTTGCCGAGCAGTGCAAAGGTCAGCCGGCTGTTGCTTTGCAGCAGGCGCATGTAGGTGCTGTTGGATAACCGGTAGAGCTGAGTGGGGCAGACCGCTTCGGCCGAGGCCACATAGTTGGGGGTGTCCATCAACATCATGGCCTCGGCGAAGGTGTGCCGTTCGCCGATGACTTCAAACACCTTTTCCTGCCCATCGGGGGTCAGGCGGTAGATTTTCACCGCCCCGGCAATCACGAAGTAAAACGAGTCGGCCGGCTCGCCCTGGCGAAACAGCGGTTCGCCTTTATCGATGCTCAGCAATTGGCTGGCACTCATCAGTTCATCCAGCTGTTCTTCGTTCAACGGCTCGAACAAATGATGACTGCGCAAAATCTGGTGATGGACGCGATGTAACACCATGGAATTCATCCTGAAGGTTAAGAAAAACGGCGGCTATCCCGTCAGACGAGGCCCAGAGAAAGGCTGCTGGCCAGGGCCAGGACTGAGGTCAACACCACAAACCAGGCCAGGGGCTGGATGACTTTTTTCATGACGACTCCGGGTAATCGGGAAGGATCAAGGTTTCGCTAAGGTTGCCCATGCTCAGCAAGACCCGGGCCATGCGCCAAAGACCCTGTTTAGGGGAGGGCGTAGAGGTGTGAGGTTAAAATGACCATCGTTAACGGGTCTTTATGACCATTGAAGAGTCATAAAGACTTTGAGTGGATGACCGCGCCGACCCGGGAAGCCTGCTGCGACGGGGATTCGGTGCGGAGGCACGGCCCTTGCACTCTTGATTTGCGACAACGACGTTTGATCCGCGATACCCGATGATCGAACTCCGTATTTTCCTCGACGCTTGCAGCTGAGTGTCAGGTTGGCAACAAGGTAGAGGAGTGGCTTTATGCAAGTGCTTGAGCGCCGTAAAGCGATGGCGATCCCGCCGCTGTTACGGCTGGCCTTCCGGCCATTTTTCCTCGCGGGCTGCCTGTTGGCGGTGCTGGCCATACCGCTGTGGCTGATGGCGTTCGGCGGTTCGCTATCGGAATGGCAACCGGCAGGCGGCTGGCTGGGCTGGCATCGGCATGAATTGTTATTCGGTTTCGGCCTGGCGATTATCGCGGGCTTTCTGCTGACCGCCGTGCAGACCTGGACCGGTCGTCCGGGTATCAGCGGGACACCGCTGGCGGCGCTGGCACTGTTGTGGTTGGGCGCGCGAATCGCCTGGCTGGCCAATGCGCCATGGCCGTTGCTCGCGGTGCTGGAATTGTCATTCCCGCTGGCGGTGGCGGTGCTCATGGGCTTCACCCTGTGGAAGGTGCGGCAAAAGCGTAACTACCCGATTGTGATTGTATTGCTGCTGTTGGCGGCGGCTGATGGTCTGTCGTTGTACGGGCTGGTTGAAGGTCATGAAGGCTGGCAGCGCCAGGGCGTGTTGACCGGGATCTGGCTGGTGGCGGCGATGATGGGCTTGATCGGCGGGCGGGTCATTCCGTTCTTCACCCAGCGCGGTCTCGGCCGGGTCGAGGGTGTCGCCGCATGGCCATGGCTGGATCGGCTGCTGCTGGCGGGCTCTGCGCTGCTGGCGCTGGCCTATGCCGCAGGGCCCGCGCTGTACCCGAATATCTGGGTGGGCCTGTTGTTCACGATAGTTGCGGCAGGGCATCTGGTGCGCCTGATTCGCTGGCATGATCGGGCACTTTGGCGCGTGCCGTTGTTGTGGTCGTTGCACCTGGCGTATGGCTGGCTGGCGGTCGCTTGCCTGGGCATGGCGTTGTGGCATTTTGGCCTGCCGATCAATCCGAGTCTGGCGGTGCATTGCCTGACGATCGGTGCGATGGGCGGCCTGGTGTTGGCCATGATCGCGCGGGTTACGTTGGGCCATACCGGCCGCGCGCTGGAGCCACCGTCGGGTATGACCCTGGCGTTCATCCTGCTCAACCTCGCGTGTCTGAGCCGGGTCGTGTTGATCCTGTTTTTTCCTTTGCCGGCGCTTTGGTTGGCCGGTGTGTGCTGGACGCTGGCGTTTGCCCTGTACGCCTGGCGCTATGGGCCGATGCTGCTGCGGACCCGCGTTGACGGTCATCCGGGATAAATCAGCGAACCTGAGGAGGTTGCCAGTCATGTACCCCTTGCTATTGGTGACGCACTTGCTGGCCGCGATTGCCTTCATCGGCACGCTGTTTTTCGAGGTGGTGATCTGGCATCGAGCCCGCCTGCAACTGACGGACACCGCGCAGAGCACGGCGGATCAGGCCATTGCGGTGCGCTCGCGCAAGGTGCTGCATGGCGTGGTATTGCTGCTGTATGGCGCCGGTATCGGTCTGGCGTGGCAGCACCGGGGCACATTGAGTCAGCCGCTGGCCAGCAGTTTCGGCACGTTGCTGAGCCTGAAGATCCTGTTGGCCTTGAGCATCATTGGTCATTACCTGTTGCTGGCCTATTGGTTGACCCACGCGCGACTGTCCAATGCCCGCGCCAGCTGGATTCGCCGCAGCATCCTCGGGCACATGGTGTTGATCGTGATTCTCGCCAAGGCCATGTTCTATTGGCAGCCTTGAGTGGCGCAGAGAAAAACCCGCGCCAGCCGGAGGGTTGGCGCAGGTTTGGTGGTGCGGCAATCGTTCAATGACGAGGGTTCAGGGCATTGACGAACAGCACGTTGTTTTCCAGGTGAATGTGTTGCGTCAGGTCATCGCGAAACTCCAGCAGCCCGCGATACAAGGCCCGCCAGGTGTTACAGGCATCGACCGGCGGGGTGATGTTGTCAGTCAGGGCCAGCAGCTTCTCCAGGGTTCGCCCGTGTTGATCATGTTCGAAACGCATTACCTGGATCGGCGGCGCAGCCTGGGGGCCAAAGCCCTGTTGCAGCATCGGGAAGAGCACTTGTTCTTCCTTGAGCATATGGCCTTCGAGTTCCTGTTGCAGGTCGGTCAGCAGGTCGGCCAGACCGTTGGGGCAACTGCTGCGTGCGCCGTGGACGTGTTCGACGCGACGGGCCAGACGGATCAGCTCCGGCAGTTGCTCCCGGTGGCGGGCGTGGTAACGGGTCAGGAGGTGGGCGATCAGGCGTTCTGGCGGTTCGTTGCGCCAGTCGTACTGGTTCTCGCCAGCGTCTTGCAGCAGGTTCAGGGCGTCGGCAATCAGTGCCGGATCGAGGTCTTTGCCCAGCGCCGCTTCACGCAGGCTTTTATGTCCACCGCAACAGAAGTCCAGCTTGAGTGAGTGAAAAATCCGGGTGGCGCCGGGAATATCGCAGGCCAGTTGGCCAAGGCTTTGTTCCTGCAGGGTCTGGCTCATCGGGGTTCCTTGATTGGGATTTCAACGGTTCCCCAGACTCATTGCATCCGCCATGCCATTTTTTAACGTATTGATAATCATGAATTTATTTTTGGCTGTGGTGATAGAAACCCTGACGCTTCAGGGTCAATCCAACCCAAGAGGGTAATGACTACCATGCTGCGTGAAAGCCTGGCTGCCGACCTGATCGTCGAGTTGCCCAATGCCGTGCGGTTGCAACGACTGGTCCAGACCCTGCGCGAATACTTCAACAGTGGCGCCGTGGGCTTGCTTCGTCTGGATGGCGACAGCCTCAGGCCGGTTGCGACGGTGGGGCTGGTGCACGAGGCGCTCGGGCGCCGGTTTGTCATCGCCCAGCATCCTCGACTGGCGGCGATCATGGCGTCGCGTGAACCCACCTGGTTCGAGCCCGACAGTCGCCTGCCTGACCCCTACGACGGCTTGCTCGATCACGCTGTCGGCGAGCCGTTGCCGGTGCATGACTGCATGGGCGTGAGCCTGTATGTGGAAGGCCGGATCTGGGGTGCGATCACCCTCGATGCGCTGCATGCCGGCACCTTCGACAGCCGTGCCCATGAAGAGCTCAAGCGATGTACCTTGCAGATCGAAGCCGCCGTGCGGGTCACCCGCCTTGAGCAGGAAAACCGCAGCTTGCGCCTGTCCCGCAGCGATCTTCAGGACCTGCGTACGCCGGTGGATGAAGGGGAAATCCTCGGCCGCAGCGAGGTATTACACCAGTTGCTGATTGAGCTGGACGTATTGGCCGACTCCGATCTGCCCGTGTTGCTTTTAGGCGAGACCGGCGTCGGCAAGGAGTTGTTTGCCCGAAGGCTGCATCGCCTCTCGCGACGCAGTCACAAGCCGCTGATACAGGTCAACTGCGCGGCCTTGCCGGAATCCCTGGCGGAGAGCGAGTTGTTCGGCCATGTCAAAGGCGCGTTTTCCGGCGCCACCCATGACCGTGCCGGACGTTTCGATGCCGCCAACGGCGGAACGCTGTTTCTCGACGAAGTGGGCGAATTGCCGCTCGGCGTTCAAGCCAAGCTGCTGCGCACTTTGCAGAACGGCGAAATCCAGCGCCTCGGGGCGGACAAACCCTTGCATGTCGATGTGCGGATCATTGCCGCGACCAATCGTAATCTGCCCGACAGTATCCGCGACGGTCTGTTTCGCGCGGACCTGTATCACCGACTTTCGGTGTATCCGGTGCCCATCCCGGCGCTGCGCGAGCGCGGACACGATGTGTTGATGCTGGCCGGGCACTTCCTGGAACTCAATCGGGCCCGGCTCGGGCTGCGTGGTTTGCGACTGTCGCCGGCAGCCGAGCGGGCCTTGCTGGCGTACAGCTGGCCGGGCAATGTGCGCGAGCTGGAACATGTGATCAGCCGCGCCGCGTTGAAGCAGCTCAGTCGCGGTACGAGTCGCACGCAGATCATGACGCTGGAACCCGCGATTCTCGACCTCGACAACACGCTGAGGGCATCGGGGCTGATGGTTGAGCCGCTGCTGGAGGAAGCGTCGGTTGTGCCCTTCCAGACCTTGAGCGTCGCGGTCGATGACTGTCAGCGCCAACAGGTTCTCCAGGCCCTGAGTCTTTCCGGAAACAACTGGGCCGGGGCCGCGCGGCTGCTGGAAGTCGATCCCAGTAACCTGCACAAACTGGCCCGGCGTCTGCGGCTCAAGTAAACGCACGCATCCTTTGCGTGCCAAGTGTTGATGGTGGTCAAGGTGGTCTCGCGCAAGGCTTTGCACACTGCGTGAAACCTTCAGGAGATCACTGACATGCCCCTTTCCCTGGCTGAGATGCGCCGCAGCTACACCCTTAATGGCCTGCAGGACGAGGCGGCGCTGGACGATCCGCTGACGCTGTTCCGCCAATGGATGCAGCAGGCGCGGGACACCGAGTGCGCGCCGATCGAGGCCAACAGCATGATGCTGGCGACGGTCGACAGCGAAGGCAATCCGCATTGCCGGGTGCTGCTGCTCAAGGGCTTGAGCGACGAAGGCTTTACTTTTTTCGGCAATTACCAGAGCGACAAGGGCCGGCAACTGGCGGGTAACCCGAATGCCGCCATGACGTTTTTCTGGCCGGGGCTGGAGCGTCAGGTTCGCATCGAAGGCCAGGTGTCGAAACTTCAGGCACAGCTCTCGGACGCGTACTTCGAGTCGCGCTCGGAGGCCAGTCGGCTGGGTGCCTGGGCTTCGCCGCAGAGCCAGCCGCTGGCCAATCGGGCAGCGCTTGAATCGTTGATGGCCGACACCATCACGCGGTTTGTTGATCAACCCGTGCCGCGACCCGCGCATTGGGGCGGCTATTGCCTGCGCCCACAGCGCCTGGAGTTCTGGCAGGGGCGCGCTGACCGCTTGCATGACCGCATCGATTATCGCTTGCAAAACGGCGTGTGGTTTCGCAACCGCCTGGCGCCTTGAGCCGGTCGAGGTACCTCCATGGAGGAATAGGCCACACCGCGATTCCGGTTCAGGCTTGAGCCTATGCTCATCTACGGGAGGCTTTGAAATGGCCCATCTGGCGCAACGCACGTTTGAACCCCTGAACATCGCCGTGCTGACGATCAGCGATACACGCAGCTTCGAGACCGACACCTCGGGACAGACACTCACCGACCTGCTGCAAGCGGCCGGGCATGCATTGATTGATCGTGATCTGGTCACCGACGACATCTACCAGATCCGCGCGACCGTTTCCCGGTGGATCGCCGATCCCAAAGTGCAGGTCGTACTGATGACCGGCGGTACCGGTTTCACCGCCCGCGACAACACGCCGCAAGCGGTCCTGCCGTTGCTGGATAAGCACGTGGAAGGCTTTGGCGAGTTGTTCCGTCAGGTCTCCCTGGCGGAAATCGGCATGTCCAGCTTGCAGTCGCGGGCCTTGGCCGGAATGAGCAATGGCGTGCTGGTGTGCTGCGTTCCAGGTTCGCCGGGGGCCTGCCGGACCGCCTGGAACATGATCTTGCTGGAACAACTGGACAGTCGCACCGGGCCGTGCAATTTCGCCCCGCATCTGAAAGCGCAAACCCCGCGGGGCATCGACGCCTGCGGGACGCGTTCATGACCGGCCCGGTGTGTGACAGCGGTCACTTGATGCCGGTGGATGAGGCTATTCAGCGTCTACTGGATCAGGTGCCGCCACCGCCTTTGTCGCACATGATTCCTCTGGATCAAGCCATGGGCCGGGTTCTGGCGGCGGACATTCATTCCCCGGTGAACCTGCCGGCCTGGGACAACAGCGCCATGGACGGTTATGCGCTGCGGGCGGCCGACCTGCCAACAGAGGGCGGTTATCTGCCGCTTGGCGGGCGAATTGCAGCGGGGGATCCGGCCGATTCGCCCTTGCCGGCGCAGCAGGCGGTGCAGATATTCACCGGTGCGCCATTGCCGCCCGGCGCCGATACCGTTGTGCCGCAAGAACGCTGCCGGATTGAGGGTGCGCGGGTCTGGTTCCCGTTGGTGAAAGTTGGCGATCACGTACGCCACAAGGGCGAGGAGGTTCGTCGAGGCGATCTGTTGCTCAAAGCCGGCAAGCGTCTGCGTGCACAGGAACTGGGGTTGCTGGCCGGCGCTGGCGTGGCGCGAGTCGAGGTTTATCGCCCGTTGCAGGTGTGCTTGCTCAGCAGCGGCAATGAACTGCGTGAGCCGGGCGATCATCTGGCTCCGGGGCAGATTTACAACAGCAATCGCTACTGCCTGGCGGCGTTATTGCGTGGCTGGGGCGTCGAGGTGCACGACTATGGCGTCATGGCCGATGAGTTGGCGGCCAGCCGACATGCCCTGACACTGGCGTCTTCGGAATGCGACCTGCTGCTGAGTTCCGGTGGTGTGTCGGTCGGCGAGGAAGATCATCTCAAGCAGGCGATTGAGGAACTGGGCAGCCTAGATTTCTGGCGCCTGGCCATTCAGCCGGGTAAACCCTTGGCTTTTGGCAATGTGATCGGCAAACCCTGGATCGGCATGCCGGGAAACCCCTCGGCGGCGATGATTACCGCGTTGGTCGTCGTGCGTCCGTTCCTGCTCCGGGCCCAGGGGGTGACTGATGTGCTGCCCAAGCCATTGGCGGTGCCGGCCGGCTTCGACTGGCTGCAACGTAACAAGCGTCGGCAGTACTTGCGGGCCAGATTGACGCCAGATGCTGAAGGCCGGTTGAGCGTGGAACTGCACCCTCAGCAAAGCTCGGCGATGTTGACGGCTGCCTGTTGGGCCGACGGGTTGGCGGTCATCGAGTGCGAGCAGCAAGTGCTCAAGCACGACAACGTGATGTTCCTGTCCTTCGCTGACCTGATGCAGTAACGGCAATTGATTGTCGTCAAGGTCGTGGCTGCCGGTCTGGCTAGACTGGCAGCGCCTTTTCCAACGGTGCATCACCGCATCGGGCGAGGGTCGAGACGCGTTTTTTCATGAGGATTACCCATGCAACTGGTCTGCCCGGCAGGGAGCCTGCCTGCGCTGAAAGCGGCGGTGCGCCAAGGCGCTGATGCCGTTTATGTCGGCTTTCGCGATGACACCAACGCCCGGCATTTCGCGGGGCTGAACATGGACGACAAACAGTTCGACGCCGCCGTCGCCCACATCCGCCAGCATCAGCGCAAACTCTACGTCGCAGTCAATACTTACCCGCAACCCAAGGGCTGGGAGCGCTGGCAGCGAGCGGTTGATCGCGCCGCCGACTTCGGCGTGGATGCGCTGATCGCCGCCGATCCCGGGGTGCTCAATTACGCCAGTCAGCGTCATCCGCAACTGGCGTTGCACCTGTCGGTACAGGGCTCGGCGACGCACGCCGCTGCACTGCAATTCTATGCGCAGCGCTACGGCATTCGTCGCGCGGTGCTGCCACGGGTGTTGTCATTGGCGCAGGTCCGTCAGGTGGCCGCCAGCAGCCCGGTACCCATCGAAGTGTTTGGTTTTGGCAGCTTGTGCATCATGGCCGAAGGGCGTTGCCATCTGTCTTCCTACATAACCGGCGAGTCGCCGAACCTGTGCGGTGTCTGTTCACCCGCCAAGGCGGTGCGCTGGAGCGAGGACGCCCAAGGCTTGAGCGCGCGCCTGAGCGAAGTGCTGATCGATCGCTACACCCCTGACGAACCCGCCGGTTACCCGACCTTGTGCAAAGGTCGTTTCCTGGTCGACGGCAAGCGCTTTCATGCACTGGAGGAGCCCACCAGTCTCGACACCCTGGACTTGCTGCCGGAGCTCAAGGCTATCGGCGTCGAAGCGGTAAAAATCGAGGGTCGCCAACGCAGCCCGGCCTATGTCGAACAAGTCACCCGGGTCTGGCGGGCGGCACTGGATGCCCATCGCGGTGCGCCAGGCAATTTTCGGGTCAAGGAAGAATGGCGTCAGGTGCTGGCGGGCTTGTCCGAAGGCAGCCAGACCACCCTGGGTGCTTATCATCGATCATGGCAATGAGGGACGGAACATGAAGCTCAGCCTTGGACCGGTCCTGTTTTACTGGGACAAACAACAACTCAGTCACTTTTACGCCGAGATGTCGGCCTTGCCCCTGGATGTGATTTATCTGGGGGAAACCGTGTGTTCGAAACGCCGGGCGTTTTCCCTGGATCAATGGCTGGGACTGGGGCGCGAGTTGCAGGCCTGCAGCCAGGCACAGTTGGTGATCTCCAGCCTGACGCTGATCGAAGCCGCTTCCGAACTGTCCAGCCTGCGGCGGCTGTGCGACAACGGCGAGTTGTTGGTGGAAGCCAACGACATGGGCGCGGTGCAATTCCTCGCTGAACGCAAGTTACCATTCGTGGGCGGTCCGGCCCTGAATCTGTACAACGGCCACGCGCTGGTGCAGCTGCTGGACAGCGGCATGACCCGTTGGGTGCCGCCCGTGGAGTGTTCGGCGGCGTTGATTGGCGATGTGCTTGAGCAAGTGCGCGAACTGGGTCATGAGGTGCCGGAAGTGGAAATCTTCGCGTACGGGCATTTGCCGCTGGCGTATTCCGCACGCTGCTTCACCGCCCGGGCGGAAAACCGGCCCAAGGATGACTGCCAGTTTTGCTGCATCAACTACCCCGACGGCCTGGCATTGACCAGTCAGGAAGGGCAATCGTTGTTCACCCTCAACGGTATCCAAACGATGTCGGCCGAGGTGACCAATCTTCTGGCTGACTATTCCGGGCTGGTGGCTTGCGGGGCCGACGTGTTGCGTTTGAGCCCGCGTGCCCAAGGCATGGCAGAAATCATTGGCGCTTATCAGCGGGTCCGCTCGGGCGAGACGCCGCCACTGTTCGTTGACGGATGTAATGGCTACTGGCATGGCCAGGCTGGCATGCTGCGCGTCGAGGAGGTTGGCCTGTGCTGAACCGAAAAAAATGGTTGTTGAAAGGTGCCGACCGCTTGCTGCCGCTGGTGCGCCGCGTGCCGTTTACGGTGCAGCGCCTGGCGTTGCAACAGGCACTGAATCGTTGCCTCGCCGAGCCGTTGCGCGATGGTGAGTTTGAAGTGTTGCGCGGGCGTTGGTTGTGCCTGCGGATCCCGGATCTGGGTTTGTCCTGGTACCTGACCCTGAACCAGAATGGCTTGCGAATCGCCGAGCACGCCACGGCAGACGTAACCATCAGCGGCAACTGGCGCGAGTTTTTGCTGTTGGCCAGCCGTCAGGAGGATCCGGATACGTTGTTTTTTCGCAGACGGCTGGTCATCGAGGGTGATACCGAGCTGGGGCTGACGTTGAAGAACCTGATTGATAGTCTCGATCCCGATGTGTTGCCGGTGTGGTTGTGGCGCAATCTTGAGCGGGCGGGGAAGGGGTTGGCGGCGTGATGAAAAACCACAGCGAATATCAACCTGATTTAAGGTTGCAGGGTTTCCCTGCAACATAGAATCTCCCACAAGGACGGCGCTGAATTCGTCGGAGCGAGGCTTGCCCGCGAATCGGGCGCCTTGGTGGGTCAGACACACCACGTTATCGTTCTTCGCGGGCAAGCCTCGCTCCCACGGAACGCCATATTGCTCCTTTCCCACTCAGGACGTGTAGAACCGGGTGGGAGAGGACTTGTCCTCGATGAGGCCGGAGGGTCAACCCCAAGCCCCGTAGGACCGGATTTATCCGGGAGGGCGTCGGCTCGGGCAACACATCTGCGGCGCCTGAAAATTCCTTCGCGAGGGCGGTATTTCGGGTGTCAGCGAAACGCCGGCACCACGTGCTCGATAAACAGCTTCAGTGACTTCTTCTTCTCGGCATGGGGCAGGCTGTTGTCGCACCAGAAGCTGAATTCGTCGACGCCCAGTTCCTGGTAGTACTTGATCCGGGCAATGATTTGTTCCGGGGTGCCGATCATGGTGTTCTTGCGGATATTCTCCAGCTCGAACTCCGGGCGTTCCTTGAATTTCTCCTCCGGGCTTGGCTCCAGAAACCCGTTGACCGGTGTCTGTTTGTTGCCGAACCAGGCATCGAAGGTGCGATAAAACTTCGAAATCGCCTTGGCACCGACTTGCCAGCCTTCGGGGTCATCGACGGCATGCACGTGGGTGTGGCGCAACACCATGAGCTGCGGGCGCGGGACATCCGGGTTATTGGCCAGGGCCGCTTCGAATTTGTTCTTCAGGTCGACGACTTCTTCGTCGCCCTTCATCAACGGCGTGACCATGACATTGCAGCCATTGGCGACGGCAAAGTTGTGGGAGTCCGGGTCGCGGGCGGCTATCCACATTGGCGGCGTGTTGATCGGCTTCGGCACGCTGGTAGAGGTGGGAAACTTCCAGATGTCGCCGTCGTGGGCATAGTCGCCCTGCCACAGCGCGCGCACCACCGGGACCATTTCCCGCAGCGCCTGACCACCGGAAGAGGCGGGCATGCCGCCCGCCATGCGGTCGAATTCCACTTGATAGGCGCCGCGCGCCAGACCGACTTCCATGCGGCCATTGCTGATCACATCCAGCAGGGCACATTCGCCCGCCACCCGCAGCGGATGCCAGAACGGCGCGATGATCGTGCCCGCGCCGAGATGGATCTTCGTGGTTTTTGCCGCCAGATACGCCAGCAAGGGCATCGGGCTTGGGGAAATGGTGTATTCCATGGCGTGGTGTTCGCCGATCCACACGGTGCTGAAATCCCCGGCTTCGGCCATCAGCGTCAGCTCGGTCAGGTCTTCGAACAACTGCCGGTGGCTGACGTGCTCATCCCAGCGTTCCATATGCACGAACAACGAAAATTTCATGACGCTTTCCCTCGATTTTTTGTTTTGCGAATGAATAAGCCGGCTTCGGTATTGCCCGGGTTGGCGCTGGCTCACACCAGCGCGGGCAATGCGCCCATCTTGCCTCGGCAATACACCATCGGGCTGTTCGGCAGCTCGGGGACGATCAGGTTTTTCACCGCGCCGACCATGATTGCGTGGTCGCCGCCTTCGTATTCGCGCCACAGTTCGCACTCGATGATCGCCGTCGCGTTGGCGAGCAACGGGTTGCCCAGTTCACTCAGGGTCCACTCGATACCGGCTGCCTTGTCCTTGCCCTTGCGCGCGAAGGCATAGGCTTCGCTTTGCTGGGTGCCGGACAGGAAATGGATCGCAAAGCGCTTGTTCTTGATCAGGGTCGGATACGAGTCCGAGCTGTAATTGGGGCAGAACAGCACCAGCGGTGGGTCCATGGACAACGAACTGAAGGCGCTGGCGGTCAGGCCGACCACTTCGCCATCGTCATTGAGCGTGGTAATCACCGTCACGCCCGACGGGAACGAGCCCATGACGTTCTTGTAGGCATTTGCGTCGATCATGTTCGTTTCCTCTGCGTGCGGGTCTTGGCTGCTTTCTGGTCGTGAGTAACGCGTTTGTTGGTTTATGGTATACCGTAATACCGGTGTTGCAAGCGCTTTTTACGCGACTTTGGTTTAGCTGAAAACGACGATGCCCTCCAGGGGAGGGCATCGCCGACACGTCAGGGATCAGTGGGCGCCAGCCACCTTGTTTAAATCACTCTCGGCCCATTCGGTATACACACAGGCATCGCCAGCGGCCCAGCGTACGCGCACCTTGTCGCCCGGTTTCATCGGCATGCCGGTGGCAGACAGCGCCTTGACGGTCATTGCCGTGCCGCTGTCGGTGACCACCGAGCAGGTCTGGCTTTCGCCGAGGAACAGCACTTCGGTGACGCTCGCGGTGACTTCGTTCCAGCCACTGAGCAAAGGCTCGCTGGCGGCCTGTTCGAGGCTCAGCGCCTGGGCTTTTTCCGGGCGAATCATCAGCAATACGTCCTGCCCGGCCTGCAGGCTGGCAGTCAGCCGGATGGAAAGCGGCTGTCCTTCAAACGTCGCGGCCGCGTTGCTCTGGGCCTTGAGCTTGAGGAAGTTGGAGTTGCCCAGGAACGAGGCGACGAAGGCATTTGGTGGGTTTTGATACAAGTCATAGCCCGTGCCCAGGCCGACGATCTTGCCGTGGCTGAAGATCGCAATGCGCTGGGACAGACGCATGGCTTCTTCCTGGTCGTGGGTCACGTAAACGATGGTGATGCCCAGCCTGCGGTGCAGCTGACGCAGCTCGTCCTGCAATTCTTCCCGCAGTTTCTTGTCCAGCGCGCCGAGAGGTTCGTCCATCAACAGAATGCGCGGCTCGTAAACCAGCGCACGGGCAATTGCCACGCGCTGCTGCTGGCCACCGGAAAGCTGCGAAGGGCGACGATGGGCGAACTGTTCGAGCTGCACCAGCTTGAGCATCGCATCCACGCGTTTTTCCCGTTCGGCGCTGGGCATTTTACGAATTGCCAGCGGGAAGGCGATGTTGTCGCGCACCGACAGATGCGGAAACAGCGAGTAGCGCTGGAATACCATGCCGATGTCGCGCTTGTGTGGCGGCACATTGATCAGCGATTTGCCGCTGACCAGAATCTCCCCGGAACTGGGCGTTTCGAAGCCGGCCAGCATCGACAGCGTGGTGCTTTTGCCCGAGCCGCTGGAGCCCAGGAAAGTGAGGAATTCACCGTCCTGAATATCCAGCGAGATGTTGTCCACGGCAGCAAAATCGCCGTAATGCTTGTTCAGGTTGCACAGACTCACCAGGATTTTCTGATCCTGCTGGCCGGCTTCTTTAATCACCGCACTCATGACGTACTCCTCGCTTCGTTGCGTCGACGCAGCGTCGCTGCGATCACCATGACCATGACTGACAGACCGATAAGCAGCGTCGAGGCGACGGCGATCACGGGTGTCAGGTCCTGACGCAGGGTGGTCCACATTTTGACAGGTAGGGTTTGCAGATTCGGGCTGGCCATCATCACGCTCAGGACCACTTCATCCCACGAGACCAGAAACGCGAACAGGGCACCGGCGACCATGCCGGGACGGATGCCGGGGAAGGTCACTTTGACGATGGCCTGGAGGCGTGATGCGCCGCAGATCACCGCCGCGTCTTCGATGGACTGATCGAACAGCTTCAGCGAATTGATGATCGAGATGATGGTAAAGGGCAGGGCGACGATCACGTGGCTGACCACGAATGAAAACAGTGTGCCGGTGTAGCCCAGCTTGAGGAACAGCGCGTAGACCGCCACCGCGATGATCACCAGCGGCACGATCATCGGCAGGGTAAAAATGCCGTACAGCAGGTCGCGACCCGGAAAACGACCACGCACCAAGGCGAAAGCTGTGGGCAGGCCAAGGGCGACCGCGCAGATTGTGGTCAGCACCGCGACTTTCAGGCTGGCGAACGCGGCAGCCATCCATTCCGGGTTGGAGAAGAATTGCTGATACCACTTCAGCGTCCAGCCCGGCGGTGGAAATACCAGCCACTGTGATGAACCGAACGACAGCAGCACGATAAACACGATGGGCAGGATCAGGAACAGCGCGATCAGGGCCGTGGTCAGGTACAGCCCGAAGCGCAGCCCCGGGCTCATGGCATTGGGAGTCAGGAGCATGTCGGCTTACCTCGCGTTGCTGGCGGCGACCGGGGATTCCGGCTGGAGCTTCAGGTAGAAGTAAAACAGCACCAGGGTGATCACGATCAGCAATGCCGCAGCGGCGCTGGCCAGACCCCAGTTGAGGAACGATTGCACCTGCTGCACGATGAACTCCGGCAGCATCATGTCCTGCGCGCCGCCCAGCAATGCCGGGGTCACGTAATAACCCAGCGACATGACGAAGACCATCAGCCCGCCGGAAAACAGCCCCGGCCGACACAGTGGCAAAAACACCTTGAAGAAGTTGGTCCAGGGACTCGCGCCGCAGATCGAACCGGCCTGCAGCACCATCGGATCAATGGCCTGCATGGTGGCCTGCAACGGCAGCACGATGAACGGAATCATGATGTAACTCATGCCGATCACCACGCCGGTCAGGTTATGCACCATTTCCAGCGGCTGATCGATTACCCCCATGGCCATCAACGCTTTGTTGATCACCCCGGAAGCTTGCAGCAGCACCAGCCAGGAATAAGTGCGCGCCAGCAGACTGGTCCACATCGACAGCAACACGATGTTCAACATCCAGCGGCCCCAACCGCGTGGCACCAGCGTGATTGCCCAGGCCAGCGGGAAACCCAGCAGCAGGCTGAACAACGTGACCAGTCCGGCCACCGAGAACGTATTGAACAACACCCGGGAATAGGCAGAGTTGGCGAACAGTTGTTCGTAGTTGCCCAGGCCAGGTGTCGGCTCCAGCACGCCGCGAAGCAATAGCCCGATCAGTGGCGCGAAGAAGAACAGGCCCAGAAAGATCAGGGCCGGGAGCAGATTGCGGCTGCCGCGCCAGCGTTGTGACAAGGAAACTGATTGCTTCGCTGCCACGACGTGGTTGGGTACCGCGCCGGCGGTGCTGGAAGCACCACCGGCAGGGTTGGATTGACGGGCCGTGCCGGCCGTCATTTTTATTTGACCAGCCATTCGTTCCACCGTGTCGCGATGGCCGAACCGTTCTTGGCCCAGTACGCGAAGTCGAGAGTGATTTGGTCCTTGGCGTACGCTGTTGGCAGGTTAGGCGCCAGGGTCGAGTCCAGACGCTGCACGCTGTCCAGATTCACCGGAGCATAGGCCGTCAGGTTGGAGAAGTCGGCCTGGCCTTTGGCTGCAGTGGCCTCGGCGATGAACTTCATGGCTGCGTCCTTGTTCTTGGCGCCTTTTGGCACCACCAGGAAGTCGGACATGACCAGATTCTGCTTCCAGCTCACGCCCACTGGCGCGCCGTCCTGCTGTACGGCGAAGACCCGGCCATTCCAGAACTGGCCCATGGAGACTTCACCGGAAGCCAGCAGTTGCTGGGATTGCGCGCCGCCGCCCCACCAGACGATGTCTTTTTTGATGGTGTCGAGTTTCTTGAAGGCGCGATCCAGATCCAGCGGATAAAGCTTGTCGGCGGCAACGCCATCGGCCAGCAGCGCCAGCTCCAGCACGCCCGGGCTTGGCCATTTGTACAGCGCGCGTTTGCCAGGGAAGGTCTTGGTGTCGAACAGTGCGGCCCAGTCTTCAGGCTTGTTCTTGCCGGTCTTGCCTTCGTTGTAGCCGAGCACGAAGGAGAAGAAGAACGAACCCACACCGCTCTCGGAGACGAAGCGCGGGTCGAGGCGATCCTTCTTGATGACGTTGAAGTCCAGCGGTTCCAGCAAGCCTTCGCTGGCGGCGCGCAGGGCAAAGTCCGCCTCGACGTCCACGACGTCCCACTGCACATTGCCGCTTTCAACCATCGCCTTGAGTTTGCCGTAGTCGGTCGGCCCGTCCTGCACCACCGCAATGCCGCTGGATTTGCTGAAAGGCGTCGCCCAGGCCTGCTTCTGGGCGTCCTGAGTCGAACCGCCCCAGCTGACGAAGTTCATGCTGTCGGCGGCCATCGCCGCGACGCCTGATACGGACAACACGCCGGCCGTCAGGACTGCAATTGCACGTTTACTCAACACCATTTTGTACGCCCTCATTTGTTGTGTTTTGAGCGGGCTGTTGTTGCCCGCTTATCGGGAGCAGTAGGTCCATTGGGCCTTGGTACGGGCGACCGTGTCAGGGGCTGTTGTTTGTGCTGTCTCCGGTGCTGGAGCGCGCCTGACTGTTCTTTCGGTCTACGGAATATCATATTATGGTATTCCAAACTTTCTGCAAGGGTTTAGCCGTCAAGATCACTGAAATTGTGCGCCGTGATTGCCTTTAGCCCCTTTGTATATTGGGTAAAACGCCCTTGTGGCAGGGCTTTCAGCGTGTTGCCGGCGGCTTGAAAAACAGCCTGAAAAACAAAAAAATACCTGAAAAAAACCTGTTTTTAGCGGCCTTCATCCCGAGAAAGACAGGGTCTCCACCACTTCCAGATCGTAGCCAGTCAAGCCTGCGTATTTCAGCGGGGCACCCATGTGCCGCAGTTTGCCGACGCCAATGTCTTGCAGGATTTGCGCCCCGGTGCCGACTTCCGAATAAATCCGCGACTGCGAGCGGCTGAACTGCCGAGGCGCCTGGGTCAATTGCGGGATGCGTTCGAGCAGCGCCTGGGATGACTCGTGATTGGCCAGCACCACCACGACGCCAGTGCCCACCTCTGCGACCTTTTGCAGAGCGGCCCACAGCGTCCAGTTACTCGGTCCGGTGTATTCGGCACCCACCAGATCCCGCAGCGGATCGATGACGTGGACCCGCACCAGCGTCGGCGTTTCGCGCTTGATATCGCCCATGACCATTGCCATGTGGACGCCGCCTTCTATGCGATCCTCGTAACTGATCAGACGGAAGGTGCCGTGTACCGTCGGCAATTCCCGTTCGCCGATGCGCAGAACGGTGTGCTCGGTGCTCAAGCGGTAGTGAATCAGGTCGGCGATGGTGCCGATCTTGATGCCGTGCCGGGCGGCGAAGGTTTCCAGATCCGGGCGTCGGGCCATGGTGCCGTCGTCATTCATGACCTCGACAATCACCGAGGCGGGTGTGAAACCGGCCAGCCGCGCCAGGTCGCAACCGGCTTCGGTATGGCCGGCGCGGGTCAGCACGCCACCTTCCCGGGCGCGCAGCGGGAAGATATGGCCCGGTTGCACCAGATCCTCGGCACAGGCGCCACTGGCTACCGCAGCGGCAACCGTCCGGGCCCGGTCAGCAGCGGAAATACCGGTGCTGACCCCGCTGGCCGCTTCGATGGATACCGTGAAGGCCGTGGCGAACACGCTGCCATTGCTGGGCACCATTTGTTCCAGGCCCAGACGCTGGCAATGCTCGTCGGTCAGGGTCAGGCAGATCAGGCCCCGTGCCTCGCGGGCCATGAAGCTGATCGCCTGGGCATCGCAACAGTCCGCCGCGAGCAGCAGATCACCTTCGTTTTCCCGGTCTTCGTCATCCACCAGCAGGACCATCTTGCCCTGACGGTAATCCTCTATGATTTCTTCGATTCGGTTGAAGGGCATGGCGGGCTCCGGCTGTCGTATCGTTGTTTATTTGTGGTATACCATAAGACAGTTAAATCATAAGCGACAGATATTTTTCAACGGGTGGAGGTGAAGATGAAGGGTTACTGGATTGCGCAGGTGGACGTGACCGATCCGGAGCAATATTCCGGTTATACACAACGCGCCCCGGCTGCGTTCACGCTGTATGGCGGCAGGTTTCTGGCCAGGGGAGGGCGTAGCGAGGCCGTGGAAGGCAAGACGGCTACGCAGCGCACCGTGGTGATCGAATTTGATTCGTATGAACAGGCACTGGCCTGCTACCGCTCGGCGCAGTATCAGGATGCACTGAGTTATCGCCAAGGCGCGTCGACGGCCGAGATTGTGATTGTGGAAGGGGTTTGAGAGGACGTGGTAGCGGCTCCCACAGGAATCTGGCGCTAGCGAATGAAATGCACCTTGCCGGTATCGTCGTTGCCAACGTAGATCCCGTATGAACCGGTCCGGCGTTCTTCGATGTAGCGCTCGAGGATCTGCCGGATTGCCGGGTAATAGATGCTGTCCCACGGAATGTCTTCGGGAGCGAAGAACTGGCAGGCGAGGGTTTCCGGGCCGAACTGTCCGGTGATCTCAAGGGCCAGGGCGCGGAATACGATGTACACCTCGCTGATGCGCGGCACGCTGAAGATCGAGTAGGGCGAAACGATTTCGGCGCGCACCCCGGTTTCTTCCCAGACTTCACGCAGTGCGGCCTGTTCGGTGGTCTCGCCGCTCTCCATGAAACCCGCCGGCAGCGTCCAGGTGCCGGGACGCGGCGGTATGGCGCGCTGACACAACAGGTACTTGCCGTCGCGCTCGATGATGCAGCCGGCAATGATCTTGGGATTGACGTAATGAACGTAAGCGCAACTGCCGCAGATCAATCGCGGGTGTGTGTCACCTGCGGGAATGCGCTGAGCGAGGTCAGCGCCACCACATTGCGGACAGAAGCGCGGGGCGACCATGTCAGCGGCCTATGCGCGGTTCTTTGAGTGCCACTGGCTCGACGATTTCACGAACCTTGCTGCCATCGTTCTGTTTGAGCTTGAGGTAATCCAGGGCCACTTTGGCGGCGCTGCGCACGTGATCCACCGACGCCTGGTGCGCGGCCAGCGGATCACCGCTCTTGATGGCCGCAACGATGCGCTCCATCTCTTCGTTACTGGCGCTGCGACGGTTTTCCTGGGACACGGAGGTCGCCCGCAGATAGCTGATGCGGGCCTGCAACTGGCGCAACTGAGTGGCGGCGACATGGTTGCCCGAACCTTCGAGGAGCACGTCGTAGAAGCTCTGCACCGAGTCGATGACCTGTTGCAGCTCACCCTCGTTGAGCGCCTTGCGGTTTTCCTCGAGGGCTTTTTCCAGCGCCCGGATATTCCTGGCCTTGGCGCGCAGGGTGAACAGCTGCACGATCAGGCCTTCGAGCACACAGCGCAGCTCGTAGATATCGCAGGCATCTTCCAGGGTGATGATTGCCACGCGCGGCCCTTTGGCGTCGGCGAACTCCACCAGGCCCTCGGATTCCAGATGGCGCAGGGCTTCGCGAACCGAAGTGCGACTCACGCCCAGACGCTCGCACAGATCGCGCTCCACCAGGCGATCGCCGGGCAGCAGCTGGAAATTCATGATGGCGCTACGCAGCTTGTCCAGCACGATTTCGCGCAGGGTAATAGGGTTGCGATTGACCTTGAAGCTGTCGTCGAGTGGAAGGCGTTTCATGGAGTCCCGCTCTGATTGTGACTGTCATGGGTGAAGCGAAAAGAGCCGTTACGCTCTGCAAGTCCGGTGCATGGCCGCGAATCGGCGAA
Source organism: Pseudomonas sp. CFII64 (assembly GCF_000416235.1). Classification (GTDB taxonomy): domain Bacteria; phylum Pseudomonadota; class Gammaproteobacteria; order Pseudomonadales; family Pseudomonadaceae; genus Aquipseudomonas. The sequence goes on along the minus strand of NZ_ATLO01000042.1, from coordinate 437,936 downwards.
TCTCGCCGGCGGCACAGCAAAAAACAGCGGCGAGTTTATCACGCAGGCTCCTGCATGCGACACGCTGACTGCAACCGGACCGGACTTGATTGTACGACCCATGCCGGTCAGACCAGAACTGGCAACGGACCCAGCTTGCCCCGGTGATAAATCATCGGTGTGAGCGGGTTTTCCGGCAGGATCAGATTGCGCACCGCGCCGACAATGATCGCGTGATCGCCGCCATCGTATTCACGCCACAGCTCGCATTCGATGATCGCCGTCGCCTTGCCCAGCAGCGGATTACCCAGTTCGCTCAAATGCCATTCGATACCCTTGGCCTTCTCCTTGCCTTTGCTGGCGAACGCATAGGCCTCGGCCGTCTGGTCGGCGGACAGCAGGTGAATCGCGAATTGTTTGCTGTCGCGCAGGATCGGGTAGGTGTCCGAAGCATAGTTGGGACAGAACAGGACCAGTGCCGGGTCGATGGACAGCGCACTGAAGGCGCTGGCGGTGATACCGACGATCCCGCCTTCGGCATCCAGGGTGGTGACCACCGTGACGCCGGACGGAAACGAGCCCATGACTTCTTTGTAAATACCAGGTTCGATCATTTCAGGGCCTCTCATAAAACTGAAGTGAAGCATTTCTCCGTAGGGAGTTCGCTCCTACGGCATTTGGTTCTCTCAACGCATCACAAACGGATCGGGCATGGGTTCTGCCGACAGGTTGATCCATACCGTTTTCAGTTCGGTATAGGCCAGCACCGAATCGATGCCGCTTTCACGACCGTAGCCGCTGTTCTTGAAGCCGCCGATAGGGGCCATGGCTGACACCGCGCGATAGGTGTTCACCCAGATGATTCCGGAGCGGACATCCCGGGCCAGGCGATGGGCGCGGCCCAGGTCGCGGGTCCAGATGCCTGCCGCCAGGCCGAACTGCGAGTCATTGGCGATCGCCAGCGCTTCGGCTTCGTCCTTGAAGCGAATCACCGAAGCCACCGGCCCGAACACTTCTTCCTGCATGATCTTCATCGAGTTGCGGTCGCATTCGAACAGTGTCGGCTCGTAGTACCAACCTTCGGTGTCCATTGGCGGTCGCTTGCCGCCGGTGCGCAGGCGCGCACCTTCGGCCAGCGCATCGGCGACCAGGCCTTCGACCACCGCCAGTTGTTGCGCGGTAGCCATCGGCCCCATTTCGCTGGCGTCTTCCTGAGGATTGCCGATGCGGATACGTTGGGCGCGCGCCACCAGGCGTTCAACGAACTCGTCATAGATTTCGTCTTGCACCAGCAATCGCGAGCCGGACACGCAGCTCTGCCCGGACGCGGCGTAGATGCCGGCAATCGCGCCATTGATGGCGCTGTCCAGATCGGCGTCGGCAAAAATGATGTTGGGTGATTTACCGCCCAGTTCCAGGGACAGTTTCGCGAAGTTCTCCGCACTGCTGCGCACCACGTGGCGGGCGGTCGCCGCTCCACCGGTGAAAGCAATCTTGCGTACCAGCGGGTGCCGGGTCAGGGCTGCGCCGGTGCTCGGACCGTACCCGGTGACGACGTTGACCACGCCGGGCGGAATACCCGCCTCAAGGGCCAGGCGCGCCAGTTCCAGCACGGTTGCCGAAGCATGTTCCGAAGGCTTGAGGACGATGGTATTGCCGGCGGCCAGCGCGGGCGCGAGCTTGATGGCGGTCAGATAGAGCGGACTGTTCCAGGGAATGATCCCGGCCACCACGCCCATGGGTTCATGCACTGTGTAGGCGAACAGGTCGGGCTTGTCCAGCGGCAGGGTGCCGCCTTCGAGCTTGTCCGCCAGGCCTGCGGTGTAGTGGAAAAATTCGGGCAGATAGCTGACCTGGCCTCGGGTTTCACGGATCAGCTTGCCGTTGTCACGACTTTCCAGCTGAGCCAGTTGTTCCTTGTTTTCAGCGATCAGGTCGCCGAGGCGGCGCAGCAATTTGCCCCGCGCCGTGGCGGTCAGTTTGCGCCAGGCCGGATTTTCGAACGCCCGCTGCGCGGCCTGCACGGCACGGTCCACATCTGCCTCGTCGGCGTCGGGCAACTCGGCCCAGGGTTGGGCCAGCGCCGGGTTGAGGCTCTGGAAAGTCTTGCCGGAGAGGGCGTCGACCCATTGCCCATCAATACACATCTGAAAGCGCGCGAGCGTCATGCAACGATCCCCTTTGCCTGATTGTTTACGTCAGCCTTGGTCAGAAACTCCAGCAATACCTGGTTGACCAGTCGCGGCGACTCCACCGGCATCATATGCCGCTGTTCGGGGAGTATCGCCACTTGTGCACCGGGAATATGCGAGGCCAGTTGCCGCGCCATTTCCGGGGTGGAGCCGGGGTCCAGTTCGCCAGTGGCGATCAGGGTCGGCACTTGAATACTGGCCAGGTCATCGGCGCGGTACATGTCCTGGGTCGCGAACAAGGTGTACGTCGTCAGATAGCCTTGCGGGTCGTTGTCAGCCAATACCTGGCGGATCGCAGCGATCTGCGCCGGGTTGGCCGCCTGATATTCACGGCTGAACCAGCGCGATAAAGCTTCGGCTGCGTTGGCGTCCGGCCCGTGCTCGGCGGCCTGGCTGGTGCGGGCAATGACGCCGGCACGTTGCTCGGCAGAGCGATTGAACACGCTGTTGAGAATCACCATGCCGGCAATGCGCGGCGGGAAGTGCAGCGCGAAAGCCCGCGCGACCAGCCCGCCCATGGAGAAACCGATGACCGTGGCCTGCGCCAGGCCCAGATGGTCGAGCAGTTCCTCCAGTTGTTCGGCGTAACCACGCAATTGCGTGTCGGCGGCCGGGCGCGGGCTGGCGCCATGGCCGAGCATGTCGTACGCGATGACCCGATAGTGCGGAGCCAGACCTACGACCTGGCCGCCCCACATCTCTTTGTTCAAACCAACGCCGTGGATCAACACCACGGGATGGCCTTGGCCGGTCGCCAGGTAACTGGTGCCGGCGGGGGTGCGCTCAGCGGTGAGCCGAATCATGGATCGCTCCTGCACTATGAGTCTTACTGGGCTTTCTCGGCGGCCAGGTCTTCAAGATCGATGTAGCGATTGCCGATCCGTGGATGCAGACGCCCGCCATTGGCAGCCCCGAGGACCACGACGATTTCATCGGCGCGTGGCGCGTCTTCGATCTTCATTTCCAGGGTGATGTAGTGCGAGCGCAAACCTTCGTCATCCTTGTGCATCATCGGGATCTGAATCGAAGTGCCGGGGCCGCCGCGTTTGTTGGTGAAGCTCAGGTAGCTCTTGGCCTTGACCGCTTCGCGGTAATGATTGCCGAAACGCAGGGTGTGGATCACTGCCGAAGCGTGCTCGATCTCGCCATCGGCACCGACCACTGCTGCTTTGCCGTAGGCCTCGATTTTGTCGGCACCGCCGATGGCATCGGTTAGACGCTGGACCATCAATTCACCCAGGTGCGAGCAATTGGCGCGGATTTCCGGTTTCAGGTCTTCGACGAAACCACGGCCCAGCCACGGGTTTTTGATCACCACGGCGAGGCCGATCATGGTCACCGGTTTGTCGGTGGCTTTACCGCCTTCGATGAAGGTTTCCTCGGCGTAGCTAACGATTTTGCGAATTTCGAAACTCATGAGCGGCTCCCAGACAGGGTTATTGGTGTGTATTGCGTCTGATGGTATACCATAATATTGGACGTGCAAATCTTTCTGCGCAGGTCACCGGTCAAATCTGCCGGGCTTGCGGGGGAGGGTGACGCGACGTAAGGCACGCGGATCGCGTTCGCCGGGGTGTAAGGTAGGCAGGCAATCCCTTTCTCTTGACTGAAATGGAGGTAACTGTATGAACACGCCCATGCTCTCGAAGATGCAGATCAATGGTTATCAAGTCATCAGCGTTAATAGCGGTCCGTGGAAAGTCTGTACTAAGGATGATCGGTTGGGTTCTTTCGGCACCCGACAAGAAGCCTTGGCCTATGCAGCGTCGTTACCGGCCTATCAGGCCAGGGTTCCGCGAGCGGAGCGTCAGTAGTCCCGATCACCTGATATAGCCTCGGTAAAGCCGGGGCTATATAGATCGCCGTTCGTCAGCCTGATCAATGATCAGGCAAACTTTCCACGAAGTGCTGTTTCGTAATCAATGGCACCGGTCGGCGCTGTCCGACTGCGCGTCATTATTCAAATGATTAACGAGACGCAGGCGAGATGAACATCGAAACACTGATCCTCACCGAACCCGTCAAACGCCAGGTCATTCGCCTGCTCAGACAAATAGAACAAGCAAGCTCCATGATTCAGGCAGTCAAGTCTGGCGCACGTGCCGATGGGTTCGTGCTCGGCCTGGAGGCTGCGGGAACGATGAGTCACAGTGAAATAGACAACTTGCATGTGTTCTTCGAAACAGCGCTTGAGGCCCGTTTGAGAGCGCTCGTGCAATGAACAAAAAAAGAGCGTTTAAATGAAACTCATGACTCTGTCCACTGCACATCACTCAGGCCGAATTGCTCGGCTTTGGGTTTACTGATAACAGGAACTTTGTCCATGCGGTATTTGGGTATCTGGCCAAATCCCGCATCCACCGCCGCCCAGTTCCAGGCTGACGCATTGTCCATTGCCGGGGCGCAGACATAGAAGCTCTTGTACTTGCCGTGTAATAGATAGTCGATTCGGTAATGTCTGGAATGATGCATGTCTGCATCCCTCTATTGTTGATGTTGTCGATAGATGGAGTCCTCGTAGTTGGGAAAATTCGCGACTTCCGATGATCGGCAGGTGATTAAAATCTGACGTCGGAAAGATGGCAGTTCGATATTATTTCTCGGTGTCTGGCGCTTCATTCATCTGAAGTTTGCTCGCTTGGTTGTGTCATCCGTTTGAATGGCTGATTCCCGTCGGCGACGGCTGGACAGGAGGCAATTGGTGATAGTTTCGGTCGAAATACACCAGCGCCGCCGCATCCTTCTGCCGACGCAGCGCCAATACTTCACAGAACAGAATGTCATGTGTGCCGACGCTGACAGTCTGGCTGACCCGGCAATCAAAGGAGGCCGCTGCGCCATTGAGAATTGGCGCACCGGTGACCCATTCAGACCATTGTGCGGCGGCGAAGCGTTCAGCCATGGGCGTCTTGCCACCGAACAGGTTGGACAGCTCGCGCTGTTCGCTGGTCAAGGTATTGATGCACAGCGTTGCATGGGCGGTGAGGGCTGGATGGACCGATGCCGAGCGATTCAGGCAAACCAGCAGGGTTGGCGGCGAATCCGTCACGCTGCACACCGCCGTGGCGGTAAAACCAAATCGACCATGGGGGCCATCAGTGGTGATGACGTTGACGGCTGCGGCCAGGCCGGCCATGGCGTCGCGGAAATCCTGCAGTGCAATCGGCGCGGGTGCGGTCGTCGGCGCGGTAACGGGGAGTTCGGCTATTTGCATGTCAGTGTCTCCGCTCGGGTCTGGCCAGCAAGATAATTAACAAGTTCGCGATTGAAGGGTTCAACGTCGCTGACACTGGAAGCGTGGCCACCGTAGTCGAGTAACGCCAGGCGCGCCCCGGCAAGCTTGTCCGCCAGATGCTGCGAGCGTTGCCACGGCACGAGCATATCGTCGCGATTGGCGATCAGCAGGGTCGGCGTCTTGATCTGATGCAGCCGGTCTTCAATGTCGAAGGCTTGCAGGGCAGCAATGCGCCGCAGCAGGTTGTCGGTTTCCGGGAAGTGCGCCAAGGCGTGGGCTTCATCTTCGGCCAGCTGTGCGCTGTGCGCGGCGATCCAGTCGGCGGGGTACAAAAACAGCGCCTGCGCCTGAACGTAAGCGGCCGGACCGCTATCGCGCAGCAGGGTCTTGCGGATCGCGAAGCAGCGCTCGCTGTGGGGATTGGGGCTGCTCCAGGCGTTGATCAGCACCATGCTTTGTAGCAATTGCGGGCGTTGCAGGGCCAGCTCCAGTCCGACCAGTGCGCCCAGGGCATGGCCTATGAAATGGCAACGCTGGATGTCCAGGTCGTCGAGCATTGCCAGCAATTCACCGGCCATGCTCGCAATCGAATAGTCTTCGGCAAGGCTGGCCGGACTGCGCCCGGTTCCGGCCTGGTCGTAGACCACGACGCGGTATTGCTCAATGAGCACCGGCAATTGCGGCGCCCAGAAACGCGCGGAACCCCCCAGACCGGAACTCAACACCAGCGTCGGTGCATCTGCTGCCTGACAGCCGAGTATTTCGTAGTGCATGCAAGACTCCAGCGCGGACGCTCGTGCGTCCGCTTCGTTATGGGTTCAGCCGATGTGCGCGATGCTGGCGATTTCGATCAAGGCTTCGGGTTTCACCAGGCCGCACTGGATGCAATAACGCGCCGGTTTTTCCCCGGCGAAGTATTCGGCATACACCTCGTTGACCTTGGCGTAATCCGCCCAGTCGCGAATCATGATCATGTTGAAGGTCACGTCATCCATCGTGCCGCCAGCGGTTTCGATCACGCCTTTTATCGTCTCCAGAACGTGGCGGGTCTGCGCCGTTGCATCGCCGACATGCACCACATTGTTGTCCTTGTCGAAGGGCAGGGTGCCGGAAACGTACAGCACGCCATCCGCCATGGAACCCGGCACGAAGGGCGCGATGGGTTTGCTGGTGCCGGCAGGAATGATTGATTTCTTGGCCATGATGAAACTCCTCAGATCGCAGCGGTTTGGGTGCTGAAGGTGGTGCAGAAATCTTCGACGCTGGACACCCAGCCGAAGAAGGTTTCGATATTGAACAACGCAGCCTGCTGGGCAAAGTCAGGACCGGCCTGATGCGTTGCATCGGCCAGCACAACGCCGAAGTATTCGAGGAAAAAGCCATCACGCAGGGTTGATTCAACGCAGACGTTGGTGGCAATGCCGGTGAACACCAGATTGCGGATGCCGCGACTGCGCAACAGGCTGTCGAAGTTGGTATTGAAGAAACCGCTGTAGCGGGTTTTCGGCACCACGATGTCGCCGGGCTGCGGCTGCAATTCATCCACCAGTTGATAATCCCAGCCCCCTTTGGCGAGCAACTTGCCTTGCAGCTCAGGACGCTTGCGCATGGTTTTCAGCGCGTTGGATTTATGCCAGTTGGGCGACCCCGGCCCGCCGGCTTCGACGTATTCGGGATCCCAGCCATTCTGGAAAAAAATCACCGGCATCCCGGCGGCGCGGGCGGTGGTCAGCGCTTTCTGGATATTGGCGATCACCGGCCCGGTGCTGCTGACATCGAAACCGGCCAGGTCCAGATAGCCGCCCAGCGTCGAATAGGCGTTCTGCATGTCGACCACGATCAATGCGGTCTCGCTCGCCTTCATGCTCAGGGCTTCAGGACGTGCGGGCAGTTGCCGGGTTGGCGATGTGGATTCCGGCAGCCAATAACCGGAGGTTTGCGCGGGTGCATTCATCAGGCGGATTCCTGCAGTGGGTTGATGTGTTGGCGGCTGGTCATCAGCGGCTGGATTTTTTGCCCGAAGTCTTCGACGCCTTTCACGAAGTCGTCAAAGGTCAGCATCACGCCTTGGGTGCCAGGCACCGTCGCGACTTCATCGAGCATCCGCGCCACGCTGGCCCACGAGCCGACCAGCGTGCCCATGTTGATATTCACCGCAGAAGTGGGGTCGGCCATCTGCCGCATGTTCGAACCGGGGCTCTTGTCCGCAGCGCCTTTTTCGCTGAGCCAGGCAATCGCTTCCTCGTCGGCGCCAGCCTTGATGTGCTCCCAGCGGGCGCGAGCGGCTTCGTCGGTGTCATCAGCGATGATCATGAACAGCGGGCAAGAAGTGACGTTGCGGCCGGTTTTTTCGTTGGCTTCGATCAGCTTCGCGGCAGTGGGTGCATAGGCCATCGGGGTGTTCACGCCCTTGCCGAAGCAGAAGTTGTAGTCGGCGTATTGCGAAGAAAATGCCATGCCGGCTTCACTTTGCCCGGCACAGATTATTTTCATCTCGGCCTGGGGCTTGGGGCTGACCCGGCAGTCGTTCATGGTGAAGTACTTGCCTTTGAGGTCGCTGTGCCCGGTGCTCCATAAATCGCGCAACACCTGCGCATACTCGGCCAGATATTCGTAACGGGTCGAGAAGAATTCATCTCCCGGCCACATGCCCATTTGCTCGTACTCCGGCTTTTGCCAGCCAGTCACCAGATTGACGCCGAAGCGACCGCCGGAAATCGAATCGATGGTCGACGCCATGCGCGCGACGATAGCCGGCGGAATGGTCAGCGTGGCGACCGTTGCGAACAAATGGATGCGACGGGTGACGGCGGCAAGTCCGGCCATCAGAGTGAACGACTCCATGTTGTGTTCCCAGAACTCGGTCTTGCCGCCAAAGCCGCGCAGCTTGATCATCGACAGCGCGAACTCGAAGCCGTAGTGCTCGGCCTTCTGCACGATTTCCTTGTTCAATTCAAAGGTCGGCATGTACTGCGGCGCATTGCTTGAAATGAGCCAGCCGTTGTTGCCGATGGGGATGAAGATTCCAATATCCATGAGAAGGCCTCTTGCATGCGAACGATGATTGCGTTGCCCAAAGCGTCGGGAACACGGTACGCAAAAGCTTTTGCATGAAGCAGGCCAGCTTTTATTTGTGCTTTTAAAACAATGACTTGGTAAATGAATTGTTAAATTTCAGACCATCTGGTCCAGGTTAGAGCACTTGGTTTGTGCATGGCGCACGGCGATGGGGCAGAAACGCCGAACACAATCTGTTGGAGCGTGGTTTGCCCGCGAATCGATAGTGCAGTCGACATTTTGTATCGCCTGAAACAATGCCTTCGCGAGCAAGCTCGCTCCCACACAGACGCGTCGTGTCGGGTATGCCGCCTTCCGAACAGGTTCGCTCCTGCAAAGAACCTGCAAATACCCAAGATCGGTCTTGCGGGGTAAAGTGCCCCCGTACGCATTATCGAATCGGTCGTAAACGTGAATAACGAAACTCCCGCCGCCCCGCCCAAATCCCTCAAACGCACGCGCGTGGTCAAGCCCAAGGTCGCTGCGGCCAAAGCCAAGCCTGTGGCGAAGGACAAAGGCACCCGGGCCGCCAGCGCTTCCACGCTGAGCCGTCGTACGCGTCTTGTCGAAGGCAAGCGCACCGCGATTCTCGAAGCGGCGCTGGAGATTTTTTCCCGCTTTGGCCTGCATGGCACCAGTCTGGATCAGGTCGCGAGCATGGCCGACGTGTCCAAGACCAACCTGCTTTATTACTTCAGCAGTAAAGAAGAGCTGTACACCAGCGTGCTGCGCCAGCTACTGGATGTCTGGCTCAAACCGCTGCGTGGGTTCAGCGCCGAGCAGGACCCGATTCAGGCGATCAGCGACTACATTCGGGTCAAGCTGGAATTGTCCCGTGATCACCCGGCCGAATCCCGGTTGTTCTGCCTGGAAATCATTCAGGGCGCACCGCTGATGCTGGCCGAACTTGAGCAGCCGTTACGCGATATCGTCGAAGCCAAGGTGGCGGTGATTCAGGGCTGGATCGATGCGGGCAAGCTGGCGCCCATCGAACCGCACCATCTGATTTTTTCCCTGTGGGCGACCACCCAGCACTACGCCGACTTCGCCCGGCAAATCAGCGCAGTGACCGGCAATTCGCTGCAAGACCCGGCGTTCTTCGCTCAGACCCTGGAGAACCTGCAAGGGTTGATCCTTAACGGGATCAGACCTCGTAAGGGTTGAGCCTCACGCTGAGTACGGAGGCATCAGTCCAGTCGCCGCACTCCCGGATGAGTCCGGTCCTACAAGATCGCGTGGATTTCTAAAGCGTGGGCATGATTCAGGGTTATGTTCGTCGCTTTGCCCTGCAACAGAAAAGCCAGCACAAGTGTTCAATCCGCCGCATTGCGTTTCTCCCATCATGCGGACCCATTCCAGTCCGTTATGTTTGAGAGGTCGTCATGCGTCAGTCCACTTCACCCATCCTGCGAGGGCTTGTTTTGGCCTTGGCGTTGGCTTCAGGACTGGCGCTCGCCCAGCCGCCCGCGCAACAGAAGACCCAAGTGCCGGGTTATCAACGGTTCGCGGTGGGCGATTACGAAGTGACAGCGCTGTTTGACGGCTACAACGATTTGTCGCCGGACTTGCTCAAGGGCTTGAGCCCGGGGCAGATTCGCGCGCTGCTGGCGCGTCGCTCCATTGATACCCCCGGCGTGCAGACCGCATTCAACGCGTTCCTGATCAATACCGGCAAGCACCTGATTCTGGTCGATACCGGCGCAGGCGCTTGCATCGGTGAGACCGCAGGTTTCCTGTCGGCGAACATCAAGGCGTCGGGCTACGAACCGGCGCAGGTGGACACCATCCTGCTGACCCACTTGCACCTGGATCATGTGTGCGGTCTGGTGGATGCCCGGCAGCAGCCGATTTTCTCCAATGCCACGGTCTATGCGGCCAAGCCCGAAGCGGATTACTGGCTCGATCCGCATGCCATGGCTCGCGTCCCGGAAAAAGCCCGGGAGTTCTTCAGGATCGCTCAGGAATCAACGGCGCCCTACATCGCGGCTGGCCGCTTCAAGACCTTTAAACCTGGCGAGTCGCCGGTGCCTGAAGTACAGACCGCGCTGGAAGCAGGGCACACGCCAGGCAGCACCACGTATCTGTTCAGCTCCGCAGGGCAAAGCATCCTGTTCATGGGCGATCTGGTGCACAACCTGGCCGTGCAATTCGATCATCCGGAAGTGACCATCGGCTTTGACGTCAATGCCCAGCAAGCCAAGACCAGTCGCGAGCAGGTGTTCAGCTCGGCAGCGGCCAAGGGAATCTGGGTCGCGGCGGCGCATCTGCCGTTTCCCGGCATCGGCCACATTGCCGCTGTCGACAAGCATTTCCAATGGGTGCCGATCGAATACGGCCCTTACCAGCGCGCGGCGCATGTGCCGTTGATCCAGTAGGGGACTGTCCCGATGGCTCGCAGCCTCGCTGATTTGGCGATACAGTAGCGGCTGCGATTACCTGATGGAAACCCCGTGGACGCCCCTTCGATTGCGCACTTGAACAACGAAAAATTCACTGCCACGCGGGTGGTTCACGCACGTCCCGATCCCGACAAAATCATTGATATTCCATGCGCTGATGCTTTTTCGATCATTGTTCAGCTGGAGGATTTCGCCGAACACCGGCTGTGGCGCGGGCGACGCTTGAGTTACTCCGGCGGTTATCGACAAGGCAGCGTGTCGTTGCCATTCATGGGTGACGAGCTGCGCTGCCAGCATCGCGCGTCCTATGACAATCTGCGCTTCAACATTCCCCGACAAACCCTGGATGAGTATCAGGCGGAGAACCGTGGGCGCAAGATCGACGGGTTCCGTTATGAGCAGGGCGCTCAGGACAGGGTGTTGTACCACCTGGCTCAAGCCATGTTGCCAGCGTTGCAGAATCCGGCAATGGCCAATCAATTGTTCATCGATCACATCCTGTTGGCGATGTGTGCGCATTCGATTCAGCACTACGGACGGATTGCCTCGACTGCTGGCAAATTCACCACCACGCTGACGCCTCGCCAGGAGCGACTGGCCAAGGAGATGATTGCCGGCAACCTGGGCAATGATCTGTCCGTAGAGCGTGTTGCCCAGGAATGCTCATTGTCCCGCAGCCACTTCTCCCGGGCTTTCAAACAAGCTACCGGTGTTGCCCCGCACACCTGGTTGCTGCAAATGCGTGTCGAAAAAGCCAAGGAACTGCTCCAGGCACAACCGCAACTGCCGTTAGCGGCGATTGCCGGGCAATGCGGCTTTTCCGATCAGCCGCACCTGACCCGGGTATTCACCCGTATGGTGGGGACCAGCCCCAGCGTCTGGCGCGGTCGGCAACGCGGAGCCATCGTTTTATTGAGCTGAGGTTAGGCTCAGGCGGCGATTTTTTTCCGGCGCCCGGCCAGTAAAAATATCCCCAATGCAATGAGTGGCAATCCAGCGCCGAACAGCGCTATGCCGTGCCAGCCGGCTTGTTCATAAAGACTGCTGGCCACCGCCGAGCCTATGGCGCCGCCGATAAAGATGCTGGTCATGTACAGGGCGTTCAAGCGACCACGGCTGGCGGGGTCCAGCGCGTAGACGGCGCGCTGGCCGAGCACCATGTTCAACTGCACCGCGAAATCCAGCAGCACACCGGTAACCGCCAGGCCAATGACGGTGTAGCCAGGTAGCGTCAGGCCGATCAGCAGCGCAATCGGTGCCAGCGTCAGCGCCAGCAGTGAGGCGCGCTGGGTATGTCCCGCATCGGCCAGTCGACCGGCAATGGGCGCAGCGATGGCGCCGATGGCGCCGACCAGGGCAAACAGGGCGATCTGGGTTTGCGACAAGCCAAAGTGCCGCGAAAGCTCGATAGGCGCGGCAGTCCAGAACAGACTGAACGCGGCGAACAGCAGGCCTTGATACAGCGAGCGCTGGCGCAACACCGAATGCCTGCGCAGCAGCGTAATCAATGAGCCAAGCAACTGGCCGTAGCTGGCCTTGTGATCGGGGGCCCGTTTCGGGATGGTCAATGCCAGCAGGACAATGATCGCCAGCATCACCACCGACGCGCTCATGAATACCGCACGCCAGCCAAAGTGATCGGCGATCAGGCTGGAAACCGGACGCGCCAGCAGAATGCCCAGTAACAGGCCGCCCATGATATTGCCGACGACCTGGCCACGGGTTTCTTCCGGGGCCAGATGCGCGGCGAGCGGGATCAGCATCTGCACCGACACCGAGCTGAAGCCGATCAGCAACGAAATCATCAGGAATCCGTTGGGGTGCTGGCTCATGCTGGCGGCGAACAGGCTGCCGGTGGCGATAATGGCGGTGCCGATCATCAGCTTGCGGTTTTCCAGCAGGTCGGCCAGCGGTACCAGAAACAGCAACCCCAACGCGTAACCAATCTGGGTCAGGGAGACAATCAGGCTAGCGCTGTGGGCCGAGAGACCGACGTCTGGCGCAATGAGTTCGACGATAGGTTGCGCGTAATAAATATTGGCAACGATGGCTCCGCAGCAAAATGCGAACAGCAGCACCAGGCCGCGGGTCAGGGTGTGCTGCGAGGCATGCAGCGGTGTAGCGCTCGATTGGGTCATGCACGTTGGCTCATGTCGGTGATGAGAGCAGTTCCGCCTGGAACCGATATGGAATGCACCTTAGGCGAACACATCGGGTGGGAGAATCCGTCGCCTGCGCAACAGAGCGTTGCATAAATCGCATCCCGGGCGGCTCAACGGCTGGTTCGCCGCGCTGGCGGATATAAAAAGTATCTGTGGCTCATGGCTAGTACTTCAAGTTAAACCCCTATTTAATTGTATTATTGTGCGCACTTCAAACTTTGTGATATTCGGGTATTTGCCTGGACTATCCCAATAGATAATATCGGGCGTTGCAGTTACCGGGTTATATAGGGTTTACCGTCAGTGATGAATGCCATTTGATAGCGATCGATCCCCAGGGCACTGCCGGTAGTGCGGCAGAAAATCACCGCCCCCCTAAGGACAGCGTGAATAGAATGATAAGTCTCGGTCAAGCCCATGTATCTCTGGAACTAAGAGAAGTATTCAAGTGTGGAACGCCGCTGCGTATTGGTGCGCGAGCGTTCGATATCCTGGAGCTGTTGATCAATCGTCCGGGCCGTCTGGTGACCAAAGACGAGATTCTGCAAAAAGTCTGGCCCGAGACCGTTGTCGAAGAAAACAATCTTCAGGTGCACATCTCCGCCCTGCGCAAGGCACTGGGAACCGATCGCGACCTGATTCGCACCATCCCGGGTCGAGGCTACATGCTCATCAGCGGCGACGAAGAGTTGGCGTCGAATGCTCTGGCTGCAAGTGTGCTGTCCAGCCCATTCGGCTGTCCGATGCTGCGCAAGAGCGATCTGCCCCATGACGTCGCGTTGATAGGCCGGGTAGCGGCGCTGGATGATGCGTGTCAGGCCCTGGAAAGCACTTCATTGCTGACCCTGACCGGCTCGGGTGGCATCGGCAAGACCTCGCTGGCAGTGGCCGTTGCTCATCGGCTGTCCCGCACGCAATCGGCGCCGGTGTGTTTTGTCGCGTTGGGCCAACTCAGTTGCTCCGAGCGGGTTATCGACGCAGTGGCTTATGCGTTGGAGGTCGATGGCGTTCAGGGGCAGTCGATGCTCGACGCCGTGGTCGCCCGCCTCAATGACGCAGCGACTTTGCTGGTCCTCGACAACTGCGAGCATCTGGTCGAAGCCGTGGCGACCTTGTGCGCGCAGCTTGCCCAGCGCTGCCCGACCCTGAAAATCCTTGCCACCAGCCGCGAGGCCTTGCGTATCAATGGTGAGCGCAGCATGAATGTCGTACCCCTCGACGTGCCGGGGCCGGGCGCCGACAGAACGCACATCCTGCACAGCGATGCCGCACAGTTGTTTCTGATCCGATTGCGTGCGCTGGATTCCTGCTTTCCAGGCGATGACAGCGACGGCCTGGACGACCAGAGTGTCGAACTGATTGCGCAGGTCTGCCGCACCCTTGACGGCATCCCGTTGGCCCTGGAAATGGCCGCTGCCCGGGCGTCGGCACTGGGGCTTTATGAGCTTTGCGCCAGCCTGCGGGGCGATCTGCACCTGTTGGCCGGTGGCTTGCGCAGCGCGCCGGAGCGCCATCAGACCTTGCAGGCTTCGGTGGACTGGAGCTATCGCCTGCTCAATCATGACGAACGCCGGGTGCTGGGGCGGATCGCTTTGCTTGACGGGCGGTTCACCCTGGATCAGGCTTGCGAGGTCGCGCAGTCCCAGGATATTTCCAGAACACAAGTCATGGACGCGATTGTCGGCCTGGCGCTCAAATCCCTGCTGGCAGTGCTGACCGAAGGGCCGTTCAAGTTCTACCGCCTGTTGGGCGCGACCCGGACCTGTATCGTGCAGAGGCTCAAACCGGCACCGGGCACGGCTACATCGACGTGTTCATCAGGTTCGTCGGCGCAGTGCGTCGAACGGCTGGCAATCAGCGCAGCGCCAGCTTCGCTGAACACCTTGCGTGCCAGCCAGGGGGTGCCGGAGCCGGATCATTTTCACCGTAACCACCAACGCGTCCTGGCGACCAGCCAGTAGCACCAAGCTCCCGGATTACTGTTTATGCCTGCGACATCCATGGTTTATGTGGTCGACGATGAGAGCTCGATTCGCTCTTCGCTGACTCGACTCTTGAGTTCGGCCGACCTCAGCGCCCAGTGCTTCGCGACGGCTCACGAGTTTCTGGAACAGGCCTTCGCCGAGCAACCCACCTGTTTGTTGCTGGACGTGAATATTGCCGCCGCCAGCGGTTTTGATGTGCAAGAGGAACTGCTGCGTCGCGGGCATCGTTTTCCCATCATTTTCATGACCGGTTTTGGCACCATCCCGATGTCGGTCAAAGCCATCAAGGCCGGCGCCCACGAATTTCTGACCAAACCCTTCGAGCCGGATCAACTGCTTGAAGTCGTCCGCCAGGCGCTCGACCACGATGAGCGTGGGCTGATCGAGCGGGTTCAGGTCGAAAGCATCCGCCGCCGGTTCGAAACCCTGACACCCCGCGAACGAGAGGTGATGGCGCAACTGGTAACCGGCAAGATGAATAAGCAGGTTGCCCACGAGTTGGGCACCAGCGAAATAACCGCCAAAGTGCATAAGCGGCACATAATGACAAAAATGAATGCACGAACTTTGATTGAGCTGGTCAAGATGTGGGAACAAGTGATTCCCGTGAGTTGATTAAAACAGCACAATTATACATAGAGACAATCCCGCTCTTTGAATCAAGAGCGTATTCTTCTCTAATTACTTTTCCTGTCATGAAGTTCAGCCTATGATCCTCATCTGCGTTGTTGATGACGACGCTTCCGTGCGAAATGGCCTTGGCAATCTTCTCAAATCGTTGGGTTATCACACTGTGGGCTTTGCTTCGGGGGAAGAGTTCCTGGCTTCATCCGCGAGCGACGAAGCACACTGCGTATTGCTCGATCTGAAGATGAAAGGCATGCAAGGGTTGGAAGTGCTTGAGCGATTGAAAGCTGCGCGCAAGACAGTTGCGGTTTGCTGCATGTCCGCACATGACGACGAAGTCACCGTGCGCCGCACGCGCGAGGCGGGCGCCCTGGGTTTTCTGCACAAGCCATTTTCCGAGGAAGCGTTGCTCGAATCGATAAGGCAGGCACTTGAGAAGGTAGTTTAAGCAGGTAAGGACCCGTTATGAATGGCATCAGTGCAGAGCCGACGTTGAGTATGCGGGGCCTCCCTGACCAGCAACCGGAAGGTTTCAGTCTGCAGTGGCTGGCGCTGCTGTCCTGGGAACTGCTGTATGCCGACGGCGAGATCGATCATTATCGGGTGCATGTGCCTGGCTGTTCACCCACCTGGCTGATTGCACGGTGCTCTGCCCGACTGGTCGAAAGTGGCTTCCGCCGCATCGAGCATGAGTTTTCAATCGCGCCCCGGCTGGATCCCGGCTGGGCCTTGATGCCGCTGGCGGTACTGCACACACCGGATGGCCCGCTGCTGGTCGCCAACGATCCAGGTGGTAAATCCCTGCACGAAGTGGCGGACGGAAGCCTGTCGATCAGCCTGTTCCTGCGCCTGGCCATTGGCGCCGCACACGCCCTGAGCCAGGCCCACGGCAACGGTCTGCTGCACCGTGATATCAAGCCCAGCAATTTCATTCAGGGTGACGACGGTTTCGTGCGCCTGACCGGATTTGGCGTCACGGTCGAGCGCCAGCCTGGCGGCCCGCACAGCGTCTCGGACTCGATCTGCGGCACGCTGGCGTATATGTCGCCGGAACAGGCGCGGCGAGTGGATCGTAAGGCCGATGAACGCAGCGACCTGTATTCCCTGGGCATGACCTTCTATGAATGGCTGACCGGCCAGTTACCGTTTGAAGCCAGCGACGCGGTGGAGTGGGTGTATTGCCACGTGGCGAGGCAGCCGCCGTCGCCGCGCCAGTTTCGCGATTCCATTCCCATGCCGTTGGCCCAGCTGATTCTCAAGCTGATCGCCAAGAACCCCGCCGACCGTTATCAAAATGCCTTCAGGCTGGAAATGGATTTGCGCGAATGCCTGGCGCAATGGAGCGAGTTTCAGCACATCGCTGCGTTCGAACCGGCCCTGCAGCGTCATTTACCCCAAGGCAACGAGCGCAGGGGACTGATTGCCCGCTGCGAAGAGCTGCAGGCGCTGCATGGCGTGTTTTCCCGGGTCAGCCATACCGGCGGCTGTGAAATGGTGCTGCTCTCGGGTTCTTCGGGCACCGGCAAAACCACCCTGGTTCGCCAGCTCCAGCAGGATCTGGCGTTGCATCGGGTGTTGTTCGCCTCAGGGAAATTCGACCAGGCGCAATACAATGCACCTTATGCCTCGCTGGCCCAGGCCCTGCGTTCCTTGATCATGCGGGTGCTCGGTGAGAGCGCTGACGAGCTACAACGCTGGCGTGAGCAATTATTGGCAGCGCTCGGCGGCCACGGCCGGTTGATCGCCAATCTTGTTCCGGAAATCGAATTGATTCTCGGACCACAGGCGCCCTTGGCCGATCTTCCCGCCAATGAAACCCAGAACCTGTTCAACCTGGTGCTGCATCGCTTCCTGAACAGCTTCGCCAGCCCGCAACGCCCGCTCATCCTGTTCTTCGATGACCTGCAATGGTTGGACGATGCGACGTTGGCCTTCATCGCTTCGTTCAGCGCCGGTCACTATCGAAGCATCCTGTTGATGGGTGCCTATCGGGACGTCGAAGTCCGGCAAACGCCCATGTTCCTGGACTTCCTGGCAGCGCTGCGCGAGAGCCCGACGCGCTTGACCGAAATCAAAATATCGACTCTGTGCCTTGACGATGTTTGCCAGTGGGTCGCGCAGGCACTGGAATGTGACCCCGCCGAAAGCATGCTGCTGGCCAGGGTGATTCATGCCAAAACCAGCGGCAACCCGTTCTTCATCGACCAGTTGCTACGCAGCCTGTTCGATGAACAGCTGATCGTCATGGATCGCAGCAAAGCGAGCTGGACCTGGAACCTGGACGCCATCGACAGCCATCGCTGCGCTGATAACGTGATTGATCTGATGGTGGCGCGGATGGCTCGTCTGCCGTCCCAGACCCGTGCATTGCTGGGGCAGATGGCGTGTATCGGATCGTGCGTCGACATCCGGGCGCTGGCGCGAATCAGCAGCACTGTAGAAAAGTCCTTGCACCGCCATCTGGCGCCCGCTGTGCAGGCCGGGCTGTTGACCGAGAGCCGCCACGGATTTGCTTTTTATCATGATCGTGTCCAGGAATCGGCGTATTGCCTGACGCCGCCTGCGGTGCGGTCGGCCGAACATGGGCGAATCGCCCGGATTCTCCTCGCGGACCTGGATGGGGAAGGGCGCACCGACCAGATTTTCGCCATTGCCTCGCACTTGCAGCGGGTTCGGCCCGACGAGCCGGATGCCGCCGAAGTGCTGCTGTTCAGCGACCTGTTGTTGCGCGCTGCCCGGCAGGCAATGAAGGCTGCGGCGATTCACTCTGCGCTGGGTTACCTGATAACGGTCAGGTCCTTGACCCATTCGCAGCGTTGGCAGCAACACGCGGCAATCAGTTACGAGGCCGGTGTGCTTCAGGCGCAGTGTCTGATTCTCGATGCGCAGCTCGAGCCGGCAAGCCGGGTGCTTGCCGAGTTGCTGGAGCACATCGATGCCGTGGTGCAGCGCGCAGCGATCTACATGCTCAAAGTCGAGCTGCAGGTTCTCTCGTCCTGCTACCGCGAGGCCATCGCCACGGCGCTGGAAGGGCTGCGCATGTTCGGCATCCGGATTGCCCCGCAGATCGAGGGCGAGGCAATCGAACAGCGGTATCAACGCCTGCTGCATACCCTCGCAAACCGCTCAATCGCATCACTGATCGAGCTGCCGTTGATGCAGGAGGCGTCATTCGAGGCCGCCGTTGGCATGCTCGCCAGCCTGATTGCCCCGGCATCCTTTACTGATCAGGATGTGCTGTTCGTCGTCGCTTGCGAGATGGTGCAGCTATCCCTCGACTACGGTATCTGTGCCGCGTCGGCGTCGGGATTCGCCTGGTTTGGTGTGGTGCTTGCCCAGCGACAAGGGCTTTATCAGGAAGGCGCGCAGTACGCGCAGCTGGCACACCAATTGGTCAAGCGTCACGGTTATGACGGTGCCGAAAGCATGGTGCTGGTTGCGCTTGATCAGGTCAGCGTCTGGACTCAACCGCTGAGCCATTGCCTGGATTACGCGCGTGCGGCATTTGCCAGCAGCCATACCGCCGGCAATCTGAGCATGAGCTGTTATGCCTGTAATCACATCGTCTCCGACCTGCTGGTCATGGGCGAATACCTGGAGCGCGTGCAGGAGGAAATCGACAACGGCCTGGAGTTTTCCCGACGCGCGCGCTTTCGCGACGTAGAAGCCGCGTTGCAGACTCAGGCGCGATTTGTCGCGGCCTTGCGCGTGGGGCCAGCCGCAGGAGTGGCGTCCAGCACGACCCAGGATTGCGCCGGCCGCGACAGTGCCATGACACCGGTAGCGTTCTGGTGGTGGCTTTTCGAGGGCATTTCCAACTACCTGTATCGCGATTTCACTGGCGCAACGCTCTGCCTGGAAAAAGCTGAATCACTGGCCTGGTCGACGCCGGCGCACGTGCATCTGCTCGAATTGCATTTTTTCAGCGCCCTCAACCTTGCCAGCGGGCGTGACCGGACGCTTGATTCTGCCCGGATTGTGGCGGCCATGACGCCTCATCTGGACAAACTCAACCAATGGGCGGCGCTCAATCCGCAGGTATTTCGCGACAAGGCGCTCCTGGTCGAAGCGGAAATGGCCCGAGTGGCCGGGGACACGCTCAACGCGCTGGACCTGTATGAGCTGTCGATTACCGCAGCGGCCAATGCCGGTTTCGTGCATGTCCAGGCGCTGGCCCATGAACTGGCGGCCGAATTCCATCACACCCGAGGCTTGTTCTCCTCGGCGCGCAGCCATATGCGCAGTGCCCGGGATTGCTATCAGCGCTGGGGCGCGCATGGCAAGGTCGCTAACCTCGAAGCCCGCGCCGGCTTCCTGCGCGAGCAGGCATCGTTGTCCCGTCCTTCGATCAGTATTTCCGGCGGGCAAGACACGCTGGATCTGGTCTCGGTCATGAAAGCCTCTCAAGCCTTGTCCGAAGAAATTGTCCTGGACCGGCTGATTGGTACGCTGCTGACCAACACGATCATTCATGCCGGCGCACAGCAGGCGCTGTTGCTGCTGGTCAAACAGGACCAGCCGCAGATTTGTGCCCGAGGCCGGGCGCAGGATCGGGGCATCGAGATCGATCTGACCGTGTCCGTGCCGTTGGCGCAGCATTTGCCGTTGTCCCTGCTTTACACCGTCATGCGTACCCGACAATCGGTGGTGCTGGACGATGCCATGCAAGCCAGCGACTTCGTCGATGACCCCTATTTTCAGCAACGCCAGGCGCGCTCGGTGTTGTGCCTGCCGCTGGTCAAACAAGGTCAGGTCATCGGCGTGCTGTACCTGGAAAACAACCTCGCGCCGGGCGTCTTCACCGCCAATCGCGCCACGGTCCTGGAACTGCTGGCCGGGCAGGCGGCGATCTCTCTGGAAACCGCCCGGCTGTACGCTGAGCTGGTGGAAGAAAACACCCGGCGCCGGGCGATCGAGTCGGCTTTGCGCACCAGTCAGGCCTCCTTGGCGCTGGGCCAGCGCATTGGTCATTCCGGAAGTTTTCGCTGGCATGCGGGCAGGGATGAGTCCGTCTGGTCCGATCAGTTGTTTTCGGTGTGGGGATTGCCGGTTGCGGCGACGCCGCCGTCACTGCACGAGCTGGAGCGCGTCGTCCATCCCGAGGATCTGAATGCTTTTTCGGCCATGCTCAGCCGCGCGGTGCGTACCAGCAGCGCGTTCCAGCATGAGTTTCGTCTGGTGATGCCGGACGGCAGCATCCGCCACCTGGAGTTACTGGGCGAGCCAGACACTGACGATAGGGATGTCTTTGTCGGAGTCGCCAGCGATATCACGGAACGGCGCACCACCGAAGCGGCGCTGCGCCACGCGCGAGCGGAGTTGGCCACCGTGTCGCAGGCGACGATCATGGGCGAATTGGCCGCGTCCATTGCCCATGAAATCAATCAGCCGCTGGCGTCCATCATCACCAATGCCAGCGCCAGTGTGCGCTGGCTCAAGCGGGAGCCGCCGGTGGTTGCCGAAGCCCTCGCGGGGTTGGGCGACATCGTCAATGACAGCAAGCGTGCGGCCGACATCGTGCGCGCCTTGCAATCGCTGGCTCGACAGAAGCCGTCCACGCGACAGCCGTTGCAAATCAACGAAGTGATCCGCCGGGTGGTGCAGCTGACCGCCAGTGAGATCGAGCACAGGCAGGTGCTGCTGATCCGCCAGAGCAGTGGGCCGCAGCTGAGCATTGAGGGTGACGCGGTGCAGCTGCAACAGGTCATTCTCAACTTGATCATGAACGCGATGGAGGCCATGAGCGAAGTCCATGATGGCCCCCGTCGTCTGTCGATCAGTTGCGATACGGTGGGCAATGACTATGTGGTGGTCAGCGTCCAGGACAATGGCGCCGGAATCAACGAGGAGCATCTCGAACGTGTGTTCGACGCCTTTTTTACGACCAAGGAAAAAGGCATGGGCATGGGCCTGGCAATCTGCCAATCGATTATCGAATCCCATGACGGCGGGCTTTATGCGTTTGCCGGACGGGGCAGGGGAACGGTTTTTGTGTTTACCCTGCCGGTGTAGGCTGTCGTCCGCGCAACGCAGCATCTGCGCAGACTGTGTGGGAGCGAGCTTGCTCGCGAAAAGCGTATGGACACCGGGTTCATCCAGAGTCACGCGTTATCGTTGAAGTCATTTGTGTTCTGTTTTTTTGACCGAGTACATATCCATTCCTGCGGTAACGGCGACTTACTGGTTCCGCCCTGACGGCGGGTTACTTGGAAAAGCGCCAAGTAACCAAGCGCTCTCGCCCCTGACGTCCGGTGGTTCGCCTGGGCTCACCATACCCTCGCTCCGGTTCTGCTCCGTGGGCCCGCCGCCATCGGCCATCCATGGCCAAGGGCGGCTAACCCGGCATCCATGCCGGGTTGCCCACTGCGCAAAACCTGCGCTCGGCCTTCCGACGGGGCAGGTCAAGGTCAAGATCAAAAGCTAAAGCCAGATCAACAGCCAGAACGAATTTAACCGGGGGAGCGAGGCCAATCCGGAACAGCGCCTCGCGAACAAGTTCGCTCCTGCGCAAGGTTGCGTTTCAAGGTTCAGGGTTATTCAAACGGCCAGCGGGTTTCCAGCAGCAGGGTGCAGAAATTAGCCCGTTTGTACTGTTCGTCGAGGCGTTCGAGAACATCGGCGTTCACCGTGCCAAAGGCGGTATGCGGGCGGTGCTTGAGGCCCGCCGCCATGGCGTTGAGCAATTTGGCGTTGAAACCCGGTTCGCGGGGGAACGCCTGCAGAATGTGTGTCAGTTCAGCAGGACTGAACGCGCTGCGATGCCGGCCATACAGATCGGTATCCACACCGGCAGCGATCAGTGCGACGAGGTGCGATTTGTGTTCCGGAATGCCTGGAGTGCTGTGCAGGGCAATGGCGTCCCAGACTTCCTGTGCATCGTCATTCGAGCAGCCGAACCCCTTGAGAAACTCCCGTGCGGCAGTAGCGCCATCGATTTCGAAGCGGTTTTGCGAGCGTCGATACCGTGCTGTGAGGCCCACGCGGTGAAACAGCGCCCCCACATAAAGCAATTCTTCATCGAACGGGACCTGGTGCTGCTCGCCGATCAGGGTGGCGAACAGGAATACCCGTTTCGAGTGGTTGAGCATCAGCGTTGAGTGCGCATCGCTGATCAGTTCCACTGCCGCTTGAGCCATGGGACTGTCCGGCAATCGAATGCTGGCGATGCCATTGTTATTGTTATCCCTCACATGCATCCCTCACGGTCTTGGGTTTCACGGACCTGTGACCCGTCGCGACGACGGGTCACAGGTCGCGGGTTTAGCGGGCCTGGGCGAAGGTCAGCAAATCCTGATTCAGCTGATCCTTGTGGGTGAAGTACACCGCGTGAGGTGCGCCAGGGTAGATTTTGAGTTCTGCACCCTTGACCAGTGCCGCTGCGGCCTTGCCGGTCACGTCGATGTTGACCACGGCGTCGCCATCACCATGGATGACCAGCGTCGGCACGTCGAAGCGCGCCAGGTCGGAACGGAAATCCGTTTCGGAAAACGCTGCAACGCAATCCAGAGTGCCCTTCATGCCGCCTTGCAAGGCCATGAACTGAGTCCAGTCCAGCATCGGTTTAGTAACTGAAGAGCCCGGCTGGTCGGCACCGGTGAAGACCGGTCCGAACGCGTCGAGGAAGCCTGCGCGGTCATTGAGCAGCCCGGCGCGGATGCCGTCGAAGATTGCCGGGTCCATGCCTTCGGGATGGTCCTCGCGACGAATCATCAGCGGGGTGACCGCGCTGACGAGTACCGCCTTGGCGATGCGCCGGGTGCCGTGGCGGCCAATGTAACGCGCCACTTCGCCGCCGCCCATGGAGAAACCCACCAGCATGATGTCGGTCAGATCCAGGGTTGTGATCAGGGCGTGCAAATCATCAGCGAACGTATCGTAGTCATAACCCTGCCATGGCTGGCTGGAACGCCCGAAGCCGCGACGGTCCGGGGCAATCACCCGAAAGCCGTTCGCGGCCAGGAAGTTCATCTGGTATTCCCACATGTCGGCATTCAGCGGCCAGCCATGACTCAGGATGACCGGCTGGCCGGTGCCCCAGTCCTTGTAGTAAAGCTGCGTGCCGTCGGCGGTGGTGATCGTGGGCATGGGTTTCTCCTGGGATTGGCGCACAAAATGAGAAGGCCAACAGTAGGCCGCCCCTTCGCTCAAGTCCTTGGCACCGACCTGAAATGTTCTTAACCGGATCGCCCCTGCTTCCCCCATAACCGAGCGCCATAGCCTGCTTCAGAACGATTAATGTCCCAAGAAGGACTTTAAGGACTGCCAACTACAGACTCGGAACCTGACCAACCCCTTTTGCTCAGGAGAGTCTGAAATGAATACCGTCAGCCCATCGCCCTTACGCCAGATCGAATCCTCCGTAGCCGCCCAGGCCCCGTCGCCGCCAACGCTGGCCGGGCTTTCGTCTGCCCTCGATGAGTTGATCAAGTCGTGGTCGCGCAACGCGGCGGACGACCGGCCCATCAGCTTGCTTGAGCCGACTGCCTCCGGCATTGAGCCACTGGCTTATCAATTGATCTGCTCGTTATTGCCAGCGCTGCGCAATCGGCAGGGGGAGGTTGAAGACTCAGTGGATCGGGCCATGCTGGTGCTGTGTTCGCATCTGTCCACGCACTTTGAAAAGCCCGCGCCTTGCGAGGCACTTCAAACCGAAAAAGCGCCCTGCGAAAAAATAGCCTTGTCGCCCTGGCAGGAGCGGCGCGCCAAGGAAATGATGGCCAGCCATATGGATCGCGGCCTGTCCATCGCCCAGATCGCCGGCGAGTGCTCCTTGTCGCGCAGTCATTTCTCCCGGGCTTTCAAGAAGAATACCGGCGTCTCGCCTCGCGACTGGTTCTTGCAGATGCGCCTGGACAAGGCCAAGCACCTGCTCACTGAAACGCAACTGACCATTTCCCGGATCAGCCTGGATTGTGGCTTTGCCGATCAATCGCACTTCACCCGGGTGTTCACCCGCGTAATCGGCCTGACCCCATTCAGCTGGCGCCGGTCACTGCCGGTCGCCAGCCGTCGCGCCAGTTGATTACTTGAGCAGGTCCAGCGGGTATTCAACCACCAGATACAACCGATCGATATCGTCGCCCGCCTGAGCGGTATTGCCTCGGTGGGATACATGGGAAATATCCAGCGACAGGTCTTTGGCGGGGCCCGATTGCACCACGTATTTCAGGTCGATATCGCGTTCCCAATGGCGGCCGCCCTTGCCCTGAATCGGCACGTAACGGTCAATGTCAGTGTCGAACGGATTATAGGCGCCGCTTTGCTGGGCCTTGGTCCCGTCGATCTGCCGACCGGTCACATAGCGGGTCATGAACTTGAGGCCCGGGACACCGAGCGTTGCGAAGTTCAGGTCGTAGCGAACCTGATAAGACTGCTCATGCGCGCCGTTGAAGTCGGCATATTTGATCGAGTTGGCCAGATAAATCGAATCGCCGCCGACGAAATCGAATGGCGTGTCGCCGTCAATCTTCTGATAACCGAGGGTCAGCGCCTGACTGCCCAGCCGATATTTGGCCGACAAACTGTACGCTGTATTGTTGATCGAGCCGGCGTCGGCGTCGGCGTTGCCGGTGTCCAGCGTTCGGTACAGATTACTGTCCAGCAGCACCGAGCTGTCTGCGGACAGCTGTCGGTTAAAGTGCAGGTTGGCGTAGTACTGCCGCCAGGTGTCCGAGAGTTGCGAGGCATACAGCGAACCTCCCAGAGGACCATCGCCCGAGAGTTCGATCCCGGCCAGGCTGATGCTGGCGTCGCGCGTGCTTGCGCCGTAACCGGCGAAGTCGCCGTGAGTGGTCGAGGCGTCCTGATTCTTGAATGCCGTGAAGTGCCCGGCCACCAGCCTTACGCCCTGGATTTCCTGGCTGTCGAGGAAGAATCCGGTGGCGTACTCCGGTTGCAAGCGCTTGTCGGCGGTATCGAAAACTGGTGTTTCGACTTCCATTTCGCCGAACTTCAACGTGGTTTGCGAATACTTGAGCTTGAGCGCAGCGCCCGCGCTGGAATAGTCATCTTCGGCGCGGCCCTGGCTGTCCAGTGGCAGCAACCCGGTGCCGGAACGCCCGCGGCCGCTGTCCAGCTTCAAACCATAAAACCCGTGGGCATCAATGCCAACGCCAATCTCGCCCTGGGTAAAGCCGGATTTGAGATTGGCAATAAAGCCTTGTGCCCACTCCTGCTTGTAGTTCTTCTGCTCATGTCCGGTGCGGTAATCGTTGTGCAGGAAGAAGTTTCGCGATAACAGATTGAGGGTCGAATCCTCAACAAAGCCATGTGGCTCTTCGGCATGGACAGCCAAGGCCTGACCCGACGCCAGCAGCGCCACGGAAGTCAGCAGGGTAAATCGGTTGCGCATATTCATGCCCTTTTGAGTGAAGCGACTACGCTGAACCGAATGTCCGGCAAGCGCGGGTCAATCTGACAGGAACGGGCTGGCATGAATTGACGGGCTGTGCGCAAAATTGTCTGCGGGTGCTAGAGCTGAAGGCTCGCCACATCATTCTGTAGGACCGGCTTTAGCCGGGAGGACGCTCTCCCGGCTAAAGCCGGTCCTACAGATCACGGTGTATTTTTGCGAATCAAAAGCACATCCATACAAGGCAGGCCCCCATCTACAGTGCTTACTTGAGCAGCAGATAAGCCCGGCTGCCTTTTCATTTTCTTCGTTCTGGACCCCACTCATGAATCGCAACGACCTGCGCCGTGTCGACCTCAACTTGCTGGTGATCTTTGAAGCCTTGATGTTCGAGCGCAACCTGACCCGGGTCGCGGAAAAGCTGTTCATGGGGCAGCCGGCGGTGAGCGCGGCGTTGGCGCGGCTGAGGGATCTGTTCGATGATCCGCTGCTGTTGCGCAATGGCCGGGGCATGGAACCGACCGCGCGGGCCCTGGACATCCTCAAGGAAATCCAGCCGGCACTGGACACCATTTCCGGAGCCGTCAGCCGGGCCAAGGATTTCGACCCGTCTACCAGCACCGACGTGTTCCGTATCGGATTGTCCGATGACGCCGAGTTTGGTTTGCTGCCGCCGCTATTGACGCAGCTGCGCGAGGAAGCGCCGGGCATCATTGTTGTCGTGCGACGCGCCAACTATTTATTGCTGCCAGCCTTGTTGGCATCCGGGGAAATCTCGGTGGGCGTCAGCTACACCACGGACCTGCCCGCCAATGCCAAGCGCAAGAAACTGCGCGATATCGGCTGCAAGGTTCTGCGTGGCGACGCCCGGCCCGGGCCTTTGACCCTCGACGAATATTGCGCGCGGCCCCATGCGATGGTGTCGTTCTCGGGCGACTTGAGCGGCAACATCGATCTGGATCTGGCCAAGGTCGGGCGGGCGCGCAAGGTGGTGTTGGCGGTCCCGCAGTTCAACGGGCTGCGGGCATTGCTGGCGGGCACCGAACTGATCGCCACCGTGCCCGACTACGCGGCCTGTGCGCTGGTTGAAGGCTGCGCCTTGCGCGCTGACGATCCGCCGTTTCCGATCAACGAAGCCGAGCTGTCGATGGTCTGGAGCGGGGTTCACGATAACGATCCGGCCGAACGCTGGTTGCGCGCGCGGATCAGCCAGTTCATGTCCCAGGCGCTGGACGTCGCGCCCTAGCCGTCAACGCTGATCGGCAAAGAAAGCACAACCATTCAATTTTTGCCGCACCCCGCTGGGCACTATCAAATTCAGAGTTGGCCAGGACACGCGCAGCGTGCTCTGGCCATTCCTTAACTTGCTGGTGGCGCCATGACTAATTCGACGCTGGAAAACAACGCTCAGGACCTCGGCCTGCTGTTTCTGCGGATCAGCGCCGCCGTTTTCCTCTTGATCGTTCACGGGCTGCCCAAGCTGCTCAACTTCCAGGCGCAGCTGTCGCTTATCGAAGATCCCTTCCACATGGGCGCAAGCCTGACCTTGATCCTGGCGATCTTCGCCGAAGTGGTGTGCCCGATTTTCATCGCCGCCGGTCTGTTCGTGCGCCTGTCGTGCCTGCCCATCATCGTCGTGCTGCTGGTGGCCTTGCTGGTCGTCCATCCGCAATGGAGTCTGGAAGAAGGGCAGTTCGGCTGGCTGCTGCTGATCATCTTTACTACTGTGTTTATGGCCGGGCCGGGACGGCTGGCCCTCAACGCACGTTTTAGCGGAGCGTTACGTTATGTCTGATGCACCTTCACTCTTCAGCGCCGAGGCGGCTGTGGTCAGCCAGCCAGTGTTCAACGAAGTGGTCACCCTGGTCATCAAGCACCGGATCAAGGCCGGGCTGGAGGCTGATTATGAAGCCTGGCTGCGGCGCATCGTATCGATTGCCGGCAGCTATCCGGGTCACCTCGGCGTGGATGTCATCCGCAGCAAGGCTGATGGTCTGCAACTGTTTACCTGCGTGCTGCGTTTTCACTCCACTGACGCCATGCAGAGCTGGCTCGATTCCGCGGAACGCAGCCGGTTGGTGGCAGAAGCCCAGCCGTTGCTCGCCGACGGCGACCAGATCGAGGTCAATCCGCACAACGAATTCTGGTTCACACCGGCCACGGAATCGTCTAAATCGCCGCCGCCGCGCTGGAAGCAGGCGTGCGTGACGTTCCTGGTGATCTGCCCGCTGACCCTGCTGATTCCGTTGATCTGGCACCCGGTTTTTACCTTGAGTCCGTTTCTCGCCAATTACGTGGTGAGCACCGCACTGGTCACCGTGACCATCGTCCTGCTGGTGGTCTACCTCCTGATGCCCGCAGCAACGCGCCTGTTTGCGCCATGGCTGAATGCTGCGCCGGAAAGCAAACCCGTGGAGTAACGCCATGAGTGACGACAAAACCGATCTGGAGCGACGCCGCTTCGTCGCCAAGGGCACGCTGCTCAGTGCCGCCGCCGCACTGTTTCCCTCTTTGCCTTTTGCCGGTTATGCCGGCGCTTCTCAATCCTCTGTCGAAGGAACCGCTATGAACGTCGAGCTGATTCTGTACAACGGACAATTCCATACCGTCGACCGTGAAAAGCCGACTGCCAGTGCGGTCGCCATCAGCGGCGGCCGTTTCGTCGCCGTGGGCAGCGAAGCTGAAGTGATGGCGCTGCGCGGCAGCGCGACGCAGGTGATCGATCTGCAAAAACGCACGGTGATCCCCGGCCTCAACGACTCTCACTTGCACCTGAT
The DNA here is from genome assembly GCF_000416235.1 of Pseudomonas sp. CFII64. Taxonomy (GTDB): domain Bacteria; phylum Pseudomonadota; class Gammaproteobacteria; order Pseudomonadales; family Pseudomonadaceae; genus Aquipseudomonas. The sequence goes on along the minus strand of NZ_ATLO01000042.1, from coordinate 409,172 downwards.
CCGTGGCGGTCTGAATTACAATCTCGAACTGCGTTGGGAAGGCGTGCCGTCGCTGGCCGATGCCTTGCGCATGCTCAAGGATCAGGCTGATCGCACGCCTACGCCGCAATGGGTGCGCGTGGTGGGCGGCTGGAACGAATTCCAGTTCGCCGAAAAACGCATGCCAACCCTGGAAGAGCTCAACCAGGCCGCGCCGGATACACCGGTATTTGTGCTGCACCTGTATGACCGCGCCTTGCTCAACCGTGCCGCACTGCGTGTCGCCGGTTACACCCGCAACACGCCGAACCCGCCGGGTGGCGAGATCGTCCGCGACTCCAACGGCGATCCAACCGGCATGCTGGTGGCCAAGCCTAACGCGATGATTCTGTACTCGACCCTGGCGAAAGGGCCGAAGCTGCCGCTGGAATACCAGGTCAACTCCACGCGTCAGTTCATGCGCGAACTCAATCGCCTGGGCGTGACCAGCGCCATTGATGCCGGCGGCGGTTTCCAGAACTACCCGGATGACTACGCCGTCATCGAAGAGCTCGCTAAAGAAAAACAGCTGACCGTACGTATCGCCTACAACCTGTTCACCCAGAAGCCGAAAGAAGAACTGACCGACTTCAAGAACTGGACCAGCACCGTTCAGCTGCATCAGGGCGACGATTTCCTGCGCCATAACGGCGCCGGGGAAATGCTCGCCTTCTCCGCAGCCGACTTCGAAGACTTCCTTGAGCCTCGGCCGGATCTGCCAGCCGGCATGGAGCAGGACCTGGAACCTGTGGTGCGCCATCTGGTGGAGCATCGCTGGCCGTTCCGCCTGCACGCCACTTACGACGAATCCATCACGCGCATGCTCGACGTATTCGAGAAGGTCAATCGCGACATCCCGTTCAACGGTCTGCCATGGTTTTTTGACCACTGCGAAACCATCACGCCGAAAAACATCGAGCGCGTGCGGGCCTTGGGCGGCGGTATCGCGATTCAGGACCGGATGGCCTTCCAGGGCGAATATTTTGTCGAGCGTTACGGGGCCAAGGCTGCCGAATACACGCCACCGATCAAACGCATGCTGGCCGAAGGCGTACCCGTCGGCGCGGGCACCGACGCGACTCGGGTGTCGAGCTACAACCCGTGGACTTCCCTGTACTGGATGGTCAGCGGCCGTACGGTTGGCGGGCTGGAGCTGTATCCGGAAGGTCTGTCCCGGGACATCGCCCTGGAACTCTTCACCCACGGCAGCGCCTGGTTTTCGTCCGAGCAGGGCAAGAAAGGCATGATCAAAGTCGGCCAACTCGCCGATCTGGTGGCTTTGTCGGCGGACTATTTCAGCGTCGACGAGGAATCCATCAAGTGGATCGAGTCGGTGCTGACCGTGGTAGACGGCAAGGTGGTGTACGGCAGCGGCGATTTCGAAAAACTCGCACCGCCCAGCGTACCTGTGCTGCCCGATTGGTCGCCGGTGGTCAAAGTCCCCGGCCACTGGCGCCAGAACTCGCCGATGCTGGCCCAGGTTCACCAGTGCGCGGGGCCATGCACCGTGCACGCCCACAGCCACGAACGCGCTCGTATGTCGAGCGTACCGGTCAGCGACTTCCAGGGTTTCTGGGGCGCATTCGGCTGTTCGTGTTTCGCATTCTGATTACCCGAAAACCCGTAAATCTCAAAGGAGTCAACCATGAGCACCCCCTACAAGCGCCTCAACAAAGACGACGCAGTTGTTTTGCTGGTCGACCACCAGACGGGCCTGATCTCTCTGGTTCAGGATTTCCAGCCTAACGAGTTCAAGAACAACGTGTTGGCCCTCGCCGACGTCGCCAAGTTCTTCAAACTGCCGACCATCCTCACCACCAGTTTTGAAAGCGGTCCGAACGGCCCGATGGTTCCAGAACTCAAGGAACTGTTCCCGGACGCGCCGTACATCCCGCGTCCAGGTCAGATCAATGCCTGGGACAACGAAGATTTCGTCAAGGCGGTGAAAGCCACTGGCCGCAAGCAACTGATCATCGCGGGTGTTGTGACTGACGTCTGCGTGACCTTCCCGACATTGTCGGCTTTGGCTGAAGGGTTCGAAGTATTCGTCGTGACGGATGCTTCCGGCACCTTCAATGAAACCGTGCAGCAAGCCTCGTGGGCACGCATGACCGCCGCTGGCGCTCAACTGGTCAACTGGTTCTCGGTCGCTTGCGAGCTGCAAGTCGACTGGCGCAACGACATGGAAGGCCTGGCCAACCTGCTGTCGCCACGCATCCCGAACTACCGCAACCTGATGAACAGCTACTCGGCACTGACTGCCAAGTATGGGTGCGGCGCCGTTTTTTTGTGCCAACGCAGATGTATTCCTGGAATATCACCTCGCGAATATATTCGCTCCTACACAGTCGCGTCCGGGCTCGGTGTTTGCTCTGCCGCTGCGCTTTTACGATTGATCAACGCCAGTCCAATATCTGCAATCAGGGCGACTGCGATGGCCCCGGCCGCGATGGCAAACAGCATCACGTGGTGCCCGCCATTGCCATTGAAGACCACCGAATAACCGTAGCCCGCCAGCGCCTGAAAGGTGGCGAACGACACCGTTGCGCGGCTCCAGGCAACTTGTTGCTGTTCGTGACCCGGCACCAATTCGTGAATACGGGCCAAGGCCAACGGGACGATACCCGGCGGAAACGAACCAATGATCACCGCCAGCAACGCCAGCAGCGGATAAGAGTGGGTCAGGCACAACCCGGCGACGGCAAGGGCCTGGACCAGCAATACCAGGCGAATCGAATTCCGCGCCCCGAGATGGTCAGCAAGGAAGCCATAAATGACTGGCCCAAGGATCGCGCCAACGCCATACATCACCCAGATCAACGCACCGATGTGCGCGCTGGCACCCTGGCCTCGGGTCACGTAATCCACCAGAAATACCATGGCTGGCACCAGGCCTACGGCCATTAGGGCGTATTGGCCGAACAGCAGATAAACCGCTGCGTCCAGTGGCGCTGGTTTACCAGGCTGAGCGTTCTGTACCGCAGCCGCATTGACCGCCGCCGTGGCACTCGTCGAAGGCCAGCCGAACCAGCTGACAGCGGTCAACAGCAAGGACACCAGGCCAAGGCCGATCCAGGCGTCACGCAGGCCCAGCGACAGCAGAAAGGGCACCAGCGTCCCGGAGCCCGCAATACCCAGGCCGACACCCAGAAAGATCGCGCCGCTGGCCAGGCCTTTACGCGCGGCAGGGACGTGGGGAATCACTGTCGCCGCCACCAGCACCATGATTGCGCCGCCGGCGATGCCGGACAACAGGCGCCAACTGAAGAACCAGGTGATCGACAGCGGAAAGGCGCAAGCAAAGAACGAAGCGGTTGCCAGCAGCATCATCAGTCGCAGGCTATGGCCGTTGGACAGACGCGCGGCGATAGGACGCCCGGCGAGTGCGCCGATCAGATAGCCGATCAGGTTTGCGGCGCTGAGGTAGATCACGTCGGACGCGGAAAACCAGTGCGCACCGATCAGCGACGGAATCAGCGGCGTGTAGGCGAAGCGCGCCAGGCCGATGCTGACCAGGCTGGCACACAGGCCGGCGAGAATGTGCAGCCAGACGTTATTACGCCCGGGAGAAGAGCAATCAGTGGTCGTAAGCATGAGTAGGTTTCCCGCAAATCTGGTGAAAGCACCGAAAGTGCTTGGCTGAGCCCATGGTAACGATGATTAATGATGCAGACTTGCAGTGAATTCTCATGACTAGGATGCACAAATGCATCACGAGAGGCGGCGTATGAACTGGGATGACACCCGGATATTTCTGGCTATATGCCGCAAGGCCACGCTTCGTGGGGCGGCGCGGGTGCTGGGCGTGGATCAGGCCACGGTGGGACGGCGGCTCGGCGCGCTGGAAAAAGCTTTGGGCACGACCTTGTTTCTGCGCACTTCGGACGGCTATGTGCTGACGGTTGCGGGGGAAGCGGCGTTAAGAGCAGCACAGAAAATGGAGCAGTCGGCGCTGGAGTTGCAACGGCAGATACTCGGTCTGGACGAGCGCTTGACCGGCGAGGTGCGCATCACCAGTACTGATTCCCTTGCCGTCGACTTCGTGATCCCGGCCATTGCCAGCCTGCACCAGATTCATCCGGACATCAAAGTCCGGCTCGACACTTCGATTGAAGTGGCGAGCCTGTCCAAGCGTGAAGCTGATATCGCGATTCGCAACGTCAAGCCCGAGAATCCGGATCTGATCGCCCGCTGTATTGCCCGCTGGCCGGTGGGGCTGTTCGCATCGGCGGGCTACGTCGAGCGTTGCGGCCAGCCGCCGGCAGGGTTTGCCGGGCATGATTTGATCATGTATCAGCCTTATATGGAGACAGGAAAACCACCGACCATGTGCTCCGAGCCCATCACCGAGGGGCGGTTGGTCGCGACGGTCAATTCAGGGTTCATGATGCGTAAATCCGTTGCGGCGGGGATCGGTATTGGCGAGCTACCGGTTTGCCTTGGCGAAATGGACGGCCTCGCGCGCATCTGGCCCGAGCGTTTCCGGTTGACGACTTATGATGTCTGGCTGGTGACCCATGAAGATCTGCGCCATACCGCCCGGGTGCGTGCGGTGATCGAAAAAATCGCCGAGAGATTTTCCGGCGTTAATTAATGTGGGCCAGCACCAGCGCTGGGGGGGTTAATTCTCTGAATTGACCAAGCTGCTGATATTTAGCGTAATGTATCCAATCGGATTGAAAAAAAGCGTTTGCTGCCGCGTTAGTTATCTTAAGAGTGCCTTTGAATGCCGCCTGTAGCTCGCCGCACACTTGCAATTCGGCGCAATGTGTAGAGAATTCCGCGCAACGACTATTTCTTGTCAAAACGCCACTATTTTAGTTTTCTTCCAGCCCTGCTGTGAAGACCGCACTGTTCCAGGAGTTCAAGAACATGGCAGCACTGCAACAGCGTACCGTTGACGCTCTGAAAAAATCCCAGTCCGGTTTGACCGCCAAATGGCTTTCCAGCCTGGAAGCGAGCGGCGCAACTCGCAACATCAAGGAAGAAGACCTGAAATTGCAGGCGGATGACTTTCTGCGCCTGGTGATTTCCGTGGCCGAGAAGGGCAGTCATCAGTCGCTGGGTGGCAGCGACTGGGATGAAATTCGCCTGTTCCTGGAAAAGCTCTCTCACAGTCGCGCCCTTAGCGGCCAGGATTCGCAGCAGACCGCCAGCTTCATTTTCTCGTTGAAAGGCCCGTTGTTCGCGATGCTGCAAAGCGAATACGAAGACAGCCCGACGCTGCTGGCCGAGCAGGTTCTGGAAATTTCCGAGCTGCTGGATGCCTTGGGCATGCACACCATTCGGACCTTCCAGAAATCCCGTGAAGCGGTGATCAAGCGCCAGCAGGAAGAACTGCTCGAGCTGTCCACGCCCGTGGTGAAACTGTGGGATGGCGTGCTGGCATTGCCGATGATCGGCACCCTGGATTCGCAACGTACCCAAGTGGTCATGGAATCGCTGCTGCAGCGCATTGTCGACACCGGTTCCGAGATTGCCATTATCGACATCACCGGCGTGCCGACGGTTGATACCCTGGTTGCCCAGCACCTGTTGAAAACAGTGACCGCCATTCGCTTGATGGGTGCTGATTGCATCATCAGCGGCGTGCGTCCACAAATCGCGCAGACCATCGTGCACCTGGGCCTGGACCTGCAAGGCGTGGTCACCAAGGCCAATCTCGCCGATGCGCTGGCGCTGGCCCTGCGGCGTCTGGGTTTGACCGTCACCAAGGCGGTGTAGACCCATGGAACGTATTCCGATTCTGCAAATGGGTGCTTACCTGCTCGTCACGATTCAAGTGGATATGCATGATCAACTCGCCCTGAACCTGCAGGATGACCTCTCCGAGCTCATCAGCAAGACGTCAGCGCGTGGTGTGCTCATTGATATCTCGGCGCTGGACATTGTCGATTCGTTCGTCGGACGCATGATCGGCACAATTTCCGGCCTGTCGCGAATCATGGACGCCGAAACCGTGCTGGTGGGCATGCAACCTGCCGTAGCGATCACGCTGGTCGAACTGGGCATGACCTTGCCCGGCGTCAGCACTGCGCTCAATGTGGAGCGAGGGATGAAACTGCTGCACGAGCGAGCGCACGCACAATGACCGTGCGTAGCGAGGGTTCTCAACCCGTGCTGATCGAACAGGATGTGGTACTGGCGCGCCAGACGGCGCGCAAGCTCGCCCAGGAGTGCGGGATGCGCCTGATCGACCTGACCAAAATGGTCACGGCGGTCAGTGAACTCGCCCGCAACACCATGGTCTACGGCGGGGGCGGGCATATGGACTGGCAAATCCTCGACGACAATCTGCGCACTGGTTTGCGCATCACGTTCCGCGACGAAGGCCCCGGCATCGCTGATCTTAAACTGGCCATGACCGATGGCTGGACCTCCGGCAAAGGCATGGGCCTGGGCCTCACCGGCGCCAAGCGTCTGGTGGACGAGTTTGAACTGGATACAGCGCCCGGCGCTGGCACACGGGTAACGATCACCCGATGGATATGATGCTGCGCAGCACCCTGACGCAGGTTTTGTTGATCGAAGACAGCAGCCAGGTAGGACACGCCAGACGTACGGTTCAGCAACTTGCCCAAGCGCTGGATTTCTGTGAGGCCGATGCCGGTCGAGCAGCACTGGTGACCACCGAACTGGCGAGCAATCTGCTCAAGCATGCGACGCGCGGTGAGCTGCACTTGCGTACCTTCCGCACGCCTTCTTTACAGGCCATCGAAGTGATTGCAGTCGACCGTGGCCCCGGGTTCGATGTGCATGACTGTCTGGCGGACGGGTTTTCCACCCGCGGCACCCAAGGCATCGGGCTTGGCGCGATTTCCCGTCAGGCGGATGTCTTCGATGTGCATTCCGATGCGCGTGGCTCGGTGGTCCTGGCGCGGTTTTTCCCCCGTGGGCAGTCGATCAGCGACGTCAGGTTCGGCGTCAGCCAGCATTCCCTGCACGACGACCCGGCCTGCGGCGATGTCTGGTCACTGGCGATCAAGGCGGGCTGGGTCAGCGTCTTGATGGTTGATGGCCTGGGCCATGGCGAAGACGCCGAGATAGCGGCGCGGGCGGGTGAGAATGCATTTGTCCGACAACCTTTTGCTTCTCCAGCGTTCATATTGGAAGAAATGCACGACGCCATGCGCGGCACCCGAGGCGGCGCCGCTGCTGTCGCGCAATTTGATGGCGCTGGCGATTCATTGCGGTTCGTCGGCATAGGTAATATTGGCGGCACCCTGATTGGCGCAGAAAGGCCTCGTGGCCTGGCTTCTCATCCAGGCATCGTGGGCCTGCAATTTCGTAAAGCCCAGGCGTTCGATTTCCCTCAGGTCGGTGGCCAATTGTTGATCATGTACAGCGATGGACTGCAATCACGTTGGGACCTGCGCGAGTATGCGGGGTTGGCGTTCCGCCATCCGGCGGTCATCGCGGCAGTGCTGCATCGTGATTATTGCCGGGGTCGTGATGACGTGACTGTTTTAGTGATAGCTCTGGAGACAGCCAATGTCTGAGTCACCTGCCGACCAAAATGATCTCAGCCTTGAGCTGGCGCGCGTGCAGGCTGAAGCCGACGCCTTGCGCAGCGAACTCGATGAAACCAATCAAGGCGTGCTCGCGCTGTATGCCGAACTCGACAATCAGGCCGATGAACTGCGTCAGGCATCGGATCTGAAAAGCCGTTTCCTGTCCTACATGAGTCACGAGTTCCGCACGCCGCTGGGTTCGATCCTGAGTATTTCCAGCCTGCTCACCGATGAAATCGACGGGCCGCTGGCCACCGAACAGCACCGCCAGGTTGCGTTTATCAGCAGTGCTGCACGTGAGCTGTCCGACATGGTCGATGATCTTCTGGATCTGGCCAAGATCGAGGCCGGGCGCATCACTATTTCCCCGGCCTGGTTCGACATGCTCGACTTGTTTGCCGCCCTGCGCGGGATGTTTCGCCCGATCGTCAATATGTCGTCGGTGGACCTGATTTTCGAAGAGCCCATCGGCTTGCCACGGCTGTTCACCGATGACAAAAAGGCCGGGCAGATCCTGCGTAACTTTATCTCCAACTCCCTGAAGTTCACCCAGCGCGGTGAGGTGCGGGTCTCGGCGTGCATGGAAAACGCCAATGAAGTGCGTTTCGCCGTCAGCGATACCGGTGTGGGCATTCCTGAAGAAATGCTCGGTGAGCTGTTCGAAGATTTCTCGCAGATCGACTCGCCCCTGCAAAAACGCTGGCGCGGCACGGGCCTTGGATTGTCCCTGTGCAAACGCTTCGCCGAACTGTTGGGCGGACGGGTAGGGGTGCAGAGCAAACCTGGCGTTGGTTCGACCTTCTTCGTCATCATTCCGTTGGCGATTGCCGGAGAGCCTGGCGATGAAGCGTGAAATCCGGCTATTGATCGTCGATGACAACGCTGCGACCCGTTATGCCTTGCGCCGACGCATGGAGCAGCACGACTTTGTCGTGCTTGAAGCCGGCACGGGCAATGAAGGCCTGGCGCTGATTGCTTCTGAAGCGCCGGATGCGCTGATTCTCGACGTCAACCTTCCGGATATGAGCGGTTTTGACATCGTGCGCCTGCTGCGCTCTGAGCCGCGCACGGCGCTATTGCCGGTCGTGCATGTGTCGGCAGCCTCAATCCAGACCGCCGATATCGTCACCGGTCTGGAAGCCGGTGCCGATGCCTATCTGGTGCATCCGGTGGACGGGGATGTGTTGCTGGCAACCCTGCGCACGCTGCTGCGAGTGCGCGACACCGAATACGCCCTGCGCGAGAGCGAGGCACGGTTCCGGGAAATCTTCGTCAACATTTCCGCGCCCATTGCGGTGATGGACGCCGACCTCAAAGTGCATGAATGCAACCACGCGTTCGCCCAGCTGATTCAGAAAAGTATTTCCCAGCACACGATGCTCGATTCCCTTTCGGCAGGCCAGGAAGAGATCATTCAGCAACTGCGCGCCGGACTGCTTGCAGGAGAACGCTGGAGAGGCACGCTGCTGATGGCGGTCAAGGGTGACGTCCGTGAAACCGAGTGGCAGATTTCCCCCTACCGGACGCCGGAGCTGAGCCTGGTATTTGTCGAGGATGTCACCGAGCATCGACAGCGCGAGCAGTCGCATCTGCGCCAGCTCGACAGTGTCAACACCCGGCTGGCCCATGAAGTCGCCGAGCGCGCCCGCACAGAAGCGCAGCTGTTGCAGGCACAGAAAATGGACGCCATCGGCAAGCTCACCGGCGGCATCGCCCATGACTTCAATAACCTGCTGACCGGGATCATCACCGGCATCGAACTGATCAAGAAACGCACCGCTGAAAACCGCCCGGAACGGGTTGCGCGCTACGCCGACGCGGCCCTGGCTTCGGCCATGAGTGCCGCGGCCCTGACGCATCGATTGTTGGCGTTCGCCCGTCAGCAGCCACTGGATGCCCGGCCCATCGATGTCAACGAGCACATTCGCTCCCTGGAAGACCTGCTCAGCCGCACCATTGGCAAGCGCATTACGCTGACCCTGGACCTGACCTCCAAATCCGCCGTGGCGTTGGTGGATTCCAGCCAGCTGGAAAGCGCGATCCTCAATCTGGTCATCAACGCGCGGGATGCACTTCCCGGCGGCGGCAACGTGCGGGTCACGACCTTTGCCGCGCACTCCAAAGGCGATCCTCGCGTGGCCGACGGGGCGTATATCGCGTTGTCGGTCAAGGATGACGGGGTCGGCATCGACCACAGCGTGATCGACAAGGTATTCGACCCGTTCTTCACCACCAAACCCATTGGTGAAGGGACCGGGCTCGGGCTTTCAACCATCTACGGCTTCGCCAGGCAATCCGGCGGGGATGTGCTGATTCGCAGCGTTGCCGGACATGGCACTGAAGTGACACTGATGATTCCTGCGGCCATCGACGTGCTGCCGGCACAGGCGGAACCCGGGATACCGGTCCAGCCGGGTGCCGGGGAGCATATTCTCATCGTCGAGGACACAGCATCGGTACGGATGTTCGTCAACGAGCTGCTGGTGGACAACGGTTACCGTTGCACCCAGGCCGCAGACGTTGCCACCGCTCTGAACATTCTGGAGAACGATCCGTCGGTGGACCTGCTGCTGTCCGATGTCGGCTTGCCGCACATGAACGGCAGGGAACTGGCCGAACGCGCGCGGGTATGGCGGGAAAACCTGCCTGTGCTGTTCATGACAGGTTACGCGGAAAACGCAATAAACCGGCAACGTTTCCTCGGCGAACGCATGGATATGGTCATCAAGCCGTTCAAGTTGAACGCGCTGCTGGAGAAAGTCCGCAAGATGCTCGAGGGCTCAACAACGGCTCTCTGACGGCACGACTGGCAGCGCAGCGCGGCGCGGCAGACGGGGAGAGCGGTGACCGGGCGGTCAGAATAAAAATATGTAGTGCTCTAAAAAAATCACTACATAAGTGTTGACGCTTCTCCCTTCGCCTTGCATTATGCAGCTGTCTCCCCGATCGGGAGAGCGGTAAAAGGGTGTTCTGACATGCACGACGAGCCGTCGTGGTGTTCCCGGATGTGTGCTGCCCACAAGGCAGATTGATGAAGCTGACCTGGCATGATCCCTGACCGGATTCGAGATGCTGGCGAAACGTCCTCATGAGGCTTGTGGTTGACAGTCAATTGTTAGTTGTCAGCGCTGTAATAGCCTTTTGAATCAGACTTTTCGCAACTTCTCCTCTCGTTGTGGTGCTCTTGCGCAGCAGTGTTTATCAAGGCTACACGCATCTATTCATGGGCCGGATCTGCAAGTTGTCTGACATTGAATGTCATGCAGGTGCAGCGACACAAATCCACTGGCCGATTGATCATGTGTATTAGCTAACTAATTAAACCCGGTTGACGAGCGGTCAAGGAGCATTCAAATGAATTTGAACAAACAACCTACTATCGATGAGCTGGCTCAATTGTTTGCCGCGCGCAAAGATACGCTGGACAGCCATGTATTGTGGATCAGCAACGAAGGCGATGTTCATGTCGATCCGCTGACTTGCCAGGAAAACGAATTTGGCCAGAGCCACCCGGAAATGCGGGCCCGCCTGCGCACCTACCGTCGCGGCCACGGCTACGTTGGCAAGAAAGCAGCCGCTGACAAAGTGTTCATGAACCGGGTTCTGCAAACCCTGAAGAATGAATGGATCGCCACACAACAGCAGTCCGATGTACGTGTTGTTGATCGTCTCTATTGATAACAAGTTATACCGATAACGATGAATAACGAGTTGCTTCGCTTCTTGCTCCCGGAGAATATCCGGGAGCTTTTTTTATGGGTGTCTGTTAAGTCATCGCGCGCTGTCGGTTACCTTTAGCACTCTTGGCGCCTCCCACGAATGGCCATGTACTAGAATCAATGTTTGCGTACCCCGTCAGCTGTTCTGTGGAGGACATGTGCCATGAATGATTCCGAGCCAAAAACTCCGACGCCTGAAGATGAGAAAAAACCGGCAACCGGTCCCGGTAATTGGCATCCGCTGGACCGCATCCGTCAGCAATTCGACCATCTGCTCAACGAATTCAACAGCCTGCCTGCAATCCTTTCCCGCAGCGGCCGGTTTGACGTGCAGCCGTTCTGGTCAGGTGAGTTTTCCGGCGTCCAGGCACCCGCCGTGGATATCCGGGAAACCGCAACCGCCTATGAAATCGCCGCTGAAGTGCCTGGGGCTGACGAGCAGAGCCTGACCGTCAAGGTCATCGACGGCAACCTGCGGATCAAAGGCGAAAAGCCCGAGGACAAGTCGGACCCATCCGCCAATTATCATTTGACGGAACGCCGTTATGGGCATTTCGAAAGAACCTTCAGCCTGCCCACAGGGGTGGATGCCGAGCATATTCAGGCGCATTTCAGCAGAGGCGTGCTGAATATCACACTGCCCAAGAAGCCTGCGGCAGCGAAGCCTGAAACCACGGTGAATATTTCCGTGGATTGAGCGTGTCGCGCGCCCTTGAGCCCTGGCGCAGGACGGCGGCTGTCAAACGGCATCGACGCTGATCGAAACTATGGTTAGGCTTTGCGGGCGTTTCTCGTTCCGTTCAGGTTGCCCGGAGGAGAGCGGACTCTTCATTTCGATCTTCAAGGCGTGTGTATGGATTTGCGGCAACTCGAAGCGTTTGCGGCCGTCATGTCGGCGGGCAGTGTGACTGCGGCAGGGAAGATGCTCGGTCGTTCCCAGCCATCGGTGACGCGAGTCATTCAGGAGCTTGAACAGGAGTTGGGTTTTGCCCTGTTCGAGCGCAGCGGCCCGAAGGTCACGCCGACCCAGAAGGCATTCATGATGTACGCCGATGTCGAGAGCGCCTTGCTGGGGATTCGCAATATCCGCCAGCGCGCGCAGCACATCGCCCTGGACGAAAACCGCCAGATCAAGCTGGTGGCAATTCCGGCGCTGGCAGCCGGGCTGTTGCCGCTGGCATTGTCACGCTTGCCGCAGGATTTACGCCCGCAACAGATTCAGTTGCACAGCATGTCCCCGGAAAACGTCGTGCAGGCGGTGCTTTCCAAGACCATGGACCTGGGCGCCGTGAGCCTGCCGCTGGAACATCGCGGCCTGGACATCCACTGGATTGGCGAGTCGCCCTGCGTTGCGGTGCTGGCGGCTGATTCGGAGTTGGCGAAGCTGGAAGTCTTGCCCATGGAAGTACTGGCCCGGCAACCACTGATCACCATGTCCAATCCTTATCGGTTCCGCCGACGCATCGACAAGGCGTTTCAGGATCACGGCGGAGGCGAGCCGCTGATGCTTGATACCAATACTTCATTGGTGGCCATGCAAATGGCGCGTGTCGGGCTGGGCGTCGCGCTGGTCGATCCCTTCACCGCCGTCGGCGTGCCGCTGGACGGGGTTGTAGTGCGGCCTATCGAGTGCAACATCCCCTTCTTCTTCGGTTTGATTTCCGCATTTGCCAGCCCGCTGTCGGATGTCGCACAAGCATTGGTAACCGAGTTGGCGGACTCGGCCAAGGCATTGTTGCCCGACTTGATCATGCATGATCCCGCGACCCACGATGCTTTATTGCAGAGCATTTACGCCGGTTAGGCGCGTTAGTGGATCGGCAGAGCCTGCATTTCCCTCTCGTTAATAATTTTTAAGAATATCAATATTCGTTTTTTAAAGTTGATGGAATAAGGTGTGGCTCTTAGTATTCGGAATCTGCATTCAATAGGCCTATGAATGCGTAAATCTATGACTGTGGAATGCTTTTTGTATAGAAATTGAGCAATTTCCTCAGCAAGCCACTCCGAGTATTAAGAATGTCCCACGTGAACGAACCCCTTGGTCTTGCCCTTCTGGAAGCCCGGTTGCGCCAGGATCTGCAATGGCTGGATCTGCCTGCTGCCGCCTGGGTCAAGCCGCGGTTCAACGCTGGGCAGGCTGTACTGGATATTGCCATTATCGGTGGCGGCATGGCGGGGCTGGCGTTGGCGGCGGAGCTGCGCAATCTGGGCGTTAGTGCCCGGGTGTTCGACCAGGCGCCAACGGGATTTGAAGGCCCCTGGGCCACGACTGCACGTATGCAAACCCTGCGCTCGCCCAAGCAATTGACCGGTCCGGCATTGGGCTTGCCCGCATTGACCTTCCGTGCCTGGTTCGAGGCGCAATTCGGCCTGTCGGCATGGAATGCGCTGGACAAAATCCCGCGTCTGCAATGGGCTGACTACCTGCGCTGGTATCGCAAGGTGCTGGACCTGGATGTGCGCAACGAACACCGTGTCGAACGGGTTCAGCCGCGTGCCGACAGCCTGGTGGAACTGGATATTGCCCATGCCGGCCAGGTGCAGCAGGTGGTGGCGCGGCATGTGGTGCTGGCCACCGGTCGTGACGGATTAGGTGGCCCTTGGGTGCCGGATCTGGTCAACGATTTGCCGCGCCATCTCTGGACTCACTCGGCGTCGGGTTTGCAGGACGACTGGTTTGTCGGCAAACGCGTGGCGGTCATCGGTGGCGGTGCTTCAGCCATGGACAGCGCAGCCACTGCGCTGGAAGCCGGCGCACAGCGCGTTGATCTGCTGGTGCGTCGCGCCGAACTGCCGCGCATCAACAAAGGCAAGGGCGCTGGCAGTCCGGGCATGACGCATGGCTACTGGCGTCTGCCGGATGTGTGGAAGTGGCGGATTCGCAAATACCTCAATGCCCAGCAAGTGCCGCCACCTCGGGGCAGCACCTTGCGAGTTTCCCGCTCGGCCAACGCGCGCTTTTTGTTGAACAGTCCGATTGTTGCCGTGCAGGTCAATCCGGCTGGCGGCGTGTGGCTGGATACGCCGAACGCCAGACTCGAATACGATTTTCTGGTGTTCGCCACCGGCTTTCGTACCAACTTTCAGTTGCGTCCCGAATTCGCAGCGTTCGCGCCGCACATCAAGGTCTGGAGCGACAGTTTCACGCCGCCGGACAACGCCGCGCCCGATGCAGAACTGGATGATTTGCCCGACCTTGGCCTGAGCTTTGAATTTCAGGAAAAGACCCCCGGCGCCTGCCCGGGAATCAGCCAGATTCATTGCTTCAACTACACCGCATCTTTGAGCTACGGGGCGGTTTCCGGTGATATCCCGGCCATCAGCGAAGGCGCCAAACGCCTGGCTCACGGTTTGGTCGGCCAGCTGTTCAATGAAGACATCGAACAGCATTTCGACGCGATGCAGAACTACGCCGAACCGGAATTGCTCGGCGATGAATGGGTTGCGGGCCAGCCCACGACCCGCGAGTTACGCGAATGATCGGCTGGCTTGTGCGGCGCTTGAGCCAATCGCTGTTGGTTGTGCTGCTCATGACGTTGGTGGTGTTCATCGGCCTGAACGCCATCGGCAACCCGATGGATATCCTGGTCGGGGAAGATCTGAACCAGAGCGAACGCCTGGCCGCCATCGCTCATCTGGGCCTGGACAAACCGCTGTGGCAGCAATACCTGCTGTTTCTCCAAGGCGCGGTGTACGGCAATCTCGGGCAGAGCTTTGTCTATCACGAAGATGCCATGCGCCTGATCGTGCAGCGTTTGCCGGCGACCTTCGAACTGGCCTTCAGCGCGATGTTGCTGGCCGTGGTGTTGGGCGTGCCATTGGGGATGTTCGCTGGCACCTATCCCGATCACCCGCTTTCCCGATTGTTGATGGCCACCAGTATCATCGGTTTTTCGCTGCCCGCATTCTGGGTGGCGTTGATGATGATCATGCTGTTTTCCATCAAGCTGGGCTGGCTGCCTGCCAGTGGACGCGGTGCAACCCGTGAGCTGTTCGGCGTGCAATGGTCGTTCCTGACGCTGGACGGGCTGCAACATCTGATCCTGCCGGCATTGAACCTGGCGCTGTTCAAGATATCCCTGGTGCTGCGTCTGACCCGCGCCGGTGTGCGTGAAGTGCTGCCGCAAGAGTACGTCAAATTCGCCCGCGCCAAAGGCCTCTCGCCGATCCGCGTGATGTGCATGCACGTGATGCGCAACACCATGATTCCTTTGGTCACGGTGCTGGCCATGGAACTGGGATCGACCATCGCCTACGCGGTGGTGACGGAAAGTATTTTCGCCTGGCCCGGTGCCGGCAAGCTGATTCTGGACAGCATCAACATGCTGGATAGACCCGTGGTGGTGGCTTATCTGATGGTGGTCGTGGTGATTTTCGTGGTAATCAACCTGATCGTGGATGGCTTGTATTACTTTCTCGATCCCCGGGTCCGCGTAGAGGTGAAACCATGAACCAGGTTTCTATTGCGACCACCAAACCGACCTTCAAGGCGCAGTCGCCATGGCAGCGCGGGGTTGCCGAATTCAAAGGTTCGACCACGGCAATCGTCGGTCTGGTGCTGTTGCTGGTCATCGTGCTGGTTGCCGCGTTGGCACCATGGATCGTGTTTCAGAACCCTTATGATCTGATGCAGCTCAACGTGCTCGACGCGCGCCTGCCGCCCGGCACGGCGAACATCGACGGTGGCTACACCTATTGGCTGGGCACCGATGGTCAGGGGCGCGATTTGCTGTCGGCGATCATTTACGGGTTGCGCATCAGCCTGTGGGTGGGGATTGGTTCGGCGCTGATCGCCGCCGTGATCGGCACCATGCTCGGCCTGTTGTCGGCCTACGCAGGCGGCTGGGTCGATGCGCTGCTGATGCGTCTGGTGGATTTGCTGTTGTCGTTCCCGGTCATTCTCATGGCGCTGATGATTCTCGCCTGGCTGGGCAAAGGCGTCGGCAATGTGATGCTGACGCTGGTGGTGCTGGAGTGGGCGTATTACGCGCGCACTGCCCGTGGTCAGGCCCTGACTGAAAGCCGTCGTGAGTATGTTGATGCCGCACGCGGGCAGGGCATCGGGCCGTGGCGCATTGTAGTCGGGCACATTCTGCCCAACTGCCTGCCGCCGCTGATCGTCATCGGTGCCTTGCAAATCGCCCGGGCCATCACCCTGGAAGCGACGCTGTCGTTCCTCGGCCTTGGCGTGCCAATCACCGAGCCGTCCCTGGGTTTGCTTATCGCCAACGGCTTTCAGTACATGCTCAGCGACGAATACTGGATCAGCTTCTTTCCGGGGCTGGCGCTGTTGATCACCATTGTCGCGATCAATCTGGTGGGCGACCGCCTGCGCGATGTTCTCAACCCGAGGTTGCAGCGATGAGCGCGCCGTTGAGCTCTTTCGAGCAGCCGTCTGCCGCGCAACCGACGCTGGATGTGCGCGGCCTGTGCACCTCGTTTTATACCCGCGCCGGCGTGTTGCCTGCGGTGCGCGATGTGTCCCTGAGCATTCAGCCTGGGCGTATTCTCGGCCTGGTGGGCGAATCGGGATCTGGCAAGTCGGTGACCGGTTTTTCCATCCTCGGCCTGGTCGACGAGCCAGGGCGGATCAGTGGCGGGCAGGTGCTGTTTCAAGGCCGCGACCTGACCCTGCTGTCGCCCCAGGAGCTGCGCAACCTGCAAGGCAATCGCATCGCGATGATCTTTCAGGACCCGATGATGACGCTCAATCCGGTGTTGCGCATCGACACGCAAATGATCGAAGCCGTCCGCGCCCATCAACCGCTCAGCCGCGCCGAAGCCCGCGCACATGCCAGCCGCACCCTGGCTTTGCTGGGGATCGCCAGCCCCGACGAACGTTTGCGCGCTTATCCGCATCAATTGTCCGGCGGCATGCGCCAGCGCGTGGCAATTGCCATTGCCTTGCTGCACTCGCCTGACCTGATCATTGCCGACGAACCCACCACCGCGCTGGACGTGACGATTCAGGCGCAGATTCTCAGTGAAGTGCAGAAGCTGGTGCGCCAGCAGGGCACGTCGCTGATTTGGATTACCCATGACCTGTCAGTGGTTGCCGGGCTGGCCGATGACATCGCGGTGATGTACGCCGGGCGCATCGTCGAGCAAGGCACCGTCGCGGCGGTGCTGGATACCCCGCAACATCCCTATACCCAAGGGCTGATCGACAGCTTGCCGAGCCGCAACAAGCGCGGCCAGCGGTTGCGGCAGATTCCGGGCATGGCCCCCGATCTGCTGTCGATGCCCGCCGGTTGCGCGTTTGCCGCGCGCTGCAGCAGAGCTTCGGAGGCCTGCGCGCAGGAACCGCCCAGTCAACAACTTGCACCGGGCCGCTGGGTCCGCTGTTTTCATCCGGGAGCCGCCGATGAACAGTGAATCGACGCCGATCATCGAGTTGCGCCAGGTCAGCAAGACGTTCGGCAAAGCCAGTCCCGATACGACGCTGGAGCACGTGCTGCAACGTCTGCAACTGAGCAGGCCCAAGTCAGTGACGCATGCGGTTGATCGGGTGGACCTGCGCATTGCCAAGGGCGAAGTGGTCGGGCTGGTGGGCGAGTCTGGCTGTGGCAAGTCAACCCTCGGGCGGATGGTCGCCGGTCTGTTGCCGGTGTCATCCGGCTCGGCTTGCATTGATGGCAAGTCGCTGCAGGCGCTGACCAGCGAGGAGCGGCATGCCGCGCGGCTGAAGATCCAGATGATTTTCCAGGACCCGTCCGCCAGCCTCAATCCGCGTCTGCGGGTCGACCGGATCGTCGGTGAGGGCGCGCTGTTGCATGGCTTGACCGATAAGGCCGGGTTCGACGATTACGTCAGCGCCCAGCTGCAACGTGCCGGGCTCAGCCCGCAGCTGCGCCAGCGTTATCCGCACCAGTTCAGCGGCGGCCAGCGCCAGCGTATCGGCATTGCCCGGGCGTTGGCGGTGCAGCCGAAACTACTCGTGTGTGACGAGTCGGTGGCCGCGCTGGATGTGTCGATTCAGGCGCAGATTCTCAATCTGTTCATGGACCTGCGCGATGAGTTGGGGCTGACCTATCTGTTCATCAGTCACGACCTGGGCGTGGTCGAGCATCTGTGCGACCGGGTCGTGGTGATGTACCTGGGCCGGGTCGTGGAAAGCGCCGATGTCGACGATCTGTTCGCCCGCGCCAACCATCCGTACACCCAGGCGTTGCTGGCGCAGATTCCGCGTTTCGATATTCGCAGTGCCCGTTATGACGCGATCAAAGGGGAAATCCCCAGCCCGCTGAACCCGCCCGCCGGGTGTCATTTTCATCCCCGTTGCCCGCACGCCATGGCGCGCTGCCGCGAGGAAGCTCCACCGCTCAGGGAGGTTGCGCCCAACCACCTGAGCGCTTGCCACCTCAACGAAACAGCCTGAACGGGCGCGCATCGTCGCCTGTCACGCTCATTGCCATTGCGTACAAGGAAATAACCCATGAAACCACTTGTTCGTTCACTGCTGGCCTCGGCGCTGATTCTGGCCGCTGGCAGTGTCTCGGCGCAGACCTTGCGCATCGGTTACGCCGACCCCGTGTCGTCCCTGGACCCTGAGTTGAACAACTATGCTGGCGACCGCTCGGTAGCGCTGCATGCCTTCGAATCTCTGGTCAATCGCCACGACGACAAAACCCTGCCGGGCCTGGCCAAGAGCTGGAAGGTGCTGGACGACAAGACCTGGGAGTTCGCCCTGCGCGATGACGTCAAATGGCAGGACGGTACGCCGCTGACCGCCGATGACTTCGTGTTCTCCTTCGAGCGCTCCCGTGCCGTACCGGGTTCCGTGGCTTCTTATGCGGGCGCCATGCGCACCGTGGAGTCGGTGCAGGCCAAGGACGATCACACGCTGATCATCAAGACCCGCTCGCCGAACGCCAACCTGCTGCCGGATGTCGACTCGATCTATGTCGTCAGCCGTCACGTGGGCGTAACGGCCGCCAGCGCCGATTACAACTCCGGCAAAGCCATGGTCGGCACCGGCCCGTATCGGTTTGTTTCCTACGTGCCGGGGGATCGGACGATCTTCGAGCGCAACAAGGACTACTGGGGCGAGAAGCCGCTGTGGGATTCGGTGGATTATCGCTTCATCGCCAACGCTGCCAGCCGCACCGCGGCCTTGCTGGCGGGCGACGTGGACGTGATCGACAAGGTTTCGCCAACCGACGTGGCGCGCCTGCGCCAGAGCGAGAACGTGAAGGTCTACGCCTACTCCGGTTTGCGCGCCTTGCTGATTCAGCCGAGCTTCCGCGCCGGGCTCAACGAATACATCCGTGACAACGCCGGCAAGACCCTTGAGCAAAACCCTTTGCTCGACGTGCGGGTGCGCAAGGCGTTGTCCCTGGCGATCAATCGTCCGGCCATCGTCGAACGCATTATGCAAGGCACCGTGACCGAGGCTAACCAGTGGATGCCGGCCAATACCTTCGGCTACAACCCGCAGCTGAAGAACATTGCCTATGACCCGGCGGCGGCCAAGGCGTTGCTCAAGGAAGCGGGCTTCCCCGAGGGTTTCCAGCTGACGGTGCATGTGCCGGGTGATCGCTACCCGCAGGCGCCGGAAGCCATGCAGGCCGTGGCGCAGTTCTGGTCGCGGATCGGCGTGAAGGTGCAACTGGAAGTGCTGCCTTGGGCGGTGTATGCCGGCAAGGCGAACAAGAACGAACTGGCAATCAGCGTGATTGCCTGGGGCAATGGCACGGGCGAGGCCGCCTACGCGCTGACCAACATTCTCACGACAGTGGACAGCGCCAAAGGGCAGGGCGCTTCGAACTGGGGCCATTACAGCAACCCGCTGGTGGATCAGGCGCTGGTCAAGGCCACCGCCGAATTCGACGAAACCAGGCGCCGGGCGATTCTTCAGGAATCCGCCAAGGTCGTGGCTGACGACGTAGGCATCATCCCGCTGTTTCACTACCAGAACATCTGGGCAGCCCGCAAAGGCCTGAAAGTCGAACCATTGGTCAGCGACCGTACCGCCGCGACCATGGTCACCGAGTTGCCTTGAAAACCAGAGGATTTGTCATGAATTCAATCGTTGAACAACCCGCCGACGCGGACGTTCTGGATAATCTGCTGGGCATTGCGCCCGGCAGTCATCTGCACCCGGTTCGCCATGCGCGGGACAAAGTCGTGTCGGCGACGCAAGGCAGCCATGCGCTGTTTTTCAACGCGCAGGTTCAGGACGGCCTGTCCCTCAGCGAGCGACTGCTGGTGGCGTATTACGCCAGCCGTTTGACCCCGAATGAACGGCTGGCCGGTTATTACCTTGAGCAGCTGAACGCGCTGAAGATTGATCAGGCTCTGCTGGCCAAGGTTGATGCGGATGCTGTGGAAAGCCTTGGCGATCCGCGTCTGCAAGCCATTCTCGACTTTACCCGAACCTTGATCCTGAGCCCGGTCGAAGGTGATCAGCAGGCGTTGCAGGTCTTGCAGCAGGCCGGATTGACCACGGCGGAAATCGTCGTGCTGGCGCAATTGATCGCTTTCTTGTCCTATCAGGTGCGCCTGGCCGCCGGGCTGAGTGCGTTGTCAGCCGCAGGAGTCGCATGATGAGTGAACCGATCCGCGTCAACGGCTTCACCAGCGAAGTGCTGGGCTGGAAAGCCTGGTTGCCCACCATCGATCTGGGCAGTGCAACCCCGGAACAAGTGGCGGTGCTGGAAGAAAGCCATCCTCAGGCCAAGGTTTCCGATTATTACCTGACACTGGCCCACGACCCGGAAATCCTCCGTCAGCGTTCCTTGGCCTTCAACGCCATCATGTACGCACCAGGCGGTTTGTCCCGTGCCGAGCGGGAATTGGCGAGCACCGTGGTGTCGCGCATTAACCGCTGCGTGTACTGCGCATCGGTCCACGCGCAACGCTTTGAACAGCTGGCCAAGCGCAACGATGTGATCGCGCAGATTTTTGCCGATCCGCAGACCGCGGGCACCACGGATCGGGAAAAAGCCATCGTCCAGTTCGCTATCGACCTGACCCTTGAGCCCGGCGCGCTGGGAGCGAGCAACGTCCAGCCATTGCGGGATCACGGCTTGAATGACGGCGAGGTACTGGACCTGATTCACGCCATTGCAATCTTCGCCTGGGCCAACCGTTTAATGCTCAATCTGGGCGAACCGGTCTTCCCGGGCTAATCGGGTGTTTGAATAATCTTGACTTAATATTGTACAAGCGGCTATTTGTCGTATAAGTTTTAATCTTTCAGGTCAGTAGCAGGGTGTTGTAGTGGTCTCTTGGCCTTGCACCCTGTTACTGACCTTTTTTATGCCTCTTTTATGTTGCAGCTTTGAGTGAGGCCTGCATGACGCGCCCATGGTTGTGGTTAGTCTGGTTGTTGAGCGGCACAAGTCTGGCGGCAGGCTGGCAGGACGCCTTGCCCAATGCGCAGCTCGTCGGTAGCGGTGAGTTTCGTATGTACGGTTTCAGAATTTACACCGCGCGGATGTGGAGCACCCACAAGCCGTTGCAAACCGAGAAGCCATTTGCCCTTGAACTGACGTATCACCGTTCCATTTCTCGCGAGGAGCTGGTGGACGCCAGCATCGATGAGATCAAGCGCACTTCAGGCTCGCAGGTGAGCGCTGCACAACTGGCAATTTGGCGCGAGCAGATGCACCTGGCATTTGTCGATGTGCAGGAAGGTACAAGGATCATCGGCGTGAACCTGCCGGGTCGGGAGGCACGCTTTTACGTGGGCGACACGTTGCATGAGGTTGTGCGGGATCCGGCGTTTGCCAAGGCTTTCTTCGATATCTGGCTGGCGGCTGACAGCCGCAACTCCAATCTGCGCGAACAGTTGTTGGGCACGGCAGCTCCGTGATCCGCACCCCCTGTAATTGAGGAACGCACCATGCTGAAAAGAATCGTTTTGTTGTTGTGTATCGGCCTGGCGGGTTGCGCTGGGGAACAGGTCAGTCAATACAGCCAGGAAACGCCGAAGCTCGACCTGCGCGACTATTTCACCGGACAGGTCTTGGCGTCAGGAATTTTCCAGAAGCGCTCGGGGGAGGTGACCAAGCGATTTCATGTGGTGATCAACGGTCGCAGCGAAGGCGACAAGCTGATCATGCACGAGGCCTTCAACTACAGCGACGGCACCAGGCAAACCCGGGTCTGGACCCTGGTCCCGACGGGGCAGGGCAAGTGGAAGGGCACGGCGAGCGATGTGGTGGGCGAAGCGTTTGGCGAGGTTTCCGGCAATACCTTCCACTGGAACTACGTGCTGAACCTGCCGGTGGACGGCAAGACCTACGAAGTACGTTTCGATGACTGGATGTATTTGCTGGACGACCAGACCCTGGCCAATCGTTCCTATATGAGCAAGCTGGGTGTGGAGCTGGGACAAGTGACGTTGTTTTTTCGCAAGCAGTAGGCAAAAAACCTCGTTGGAAATTCTATAGTCGGAATGCCTGACCGTATGGGACAGGGCGTTTGTGGGAGAGGACTTGTCCTCGAAAATCAGCCCGGACGACCAGATCTGCCTGACCTACAAGCAGTGCTGACATTACAGCCATCGAGGACATGGCCTCTCCCACAGGAAATGACGTAACCCTGGATTGTGCTGCGCATGGACCGTCGGGTGATTTTGAGGGCAAGCCTTGCTCCAACCGCTGACGTGCGGCGGCTTATGCCACCACAGGTATCAACGGATCAGCCGCCGCCAGCGCTTCTGCACGATTGGCCGCCGGTGGGTAGATCCACTGGGTGTTGATCTGCGTCTTGAGCTGTTTACCTTCTTCTTTCACGTACTTGACCTGGCGATCCCAGCCTTCGGTGAAGACCGCGCCCCAGGCGCCCAGATCCAGGCAGGTCACGTATTTCACCTGGCTGTAGGGGATCGGCGCGACGCCCAGCAGGTCGGCTGCGACGTTGTTGCCCGCCGAGCGGCCCAGGGCAATAGCGTGCTGACAGGTCATCATCGCGTAGTTACCCAGATCATCCGTTGCGGCATAGGCCACATCGCCGGTGGCATAGATTGCGTCCTGGCCGAGCACTTTCAGATTGCGATCCACATGCAGTCGGCCGAAGTTGTCGCGTTTGGCAGCAATTTGCTCGGTCAGGCTGCTGGCGCGAACGCCCGCCGTCCAGACCACGGTATTGGCTTCGATACGCTGCCCATCAGCGAGCGTGATGCCCTCTGCATCCACCGAAGCGACCGTGGAATTGACCCGCCATTGCACGCCCAGACTGGCGCTGGCTTCGGCGATCAAAGGTTGCAGCGATTCGCCCAATGCCGCGCCGATTTGCGCACCTCGGTCGACGACGATGACCTTGATATCAGCGTCGTAGCCCAGCGCAGCGCGCAGACGCTGTGGTAGTTCGGTCGCCGTCTCGATCCCGGTAAAACCACCGCCGGCCACGACCACGGTGTTACGTGCTGCGGATTCAGGAAGCTGACTCAGGGCGTTGATATGCGCTTCAAGTCGGCTGGCTTCTTCAATGCGATCCACATCGAATGCGTGCTCCAGCAACCCCGGAACGTTCGGTCGCACCACGCTGCTGCCGCTGGCGAGCACCAGACGGTCATAACTCAAGATGCCTTTGACGCCATTGGCATTGGTGTAGCCGACACGCTTGCCTGCGACATCGATCTGCTCCGCAGCACCCTGGACAAAGTTGACGCCGACGGCTTCGAACAAGTCGCCCAGTGGCGCCTGCATGCCGTGCACCTGGGCTTCGTAGAAACGCGGCCGGACGCGCAATTGTGCCTGTGGCGCCAGCACCGTGACTTCAATGTCCTGCTGACCTTGTTGATCAATCAGGCGCATTGCACTCAGCGCGCTCCACATGCCACCGAATCCTGCACCGACGATCAAAATCTGCTGCTTCATGGTTGTGCCCTTCAAAGATGAGTCGATTGAGTGAGTCGAGTTCGTAGCGCCCTGACTACGCAGAGAACGGACGCGCATCGTTACGTTGGCGCTGCGTCCCTGCTTACTCGATAACTACGACTCTATTGATCGTAGTTAAATCAGACAAGTTATTTTTCATCGGTAAGCCAATGCTGCTTGCTGGATTGGCCGGATGACCGCTCTATTGCGGATAGTCAGGCACCATCGATATTTTTGCTGGTTTGCCGACTGGCCGTTGCTGATTGTCAGGACCAAGGCTTTTTGCTACATTTGGCGACTAAATCAGTCGGAGATATTCATGGCGCTTTACAGTGCAGGGGTCGAGTACGGCATCCACTGCCTCTTGTTTTTGCTCGACGATCGTGGCGACAGTCGTGAAGCCAGCGTGCGTGACCTGGCCGAGTTGCAAGGTGTGCCCCACGAATACCTGGCGAAGGTGTTCACCAAGCTGGCGAGGGCGAAACTGGTGGTTGCCACCGAAGGTGTGCGCGGTGGTTTCAAGCTGGCGCGTCCGTCTGACGAAATCACCCTGCTGGATATCGTCACGGCCATCGACGGCAAGAAATCCATTTTTGAATGTCGCGACATTCGCGGCCGTTGCGCGGTGTTCGATGGACAGCCGCCAGCCTGGGCCACAGAAGGGACTTGCGGCATTCATGGCGCGATGCTGGTCGCGCAAAAACGCATGGAAGAGGCCCTCGCGCAACAGACCATTCTGGATCTGGGCCGGCGTTTCGGACGCAAGGCACCGCCGGTATTTTTCAGCCAGGTCGATGGCTGGATGAATGAGCGCCGGGAACACAAAGGTGCGAGTAGCGATGAGCCGCAATCCATTGCACTGGTCGACATCTCGCAGTAACCGCCGGAATTTATTTGCAACATTTCCCTGCTGCTGTATCCAAGCCCTCGTTACTATTGTCGGCCCCGGCCCATCCGCCGGGATCACCACACTGGATATTCAACCGGGGACGGAGCATGACCGAGTCTGATTCACCTTCGCGCCGAGGCTTCTTTCTGGTTGCCTGCGCTTTGCTGATCGCCATGATCGGCACCACGTTGCCCACGCCGCTTTACGTGTATTACCAGCAGCAAATGGGCTTTGGTGAAACCTGGGTCACCTTGATCTTTGCCATCTATGCATTGGGCGTTATTGCTGCGTTGCTGGCGGTTGGCAGTTGGTCGGATCAGATAGGCCGGCGACCGATGTTGTGCGCGGGCCTGCTGATGGGCGGGATCAGCGCGGTGATTTTCCTGTTCTGCGATTCCATTGGCGGCTTGCTGCTGGGGCGGCTGTTTTCCGGATTTTCTGCCGGGATCATGACCGGCACCGCTACCGTGGCGATTATCGAACTGGCGCCGAAAAGCTGGAGCGGGCGCGCGACGTTGATTGCCACTGCAGCCAATATGTTCGGCCTCGGTCTCGGCCCGTTGCTGGCCGGCCTGACGTCGCAATACCTGCCGCAGCCGTTGCATCTGGTGTTCTGGTTGCATCTGGGTTGTCTGGCGCTGGCGATGCTGGGGATCGCGTTGGCTCAGGAAACCGTCGAGCGTCCGCCCGTGCCGCGCTTGCGGGTCATGCGTCCGTCGATTCCGCCGGGAGTACGCGCGATGTTCATACCGGCGGCGATTGCCGGGATGGCCGGATTCAGCGTCGCCGGGTTGTTTACCAGCATGGTGCCGTCGATCATGCGTCAGGTAATGGGGCAGTCCGATGGCGTGGTGATCGGTGCGGTGGTCGGTTCGTTTTTCGCTGCCTCGGTAGTCGGCCAGGCCGCCTTGCAATGGATACCCGCGCGTTCGCACATGACCACCGGCTGCGCCGGGTTGATCCTGGGCATGGTGACCTTGGGCTTGAGCATTTCTACCGAGCAGCTGGGTTTACTGATGATCGCGGGTGCGTTGGCCGGGATAGGCCAAGGCATGGTGTTCCGCGCTGGCATGGGCGCAGTGACGGCGGCCAGCCCCGCGCACCACAAGGCAGCGGTCAGCTCGGCATTGTTCGTGGTGTTTTATTTCTCCATGTCGCTGCCGGTCATCGCGGTCGGCGTCAGTGTGCCGGTGTTCGGCCTGCGGCATGTGGGCGAGCTGTTCAGCGCCATCGTCGCGGTGGTTGCGGTGTTGGCAATGCTGAGTATGAAACGGGCCCAGGCGGTTTCGGCTGCCTGAGCCTGTTCCAGGTGTAAACCTATTCAGGACTGGACACTGAAAAATCAGCCACGTTGCCGGTAGCACAGCGGAAAGTTCCCCGCTGTGCGCTTATGTCGCAACGCGCGACGCAGCGCTTGTCCGCCGGGGCTTTGCGCGGCGCGGGGCGCATCGAAGTCGCGCAAAGCCTGTGCCGGGCGATGTCGAACCTGTACCGGCGGTGTTACATTTCCCGGCCATGAACGTCCCTGCACTCCATCGATTGCTCCATGCCAGACATCAGTCCTCGGCGACGGGCACGCGTGGCGTTGAAAGAATGCGCAAGGGATTGATCAGGGGCCGCGCAGGCCTGGGCAGTCGGCACGGTATCGGCGCCTGGCTGGGCATATTCGCCATGCTGATGGTGTTCGTCGGCCCGCTGATCTCTCAGGGCGCGAGCATGGCCCATGGCATGGGCGTGTCGATGGCCCACGATATGGCCTGCGACGACATGCCCGGCATGGCGCAGGTTTCCAGGCCTGCCGCGCCGGGCGGACATCATGATCTGGTCATCTGGGAAAAATGCGGCTATTGCACGCTGCTGTTCCAGCACCCACCGATCACCGAATCCAACCTGATTGTCGCGCCACTAGGCATCGTGCCAGCGGCGGTACCGGCAACCTCGTTTACCCCGCAGCAGGTCCTTGCGCCAGTATTTCCAGGTGCCCGGAGTCGAGCGCCGCCATTTTCCTCCCGCTGAACGTCACTGCCATCCGCTGCTGAACAATGCTCATCGACCCGTGCGCCGACGCAAGTCTGTGCGCGCGCCGTTTGCCGTTGTGCTGGCAGCCATCACCTGACTTTTCATCGGATGTCTTTATGTACTCGACTCAGAACGAGCCTGCCTTTCACCTGGATCTTTCACGTCTACGCGGGCGTCACGCCTTTGGCCTGTTTCTCGGCCTGGCCTTGCCTGGCATTGTCCTCGGGGCACCGATTGACAGCGAATCAGCGACGCTGCCGCTGGACTTGTCACCGGTGGTCATCACCGCCGTGCAGCAGAGCTCGCCGTTGACCATCGTCACCAACCCGAAAGAAGCGCGTCAGCCGGTGCCTGCCAGCGATGGCACTGACTATCTGAAGACCATTCCGGGTTTTTCCGCGATTCGCAGCGGCGGCTCCAATGGCGATCCGGTTCTGCGAGGCATGTTCGGCTCGCGCTTGAACCTGCGCACCAATGGCGGGCTGATGCTGGGTGCCTGTCCGGCGCGCATGGATGCGCCGAGCTCCTACATCGCTCCGGAAACCTTCGACAAACTTACCGTGATCAAAGGCCCACAAAGTGTGCAATGGGGGCCGGGAGCTTCGGCGGGTACGGTGCTGTTCGAGCGCGGCCCCGAGCATTTCGCTGAGCTGGGCAGTCGTCTTGATGGCAGTGTGCTGGTGGGCTCCAACGGCCGCTTCGACAAGGTCCTCGACGGCGCGGTGGGCGGACCCCAAGGTTATCTGCGCATGGTGGGCAATCAGTCCCGGGCTGATGACTACGAGGATGGCGGCGGCAACACGGTGCCGTCGCGCTGGGACAAATGGAATACCGACATCGCGCTGGGCTGGACGCCGGATGCCGATACGCTGCTGGAATTCACGGCAGGCAAGGGTAATGGCGAAGCGCGTCTGGGCGGGCGGGGCATGGACAGCTCGCAACTGGCCCGGGAAAGCCTCGGGCTGCGTTTCGAGAAGCGCAACCTCGGCGGCGTACTGGACAAGCTGGAAGCGCAGGTCTACTACAACTATGCCGACCACATCATGGACAACTTCCGGCTGCGCACCCCCGATCCCAGCAGCATGATGAGCATGCCCATGGCCTCGCAGGTCGATCGACGAACCCTTGGCACGCGTCTGGCCGCCACCTGGAAATGGGCCGATGTGGAACTGGTGACCGGTGTCGACGCCATGCGCAGCGAACATCGCACGCGCAACTCCACCTACAACATGATGACCGCGTTCTATACCGACGCCGACGCCGTGGCCTGGAATACCGATGCAGTGGAGCACGACTACGGCGGTTTCGCCGAAATGACCTGGTTCGCCGCCGAGGGTCGTCGGCTGGTCGGCGGCGCTCGCCTTGATCGGGCGTCAGCCAAGGATTACCGCGA
The DNA here is from genome assembly GCF_000416235.1 of Pseudomonas sp. CFII64. Taxonomy (GTDB): domain Bacteria; phylum Pseudomonadota; class Gammaproteobacteria; order Pseudomonadales; family Pseudomonadaceae; genus Aquipseudomonas. The sequence goes on along the minus strand of NZ_ATLO01000042.1, from coordinate 380,793 downwards.
TACGCTGCGCGGCATGTCCAGCCAAGCGACCAACCCTACGGCCGACGATACCCGGTCCGACACCTTGCCCAGTGGTTTCGTCCGTTACGAATACGACCTTGCGGACTCGCCAACCACCCTGTATGCCGGCATCGGTCATGTGCAGCGTTTTCCTGATTACTGGGAGCTGTTTTCCCCCAATAACGGGCCAAGCGGTAGCCGTAACGCCTTCGACGGCATAAAGCCCGAGAAAACCACCCAGCTGGACTTCGGCGCACAGTACAACGGTGATGACTTGCAGGCCTGGGCGTCCGGCTATGTGGGGCAGGTGCGCGACTTCATTCTGTTCGACTACAGCACCAACATGATGGGCAGCACGACGTCCCAGGCGTCCAACGTGGACGCAAGGATCATGGGCGGCGAATTGGGCTTCGCCTATCGCCTGGCTACCCACTGGAAAACCGACGCGACCCTGGCTTATGCCTGGGGCAAGAACAGTTCGGATGGGCAGGCGCTGCCGCAAATGCCGCCACTGGAGGGCAAGCTTGGCCTGACGTATGAGCGGGAACTGTGGAGTGCCGGGGCGTTATGGCGGCTGGTGGCGGAGCAAAACCGGGTCGCCGAAGGGAAGGGCAACGTGGTCGGCCAGGACTTTGGCAAGAGCGCCGGTTTTGGGGTGTTCTCGTTCAATGGCAGCTACAAGCTGAGCAAGCAGCTGAAAGTCAGTGCCGGCGTGGACAATCTGTTCGACAAGAACTACACCGAACATCTGAATCTGGCGGGCGACGCTGGCTTCGGATTTGCTGGCGACCGGGCGCTCAATGAACCGGGGCGTACCTTGTGGACCAAGGTGGATTTCAGTTTCTAGACAGCAATCATTGATGTTTCGGCATCTTCAGTGACCGGCGACAAGCGGGAGGCGGGGCATCGGGTGTGTAATGCATCGTTTAGCGTTGATAATGCTCCGCTTGCCGCTCCTGCCCACCATCATGGAATCCACACGTGTGATGTTCGAGATCAAACCGCTGAACCCACAAACCTACCGCCGCCAGACCCGCCGCAGCACGCTGATCATCGCCGTGACCTTCGCGGTGCTGGCGGTGGTGCTTTCCAGCCTCGCGGTGTACCTGTTTGGTGTGCCGGGTGGCGATAATTTCAGCCTGAATCTGGGTGGCGTTCTCGTCGCGTTGCTGCTGATGATTGCCCTGGTGCGTTCCATCTTCTGGCCGCAGCCGTGGATGGCGGCGGCGGTTTATGGCTGGCAACTCAAACGCAACCTGATGCGCATCACCAATGTCATGCATCACCTAAAACCTGCCGTAGCGGCCAATGATCCGGTCGCGATGAAACTGCTGCGTTTTTACCATCTGGCGCTGGCGCAAATGCATGAGCTGGACGGCAATACCGGCGCTCACAGCGAACTGCTCAGGGACAGCGAGCAACACAAGGAACGCATGACAGCCTTGAGCATCAGCCCGGAGCAAACCCGGCTGGATCCGGCATGGATTGAGGCGGTCAAAGCTCAGCACTGAATGAAATACGCTCAACCCGGACTGCATCGGCGCAGGCTATCGGGTTGGGTCAGGTAGATTTGGGTTAGCCGAGCCTGCCTCTCGAGGACAAGTCCCCTCCTGCCGGTTTTGTAGCGGCCCAGTAGGACCGGACTTGTCCGGGAAGAACGATAACGCGGTGTATCTGCCCACTGCGGCGACTGCGTCGCGAGTCGGTTTTCTCGGCTATACCTAGTCGGTGACTTGCCAATTCCCCAAGCGCCTGACCCTTCACGGAGTGAAGCCATGCCCACATTTGCCGTTAAATTGAGTTCGTTATGGTTGGTGGCCATAACGGTTGCAGGATGTGCCAGTTCAGTGACCCAGCCGGATGAGTATTCCGGATTTCTCAAGGATTACAGCCAGCTCAAACAGGAGAAATCCCCCTCGGGAGCCGACGTGATGCGTTGGGTTGATCCGCAACTCAATCTCGCGAAATTCACCAATGTCTATGTCGAACCGAGCCAGTTTTATCCCAAGCCTCAAGCCACCGACAAAATTCCGCAAAGCACGCTGCAAGGCATCACTCGCTATTACGACCAGGCGTTGAAGCGGGAACTGGGCAAGTCGTTACCCATTGCAGCGTCGCCCGGCCCCGGCACGATTATCGTCAGGCCGGCAATTACCGCGGTCACCAGCAAGACTGAGGGCCTGAAACCCTACGAAGTGATCCCCATCGCGTTGGTGGCGGCAGCGGTCAGCACCGCATCGGGGATTCGTGACCAGGAAACCACCATCGCCACCGAAGCGGCGTTCCTCGATGCCGATACCAATAAGGTCATCGCCCAAGTGGTGCGCAAAGGCTCCGGTAGCCCACTGGAGAGTTCGGCACAGGTCATGAAGCCCGACGACGTGAAAGCGGTGCTCGACGGTTGGGCGTCGGATCTGCATCAGTCGTATTTGAAGTTGAAGGCGAAGTAGTATTTGGACCGTCAGGCCGTTGGAGCGAGCGGGCGGCGCTCCAACGGAGTCTGCGCTTAGATCATTTCCGGCAACGAACGCAACACTTTGTCCAGGGTGATGGGGTATTCACGCACTCTGGCGCCGGTAGCGTTGTAGATCGCGTTGGCAATCGCCGCGCTCACCCCGCACAGGCCCAGCTCGCCAACCCCTTTGGCTTTCATGGGCGAGGATATCGGGTCGGTCTCTTCGAGGAAAATCACCTCTTGATGAGGAATGTCGGCATGCACCGGCACTTCGTAACCCGCCAGGTCATGGTTGACGAAAAACCCCAGCCGCTTGTCCACGGCGAGTTCTTCCATCAGCGCGGCACCGACGCCCATGGTCATGGCGCCGATAACCTGGCTGCGTGCTGAAGTCGGGTTGAGAATCCGCCCGGCGGCGCAGACTGCGAGCATGCGTCGCACGCGGGTTTCCCCGGTAGCGGCATCGACAGCGACTTCAACGAAATGCGCTCCAAATGTCGCCTGCTGATATTTCTTGGCCAGTTCCGCAAACTCGATGGAGTCCTCGGCGACCAGTTCACCGGCCTGTGCCGCCTGCCGCAATGGCGCACTGCGTCCAGCTGATTGCACCTGACCGCCGACGAACACTGCATCTTCGGCGTTAAAACCCAAACGTTGGGTCACCGCCTCGCGCAATTTCACGCAGGCGGCATACACCCCCGCCGTGGAGCAGTTGGCGCCAAACTGGCCGCCGGAACCGGCCGAAACCGGATAGCTGGAATCCCCCAGGCGGACTACCACATCATCCAGCGTGACGCCCATCATTTCCGCTGCGGTCTGGGCGATGATCGTGTAGCTGCCGGTGCCGATATCGGTCATGTCGGTTTCAACGATGACCGTGCCATCGCGATCCAGTCGCACGCGTGCCCCGGATTTCATCAGGATGTTGTTGCGATAAGCCGCCGCTACGCCCATGCCGATCAGCCAGCGACCTTCGCGCTGCGTGCCTGGCTCGGAGTGGCGTTGGTTCCAGCCGAAACGCTCTGCGCCGGTGCGCAGGCACTGGATGAGATTGCGCTGGGAAAAGGCCCGTTCCGGGTGGTTTGGATCGACCTGGGTGTCGTTGATCACCCGGAATTCGATGGGGTCAATGCCGACCTTTTCCGCCATTTCATCCATGGCGATTTCCAGAGTCATCAAGCCGGGTGTTTCACCGGGCGCGCGCATGGCATTGCCCTCGGGCAAATCCAGAGTGGCCAGGCGCATGGCGGTCAGGCGGTTGTCCCCGGCGTACAGAAACTGCGTAGGCTGGGCGGCCTTTTCAACACCGCCGCCGGCCAGATCGCCCGACCAGCCTTCGTGGGCGATGGCACTGATCTTGCCGTCCTTGTCCGTGCCGATGCGGATGCGCTGAATGGTCGCTGGCCGATGCGTAGTGTTGTTCATCATCTGCGGACGGGCCAGGGCCACCTTCACCGGTCTGCCGGTGAGTTTCGCGCCAAGTGCCGCCAATATCGCATCGGACCGGACAAACAGTTTGCCGCCGAAGCCGCCGCCGATATATGGCGAGATCAGCCGCACGTTTTCCTTGGGCATTGCCAGGGTGGTCGCCACATCGCCGACGCTCCAGGCGATCATCTGGTTGGAGGTCCACAGCGTGAGTTTTTCGCCTTCCCAGGCCGCCAGCGTCGCATGGGGCTCCATCATGGCGTGGGATTGATCGGGCGTGGTGTAGGTCGCGTCGAGTTGGACTGCGGCGGCGCTGAACGCCGTTTCGAAATTGCCGCGACGGGTGTCCGGCATATCGTCCTTGGGCTCCACTGCCGAGCCGCTCGCGGCAGACAGATCGTATTGGCCATTGGCGCGGACGTATTCCACGCGCACGAGTTGCGCGGCGCAACGCGCCTGTTCGAAGGTTTCCGCCACCACCAGCGCGACGGCCTGATGGTAATGCTGGACATCCGGTCCGGCGAGCAGGTGGGCGGTGTTGTATTTGCCTTTGCCGAGCTTGCCCGAATTGCCCGCTGTGACAATTCCGAGCACGCCGGATGCAGCGTTCGCGTCCTCCAGATCGATGGAGGCAATGCGCCCCTTGGCGATGGCCGACGTCACCACGTAGCCATAAGCCTGATTGGGTACAGCGTCGTGTTGCTCATACGCATACGGCGCCCGACCGCAGGTCTTGAGCGGGCCGTCGATACGCGGCGTGGGTTTGCCGATGACCTTGAGTTGGTCGATGGGGTTGGTCGTCGCTGGGGTGTCGAACTTCATCAGACGGTCCTCCCTTCTGCCATACGCGAGTGTTCAATCACCGAGGCCAGCGTACGCTGCACCAGAATCAGCTTGAATTGGTTTTCGTGGGTGGGCGTTGCGCCAGCCAGGAGCTTGTCGCTGAACACCTTGGCACCATCGGGCAGTGCCGATTCGGCGGCTTCGACTCGCCACGGCTTGTGCGCTACGCCACCTACGGCGATACGCCCGGTACCATCTTTTTCCAGCACCGCCGCCACCGAGATCAGTGCGAACGCGTACGACGCACGATCCCGGACCTTTTGATAAACCTGCATGCCGCCAATCGGCGCTGGCAGGATCACCGAGGTGATCAGTTCGTTCGCGGCCAGGGCCGTTTCGACATTGGGCGTATTGCCCGGCAGGCGATGGAAGTCGGCGATGGGAATCATGCGCGTCGTGCCGTCGGCCTTGACCGTTTCGACCTGCGCATCAAGCAGGCGCATGGCCACGGCCATGTCGCTGGGATGCGTGGCAATGCAGGCACTGCTGACGCCAATGATGCCCATTTGCCGACTGACGCCGCCAAGCGCCGAACAGCCGCTGCCGGGATTGCGCTTGTTGCAGCCTTGATGGGTGTCGTAGAAATACGGGCAACGAGTGCGTTGCAGCAGATTGCCCGCCGTCGTCGCGACATTGCGCAGCTGACCCGATGCACCGGCGAGCAGGGCGCGTGACAGCACCGCATAGTCCTTGCGAACCCGTGGGTCGGCGGCGAGATCGGTATTGCGTACCAGGGCGCCGATCTTCAGGCCGCCTTCGGACGTGGCTTCAATACGATCCAGGGCGAGGTCGTTGACGTCGATCAGATGGGTCGGCGTTTCGATTTCGAGCTTCATCAGGTCCAGCAGGTTGGTGCCGCCAGCGATGAACTTTGCCCCTTCGACCTTGGCCGCCAAGGCAGCCGCGTCGGCGGGGGAGGTGGCGCGGGTGTATTCGAAGGGCCTCATGCTGTCACCTCTGCGACTTCGCTGATCGCTTCGATAATGTTGGAGTACGCACCGCAGCGACAAATGTTGCCGCTCATTCTTTCCTGAATCTCGCGGACGATGAGTTGCGGCTGCTCGGTCAGGTTGGCGCTGACGTGGCTGGGAACCCCGGCACGGATTTCGTCCAGCACCGCTACCGCCGAACAGATCTGCCCCGGCGTGCAGTACCCGCATTGGTAGCCATCGTGCTTGATGAACGCGGCCTGCATGGGATGCAGCTGGTCCGGGGTACCAAGGCCTTCGATAGTGGTGATTTTCGAGCCCTGATGCATGACGGCCAGGGTCAGGCACGAATTGATCCGCCTGCCATTGGCGATCACCGTGCAGGCGCCGCACTGGCCGTGGTCACAACCTTTCTTGGTGCCCGACAGGTGCAAATGCTCACGCAGCGCGTCGAGCAGGGTGGTGCGCGTGTCGAGGTTCAGGTCCCGCGCGGTGCCGTTGACGGTCATCGTTATGGTGTTGCTGACCGGGCGTGCCTGATTGGCCGCAGAGGCTTGGGCGGAAATAAATGGGGGAAGGGCGACCGCCGTTGCGGTCACGGCACCGACGATAAGGAATTTACGCCGGGTAATCGGCATCAGGTCACGGTTGTCCATAAGGTCAATTCCTGTGGAATGATTTAGCGGCGTCTGCGCGCCGTTGAACGGTCTCCGGCTTGGCAATGGAGTGCATCAGGCTATGACTTGAAGATTTTTCGATAAGTTTTAGAGGCGTGACGACATAGAGTCATGAGCCGAAGTCATGAATCCTTGAAAGTGCCGGTTTTAAGCGAAACGGGGGGCAAGCGCGGGGGGGACTGATACGGTGGTGCGTAACATTTCGATATACAAAGAAGGAGGGAGAAGGGCCTTTGTGGGAGAGGACTTGTCCTCGAAAAAATCAGTCCAGGCGACCCGTATCCGCTGAGCCGCATTCAATGAAGACATGACAGGCATCGAGGACAAGTCCTCTCCCACAAGTGCTGCTCCTCCGACGCGAGTTGGTTGCTGTCAACCGCTTTACTGACTCCCAAACATCGCCGTCCAGTAAATCCCGGCATCGCTTTTCGGGTCGGTTGCATAGGCAGCGCCCAGGTCGCGGTATTGTGGGTTCATCAGGTTGGCGCAATGACCAGGGCTTGCCAGCCAGCCATCCAGCACCTTGCGCACTGAATCCTGGCCGGCGGCGATATTCTCGCCGATCTGTTGCCCGACGTAGCCGGCCAGTTCGGCCCTGTCGCCCGGGGTACGACCATCACGGTCGATGTGATCGAAGAAGTTGTTATTGGCCATGATTCGGCTGTGGCTCTGGGCCGCGCTGCCCAGGGTTGCGTTCCAGCTCAGCGGGGAGGCTGCGGCGAACTCCTGGCCGCCACACTGACGCGGCTGGGAGCGCGCGCGGTTGATCATTTCCAGCAACTTCTGGCCCTCCGCCTGCCAGTCACCCAGGCGCGCCGCCAGCAGCGGCCGTGCCAGGACAATGCGCCAGTCGCGGCCCTCGCGGCTGACGCCGATATCGACAAACTGCGGGTCCAGCACCACCTGGCAGAAGCTTTCCAGCACCACACCCATGGCCGCCTTGGCATCGCGGGGGCCGGAAAGGCTGATCGCCTGCACATTGACCATCGGATACGTCGCCCGCGCCAGCGCCTTTTGCAGGTCACCCACACTGTTGCCGGACAGCACCAGACGCGGATCGCTGACCAGTGGCGGCAACTCCAGGGAAACCTGATCCGCGCAACGCTGCCCCTGGCTGCGGTAGGCATTGATCGAGTCGACCAATTGCGTTTCCTCGCTCGCCACGGCGGAGGTGGCGAGCAACAGCCCGAGCAACAACGCTGGCAGACGCAGCGCAGATGAAATGAATCCCATGAACCTCTCCCTTGAGCTGAGTGCGCCTATCATGCGCAATTTTCTCGCATCAGGCACAAAGGGATTTCACTGCAGGCAAATCGTTCCCCGCGAGGCGTCGGTTTCGTGTCATCAGAACAAATGCCTCGCGAATACGTTCGCTCCAACGCAGGCTTGCTCTAAGCCAGATACTTGTTGAACCAGGCCAGGGTTCTGTCCCATGCCAGGTTCGCGGCGGCATCATCGTAGCGAGGCGTGGAATCATTGTGGAATCCATGATTGGCGCCTGGGTAAATATGGGCTTCATAGGTTTTGCCAGCGGCCTTCAATGCCTTTTCGTAGGCTGGCCACCCTTCGTTGATGCGGGTATCCAGTTCACCGTAGTGCAGCAGCAACGGGGCTTTGATCCTGACCACGTCTTCGGCTTTGGCCTGACGTCCGTAGAAGGGCACTGCCGCCGCCAGTTCCGGGTAGGCCACCGCAGCGGCATTGGCGACACCGCCGCCATAACAGAAACCGGTGATGCCAACTTTCCCTGTGGTTGATTCGTTGGCCATCAGCCATTCGATGGCGGCGAAGAAATCATTCATGAGTTTTTCCGGGTCGACCTTTTCCTGCAGTTCGCGGCCCTTGTCGTCGTTGCCAGGATAACCGCCGACCGAGCTCAGGCCATCCGGCGCCAAAGCGATGAACCCGGCTTTCGCTACACGCCGTGCGACATCTTCGATGTAGGGGTTGAGCCCGCGATTCTCATGCACGACGACCACGCCCGGCACTTTGCCGCTGGCTTTGGCCGGGCGTACCAGGTAGGCGCGAACCTGGCCATGACCCTTGGGTGACGGATAGGAAATGTATTCGGCGACGATATCGGGATCGGTGAACTCAATCTGTTGCGCCAGCGCGTAGTTGGGGCTCAGCGCGCTGAGCATGGCGCCTGCGGTCAGTCCAGCCAGCGTGAACGCTGCGGCGCGGTCGAGAAATTCCCGGCGGTTGATCTTGCCATGAGCATAGAAATCGTAAAGCTCGAGCAGTTCGGGGGAAAAATCTTTCGCGGTGAGACGTTCCATCTGCTGCTCTCCTTGGGCGGGTGTTGCCTCATTAAAGCAATGTTTGCGGTAACGGCCAACAAAGTCAGACGGGTATGATGGCCGCATCCAGCCGTCCCTGAGCCCAAATCACGCATGTCCATCGTCACCCGCTATGAAACGCCGCCACCCGAAGCCATCAACAGTCAGATCATGAAAATGGTGGTCGACTACGTGACGGATATCAGCATGGTCGCCATCGCACCCAGCAATCCGCTGTACAACCTCTATCAATACGGCATTGGTTACGAAGTGCATCTGTACTTGCAGGCGATGGACGGTTCCCGGGGCATACCGGTTGAACTGATTGTCGCCACGGACGAACAGGATCCGCAAACCGTGATCGGGTTTTTGCTGTATTTGCCGGTGCAGGGCGATCCTCAAGCCTGTGCCGTGGCATACATGGCGGTGCAGGCCAGACACCGTCGCCAGGGCGTCGCGCGTGGGATGTTGCAGGCAGTGCTCAGCCGTTATCCCCATGCTGAACTGGCATGCTTCATTGCCAAAGTGCCGTATTTCGAGGCGCTGGGCTTTCAGGTAGTCGGCGCGCGCGGCCCGCAGGTGTTGATGAATACCCGCGACCATGGCACTGACGGCCTGCTGGCGGTGCTGGATGTCGCGCCGATCTACAACTCGGTGGAAGTGCGGCAGATTCACACCTACTTGCTGCAACAACATGGCAAGCGGGCCATGGTCGATGCCGAGAAGCAGCGCGACCGGCATCTGGACCAGATGACCCGACAGGCGCGGGCTTTCGTCCAGCAACGTCTCGGTGATGCGGCTGTGCAAAACCCGCAGCCTGGGCCGCGACTGGTCTAGACACCAGTGCGCAATGGCGTCTGGTCAGGCAAATTCTCGACGAAAATTGTCCACCTATACTCAAGGCTGCGTGGCTAAAACCCATCCGGGCGGGTAGGGCTCACACGCATTGAACCTTGCAGGAGATCGCAAATTTGAACCTGCGCTCCGTAAGCGCTGCCTTGATCATGGGCCTGGCTCTATCGCTGACGGGTTGCGCAACCGCGCCGCGTACCCCGCCAGCGCCGCCGATTGTGATTTCGCCGAATACCTGGCGGCAGGTCGACGTCGAGATCATTGCCGCATCGCAGGATGCGGCCGCACAGGCCGGTGTTTACGCCCGTGGCTCCATGGACCATTGGCGGTTGCGGGTCTACGAGCAGACCGAAGAGGCGTTCATCCCATGGTTCAGCAGTTACTGGACCCAGGAATGGCTGGCGATGAAAGTCGGTTGGTACAGCATGAGTGCGGGGGACGATCAGGACGCCTCGGCAAACCGATTGGCGGTCTATCTGCAGGAACAGTATCGCGGTCGTGTCCTGGCGCCGGTCGCGGTGGAGATTGATCCGGACGCGATCATGCAGCAATCGACCCAGTTCTATGTGCAACTGCTGAGCCAGCACTTGCAACGCATCGCCCAGCGCCATGGCGTACCCGCCGAGCAAATGAACCAGCATCTGAACGGCGTGCTGGCGATCACCCTCGGTCCGCCGCCGCCGCGCAACGCCTCGGTCTATCAGCTGGTTCGTTCCGAGCCACTGACCGTGCTTCCTGCCTGGATGGCACTGCAGGACAAGATTCACACGGCCAGAGTCCAGTCATCCCAGACGGCCATAGCCTCCGTCGCCAAACGCACCAGTGAAAAGCTCCAGGCGCAGTTTGCCAGCCGTGGCGTTGCGAGTGCCGCCGCTGCGGCCGCCGGACGGGTCGCCGGCTTGCTGATTTCCGTAGGCGTGGCGGGATTTCGCGCAATGGCGCACGAAAGCGACCGAGGGGAAATGGAAGCCCAACTGCGGCACAACCTGGGCACCGCTTTCGACGGTGCATGGCTGGGCATCATGAAAAACCGCGAGACCGGCGTCATGGCGGCGGTTTATTACGTGTCCGCGCAGATCGAAACAAATCTGGCGGCGCGGCCTGGGCTGTCAGCTACGGTTTATTCATCACCCAAACAGCACGAGCGCCAGCAGCCATTCAACCTGAGACCGTGACGATGCGAAAGTTCTGGAAACGTTATGTGCACCAGCTGGACCTGGATCTGAATACCAGGGTCTTTGATAACGTCAAGAATCTGTTGGTCTGCGCGTTGTTATTTGCGGCGGGGACCAATGTCCTGCGTTCACAGAAGGAAGTGTTCATGGGGCTGGCGGGGGCGACTATTTCCGGGTGGGTGTTGATCGGGATTTCCGCGCTGCTGATGCTGCTCAACATCAGTGACGGCCTGAATCGACTTGCGAGGCTTCCCCATCATCGAGCGGTACAAATTGTTTTTTGTGTGGTGTATCTGATCCTGGCATTTCGCATGGTGGAAATCGTCTGGAGTTTTCGGGCGGAGTGATGTTCTGGTCAGATCGGGTGGCACTCACAGTAATGGAGGCACCTACAAAGGACTGCCAGAACCGGCACCTTCCCGGATAAATCTGGTCCCGTAGTGTATTGCGAATCTGTTGGCGAGGCTTGCCCGCGAATCGATCGTAGGAGCGACCGTAGGAGCGACCGTAGGAGCGACCGTAGGAGCGACTTTAGTCGCGAGAGCGTCAATTCCCCTCCCGGCTAAAGCCGGTCCTACAGCAAGCCTCCTACGGGCGTGCGAGTTTCAGTATCAAAAGTCAGCCGCTCCACTGCAGGAGCCAGCTTGTTGGCGAGAACTCGCCGCCTTGACGAATGATCCCACACAGGATTCGCGCTACGCCTGCTTCTCGGCAGCCCCTAAAAATCCCACTTGGTGGTCAGCATCAGGTTACGCGGCTCGCCGTAGTAAGTGGTATCAAAGTTGCCAAGCCCGGTCAGGTACTTCTTGTCCAGGACGTTGTTGGCATTGACCGCGAAGCTCAAATGCTCGTTGTACTGATAGCGGCTCATGAGGTCCACCAGGCTGTAGCCACCTTGCTTGATCAGCGTGTAATCGCCGACGGTGGAGCTGTAGATCTGGCCGTAATAACCACTTTGCCAGCTGATGCCACCGCCGACCGTGACCTTGTCCAGCACGCCGGGCAAACGGTAGGTGCTGAAGACTCGCACCACATGTTCGGGTTTGGTGGTGCTCAGCGGGTAACCGAAGATGCGTTGCTGATCGGCGTCCCGAGTGCGGGCGTAAGTGTATCCGGCGGACAGGTTCCAGCCTTCCTGCAGTTCGCCGGACAGTTCCAGTTCCACGCCTTTGGTGGTCGCGCCGTCGATGGCTTGGTAGATGCCTTCGTTGGTGACCGGATTGGTGCCGATTGATTCAGCGACGTTGTCCTGTTCGATGCGAAACAAAGCCAGGCTGGCGTTCAATTTGCCGTCCAGGTACGCCGCTTTCAGACCGGTTTCGTAGCTGTTGCCCTCAGTCGGGGCAAGGGTCGAGCCGTTGGCGTCCTTGTACACCTGAGGTTGGTAGATCGCGGTGTAGCTGGCGTAGGCCGAGTACGTATCGTTGAGGTCATAGACCACTCCGGCGTAGGGCGTCACCACGCCGTGTTCCTTGTAGCTGGCGTGGGTATCGTCCAGGCCCGCGCCGGGGTAATAGCGGTAATCTTCGTTATATTTGAACGTGCTCAGGCGGCTGCCGAGGATGAACGAGAGGTCGTCGGTCGGACGCAGGCGTGTTGCCAGATAAATCCCGTTCTGACTCTGAGTACGCTCGTATTTGCCGTTCTTCGGGAAGTTCTGCTCGGGCAGGTCGCCGCTCCAGTCGTAGATGCTGCCCGGCACCAGGCTGAACGCGCTGGTGTCGTAGTTCGCGCCCGTCTGGCGGGAGTGGGAAGCCATCACACCGGCCACCAGTTCATGCTCGCGACCGCCGAGGGTGAACGGGCCGGTGATGTTCACGTCAGCCGTGTCCTGGACGCGATGGCCTTCCCAGCGCCCCCAATAGAGAAATATGCCTTCGCCCGTGGCGCGATCCGGGTTGCCGCCGCTGGCCGAGGCCAGTCGCGTGTCGTGATCGGTGATCTTTTCGTCAAGGCTGACCTTGAGTTTCCAGTCATTGGCCAGCGCCTGCTCCAGCGAGGTGAAATACGTCACTGAATCAAAGTCACGACGGCTCCAGTCGGCGCCGGGGTTGAAGCTGCGGCTGAAGTCGGTGCGGCCGCCGTCGGCGAAGTAGGTCGGGTTGCCGGTCCACGAGGTGCCGCGTGGCGTGACGCTTTGCTTGTCGATGCCAAACGTCAGCAAGGTGTCGGGGCTGAGATCGGCTTCCAGAATCCCGTAGAACAGATCCTTCTTCTGGCTGTAATGATCCAGGTAGGAATTGCGGTCCTGATAGGCGCCGACGAAACGGCCCCGCAGCGTGCCGGCATCGTTCAGCGAGCCGGAAATGTCGCCTTCAGTGCGATAGGCGTCCCAGGAACCCGCGCTGCCGGTGATCGACGCCTTGAATTCCCGGGTGGGCTTCTTGCGCACCAGATTGACGGTCGCCGAGGGATCGCCCGAGCCGGTCATCAGCCCGGTGGAGCCCTTGATGATTTCGATACGGTCGAAGCTGGCAGTGTCGACATGGGTCGCCGCTTCCCCGTAAACACCGTCGTAAATGCGGTTGACCCCATCGTATTGGTAGTTGGTGATGGCAAAACCCCGGGTGGAAAATTCCATGCGGTCGCTGTCGTACGCCTGCTGGCTGATCCCGGGGGTATTGCGCAACACATCGCCGACGTCCTGGGCACCCTGATCATCCATTTGCTGGCGAGTGATCACGGTGACCGATTGCGGCGTTTCGCGCAGGGTCAGCGGCAACTTGGTGGCGCTCCGGCTTGAGCCGGTGGTGTAGGAACCCGTCCCCTCGGTGGTTTCCCCGATCAACCGACTGTCGATATTGGTGGCACCCAACTCCAGCGCGTTATCGGCGGGGCCGGCGACAAAGTAGCTGCCATCGGCGCTTTTCTGCGCACGCAGTCCGGTATTGGCAACCAGGCGTTGCAGCGCCTGTTCCACGGTCATGTCAGCGTGCAGCGCAGCGGCCTGACGGTTTCGGGCGACATCGGTTGCGAACAGAATGCGACTGCCGGTCTGGCTGGCCAGTGCATTAAGGGACCGGTCCAGTGGTTGGGCCGGTATGTCCAGTGCCCAGGAAGCTTGTTGCGCGCTGACAGCACTGGCCATAAACAGGCCGCCGAGTAACAGGCTCGCGCGACGCGGTGACGTTAACTTCTCCATTGTTTCCCCATTTGAACAGTCGTTATTTATTGTCTTCATGGGATAGGCGTACAGCCGGTGGCGAATGTTGAGGTCGCCGGAGAAATATTTTTCATGCCTGCCTCAGCGCGTTCGGCTGAGGGTCACGGTGCCGTCCGGGGCGCGCTGGACAGCCACCGGCAGGATCGACGGCAGCAAGTTGAGCAGGCTCTCCACCGAGTCGGTGTCAAATTCGCCGGACAGCCGCAATTCACCGGTACTGGCGTCGGCGATACGCACTGGCGCCTGCCGATAGCGGCCGACATCGACGACGACGTCTTTGAGCGGTGTACCGTCCAAGCGCAACTTGCCGTGCTGCCAGGCGGTGAGTTGTGCCTGGTTGAAGCCCTGAACCCGGTCAATGCGCTCGGCGAACGCGCGCAATTGCTGCCCGGCTGCAAGGCGCAGCGCTGGAGACCGGACGTTGCTGACTTCGACAACGCCTTCCAGCACGGCCACATCAACCCCCCGTTGATCACTGCGCACGCTGAAAACAGTCCCGATGTCGCGGACCGAGACGCCCTGGCTGCGGACGATGAACGGCGTATCGGCATGTACCACGCTGAACAGCGCCTTACCTTCGACCAGTTCCAGCTGGCGGCTGCGCAGGCGCCGCTCAATACGCAGATGCGTTCCCGAATCCAGCGCGACCTGGCTGCCATCACGAAGCTGAAGCTGTTGCCGGGTGCCTTTGGCGACCCATACGTCTTCGGTCTGCCAGGCAGGATCGACTTTCCAGACCGCGCCCAGCAGCGCCAGGGTCAATAACCCCGTGCCCAGCGCAGTGCGGGTCTTGCGCCGACGCTGGGAAAACGCCTTGGCTTCGCTGAGCAGGGCTTCTCTGGAGGGCACCTGCTCGCGCAATGCGTCGGCGAAGGGCTGCAGGGCATCCTGCGCAGCCGGTTTTTTCCTTGAGTTGTCAGGGTTCACGGCGTTGCCAGCCCACAGGCCCGGCGCGCCGGCTGCCAGCGCTGGGCGATGGTGCCCAAGGCCCGGCGAAAGTGCTGCGTGACCATGTTGACGGAAATCTCCAGCTCGGCGGCGATGTCCTTTTGCGGCATGCCGTGAATGCGGTGCAGCAGGAAGATTTGTCGCTGCCGGGTCGGCAACGCCTCGATAACCGCCAGCAAGGCCTTGAGGTGTTGCTCGAATTCCAGCGCCCTGGCGCCGTCCCAGCTGTCGATACCCTGTTCGGCAGGCATTGGCAGGCTGGCGTGGGCCAGGCGGATGCGCTCGGCACGCACCCGGTCGATCGCGCGGTTGAATATCATCTTGCGCAAAAAAGCCAAGGGCTGGAGCACGGGTTCCTGTGGCGGTTTCTCCAGCACCTGGACGCAGACGTCGTGAACCAGATCCCGGGCGAAATGCCGACCCTTGAAGCGACGCCGGATGTGCTCGATCAAGTCATCGTAATGAAGGGCCAGCGCAGTCATCAGACAATCGTCGGGGGAGGGTTTGTGCATGAGAGACGGTAAAGGCTAGTTTGAGAATGAGTCGCATTATACACGCAGATCGCTTCATGCCCACGCGGCGCAGCAATTAGCCGTGGGGCAACGGCATGGCGCGATCATTCGTTCAATCGATAGTGATCATCAAATATTGCGAGTTCTGTCTGTTTCGGCAAAGGAGGAGGATAGCGTCATACCCAACCGAAGCTTTTGAAGGAATGCGTGCGATGAGAATTTCAACCTTGCTGGCTCTTGTCGCCGTGTTGACCAGTGGCGTTGCTGTCGCAGCACCTTCCTACGCTGCCGACGCCCAGTCCTGCCATTTGCTGCCGGTGGCCGACAGCCCGGCAAGCTTGCAGCGTTCCCAGTCGGTGGGCGTGCTTTACAGTGAAAATACCGTCAGCAATCTGGCATACCTTGAGCAATATCACGCAGTCGCCCTAAAGGGTCAGAAGAGCGGTGTGCTGGATCCGCGGATCAGCTCGGCGTTCATCGACAGTTCCGACCCGCAACTGGCAATCGGCTGGCTCAAAGAGTCGCTGGACACGCAATTTGCTACGGTCACCGTCTACAAGGATCTCGATACGCTGGTGCAGGCAAAGCCTGATGTGGTGGTGATGCTCGACACCTATAACCAATTGGTCACGCAGCGCAACACTCAGGTCGAAGCGCGCTACGTCGCCAAATTCTACGACGCGAATTTGCAATACATCGGCAAGGCTGAAGGTTATGGTGCCAGGCAGATGTCATCTGTATGGGTTCACGACAAAGCTGCTGCGGAGATTGCCGCGCAAGTGGACCAGCAACGAGAGCTGCAAGTGAACGCACTGAAACAGTTCGACGCATCATTGAAGGCGCTGGTGACTTCCGGCCAGGTGGCGAGCAATTGACAGGGCAGTGCATGAAGTTGATCGATGAGCAGCGGTTCACCCAGCGTTTGATGTTGCGGCCGCCCAGGGCTGAAGACCTGACCGCGCTGTTCGCCATTTATGGCGATCCCGCGACCAACCGGTTCAATCCTGCTGGCCCGTTACGCGAGAACAGCCAGGCGCAGGCATTGCTCGACAGCTGGCTCGCGCATTGGCAAGACAAGGGCTTCGGGCAGTGGGCCATCGCGACCCGCGAAGCGGCGGAGACCCTGATCGGATTTGGCGGAATAGACGCACGCATGTATCTGGATGTCGAGCGTTTGAACCTGGGTTATCGCTTTGCCGTGACGGCCTGGGGAAAAGGCTATGCCACGGAGCTTAGCCAGGCCGCGCTGGATTACGGGTTTAACGACTTGCAGGTGGCGGACATTTTTGCCGTGGTAAGGCCCAGCCATCTAGCCTCCATTCGCGTGCTGGAAAAGATGGGCATGCAGCACATTGACTCCCTCGACGACGTGCCAGGTCAGCCCGCCAGTCATGTGTACCGAATCAGTCGACCTTCCTGATCAACCTGCGAATCGCTTCGCCCCCGCCACGCAAAAGATCACCGCAATGCAAACCCCGAGCATGCCGATGCTGACCTGTTCGTGCAGCAGCGTGGCCGCCAACGTCAGGCCGAAGAATGGCTGGAGCAGCTGCAGCTGGCCGACAGCGGCGATCCCGCCCTGGGCCAGTCCGCGATACCAGAACACGAAACCGATCAGCATACTGAACACCGAAACGTAGCCCAGGCTGAGCCACGCCGGCAGACCGATACCCGCAAATGACGTCGGGCTCAACGTCCACGCCAGCGGCGCCATGACCGGCAAAGCCAGCACCAGCGCCCAGCTGATCACTTGCCAGCCGCCCAATGTCTTTGAAAGCCTGGCCCCTTCGGCATAGCCCAGACCGCAGGCGAGGATGGCCAGCAACATCAGGATGTCGCCTGCGGGCGCGACGCTGAGGCCTTGGGACACGGCAAATCCCACCACCAGCGCGCTGCCCAGCACTGAAAACAGCCAGAACACTGGCCTCGGCCGTTCGCCGCCGCGCAACACGCCGAATACCGCTGTGGCCAGCGGCAGCAGGCCGACGAACACAATCGAATGCGCTGACGTTACATATTGCAACGCCAGCGCCGTGAGCAATGGAAACCCGACCACCACGCCCATCGCCACAATTGCCAGCGGAAACAGTTGATGGGTAGCCGGTCGCCGCTGGCGTAACAACATCAACAGCCCAAGTGCCAATACTCCGGCAATGCTTGCCCGGGCCACGGTCAGGAACACCGGGTCGAATTGCATGACCGCCAGGCGTGTTGCGGGCAACGAGCCACTGAAAATGACCACGCCGATCAGGCCATTGAGCCAGCCGCTGGCAGGCTTGGTGTCGACATCAATTGCCGTTGAGGTCTGTTGCATAGCGCTTCACTCACTGTGGTCAAGGTAATGCCGGTTGCGTCTGGCTATCGTATGGCTGAAGATCATGACAATCAAAAAATCGTCATGGATACATGTTCATATGGCCCGTGCTCGCTACAAGACCCTGGTGGATGCATTCGCTGCCGACATTCGCTCAGGCGGGTTGCCGCCCGGTACTCGCTTGCCTACGCACCGGGAACTGGCCGCCCGCGAGGGTCTGGCGCTGGTGACGGCGTCCAGGGTTTACGCCGAGCTGGAGACCATGGGGCTGATCAGCGGCGAAACGGGGCGGGGTACTTTTGTCCGGGAAACGGCGTTGCCGCCGGGGCGTGGCATCGATCAACAGGAAGTGGCGGCAGGCATGCTGGACCTCAGTTTCAATTACCCGTCACTGCCCGGTCAGGTTGAACTGTTGCGCGGTGCACTGCGCCAGTTGGCGGTGGCGGGGGATCTTGAAGCACTGCTGCGCTATCAGCCCCACGCCGGCCGTCTGCACGAGCGCGCGTGTCTGGCGCGGCATCTGACCGGTCGTGGTTTGGCGGTCGCCGCTGAACAGCTGCTGATTGTCAGCGGCGCGCAACACGGTTTGGCAATTGCCGTCATGGCGCTGTTCAAGCCCGGTGATGTGATTGCCGTCGACGCGCTTACGTACCCAGGATTCAAGGTGATTGCCGACGCGCATCATCTGGAGCTGGTGTCGATCCCGATCACCGACCGGGAACCGGATCTGGACGCGCTTGAGACCTTGTGTGCCAGGCGCCGGGTCAAGGCGGTCTACGCCATGCCGACGCTGCATAACCCCATGGGCTGGGTGCTGGATCTGGCCTGGCGGGAGCGACTGGTGGCTATCGCCCGGCAGCACGGATTGTTGCTGATCGAGGATGCCGCCTACGCCTTTCTCGCCGAGAATCCGCCGCTGCCCTTGGCGACGCTGGCACCCGAATTGACGGTGTACGTCTCCGGTTTCTCGAAAAACATCGCCACGGGATTGCGCGTTGGTTTTGTCGTCACGCCCCTGGATTGGGTGCCGCTGTTCGAACGAGCGATAAGAGCGACCACCTGGAATACACCCGGCGTCATGACGGCAATGGTTTGCGGCTGGATCGAGGATGGCACCGTTGCCCGTCTCGAAACCGAGAAGCGCGAGGATGCCTCGACCCGGCAGGGGCTTGCTCGAAAGGTGCTGGCCGGTTTGCGTTGTATCGGCCACCCCAATTCTTATTTTCTCTGGCTGCCGCTGCCGGAGGAGGTCCGCGCCGATAAGGTCACCGTGGCCCTGTTGCGGGCAAATGTCGCGGTTTCCACCGCCGAGTCTTTTGTCGCCTGCGGCCCGGTGCCCCACGCGATTCGGCTGGCACTGGGTTCTGTCGACTTGCCGACGCTTGAGGTGGCACTCAAGGAAGTCCGGCGGGTGATTGATCAGTACGCGTATTGAGTGGCCCGTAGAGCCACTCGCAAAACGCCTGAAACGATCAGATGGCGCTGTTGTAGCGGCGACTGGTCACCCAGCAGATGGCCAGCGCAATGATCGCCACCAGGCCGCCGACAAACCCGACCCAGGCCGCGCCCAGATGATGGACCACAATGCTGCCCAACAACGCGCCGCCGCCGATGCCGATGTTGTAGATGGCTGAGTGCAGCGCGGTGGCGACGTCGGTGGCGTCCGGCGCCATGCGAATTACCTGGGACTGCATTTGCACGCCGAAGCACAACATCGCCAGGCCCCACACGGCAAACACGGCAACCAGCGCGTAGACGCTCAGCGACGCCCAGAACATCAGGCCCAGACACAGGCACAAACAGCCAATCGCGATGTGCGTCAGGGTCGCCGGGAAGCGCGTGTGCAGGACGCTGAAGAAAATCGAGCCAAGCAGCCCGGCCAGACCGAACAACAGCAGCAGCCAGGTGGTGGTCGACTGGCTGAAGCCGCCCACCGACTGCACGAACGACTCGATGTAGGTGTAGGCGGTGAAGTTGGCGGTCACCACCAGCGCGGTGATGACATACAGCGACACCAGGGCCGGGCGCTTGAAGAGGATCGGCAGGCTGGTCAGGCTGCCGCTGTTCTGGCTCGGCAACAGCGGTAACTTTTTGGCCAGCAAAAACCAGATCAGACACGCTACCAGGGCGATGGCGACGAAGGTTGCGCGCCAGCCCATGCCTTCGCCCAGCAGACGGCCAATCGGGATACCCAGCACCATCGCCAGCGACGAGCCCATGGCCAGGATGCTCAGCGCGCGGCCATGATTGGCCGCTGGCGCAAGACGCACAGCCAGCGATGCGGTAATCGACCAGAACACCGAGTGCGCCAGGGCAATACAGATACGGCTGATCACCACGATGGTGAAACTGGGGGCGAGACTCAGGATGATGTGGCTGGCGATCAGTGTGCCGATGGCCACTTTGAGCAATAGCCGCCGCTCGACGTTACGCGTCAACAGCATCATCGGCAGCGACATCAGGGACACGGTCCAGGCGTAAACCGTTAACATGGGTCCCACTTGCGCCGGGGTCATGTCGAAGCTGCTGGCGATGGCGCTCAACAAGCCCACCGGAGCGAACTCGGTGGTGATGAAGATGAACGCAGCAACGGCCAGCGTGCAGACACTGATCCAGCTGGTAGGTTGCGCGTCGGCAGTCGTAGTCATGAAACCTCGCAAAAATTGGGTACGGCGGGCGACATTAAACCAGCTCTTTCTTCATATGGCGTTCGATCTGTTCCAGCGACTTGCCTTTGGTTTCCGGCAAGCAGAAGAAAACGAACAACAAAGAGCCAACGTTAATCACCGCGAAGACAAAAAAGGTCGGATTACCCAACGCTGCCAGGGCCATGGGAAAGGTGAAGGCCACCGCCGCGTTGAACAGCCATTGCATCGATACGGCGGTGCCGGTCAGCAGGCCGCGAACCTGCATCGGGAACAATTCCGACATCAACAACCAGTAGACCGGCGCGATACACATCTGCATGAATAACAGAAACAGCAGAATGCAGGCGAGGGCGGCATAGCTCTGGGTCAGGTTCTGCGGCATGAACGTCAGCACGCAACCCAGCGCGACCTGGGCCGCCACGACCATCACCAAACCTGTCATCAGCAGATGACGGCGCCCGAAGCGGCCGATGGCCCAGATCCCCAGCAGGGTCGCGATCACCGAGACGATGCCGTTGCCGATGGTGGCGGTCAGCGCAGCATTGGTGCCCATCCCGGTGTTCTTGAGAATGATAGGCGTGTAGTACATGAATGCGTTGACCCCGGTGAACTGGGCGGTGAAACCCAGGCCGATACCAATCAGCAACAGCTTGATGACCCAGCTCTGACGCAGCAACTCTTTGATCGGCGGGCGTTTGCGCGCCTGTTGGTGCTGGACCTTCATGTCGTCGACTTCGCTTTGCGCATCCTCAGGGCTGTCGCGGAGTTTTCCCAGCACGTCCCTGGCTTCATCGAAACGACCCTTGGACGCCAGCCAGTGTGGCGAAGCCGGCACAAAAAAGGTCCCGACCAGCAGCAAAATGCCCGGCAGCATGGCGATGGCCAGCATGTAGCGCCAGATTCCCGGGACCTGGACCAGCGCGGCCAGCAGGGCGCTGAGCGCATAGGCCAGCAATTGGCCGCTGACGATCATCAGTTCGTTGCGGCTGACCAGACGTCCGCGTTTTTTAGGACCGGCAATCTCGGCGATAAATACCGGGACCGTTGCCGAACCGCCACCGACGGCAATGCCCAGCAGGAAGCGCGCGGCAACCATGAACGGAATCGACGGCGCAATGGCCGTGCACAAGGCGCCAGCGATGAACAGCAACGACAGTAACCGCAGCGTCAGGCGCCGCCCGAAACGGTCCGATACGTAACCGCTGCCCAGCGAACCGAAGGCGGCGCCGATGATCAGCGAGGACGTGACCAAACCCTCGGTGACGGCATTCAGGCCCAACCCGCCCTGTTCCACCGGCAGCGTCATGAAAGGCAAAGCGCCGGCGATGATGCCGGTGTCGTAGCCAAAGGCTAGCGCGCCCATGGTGGCCACGAGTACCGAAATGAAGATCAACCGTTTTGACGACGTGTTCTGCCCGGCCTGTTCATGGCGGGCTGAGGAAGTAGTGCTCGAAGACATGAACTGCAAAATCCTGTGGTCGATCTGAAGGGAAGCGAAGCAGGAACGTTGCTGCGCGACGACCTGAAAGACTGCGATGAGCGTTTTTTCACGCCGGTTCCAGGGGCCGACAGGTAAGTGCTGGTCTGCTGGCTTGGGATCTTAGGGGGCCGCCGCACGTGCGAGTTCCCTATTAAAAGCGAGGATTGGAGAAAAAGATGAAACGTTTCAGCTGGGTGCGGCAAAGCGGCCGGCTTTCGGCTGGGCCGCAACCTGTCTGACTGCTATCAGCTGCGCAAAAGATCAGACGCTTTCGCGCTGTGCATTCTTCGCTTGGGTCACGAGTCTTGCTCAAGGGCTGCGACCCGGTTTCTACCCAGGCGCTTGGCCTGATAAAGCTGCTGATCAGCGCGATTGATCAACGCTGCCGGAGTGGGGTCCGATACGTGCGCCAGAGCAACACCGACGCTGACGGTGACGTGCCCGACCACGGCAAACGTGGCTTGGGCAATGGCCGAGCAAATGTTCCGGGCAACGATCAGCGGGCTTTGTTCGTCTTCGATTTCCAGCAACAGCACGGCGAATTCCTCACCGCCATAACGGGCGACGAAGTCAGTGGCGCGGGTGCTGGATTGAATCAACTGCGCCAGTTGCACCAGCACTTCGTCGCCGGTGGCATGACCGAAGGTGTCGTTGATGCGTTTGAAATGGTCGGCGTCGATCAACAGTAACGCGAATGCCCGGCCCGTGCGTTTGAACAGCAGGCTGGACTCCTCAAGCTTTTCATCCAGCCGACGCCGGTTGTAAACCCCGGTGAGGGCATCGTGGCTCGCCAGTTTCAGCAGTTCGGCATTGGCCTCGGTCAGCGCTGCGGTGCGTTGCGCGACGGTGGTTTCCAGAGAGGCGTTCGCCGCCTGCAATTCACGCTCCTTGCCCAGCAGCGAATCAGTCATGCTTTGCAGGGATTGGCCCAGTTGTTCGATCTCCTGAACCGGATGCTGCAGGGGAAAGGACACGCCAGTGCGATGGGCCTGAACCAGCTTGGCGGATTTTGCCAGTTGCTCGATTGGCCGACTGAGGGTCAGTGCCAGATAGTAAGCCACCACCGCGAACAGCAGCGCGGCAAGCCCACCCAGTCCCAGCAGCTTGTAGAACAGGATGCGAGCGGGTTGCAGTGCGGTATTCAGTGGCTGGCGGACCGCGATCTTCCAGGCCAGCCCCGAGTTGGGCGGCGTCGGCACCGCGACGACGCTGCTGACATATTCGCTGTCCACCGACCAGCCCGAAGCGTTGGAAAGGGCAAGGGGCGATCCAGCGATGGTGTCTTGCTGCTGCCCGGCAAGTTGCTCCGGGTAGAGTATCCGGCCTTCCTGATTGACGATCAGCACCTGCGTGTCGGCGCTCATGTCGGTGTGCGAGACGGCGGATTGAACAATGGTCGTCACCCAGCTCCAATGGGCATGCGCGCCGAGGACGCCAACCACTTGACCCTCGACATTGATAATGGGTGCTGCAAAGTCAATGAAACGCAACGGCTCGCCGTTGGTATTGGAGGGCAGCATTTTTGCCAGCAACAGCGCCTCATGAGGGTCGCCGGTGTAGGGGCCGCGCAATCCGGCCTTGAACCAGGGGCGTTCTTTCACCGACTGGTTCAGCAACAGGCCTTTGACAGCCTGGCGAACACGGCCATCGGTGTCCGCCACGCCCATCCAGGCGTATTCGGACCGTGACTGACTGCGCAGCTCCATTGACGGCAATATATCCGCGTCATCGAGGTTGCCGCGCACCAGATGAGGTTCGCGGCTAAGCAGGTAAATGTCCAACTGCCTTTCGCGCAACTGGATGCCCAGCAACGCCGCCGTTGATCGGGCCGTGCTCGCCAAGGCGCTGCCGCTCGCCTGCTTCATTTGCTCGGTGGCGATATGACCCACGTACACGCCGACGATCAACAGCGTGAGCAGGGAAAGGCCGGCGAACCAGAGGGTCAGGTGGCTACGGAGACTGGCTTTGAGCATGGGCGCGACCTGACGACTGGACTGAGAACATGTTATGCGCAATGAATGGCTATCCGCCAGCCAGATTCACCCTTAAATGAGGCACATTGCTGGCCCCGCAATCTCAGATTGCCCGTCAAACTGTGTTTCTTTTCAGAAAGTTAGGTGCTGGCTTGATGCGGATCTTTGGATTGATTGCGGCGACGTTGGTCTTGGTCAATGTTTCGCTTACGGCTCAGGCGAAAGAGCCGAGCATGAACGGGCGCGCTATTTGCGCCTGGGGTTCGGGCATTGCAGCAGGCGCCCAGGAATCGAAGCTTGCGGGAGTCACCCTTTATGGCGCACGCAAGAAGCTGCAAGCCCGGAAATTTACCCAACCCTGGATGCGCATGACGGCCATGGGCATCACCGAGCAGACGTATAAAAGTGCTTCACGCCTGAAGCCGGCCGGCATCAAACAGACCTATTTCGAGCAGTGCGTCAATCATGAGTTGGCGCGTAAATAGCGGAAGTTTTCTGCGGACTCAAATTCCACGCGAGCCCCCAGACGACTTCACTGGGTCGGCAAGCCAACAGGATTCGTAGGACCGGCTTGAGCCGGGAGGGGAAAGGTCTGACGACGCAACTGCTGCGAATGTACCTGCCGCCTCCCGGCTGAAGCCGGTCCTACGGGATATGTTCAAATTCAAATGGTTAGACGGGTATCAACAATTCATTGCGTTAAACAGCCGCAATCACTTCCGATCAAGCCACACGGTCTGGGCATTACAGAACTCGCGTACGCCGAAATGCGACAGCTCGCGGCCGAATCCGCTTTTCTTCACGCCGCCAAAGGTGACGCGTGGGTCTGATGCGCAATAGCCGTTAATGAACACGCCACCGGTTTCCAGCTCGCCGGCCAGTTTTTCAGCCAGGGCAATGTCGCGGGTATAGATCGTCGAGGCGAGACCGAACTCGCTGTCGTTGGCCAGTTCCAGCGCATGCCGTGCGTCCCGCGCCGTGATAATCGACGCCACGGGGCCGAACAGTTCCTGTTTGAACGAGGTCATCTGATCGGTGACCTCAGCCAACACCGTGGGCTCATAGAAATTACCAGGCCCAGCGGCTTTTTTGCCGCCGAGAAGCAAGGTCGCGCCTTCTGCCAGAGTGTCCTGAACCTGTTGATCCAGTTCATCACGCAAATCGAAACGCGCCATGGGGCCAATGTAGGTGTCCGCTGCCAACGGATCGCCGGTCACCAGTTGGCGTGTGGCTTCGACGAATTTTTCGGTGAAGGCGTCAACCACGCCTTGCTCGACAATCAGGCGCTTGGCAGCGGCGCAGACTTGCCCGGTATTCTGATAGCGGCCAATCACTGCGGCGTTGACCGCTTCGTCCAGATCGGCATCGTTGAGCACAATGAACGGATCGGAGCCGCCTAACTCCAGGACGCACTTTTTCAGGGCTGCACCGGCCTGAGCGCCGATGGCCATGCCGGCGCGCACGCTGCCGGTCAAGGTTACCGCTGCGATGCGCGGGTCGGCGATGGCCGTGGAAACACCTTGGGCATCGACGTTGATGACCTCGAAGACGCCTTCAGGAAACCCTGCACGCTTGAAGGCATCGCGCAACAGATAGGCGCAACCCATGACATTCGGCGCGTGCTTGAGCACATAAGTGTTGCCGGCGATCAATGCCGGGACCGCGCCGCGAACCACCTGCCAGATCGGGAAATTCCACGGCATGACCGCCAGAATCGTACCCAGCGGCCGGTATTCGATGCGCGCCTTGCCGCCTTCGACCAGTGTCGGCTCAGCGCTCAACATCGCCGGGCCATGGGCGGCATACCATTCGCAAAGCTGCGCACATTTCTCGATCTCGCCTCGCGCCTGAGTGATGGGCTTGCCCATCTCCAGGGTGATTCTGGTCGCCAGTTGATCAACATCGTCACGCAACGCCCGGGCCAGCTCGATCAGCAATGCTGCGCGTTGTCCGACCGCAGTCCGCCGCCAGACCGAAGCGCCGACAGCTGCGCGGGACAGCGCGCCGTCCAGAGCCGATGCCGATTCGAAAGGGTAGTCGCCGATCTGCTCGCCGTTGACCGGATTGATGGATAGAGCATGGGTAAGGCTGGATATGGAAGTCATGTCACCGTCCTGCTTGTGGGGATGAACAAAGAGTACGGTGGCTTTAAGCTTCTAGAAACTGAATAATACTGAGCATATCGTTCACGTTTGGAGAATGAAGTGGATCTGGTCCAGCTGGAGATTTTCAAAGCCGTGGCTGAACACGGCAGCATCAGCGCCGCCGCGCAGCAGATTCACCGTGTGCCGTCGAACCTCACGACGCGGATCAAGCAGTTGGAGCAAGACCTCGGGGTGGATTTGTTCATCCGCGAAAAAAGCCGTCTGCGCCTGTCGCCCGCCGGCTGGAGTTTTCTCGACTACGCCCGGCGCATTCTCGCCCTGGTGGAGGAAGCCCGCGTGACCGTTGCCGGAGCAGAACCGCGCGGGCCGCTGCCCCTCGGATCGCTGGAAAGTACCGCAGCGGTGCGCATTCCTGGCCTGTTGGCGGCCTATAACCAGAAGTACGCCAAGGTCGAGCTGGATTTGTCCACGGGGCCGTCCGGGGCAATGATCGATGGCGTGTTGTCCGGACGGCTGGCGGCAGCGTTCGTCGATGGTCCGGTGCTGCATCCGGCCCTGGAGGGCGTGCCGACTTTCGAAGAAGAGATGGTGATCATCGCGCCGCTGGGCCACACGCCGATTCGCCGGGGACGGGATGTCAACGGCGCGAGTATTTATGCTTTTCGGGCCAACTGTTCCTATCGGCATCACCTGGAGAACTGGTTCGCCCAGGACGCTGCGGTGCCGGGAAAGATCTTCGAAATCGAGTCCTATCACGGCATGCTGGCGTGCGTCAGTGCCGGGGCCGGATTGGCCTTGATGCCGCGCAGCATGCTGGAAAGCATGCCGGGATGTGCAACGGTGAGCGTCTGGCCGTTATCCGAAGCATTTCGTTTTCTGCGCACCTGGCTGGTCTGGCGCCGGGGCACAATTTCACAAAGTTTGACCGTGTTTGTGCAAATGCTCGAGGAGCAGGGCGCGGCAACCCGCCACGCTGATGCGCATCGGCAGATCGAAACCTCGACGGTTTAAGCGTGCCTGCCGACTTCACTGCGTCGGCAGTATTGCCCGCGCCAGCGTGCCGCCCTGTGGCCGACGGAAAAGACGCAGTTCGCCGCCGTGCTCCAGCACAATCGCTCGCGCCGCCGAAAGCCCGAGGCCGACGCCTCCGGTGCTGCGGCTGCGTGACGTTTCCAGGCGAAAAAAAGGCTCGAAGACTTTTTCCAGCGACGCTTCGGGAATGCCCGGTCCGTTATCGGCCACTTCGATCACCACCGAGTTCGCGGACCAGGTCAGGTTGATGGACGGTGCTCCGGCGTATTTGATCGCATTGTCAGTGAGGTTGATCACCACGCGCTTGATGCCCAGCGGCCGCCCGAAATACACCTGCTTGCCAGGTCCGGAAAACTCCACCAGCACACCTTGATCCCGGTAGTCATCGATGATGGTCTGGATCAGTTCGGAAAGATCAAAAGCTGTGGCGGGTTCAAGCCGCGCGTCGTCGCGGAAAAAATCCAGTGCCGAGGTAATCATCGACTGCATTTCATCCACGTCACGAAACAGTTTGCGTTGCTGCTCTTCGTCTTCGATGAACTCACCGCGCAAGCGCATGCGCGTCAACGGCGCCCGTAAATCGTGGGAAATGGCCGCGAGCATCTGCGTGCGATCAGTGACAAAGTGCCGGATCTGCGCCTGCATGGCATTAAACGCGATGATCGCCTGGCGTATTTCATACGGGCCTTCAGGCGTGATGGCGGGGGAGTGAAAGTCACCGCCAAAACGCCGTGCGCCGTGAGCGAAGCGTTTCAAGGGGCTGGCCAGCCGACGCGTGGCGAACCAGGCGACGAGAACCACGGCAATCAGCCCGAGCAGCGCCAGCACGCTATTGCGAGCCAGTTGGGACATGCCCCAGGTACGGTCGGGCGCGACGAATGCCAGCCAGGTCGCGTCGCTCAACTGCACCGCCAGCATGTAGCGGGCCTGCGGATCGGCCTGCGGCCAATCGTCCGGTTCGTAGGCTTCTACATGACGCTCCAGGGAATGGGTGAGCTGCTGTATGACATACGCGTCGCTGAAGTCATCGCCTACCAACGGCGCGCCAATACTCTGGTGATCGGTGTACCAGTGCACGGTGAACAGTGAGTTACTGGCAGCGACGGCCAGTTTGGGGCGCAATTCAGGCGGCGCTACTTCGATCAGGCGGGTAATGGCCGAGGCTTCTTCGAGCAGGCCGATCTGCTCCAGTGACGGTCGTGACCAGACGCCCGCCGCCTGCACAAATAACGCGTATAGCGCCAGACAGGTCACCATCGCCGCGATGATCGTCAGCGCAATCCAGCGCACGATGGTGTCCCTGGATCCGTCCAGCGGGCTCATCGCCGGCTCACGTCGGCGGTGAATATGTAGCCGCCGTTGCGCACGGTGCGAATGATGTCGGGCCGCTTGCTGTCGGGTTCGATCTTGCGGCGCAACCGACTGACCTGTACATCGATGCTGCGATCAAACGCTTCGTGAGTATGCCCGCGGGCCAGATCAAGCAATTGCTCGCGGGTGAGGATGCGTTGCGGGTGCTCGACGAACACCCGTAACAGGTCAAATTCGCCGCCCGACAGCGGAACCATGACGCCTTGAGCCGAGCGCAGTTCCCGGCGGGTCAGGTCAAACTGCCAGGCACCGAACAGGATCAGCGGGTGACTTTTATCAGCTGCTCGCACGGGCTGATCCGAGGTGCGTCTTTGTACCGAGCGCAACCGCGCGAGCAATTCCCGCGGATCGAAAGGTTTGGTCAGGTAATCATCGGCGCCCAGTTCCAGGCCGATAATCCGGTCGCTGACTTCGCTCATCGCGGTGAGCATGACCACCGGCGTGTTCGACTCCGTACGAATCTTCTGGCAAAGACTCAAGCCACCTTCGCCTGGCAGCATCACGTCGAGAATGATGATGTCGGGACGCTGATTCTTTATCGCCGCCCACATGCTGACTCCGTCGCCCGCTACTTCAACTTCGTAGGCGTGGCGGACGAAAAATCTTTTCAGCAGGTCGAGGATTTCGACGTCATCGTCGACGATCAGAAGTTTGCTCACGAGGGTCCAGTCAGGGCGATTGATGAGCCCTAATCTAAGTGAAATAAATGGCCCGGTCATATATTTCAATCCGGTAACAATCATTCCACACAGGCATATTCGCGACACATTCGAGCAAGGTGAGTCGCCCATTCCTGGGCACTGTGATCAGCCGGTCCGATGTGGCTCGACCAACGCCGAGCCAATCGAAAGGGGCTAGGCGATTTTTACATTCATCGTGATTTTGGCGGTGAAAACTTTCACGCCAGCCTCGTCGAAAATATCAACCGGGACGAACTTGTCGCCACCGGTATCCCAGTCAATGCCAGTGCCATCGGCGACTGCGCGAATGCTCGATTTTGCTTTGGCGAGATATTCCACCGTCATGCCTTTCGGAATCCATTTGGCGCCTGAAGGAATCGAAGCATCAGTCATCATTCCGCCCGCCAGTTCGGCGGCGTTGCACAGGGCAATGGCGTGCACGGACGCCAGATGGTTGGTGATTTCCTTGCGAAACGGGACGTTGACCACGGCATGGCCGGGGCTCAGCTCAGAAATCTCGGGAGTGATCGTGCTGAAGTAAGGCGCCATCTGACACGCCATAGTGCTGAACGCGGCAGGGCCGACGCTATTGAACATGCTTAGAGCTTGGCTCATGAGATACCCTCTTGTTTGAGTTACAGAATAATATTCTGTAACGGAACACTATTCTGTATCTCCGGAAGCTGTCAAGCTGTGCTTTCTCTTCGGCTCGTGGCACCTATAAACTCTGCTTATTTGGCGTTTCCTTCATGCACCCACCTGATCTTATCGAGCGTATTTACCCCGGAAGGCGCAGCGAACTTAAGCGCAGCATCATGCGCCAGGCGCTTGTCTGCTTTAACGAGTCAGGCATCGAAGCCACCAACATCGAGACCATTCGCGCTCAGTGCGACACCAGCGTGGGCGCTATTTACCACCACTTCGGCAATAAAGAAGGGTTGGTGGCCGCGCTGTTTTTTGCTGCTCTGGAAGATCAGGCCGCGCTGCGGGATCGCTATCTGCAAGACGCGCAAACCGCTCAAGCTGGCGTTGCGGCACTGATTCACAGCTACGTTGCATGGGTGGATGAGCAACCGGACTGGGCCCGCTTCATGTTCCAGAGTCGCTACGCCGTTTCAAGCGGGCCCTTCAAGGATGAATTGCTGGGGCGCAATAAACAGCGCAACAGGCAATTGCTGGACTGGATGAGTGTCGAGGGCCGAAAGGAGCAGTTCAGTCACCTTCCCGCTGAACTCATACCCTCGCTCATCATCGGCGCGGCAGAAAGCTATTGCCGCGCCTGGCTTTCCGGACGGGTCAGAAAAAGTCCGATGGACTATCGGGATATGCTTGCGCAGGCCGCCTGGAGTTCGATCACGCAGCACTGACGGATTTCGTTCAAGACTTCAGCGAATGCCAGGCCTGGCATTCAGCCTTTGGTCCTGATGGAATACATGCCCCCGAGAATGACCAATACCGCGCCGACGACGGTCCAGGTATCAGGAATTTCGCCGAAAACGGCAAAACCTATCAGAGTCGCGAATACCAGCAGGGCGTAGTTGAAGGGTTGCAGGGTTCCGGCCGTTGCATACCGAAGGGACTGAATGAGGAGCAGTTGAGCGACCACACCCGTCAGCGAGACGATGCCCATCAAAACCCATTCGGAGGGGCTCGGAGCCACCCAGCTGGGGAGCCCGACAAAGGTGACCGCTACGGCGCCGACAACCGCCATATACAGCATGTTTGTCGCGAAGGAATCGTGCTGGCTGATGCGGCGTGTGAGCACGTTGAACAGGGCAAATCCCAGCGCCGACACCAGTGGGATCAATGCCACCAGTTCAAAAACGCCCGCACCGGGGCGAAGAATGACCAGGGTTCCCGAGAAACCGATGGCCGCCGCCACCCAGCGACGCACACCGATAAATTCACCCAGCATGAACCCGGCCAAAGCGAGCGTCATCAACGGAAATACCGCATACAGCGCATGCATTTCCGCCAGCCCCAGATAGCGCAGGCCAATGGCAAACAGTGCCACATCGGCCACGCCCACCAGCGCTCGAACCACCTGCTGCCAGGGATGCCTGCTTGCGATAGAAGCCCGGAGACTGCCTTGATAGGCGGCATAGCCAAGGGCAAATACGACAAACACCCAATAGCGCACCATCATCAGCTGTGCGACGGGAAAGTCTTTGACGAGGACTTTGGTGATGCCGTCCTGGCTGGCAAAGATCAGCATGGACAGCAGGCACAGGAAAATACCCAACTGCGGGCGCGGGACTTCAATGGCTCGCTCTACGTTTGCCAACTGTTCGCTCATGGTGCTCGTCACTTCAATGATTGAGGTACAGCTTCTTCAGGCTTGGCCGTGTTGTTCAACCTTCTCGTCCAGCCCTCAATGCCTGCCAGCTGATGACGGAATTGATACCCAGTCTGGTCAATATCCTGGGCGGCAGTTTGCTGGGCCCGGGTGACTGGCTGTAGCGCTCCAGGAAAATCGACTGGGTGCCGGTCGCCAACTCGGCGGCCATCACGCCAGCCAAGGTACTTTTTACAGTGCCCAGACCATTTTCGCAGCAGGCCGAGTACAGGTTTTCCTCGATTTCCCCAAATGCAGCAGCGCTGTTCCGGCTCAAGCACAGCCGGCCAGCCCAGCTGAACTCCAGCGGAGTGGCTTTGAGTTCGGGAAAACGTAGATCAAGGGAGTGGCGCTGCTCGCGCGCTACAGCCGCGACACGCTTGGGCGTCACCTGAATGGTCGGGTCGTAGGTGAACTTGGTGCGAATGACGATCCGCGAGAGGCCGTCCGACGTGATTTTCCGTACCGTAGCGCCCATCGGATCGGCAGGCAGTAACGCCCACCGAGGATGGCCGGGCGCCGCTTTCTCGAAGTCGTCATCGCGGTAAGCGGCGGTCATCGAAGCGTAGGTGAACACATGCAGCAAGCGACCCTGGAAATGCCCAAAGTCTTCGATGTGGCCGTTGACCGCCAATATCACTTTTGCTGCGCTGACCTGGCCACGGGGCGATTTAGCCAGCCACGTCCCGCTTTGGCGTGACAACTCGATCACGGGAGAACGCTCGTACAAACTGATTTTTTCGCCCAGGCCCTGGGCCAGATCCCGGATGTATTGCGCTGGCTGAATCATCACCGCGCCAGGTGTATAGAGCCCGCCCTGATAGTAGCTGGAACCGGTGATCGCGCGCATCTGCGCCGCATCGAACAGCTCGTAATGCTCGCTAATGCCTTTGAGCGACTTCGCGTAGTTGTGGTTTAGCTTCAGGCCGCGCTCGGTTGCTGCCGCGTTGATCTTCCCTGAAGGGTCGAACGTGTCTGCTGCCATGCCGTACTCGCGTGCGGCCTGGGCGGCAAAATCGATGGCAAAGCGGTTTTGCGCGATTTCCAGCGCTGTTGCGGACTCTCCGGCGACCGAATATTCCCCCGATGAAAGACTGTGGGGCACATCAATCATGAAACCGGAGTTTCTGCCCGCCGGCCCTTTGGCAATCTCGTGCGCATCCACTACGACAATGCGATCCCCGGGCCGCAGCTGAGCCAGCCTGCGGGCAGCGGAAAGGCCGGCGAAACCGGCACCGATAATCAGCCAGTCCGCCGTCACGCTCCCATCAAGCTCACGTACAGGAGCAGAACGGGTGGAAATCGCCTCCCAACCTGAAATACCGGTATCTACCGGCAGGCGCTTGATGGAATGAGTGCTCATTTTACGGTCTCATCCACCGACCGATCCGACACGTCGATCCAGATGGTTTTGATTTCCGTGTACTGATCGTGGGCAAACACTGATTTGTCCCGACCCCCGAAGCCTGACTCCTTGTAGCCGCCGAAAGGTGTCGACGCATCGCCCTCGCCAAAGCAGTTCACGGTGACGATCCCCGCGCGTATTTCCCGGGACAACTTGATCGCCTTGCGTAGGCTCCCGGTGTAAACCGAGGCCGCAAGGCCATAGACCGTGTCATTCGCCAGGGCAATGGCTTCGGAGATGGAGTTGAAGGTGGTCACGGAAAGCACCGGGCCAAAGATTTCTTCCTGGAACAGTCGACTGTCCCGGTCGACACCATCGACTACCGTCAGTTGTACGAACGCGCCATCTTGCGTATCACCGCCGTAAGCGATGTCCAGGTTTGCGGCGCTGGCGTAGTCCAGGTAAGACTTCACCTTGTCGAAGTGATCAGGGCTGACCAGTGCGCCGACGCGGTTCTGCGGATCAAGCGGATCGCCCATTTTCCATTCGCGGATATACGCGCCCATGCGTTCCAGCAGTTCATCTTTTACCGACGCGTGAACCAGCAGCCGAGAAGTCGCGGAGCAGTTTTCGCCCATGTTCCAGAACGCGCCGTTCACGACCTGTTCGGCTACCAGATCCAGATCTTCGGCATCTTCCATGACCACGGCCGGGTTCTTGCCGCCGCATTCCAGAACCACACGCTTGAGGTTCGAATCCGCCGAGTAGTGCAGGAAGCGCCGGCCCGTTGCGGTGGAGCCGGTGAAGCTCACCATGTCCACATCCGGGTGCAGGCCGATGGGCTCGCCGACGTCCTTGCCGGTGCCGGTCACGATGTTGAGCACGCCTGCGGGAACCCCGGCTTCAAACGCCAGTTCAGCGACGCGCAGCGTGGTCAGCGAAGTCTGCTCGGCGGGTTTGACGATGACCGAGCAACCTGCCGCCAGCGCCGGGCCGATTTTCCATGCCAGCATCAACAGCGGGAAGTTCCAGGGCAACACGCAGCCTACGACGCCGATCGGCTCGCGGACCACCATGGTCAGGGCATCATTGCCGACTGGCGCGGTGTGGTCGTACAGCTTGTCGATCAGTTCGGCATGCCAGCGCAGCGTGTGGATGGTGTCCGGCACATCGACCAGTTGGCATTCGCGCACGGGTTTGCCGCTGTCCAGACTTTCCAGTACGGCCAATTCGTGGCGATTGTTCTCAAGCAATTTCGCGAACTTCAGCAGCACGTCTTTGCGTTCGCCCGGGGACAGATGCCTCCAGCGCCCGTCTTCAAAGGCCTCTTTGGCTTTGCTGACCGCAACGTCCACGTCCTCGGACGCACAGGCCGCCAGATCGGTCAGGAACTCCCCGGTTGCGGGGTTATTGGTGGCCAGCGTGTTGCCGGACAACGCCGGTTTGAACGAACCATTGATGAACGCGTTGGATGGAAAAGATAGCGACTTGGCGATGGCGGCATATTCATCCGCAGTAAGAAGATCACGCATGGTTGGCTCCCGATGTAATGTGTGCGACGGTGCGTTTCACGTTGCTGATAATGGTCTGCAGGCTGCGCTTGTCTTTCGAATTGAGCGGGCGAAGCGGCGCTCGTACATCCCCGACCTTCAACCCGTTCAACTCGCAACCAAACTTGATCGACTGCACAAACTTTCCACCGTCCAGCGCATTCATCAGCGGCATCATCGCCGACATGATTTGCCGTCCTTTATCGAAGTTCTTCTCGACCACGCACGCCTCATAGAGCGCCACATGTTCCCGGGGCAGAAAGTTGGAACCGGCACAGACCCAGCTTCTGGCACCCCAGGCGAAAAACTCCAGCGCCTGATCGTCCCAGCCGCAGGAAAGGGCGATATGCGGAAACTCTCGGGCGAGTAAATGAACCCGGCCCATTTCCCCGGAGCTTTCCTTGATGGCAATAACGTTTTTGGACTTGCCGACCCGCGCCAGGTATTCCTCGTTCATCTGTACGCACATGCGGCCGGGATAGTTGTAAAGCATAATCGGCATGTTCGCGGCGCGATCAATGGTCAGTGCGTGGATAGCGTTTTCCTGATCCGTAGGCAACGCATAGGGCGGGGTGGTGACCAATATGGCATCGGCTTTGATGGCCTTGGCGTCCTGGGCAAACATCACGGCGTCTTCGGTGCGAATGGCCCCGGTGCCGATGATCAGCTGGACACGTGAGCCGATGACTTCCTTGGCGCGGGCGGCGAGCTTGATTCGCTCTTCGGCGGTCTGCGCGTAATATTCGCCGGTTGAACCGCCGATAATAATGCCGTGCACCTTGGCTTCAATCAGCGACTCCAGAACTTGCGGGAATACGTTCCAGTCAATTTCGCCGTCTGGCGTGTGCGGCGTTACCGCAGGTGTATAGATGCCTTCGAATCTCAAGGGACTTTCTCCGAATAGTAATGACCGCAAGACCAATAAGCGCTTTAAACCTTGCGGTTTCGTGGCGCGATAAAGTGTTCGGTGTTTGCAGGAGTGCAGCTAACCAAAATGTATATTGGGGATGGCCTCGCAATGGAGGCAGTTGTTCTATGTATTATTATTTTTCGGCTCAACATGTGAGCCTTGGCGGCAAGTCATTCACTTGCCGCTGACCGTTAACTAGCCGACTGATTTTAGTTTTAAGTTATCACTGTCACTCTCATCGCTAAGTCGGTCGAGCATGATCTGGCAATACCAGTCATCGAACTGGCACACGCCATTTTCCGCCTTGGAAGAGAAGGGGCCCGGTTCATAGGCCGGGGAGTTGACACCCACTTGCGCGCCTTCAACCAGGGTACGGTCCTGATCGTTGGTGGCCAGCCAGACTTTGGTCAAACGTTCGAGGTCATAGTCAACGCCTTCCTGGGCGGTCTTCTTGACGATCCATTTGGTAGTGACCAGCGTCTCGTTCGGACCAATCGGCAGGACGCGAAAACTCAAGGCATGGTCGCCCAGAAAATGGTTCCAGGTAGACGGGTAGTTGAAATACAACAACGCGCCGATGTCCGCCTCGCCACTGGCGTCCAGCCTGCCGGCAACCGCCGGTTTGCCATCCATCGTGTAGCTGACCGCGCCCGATGACAGTGGAATTCGGGTGATGCGGAATCGACCCTCTTGATCCATCACCAGCTGGCTGGGCAGGCCAGCCGCTTCGCAGCGATCCCAATGGGCGTTGAGCTCTGGGTCATCGCCGCCACCGACGCCGGCAACCGACAGGTTTTCGACAAACGAATTCATCAGTTCAGGATGGGTTCCGTCGCAGTGATAGCATTCGCGGTTGTTTTCAAAGACCAGCTTCCAGTTGCCTTTTTCGATCAGGTTCGACTCGAAGGCGACCTTGCAGTCATCCAGCATGTGCGGCGCCAGAAACGGTGACACGGCTTGCCTGAAGGACGAAAAGTCCGGCGCGGCATCCGCTACGCACACATAAATATAGGTATTGACCACTTCACAATGCACCGGCTTGAGCCCGTACTGGGATTTGTCGAAGTCATCGCCCATGTTGCCGGCAAACAGCAGCCTGCCATCCAGTTCGAAAGTCCATTTGTGGTAAGGGCATACCAGCTTGGCGACTTTGCCCTTGGCGTCCGGGCACACCTTGGATCCCCGGTGCCGACAGGAGTTGTGGAACGCGCGAATCTGGCCATCTGCACCACGGACTACAGCAACCGGGTACTCGCCGATCTGCAGGGACAAGTACTGCCCGGATTTCTCCAGTTCAAAAGTGTGCCCGGCGAAAATCCAGTCCTTGTGCCACAGCTGATTCAGATCTTGTTGATAAACATCTGGATCGCTATACAACGCTCGCGGCAGGGCGTGGCGGGGTTTGCGCTGCGCAATCAGCTTTGCAACTGCAGATTTGGTGTTCACGTTCCACACACTCCACGAAGCGTCAGATTTTCTGAAGGCCTATGTGAAGGTTACGTGTAGAAATCGAGTACCAACAAGAAACATTTCCGTGCGGCAATGCATAAACAAAAGTTATCAATCGCCGGTTGGAGGCGGTTCGTCGCGGACGGCCTGGCGTGCTTTTCAAGCGAATTGAGAAAGCAGCCAGTCGCGCAGTTTGCAGCAGGCCTGGTCAGTTTCGCGGTCTTCTTTAAAGGCCAGATAGTGCTGCGAATCCTTGTGCACGACCTCATGAGGCAGCGGCCGCACCAATGCGCCGCTTTCAATCAGTTGGGCCACCAGTTGGCTCCAGCCCAACGCCACACCCTGGTGCGCCAGCGTCATATTAATGACCACGTTGTAGTCATTGGCGCTGAACACATGGGGTCGGTCGTGGGGGCGTTTCTCGATGTCGGTGTCATGGAAGGCGAGCCACACGCCCCAGTCGATGTGCTCCGCGACTTGAGATCTGCCGTAGGGATTCAAATTCAATAGCGCGCCGTCACGTAAGCCTTCAAGTGTCGCGAGTTCCGGATGATCGTCTCTATATTGCGGCGTGCAGACCGGGTAGATGACGTCATGAAAGAGTGGATAGCTGCGGTACCCGCTCTTGAAACTGGCGAACTTGGTAATGAAGATATCCGGGGTCACCCCGGGCTCCATGGACAGGAAGTTCTGCGTGCTGATCAGGTTCAGATCAATGTCCTGGTTTTCGCTGAAAAAACCGGGAAGCTTGGGTGAAAGCCACAGCGCGGAAAAGGCCGGGGAGCAGCACAGCGTCAGCTCTGACTTGCCTGCCTTATGCAGCCGAACCCGGCGCGCAGCCTGGGATATGTTGACGAACGACAACTGCGCTGCATCGAAAAATGCAGAGCCCGCTTCGGTGAGTTCAACCGCACGGCCGACCCGTCGAAACAGATCGACGCCCAGATACGCTTCCAGCTCTCGAATCTGGCGACTGATAGCCGCCTGAGTCACGCACAGCGCTTCGGCGGCGCGGGTGAAGCTTTGATATTTCGCAGCAGCCACGAAGGATTTCACCGCTTTGAGCGACGGCATCTGCAGCAATATGTTGTCCGGATCTATGTGCTTAACCATAACGTTAGGTATTGATCTCTTCGAATAGGGAGGAAGCGTCAACAGCCAGTGGACGCCGCTCGCTGCTGCCGTCAGCGCGCGCATCGACCTGAGAATAGCCGATGGCACAGGCCGAAGACAGGGCTAACGACTGGGGGCGAACGTGCTGCCCGCTGATGACGGCCGGACGCCGTCAGCTGCGCATCAATAACGCAGCGTTATTGATTGGCTGGAGGAAATGTTGTTAGACGTTGCAGGGCTAAGGTAATAACTTTGTCATCACGGCCCTGGTCCATAAAGAGGCCAATTAGTAATAAATAATAATAAGAGGGTGCACCCATGTCTCATTTTGTTCCCTTCGTTATGCTCGTCTGCCCTCATACATTTTTTATTGTGACTGGATAAGGCAATGCCAACTATCCAGATCTTCCATAGCCATTGCAGAGGGAAGGGAATATGAGTCTTGGTGACGAAATACTCTCGGTCAAAAATATCTATAAAGTCTTCGGCTCACAGCCGAAACTGGCGATGGATATGCTTCGCGGCGGCGCTGACAAAAACGAGATTTTTACCAAAACCGGCCAGGTGGTGGGCGTTTTTGACGCGAGTTTCTCGGTCAAGCGCGGAGAAATCTTCGTCATCATGGGGCTGTCCGGCTCCGGCAAGTCGACGATGGTTCGGCTGTTCAATCGGCTCATCGAGCCCACTTCCGGAACCATTCACCTGAACGGCAAAGAGATTACCGGCCTGTCAGATGACGCACTGCTCGACGTTCGGCGCAAAGAAATGAGCATGGTCTTTCAGTCATTTGCGCTGATGCCGCATATGAGTGTCATCGACAACGCTGCGTTTGGCCTGGAAGTGTCGGGTGTCGATGAAAAAGAGCGCCATGAGCGAGCCCGAGAGGCCCTCAAACAAGTAGGCCTGATGGGGCACGAATACAGTTATCCGCATCAACTTTCCGGCGGCATGCAGCAACGGGTCGGCCTGGCGCGTGCCCTGGCCAACGATCCTTCCATCCTGCTCATGGATGAAGCGTTCTCGGCGCTCGACCCGCTTATTCGCCATGAAATGCAGGGCGAACTTATCCGCCTTCAAGCCGAACAACACCGCACCATCATCTTCATTTCCCATGACATCGAGGAGGCGATCCGCATTGGTCATCGCATCGCGATCATGGAGGGTGGGCGCATTGTGCAGATCGGATCGCCGCAGGAACTGCTCTGCAACCCGGTGAATGATTACGTCAGGGCGTTCTTCAAAGGTTTCGATGCTTCGAAAATCCTCCGGGCGGGCGACGTAGCAACGATCAGCCCTGAGCATCCGTTCGACAGCGACGCCTCCCGGCCAACGTTGCAAGCCGATGTTCCCCTGCAAGACATCTTGCATATCGTCGCCAATGCTGTGCATCCGGTTGCCGTTCTGGATGGGCAGGGAGTGTTCAAAGGCACGATCTCCAAGAGTCTATTGCTGCAGACAATGAGCCGTCATTGATAGCGTCAGCTGAGCGATTCACCCGGCTCGGCAACACAGGTATCCAGCATGTCCGATTTCAGCGTTCTAGATCCGTTTCAAACAATCACTATTCCCTTGGGCCAGTGGGTTGAGGTTGTACTCAACTATATGGTTCACAACTTTCGAGAGGTTTTTCGTTCCATACGATGGCCGGTAGATCAGATTCTCAACGGTATCCAAAGTGGCCTGTTATCCATTCCGCCCACCGTATTCATCATTGTGGCGACCCTGCTTGGATGGCAAGTAGGCGGCCGGAAAGTTGGCGCGCTGTGCTTCATTACGCTCACGCTACTTGGCTTGATCGGCGTGTGGAGCGATGCCATGACCACCCTGGCGCTGGTGCTGACTTCCCTGGTGTTCTGCGTGGTGATTGGTGTGCCATTAGGCGTGCTCTGCGCCCGCAGCGATCGACTGGAAAGGCTGCTGCGGCCCGCGCTTGATGCGATGCAGACACTGCCGGCTTTTGTTTATCTGGTCCCGGTCGTCATGTTGTTCGGCATTGGCAACGTTCCCGGCGTACTGGTCACCATTATCTTTTCGGTCGCGCCTCTGGTGAGGCTGACCAACCTCGGTATCAGGCAAGTGCCGGAAGACAAAGTCGAAGCCGCACGGGCGTTTGGATGCACGCGCCGGCAGATGCTGATGAAGGTGCAACTGCCTTTGGCAGCGCCGACGATCATGGCGGGCTTGAACCAGGCATTGATGCTGTCGCTGTCCATGGTCGTGATTGCATCGATGATCTCGGTGGGTGGGCTCGGGCTCATGGTACTTCGCGGCATCGGCCGTTTGGATATGGGACTTGCAACAGTGGGTGGCGTCGGCCTGGTGCTGCTGGCGATCTTCCTTGACCGGTTAACCCAGGCAATGGGCGAGCGCAGCAACAATGCTGTGAAAGGCGAGCATTGGTATCAAACAGGACCTGTTGGAATAGTGTTCAGACTAAAAAAGAAAAGTAGCGCCAAGGAAGCCACCGCGCGCTTAAAAGAAAATTGACCGTTCGCACGCTGCATTTTATTCGCTGTACACCTGCCACCCCTATATCCCATGCAAGGTAGATGACGATGAATTCTGTTAAACCCGGTATGAAAACAAAGATTGCTCGTTGCATGGCCGTTCTGGCGATGGCGATAGCGCCGACTTTTGCATCCGCTGCTCAGGAGCCAGGCAAAGGGGTGTCCGTGACGCCGATTTTTCCGACCATTGCTGAAGAGCGGTTTCGTGGCGAAATCGCCATGGCCGGCCTGAAAGATCTGGGCTACAGCGTGCAACAGCCCAAGGAAACCGACTATCCGGCAATGATGCTTGCGCTGTCTTACGGGGATGCCGACTTCACCGTGCATGCGTGGGAACAGCTACATGCCTCGTTTTATGCCAAGGCAGGCGGGGATGAGACGATGGTCAAGGTCGGGAGCATCATGCCGGGTGTTCTGCAGGGCTACATGATTGACAAGAAAACTGCTGACCAGTACCACATCACTTCCATTGAAGATCTAAAGAAACCTGAAATCGCCAAGTTGTTTGACAGCAATGGCGATGGCAAGGCCGACATGACCGGCTGTAACCCGGGGTGGGGCTGCGAAGTCATCGTCGAACATCACATGAAAGCCTATGACCTGGAAAAAACCGTGACAGATAACCGCGGTTCTTACTTCGCGCTGATGGCCGATACCATCGCCCGTTTCCAGCAGGGTAAGCCGATCCTCTACTTCACTTGGGTTCCACAATGGATTTCCAGCGTGTTGGTGGAAGGTAAGGACGTGGTGTGGTTGACCGTTCCAAGGACTGATCTGCCAGGCGGAAAGAATGATGTTGAAACCGACTACAAAGGCAAGAATCTGGGTTTTGCGGTTGATACCGTCCGCGCCGTACTGAACAAGGAATTTGCCGACAAAAATCCGGTGGCCGTGAAGTTTCTCTCCGAGATGCAAATCAGCACCGATGATGAAAGTGCACAGAATCTGAAAATGCACAACGGCGAAAACTCGGCCGCAGATATCAAGCGTCACGCCGCCGAATGGATCGCCGCACACCGGGCGGCCTACGATGGCTGGCTTGCTGACGCACGAGCCGCCGCCAAGAAATAGGTTTTCCAGATATAGCTGAGAGGCTGCCCGATTCGGGTGGCCTTTTTTATACCTTCGCAGATCGCGGGAGGCGTACATGTCCCTTTATTCGTTCGTTCAGCAGTTTGAGTGGCGCGATGCGCCCATTGGCACTCGGCAACTATTGCAAACCTGCTTGCTGGACATCATTGGCGTCGCAGCCGGCGCCCGTGACAACGCCACCAGCACTATTCTCAAAGGCTTCGCCATCGCCCATTACCCGGCGACCACGCTTGCGAGTCGCTTATGGTTCGATGGCCGCTCGGTACATCCGTTTGGCGCTGGATACGCTGGTGGCTTCAGTGTCGACAGTCTGGACGCACATGAAGGGCACTTCACTTCCAAGGGCCACGCAGGTGCGACGGTAGTCCCGGCCATCATTGCCCTGGCTGATGCTTTTCGTTCTGGCGGCAAAGACATCAGCGGCGAGGAGCTGTTATGCGCGCTGACCATTGGCTACGAAACGGCGTTGCGGGCCGGTCGAGCCTTGATGGCCACGGCCCCGGAATATCATGCGTCGGGTGCTTTTTCCGGTATCGGCGTGGTCTGTGCCGGGGCCCGTTTGCTGCGCCTCGACGAAGCGACCTTCAACCATGCGCTTGGCATCGCGGAGTATTTCGGGCCTCGGTGCCCGATGATGCGCGTGGTGGATTTTCCGTCAATGCTCAGAGACGCGCATGGGGCAGGGGCTTATTCAGGCATCAATGCGCTGCTCATGGCGCAGGCTGGCGTGACCGGTGCGCCGGCCGCCACTGTTGAGTCCAGTGCCGTGGCCCGCTATTGGCAGGGCATCGGCACAAGCTGGGAAATTGATGAGCAATATTTCAAGCCGTGGCCTGTGTGTCGCTGGGCGCAACCGGCATTGACGGCCATGACCCAATTGATGAGCTTCCATCCGCAGATTTCCCCGGAAAATGTCGAGTCCATCGAGATTCACACCTTTCATGAGTCTGTGCGCTTGCAGGGGCACGCTCCGAAAAACGCTGATGAAGCCCAATACGCATTGGCGTTTCCGGTGGCCGCGCTGGTCGCCCGTGGACGACTCGGCGCAGAGGAGGTGACAGGTGCGGCGATTCACGCCGCAGATATTCTGGATATCAGTCAAAGGATAACCATCCGCGAGGCGGCGGATCTCTCTGCGCGCTTCCCTGAAGAGATCCTGTCGCGCGTCACTGTTCAGCTTAAGGACGGCACAGCATTGTCCAGCCCGACCACAGCGGCCAAGGGCGATCCCGCCAACCCGTTGTCGGCGGCTGAGTTCATCGACAAGTATCGGCGGTTTTCCGAAGGCAGCCTGGGCGTACCCTTGAGTCGTGCACTGGAGCAGGGCGTCGCGGGCCTGGCAGAGCAGCCGGACTGCGAGGGGTTTCTCAAGCTGCTTTTGGGTCCGGTCTGATCAGAACACAAACCCGTGGCCCAGCTCGCTTTCCATCCACTCCAGAAAACGCCTGACCCGGGGGAAACCCGAGTGGGCCTTGGGGAATACCAGATGGTGGGCGGCCACCGGCGCGCTCAATGCCTCCGGGGCGACTTCAACCAAAGCCCCGGACGCCAGATACTTCTGCGCGAGCAGTGAGCTTTCCAGGGCAAAACCCAATCCATGGCTGGCGGCTTCAAGGGTCATGTAGGAACGATCAAAGCTCAAGGCATAAGGCTTTTCAGGGCGCGCCAGACCATGCTGGGCAAACCATTCCGGCCATTTGAGCAGCGTCGCTTCCGAGAGAATCAGGTCCCTTTCCAACAGATCCGCTGCGCCATTGACCCCATGGCGCTCCAACAGCTTGGGCGACGCCAGCACGGCGAAGGTTTCGTTGCGTACGGTACGAACTTCGTAGCTCGGCCAGTTGGGCTGGCCGTGGCGGATATCGACGTCAATCTTGTCGCGGCTGAAATGCAGCGATTCATAAGAACATGACAGGTTGATCTGGATGTCCGGGTGACTCATCCGGAACGCTTCCAGTCGCGGCATCAACCAGAGCAAGCCAAAACTGGGTGCCGAATGCAGGCGCAGGCAGTCGAGGCTGACGTCGCTGGCCGCGCGCTCCGTCGCTACGGCCAGGCTGTGCAGAAGCCCGGACACATCCTTCAGATACTGCTCACCCACTGGCGTCAACGACACTCCCCGAGCCGCGCGCACGAATAATTGCCGGCCGATCAGCGCCTCCAGTTTGGCCAGTTGATGGCTGACCGCCGAAGGCGTGAGGTCCAGCACTTCAGCGGCCCTGGCCACGTTGCCGAAGCGAGCTGTCTGCTCGAAGCACTGAATTGCTCTCAGCGGTGGCAAGGCGCCAGGCGCATCGGCTGTAGGACGCATATCAGTTAACTCCACTGTAGTTCTTATGATTGGGGCGTTTGCATTCAAGCACCTCGTTCTGGCCTTGACGAGAGCTGAATTTATTTCAGTATCGAGTGACTTTTGCGTTATTGCTCAGGTTCTGACCGGGGAACAAGCTGAGGCATCGATTCGTTGCGGATCGAACCCATAAACAACATCCCAATAAAAATAATACCGAGGTATTCCCCATGCTTCTCAAAGGCAAAGTCGCAATCATCACCGGCGCGGCATCGGAACGTGGTATCGGCCGGGCAACCGCAGTGACCTTCGCTCAACAAGGCGCGCGCGTGGTGATCCTGGACCTGGATGAATCCGCCGCACGTGACGCCGCTGCGTCACTGGGTGAAGGTCATCTGGGCCTGGCGGCAAACGTTGCGGATGAATCCCAGGTTCAGGCTGCCGTCGCCAAAGTCATTGAGCACTTCGGCCGCATCGACGTTCTGGTCAACAATGCCGGCATCACCCAACCGATCAAGACCCTCGACATTCGCCCGTCGGATTACGACAAGGTGCTGGATGTCAGCCTGCGCGGCACCTTGCTGATGTCCCAGGCGGTGATTCCGACGATGCGCGCTCAGTCCTCGGGCAGCATCGTGTGCATGTCCTCGGTTTCTGCGCAACGTGGCGGCGGAATTTTCGGCGGGCCACACTACAGCGCGGCAAAGGCGGGCGTACTGGGCCTGGGTAAGGCGATGGCCCGGGAATTCGGGCCGGACAATATTCGGGTCAACTCCATTGCCCCGGGTTTGATTCACACCGACATCACGGGCGGCCTGATGCAGGATGACCGACGTCACGCCATCATCGACGGCATTCCGCTGGGCCGCCTGGGTGCCGCGCAGGATGTGGCCAACGCCGCGCTGTTTCTTGCCAGCGATCTGTCCTCGTATCTCACGGGCATCACGCTGGATGTCAACGGAGGCATGCTGATCCACTGATTGTCACGTGGGCGGGCTGCACGCAGCCCTGCTGTTCTGGATCGACGATACGTCCGGCTCATTGCCCGGCGGTCTATAAAAACAAGAGATCAGATCATCATGATATCCACCACTTTTTCGCTGGAAGCGGCCTCGGCCGCGCGCTCCAACGCTTATCGAAAAACGGCCTGGCGCCTCATGCCATTCCTGATGCTGTGTTATCTGTGCGCCTATCTCGATCGGGTCAATGTCGGCTTTGCCAAGCTGCAAATGATGAACGATCTGGCGCTTAGCGAGACCGTTTACGGACTCGGCGCCGGCATGTTCTTCATCGGTTACTTTCTTTGCGAAGTGCCCAGCAACCTGATCCTCCATCGGGTCGGCGCGCGGCGCTGGATCGCGCGCATCATGATCTCCTGGGGCATCATTTCCGCGATGTTCGCTTTCGTCGAGACGGCCTGGCAATTTTATGGCTTGCGCTTCCTGCTGGGCATCGCCGAAGCAGGCCTCGCGCCGGGTTTGCTGCTCTATCTCACTTACTTGT
This sequence comes from Pseudomonas sp. CFII64, assembly GCF_000416235.1. Taxonomy (GTDB): domain Bacteria; phylum Pseudomonadota; class Gammaproteobacteria; order Pseudomonadales; family Pseudomonadaceae; genus Aquipseudomonas. The sequence goes on along the minus strand of NZ_ATLO01000042.1, from coordinate 335,835 downwards.
TCCCGTCCTATCGCCGGGCAAAAATGACCGTGCTGTGGTTCGTGGCGATTCCGCTGTCGGGAATGATCGGCGGCCCGCTTTCCGGCTGGATCATGAACTCGTTCGATGGTTTCCACGGCTGGGCTGGCTGGCAGTGGATGTTCGTGATCGAAGCGATCCCAACCGTGCTCGTCGGTTTCATGGTGCTGTTCTATCTGAAGGACGGCGTCGATCAGGCCACATGGCTCAGTGCCGACGAAAAGGAATTGGTCAAGAAAGAGCTGGCCGAAGATGAAAGTCGCAAAGTCACTCACGCGTCCCCCGCAGCGTTCATTCGTGATCGGCGTCTGTGGCTGCTGGCGTGCATTTACTTCTGCGTGGTCATGGGCCAGTACGCCATCACCTTCTGGCTGCCGACCCTGATTCGCAACGCCGGGGTTTCCGATGCGCTGCATATCGGCTTGATAACCAGCCTGCCGTACCTATGCGCAATCGTCGTGATGTTGCTGATGGGTCGCAGCGGTGACAAGCATCAGGAGCGCCGTTGGCACTTGATCATCCCCATGATTGCTGGCGCCCTCGGCCTGACACTGGCGGCGTTGATGGGCGGCAATCTGATCCTGTCAGTTCTCAGCCTGTGCCTGGCGGCGGCGGGTGTGCTGTCCGCTTCGTCGCTGTTCTGGATGTTACCCACCACTTTGCTTGGCGGGGTATCTGCCGCAGCGGGGATCGCCGGAATCAACAGTTTCGCGAACCTCGCGGGTTTCTGCTCGCCGTACCTGATCGGCTGGATTACCACCAGCACCGGTTCCAGCGCCATTGGCATGTACCTGATTACCGGCGTGCTGTGCCTGGGTGCGCTGTTGGTCCTGCGCATTCCTGCCGCTTCGGTCAATCGTTGAATCAAAGGAGTATTCACCATGACAGCCATTTCTTCACAGATGACTTCCACGACCCTGGCGCAGCGCGCCCACAACATTCGCCGCCATGCGCTGAGAATGGGCCAGGTCCAGGGCCAGGGTTATGTCGGCCAGGCACTCGGTGCCGCTGACCTGCTGGCCGTGTCTTACTTTCATGCCTTGAACTACCGGCCCGAAGATCCGGAATGGGAGCAGCGGGATCGCTTCTATCTGTCTATTGGGCATTACGCGATCGCTCTGTACGCGGCATTGATTGAAGCTGAAATCATCCCGCTGGACGAGCTGGAAACCTACGGATCGGATGACAGCCGCCTGCCGATGTCGGGTATGGCGGCGTACACCCCCGGCATGGAAATCACCGGTGGTTCGCTCGGCCACGGCCTGGGGATCGCAGTGGGCGCCTGTCTGGGCCTGAAGCGCAAGCAATCGGCGTCTTTCGTCTACAACCTGTTGTCCGACGGCGAGCTCAATGAAGGTTCGACCTGGGAAGCGGTGATGTCGGCGTCCCATTGGAAACTCGACAACCTGATTGCGATTGTCGACGTCAACAACCAACAGGCTGACGGCCATTCCAGCGAGATACTGGCGTTCGAGCCCATCGTTGATCGCTGGCAGGCCTTTGGCTGGTTCACCCAGCGCGTCGACGGCAACGATCTGCCAGCGCTGGTCGCCGCCTTCGATGCCGCGCGCAATCATCCTGGCACCCAGCCCAGAGTGATCATCTGCGACACCAAAATGGGCAAGGGCGTGCCGTTTCTGGAAACGCGGGAAAAGACCCACTTCATCCGCGTGGACGAGCATGAATGGGATGTGGCGCTGAGCAACCTCGACGAAGGGAAAACCCTATGAGCACCTTGAATAACCAGAGTACGCCTGCCGCTGGCGCAGTGAAGAAGAAACTCACCACTTCCGCAATGATTGCTTCCATTGCCTCGGAAGGGCAGGCCACCCGGTCGGCACCTTTCGGCCATGCGTTGGCCGCCCTGGCGGAGCAGCGTGCGGACGTCGTCGGGTTGTCGGCGGATTTGTCGAAATACACCGACCTGCACATCTTCGCCAAGGCCCATCCGGACCGTTTTTATCAGATGGGCATGGCGGAACAGCTGTTGATGAGTGCGGCGGCGGGCATGGCTCGCGAAGGTTTCGTGCCTTTTGCAACGACGTACGCTGTGTTCGCCTCACGGCGCGCCTACGATTTCATCTGCATGGCGATTGCCGAGGAAAACCTCAACGTCAAAATTGTCTGCGGTTTGCCAGGCTTGACCACCGGTTACGGTCCAAGTCACCAGGCCACGGACGATCTGGCGATCTTTCGTGCCATGCCAAACCTGATGATCGTCGATCCATGCGATGCCCTGGAAATCGAACAGGCCGTTCCGGCCATCGCCGCCCACCAAGGGCCGGTGTACATGCGTTTGTTGCGCGGCAATGTTCCGTTGGTGCTCGACGAATACGGCTACACGTTCGAGATCGGCAAGGCGAAAACCCTGCGTACCGGCAACGACGTGTTGATCATCTCCACCGGGTTGATGACCATGCGCGCCCTGGAAGCGGCGAAGGCGTTGCAGGCCGATGGCGTGGATGTCGCGGTGCTGCACGTGCCGACCATCAAGCCGCTGGATGAACAGACCATTCTCGCCGAGGCCAGGAAGCCCGGACGACTTGTGGTCACTGCCGAAAACCATTCCATCATTGGCGGGCTGGGCGAAGCGGTCGCCACGGTTCTGCTGCGTAACGGCGTCACGCCGACTTTCAGGCAGATTGCCTTGCCGGACGCCTTCCTTGACGCGGGCGCGCTGCCCACCTTGCATGATCGTTACGGAATCTCGACCCCGGCGGTGTGTACGCAAATCAAAGGCTGGCTTTAAAACCGGAGGCGCCCGCAAGGGCGCTTTTTGCTTTGTCTGTCTACGCTGGCAGCAAGCCCGCCACACGATAACTTTCGATCAGTGTGTCGTAGAGCGCGATATCGGCGCGGCTTCTTGCCATAAGCTGAGCGCCGGCGACCGCGGCGAAGATCGCGCGGGCCTGGGCTTCGTTGTCCTCGGGGCTGGAACCGTTCGCAGCGCACAGGACTTTACCGAGCCAGGCCACGCTGATGTCGGCGAAAGTCTGGATCTCAGTCTTGACCGGCTCCGGCAGATCGTCGAATTCGGCAGACATGAAGCTGCACAGGCACAACCGGTTGTCGTTCGCCAGCGAGCGGCGAAACAGCTCGGGGTAGCGACGCAGGCAGCTGGCCGGGTCCGGCGTATCGATCAGTATGGTTTCCAGCTCGGCCGCCGTGTCTTGCCAATAGCGCCGGGCCACGGCTGCACCAAGCTCGGCCTTGCTGGGAAAGTGGTAGTAGACGCTCGCGCTTTTGATGCCCACGACTTCGCCCAGATCACGAAAATTCAAACCGCTGTAGCCATGGGCCTGCGCGGCGTCCTTGGCGGCCGCCAGTATGGCTTCTCGATGGTTTGAGCTCACTTCAATGCCTCCTCGGTTCAATGGCTGCGCATCTTAAGCGAAATAAAGCCCTTGACCGTTATATTTTCAATCGTTACCGTCTGCCTATCAACTGGCAGACAGGTAGATTTTCATGATCAATTCCAACACCCACTCAGGCACCGCTGCGCTGACCATTTACGACTGGCACACAGGCCCGTATCCAGCGCGCGTACGCATCGCTCTGGCGGAAAAAAACCTGCAATCGCGCACCCGTTTCGTTTCGATCGATCTCTGGAAAGGCGAGCACAAGACTCCGGAATTCCTGGCAAAGAATTACTCCGGCACGCTTCCGGTGCTGGAGCTGGACGACGGGACTCTCATCGCGGAATGCACCGCAATTACCGAATACCTCGACACGCTTGATGGCGCGCCCACGCTCACCGGCCGCACGCCGTTGGAGAAGGGCCTGATCCACATGATGAGCAAGCGTGCCGAGCTGGAACTGCTGGACGCCGTCAGTGTGTATTTTCATCACGCCACGCCCGGCCTGGGCCCTGACGTCGAGCTTTATCAGAATGCCGAGTGGGGTTTTCGCCAGCGCGACAAGGCCTTGCGCGGCATGCATTACTTCGATGCTGTTCTGCAAAACCAGCCGTTTGTGGCGGGCGAAAGCTTTTCAATGGCAGATATCACCGTGATCGGCGGCTTGATCTTCGCGGGCCTTGTCGAGCTGGCGATCCCTGAGGAGTGCCAGGCCTTGCAGGCCTGGTACGCGAGGATGCAGGAGCGTGCGAGTGTGAAGAACCGGGTGGCCATGTCAGAACCCGTCTGACCTTCGACCCTTGCATCACGCTTGCGCGATGCGGGTCAAGACGGTCTCTCCAACAGCGCCAGCCTCGCGAACCAAGACAGCACAGTTTATTTTTTCAATGCGTCATGCGCCTCCAGCGCCCGCAGCGAATAGATATAGGCGGCACCGGCGTTCAGCGAAATGGCGGTCGCCAGCGTGGCGGCGATCTCCTCGCGAGTAGCGCCGGCCTTGATTGCCGCGTCGGTATGTACGCCGATGCAACCATCGCAGCGCGTCGTGATGGCGACGGCGATGGAGATCAGCTCACGGGTCTTGGCATCCAGCACATTGTTCTCGGCTGAGGCTTCATCGAGGGCCATATAAGCCTTGACCATTTTCGGGTTGCTTTTGCCCAAAGCGGCGAAAGACTTCTGGATGGTGGGCAGCAGTTCGGACCAATTATTGAACATTGCGTCAATTCCTTCAGGGGAGGGGCCTGCCATTCGGCAGGCCTGTTTTTTTAAGCGTCACCGACAGCAATTCTAAGGTTTAGCAGACATTTCGCCGGGTTCCGCACAATCCATCGGCGCCGCCGCAAAACTGGCCGGGCCGGGACGCCAGTCGCGCCATTTTCGATTCGCCGCATCGCAACGGGAGGTCTGGGCGATCCGGTTGTCTACACAGCACACAATCAATCGTTGCCAGGACACCCCATGACCCATCCTCGAATCGGTTTCGCCTGCCAATTCAGGCATCCAGTACGCGACCTTTCATTGAGTGAACTGAAGGCGATCGAGAGTCCGTACAACCCTCGAACCACGACATTGCGCTGGATGGACGGGGTCGCGCCGCAGCTGGCCCGTGACAAGTTGATCGAAGTCGTCACCCACAATCTCGCCGCTCAACTGCGCTTGCTGGCCTACGTTGCCGAGTTGCCGCCGACGTTGCGTATGCTGCGGCTGAGCAGTGATCTGTTGCCGTTTTACAGTCATCCCAAGGTGCACGGGTTCTATCAGCAACCCGGCGTCCAGAGTCAACTGGGTGAAGGCTTCGCAGCAATCGGCACTCTGGCGCGGAGTGCGGATATCCGGCTGTCATTCCATCCCGGGCAGTACTGCGTACTGGGTTCGGACAAGCCGGCCGTGGTGGAAAACAGTATTGCCGAGTTCGAGTACCACGCCGACATGATCCGGATGATGGGCTACGGCATCCGTTTTCAGGATTTCAAATGTAATGTGCATATCGCCGGCCGCCTGGGCAGCGAGGGCATCCGCGTCATCTGGCCAAGGTTGTCGACGGTTGCGCGCAACTGCGTCACCTTTGAAAACGAAGAGAAAACCTACGGCGTCGACGACTGCCTGCAGCTGGCTGATCTCGCCCCTGTGGTGCTGGACATCCATCATTGCTGGATCAATGAGAACGACTACATTGAGCCGGATTCGCCCCGGGTCGAACGCATCATCGACAGTTGGCGCGGAGTACGGCCTGCCATGCATTACTCGCAGCCGCCGGAGCGTCTGCAGGAATTGGGCTTTGCCGCCGACCACAAGCTGGAAATGGAGGCATTGCTCCAAGTCGTGTCAAAGCGCGACCTTTACGGCCACAGCCTGCAAATGTGGAATCGCTGGACGAATGAGTACGCGCTGAAGTTCCTGGATCGTTTCGACATCATGCTGGAGGCCAAGGACAAGAACCTCGCGGCGCAGGCGTTCTATGAGCAGTTTGTCGCGGGCACAGAGCGTTAACGTGGCGGTGATTTGAGAGACGCTTGTTCCGGGTCATATAGTATGTCCGAAAACGTCCCTCGCTGGTCCTGCTGAGGTCTTTTTAGATGCTTGTGCACGCCTTACCATGCAGTCATTATCCTCAGCATGGCAAACGCCTCGGAGCTAAAAAATGACCCTCAGTGCCCTTATTGTTATCGACGTGCAAGAGTCCTTTCGTCACGCGCCTTACTGGTCCGAAACTGACCTGTCGGACTTCCTGAAAAAGCAGCAGGCGTTGATTGACGGTTGCGTAGAGCAGGGCATTCCGGTGGTTCAGATATTCCACGTCGACGGGCAGGGGCCGTTTTCTCTGGCGTCGGGGCACGTCCGGACGTTGAAAGAGCTTTCGATCAACCCGAATGTGACGTTTCACAAGCATTATCACAGCGCACTCGCCGGCACCGGATTGGCTGCCTGGCTGACGCAGCGGGGTATCGGCAAGCTGATCATCAGCGGTATCCGCACCGAACAATGTTGTGAAACGACCACGCGTCACGCCTCGGACAGCGGTTTTGCCGTGGATTATGTGAGTGAGGCCACCTTGACCTTCGCCATGACTCACGCGCGCAGTGATCGCACTTACAGCCCCGCCGAGATTCGCGAGCGTACCGAGCTGGTGCTGGAAGGGCGTTTCGCTCGTATCGCGACAGTCGCCCAGGCACTGGAGGGCTGAAACCATGGCGATTGCGGTGCTGTTCGTGCTGTTGCCCAATGTGCTGATGCTGGATCTGGCGGGCCCGGCCGAAGTGCTGCGTCTCGCCTCCCTGATCGAGTTCGGCGAACACGAGGCAAAAGACGAGCCGCGCGTGTCGTTTGAGCTGCAGTACGTCAGCCCGCTGGCCGACCTGCAAACTTCAATTGGCCTACCTCTGGCGGGGCTGGCGCCGCTGCCGGAAACCCTGCTGCCGGGCACGCTTGTGGTGTTGGTCGGTTCAATCTCGGCGCAATCCTCGGCTCAGCAGCGGGAGTTCGAAGCAAGCAGCGCGGTACTGACCCAATGGCTTCGACAAGTTCTGGCACCCAGCGGCGAGCGGTTGCTGTGCGTGTGCGCCGGGGCGTTGAGCGCGGCTCGAGCCGGTTTGCTTGATGGCCGCCAATGCACCACGCATCACTCCCTGTGCGCGAAGTTGCAGGAACTCGCTCCCAAGGCCCGGGTGTTGGAAAACCGACTGTATGTCACCGACGGCCGAATCAGCACCAGCGCCGGCATCACAGCCGGTATCGACCTGATGCTGCAGGTGCTGGCAGAAGTAAGCGGGCCACGGCTGGCGTGTGCCGTCGCGCGGGAAATGGTGGTGTACATGCGTCGTGGCGGTGCCGATCCGCAATTGTCGCCATGGATTGCCGGGCGCAATCACCTGCACCCCGCGCTCCATCGAGTGCAGGATGCAGTGGCTGCCGACCCCGGCGGCGACTGGACGGTAGAGCAGATGGCAAGCATTGCCTGCACCAGCGGCCGTCATCTGGGGCGGCTGTTCCATGAATATGCGGGAGTCGGTCCGCTGGATTACCTGCATCGATTGCGCGTCGCGGTGGCGCGGGAATTTCTGCTCCACTCGGACCTGGATATGGAAACGGTGGCGCAACGCGCGGGATTCGGGTCGGCGCGTCATTTGCGGCGCATCTGGGCAAAATACGAATCCGCGCCACCGTCACAGAGCCGCGCGCGCTCGTCGACAGCGTGATCTTAAGCGGATGCCAAACCCCGCCAATGACCTTGCAGTCACCTTCGATTTTGAAGGGCGTCATGGAGTTACGCGGAACACCTCAGGGATGACATTGAAGGCCCGGTGCCTGGCATGCATGGCAATGCGAAAGGCACGTGTGAAACGGACAAGCGGTCACCACCTGACGGCTATCTTTACAATATATTGTCAGCCTGTATCGCTGGTTTTATGGGCTGATTAGCTAACAATCTCCTCATCGGGCTCTACGCAGAGACGGCGTTTCCCATTCTCTGGATTCAGTTTCAATTGTCGTAACAGGCAGTCAGGGTCGCTCGGTAACCTTCATGACAGGCAGTCGGTGTGGGCGTTTTCTGCGTTGAGTTACGAGCGGCTTACACTCATTGCCATACTCAGGGAATGGCCGCCGGCGCAGGGGCTCAGTGTCCCGCCCAGTGCTGATCGAGTCCTTTACAGGAGGCCAAGGGCTATTGTGTCAAGCGGAAGATACGAAAGTGGGTTTACGGAATGCGTATCGTTCTACTAAGCTGACGACGGCGCCTTGTGCTGTCTCCACGGACGGCGGCAGGCGTCGCATATTTCAGTGCCAGACAACATCCGGTTAGTGAGACGGTGTGTGCTTTCGGTTTAAGTCAGCCTGAACTTCACCTGATCGCTCACTTGGCGTCAGGGTTGGCTCGGGCGGACATGCTCACTCCACCGCCGCGAGTACGCACCGATGCAATATCAAAAATTCTCTGAAGCCCAGATCGAGACGCTGGTCGACGCGATCAACACCGATGGCTTCGCCGTTCTACGTGGTTGGGCGAGCGAAGTTGAGCTGGCTGAATTACAAACGATGGTCAGCCAGGCTGTCAGTGCCGCAGGTAATCAATATGTTGCTCTGGCTGGCAGCCAGGCCGTCGCTGGTTCGCTGTTGCACGAGTGGGGCAGCTCGCCTGACTTCCTCGATTTATGCCAGCGTGTGGTAGCAAAAGAAACCGGGCAGCGTTCCAGCGAGCCAGATTTGCACCAGGTATTGCGCTGCCTGATTGGCGAGCGTGGCCAGCGTGAGTCGTTGATCTTCCATTACGATTCATTCGTGCTGACGGCGATCATGCCCGTTTGTATGCCAGAGAACAGTGATCCCGGTGATCTGATCATGCTCCCCAATCACCGGCCGATTCGGAAAAACTATGCCCTGAATCTGCTGGACAAGCTGCTGATCGACAATCGTTGGTCGCAGCGACGCCTGGCCCGGCGTCACGCCAGGCATGCCGAGCAGTTCGTGCGGATCCGGATGCGGCCGGGCGACATGTATCTGTTCTGGGGTTATCGCTCGCTGCACACTAATCTTCCGGCTGACCCCACTGTAATTCGCTCAACCGCTGTTTTTCACTACCAGAATGTGCATGGCCGTAGCTCGCTGGCAAGCCGCATCCGTCGGTCGCTGGCAGAGTTGAAGCCCAAGCAGGCCAGCCAGCTGGAAGAACCACACGCTCAGCGGGAACCCTTTGCTAAAAGACCCTGATGTCATGACGCCGCCGCCTCCTCGGATACCTGGTATCAGGACGCCGAGGATCGGGGTGTGTTGAATGATCGACTCACGCGAGCTCGAGCATCCTTTCCATGATGATCGTGCGCTCGGCGCCATGAAATTCATCTCGCACTTTGTTGAAGCCAAGCGAAGCGTAAAAACCTTCTGCGGTGATGGAAGAGGGGACCCGCAATCGTGCGATCCCGTTGCTGACGGCCAATGCCAGCAACATCGTCATCAGCTGTCGTCCAATTCCCGTCCCCTGATGGGGCGGATCGACGAACACACTTCGAACCACGTCCCGATCCAGGCTGGCGGTTGCAACAACCTGATCGTGGACAGTCGCTACAAATACCTGACGCAGCATCAATAACTCGAGGATCGCCTGCGGGGCAAAGCTGTGCTCAACCTGGGCGATGATCTGCGGTGAGTAATCACGGGCATTGGACTGGCGCAAGGCGCTGACGATGACCTCGCTGATGGCCTTGGCGTCCTCCCGGGTTGCGGTCCGAATCAGGCAATCCATTTGCATGTGCTCCTTGCATGTGGTCCTTCGATCTTAAAGAAATTCGGGGAGACAATACCACCCCTTATATTCTCATCCGCTTATTAGACATACCTTTACTGTCCATAGCGAACAGGTTCGTTGCGGCACAGGTGATGGTGGCAGGCGCGCTGACTGCGCAATCGGCAAGGCAAGGCTGTGGTTATTCACGAACCTGGGGCGGGGTTGTAGACTGGCGGCCTGCAAAATTCCCGCTAGCCCTCAAGCACGAGATTCCTATGGCACACGACGACCTGACTTTTATTGCAGATCCCGATCCGAACTCCATTTCCTCAGACGTGGCGGGTGTCGGCGGCCTGTTGGTCTCCACGCAAATCCCAACCCGCGCCGACGGCAGTCTGGAACTGGGCGGCATCGTCGAGCAGAGCGAGTGCACGCTGCAAGCGTTGAAGGTTGCACTGGAAGGCGCCGGCAGCTCCATGGACCGGGTCCTGCATTTGACGATCTACCTGACCGACATGGCCGACCGTCCTGCCTTCAATGAGGTTTATCAGCGCTTCTTCAGCAAACCCTGGCCGGTCCGCGCCGCTGTTGGCGTAGCCGCATTGGCGGTTGAAGGCATGCGTGTGGAAGTGACGGCAATGGCCGCCAAAGCCTGAGTCGGCAATCAAGTGGCTGCGACCCAGACGCGAAGGGCGCAGCCTAGCCGATCAATACGAAACGGCTGTCGAAGGCAATGTCGCGTCCTTCAATGAGTGCCTGATATTCAGGGCTGTTGTACCAGGTCAGAGCAGCCTCGCGATCAGCAAACTCGATGACCAGGCCACGCTCGAACGTGCCCGCGCCGTGCAGGACGCTCACCGGTCCCCGGGCGACAAATATACCGCCGAAGCTTTCCACGACCGACATTGCCGCCTTGGCGTAGGTGGCTTTTGCAGCCTCATCTTTATCGGTGATTTCAACGATTACATAGGCGCTCATGGTGACTCCGATGTGATTGACGGGATTGCGCCGATTCTACGCACCTATGGTCAGCCGCGGCCAACCCCGAAGAATCAACCCCGGTCAGATCCGCGCCAGCGCCTGAGCCAGATCCGCACGGAGGTCTTCGACAGCTTCAACCCCCACCGACAACCGCACCAGCCCATCGCCGATGCCGAGTTGCGTGCGTGTTTCTGCCGGAATGCTCGCGTGGGTCATGATTGCCGGATGCTCGATCAGACTCTCCACGCCACCGAGACTTTCTGCCAGGGCGAAGATGCGGACGTTTTCCAGAAAACGCCTGGCGCCGGCCAGATCGGTGTTCAGGTCGACGGAGATCATGCCGCCGAATCCGCGCATCTGCTGCCGCGCCAGTTCGTGCTGAGGGTGCGACGCCAGGCCCGGGTAATAAACATGTGCCACCTGCGGCTGTTGCTCCAGCCACTGGGCCAGCGTCAGTGCGTTGCTGCAATGGCGTTCCATGCGCAGGGCCAGGGTCTTCACGCCGCGCAGGGTCAGAAAGGCGTCGAACGGTCCGGCTATTGCACCCACCGAGTTCTGTAAAAAGCCCAGGCGCTCGGCCAGGTCCGGGTTCTGGCCCACCACCGCGATGCCACCGATGACGTCGGAATGGCCGTTGAGGTATTTGGTGGTCGAATGCACCACGATATCGAAACCCAGTTCCAGCGGGCGCTGAATCCACGGGCTGGCAAACGTGTTGTCGGCGACGCAGATAATGCCGCGTCCGTGACAGATGCGCGCCACGGCAGCGAGGTCGGTAAGACTCAGCAGCGGGTTGCTCGGCGTCTCGACCCAGACCATCCGCGTGTCGTCCTGCAACGCTGCCTCGAATGCCGTCAGATCAGTCAGATCGACGTAGCTGAAACGATGCCCGGCGCTGCGCTGGCGCACTTTGTCGAACAGTCGGAACGTGCCGCCGTACAGGTCATTGCCGGACACGATGTGCGCGCCGGAGTCGAGCAATTCGAGCACCGTGGAAATCGCCGCCAGCCCGGAGGCGAAGGCGAAAGCCTGGGTTCCGCTTTCCAGGTCCGCGACGCAGCGCTCCAGTGCCCAGCGCGTCGGGTTGTGCGAGCGTCCGTAATCAAGCCCCTTATGCACGCCGGGACTTTGTTGCAGATAAGTGGAATTGGCATAAATCGGTGGCATCAAGGCCCCGGTGGAAGGGTCCGGCGCCTGGCCTGCGTGGATGACCCTGGTGGCAAAGGCCTGTGGCGCAGGGGTTTCATCGTGTTGACTCATAGTGACCTCCGTAAATGATTGAGCAGGTCGACGCGGGTAATCAGGCCGTGAAAGCCTGCGGCGTCAGCAATGATTGCAACCAGTCCGCGGTCGAGTTTGCCTTGCAGTTCAACCAGACTGGCGCCCGGAGGCAGGACTTCCAGCGTGACAGTCATCGCGCTGGCTACGGTCAGGCGCAGATGTGCAGGGTCTTCATGGACACCCAGCAAGATATCGGACTCGTCGATGACGCCCACCAGCCGCTGGCCATCCACCAGCACCGGAAGCTGCGACACATCGGCCAGCCGCATGCGCTGGAAAGCGGTCAGCAGGGTGTCGTCCGGCCCCACGCTGATTACCCGACCATCCTCGAAACGCCGAGCGATCAGGTCGCGCAGGTCGCCATAACGCGTGCGCTGTAACAAGCCCTGATCGGTCATCCATTGATCGTTGTATACCTTGGACAGGTAGCGTGTGCCGGTGTCGCAGACGAAACTGACCACGCGCTTGGGCACGGTTTGCTCGCGGCAGTAACGCAGCGCCGCCGCCAGCAACGTGCCGGTTGAAGAACCGCCAAGAATGCCTTCGGCGCGCAACAGTTGCCGGGCATGATCGAAGCTTTCCTCGTCGCTGATTGAATAGGCCTGGCGCACGCTGGAAAGATCGGCGATCGACGGGATGAAATCTTCGCCAATGCCTTCTACTGCCCAGGAACCAGGCGTGGGCAGCGGCTGCCCGCGACTGTAATCGGCCATGACGGAGCCAACCGGATCAGCCAGCACCATCGCCAGATCAGGTTGCACCCGGCGGAAGAAGCGCGTCAGCCCGGTGAGCGTGCCGGCTGAACCGACACCGACGACGATTGCATCCAGATCATGCTCAGTCTGCGCCCAGATTTCGGGGGCAGTGCTGCATTCGTGGGCCAGCGGGTTAGCGGGGTTGTTGAATTGATCGGCGAAGAACGCATCGGGAATCTCCTGCGCGAGCCGCGCGGCGACGTCCTGATAGTATTCGTGATGGCCTTTGCCAACGTCGGAACGAGTGATGTGCACCTCGGCGCCCATCGCCTTGAGGTGCAGGACTTTCTCGGTGGACATTTTGTCCGGCACCACCAGCACCACGCGGTAGCCTTTGGCGCGACCGACCAGAGCCAGTCCCAGACCGGTATTGCCAGCCGTCGCCTCGACAATGGTGCCGCCGGGTCGCAGGCGGCCATCGCGCTCGGCGGCATCGATCATCGCCAGGCCGATGCGATCTTTGATCGAGCCACCGGGATTCTGCGATTCGAGTTTGAGGAACAGCGTACACAGGCCGGTATCGAAGCGGGTGACGCGCACCAGCGGGGTATTACCGATCAGTCCGAGCACGGCAGGGCGGGAGTCATCAGGCATGTCTTCATCTCGCTGCACAATCTGCAATGAGATCAGGGTAGCTTGCCGTCCGCACACCTGCCGTGCAAATCGCCAGTCAGGTTATGTCGCAGCAGTTTCCGGCAATTTGGCGATGACTTTGATTTCAAACTGGAAGCCATACAGCCAGGTCACGCCTACCGCCGTCAACGTCGGGTGCGGCGCGTTGCCCCAGAACTCCGGAATCACTTTCCAGATGGTTTCAAACTTCGACTCCGGATCGACAATGAACACTGTCACGTCAATGACATCATCAAACGTGCAACCGGCCGCGCCGAGAATGGCGTTGAGATTGTTCAAGGCGCGTCGCACCTGACTTTCCAGATCCGCCTCGGGTGAGCCGTCCTCGTTGCTGCCGACTTGCCCCGATACGAATAAAAAACCGTTGGACTTGATGGCCGGCGAGTAACGATTGCGCTCATAAAGCGCCTGGCGGCCGGGTGGGAAAACCACGTCACGGATTGTCATGTCTAGCTCCTTCATGGGATTGAGGAACGAGTCAGAGGCAACCCGTTCAGCGATAACGGGACTTTAGGGGCTTGTTGCGGCCCGATAAACAGGCAACTCTAGCCAGCACTGTTTGCATATTCCAAACAATCCAGCGCGCAGAGGATAAGAATGGATCGGTTCGACGCGATGCAGGCGTTCGTCAGAGTGGTGGAGGCGGGCAGCTTCACCAAAGCGGCCGAGACCCTGCACATGAGCAAAACCAGTGTGACGCAACTGGTCCAGCAGTTGGAGGCGCGCCTGCGGGTCAAATTGCTCAATCGCACCACACGAAAAGTCAACGTAACGGCTGATGGCGCTGTCTTTTACGAGCGAGCGGTCCGCCTTCTCGCCGATCTGGACGACGCCGAAACCAGCCTGTCCGCAGCTTCGGCGTCGCCGCGTGGTCGGTTGCGTGTTGACGTCCCCAGCCCGCTGGCGAGCATGATTCTGGTGCCGGCATTGCCCGCCTTCCATGCGCGCTATCCGGATATCCAGATCGACATGGGCGTGAGCGACCGAATCGTTGATATGGTCGGGGAAAACGTCGATTGCGTGGTGCGTGGCGGCGAGTTGACCGACCAGTCTTTGATGGCCCGCCGGGTGGGCACTCTCCAACTGGGCGTTTATGCGGCACCGAGTTATCTGGCGCGTGTCGGTACGCCCATGCATCCGCGAGAGCTGGAAGATTCGCAGCATCGCATCGTCGGTTTTCTGTGGGCGCGTACCGGAAAGGCACTGCCCTATGCCATGCGCTTGAACGATGAAAGCGTGCATATCCACGGACGCTACGTTCTGGCCGTCGACGATGGCAACGCCTATCTCGCCGCAGGTCTGGCGGGCCTGGGGGTGCTTTGGTTGCCGGACTACATGGCCCAGGCCAGCATCGCGCGCGGCGAACTGGTTCCGCTGTTTACCGACTGGCTTCTGGACCCGATGCCGATGTACGTGGCATTTCCCCCGAACCGGCATATCAGCGTGAAGCTGCGGGTGTTCATCGATTGGGTTGTCGAGTTGATGGAACTGCATGCGCCTGTTGGCGTGCCACCGACTTCATGACGCCGTTTAGCGTACTCAATCCATTTCGGTGCTCCGCGCCAGCGCTTCCTGCTGCGTGAGCTGATTCAAGCGCTCGGTCAACGTCGCGTGTACCCGATCATAGGCATCACTGCCAAGCAACAACCGTTTGGGAGCAGGCTGGACGGCAGCAGCCTCGATCATGGCCTTGGCCATTTTCAGCGGGTCGCCGTTGAGCGCAAATGCACCGCTGGTGACCGCGCGGCGTACTTCGCCTGCCGGGGTGTGCTCGTAAGCGTCCATTGGTGGCGGGCTAACCAGCGCTGCGCCGAAGTTGGTGCGGGTCGGGCCCGGCTCCACCAGGGTGAATTCGATACCGAACGGCGCCACCTCTTGAGCCACGGATTCAACGAAGCCTTCGATGGCCCACTTGCTCGCGTGATAAATACTGAAGTTGGGGTAGGCGAGTTGGCCGCCCTCGGACGACACTTGTAAAATCCGGCCGCCTCCTTGTTCTCGCAAATAAGGCAGGCAAGCTCGTATGACCTGCAGTGAACCGATCAGATTGGTTTGCAATTGCTGGTTGATTTGCTCATCGCTGACTTCTTCGGCGGCACCAAACAGCGCGTAACCCGCGTTGCTGACCACCACGTCGATGCGCCCCAATGTGTTGAACGCTTGTTGCGTCACTTCGCGAATGGCGACGGGATCGTTTACGTCCAGCACCGCCAGCCACAACTGCTCGCCATAACGCGCTTTAAGGTCACTCAACGCCTCTGTTTTACGCAGGGTGGCCGCCACTCGTTCGCCGCGCTCCAGCAACTGCTCAACCAGCGCCCGGCCTATTCCTGAAGAACTTCCAGTCACTAACCATGTTTTGCTCATCGCTGAAAATCTCCTCGTGATTGGTCATGGTGCCCATTGGCAAGACCACACTAGTGTGCGAAGACTGCTGTTACTATCCGGTTAATCCTGCATAAACTGGTGAAATATCCCCATGAATCAGTTGCCTCTGTCCCTTGCCGAGCTGCGCGCATTGACGCTGATCGTTGGCCATCGCAGCTTTCGCAAGGCCGCCGATGAGCTTGGCCTATCGGCTTCGACCCTGAGTCATATGATGCGCACGCTGGAAGCCAATCTCGGCGTGCGTTTGCTCAACCGCACCACGCGCAGCGTCGCCCCCACTGCTGCGGGTGAACGCCTGGTCACAAGGCTTGCCCCAATGCTCCGCGAGTTCGAGCTGGCGGTGGAAGAGGTCAATCAGTTCCGCGATCTTCCCAGTGGCACGTTGCGGATCAGTGCCAGCGAGCCCGCGGCGCGCTTGCTGATGGACGCCATATTGCCGGCGTTCCTGACCCGCTTTGCGCAAATGTCGGTCGATCTGGTCACTGATGGCAGACTGGTCGATATCGTGGCTGACGGTTTTGACGCCGGCATTCGCCTGGGGGAATCGGTGCCGCAAGACATGATCGCCGTGCGCCTGGGGGCGGACACGCGCTTTCTCGCCGTGGCCTCGCCAACCTACCTTCAGGAGCATCCCGCGCCGCTCACCCCTGACGATCTGCGTCATCACCAATGTATTGGTATTCGACTGCCGAGCGGCAAACCCTACCGCTGGGAATTTGAAAAGCACGGCCAATCAGCGACGCTGGATGTCTCTGGAAATCTGACCCTCGACAATGCCGAAATAATGGCCGATGCGGCAGCTCGCGGGCTGGGCATTGCGTATGTGCCGGAACAGACCGCCTTGCGGTATCTGTCGAGTCGCCAGCTTGTGGCCGTGCTGGAGGATTGGTGTCCAGCTATCCCCGGATTGTTTTTGTACTATCCGGGTCATCGCCATGTACCTTGGGGGCTAAGGGCGTTGATTGAGGTTATTCGGGATACTGGCGCATTGTCGGCGGCAGGCGCTTGGGCATCAGAAGCGGAAACTGCGGGTCAGGGCGATTGATTGAATGATAGAGTTTGCCCGCTGACGCTCAACGAGCTGATCTAAATATCGTGACCCGCGCTATCGTTCATGATGCCGGAAACCATTTAGCCATAGGAAGGCCATGAGTCGCATCTACACCCATCCCCTTCAAGCCGAAAACGAACGGTTGAAAACCGAACTGTCCGCAGCGCGCAGGCAATACCGACAGTTGCTGGATTCCATCGAAACCGGGTTTTGCATCATCGAAATGAAATTCGATGAGGATGGGCGTCCGTGTGATTACCGGTTCATCGAAACCAATCGCGTTTTTGAGCAGCATACCGGTCTGGTGGATGCCAAAGGCAAATGGATTCGGGACATGGTTCCCGATCAGGATCAGCACTGGTACGACGTCTACGGGAAAGTGGCTGACACGGGTGAGGCGATACGCTTCGAGCATTACGGAGTGGCGTTGCGTCGCTGGTTCGAGGTTCATGCCACGGCGATAAGCACGGAGCAGAAAATCGTCGCCGTGCTGTTCACGGATATCACCGCGCGCCGCAATGCGGAACTCGCGCTGCGCCAGAGTGAAGAGTACTGGCGCGGCATTTTTGAACGGCTTGAAGATGGGTTCATCCTCGGTGAGCTCATCCGCGAGGCAGACGGGACGGTCAGCGACTGGCGGTACCTGGACGTCAATCCTGCCTGGGCCGAGCTGGTCGGCGTGACCAACGCAGAAGTGAAGGGTCGGACAGTCCGGGAGTTGTTTCCAGACGTTGAAAACTTCTGGATCGATGAGGTTGCAGCGGCGGTCAACCAGCAAAAAACCTTAGCTTTCAATCATCAGGTTGCGGGCATAAAGCGCTGGTTCGAAGGCCGCGTGCATCCGTTGGAAGATGACAGGTTCACAATCATTTTTCAGGAAGTGACCGAGGCCCATCGTGCGCTTACCCGGCGCCAGGCACTGCTGGAACTGAGTGACGTATTGCGTGACATGCAAGAACCCGAACAGATGGCGTACAGCGTCTCTGCAACCTTGGGAAGTGTCCTGGAATGCGACGGCGCCTGTTACTTGTCGGTGAGTCCTGACGGGTTGCCGGTGCTGAGCGGTCGGGTCTGGCCAGACGCTGCAGAAACTACGTTGGAGGAACTCTGGCACGGCAATGAATCGCACTGGTTTTCCAGGCAATTGACCCTGGGCCAGCCACTGTTGATAGCTGATATCGCGAACGATCCACTTTCTCGCGATACGCCAGGCCTGTTGCAGGCCGGTATCGGCTCGCTGCTCAGCGTCCCATTGGTGGAAAACGGCAAAACGGTGGCCGCTCTGTGTGCCTTGCGCAGTGAACCGTATGCCTGGACGGCAGCAGAGATGCGCTTTACCGCAGATGCTGCGGGGCGCACGCGCAGCGCCATCGCCCGGCGCAGGGCTGAAAATGATCTGCGGCAGATCAATGCCTCCCTGGAGCAGCTGGTCCAGGACCGAACCCAGGAACTGATGCGATCTGAAGAGCAGCTGCGGCAATCACAGAAAATGGAGGCGGTCGGGCAGTTGACCGGTGGCATCGCCCACGATTTCAACAACCTGCTGACCGGGATTTCCGGCAGCCTGGAGATGATGCAGACCCGGATAGGGCAAGGGCGCATCAATGAACTCGAAAAATATGTGAACTCGGCGCGCGGATCGTCCCAGCGGGCGGCGGCCTTGACTCACAGGCTGCTGGCGTTTTCGCGGCGCCAGACACTTGATCCCAAGCCGACCGATATCAATCGTCTGGTGGCCGGCATGCAGGATCTGATCGTTCGCACCATGGGCCCGGCGGTTGAAACCCGCATGCTGCTCGACGAGGCATTGTGGACCAGCAACGTCGACGGCAATCAGCTGGAAAACGCCTTGCTGAATCTCTGCATCAATGCCCGTGATGCAATGCCCGCCGGCGGCAAGCTGGTGGTTGAAACCGCCAATTGCGCCCTGGACGTCCGCGCCGCCGATGCCTTTGATCTTTCCCCGGGAAACTACGTGTCATTGAGCGTTATCGACACAGGCGTCGGCATGAGTGCGGCCGTGGTGGCCAAGGCATTTGAGCCGTTCTTCACCACCAAGCCGCTGGGTATGGGGACCGGCCTGGGCCTGTCGATGATTTACGGCTTTATCAGGCAGTCCGGCGGCCAGGCGAAAATCTATTCGGAAGTCGGCAAAGGCTCTACGGTGCGCCTGTACCTGCCGCAGGAAACGACTCGACATGTCGAGCAGGCCCCCTTGCAACTCCAGGAAATGCCCAGGGCGTCAGAGGGGCAAACGGTGTTGGTGGTCGATGACGAACCTACAGTGCGTCATCTGGTGGCAGAAATTCTGCAAGAGTTGGGCTACACCGCTTTGGAGGCCGCAGATGGCGCGTCCGGGCTCCGGATTCTCGAGTCCAGTGCCCGGATCGATCTGCTGGTCACTGACGTTGGATTGCCAGGCGGCATGAACGGTCGCCAGATGGCTGATTATTCCCGCTCCAGTCGTCCGGAACTGAAGATTCTGTTCATCACTGGCTATGCAGAAAACGCCGTTATCGGCAGCGGAGACCTCGACGCCAACATGCATGTCATGACCAAGCCGTTCTCGGTCGAAGGCCTGGCCGTGCGTATCAAGAGTCTGATCGAGAGCTGAAAATCCCCTTGGTCTCTCCCAGAATTCTCGCCGCATCCCGGGCGGGGGGAAGGCCAAATATCCGCGCATAATCACGACCGAACTGGGTGGCGCTTTCGTAGCCGACCTCCAGAGCTGCGTTGGTGACACTTCTGGCGCTGGCGACCATGAGCATCCGGGCCTGGAGCAGCCGAACCCGTTTCTGATACTGCAAAGGACTCAACGTCGTGACCGCCTTGAAGTGCCGGTGAAAAGCCGACACGCTCATCGCCGCGCGCTGGGCCAGGGTTTCCACTCGTATCGTCTCGGCGAAATTGCGCCGTATCCATTGAATTGCCAGGCTGACGCGCGCCATCGCCGTGTCGGGCGCGGCGATCTCCCGAAGCATCCAGCCATGGGGCCCCTGCAGTACCCGGTAGAGAATTTCGCGCTCGTAAACCGGGGCCAGGGCGGCGATATCCTCGGGCCGGTCCATTAACCGCAACATGCGCAGCCAGGCGTCCATCAACTCCGGTGTGACGGCCGCGACGGAAAATCCGGCTTCGTTTTCGTAACGGCCGGTGGGCTTTGGCAAGTCGGCCAACAGCGTCGAAAGCACCGTCGGGTCAAGGGTCAGGCTGACCGCAAGGTAAGGTTCACCTGAAGCTGCCGGATGCACCGAGCCGACTGCGGGCAACTCGATGGACATGACGAAATACGTCGCCGGGTCATAGCGCAGCGTGCGATCGCCAACCGTCATGGCTTTGCTGCCTTGCAGGATCAGGTTGATCATCGGGTCGTAGACCGCAGCCAGCATGTGTTCAGGAATCTTGCCTTGAACCATGGCCACGCGTGGGATGCCCGTTTCGGTACGGCGGTTTTCGGCCCGGCAAGCCAGGGCGCGAAGCTCAATGAGTTGATTATTCATAAGCGCCATGCTGATCGCAGGACCATGGCCCACGCAAGCGAAAAGCAGAAACAGGCAGGATTCGGGCAGGAACGGCTGCGCTGGCTTCGAAGGTCATCGGTAATGTGGTGACTCATTTCATCGACAGCGGAGCAGCACATGGGCGTTATCGTCATCACCGGCGGCAGCCGTGGCATCGGGGCCAGCACTGCCGAACTCTGCGCTCAGCGTGGCATGGGCGTCATCCTGACTTACAACAGCAATCCTGAGGCTGCGCAAACCGTCGTGCGCCGAATTGAATCGGCGGGTGGCAAGGCCGTTGCGCTCAAGCTCGACGTCGCCGATGTCAGCGGCTTCGAAGTTTTTCGCCAGGCCGTGCTGCACGTGTTGCAGACAAACTGGGGCGTGGACAGGCTCGATGGCCTGGTCAATAACGCGGGCTACGGGCTGTTCAATCCTCTGCAATCGGTCACTGAGGCGCAGTTCGACGGCCTGTTCAATGTGCACCTCAAAGGCCCGTTTTTCCTGACTCAAGCCTTGCTGCCATTGATGGAAGAGGGCGCGAGCATCGTCAATCTGACCAGCGCCACGACACGCGTGGCAACCGCCGGCGTCGCGCCCTATGCCGCTTTCAAAGGCGGGTTGGACGTACTCACGCGGTACATGGCGAAGGAATTCGGTGATCGGCGCATCCGCGCCAATGCAGTCTCGCCAGGAGCAATTCGCACCGAATTGGGCGGCGGTCTGAATGACGAGTTCGAGGCTCTGCTGGCATCGCAAACCGCGCTTGGCCGAGTCGGCGAGCCGCAAGACGTAGCGCGGGTTATCGCCATGCTGCTTTCCGAGGAAGGCAGCTGGATCAACGCTCAGACTATTGAAGTCGCGGGCGGCTATATCATCTGAATGGCGAGGCGATGACATGCTTGATCACATCTTCATTTCTGTAAGCGACATCGAGCGCTCGGTACGTTTCTACGAGGCGTCGCTGACGCCCCTCGGGATTACGGCTCGGCATGATTTCGACGGCAAGGACGGCCCGGCCGGCCACCCCGACCTCAAGGGCTTCGGCGCTCATGGACGGATGTTCTTCTGGTTGCGCGAAGGCATCGTGGAAGGGAGAGCGGCTCATGTGGGATTCGTAGCGGGCAGCCAGGCAGAGGTTGACGCGGCCTATGCCGCGGCGATTAGCAATGGCGCAGTCGACAACGGCGCTCCGGGTGCACGCCTGCACTACGATCCGAACTATTACGCGGCAAACGTGCTGGATCCTGATGGCTACAGCCTTGAGTTCGTCTACAAAAACTGGCAGCACGCGCAATGAGCACATTACTGATCTACGGCGCGACAGGTTATACCGGGCGCATGGCAGCACAGCGGGCGAAAGCCTTGGGGCTGGATTTCGTGATTGCCGGACGCAATCGACCCCAACTGGCAACTCTCGCCGAACAACTGAGCGTGCCGATGCGCGTGTTTGCTGCCGACGCCGAGGCGGACCAGTCGCTGTTCGGCATCGATGTCTTGTTGAATTTCGCCGGACCCTTCGCGCGCACCGCAGAGCCGCTGATGCGCGCATGCCTGAAGGCGGGCGTCGATTATCTGGACATTACCGCCGAGATCAATGTCTACCGGCTGGCGGAGCAATTGGGCGCCGCCGCGACTGAGTCGGGCGTGATGCTGCTGCCCGGCGTCGGCTGGGACGTGGTGCCGACTGACTGTCTGGCGTTGCATATCGCGCAGCGGGTACAGGAGCCGCAAGCGCTGAACATTGCGCTGCAGGTTCCCGGCTCCATGTCGCGAGGTTCGGCAATGAGCGTCAGCGAAATCATCGGTGCCGGCCTGTTGGCACGGGTCGACGGCCAGCTCGTCGCAACGCCGGATGCACAGCCGCGCCACTTCGATTTTGGCGCAGGGCCGGTGCTGTGTTTGCCACTGTCGTTTGGTGATTTGATTACCGGCTGGCATTCGACGGGCATTCCCAACATTGCCATGTTCGTGCACATCGCGGATGACGCTTTTCCTGACGGGGATCTGTCGCAGCTACCTGATGGGCCGACTGCCCAGGAGCGTGATGCTCATCGGGCCCGGGCCGTGGTTGAGGTCACCGGCGCAGACGGTTCGATCGCGCGATCAGTGATCGAAACCGTCAACGGCTATTCCTATACGCCACTGGCTGCCGTCGAGGCCGCACGACGGGTTCTGGCGGGCGAACGCCGCGCTGGCTTCGAAACCCCAGCCCGACTGTTCGGCGGCGGATTTGCCGAGACCATCGGGGGGACGACGATCAGCGATTTTTAGGAGATTGCGCGATCCTGCGAACGGATTACTGTAGCGAACTTGTTCGCGAGGGGCCGATACATCTGGCAGAGATTCAGTGCCTGAAATACTGCCTCGCGAATAAATTCGCTCCTACAGATCGTTCGCGGGGAAGTCGGTAGGGCGCTCGCGCGCTCCAGCGAACGCAACCGCCGGGGATTTGAACCTCGCGGCATCGCGAGCTGGCGGCAGACCAAACAGGCGGGCGTATTCACGGCTGAATTGCGAGGCGCTTTCATAGCCGACGGCAAACGCGATGGACGCTGCATCGCGAGGATCGAACAACAGCAACCAGCGCGCTCGCAGCAGGCGCAGGCGTTTTTGATACTGAATGGGGGTCATGGCGGTGATGGCCTTGAAATGCCGATAGAACGCCGCAACGCTCATATCGGCCATTGCTGCCAGCGGCTCCACACGGAAGGGTTCGGTGTAGTGCTCGCGAATCCATTCAGTGGCGCGACGGATCTGCGCCAAGCGACCATCTGGCCGCGCGATGTCGCGCAGCATGCCGCCCAACGGGCCTTGCAGTACGCGAAACAAAATCTCCCGCTCGATCATCGGTGCCAATACCGCCGCTTCGTTCGGGCGGTCCATGAGCCGCATCATGCGCAACCACGCATCAATCATCTCGGCGGGCGCTGGCACCGCAGCGAAGCAACTCGGGACTGGCTGCGCGCCGGCTTTCACCTCGTCATCCAGCAACGTGGCGATGACGCAGGGGTTCAGAGTCAGGCTGATCGCAAGATAGGGCAGGTCCGCCGCGCACGGGTGAATCTGACCTGTGGCGGGAACATCCACGGGCACCACGAAATAACTGTTCGCCGGGTAATTCGAAAGCTGATCGCCAATCGACAGCGTCTTGGTGCCCTGCAGCACCAAGTGCAGCATCGGCTGATAAACCTGATCCGCGCAGGCTTCGGCACACACCATCGCCACGCGTGGCAGGCCGGTATCGGTCCACTTGTTTTGCGCGCGCATCACGATGCTGCGCAGTTCATCCATCGCATTTTTCATGGGTTGGAACATGCGGCAGTGCGCCGGACAAAGCAAGCCAGGCGAGAAGAATAGGCAAGCATGGGAGAAGAACCGGCAACCGCTCGACAGGTCGTTGCCCGAATACTGCCACCCAACGCAAACATCACTCATTTTGAAAAGGTAATTCCCATGAAGCTCGAAGGAAAAATTGCTGTAGTCACTGGCGCATCAAAAGGTATCGGTGCCGGAATCGCCAAAGCGCTGGGTGCTGCTGGCGCCACCGTCGTGGTCAACTATTCGTCGAGCAAAAGCGACGCCGACGCCGTTGTTGCACAGATTCAGGCGCAGGGCGGCTCAGCCATCAGCATCCAGGCGGACATGAGCAAGTCCGCAGACGTAACCCGTTTGTTTGCCGAGGTCGGCAGCAACTACGGGACGCTGGATATTTTGGTCAATAACGCCGGAGTCGCGGTGTTTCAGATGATCGAAGACCTCACCGAGGAAGCCTTCCACCAGCAATTCAATCTCAATGTATTGGGTTATCTGCTGGCGGTGCGCGAGGCGGTGAAACTGTTCGGTGAGTCGGGCAGTATCATCAATATCAGCTCCATCCTCAGTACCGATCCGTATCTGGCTTCCAGCGTTTATTCGGCCACCAAGGGCGCGGTCGATACCTTGACCTTTGCCTTGGCCAGAGAGCTGGGCGCGCGCGGTATCCGGGTCAATTCCATCTTGCCCGGCCACACCAATACGCCTGCGACTGACGGCAACTTTGCCGGTGAGTTCGGAGAAAAACTGATCGCAGGTACGCCATTGGGGCGTTTCGGCGAGCCGGAAGACATCGCACCGCTGGCGGTTTTTCTCGCATCCGGGGACTCGCATTGGGTCACGGGCGAATCAATCCGGGCGTCAGGTGGCGTGCGCGGCGTGGGTTACTGAAGGACGCCAAATGCCGAGCGGGAACCTTTCTCGAGGGCTGAGTCAGATACTGGGTAACCGCAGACACGCAGCACAATCGCACCGAGGAAAAATCTTATGGCTTCTGACACCGGTAGAGTTGACTGGTACGGCACCCCGAAAGGGGACGACATTGACGACTTCTACGGTCTCCACGACGTGATTTATGGCGGCGAAGGCAACGATACGCTGGCTGGCGGATTCAAGAGCGGCAGCACCAGCATTTTGATCGGCGGCGCAGGCCGTGACGTGCTTAATGCCGTCAGCGAACACAATACGCTGCGTTTCAGCAGCATCACCGACAGCTACCGCGACACAACGACCTCGCACTCAGACACGATCAAAAGCTTTGATGCCGCGCAGGACAAGCTCGACCTGACGGCGTTGGGCTACACAAAGCTTGGCGACGGCCACGGCAGCAGCCTGAAGCTTTCGTATAACGCGGCCCAGGACGCGACGTATCTCAAGAGTTTCGATGAGAACGCCGGCGGACAGCGATTTGAACTGGTGTTCAAAGGTGACTACAGCGACACGTTGACCAACGCCAACTTCCTGCAATTGGTTTCCGGCACTGGTTACAACGATTCGCTCCAGGGCAGTGATGTCGCTTCAGTCACGCTGGCGGGGCATGAGGGCCGGGATTTGCTGACGGGGGGCGCCACGGACGAGCGTCTGGACGGCGGCGCCGGTGGCGATACGCTCAAGGGCGGTGCCGGAGCGGATGCATTCGTCTACAGCAATGTGCTCGACAGCGTTAAATCAAACAGCGGCAGCACCCAGGGTCGAGATCTGATCTCCGACTTTTCGGCCGCTGAAGGCGACACGATTGATCTGTCCGCGCTGGGTTTTTCCGGCTTCGGCGACGGCCATGACGGTACGCTAAAAGTGTCGGTAAACGCCGCTGGAGACAAGACCTCGCTGAAATCCCTGGATACCGACAGCGCCGGTAATCACTTTGAAATCATGTTCAGCGGCAACCTTACAGATGACCTGAATCGGGACACCGTGATCTTCGCCAATACCGGTGGCGACAAGGTGATAAACAGTCTGACTCGGGATGACCAGGAAATCGTCGGCACCGCCAAGGCTGATGTACTGGTGGGTAATTACGCGCGCGACGAGATATTGGGTTTTGAGGGCAATGACAGCATAAACGGCGGCGCTGGCAATGATTCCATGGCAGGCGGCAAGGGCATTGATACGCTTACCGGCGGGGCGGGCCGAGATGATTTCGTGTTCTATAACATCGGTGAAAGTTATCGCACCGCTACCGAAGATCATTCCGACGTCATCACCGATTATGAGTCTGGCGACATTCTTTATGCGCTGGATTTAGGCTTCACCGACTTGGGTGATGGCACCAACGGTACGCTCAAGCTTGACTATGACTCAGGCAAAAATCAGACCTACCTCCACTCATTGGAAGCCAACAAGCAGGGACAATTCTTCCAGGTGACCCTGGCGGGTGAGCACACGACTGTGTCGATTGCCCTGGATGGCTTGTATGTGGATGAGCAACCGATCCAGATTGTCGGGGTGAACCCGACTGATCCTGCACCCGTGTAACAGCAACGGGTGAGCCATTCATTGCAGCACGTGTGGATGCGCTGCGAAATGCTCAACCAGCCAGTCGACGAAGGCGCGCACGCGCACGCTGAGGTGGCGGTTGGGCATGTACACCACGGACAGCGGATTGGCCGGCACCGACCAATCCTCCAGCACCGGGACGAGAGTGCCTGCGTCAATATGCGGCTGCACCATGAAGCGCAACGTATGGATCACGCCTAGCCCGGCGAGTCCGGCTGCGAGGTAGCCATTACTGTCGTTGACGGCGACGACGTAGTTGCCCTCAACGACCACCTGCTCGTCGCCCCTGAAGAATTCAAGTTTGTTTTGCCGCCCGGAACTGGGGAAGAAGTAGCGAACCAGGGTGTGCCCCTGCTCCAGCTGTGCCGGGTGGGTTAGCTGCTGATGGGCTGCCACGTACGCCGGTGTCGCGCAGGTCACAAAATCCACACTGCCCAGACGCCGGGCGATCAGCGCAGAGTCCTGGAGAATGCCGCCGCGTATTACGCAATCAATGCTTTCGCTGGCCAGATCCGCAGTGCGGTCGCTGGCGCCGATGTCGATCTGCAGATGCGGGTAGCGAGCATGGAAGGTGGGCAGCGCCGGGATCACCAACAGCGTGGCCACCGTCGTGCCCATATCGACCCGAATCCTGCCCCGTGGGCTGGATTGCGCAACCGCCATTTCCGATTCGACCTCCAGCCACTGATCAAGCACCCGACTCATCCGCGCATGGTAGACGCTGCCTTCGGTGGTGAGCGTGACCCGCCGCGTGGTGCGGTTGAGCAGCTTCACGCGCAGATGAGCTTCCAGCGCCTGCACGAGCTTGGTAATCGCATTCGGGTGCAGATCCAGTTGCGCCGCAGCCTTGACGAAGCTGCCGGTTTTGACAATGCGGTTGAACGCCTGCACTGCGAGGAAATAATCCATGGTGCGCCTCGGACTGTGGTGAAAACGGCTATTATCACTGTTTTGGTGATACGGTATACTGTTTTGCAGAGTTTATCCCGGATAAGAAGGGCTATATCGTGGTTTCTCGGTTCGCAGTCTGTGAACGGAACCACCTCCCAACCTATCAAGGAAATCTCATGACCCACGTTCTCAAAGGCAAAATTGCATTGGTCACTGGTGCCTCTCGTGGTATTGGCGCTGCCATCGCCCGGCGTCTGGCTGCCGAGGGCGTCGATGTTGCGTTCAGCTATTCGCAATCGCCTGAGCGGGCTCAAGCCGTGTTGCTTGATATTCAGGCACATGGCGTGAAGGGATTGGCAATTGCTGCTGACCAGAGCAATAGCGCTGCGGTGACCGCATTGGTTGAAAAGGTCCACGCACACTTCGGGCGTCTCGACATCCTGGTCAACAGTGCCGGCGTGTTTGTTACCGGTGTTGTTGGTGATCCCTTGGCCGACATTGCTGAACTGGACCGCCAGCACGCGATCAACGTCGGCGGGGTCGTTGCGGCGGTGCGCGCAGCAGTGCCGTTGCTTTCGGAGGGCGGTCGCATTATTTCGATAGGCACCATGTTCGCCAGCCGCGCACCGTTTCCTGGCATTGGCGACTATGCCGCTACCAAAGCTGCTGTCGCCGCGTACAGCCGAGCCTGGGCACGTGATCTGGGCTCGCGGAATATCACCGTCAATACCGTCCAGCCTGGGCCGATCAATACCGAAATGAACCCCGAAACCAGCGACGTAGCACCAATGGTCAAGCAGATGACGGCACTGGGCCGCTACGGTCAGCCTGAAGAAATTGCCGGAGTGGTGGCGTTTCTCGCCGGACCCGATGCGGCGTATATCACTGGCGCCACCTTGAATGTGGATGGCGGCCAGAACAGCTGAATATTGACAGCCGCCAACACCTGAGTCCGTTTCGGGTGCGCGGCCTGATCGTGCCTACCGAATCACTGATGCGAATACAGTTTCAACGCCTTGGCAAACCCCTGCGCCCGGAATATGGCACTGCCTTCGCCCAGATCACCGTCACTGGCGACGAGGTAGACCTCGTTGGTTTCAGGCTTGATGGCCAGACTGGTTGAGCGCAGGTAGTGACCGGTTTCGCGGCCGGGGATCAGGATCTGGCCGATAGGCAGGCCGTTGGGATTCAGCACCAGTACCCGGCCTTGGCTGTACATCGCCACGTACAGATTGCCATCCTGATCCACGCGCATCGAGTCCGGGGAAGGGCCGTTGAAGCGATAAACCACCGCCTCGCCGAACGGGGCGATGGTTGTCGCGTCCTTCAGTTCGATGCGGTGCAGCAAACCTGTGGCGAACTCGGTGACCCACAGGGTTTTGCCGTCGGGCGACAAGGCGATGCCGTTGGCAATCGCCAGCTTGGGCAGGATCGGCACGATGCTTTTGCCGTCTGCGGGTACGTAATAAACCCCGCCGGTGGGTTCGGTGGAAGTGCCTTTGAAGTCGGTGAAGTAAAAACCGCCGGTGCTGTCGAACACCAGATCATCCACCAGATAGTTTTTATTGCCGGCAATGATCACTTGCGGCGCCGAGCCATCGGCCTTGTAGGTGGTCAAGTTGCCGGTATCCTTGAAGTTGCCGAGCCCGGCGACATACAGACGACCGTCCTTATGGATCGCCAGCCCCGCTGAACCCAAGGCATTTTTCGGCACCACGACACTGAGCTTGCCCTGAGTGTCGACCTTGAGCACCTGGCCGCCGAAGACTTCCACGAAAAGCAAATTGCCTTCCCGGTCGAATGACGGTCCTTCCAGCTGCAGGCCTTTGTCCGACACCTTCAGCCATTGCTGGGCGGTGACGGTCGGCAGGTCTTTTTCCGCCGCCGCAATTGCCTGCAATTGCTGGCCCTCGGCGGGGTAGCTGAGCGTCGGGATCGATTCCGCGGCCTGCGCGTGGATCGCGCCGGTACTTAACAGGAAAAACATCGAAGCCAGGATGTGCTTATGCATTGAGGATCACCTGATTATTGTTGTTCTGTTGGTTGTGCGTCATGCACCCAGCATGGCGACGATGGCAGGCACGGTCAGCACGGCTGTGTAGTAGCCCATGAACTGCACGCCGATGTTGAAGCCCAGAAAGCGTGATAAAAATCCGCCCAACAGCCCGACAGTGATGATCACCAGTAGCCCGAGCAGACCACCTTCCCAGATGCCGATCACCAGAATCAGGCCGACAAAGGTTGCGATGACGGCTTCGTGGCTGATCTTGCGCGACACATAAGAAGCGGCCCGATGCGCGTAATTCATGGTGAACGGGTAGGCGATCAGAATGGCGATGACTACAGCCAGCATGCCGTAGCCGAGAAACTCCCAGGTACTGAGCAGTGAGTGCAGGTTGTTTACCTGACCGGTCGCGGCATCCACGCTGAAACGTGGCGGGGCATTGAACAGCGGTGCGGCCGGGCCGGCGGCGACCGGACTGAGTGGCAGGCCGAAAGCGATCAGCGGGATCAATGCTTCGGCAATGTAGGTCGATTCGGTAACCCCGTTTCGGGCGGTAATCACCGTAGTAAGCCGATGATAGACATGCTTGACCCGCGACCCGACCATTTCGCCCATGATCACCGTCATCGCCACCGGACTGAAGACGAAGGTAGCGCTGGAAATGACAGCAGTGACGGCCGTCCACATGCTTTGCTTGCGGTCCAGGACCTTGAGCGGGTTCGGGAAAAAGCCGCCCCAGCTTTTGACGTCTGGCGACAGGGAGAACGTGCGAACCTCCTGGCGACGCATTTTGTCTCGCTCGGCGGGTGCGAGCAGGGAGAACAGTGCGGCAATCAATGGCCCGATGGCGATGCCGAGGAAGTAACTGACGCTGAGTTTGACGCCGTATTGTCCGGTCATGGTTTGCAAACCGATGATCACCATGACAAACGGAATCAGGGTCAACACCGCTGCCAGACGCCCCTTGGAGAACCAGGCGATGGCAATGGCGGCGGCGAGGAAAACCCAGGGTGCCGCGCGCTTGATCATGTCACCGAACGGCGAGAGCATCACCGCGAACAGCACGGCCATGGGCACGGCGATCAACGCGGCAATCACCGCGCCGGAAATCATCTTGCGCAGGGCAATGTGCGGAACACCGAGGTTGCGCAGGAAGTTGGCCTCGCGCATGAGCGGCGTGGCCATGGTGTCGCCCGGAATCCCCAGCAACGCGGTCGGCACGGCGTGGGTCATGTGCTTGGCGACGGCGCCGGCAAGAAAGAACGTCAGGATGCCAGGTGCAGGCACGCCGAGCAGCACGACCAGCAAGGTCAATGGCGCGAGGGTCGTGGTCTCGTCGCTGCCGGAGATCAGGCCGATCCCGGCAAAGATCACTGCCCCCAGAATACCCATGCCCAACGCGATGAGGAGCTGATCCAGCAGAGGCGCCATCATGACCGGCCACCTTTGATGCTCACAGCGCTTTCGACATTCAGCGCGGGCGGTTCTGGGCTGTCGACCTTGGCCAGTTGTGCGCGCTCATAGTCTGCGAACAGCTCATACAGGTCCATCTCGCGAAGCTCGGCAATGGTCGCCGGTGGCAAATCGGAGAGCTTGCCCAGATCGCCGAACTCGTTCTGCAGTTCGAGCAAGACCTGCGCGCGCCAGGCGGGATCGGCCTGGTGTTCCATGACATGGCGCTTGGGTTTGAACAGCGCGGCACTGATCGCGCCGCCTGCCAGACAACCGACGATGCCGATCAACATGGCATAGGCCCGGGCCATTTGCGCAGAAGCAACCCAGCCGACCAACAGGTGCTTGGCGATGAAAAACGCCCCCAGGCTGACGACTGCACCG
Source organism: Pseudomonas sp. CFII64 (assembly GCF_000416235.1). Taxonomy (GTDB): domain Bacteria; phylum Pseudomonadota; class Gammaproteobacteria; order Pseudomonadales; family Pseudomonadaceae; genus Aquipseudomonas. Next base: position 305,106 of record NZ_ATLO01000042.1, on the reverse strand, counting down.
ATGGCGATGGCGTAAATCAGATGACGACCGTCTACCGTGTCGCCCCAAACTTCATACAGTTCGGATTTCAAAGGATTCTCCCACTGCCCTTGCGGGCTTTTATTGTTATGAAGGTGAAGAGATGCAGCTTAAGCCAGTGCTGATGCTCGACGTTTCGCGAGCAACGCGCGCGATACCCGGGACGCCGTTTCGCGGCCCAGTTCGGCGTTGATGAATTCACCCGTCTCGATCAATGCCTCAAGGTCGACCCCGTGGCTCAGCCCCAGGCCGTCCAGCAGGTAGATCACGTCTTCAGTGGCAACATTGCCCGTCGCGCCGGGCGAATAAGGGCAGCCACCCAGACCCGCGACCGAACTGTCGAAAACCCGCACGCCGGCCTCCAGTGCTGCGTAAATATTGGCGATGGCCATCCCGTAGGTGTCATGAAAGTGCCCGGCCAGCGCAGTTACCGGAACGACCTCACTGCAGGCTTGCAGCAGCGCTTTGGTTGCCGCTGGTGTGCCGGCGCCAATGGTGTCGCCCAGACTGATTTCATAACAACCCATTTCGTAAAGCGAAGCGCTCACAGCGGCGACGGCCCCGGGTTGGACCGCACCGGTGAACGGACAACCCATGACGCAGGAAACATAGCCACGCACCCGCACGCCGGCTTCCCGCGCGCGCGCCATGACCGGCTGAAAACGCGCGAGGCTTTCGGCAATCGAACAGTTGATATTTCTTTGCGAGAACGCCTCCGAAGCGGCGGCGAATACTGCCACTTCACGACAACCTGCGGCCAGCGCGGCTTCGAGTCCCTGCACATTGGGCACCAGCGCTGTCCAGGTCACGTCGGAACGCATCGGCAAGGCCTGGAACACCTCATCGGAGCCGGCCATTTGCGGCACCCAGCGCGGCGAAACAAAAGCACCTGCCTCAATGGTGCGCAGTCCAGCATTGGCCAGGCGTTCGAGCAATTGCACGCGCAGCGGCGGCGCAAGTATCCGCTGCTCGTTCTGCAAGCCATCCCGGGCGCCGACTTCAACCAGCCGGACAGCCTGTTCGCCAGCGCGGCTCATCACTGCGCCCGCTTTTGCTTGAGCAGTTCAGCGGCATGGTCGGAGCGCACATCACCCGCGTCGACCATCTGCTTGACCAGCCAGCTGACTTCATCGCCTTTGGCGCCGGCTGAAAGCGCGATGTTGCGAGCATGCAGCGCCATGTGCCCGCGTTGAATGCCTTCAGTGGAAAGCGCCCGCAGTGCGCCCAGATTCTGCGCCAGGCCGACCGCGACGGCGATTTCCGCCAATTCCTGAGCAGTCTTCACCCCCAGGATGCGCAAGGACAACTGCGCCAGCGGATGAGTCTTGGTGGCGCCGCCGACCAGTCCAACCGGCATGGGCATTTCCAGGGTTCCCACCAGATTGCCCTGGCCATCCTTTTCCCAGGTGGTCAGCGAGCCGTAGTGCCCGTTGCGGCAGGCATACGCATGGGCCCCGGCTTCAACCGCGCGCCAGTCATTGCCCGTGGCAACGATCAGCGGGTCGATGCCGTTCATGATGCCCTTGTTGTGGGTGGCCGCCCTGTAGGGATCAATCACCGCGAAGTTGTACGCATCAAGAATGCCTTCGATGACATCCTCGCCCTTGAACGCCGCCGTGGTCAGCAGCTGCGGGGCGATACGAATCTGCGCGCGGGCCAGGCGCAGGTCAGCGAGGTTGGACAGAATCCGCAGCCTGACTTTGCCGCCAGTGATTTCCTCCATCAGCGGCGCAACCGCTTCAGCCATGGTGTTCACGGTGTTGGCGCCCATGGCATCGCGCACGTCGACGATCAGGTGCGCCACCAGCATCGGCCCGCGTGGGCTTTGCGCGAAGGTGTGGACTTCGATATCACGGCAGCCGCCGCCCAGCTTATTAAGGAGTTGATCCTTGCGGTTGGCCAGCTCGATGATTTCATCCTTGCGCCGCATCAGGCTGAGGCGGGCGTTGTACGGGTCGGAAACTTCGACAATCTGTACCTGGGCACGCATCAACGGCAGCGAGCTTGAGGTCTGGAAACCACCGGCTTCCCGGGCCAGCTTGGCCATGAACGAAGCCGCCGCAACCACTGAGGGTTCTTCGACTACCAAGGGCACGATGACGTCGCGGCCATTGATCTGGAAGTTGCTCGCCACTGCATACGGCAGCTCGAACTTGCCGATGACGTTTTCGATCATGCCGTCGGCAATTTCCAGCGGCAGTGCGCCAGGATCACGGAGGAGGGCAGCGTCGTCGGCGGGCAGATCAAGAAGTTCGCGCAGGTGGTCAAGGCGTTCGGCGGGAGTCATGCCCCGGAACATGGGAAGGCGTGAATCGATACTCATGGGAAGCAGTCCTGTACAGATTTTTTATTGTTGAGTGGCTGTCACCCTAGACTGGTCTGTACTGGCAAAGAAGGTACAGTTTGGACAGACAGTACCTAAGCTGTACCCTCAATGAATATTTTTTCAGGACGTGGACGTGGACATGGCGCGGCTGACGCTGGCTCAACAGTTGACGGCATCCCTGGCGGGGCAGATCGCCAACGGCACCTATCGCGTCGGCGACCGATTGCCGTCGCTGCGCGAATGCATGCGGCTGCTGGGGCATTCGAAAAACACTGTGATCAATGCTTACGAATCCCTGGCGTCCCAAGGGTTGATCGAAGCGCGTCACGGGCAGGGGTTTTTCGTCAAACAAGGCGCACCCAGCAGCGCTGAGCCGGAAGAGCCGTTGCCCTATGCGCGTGCCATGGACACGATCTGGCTGATGCGCCAGCAGTTTGTTCGCGAACCGGGCCATTCGCCGCTGGGCGAGGGGTTTCCGCCGGTTGAGTGGCTGATGGACCTGCGCCTGGACAAATTTACCCGACAGATCATGCGCACTGGCGTGACGACGCTGTTTCGCTATGGCAATCGCTTGGGCAATGCCGCCCTGCGGCAACATCTGGTGCAAAAACTGGCGACCTATTCGATAGCTGCCAGCCCCCGACAAATCGTCACCACCCACGGCGCCAATCACGCCCTGGACCTGATCATCCGCCGTTTCGTGACGGCCGGGGATTCGGTGCTCGTGGAAGATCCCGGCTATTACCCACTGTTTGGCAAGCTGCAATTGCAGGGCGCGCGAATGCTTGCGGTGCCGCGCTTGCCCGATGGGCCGGACATGGCCGTGCTGGAGCAGTATTTGCGTGCGCACAAGCCCAAGCTGTTTTTTATCCAGTCGGTGGGCCACAACCCGACGGGTTCCGACCTGTCACCGAGTAAAGCCCATCGGCTGGTGCAGCTGGCTGAGGAACATCATTTCATTCTGGTGGATGACGACGCGCTGGCAGATTTCAAACCGACCTCGGCGATCAAGGTCTCGGCGCTCGACCAGCTGAAACATTCGCTGTATGTCGGCAGCTTCTCCAAATCAGTGTCGGCGGCGCTGCGGGTTGGCTTTATTGCCGGCAGCAAGGAAGTCATCGATGAACTGGGCGATCTGAAGATGTTGCTGCACACCAGTTCTTCGGAGTACTGCGAGCGTACGGTCGATGTGATTCTCACCGAGGGGCATTTCCTGCGGCATTTGATCCGCCTCCAGGAACGCTTGAAAACGGCAACGGCAGAAGGCTTGCAGATGTTGGACGAGATCGGCGCCGAGGTGTTCTATCGCCCGGAACAGAGTCTTTATCTGTGGGCCAGATTTGCCCACATCGACGATGCCCGGGAGTTGACGCGAAAACTGCTGCCCAAGGGATTCATGATCGCGCCCGGTCATATTTTTTCGCCGGAGCAATCCAGGATCAATCCCTGGACCAGGCTCAATGTCGCGTACCTGAATGATCCACTGCTTAAAATTGTATTGGCACCTTGAATGACAGCTCTATTGTTAAAGGCTAGCCCGCGCCTGGTCATGGACAACGTCGGGCCCCTGTGCGGTTGGCGTCGCTGACAATGATCGCCAGCTTGCGCAGGTTGGCTTGCTGCGCCATGACCAGATCCTGAACCGTGGCGCCGGAAGGTTGCTGCAAAACGCTCTGGCAGATCAATTCGTTGCTGTTCGGGTCGGCGGATTGCCCTGCGCGCAGCCGCCATCGGGCGTCGAGCAATGCGTATTGGCCAGGGACCAGATCGAAGCGTTGCACCTCGATGCGCAAGGTCATTTTTCCCCTGCCTCCCGGCCGGTTGTTCAGCTCATTGATCAGCGCGCTTTGCACTTCATCGGCGAGGCTCGCACCCCACCATTCGGTTTCCAGAAGGATCAGTTCATTGCTGCCCTGGCGGATGACGATCTGTGAGCGATCAACTTGTGGCGGGACCATGACCCGTTCGATCCGCACGCTTTCGCCGACCTGCGTTGAGCGCGGTGTGCCGGAGTGCAGCGGCGTCAGCGTGTGGTAATGCACCGGATCGCTGCGGCAGGCGGCCAGCAACAGAATAATCATGAACAAAGGTGCGTTGAAAGTCGCCCGCATGGGGGATTCACTCCTTTGAGTGGTCAATTCATGGACTCCGCTGTTCAGGCCTGGAGTCGAATTGAGAGTCTTTGGGTCGGCCGCGAATCAGCGACTCGGGATGGCGACCCAGATAGTCGGAAAGATCGCGCAACGAGCGCGACATGCGCCCCAGTTCGTCTATGGCGTCACTCAGCTGTTCACGTTGCGGTGAGTCGTCGGCCAGCGTAGCACTGGCCGATTTCAAGGTTTTTCGTACATCATCCAGCGTGCTGCGAACGCCCGGCAGCGTCTGGCTGTTGAATTGTTTGAGGCCGTTACGCAGCTCGTTCAGGCTGCCATCCAGATTGGTGGCGATACGATCCAGCGGCAGATTGGCGATTTTTTCGATGACGGCCTGCAGCTGCTCCTGCAAAAGCTCAAGGCTGCTGGGCACCGTTGGCAGCATGACCGGGCGAGCATTGGGGTCAAACGTGACGGTTGGCGCCTTCGGATAGAAATCCAGGGAAATGTACAGTTGCCCGGTCAACAGGTTTCCCGAACGGGCCTGAGCGCGCAGCCCGTGTTCAACGAAACTGCCGATAATTCGAATGCCGCCCTCCAGATCCCTGGGATCATGCTTGAGCAAAGCAAGCATCTTGATGTGCGCCTGCCCCATGCTTTCCGGGTAAATGACGATGCCGACAATGATCGGAAAGCTGCGGGTCTTGAGGTCGAAATCCAGGTTGATCGACACCACTCTGCCGATTTCCAGGCCTTGAAACTCCACCGGCGCACCGACTTTCAAGCCCCTGAGCGCCTGGTCAAAGCGCAATGCCAGATATTGTGCTCTGCCTGGCGGCGGCGCGAGGGCGGCCTGTGCGTCGGTAAACAAATCAAAACGGGTTCCCTCCGAGGCAGCGGCGCTGGTCAGGCCGTATTCCGGTGCGCCAAACGCGATACCACCAATAAGTACCGCTGACAGCGATTCGGTCTTCACCGAAAACCCGTTGGCGCTCACGCCGATATCGATGCCGCTGGTATTCCAGAACCGTGTATCACTGGTGACGTAGGCGTCGTTCGGTGCATTGATGAAGACCTCAACGTCGACACCCTTGCCCTCTTTATCCAGCGCATAGCCAACCACCTGACCCACCGGGATTTTGCGGTAGTAGAGGGGCGAACCGATGTCCAGGGAAGCCAGATCCTTGGTCACCAGCGTGAAGCGTTTTCCCGGTTCGCCGTAGGTGATCGGTGGTGGTGCTTCGAGCCCGATGAAGTGCTTCACGGTGCGTTGCGATTCACCGGAGTCTGCGCCAATGAAAGCGCCCGACAGCAGCGTGTCGATCCCGGACACGCCTCCAGCCCCGATGCGTGGGCGCACCACCCAGTATTTCGCGTCTTCCCTGGTAAAGGACGCAGCCTGTTTGGCGAGCTTGACGGTCGCGGTGACGCTCTTCTGGTCTTCGCTCAGCTCGACTTCAGACACATGGCCGATCACCACATTGCGGTATTTGACCTGGGTCTTTTCGGCGGTGAGGCCTTCACCGGTTTTGAAGGTGATAGTGATTTCGGGGCCGGCCTGCATGCGGTTATGGACCACCAGGGAAATGCCGACCAGCAAGGCAATGATCGGCACGATCCACACCAGCGAGACGCTCCAGCGGCTGGAGGTCTTGATAGCGCCTGGAGCGGGCGGGCCCTGCGAGGTTTCAAGGGCCATGGTGGGCTGGCCTGTCTGGTGCAGTAGCCGGTGCGGTCCGCCAGATCAGGCGCGGGTCGAAGCTCATGGCCGAGAGCATGGTGAAGACCACGACCATGCCGAAAAACAGGATCCCCACCCGAGGTTCGATATCGCCCAACGCATCGAATTTGACCAACGCTGCCACGAGCGCGACCACCAGCACATCCAGCATGGACCAATAGCCCACCAGTTCGACAAAGCGAAATAACTTCGAACGTTGTCGGCAAGCCCAACTGCTGCCCCGTTGCGAGGTGATCAGCAGCAGCGTCAATGCGCCAAACTTGATCGCAGGCACGCCAATGCTGGCAATAAAGATAATCGCGGCGATGTCCCAGGCGCCGGCCTCCCAGAATTCCAGTACGCCCGAGATGATCGTGCTGTCAGCGCCGCTGCCGAGCATGCTGGTGTTCATCACCGGCAGCAGATTGGCGGGCACATAGAGAATCAATGCGGCCAGCAAATAGGCCCAGGTGCGCGTCAATGAATCGGGTTTGATCGCGTGCAAGGGCGCCCCGCAGCGGTCGCACTGTTGCGGATGGCTGGTAGCGTCGCAAGCCCGGCCGCAGCTGTGGCACAGACACAGGTTCAGATCCGCTGCTCGCGGCGGCGTGTTCACGGTTGATTCCATAATGCCCGGATGTCACGTCCGGCGATCTTGATCATGAGGATGCTCAGTGCGGCCAGCGCGGCCAACCCGATACCCGGCACGACGTCAAGCAGTCCGGCCAGCTTGAATACCGCGACCATGGCACCCAACAGGCAGACTTCGAGCATGCTCCAGGGGCGCAACGATTCCAGCCAGCGCATGCAAAAGCTGAAAGCAGGGGCGCGCCGCCTGGCCATGGCAAACGCTAACACCCAAATCAATAGAATGACCTGCAACACAGGCGCGACGATAATCGAAATGCCCGCCACCAGCGCAATGAACAGAATAGGGCCGTTACTCAGGGCAGCGACGGAATCCCATAACGTCGCCGAGTTTTTCAACCCTTGCAAACTGATACTCATCACCGGATAGAAGTTGGCGAAAACCAATAAGACAGCGGCAGTTACACATAAGGCCATTCGCTGTTGCAGCGTAACGGCGGAGTAACGCTGGATGACGGCACCGCAGCAGACACAGTAGGCTTTTTGCTGTTTGAGCAGCGGGGCGGTGTCGTAGACCGCGTCGCAATATTCGCAAATGATCAGTGAGTGAAGTGGTGTCATGGACGCTTCTTCAATGAGTGAGAAGTATCAAACTCAGTTGAATATAGAAGCGCCGTTGTAATAGGCAAGGACTGATCCACAAATGGTTTAATGCCAAACCAAGTAACGGATTCGGTTTTTACTTCGAAAAACTCTATGTAAAAGTTGCGCAGGCTCAATCCCTGCCTTGATAAGCCAAGGTAGGGATTGATAGCAACTCCTGAATTTAGAGTGCAGCCTCCAACTTTCTACCCAATACCCGGTGGTACTCGGCTTTGGCGGTCTGCTCGGTGAACTCCCCCGACCATTTGGAAACCACCACGGTTGCAACGCTGTTGCCGATGGTGTTGCAGGTAGCGATCGCCATCGACATGAAACGGTAGACGCCGAACAGTAGCGCCAGGCCTTCTACGGGCAGTATGCCGATAGCGGTCACCGTCGCCGCAAAGACCACGAAGCTGCCGCCTGAAACGGCCGCCGCACCTTTGGACGTCACCAGCATGATGGCCACCGTGCCCAATTGCTGCTCCCAGGTCATCGGCACGCCGTAGGCATTGGCAATGAACAGCACGCCCAGCGACATGTAGATCGAGGTGCCATCGAGGTTGAATGCATAGCCGGTGGGCAGTACCAGACCGACGCTCTGCTTGGAGCAACCAAACTTCTCCAGTTTCTGAAGCAGTCTGGGCAGAGCGCTTTCAGATGAAGCAGTGCCCAACACAATGAAAATTTCATCCTTGATGTACTTCAGGAAGCGCCACAGGCTGAACCCGGACAAGCGGCAGACGATGCCGAGTACCACGAAAATGAAGAAGGCAATCGCCACGTAGAACATCAGCACCAGATTGGCCAGCGACATCAGCACCGCTGTGCCGTTGCTGCCGACGGCGTAAGCCACCGAACCGAACGCGCCAAGCGGGGCGATCTTCATGATCAGGTTGATGAACTCGAAGAAGCACTCCGAGATACGACTCAACCCCTCTTCGATAACCGCGCGACGCTCAGGCTTGAGGGCCAGCAGGGCGAAGCCGAACAGCACAGAAATCACCAGTACTTGCAGGAGTTGGCCCCCGGAGAAAGCGCCAACGAAGTTGTCCGGGAAGATGCCGTAGATGAAATCCATGGTCGACGCCGGGGCGTGCCCTTTGGCGACCGCCGCGCTGGCCGCCGCTGCAGTAGCGCTGCTCGGATGCGCGTCATGCATGCCCGAACCGATGCTCAACAGGTTGCCCCACAGCAGACCAAGGGCCAGAGCGATGGTCGAGACCACTTCAAAGTAAATCAGCGCGCGTAAACCGACCTTGCCGACGCGCTTGATATCACCGGCCGAGGCAATGCCATGCACCACGGTAAAAAATACCAGCGGTGCGACCGCCGTCTTGATCAGCTTGAGGAAGATATCGCCAAGGATTTTGAACTTGGCAGCCAGCTCCGGGGCCAGGAAGCCAAAGGCGATACCCAGCAGCATGGCGGCGATGACCTGGAAGGTCAGATCCCGGTAAAACGGTTTTTTTGCAGTCGTGGACATGTCTTCGATCTCGTTGTTCTTATTGGCAGAGAAAAGCGGGCCCGGTCATGCCGAACCCGGTGAAGATCAGCGTTTGACGGAGCCTTCTCGCGCCAGGGCGATATCGACCATCTGCGGTGCGAGGCCCAGATAATTGGCTGGATCGGTGAGGCGCTTGAGTTCCTCGATATCCAGTTGCGCGGTGGCTTCACCTTGAGCCAGCAACGCATCCAGCAGGCTGGTGCCCTGATCGTTGGCCATGCGGCACGCGGCATACACCACGTCATGCGCCACCTGACGGCCGAGCGCCGGGGCGAGGCCCATCATTACGGCTTCGGCGACGATCAGGCCTTGGGTCATGTCCAGGTTCTGGCGCATGCGCTCGGTGCGCACTTCCAGTCCAGCGAGCATGAATTTGGCCTGGCCCAGGGACGCAGCGCTCAGGGCGAAGGCTTCGGGAATGGCGATCCACTCGGCCTGCCACGGGCCGGTCGAACGCTCAAAGTCCTGAATCATGGCGTCGAGCATCAGCCCGGCGTGTTGCCGAACACCCTTGGCGGCGGCGTACATCAATTCGCAGGAGATCGGATTTCGCTTCTGCGGCATGGTGCTGCTCGCGCCACGACCTTTGACGAAAGGTTCGTACACCTCACCCAGCTCGCTGGTCATCATCATCATCACGTCCAGCGCGACCTTACCCAGCGAACCGGTGACCAGGCCGAGGAAGTTAAGGGTTTCAGCGAGGCCGTCGCGGGCAACGTGCCAGGTGGCTTGCGGCACGCCCAGCCCCAGCTCGGCCATCAAGGCTTCCTGAACTTCCAGACCTTTGTCGCCCAGTGATGCCAGCGTGCCAGCGGCGCCGGCGAATTGCCCGATCTCCACCCGAGGACGCAGCTCGACCAGGCGTTCGGCATGGCGGTCGAACATGCTCAGCCAGACCGCGCATTTGTAGCCAAAGGTGATTGGCAGTGCATGTTGCAGATGGGTGCGGCCGGCCATTGGCGTATCGCGATAGCGTTTGGCAAGGTCGGCCAGCAAACCGCGTACGGCCTGGATATCGCGTTCGACAATGGCCAACGCGGCACGCACTTGCAGCACGACAGCGGTGTCCATGATGTCCTGAGTCGTAGCCCCCCAGTGCACGTAACGCCCGGCTTCACCGCAGGTTTTCGACAGTTGCTCAACCAGCGGCAGAATCGGGTAGCCGACGATTTCGGTCTCGTGCTGCATCAGCGCCATGTCGAGGGACGCGTAGGTCGCCAGTTGCGCAATCTGCTCGGCAGCTTCGGCGGGGATCACGCCGCAGCGTGCTTCGGCGCGGGCCAGCGCCACTTCCACTTCGATGTAGCGTTCGATCAGGGCTTGGTCGGAAAACACGCCGCGCATTTCGGCAGTACCGAACATGTCGCGGAACAGGGCGGAGTCAAAGACAGTGCTGGACATGAGGACATCCTGAATATGTTGTTATTGATCGGACATATTAAATATGTCCGTACATAATTCTTACGTGCTCGCTGATACACTGTCAACTCGGTGATCGCTCGGGACTGATGAAAGGTATGAACCAGACGCGCTATGCAGTCGTTGCAAAGGACTTGATTGAGAAGATCGCCAGCGGTGGTTACCCGGTGGGCACGCTGCTGCCCACCGAGTTCGAGCTGTGCGAACTCTACGAAGTGAGCCGACACACGGTGCGCGCGGCCATCACCCAGTTACAGAACCAAGGGCTGGTTTCGCGGCGCAAACGGGTGGGTACGCGAGTCGAAGCCGCATCGCCCAAGGGCGGTTATTCGCAGTCGCTGGCATCGGTGTCTGATCTGGTACACCTGGCGGAAACCCAGGTTCGCAGCATTCAAAAGGTCCACCATTTTGTCGCGGACATCGCCTTGGCGCGCCGCTTGGGACTGATTCCAGGCGAGCACTACTTTTGCGTTTCGAGTATTCGGGTCGACGAACAAAACCTGCGCGCGCCGCTGTGCTGGACTGACGTCTACGCCCAGGACACTTACTCAGCAGTCATCGAATTGGCCGAGCAGCATCCGGATGAGTTGATCGCAGCGTTGATCGAGCAACATTTCGGTCGGCATATCGACGTGGTGGACCAACAAGTGCGTGCCGTGCTGCTGACGGCCGATATTGCCAAAAGCCTCAACGCCGAAGCGGGCTCGCCAGGTTTGAACATCATTCGACAATATCGGGACGAGGAGGGCGCCGTGATGGTTGTGTCGGAAACCACCCACCCTGAAGATCGGTTTACCTTGGTGACGCAAATGAGAAGGGAACGAAGTCCTGCGGTCTGAAGCGCAGATTTCGACCCTCCCGTTCATCCGTGTGCCCGCTTCACGTCGACTGCTGCGCGCTACTCGTCGTTTCAGCGTGTTTGGCTTTGCCCAACACGTAGCACGGATGCAGTTCGCCGTTCGGGTGGGAAGTGGTCACCACCGCAAGCAGCGTCCAGCCACTCTGGATTTTATGATTGGCATCGTTTGCGGAGAGCGATTCCACCACTTGAAATGCGTCAGACAGGTTCATCGTTGTTCCTTGGTTTGTAGGGTTTAGCTATAGGCATTCCGTTGCTGGACGGGTTCACTGAATATTGCGCGAGACGTGGTTTTTCAGTGCAACGATAACGGCGGCCAGCTCCACGGGTTTTTCCTGTGGGACGTTGTGCCCGGCGCCGGCGATCATGCGGTGCTGATAGTGCCCGGTGAACCGTTCGGCGTGCGCGCCAGTGCCGTCTGGTGAGAAACCGCTGTCGGCGCCATCGAGGGCAAAGGTCGGTGTCTGGATGGGTGGCAAGCTGGCCAGTTCGGCTTCGGTTTGTGCATAGGCGGGATCCCCCTGCACAAGCCCGAATCGATGCCGGTAGGAGTGAATGACCACGTCGACGAAATCCGGATTATCGAAAGACCGCGCCGATCGCTCGAAGCTGCTCTCCGAGAATTTCCAGGTGGGCGACCATTGCTGCCAGAGCAAATGACACAGCGCCCGGCGATTCTCGGTCAGTGCGTTACGGCCTCTTTCACTGTGGAAGTAGTACTGATACCAGTACGGAAATTCGGCCTCTGGTTTCTGCGGCTTCATTGCCGATGCGATGTCCTGAATCGCGTACGCGCCAATGCTGACGAGGCCGAGCACTCGCTCTGGCCACAACGCCGCGACGATACACGCCGCTCGGCCGCCCCAGTCGTATCCGACCAGATAAGCCGCGTCCAACTGGAGCGCGTTGATCAGTTTGAGAAGGTCATGGCCGATGGCTGCTTGCTGGCCTGAACGTGGCGTGGTCTCGTCCAGAAAACGAGTCGGGCCGAACCCTCTGAGGTACGGGGTAATGACTCTTGCACCATGCCCCACCAGGATCGGGATGACTGGGTCATAGGCGTGGATGTCGTAGGGAAAGCCGTGGAGCAATATCACCGGCCAGCCATCGCTTGGCCCGGCTTCATCAAAGGTAATGTTGAGCACACCTGCGTCGATATTCTTGAGCATTGCGACCTCCGTGCGCGATGAGTCAATTGAAATAAAGAGCGCATTTCATACCCGTCGGTTCCGTTGGAATGCTCAGGCTGATGTCCCGCTGCCCAATGATTTATAGCTTCCGTCCATGGCCGTCTGCTGCTGCTTTTGTTGTAACCGCACGATTCATGATGTTAAATGGCCAGCAACTAAATATTGGCGCCAAAATTCCAGCTATTTTTTCAAGATAGGTCTTACAGCGCCGATACGCTCAAAAACCACACTCACCAGGAGGGCATCTCGTTCATGAAACTTACCGTCAAACACAAGTTGCTGTGCTTAGCCATCATCCCCGCTTTGTTGTTCGCATTGATCATCAGCGGCCTTGCGTCGTGGATGTTACAGAGCAGCGCTGATCAGGAAATGCGTGAAACCCGCGACAGTCTGGTCCAGCGCAACCGCGAAATCCTGAAGAACTACGTGGACATCGCGCTGACCACCATCAAGCCCCTGCATGACGCTTCGGCCAATGGCGATATGGCCGCTCGCGACAAAGCGCTGGAGGTCCTGAAGCCGGTCAAGTTCGGGGAAGAGGGCTACTTCTTCGGCTACGACGGCAAAGGCGTGCGTATCTTCCGTGGCGACAGTACAGCAGGTGTAGGCAAGAGTTTCTGGGACACCAAGGATCCCGACGGTTCATACCACTACCAGACGTTTGTGGAAGTGGCTAAAAACGGCAAGCACTATGTCGATTACGCTGCGCCCAAGCCTGGCCAGGAGACCGTTCAGGTTCCCAAGCTTGGCTACACGGTTTACCTGGAAAAATGGGACATGGTGCTCGGCAGTGCCATCAATATGGATGACATCGACGCCGCCATGCTCGTGGAGCAGGCTGCGGTGACTGAGCGCACCCGTGATTTGCTGGGTAGCATCTTTCTCGTGACCCTGGTGTTGTTGCTGGTGACCGCCGCTGCGGGTATCTGGACCGCCAACGGTGTCGTTCGTCCGCTGCGCATGCTCAAGACCAATCTGGATGACATCGCCGCCGGTGACGGGGATCTCACTCATCGTCTGGCGATCACCAGCAGCGATGAACTGGGCGATCTGGCAATGTCGTTCAACCGGTTCGTCGACAAGATCCACGCCATGGTCCGGCAGGTGGCGCAGATGACCACCGAACTGGACGGCCTCGTGGTTCAAGCGACTCAACAGACCTTGCGCTCCGAGCAAGCGATGCAGCGCCAGCGCAACGAGACTGATCAGGTCGCAACCGCCATCAACGAAATGTCGTCTGCCGCCCAGGAAGTCGCAATGAGTGCCCAACGTGCCGCCGAAGCGGCCGCTGAGACCGATCAGCAAGGGCATGCGGCGCGCAAAGTGGTGGGCAACAACATTCTCGGCATGAGCGCGTTGGTCTCTGATATCCGTTTGAGCGGGACCAGCCTCGACAGCCTGCAGCAAGACGTGCGTTCCATTGTTTCGGTGCTCGACGTGATTCGCTCCATCGCGGACCAGACCAACCTGTTGGCGCTCAACGCCGCAATCGAAGCGGCGCGTGCCGGTGAAGCCGGTCGCGGCTTTGCGGTAGTTGCCGATGAAGTGCGCGCGCTGGCCAGTCGTACCCAGCAGAGCACCCAGGAAATCCAGGGCATGATCACCCGGCTTGAGGCGGGCACCACGGCTTCAGTGGCCGCCATGCAGCGTTCAACCGAAGCAGGCGAGGGCGCCAATCAGCAGACCAATGCGGTCGGCGCGTCACTGGATTCGATCTCGGGTTTGATCGGCACGATCAACGCGATGAACGCGCAGATTGCCAGCGCAGCGGAAGAGCAGACCTCGGTCGCCGAAGAGATCAACCGCAGCGTGCATCAAATCGCCGGCGCGGTGGAAAGCCTTGCCGACGAAACCGAGCAGAGCGCACGCACTATGCGCGAGGTGTCATCGCTGGGCGCTAACCTCAACAGCCTGGTTCGCCAGTTCAAGATCTGATGAAACGTTTAAGTCCGTCGTTTGCCTGGCAACAGACGGCAATAGCTGTTTTAGTCATGACTGATTAGTTAGCTTGATCATAATTAGGCAGCAATCCAGTTGCCGCGCATGCGGCAACTTATAAGAAAAATCAGAAACACCAGGCACACCCGTGTTTAGACCCAGGAGTGAATAACTGATGTCCGATAACGATACCTCCCCCGGCCGTCGCGATTTCTTGCGTAAGTCGTTGACGCTAATCCCCGTTGTAACCCTGGCCAGTGCTGGTCTTCCCGCTTCCGCCTTCGCCCAGACTCCGGCAAGTGACGCCCAGTCAGGTGCGTCGCCGGCAGTCAAAGCCAGTGATTACAAACCAACGTTTTTCACCCCGCAAGAATGGGCGTTCCTGATCGCCGCCTGCGACCGTTTGATCCCGTCCGATCAGGTCGGACCCGGCGCCGTCGAACTGGGCGTGCCGGAGTTTCTCGACCGCCATATGCAGACGCCGTACGCCAATGGTGGCATCTGGTACATGCAGGGCCCGTTTATCCAGGCCGCACCGGATTCGGTTACCAGGGCCGCCTGACGCTGCGCGAAACCTTGCGCGTCGGCATCAAGGCCGTCGACGCCAGCTGCAAGACAGCTTTTTCCGGCAAGACCTTCGCCCAGCTGACAACAGGCCAACAGGAAGAGCTGCTCAAGAATGCCGAGAGCGGCAAGCTGGTGCTGGAGGACATTTCGTCGAAGTTGTTCTTCACCAACTTGCTCAACGAAGTGCGTAACGGCTACTTCGCCGACCCTTCCCACGGCGGCAACAAGAACATGGGCGCATGGAAGATGATCGGTTATCCGGGCATGCGCGCCGATTACATGGATTGGGTGACGGTGCGTGACAAGCCGTACCCGCCGCCCCCGGTCGATCTGGCCGGACGGAGGGGTTGAGCATGGCGAACGTTAAACCAAAAGTAGACGCAGTGATTGTCGGCATGGGCTGGACCGGGGCGATCATGGCCAAGGAGCTCACCGATGCGGGGCTGACGGTCGTGGTGCTGGAGCGCGGCGCTGATCGTGACACGCAACCGGATTTCGCCTACCCGAAAGTCGTCGATGAACTCGAAGGTTCGGTGCATCGCCGCTACCTGCAAAGCCTGTCCCAGGAAACCGTCACCGCGCGGCATAACCTGACGTCTACCGCCGTGCCGTATCGGCAGATGGGTTCGTTCAAGCCCGGCACCGGTGTGGGCGGCGCGGGCAGTCACTGGTCTGGCTGTCACTTCCGCGCGTTGCCGGAAGACTTCAAGCTGCGCAGCAATGTCGAGCAGCGCTATGGCGCGAAATTCATTCCCAGCGACATGACCATCCAGGATTTCCCGGTCACCTACGAAGACCTTGAACCGCACTTCGATCACTTCGAATACGTGTGCGGCACTTCCGGCAAGGCCGGGGTGATTCAGGGCGCAAAACAGCTGGGCGGCAACCCGTTTGAAGGCTCGCGCTCGCGTGAATTCCCGCTGGGCCCGAATCCTAATTATCTCGGCGCGGAAATGTTTTACGGCGCGGCCCGGGAGATGGGCTGGGACCCGTATCCGATCCCGGCATCCAACGCCTCGGCGCCTTACGTCAATCCGTATGGCTGCCAGATGGGCCCGTGCAACGCCTGCGGGTTCTGCAGCGATTACGGTTGCCTGAACTACTCCAAGGCCAGCCCGAACATCAGCATTCTGCCCGTGCTGCGCCAGCGCAAGAACTTCGACTTGCGCACCAATGCGCAGGTCCTGAAAGTCAATCTCGACAGCGATGGCAAGAAGGCGACCGGCGTTACTTACCTGGATGCCCAAGGCTCCGAAGTCGAGCAGCAGGCCGACCTGGTCCTGCTCTGCGCATTTTCCCTGTTCAACGTGCATTTGATGCTGCTCTCGGGTATCGGCAAACCTTACGATCCGCAGACGGGCGAAGGCACCATCGGCCGCAACTACTCGTACCAGAACCTCAATCGCGTGGTGCTGTTTTTCGGCAAGGAAGTGCAAGCCAACCAGTTCATCGGTATCGGTGGCGCGGGCACGACCATGGACAATCTCAACGGCAACCAGCTCGACAATGCCAAGGCCGGTTTTGTCGGTGGCGGCATCATCTGGGCCCGTCAGCCGGGCGCCGGTCCGGTGCGCGGGATCAACGTGCCGCCGGGCACCCCAGCCTGGGGCACGCAGTGGAAACAGGCGGCCAGCGATGCGTTCCGGCATTCGTTCTACTTCGAAGTGCAGGGCGCGTGCATGTCGTACCGCCAGCATTACTTGAGCCTTGATCCCACCTACAAGGACGGCTTCGGGCGACCGCTGCTGCGGATGAACTTCGACTGGCACGACAACGAGATCAAGGCTTCGCAATTCCTGGTCGGCAAGGCGCTGGAAATGTCGAAAATCCTCAACCCGACAGCCGTTGCCGGCGATGCGAAGAAACCGGGCGAGCATTACAACATCACCAAGTACCAGAGCACCCACACATGTGGCGGCGCGATCATGGGCAGCGACCCGAAGACCTCGGCGTTGAACCGGTATCTGCAATCCTGGGACGTGCATAACGTGTTCGCCATCGGCGCCAACGCGTTTCCGCAAAACAACGGCTATAACCCGACCGGAATGGTGGGTGCGCTGGCGTACTGGTCTGCCAAGGCCATTCGCGAGCAGTACCTGAAAAACCCCGGCCCGCTGGTTCAGGCATAAGGAGCAAACCCATGAAAAAGTTTCTCCTGAGCCTGGTTGGACTGGGCGTCGTGGTGCTGGTCGTGTTGTTGGCGTTCGCTTTCTGGCCGACGCACACCCGTGCGCTGCAGGCCGCACCTGAAGCGCAGCAGGCGGCGCTGATCGAGAAAGGCCGTTACCTGGCTGATGCGGGCGATTGCACGGCGTGTCACACGGCCAAAGGCGGCCAGCCGTTCGCCGGTGGCCTGCCGATTGCTTCGCCGATTGGCACGCTGTACAGCAGCAACATCACGCCCGACAAGGTCTCCGGCATTGGCGCTTACTCGCTGGATGATTTTGACCGCGCCATCCGTCACGGCATTGCAGCCAACGGCAGTAGCTTGTATCCAGCGATGCCGTATCCGGCCTACGCGAAGATCAGCGATGACGATTTGCGAGTGCTCTACGCGTACTTCATGCATGGCGTCGCGCCGGTCAACGCCGAAAACCGTGGCAACGATGTGTCGTGGCCGTTGTCGATGCGCTGGCCGTTGGCGATCTGGCGCAAGGTGTTTGCGCCGCAGCCCGATGCAGTGGCATTCAAGGCCGACGGTTACAAGGACGCCCAGGTGGCACGCGGCGCCTATCTGGTTCAAGGCCTTGGGCATTGCGGCAGTTGCCACACGCCGCGTGCCGTGACCTTGCAGGAAAAGGCGCTGGATGAGTCAAGCCCGGTTTACCTGTCAGGCGGGCCGGTGATTGATGGCTGGCTGGCGGTCAACCTGCGCGGCAATCCGGCCGACGGCCTGGGTAACTGGAGCGCCGAGGACATCGTCGCAACACTGCGCAGCGCACGCAGCGCGACCCATGCGGTATTGGGTGGCGCGATGGGTGATGTAGTGGTTCACAGCACGCAGCACCTCAACGATGGCGATCTGCAAGCGGTGGCTGCTTACCTGAAAACACTGCCCGCCAGCGAGCGTCAGGTATCGAGCTTCAAGGCCGATCCCGCCACTGCCAAAGCATTGGCTGCCGGGGAAGAGGGCAGTCGTGGCGCCGAGTTGTACGTCGACAACTGCTCCGCCTGCCACCGCACCAACGGTCAGGGTTACGAACGGGTTTTCCCGAAAATCGCCGGCAACTCTTCGGTGCTGTCGGAAGATCCGGTGTCGATGATTCGTCTGGTGCTGGCCGGCAGCAAGTTGCCCGCGACCGCGACTGCACCGTCGGAACTGGGCATGCCCGCCTGGCGGATGTCGGACGAAGAGGTGGCGCAACTGCTGACCTTCATTCGCAGCAGTTGGGGTAATCAGGCCCCGGCGGTAAATGCGGCGCAGGTCAAGCAACTGCGGGACACGCTGCCGAAGGAATCGCCAGCGGTGTCGCGCACCGACATCGCCAAGCCGTAAGGTTGTAGCGGTAACCCGAAAGGCTGGGCTGACGTGCAATGCGTTGGTCCGGTCTTTGCCGGGTTTTGCCTCGACCTGTAGGAGCGAGGCTTGCCCGCGAATCGGTAGGTACATCCGCCCATTATTGAGAAACCTGACTATCTTCTGTGCTGCACGTCATCTTTCAATCCGAATTCATCGGTGTATATTGAATTCAAAATACAAAAACGACGCAGGAGATTGAAATGAGTGATTCTACCGATCAAGCCCTATTAGTCCCTTTTGTTGGTCCGACGTTGCTCGGTACGCCCTTGCTGAACAAGGGCACGGCCTTTACTCAGCACGAGCGCGACACGTTGCATTTGCAGGGTCTGCTGCCGCAGCAGATTGAAACCATCGAACAACAAGTCCAGCGCGCTTATCACCAGTTTCAGGGCTGTCCGTCCGATCTGGATAAGCATGTCTTGCTGCGCTCGATCCAGGATTTCAATGAAACCCTGTTCTTCCGCCTGGTGGACGAGCATCTCGATGAGATGCTGCCGATTATCTACACGCCGACTGTCGGCAAGGCCTGCCAGGAATTCTCGCGGATCTATCGCAGTCATCGCGGGTTATTCATCAGTATTGCCGACGGCGACCGCATCGACGAGATCCTCAACAATGTCACCAAGGACCACGTAAAAGTCATCGTTGTCAGTGACTGCGAGCGCATTCTGGGGCTGGGCGATCAGGGTGTTGGCGGCATGGGTATTCCTATCGGCAAGCTGTCGTTGTATACCGCTTGCGGCGGGATCAGCCCGGCCTACACCTTGCCGGTGGTGCTGGATGTGGGCACCAATAATCCGGGTTTACTGGCTGACCCGTTGTATTTCGGGCGCCGGGAACAGCGCATTCGCGGCGCTGAATATGATGCTTTCCTGCAAGCGTTTGTCGAGGGCGTCCAGCGTCGCTGGCCTGAGGCGATTCTGCAATTCGAAGACTTTGCCCTGACCAATGCCATGCCGCTGCTGGCGCGTTATCGCGACCAATTGTGCTGCTTCAACGACGATATTCAGGGCACCGCCGCTGTCACTGTAGGCACCTTGCTTGCGGCCTGTAAGGTCAAGGGTCAGCGTCTGTCAGACCAGACCGTTGCATTTGTCGGCGCCGGTTCCGCTGGATGCGGGATTGCCGAGCAGATCATTGCCGCGATGCAACTGGAAGGCGTGAGCGAAGCCCAGGCGCGCAGCCAGGTATTCCTGCTTAACAGCAAAGGCTTGCTGACCGATCGCCAGCCGGATCTCTATGATTTCCAGCAGCGTCTGGCGCATTCCAGCGAGTCTCTGGCGCAGTGGGACTTCGACGCAGACTGGCCGTCGTTGCAGGACGTGGTGAGCAATGCCAGACCCACGGTGTTGATTGGCGTGTCAGGCAAAGCCGGTTTGTTCACCCAGCCGATCATCCAGACCATGCATGCGCATTGTGCGCAACCGATCATCATGCCGTTGTCCAACCCGACTTCGCAGATTGAAGCCCATCCCAAAGACATCCTGCAATGGACCGACGGGCAGGCGCTGGTGGCTACCGGCAGCCCGTTTCTGCCCATCGAGCTGTTCGGTAAAACCTTCCCCATCGCTCAGTGCAACAACTCCTACATCTTCCCCGGCATCGGCCTGGGCGCGATTGCCAGCAAGGCGACGCGGATTACCGACGGCATGCTCATGGCCTCGGCCCAGGCGCTGGCCGACAGTGCCGGGGCAGGGCAGATGTTGCCGCCGTTGCGGGATGTTCAGGCGGTGAGCAAGCGAATCGCCTTGGCGGTGGGCCTGGCTGCGCAGCGCGATCTGGTCGCCGAGCCAGGCTCTGAACAAGCCCTGCGGGAGGCCATCGACGAGCATTTCTGGTATCCGGTTTACCGGAACTACGAACGTCGCCCGGAATAAATCCCCGCGACAGAAAAATCCCGCCAGATCGGCGGGATTTTTTTGCGGCTCAAAAGCTCAGGTTTTGCGTTCCGGGTACAGCTATACAAGTGTCAGCGAGATCGCCGGTAAGCCCTGAATCCTACCTTGCACTTGCCCGGCACTTTCAGCCAGAAATATCCCGGTGTAAGAACCGGTGGTGATCACGAACTCCCTGGGCACTGTCAGCCCTTGGCCGGTGTGATGGTTAACCAGCCAAGGCAGCAGGCGACGCGGGTCACCCGCCGGATTGGCCACCGCCGACGGCACGATGCTGACGCCGTTCAGTGTCAGCTCAAGGGTTGGATTGACGAAATCGAAGCTGTCGTCGTAAGGCACAAATTCGCCAACGATCAACGCGCCGTGATTGAGCAGGTCGGCCAGTTGCGTCAGCGGTTCGATTTTCGGCCAGGCGGCAAAACGGCTGGAGACCAGTTCGATGGTGGTGGCCATTTCGCCGATGCCGGCCATGACCTCATCATCGCTGTAGGCCTCTTCGCGCGGGGTGAATGCGCGATTGAAGCGGAAGGCGATTTCCAGTTCCACACCCGGTGGCGGGTAAGCTGCGCGAGCAAACTCGCTGGCCGAAGCAAACAGGCAGTCCTGTGGCAGCGGCGAGCCCTGAATCGGGCCGGTAGGTGATTTGGAACCAATCTTCCAGCCGCCAGGCGTCACGCCGCGCAGGCGCAGGATGTCCTGCTGGATCTGGTACGCAGCGTTCTTGTCGGTTGGTTGTAAATCAGCGTTGAGTTCGCCCAGTGGGCTGCGTTCTCGGTGTGCATCGACTAGCAATTGCGCCAGGCGCGAAGGTGAAGTTGCTGAGTTCAAGGGGTCGCTCCATTTGCGTCCAGCCCCCGCCCGCAGGCGGAGGCTGGCTACCGGTTATTTGCTGATGATGGTCGAAGCTTGCGGATCGGGCGTCAGCGGGGTCGAAGGTTTCGCATACTCGAATTTGTTCTGCGGTTTCATGCGGAACGACAGAATCACCCCAATCGCCAGCAGAACGATGCTGACCAGGAAGGGTAGCTGCCAGTTGCCGAACTTGTCGATCAACAAGCCTGCTGCCACGGGGCTGACAATAGCAGCCATGGCCGAACCGGTGTTCATCATGCCGCTGGCCGTACCGCAATGGTCAGGCGCAATGTCCATCGGGATAGCCCACATTGGCCCAATCGTCATCTCGGAGAAGAAAAAGCCCATGGCCAGACAAGCCAGGGACACGTGCATGTCCTTGGTGAACATCAACGGGATCAGGGAAATCAGCGTTAGCGTCAGGCAGATGGCGACCATCCGACTGCGCGCCTTGTTGAGGTCTTTGGTGCGAGCGTAGATGCGATCGCTGACGATGCCGCCCAAGGTATCGCCCACCACGCCGCCGAAGAACACCGTCGAGGAGAAAATCGCGGTATTTTTCAGATCCAGGCCCATGTTCATGAAGTACATCGGTACCCAACTGAGCAGCAACCACAAGGTCCAGCCATAGCAGAAATACACGATCGTCACGGGTGCCATGCGCTTGAACAGTCGTCCCCAGGCCAGCGGAACCGTGCTTTTCACCTTGGGGGCCGGCAACACATCCAGCTCTTGTTTCGAAATGCGTGGATGGTCCTTTGGCAGTTCAGTGAAGACCACGGCCCAGAGGATTACCCAGACAAAGCTGATCCCGGCGCACACATAAAACGATTCCCGCCAGCCATAAGTCGCCATGACCGCGATCATTGCCGCCGGCGCCACGGCATTGCCAAGACGGGCGAATGCATGCGTGATGCCTTGGGCAAATCCGCGTTTCTCCTTGGGCACCCAGCGTGACATTGCTGCGGTGGCGGCGGGGAAAGTCGCACCCTCGCCGAGGCCCAACAGCACGCGGGCCACGATCAGCGAGATGAAACCACCGGCCAGTCCGGTCAGAACCGTGGCTCCGGCCCAGATCAAACCGCAGAAAATCAGCGTCCGTTTCGCGCCGAAACGGTCACTGACCCAGCCGCCGATGATTTGAAACACCAGGTAGGGGTAGGCAAACGCGGAGAAGACAATGCCAATCTCCGTTTTGGTGAGGTTGAATTCCTTGCCGAAACCGACCGCCGCCGTACTGACGTTGACGCGGTCCAGGTAAGTAATGAAGTACATGGCGCACAGCATGAACAGCACCACCGTGGTGGGGCGCAGACGTAAAAACTTCATGATCTATCTCCAGTTTCTTATTGTTATCGCTGACTAACGCGATGATTCGGGATAGTTGAGTCATATCGAGGAGCTGCGGCGTTTAAGTGACCGCAGCCCCTTTCACATCATTCGCGCCGCAACGGTACGGATTGCCCTCCGAGATAATCCATGGCCGCCAATACACCACTGGATTGCAGCTTGATCCCGGCCATTTGCAGGCCCATTTCGCAGCCGGTGAGGGTTGCCATCAGCATCAGATCATTGCAGTCGCCCAAGTGACCAATACGGAACATGCGGCCTTTCATCTTGCCCAGACCCGTTCCCAGCGACATATCGAAGCGCTCGTAGATGATCTTGCGCACGACGTCGGCATCGATGCCTTCCGGGGTCATCACGCCGGTGAGCACCGGGCTGTACACCGCTGGATCGGCGCACTGGATTTCCAGGCCCCAGGCATTCACGGCAGTGCGGCACGCCTGGGCCAGCCGGTTGTGGCGGATGAATACGTTTTCCAGGCCTTCACCCAGGATCATGTCCAAGGCTTCGGACAAGCCATACAACAGGTTGGTGTTGGGGGTGTACGGCCAGTAGCCGGTTTTGTTCATCTCGATGATTTCGTCCCAGGCCCAGAAGCTGCGGGGCAAGCCTGCAGTTTTGCTGGCTTCCAGTGCTTTGGGGGAGACCGCATTGAAACTGATGCCCGGCGGCAGCATCAGGCCTTTTTGCGATCCGGACACGGTGACATCGACGCCCCATTCATCGTGGCGGTAGTCGACCGAGCCAAGGCCGGAAATGGTGTCCACCAACAGCAGCGCCGGGTGCCCGGCGGCGTCAATGGCCTTGCGCACGGCGGCGATATCGGAGGTAACGCCGGTGCTGGTTTCGTTATGCACGACGCAAACCGCCTTGATGGCGTGACTGCTGTCCGCGCGCAGGTGCGTCTCGATCATTTGCGCATCGACACCGCCGCGCCAGCCTTCGATGCCCGGATGCCCGATGAATTGCGGTTTGAGGCCCAGACTCAACGCCATTTTCTGCCAGAGCGTCGCGAAGTGACCGGTTTCGAACATCAACACCTGATCGCCTGCGCTCAGCGTATTGCACAGCGCGGCTTCCCAGGCGCCGGTACCGGACGCGGGGTAAATCACCACCGGTTGACGAGTCTTGAAAATCTGTTTGATGCCGTCCAGCACTTTAAGACCCAGCTCGCCGAATTCCGGGCCGCGATGGTCGATAGTGGGATAGCTCATGGCGCGCAGAATGCGATCCGGGACCGGGCTGGGCCCAGGGATTTGCAGGAAGTGACGGCCGGCGGGATGGTAATCAAGCTTCAGCATGAATGACTCCTTCTTGTTTTTGTATTTTGAATTCAAAATACGTTAGCACGCCTTCCTGCTGTGTCAAACGCGATATTTGGGCTAATATTCGCCATTAGTCGCGCTGATATCGAATAAGGCGTCGCGCTCAAGCGATGCAGATGAGGATTTTGCATGCAAAATATTGAGGGTCTGGTCGAGCTTGGCAGTCCTCGGCCGATGGTCAAGGTCGAACGCCAACGCTTGCACGACACAGTCGTGGAGCACCTGCGCAGTTTCATCACTGAGGGCGTGCTACCACCCGGCAGAAAACTCAATGAGCGCGAACTGTGCGAAACCCTGGGCATTTCCCGGACGCCGTTACGTGAGGCGCTCAAGGTGCTCGCGGTGGAAGGCCTTATCGAGATCAATCCGAATCGCGGTGCCAGTGTCGCGCGCATGTCGGAACTGGAGATTCGCGAAACCTTCGAGTTGATGAGCGGCATCGAAGCCTTCGCCGGTGAGCTGGCCTGTGAGCGCATCACACCTGAAGAACTGGATGAGATCAAAGCGCTGCATTACGCCATGGTGGTCAGCAAGAACCAGAATGACCTGCCGGGCTACTATCAGCGCAATCGTGCGATTCACGATCTGATCAACCTCGCGGCACGCAATTCGGCGCTGCGTCAGGTGTACCTGTCCTTGAACCGTCGCATCCATGCGCTGCGTTTTCTGTCCAACCAACAGGCGCCGAAGTGGGAAAGGGCATTGCACGATCACGAAGAAATGATCGAGGCCTTGCAAGTGCGCGATGGCAAACGCCTGAGTAGCATTCTGCGTCACCATCTCCTGGAGAAACGCGACGCTCTGATGCTGATGGTGCGCGACGATTCCGAACATCCGGACTCTATTCGCCGTTAACGTTGGGCAGATTTCATCTGCACTGCGGGATAAATCATTTCAAAACATCAAACAGTCATGGACTATAGGCGTCTTTTTCTCGCCCCCTCCCGGTAGGGGGTGAGCGCAGGCCGCTCGAGGAGCCCATGAATGAGCATCAAGATTGAGGCGCTGATCGCCCGCAAGATCGGCTTCGCCTCCCACCAGAACGCCGTGCCGCTGGTACGTGAACTGAGCCTCTGGAACCAGAGCGAACAACCTTTTGAGGATCTGGTGCTGAGCCTCGGCACTGATCCGGCTTTTGTCGAGACCCGGACCTGGAACATCGATCGCTTGAATCCCGGCGATCGTCTGAGCATCAACGAACGCGATATCAAGCTCAACGCCGGTTACCTGGCTGGCCTAACGGAAAGCCTTGGCGCCGAAGTCGTGCTGCGCTTGTCGCGGGGCGACGAACTGGTCGTCGAACAACGCTTTGCCACTGAACTGCTGGCGCGCACCGAGTGGGGCGGTCTCAGCGCCATGCCTGAGTTGCTGGCCGCGTTCTGCATGCCCAATGATCCGGCGGTCGACCGGGTGCTCAAAGCCGCTTCGCAGGTATTGCGCCGCGCCGGCAAGAAAGACGGCATCGACGGCTATGAAAGCAAGTCGCGTACCCGGACCTGGGAACTGGCCTCTGCAATATGGTCTGCAGTCTGCGGGTTCAAGCTGAGCTACGCGCTGCCTCCCGCCAGTTTCGAGCAGCAGGGCCAAAGAATCCGGCCGCCGGGCATGATCCTCGAAAATGGCGTGGCGACCTGTCTGGACACCGCGTTGCTGTTTGCCGCCGCTTTGGAACAGGCCGGGTTGAATGCCTTGCTGATCCTGACCAAAGGCCACGCTTTCGCGGGTGTCTGGCTGCAGCCTCAGGAATTTTCGCAGTTGTTGACCGACGAGGCGTCGGCGGTGCGCAAACGTCTGGACTTGAAAGAACTGGTGGTGTTCGAAACCACTCTGGCGACTCAGGCTCCGGCGCCGGGTTTCAGTCAGGCAGTCGCCGCTGCTGAGCGGCAACTGGATGATGAACAGTTCATCATGGCCATCGACCTGCATCGCGCGCGGATGCAGAAGATTCGCCCGATAGCCCTGGCCCCCGGCCCGCATTCGCCAGCAGAGGCGGATGAGGCGCCCCCGGCTGTTGAAAGCCTGGAAGAAGCGCCGCTATTGCCTGGTTTCGATGTGGAAATCAACGACAGCAGCGATGGGCCAGCTGGCAAGCTGACGCTCTGGCAGCGCAAGCTGCTCGACCTCACCACCCGCAATCGCTTGCTGCACCTGCCGGACAGCGCCAAAGGCGTGCGTTTGTTATGCCCTGATCCGGCGGCTCTGGAAGATTTGCTGTCCAGCGGGCAGCGCATTCGCGTCCTGGCCGTGCCGGACCTGAACAGCAGTGGCCGTGATACCGCGCTGTACGAACAGCAGAATCATGCAAGTCTGGTCGACGAAGTCGCACGTCAGGCGCTGGCCCGTGGTGAAGTGCTCGCCAGTCTGGAAAAACCCAGGCTCGAAGCGACCTTGATTGATCTGTTCCGCAAAGCGCGCAGCGATCTGGAGGAGGGCGGTGCCAACACGCTGTTTCTGGCAATCGGTTTTCTCAAGTGGAAAAAAAGTGCCGACGACCCGAAAACCTACTCCGCGCCGCTGATTTTGCTGCCGGTCAAACTGGAACGCAAAAGCGCCTTGTCGGGGGTCACCCTGAGCTTGCTGGACGAAGAACCGCGCTTCAACCTGACGTTGCTGGAGCTGCTGCGCCACGATTTCGAGCTGGTCATTGCGGGGCTGGACGGTGATTTACCGAGCGACGACAGCGGCATCGATGTCGAGGGCATCTGGAATAAAGTGCGCCGCGCCGTGCGCGATGTGCCAGGGTTTGAAGTCAGTACTGAACTGGTGCTTGGCACCTTTTCGTTCGCCAAATACCTGATGTGGAAAGACCTCAACGCCAATGCCGCACAACTGCTGCAAAGCCCGCTGGTCCGGCACTTGCTGGAGCGCGATGCGGGCGGCGAAGCGTTTGCCGGCGCCGATGAGTTTCCGCGTCCCGAGCAGCTCGACGCGACCGTGACACCGGCACAGCTGTTTACCCCGCTGGCGGCAGACTCGTCGCAGCTCTCGGCAGTGGTGGCTTCTGCGGGTCAACACAGCTTCGTGCTCGACGGCCCGCCCGGTACCGGCAAATCCCAGACCATTGCCAACATGATCGCCCACAACCTGGCCCTCGGTCGCCGCGTGTTATTCGTGGCGGAAAAGCGTGCAGCGCTCGACGTGGTGTATCGCCGGCTGGCCGAGAAAGGTCTGGGCGAGTTTTGCCTGGAGCTGCATTCAAGCAAAGCGTCGAAGGTCGAGGTGCTCAAGCAACTGGACCGCGCCTGGGATGTACGCGACGCCTTGAGCGCCGAGGAGTGGCAACGTGAGGCCGACCGATTGCAGACGCTGCGTTCGCGACTCAATCAAATGGTCGAAGTGTTGCATCGACGCTGGTCGAACGGCCTGTCCCTGCATCAGGCTATCGGTCGTGTCGTGCGCGACCATAGCCCCGCAACGCCGCACCTTGGATGGTCGGCAGGTATTGAACACGATGCTGACCAGTATGCTGGCTTGCTGGATCTCGCCCGCCGTCTGGGGCTGAATGGCGCCGCTGCGCGAGACTTGTCGGGCAAATTCGGCGTGCTGAAGCAGACTCAATGGTCGAACGCCTGGCAAGCGCAGATCGTCAGCGCTGCCCGCGAACTGCCCCAGGCGCTTGATGCACTGATCAGCGCTGCTGAAAGAGTGCTGGCGCTGATGCACTTGCCGCTGCCGGTGACCGAAGTGGCGGACCTGCAACAGCTTAATGAGCTGACCGGTCTGCTCGTTGAGTGCCATGGCCTGAACCTTTCCTTCGCCTTTGCTCCAGACGCCACTGCGCGAATCGAAGCGGCCCGGCATGCCTGCCAGCTGCTCGCCGATTACCGCGAGCTGGAGGAGAGTCTGTCGTTGAACTACGCCGACGAAGCCTGTCGCCGGGTGCCGGTCGAGTCGCTGCGCAGGGACTGGCACGAGGCTGAGGGCAAGTTCTGGTTCTTTGCCAATCTCGCCAGGAAGAAGGTCGCTACGCAGCTGGCCTCGGTGGGTGGTGCTGCGGGTTTGCCGGACGTCCCGGGCGATCTGCTGATCCTGGAACGTTTGCAGGCGCAACTGCTGGAGCTGGACGGTCTGGCGCCCGAATTACAATCGATTCCCGGCTGGAACGGACTGGCCAGCGACAGCGCCCGCACGCTCAAGGCCGTGGTGCTGGCGGAAAGTTTGCGTGCCCGGCTCAGGGCGCTGGTGGAATCACCCGAGCAGTTGATCGCGTTGCGCAGTGCCGTCGCACGGCTGGTGATCGAGGCCAATGACATGCTCGGCGTGGGCGGCCAGATCGCTGCGGCGCTGGCGACATTGCAGCAAGCCGTGGCCCGTTATGATGCCGCCGCTCGGCTATTTGCCGAACTGGCTGCCACCGGTAGCGAAATGCTGCCGAACGTTGCCGAGCTTCGTGCGACCTGCGCCGCTATTGCGCAGCTGGAAGGACAGCTCAAGGCGTGGTGCGACTGGTGCCGGGTCCGCGAGCAGGCGGGCGGAGCAGGTCTGGCACCGTTGGCTCAGGCGCTGGAGCAGGGCAGTCTGCCGCCGTCGACCATCGAGGAGACATTTGTTACGGCGTATTCCCGCTGGTTCGCCACCGTGGGCATCGACGCCGAACCCTTGCTGAGAACCTTCGTCGCTGCCGAGCACATGAGCGATATCGCCACTTTCAATCGTCTGGACGACGAGCTGGCAACGCTCACCGTACGTTACATTCGCGCAAAGCTGTGCGGCCTCATTCCGTCGAAGAACGACATTGCCAAGAACAGTGGTTTTGCCATTCTCAAGCATGAGCTGCAGAAATCCCGGCGGCATAAACCAGTGCGTCAGCTGGCCATCGAGATGGGCGATGCGCTGAACCGTCTGGCGCCGTGCATGCTCATGAGTCCGCTGTCGATTGCCCAGTTCCTGCCGGCCGATCAGCCGCCGTTTGATCTGGTGATCTTTGACGAAGCGTCGCAGATCGCGCCTTGGGACGCTATCGGCTCCATCGCGCGGGGCAAACAGGTGATCATTGCTGGTGACCCGCGCCAGATGCCGCCCACCAACTTCTTCAACCGCAGTGCCAATGCCGAAGACGACGACACGGCCGAAGATATGGAAAGCATTCTCGACGAATGCCTGGGTGCCGGCGTGCCGAGTCACAGTCTCAGCTGGCACTACCGCAGTCGCCATGAAAGCCTGATCGCGTTTTCCAATCACCGGTATTACGACAGCAGCCTGATCACCTTTCCGGCCGCTGAAACCCGGGCCAGCGCGGTCGAATGGCGGCGTGTCGAAGGCGTTTACGCCAAGGGAAAAGGGCGTTGCAATCAGGTGGAAGCCGAGGCCATTGTTCAGGAAACGGTCAAGCGTCTGACTGATCCGGCGTTCATTGCCGCAGGTTATTCAATCGGCATCATTACCCTTAACTCCGATCAGCAGAAGCTCATCAACGACCTGATGGACGCGGCCCGTCAGCAATACCCGCAGATCGAACCCTTCTTTCAGGACAGCCAGACTGAGCCGGTTGTGGTGAAGAATCTGGAAACCGTGCAGGGCGACGAGCGCGATTTGATCATGCTCGGCATCGGTTACGGGCCTACCGAACCGGGTGCGCCAGTGATGTCGATGAACTTCGGGCCTCTGAACAAGGACGGCGGCTGGCGTCGGCTTAACGTCGCCATTACCCGTTCACGTCGCGAGATGCTGGTGTTTTCGTCGTTCGATCCGTCGATGATCGATCTCAACCGCACCAACGCTCGCGCGGTGCGTGATCTCAAGCACTTCATTGAATTCGCCCAGCGTGGTCCGAGGGCGTTGGCCGAGGCAGTGCAGGGTTCGGTGGGCGGTTACGATTCGCCTTTCGAGGAGGCAGTGGCGCAAGGGTTACGCAGGATGGGCTGGCAAGTGGTGCCACAGATCGGCGTGTCACGTTTCCGCATTGATCTGGGGATTGTTCATCCCGACCGTCCGGGCGATTACCTGGCGGGTGTCGAATGCGACGGGGCGACCTATCACAGCGCCGCGACTGCCCGCGACCGCGACAAGGTGCGCGGGGCGATTCTGCGCGGTTTGGGCTGGAGTCTGCTGCGTTTGTGGTCCACCGATTGGTGGGTCGACAAGGAAGGCGCTTTGCAACGGTTGCATGCGGAGTTGAGCGATCTGCTGGAGCAATCGAGGGCGGTGCCGGTCGCGCAGCACGTTGATTTTCCTGAGCCACTGGAGGTCAACGTGGAACCCGCCGGAACGCTATGATTTGCGCAGGACCGGCGTTAGCCGGGAGATCAATCTCCCGGCTAAAGCCGGTCCTGCGCAGTCTGCACGGATCGGGTGAATCAGAAGTCGATAGTGCCCGAGAATTTCACCAGACGCGGTTCGCCCTGAGTCAGATAACCGCCGTTGGCGGAAGCCCAGTAGTTCTTGTCGGTGATGTTTTCCACGTTCACGCGCAAGGTCAGGTCTTTTTGTTCAACCCGCATCTTGTAACGTGCACCCGCGTCGAAGCGGTTCCAGGTTGGCAAGCTCAGGTTGTTGGCCTGATCCGCGTACTGGCCGCCAGTGCGCAGCATCCGGGCGTTAAGCGCTGCGCCCTCCAGGCCGGGGATATCCCAGTCTGCGCTGGCGTTGAGCTGGAAGGTCGGCACGCCAATCGCGTGGTTGCCGTCGTTGAGGCCGCCGGAGGTGTTTTTCAGCTCGGAGGTCATCCGCGTGCCGCCAGCCATCAAACGCAGGCCTTCAATCGGCTCGCCAAACACGCTCAACTCAATGCCTTTGTTGACCTGCTCTCCGTCACGCACATACAGGCGGCTGGCGGCATCGACGAAGCCGTCGGTAGGGCGCTCGATGCGGAACACACCCAGATTGGCGCCGAAGGTCTGCATGTCCAGCTTGATGCCGGCTTCCAGTTGCTTGGTGCGACCCGGCGGGAAGGCTTCTCCCAGGTTGGTGATGTTGGTGCCGGATGCGACGGGCCCTTTGGCCAGACCTTCGATGCGGTTGGCGTACAGCGAAATGATATCGGTAGGCTTGTAGACAATGCCGTACACCGGCGTGGTGATGGCCTCGTCATAGATCGAGCTGCGGCTGCCGTCGTTGGCGGGGTTGGCCACGCCGTTAAAGGTGCTGCCGTCGTACAGGTAGTTTTCCACGCGCAGTTGCTGGCGACGCACGCCGTAGGTGAGCAGCAGGCTGTCGTCGAACAGGCCCAGAGTATCGGAGACCGCGAAGCTGCGGTTGCGGGTTTTGCCCGTGACGCCAGGATCGCCCATGTCGCCGCCGGTCAAGTAGCCGTCGGTGGGCTTCGCCAGTTTGTTCGCGTTGTAGATATTGGTATTGCCAACGGTAGGTCGATAAAACGTGTAGGCGTTTTCCTGCTCGGTCCAGATAGTCGAAGCGCCAATCGCGATCTGATGGCTGATCGGGCCCGTCTGGAATCGGCCATTCAGGCCAGTGCTAAAGCTGGTGTTGTTTTCATTGTGCGGAATTTCCGAGCCGCTGATGGTAGCGGTGCCGGTATTGCCCACCAGCGCTGGCGTGCCGTAAACCCCGGTTTCGCGGGTGTGCTTGACGCCACCGGCGAGGTAGGCCGTCCAGCTGTCGTTCAGATCCCAGTCGCCGCGCATCATGCCGAAGGTGTCTTCGGTTTCGGTGTAGGTCCAGCTTTGGCCATAGTTATGGCTGGCGTCAGGCGCGGTCGGAATACTGGTCGCAGTGCCCAGCTGCACGGTGTTGCGCAAATGGTTGACGCGCTGTTTTTGATAACCGAAATCTGAAGACACACGGAACTTGTCGCCGCGATAGTCCAGGCCGGCGACGAACAGCTTGGTGCGTTGATCCTGATCGTTGACCGCCGTTTCACCTTCACGCTGGCTGAGGTTGACGCGTGCGCCGAAGCGGTTGTCATCGCCGAAGCGCTGGCCGAGGTCCAGATGCTCGCCGATCCGACCGTCGGAGCTGATGTCCTGGGTATAACGACGAGTAGGTGTGTCGCCAGCGCGCTTGGGTTGCAGATTGACGCCGCCGCCCAGGCCGCTGCCGGTCGGGCTCACACCATTGATGAAGGCATTCGGGCCTTTGAACACTTCAACGCGTTCGATGGCGTCGGTGGAGAGAATCTGGCGTGGCAGTACGCCATACAGCCCGTTGTAGGAAATATCATCGCCATTCAGCGGCAGGCCGCGAATCACGAAGACCTGAGCCTGGTTACCGAAACCATAGGATTGGCGCACCGACGGATCGTTGAGCAGTACGTCGCCCACGTCTTCAGCTTGTTGGTCTTCGATCAGCTTCGAGGTGTAGCTGGTCATGACAAACGGCACATTCATGTTGTCCTGGTTGCCCAGCACACCCATTTGCCCGCCTCGTGCTACCTGACCGCCAGCGAAGGTTTCAGGCAGCGTGTTCGAATTGGCCTTGACCGCTTCGGCGTTGACATCAGTAGCGCCGAGTTCCACCGGAGCGGCGGCGTGGGCCATGAAGCTGACGGAACAGCAGAGTGCGAGCAGGGTTGGGCGCGACGGAAATGCGAAGACCATGGGGCGAATACCTGAAGTGCAGGAAAATGGTGAAGTGCCTCCATGGCAATACGACTGATTCTTAGGCGCAAATACTATCAGGCGTGATTGCAAATTGTTATCAGTCAATAACGAAATTTTCACATTTCTCAAACAACGCTCGTTGGAGCGAGGCTCGCCCGCGAAGAACGAACGCGGTAGAGCAGGGCTACCGAGACGTCTGATTCGCGGGCAAGTCGGAACGCCGCCCGCTGCAACGGGTGTCGGTTAGAGGTGGGGGAATCTTGCCCGCTTACTTCGCGAACGCGTACTCGCCGCCCCGGCTGATCGCCTTTTTGTAGGCCGGTCGCGCCTGAAACCGCTCTACCCAAGCCGCCAGATGCGGGTACGGGCCAACTTTGCCCTGGGCTTTGGCGAACTCGCCGATGAAGCTCATCTGGATGTCGGCGCCGCTCAGTGCTTCACCGACCAGATACGGCGTCAGGCCCAGGGCGGTGTTCAGGTAGCCGAGGTAATTATCCAGTTCCGAGTTGATGCGCGGCAGCAGCGGCGCACCCGCATCACCCAGGCGACCGACGTAGAGGTTGAGCATCAGCGGCAATATTGCCGAGCCTTCGGCAAAGTGCAGCCACTGAACGTACTCGTCGTAGGTGGCGGACGCAGGGTCCGGTTGCAATGCGCCATTGCCGTGACGGCGGATCAGGTAGTCGACGATGGCACCTGACTCGATCAGTACATGGGGACCGTCTTCGAGCACCGGGGACTTGCCGAGCGGGTTAATGGCCTTGAGTTCCGGCGGGGCGAGATTGGTTTTCGGATCACGCTGGTAGCGTTTGATCTCGTAGGGCAGGCCCAACTCCTCCAGTAACCAGAGAATGCGTTGCGAGCGGGAGTTGTTGAGGTGGTGGACGGTGATCATGAGGTCTCCAGCGACAAGTTTTAAGTGTCTTAAGCAGACTGCACGAGTGGCGACGAGTGCCCGGTATTTTTTGAACGGTTGCGTCTGCGCGCGCAGCAGTGGGTGGCATTGAGGGGATCGATGGGTAAAGATGGGGCTTCAATTCGCAATGATCTGAAGGAACCAGCATGCTTATTCGACGCTCACCCATCGCCGCCGCGCTCGCGTTTTCATTGTTGTCCTGTACGGCGTTCGCTAACGACCTGGCGCCGGCTCAATTGCTGAAAAAAGCCGAGGCTGAACAAAAGTCTTATCTTGCGACCGTCAAACAGCTGGTGGACATTGATACCGGAACCGGCCAGGCGCCGGGCTTGAAAACCGTCAGCGCAGTGTTGGTCGAGCGGCTCAAAGCCTTGGGAGCTGAAGTCACCACGACGCCTGCGACTCCATCCGCGGGTGACAACATCGTCGGCACCCTCAAAGGCACGGGCAACAAGAACTTTCTGCTGATGGTCCACTACGACACGGTGTTCGGGCCCGGTACGGCTGCGAAACGTCCGTTCAAAGTTGACGGCGAGCGGGCCTACGGTCCTGGCGTAGCTGACGCCAAAGGCGGGGTGGCGATGATTCTGCATTCATTGCGACTGCTGCAGGAGCAGAAATTCACGGATTTCGGCACCCTCACGGTGCTGTTCAACCCGGATGAGGAAACGGGGTCCGCCGGTTCGAAGAAAATAATCGCCGAACTGGCCCGCCAGCACGACTATGTGTTCTCGTACGAGCCGCCGGACCGAGACGCGGTCACCGTCGCCACCAACGGCATCAACGGTCTGATTCTCGACGTGAAGGGCAAGTCATCTCACGCCGGTTCCGCGCCTGAAGCCGGGCACAATGCGGCCATGGAACTGGCGCACCAGATGTTGCAGCTCAAGGATCTGGGCGATCCGGCCAAAGGCACCACGGTCAACTGGACGCTGATCAAAGGCGGTGAGAAACGCAACATCATTCCATCCAGCGCCGCGGCCGAGGCTGATATGCGTTACTCCGACCTGAGTGAAACCGACCGGGTACTTGCCGACGCCCAACGCATCGTGGCAAAAAAACTCATTGATGGCACTGAAGTGACGTTGCGCCTGGAAAAAGGCCGCCCACCTCTGGCGAAAAATCCGGGCTCCGAGCAGCTGGCAAAAACCGCCCAGGCGCTTTATGGCGAAATCGGTCACAACATTGAGCCGATCGCCATGCGTTTTGGCACCGATGCAGGCTATGCCTACGTGCCGGACAGCGCCAAACCGGCTGTGCTGGAAACCATGGGCGTCGTCGGTGCCGGCTTGCACGCCGATGATGAATACATCGAACTGTCGAGCATTGCTCCGAGGCTTTACCTGACCGTGGCGTTGATTACGCAGTTGTCTCAGGAAGATGCCGCGCCGTAATTTCGAGGGTTTCATCAGGTGTGGAACGCTTGAGCCTGGTCAGCCCCACGCGGCTGGCTGGGCCTTGGCCACTATGTCTCAGGTCGACGAGACTTTTCTGTGATCGCTTAAAAGCTCATGAAGTGAGCTGGCCATGCTGTTTAGCTGAGCCTCCAGTGCTTCAACTTCACGGCGATTGAAAGCGGTCACGCTCAATTCCTCCCCCGTACTCAGCAGGCGTTTTTCTGTTGCCTCATGTTTGCTATCAACCTTCAACATCTGCCGTAACAATCCATTGATCAGTGTCTGGTAGCCGATACCTTGCTCGTCGGCACGTTCCCGCGCCGCCTGAAGCACCACATCGTCCAGCATAATCGTGATGCGGCGCTTGCCCTTGACGGGTGCAACCGGTCCGCGTTTGGCGTTGCTAAAGTCGTAATGCTCTTTCATCAGTCATTGCCTTTGTAAAGATTGATTTCGTGGGCGCTAGCCTTCCTGGCTGAGATCAATCTGATGAAGTTCGGATCTCGATAGGTGTACGCCACCACCAGAATCTGCCCCGTACCGCTGTCTCCAATGGTGATCCAGCGCGGTTCGTCGTGATCGTTGTCTTCTACTGTCAGTGCATGCTCGTCGTACAAAACGGTTTCTGCATCAGCGAGGCGAACCTTGTGTTTAAGCAGGTTTTTTCGGGCTTTGGCAGGGTCAAACTGGATTCTGAAAATCATTATGCATATTCGATATGTATATTCAAAGTGTGCGGCGTGAGCAGGAAGAATGAAGGCCTGGGCCGATGAGCAGGCAGTAAGTATGTAGCGACTGCGACGGGCGTAGCAGCGGGCTTTCGGTTCGAAAGTCGATCCGGATCAGGCTTGGCAGCAGCATGAGTCCGACTGTAATAATTCCGTTACATACCGGGAGTAATTTGGCGCTTTCTCGCGGCTGGAAGAATCGTAGTGATGCGCCTGTTTTCTTCCTCGCTGAGCCTGTTGCGACTGCTCCTGGTGATGCTGTGTGTGGCCACGCTGGTATTTCTGTGGGGGCTGTTTTTCCAGCAGAAAGCTACTTCCCGTGACGAAGCGCTGGCAGCCAAGGCCGCCGAACATTTGAACCTGGCCACGATAGCCGCAGAAAACCTGCGCCAGTTGGTCGACCGCGCCCAGGCCATCGGCAAGGTTGCGCGCAGCGATATTGAAGACCGGGACCAACGCAGTTGGGGTTTGGTGCGCATGCTTGCCGAAGACCCTGTGCTTAAACGCATGAGCCTGTACAGCCGCGATGGCCGCCTGCTTTCCGGCACTCATGTTGACGAGCCACAGCAACTGTCCGGGGATTGGCTGGCGCAACTGCAACGTCACATTGATCGCAACGGCCTCAAGCCCTACCTGCCGGGCTTGTCCGACTCACCCAACGAATCCGCACCGCCGAGCTGGCGCCTGCCGTTCCTGTTGCCATTGGCCGATCCTTCGATGCGGGAGCTCGACAGCATCCTCCTGGTACAGCTGGATATCGGCTATTTGGCGGCACTCTTCGAGCACATTGATCTGGGACGCAGCGGCATGATGCGTCTGCTCGATAGCGGCGGCCACGAGCGCTTGCGGCTGACCAGCAGCGGCGTTGTGGTTTCCGGCGCGGTCCTCAGCCCGCAATTGCCGAGCAGCGGCAGTGAATCCGGGGAAATCAGCCAATATTCCTCCAGCGCGCAATTCCAGAGCCTGTATCGGCGCACTTCACAGCGCGGTTTCAGCGTCATCGTCAGTCAAGAGCGCGACGAAATCCTTGCTCCAGCGCAACTCACCTATGAGCGGCAGCTCTGGCTGAATCTCTGTATGACGCTGTTCATTCTGGGCAGCCTGATCTGGACCCTGCGCGTTTTGAACAGACGTCAGGAAGCGTTCGCGGCATTGGAACAGGCCCAGCAGATCAACCAGGACCTGATTACCCGGCTGGAGGAAGAGCACCGGCGCAGCAGCCATGCTGCCGCCACAGACCACTTGAGCGGTCTGCACAACCGGCGCCAGTTCATGGAGGTTGCCACACAGGTGCTGACCCGACAGCGTGGCAAACGGCAGTTGCTGGCGATTCTGTTCATCGATATGGACCGCTTCAAATCGATCAATGATTCCCTCGGTCATCGAACCGGTGATTTGCTGTTGCAGGCGATTGCCGGACGCATCAGTCGCTTGCTGGAGCCATGCGACGCAGCGGCGCGCTTTGGTGGCGACGAATTTGTCGTACTGTTGGCCGGAGAGCGAAGCGAAGAACAGATCGACGCCTGGGCTCGCATGCTGGTGGACAAGCTTTCAGCAGTATATTCCCTGGAAGAACATGAGCTCAGCACCAGTCCCAGTGTCGGCGTGAGTATTTGTCCACGCGACGGTCAGGACGTCGAGGGCATGATCCGCTGCGCTGATGCGGCGATGTATTCGGCGAAAAGAGCGGGGCGCGGACAATATCGGTACTTTGATCCTTCGCTCAACGTCGCAGACATCAAGGAGTTCACCCTGGAGCAGGCCTTCGCCGGGGCGTTGAGCGAGCGC
Source organism: Pseudomonas sp. CFII64 (assembly GCF_000416235.1). Taxonomy (GTDB): domain Bacteria; phylum Pseudomonadota; class Gammaproteobacteria; order Pseudomonadales; family Pseudomonadaceae; genus Aquipseudomonas. The sequence continues at coordinate 267,973 of NZ_ATLO01000042.1, read as the reverse complement.
CAGTTTGTGCTTCACTACCAGCCGCAGATCCGCCTGGACTCCATGCTCGTGGAAAGCTACGAGGCATTGGTGCGCTGGCAGCACCCCGACTTTGGATTGCTCTATCCGGATCGGTTTATCTCCCTGGCTGAACGCAGCGGTTTCATCATCGCCCTCGGCTGGGAAGTGCTGCGTCTGGCGTGTGAAGATCTGGAGCGCTGGCAGGCACAGGGCAATCGCGCACGACTGGCAATCAATATCTCGGCGCTACAACTGCGCCAGGCTGACTTCAGCCAAAAGCTCCTCAGCGAACTTGAACGCTACGACATCGAGCCGCAGCAACTGGAGCTGGAAATTACCGAGACCTCGGTGCTGGATCATGAAGGGCAGGGCATCGAGCACCTGAGATCCCTGCGTGCCGCAGGCCTGGCCATCAGCCTGGACGACTTTGGCCAGGGTTATGCCGGTTTCGCCCATCTGCAATCGCTGCCGCTGACCAAGTTGAAGATTGATCGCGCGGTGATTGCGCCGCTGTCCAACAGCCCGGACGACAATCCCATCGTCGCCTCGACCATCATTCTGGCCAAACGCCTGGGGCTGGAAGTGGTTGCCGAAGGCGTGGAAACCCGCGAGCAGGTCATTTGCCTGAAGCTGGCCGGCTGCGACATGGTTCAGGGCTATCACTTCAGTCGACCGCTGTCTTCGGCCCAGCTCGATGAATATCCCCCCTTTACCAATGCGATGGAAAAAGCATGCGCGCAGTAATTGCTTTAAGTGTTCTGCTGATATCGCTGCTGTCCGGCACCCTGGCTCATGCCGAGTGCGATCAACAGAGTCTGCGCTTCGCAATCATCCCCAAGACCAACAAGACCGTGGACGTCCTGGTGCTGGAGTATCAGCCGTTGCTGACGCGGCTGAGCACTGCGCTGGGCATTCCGGTGGAAATCGTCCCGGCTTCTTCCTATGAAAGCGTGATCGATGCAATTGTCTCCGGTGGCGTCGACATTGCCTGGCTTGGACCGGCGTCCTACATCCTCGCGCGCCAGCGCGACCCGCGCATCGAGCCGTTTGCCAGCCTGACCATAAGCCCCGGCTACTTCACCCCTGCCGGGCATCATTATCAGTCGCTGCTGCTGACGCGTCGCCAGGACGCCAGCAGCCTTGAGGGATTGCGCGGCACTCAGGTTGCCCTGAGCGACCCGGCGAGCACTTCAGGCAGTGTCGTGCCCAACGCCGAATTTTCGGCCCAAGCGGGGCTGCCGCTGACCCGGTTTTTCAGCTCTGTGGTGTATTCAGGCTCCCACGACAAATCTCTGGATGCGCTGCTGGACGGCAGGGTAGACGCGGCATTTGTGGCCAGCGTGCGGGTTGACGCATACCTCAACAGCGGGCGAATCACGCGCGACACGTTCAACGTGCTGTGGCGCTCGACGCCGATCTACTACGATCCGTACGTGTTCGGCGGCAGCCTGTGTCCGTTGCTGAAAGAGCGAATTCGCGCCGCGATGCTGAACGATCAGCAGGGCCTTGCAGCTTTTCTGAAAGCTCAGGACGCTTCCGGTATCGTCCCTGCCAGCCATGCGGAATACGAACCACTGCTGCAGTTGATGCGACAGAAGCCGATTACTCCATGAGGTAAAACGTTGGCAGTGGCTGTGTTTCAGATGATCGCGATCACCTTTGTTTAGACGTCTCTACAGGTTTCACGATAATCTTTGCCACCCCGTTCACTTTACCCGCTGACCGATGCCCAGATCTGAATTCTCCGTTGATATTGAAGCCGTCGGCTCTATTGAGGCTGTTCCGGTCATTTTGAGCATGGTCAAACACCTGACCGGCATGCGTTTCGCCGCTGTCGCCAGGGTCACCGAAAAAAGCTGGGTGGCGTGTGCCGTCGATGACTCAATCAATTTCGGCTTGGAACCCGGTGGCGAACTGGTGCTGGAGTCGACCATTTGTCATGAAATCCGGCAGCACCAAAAGCCGGTGATCTTCGGACATGCCAGCGCGCATCCGATTTTCTCGTCACACCACACCCCCAAGCTGTATGGGCTGGAGAGTTATATTTCCATCCCGATCATCAAAGGCAACGGTGAGTTCTTCGGTACGTTATGTGCGATTGATTCGGTGCCGGCAAATCTTGAATCGCCCGCCATCGTCAAGACCCTCACACTGTTCGCTCAGTTGATTGCCATGAGCCTCGATACCCAGAGCAACCTGGAAGCGACCCAGGCGGCATTGGTCAACGCCAATGAAACCGGCATGCTGCGCGACCAGTTCATTGCTGTGCTGGGCCACGACTTGCGCACGCCCTTGAGCGCAATCCGGATGAGCGCGGACCTGTTGCAAAGCAAAACAACGGAAAAGCGCTCACTCAATCTGATTTCAGCCATCCGCAACAGCTCGGTACGCATGGGCGTCCTGATCGAGAATGTCCTGGATTTCGCCCGTGGACGGATGGGTGGTGGCATTCCCGTCAAGCGCCAACTGGTCGACGATCTGGGGCACATACTCAAGTTGACGCTGGATGAAGTCCAGGCCTCGCACCCATTGGCAATCCTGGATCATTCACTGGACCTGCCCGCGGGTATCTACTGTGACGCGTTGCGTATCACGCAATTGCTGTCAAACCTGCTCGGCAACGCAGTGACTCATGGGGCAAACGGAACATCCGTCGAGGTTCGGGCCTATTCGGATAATGATGAGGTCGTGATCTGCGTGGTCAACCAAGGGCCGCCGATTCCAACGCAACTGATGCCGTTGCTGTTCGAACCGTTTACCCGTTCGCAAGCAGGCCAGCGCGGGGAAGGGCTGGGCCTGGGGCTGTACATCGCCTCGCAGATTGTCAGCGCACACGGCGGCAGCCTCAGCGTGACGTCGACTGTGGAGGCGGGAACAGCATTTGTCGCCCGATTCCCGGCGAAGATCAGGTGGGTGGTTTAAAACCCGCCTGATTGAAACATTTAGCTAGTTTCCCGGCGAGTTCAGATTCATCGAGCGCACCGCCCATTGTTCCGCTGTTTGCTGATCCACCGGCAGGGAGAAACGGAACGTCGCGCCGCGTCCGGGCACATCGACCAACTGAATATCACGTCCGTGCAATTGCAGGATGCGGTGCACGATACGCAACCCCAGACCGCCATCGCGACGTGAGCCGCCGATGTTGAACGGGCGCAGGAACAGGCCTTCGCGCAGCTCAGCGGCAATACCGGGGCCGGTGTCGCTGACGGTGACTTCGATAAAGGCGCCTTGCGGGCGCAGGCTGAGCTCGATCTCCCCACCTTCAGGCGTGTGGCGCAGGGCGTTGTCGACCAGGTTGGTCAGGACTCGCTCGATCAGCCCCAGGTCAGCGCAGGCCGCAGCGACGTTGGGGGCAAAGGAAGCCTTGAGTTCGACGCGCCGCGCCTCGGCGTTCAGTTCGAATTTCTGGAAAATGTCCTGCACCAGATCGGTCAGCGGGAAACGTTCCAGCACTGGCTGCACAAAACCATGCTCCAGCCGCACCAGTTCCAGCAACGATTGCGCCAGGCCGCCGACCTTGCGGCTCTGATCCAGGGCAATGCCCAGATAGCGTCGGCGATCAGCGGGAGACAAGGTTGCATCCTTGAGCGACAAGGTTTCCAGATAGCCATGCAGCGAAGCCAGCGGGGTGCGCAGGTCGTGGGAGATATTTGCAACCAATTCGCGGCGTTCCTGATCCTGGCGAGTCAACGAACTCCATTGCGCACTGAGGCGTGCCTGCATTTGCCGGAACGCGGCGTCGAGCACCGCTATTTCATCGTGACTGGCGGCGTGGTCGACGGGTGCTGCTACCGGCGGTGCGGCCGGAGCGCCATCGATATCGAACTGGCTGACGGTTTCGGTGAGGCGCCGCAACGGTCGGGTGATCAGAGCGAACGCCGTGAGGCCGGCGATCAGGCACAACAGCGCGACCAGTCCGATGGACAGCAAAGCGGTATTGAGCGCCGCGCTGGTGGCGCCGCGCTCGGCCAGGCGGTCATGTTCTTCACTGAGCAGCACCACGTAGAGATAGCCTGCCGGTTTGCCATCCACGGTCAGCGGCGCGGCGCTGAACACCTTGCGCGCCTGATCACTGCGCGGGTCGTCACCGAGTATGGGCAGGGCATCGCCTTGCAGTAAACGGTGGACGGGGGCCAGATCGATCCTGTCCCGGCGAATCCGGCCCTCGGGCGATGCGCTGCCGACGACCCGCCCGGCCGTATCAAGCAGATAGACTTCGACACTGGGGTTGACCAGCATCAGCTTGCTGAACAGGTCGCGGACCGCGCCCGGCATCATGCCTTTGCTGTCCATCAGCACGGTATCGCGGGCAATGTGTTGCGCCAGATCTCGCGACAGCCCTTGCACCACTTCCAGTTCATGCATCCGGTTGGCGCGCACCTGCATCCACGCGGACGTGCCGCAGCACACCAGCAGCAATACGGCGAACACCAACGACAGGCGTTTGGTCAGCGTCAGCCTCATGGCTGTTCCTCCGCAGCGGCAAATTTATAGCCTCGGCCCCATACCGTCAGGATGCGCGCCGGTTGTGCGGGATCGGCTTCGATTTTCGCGCGCAGGCGATTGATGTGGGTATTGACCGTGTGTTCGTAGCCTTCGTGGCTATAGCCCCATACCGCGTTGAGCAGGTCCATGCGCGAGAACACCTTGCCGGGCTGACGGGCGAAGAAATACAACAAGTCGAACTCCCGAGGGGTGAGTTCCAGACGCCGACCGTCCAGGGATACATCACGGGTAATCGGGTCGATATTGAGCCCGCCAGTGATCAGGCTGCCGGCGTCCATCTTCAGGTTGCGAGCCATGGCGTCCACGCGCCGCAGCAGCGCTTTGACCCGCGCCACCAGTTCGAGCATGGAAAACGGTTTGGCCAGGTAATCGTCGGCGCCCAGCTCCAGGCCGAGAATCCGATGCAGCTCGCTGGACCGCGCGCTGGTGATGATGATCGGCGTGTAGCGGGCCATGGCGCGGGCGCGGCGGCAGATTTCCAGGCCATCGACGCCGGGCAGCATCAGGTCGAGGATCAACGCGTCCCAGTTGCCTTGCTGCACTAGACGCATGCCTTCATCGCCATCGGCGCAGTGCACGACTTCAAACTGCTCATCGCGTAGATGCAGGCAAATCAGGTCGGCGATATGCACGTCGTCCTCGACCACGAGAACCCGCTTGGTCTGTTCCATTGAATTCAATCCTTCAGCGCAATGGCCCCATTGTGCGGGTTTTCCACGGCGCGAGTTATCACGAATTGTTTAACTTCGCGTGAGGATTTGGCGATCACTGCGCCCCTAAGCTGGGTTCCATGCCATCCACCTGGATGTTTCGGAGAAGATTATGTTTTCACGGCGGCGGTTTCTGATAGTGAGCGGCGGGGCAGGCCTTGCAGCATTGGCGGTCGGCGTGTCGAGCCGCTTCCCGATGCTGGTCGATGACGCCAGCGCAGCCCAGGTGTTCGAGGTAACCCGCAGCGATGCGCAATGGCGCGCCTTGCTCAGCGCCGAGCAATATCAAGTGCTGCGCGAACAGGACACCGAGCGACCTTACAGCAGCCCGCTGAACGACGAGCATCGTGACGGTGTTTTTGTCTGTGCCGGTTGCGATCTGCCGTTGTTTTCCTCCGCGACCAAGTTCGACAGCCATACCGGCTGGCCTAGTTTCTGGCAGCCACTGGACAAGGCTGTGGCGGTTCAGACCGACCGGTCTTTCGGGGTATCACGCGATGAAGTGCATTGCGCGCGTTGCGGCGGCCATTTGGGTCACGTGTTCCGCGACGGACCCAAACCCACCGGCTTGCGCTACTGCATGAACGGCGTGGCGATGAACTTCAAACCCCAGGCGGTTTGAATCGTTTTTTCATTCATTTTATGCAGGTCGAACTTATGTGGCTCCTGATCCTTGCTTATCTCGGCGGCGTGCTGACGATTGTCAGTCCGTGCATTCTGCCGGTACTGCCGTTTGTGTTCGCCCGCACCGGGCAGCCGTTCATGAAAAGCGGCTTGCCGTTGCTGGCCGGCATGGCGCTGACCTTCGCCCTGGTTGCCACGCTGGCAGCGGTAGGCGGCGGTTGGGTGGTGCAGGTCAATCAATACGGGCGCTGGCTGGCGCTGCTGTTCGTCGCCTTGTTCGGCCTGACGCTGGTGCTGCCAAAACTGGCCGAACGCCTGACCCGGCCACTGGTGGCGGTCGGCGGTCGGCTGTCCGAAGCTGCGGGCAACGATCCCCGGCCGCGTCCCGGTGCGTCATTTCTGATTGGTGTGGCGACCGGCTTGCTCTGGGCACCGTGCGCCGGGCCGATTCTGGGCCTGGTGCTGACCGGCGCGGCGCTGCAAGGCGCGAGTGTCGGCACGACCTTGTTATTGCTGGCTTACGCCGCAGGTGCCTGCACTTCACTGGCGGTTGCATTGCTGCTGGGCGGTAAGGTGTTCGCGGCGATGAAGCGTTCCATCGGTGCTGGCGAGTGGGTACGACGAGGCTTGGGTGTCGCCATGCTGGCTGGCGTGGCAGCGATTGCACTGGGGCTGGACACCGGAATTCTGGCCAAGGTATCGACGGCCTCTACCGGCGGCATCGAACAGGCACTGGTTGGCCGTCTGGCGGGTCAATCGCCGGGCAGCAGCGGGGCGATGATGGCGCAGAACCCGGCCAGCGGGAGCCTGATGAAAGCCGCCAGTCAGGCGTCGGACAGCTTGCCGATCGAGGGCAATCTACCCGCGCTGGACGGTGCCGTGCAGTGGCTCAATTCGCCGCCGCTGACCGCCGAGGCGTTGAAAGGCAAAGTCGTGCTGGTGGATTTCTGGACGTACTCCTGCATCAACTGTTTGCGCACGCTGCCTTATGTCAAAGCCTGGGCCGAGAAGTACCGCGATCAGGGGCTGGTAGTGATTGGCGTGCACGCGCCGGAATTTGCCTTTGAACGCAATGTCGGCAACGTCAGCAAAGCGATGAAAGATTTGGGTATCAATTACCCGGTGGCCGTCGATAACGACTACAAGATCTGGCGTGCTTTCAACAACCAATACTGGCCGGCGCACTATTTTGCCGATGCCCAGGGCCGCATTCGTTATCACCATTTTGGCGAAGGCGATTACGCAGAATCGGAACGGGTCATCCAGCAGTTGCTGCGTGAAGCGGGTGCCACCAAGGTTGCCGATGGCCTGATTACTGCCAACGCCCAGGGTGTGCAACAGGCGGCGGACATGCACGACGTGCAATCCCCGGAAACCTATGTCGGTTACCAGCGCGCGGAGCAGTTCGTCCCTGCCAAAGGCCTGCTGCCGGATACCGGGAAGACCTACAGCCCGGCGCCGCAACTGGCGCTCAACGACTGGAGCCTGGAAGGCAAGTGGAATGTCGGCGCCGAGCAGGCCACTGCTGACGCCCCGGCCAGTCGCATTGTTTACCGCTTTCATGCGCGAGACCTGCATCTGGTACTCGGGCCTGGAGCCGATGGCAAGCCGGTGCGCTTCAAGGTGCTGATCGACGGCAAGGCACCCGGTGACGCTCACGGTAGCGACGTCGCCTCCGACGGCAGCGGCAGCGTGACCGAACAACGTTTGTACCAGTTGGTGCGTCAGCCCGGCACCGTGCAGGACCGGACTTTCAGCATCGAATTTCTGGATCCGGGTGTGTCGGCGTATGCGTTTACTTTCGGTTGATCATCATTCATTGATTCAGGAGTCAGTCTCATGAAAACCCCATTTACGTTGCGCCGGATTGTGTTGCAACTGGCCGCCGCCGGCTTTATCGGCCAATGCTCCATCGCCGCCTTTGCCGCTGAGGAAGCGGTGCGTCTGGCCCCGCCGGCCGTGGACGAAGCCACCCAGGCCCACAGTGAAACGGCCGTGTTTGCCGGCGGCTGCTTCTGGGGTGTGCAGGGTGTGTTCGAGCATGTCAAAGGCGTCAAGCAGGCCGTTTCCGGCTATGCCGGCGGCGCGGCCGACACCGCACACTATGAGCAGGTCAGCGATGGCGATACCGGCCATGCGGAATCCGTCGAAGTCACTTTCGATCCCGCTCAGGTCAGTTACGGCACCTTGCTGCAAATCTACTTTTCGGTGGCCCACAACCCCACCGAACTCAATCGCCAAGGGCCGGATCGCGGCACCCAATATCGCTCGGCACTGTTCACCAAAAGCGGCGAACAGCAACGTGTTGCCCAGGCTTACATCGCTCAGCTGGACGCCGCGCATTCGTTCAACAAGCCGATTGTGACCCGACTGGAATCGTTCAACGGCTTCTACCCGGCCGAGGAGGAACACCAGGATTTCCTGACCCTTCATCCCATGCATCCGTACATCGTGATCAACGATTTACCTAAAGTGGCGCAGTTGAAGCAGTTGTATCCAGACCGTTATCAAGATGAGCCTGTGCTGGTCAAGGCGGGAATGTAGCCGGCGATAGCACGGCAATTCTTTGCAAAATGTATCGGGCCTGGGCGGTAAGAAACTCACCGCTGCCAGCCCCGAAAATGCCCGATTCAACTCCGCCAACCCCCGATTGATGATTTCCCCTCATAAGTCTATGTGGTTCGTGCCACGTAGTTACCTCTGCTGCCCTGGGTTACCGTCGCTCCGTTCTTGGCGCTGGTGCACAGGTTTCGATTGAATCCGTAGCGCTGGCGTCATGGACGTCTTTTCATCATCAGTCCAGGTGCCTACGCATGAAACTAGCCGGAGCCGCGCTCGCCACTTTATGTTTTGCCGCTGTTGCCGAGGGCAATCAGGGCGGCGGCAAACCCGACCCCAAGCCGTCGCCCGATGTTCTCGCGGTCACGCCGCAGTTGTATCAGTACACGACTGAATTGCTGTTTGGCGAAGTCTGGAAGCGCCAGGAGCTGGCGCCCCGGGATCGCAGCCTGATCACCCTTGCAGCGCTGGTGAGTGGCGGGCAAACCGCGCAGATGACCGGGCATCTCAATATCGGCCTGGACAACGGCCTCAAACCCAGCGAAATCAGCGCATTGATCACTCACCTGGCGTTTTATTCGGGTTGGCCCAACGCGATGTCGGCAGTCGGTGTGGCGAAAAAAGTCTTTACCGAGCGGGGCATACCTGCGGAACAGATCGTCCCGCCACCGACTGAACCGTTGACGCTGGATCCCGCCAGCGAGGTCAAGCGCAAAGCCGCAGTCGAGGCTGCTACCGGTGACGTGGCGCCTGCGCTCGGGCGCTACACCAACGAAGTGCTGTTCGCCGAGCTATGGCGACAGACCGACCTGACGGCGCGCGACCGCAGCTTGATCACCGTCGCCGCTCTGATTACGCAAGGGCAGGTCGCCCAATTGCCATTCCACCTGAACCGCGCGATGGACAATGGCCTGACCGAAATCCAGGCCGCCGAGGTGGTGACTCATCTGGCGTTTTACGTTGGATGGCCAAAGGCGATGTCGGCAGTCCCGGTACTCAAAGCCGTGTTTGAGTCGCGCCGCAATCAAGGCTGAACCCGGCTCGCTGAACTTGAGATAGCCGGTAACGATCAGTTTCTGTAGCGCAACGCGTCCACCAGCAAGGCAAACGCCGGCGAAGCCTGGCGTCGGCTGGGGTAGTAAAGATGGAAACCGGCGAATAATGGCGACCAGTCTTCCAGCACATGAATCAGGCTGCCGTCCTTGACGTAAGGGGCGATCAAATCGTTGGGAATGTAGCTGAGGCCGAAACCGTCCAGCGCCGCATGCAGCAGTTGGTACACGCCGTTGTAGGTGATCTGGCCGGTGACGCGGGCCTTGAGGCTTTCGCCGTCTTTGGCGAACTCCCAGGCGTACAGGCCGCCATTGGTGGGCAGGCGCAGGTTGTTGCATTGATGGTCGGTGAGGTCCCGGGGTGTCCGGGGCAAGGTTCGGTTGGCAAAGTAAGCGGGGGAGCCGACCACCGACATGCGCATGTCAGGGCCAATGCGCGTGGCGATCATTCCTTCGGCGACGTCTTCGCCCAATCGCACGCCCGCGTCAAAACCGTGGGCGGCAATGTCGACGAAGCCGTAGTCGCAACAGACCTCCACCGAGATGTCCGGATATTTGGGGAGGAATTGGTTGAGCACTGGCCGAATGATCATCTGCAGCACGTGATCGATGGCATTGATGCGGATGCTACCGGTCGGGGTGTCACGCAGGTCGCTGAGGCCCGCCAGCTCCATTTCGATTTCCTCGAAATGCGGGCCGACCTTTTTAATCAGGCGTTCGCCAGCTTCGGTGGGCGACACGCTGCGGGTGGTGCGGGTCAGCAGGCGCAAGCCGAGGCGTGCCTCCAGCCCGCGAATGGTGTGACTCAGCGCCGATTGGGAGACGCCCAGTTTGCCGGCGGCCTTGGTGAAGCTCCGCTCCCGTGCAACAGCGAGAAAGGCGAGCAGATCAGTGGCGTTTTCTCGGAGCATTGATGAGCACCTTGCATAAATATTTTAAGATTCTAGCGTCTAATCAACTCAATATGCAGCTGTTAAATTTGCGGTCCATGCTCGGTTAGCCATGGACCGAGGATGCGACCTGCCGGCTCCTAACCCTTGCATTGTTCAAGTGAGAACCCTTATGAAAAGCCTCGCCGCCACTGCGTTATTGCTGTCATTACTCGCTTTCGATTTACCTGCCGAGGAGAAATCCATGCTTGTCGTCAATACCAATGGCTCTCAGCCTTCAGCCAAGGGGCCGGCTGATTATTTCACCGGAACCGTACGTGTCGACGCGCCGTTCAAAGGCACGGACGGCGCCCGGGTCAGTGGCGCAACGGTGACGTTCGAGCCCGGTGCGCGTACGGCGTGGCACACTCATCCGCTGGGTCAGACCCTGATTGTCACGGCAGGCTCGGGTCTGGTGCAAGAATCGGGTAAGCCGGTGCGTTCGATCAAGCCGGGCGACACCGTGTGGATCCCGCCCAACGTCAAGCATTGGCATGGCGCTACCGCAACCACCGCGATGAGCCACATTGCCGTCGCCGAAGTGCTGGATGGCAAAGTGGTTGACTGGATGGAACAGGTCAGCGATGACCAGTATGCAGAGGCGCTCTGATTGTAGCCTTGCGGCCAGAGTCCCGGGTTTAGCGTTTGCTGCTGCTCAGGACTTTATGCAGCTTGGCCTGCAGATCGCTTTCGTTGAACGGCTTTTGGACCACCAGCGAGCCTTCCAGGCCCAGTACGTCGGTGTCGGCGTAGCCCGTCACAAACAGCACCGGGATTTCAGGATGGTTCTCATAGACAAGTGCCGCCAACTCACCACCGGTCATGCCGGGCATGGCGAAATCGGTCAGCACCAGGTCGATTGAATGATTCAGCATTTCCAGGGCTTCGACTCCGTCCTGCGCCTGTTTCACGGTGTAACCCATGGCATCGAGCATCTGCACGGTAACGGAGCGCACATCCGGGTCGTCGTCCACCAGCAGGATGGTGTGCGAACCTGCTTCGTGTGCCGGATCCGGTACTTCTGGCATTTCATTGCGGATGATCTCGGGCTTGGCCACACTGGGCAGATAGACCATCACTTTGGTGCCCACCCCCAGCTGACTCTCAATCATGACGCCGCCGCCTGACTGTTTGGCAAACCCGAACACCTGCGCCAGGCCCAGCCCTGAACCTTTGCCGACATCCTTGGTGGTATAGAACGGCTCGAATGCGCGCTTCAACGTCTCCGCGCTCATCCCGCTGCCCGAATCGCTGATGGCCAGAACGGCGTACTTACCCGGTTCCGGATCTTCGGGGCGCACGGCAGGCTCGGTGATTTCTGCGTTGAACGTCGAGAAGGCCAGCGGGCCGCCTTTTGTCATCGCATCCCGCGCGTTGATGGCCAGGTTGAGGATGATCATTTCGGTCTGCGTCGGGTCACCCATGGCGTACCAGAGATCGGTGGCCAGATCGGTTTCAATCCAGACACTGCCTCCCAATGCCCGGACCAGCAAAGTCCCCATACTGCGGATGGTGTCGTTCAGGCTGATCGCCACAGGTTGCAGCCGTTGCCGGCGCGAAAACGAGAGCAATTGAGCGGTGAGCCGCGCGCCGCGTTCCCCGGCATCCTTGACGTTCTGCAAACGGTTGACGGTCTTGTCCAGGGTGCCGCGCTCGATGTCGCGAATGGCGAAGGCGGTACTGGTCAGGATGACGGTCAAAAGGTTGTTGAAATCGTGGGCAACACCTGCGGTCAATTGACCGACCACTTCGAGTCGCTGCATCTGTTGCAGGTCGGCCTCTATGCGCTCTTTCTCGCTGATTTGCGCGCGAAGCAGTTTGTTGGCAGCGGCAAGCTCATCGATGACCGCGCGCTCTTCGGTGATATCGCGAACGGCGGCATACATCAGTCCGTCCTCGGGCACGATGGTCCAGGACAACCAGCGATAGTCACCGGATCGGTGTTTCATGCGATTGACGAAACGGGTCGAAATATTGCCGCGAGCAATGCTCTCGACTTCCTGGACCGTAGCGTCCAGATCCAGCGGGTGAATCAATTCCCATAGCCGCATCTGGCTGATCTGCTGATTGGACCAGCCCAAGGCCGCTTCCCACGCCGGGTTCAAGGATATGGGCGTCATGTCGAGCTGCAACACGGCCAGCAACTCCCGGGACAACTCCCAGGTGCGATCACGTTCACGGGTGCGCAGCTCGATGCGTGCGCCCAGCAGTTGGTTGAGTTCCACCAGTTCCCTGGTCGCCTGTTTACGCTCGCTGATGTCCTGCATCACACCGGTGAAACGCACACATTGGCCATTTTCAAAGACCGAGCGTCCATTGGAAAACAACCACCGCGACCGACCATTGGGCATCAGCGCCCGGTATTCGATCTGGTAGTCGGCTTCCTTTGACATGGCCTCGTTGATTTTCAGCTCAAGCAGCGCTCGGTCTTTCGGATGGCAGCGGGCCAGAAGAAAAGGCAGGTCGACCGGGCTATTGGGCAAGAGTTCGTACAAGGCGTTGCAGCGTTCATCCCACAGCAGCCGTCCGGTCAACGGCTCAAGCTCCCAGACGCCCATCATTGCCGCCTCGATGGCGAGCCGGGCACGAACTTCGACGTCTTGCAACGCTGATTCGGCAGCCTTGCGTTGCGCGCGTTCACGGACCTCCGAGACCGCGCGTTTGACGGCCTTGGGCAGCATTTTCAGGTTTTGCTTGAGGACGTAATCCACCGCCCCCAGACGCATCATCTCCACCGCCTGCTGCTCGCCGAAAATCCCCGACAGAAAAATGAACGGAGTCTTGGGTGTCAGCTGCTGAGCGATTTTCAGCACGTCTGCGCCGGAAGATCCAGGCAGCAGGAAGTCGCACAGAACGACGTCAAATACCTGTTGGCTCAGGGCTTGAGCCGCGCCGTGGTGATTGTGAACCAGCGTTGAGTCGACTTCGATGCCGCTGGCTTCCAATGCCAAAAGTGTCAGCTCCGCATCGTGCGGGCTGTCTTCAATCAGGAGAATTCTCAGTGTTTTAAATGGCATTAAGTCGACTGCGCTTATCAATAAAGGTCAGGAACCGGGACGACGTTGAGCTCTGACCGATCCGGGTGGCGGCTCGTTCAGCACGGCCCAGAAAATACCCAGGTCCGAAATGGCGCTGACGAACTCCTTGAACTCCACCGGCTTGACGACGTAGGCGTTGACGCCCAATTGATAGGCTCGCGACAAATCAGGCTCTTCACGGGATGAGGTCAGCATGACCACCGGGATACTGCGCAGCTCTTCCGACTGGCGCACGGCTTCGAGCACTTGCAGTCCATCGACCTTGGGCAGTTTCAGGTCCAGCAGCAGTACTGCGGGATTTCCATCGAGCCGTTGGGCGTAGCTGTCGCGGCGAAACAGGTAGTCAAGCGCTTCCGCGCCGTCACGGACAACGATCACTTCATTGGCAAGCTGGCTACGTTCCAGAGCGATCAGGGTCAGCTCCAGATCCTGAGGATTGTCCTCGACCAGCAATATGGGTTTGAGCATCGTGTTTTTCCTCAATCAGGCAACTGGACTCAAGGTTTGAATGGGTAAGGTGAAGGAGAAGACCGCGCCTTGGTCGAGGACACCTTGCGCCCGGACGGTGCCACCCTGACGTTCGATAATCCGTCTGACGTTGGCCAGGCCGATACCGGTGCCTTCGAATTCTTCCATGCGGTGCAGGCGCTGGAAGACTCCGAACAGCTTGTCTGCGTATTGCATGTCAAAGCCCACGCCGTTATCACGAATGCTGACTTCGACGAATTTTTCGCCCTTGATTGCATCGATCTCAATAGTGGCAATCGCTTTGGTGCGGGTGTACTTGATGGCGTTGGCGATAAGGTTGCGCATGGCCAGGTGCAGGAACGCAGGGTCGGCAATGATGACGGGCAGGTCGCGAACCACCCACTCGATCGTCCGGCCTTCATAGTCGGGTTTCATTTCAGCCCGAATCGATTCCACCATGGCAGTCAGATTGACCTCTGACTGACGCATGGCCGATCGACCCATCTGGGAGAAGCTGAGCAGGTTGTCCACCAGGGTGCCGGCAAATTTTGCCGACTCGCCAATGGTGCCCAGGAAGCGCTGGCCACGCTCGGTAAGGTTTCCCTGTTCCATATCCGTGAGCAACTCGGCATAGCCGGCAATGTGGCGCAGCGGGGCGCGCAGATCATGGGACACACTGTAGGAAAACGCTTCAAGCTCTTTGTTGCTGCGCTTGAGTTCGGTCGCCAGTTGGGCCATTTCCTCCGCTTTGCGCAACACAATCCCGAGCACGGCCAGGCGTAATTCGGCGACACCTTCCAGTTCGGTTGCATCCCAGCCCGTGGAGAAGCCTTCGACCTTCTGTTTCCAGAGATCAAAGCTCTGGCGGGGGCTCAACGATCCGCTTTGATCAACGGCTTTTTCCGGTTTCCCTGCCCACTGAACGGTACGGGCCTGCTCGCATTTGAACCAGATCAGGAAGTTCGAATGCAGCTCGGAGATGGAAACGGACAAAACGCCGCTCACTGATTTCGCAAGCCCGGGCAACTGAGGGATTTCCAGGCCGACATTGTCGGTGTGAAAGACATCCGGGCCATTGCGCCTGGTCAGCCACGCGGCGAGCGCTCGAACCTGTCCTTCCGGTGGCGTCTGGCCGTACAGGTCGCATTCGTTGTCAGAGACGACCGCCGCGCCGGTGGCACCGACAAAACGGATAAACGTGTCAGGCAGGGCTTTCAGCCCGTTGAATACGCTGTCTTGATCGGCCATGGCCGCGAGCATCTGGACGATGTCTCGTCGCAGGCCCAGCATGCGCTGATTGCGCAGGTGAGCTTCCTTGGTTTCCACCTGCAATGACAGAACTCGCCCCAGCAGTTCGCAGGCCGAGCGGGTCTGGAAGCTGACAGAGCGGGGTTCTGAGTTATGGCAGGAAATCAGCCCCCACAGTTGACCATCAACCACAATCGAGATGGACATGGATGCGCCGGTGCCCATGTTGCGCATGTACTGCAGATGTACGGGCGAAACACTGCGCAGGGTCGCATAGCTCAAATCCAGGGGGCGCTGCGTTCTGGGATTGATCGCCGGGATAATCGCGGAGGGCACGTAGTTGGCATCGGCAATGATCCGGATGCGATTGGCGCAGTAAAGCTCGCGCGCTTGCCGGGGAATGTCCGACGCCGGGAAACATAGCCCCAGATAACTGGGGTAGCCCTCGTTGGCCAGCTCGGCGTTGACCACGCCGTTGCCGTCTTTGTCGAATCGATAACTATTGACTCGCCCGAAGCCCGTAATGCGCTTGATGAAGCAGACAGAGCGATTGCACAGTTCGTCAACGCTTTCGTCTTCGCGCATCTGACTGATGAACGAACGCACCAACGGATACAGGCGACCGTGCGCCGCAGCGCTATCACCGGCGGGTTCAAATTCGGCAATCAAGACGTCGTCATTGCGATGGAGCAACATCGCGACGGGCTGGCCGGATTGATCGCCCTGAAGAAAAGTGACATCGCCGACATGGCAGGGCAGCGACGCATCGTCGTCCAGTTCGCCCAGTTGGTCCAGATACGCAGAGCCATTCTCGACGAGTGCATCCAGCTCCATGCCCAAGAGGGACGCCTGCTCGATATTCAGCCATTGCGCAATGTTTTCGCTGATCTGGACGATCTTCATCGTCGGTTCATCAATCACGATCAGGAAGCCTTGCGGCTGGATGCTGCCCGGGATGCGAATAGGTTCCCGAGCGCAATTATCGATGGCGGCTTGCAGGGATGCTTCAGTGTCGATAGCGGTCAAAATTTTTCCCTTTGAAGGCTTTTGTGACGGGTGAAGCAGGCTCAAGTGATGAGCGGAAAATCACCGCAATGCATTGGCGTCGAAAAATCCGATGACACAGTATCAAATTACTCAGGCTCGGTTTGTTTGAATGACGCCGAGTGCGGTGGTTCCCGATGACAGGATCAATCACTGATTTAAAGCCGAATGAGTGTTTACGACCGCAGAGTGTTATGAATGTTCTTCTGGAAACAGGCGCAACCCGGTCCCCAACGGGCAGGCGAATAAGTGTGCTGCACAAACCAAGGTGGAATTTGTCTCGATGGATTTACGCGACCTCTACTATTTCGAAACCATCGCCGATCTGGGCAATCTCGGTCGCGCCGGTGACAAGTTGCATCGTACCCAGCCTGCGCTGTCCAAAAGCATCCAGCGTCTGGAACAAACCCTCGGCACCGCGTTGTTTTTCCGCGAGGGGCGTCGGATGCGCCTGACTCCCGCCGGTGAATTGCTCTTGATGCGGGCGCGACACTTGCGTCAGGGCGTACAGGAAACCCGTCGGGAGATTCAGGATTTCGCCAAAGGCACGGTAGGCAATGTCCGCCTTGGCTGCGGGCCGACTGCTGCCGAATACCTGTTGCCAAGCCTGGTTTCACTGTTGCTGGAGACCGCGCCGGACCTGACCCTGGAACTGGTCACCGGACAGAACGACATGCTGCTCAACGCATTGCGTACGGGACAACTGGACCTGTTGATCTGTCCGTTATCGGCGGTGGACGTTGCGCAATTCGAGACGTTCGCGTTGTTGCAGGATGAAGTGGTGGTGGTCGCCAGCGTCGACCACGCGTTGTTCAAACAACCGATCAGCATGGCCGACCTGTGTAATTGGCGCTGGGTGTTGGCCGCGCCGACTGTGGCAACCCGCCGCTGGATCGATAACGCCTTTTTCAATCATCAACTGGATATGCCGCAGATCCAGATTCAGACCAACTCCATCAATATGATGCCGCGCCTGATCGCTCACACGCCGCTGTTGAGCTTCATTTCCAGGCATAACCTGGGTGTCGGCAAGATCGGCGCAACCTTGCGTGAAGTCCCGCTCGCAGAAACCACCATGAAACGAAGTTTCGGCCTGGTGATGCGCCGCGAGGCTTACGTTTCGCCGCCTGCCGCCTACATCGTTGACCTGCTCAAGCGGGAAGGCACGGCGTTGTTCACCGATCACTCCGATCACGATTGACTGTCCCGGCAAGTGTTACCCATTTCCCCAGCGTGGCCGAAGCATGGGTATTTCTATCAATAATATTCATAGTTGAATAACAAAGCGGAAATAGATTTATACGAAAAATAGGTTAAACATGGGTGCCATGGCGGTAGGCGACGGTCAATGAAGTCGATACCGATGCCAATAATCAAAACAAGGCGTCCACTATGACCTACACCATTCTCGTCACTGCAGAGCGCCTGGCCCCTGCTGGACTGAATGTCCTCAGCCAGCAGGATTGCCGCGTCTTGTTCGTCCGTCAGGGGCAGGAAGTCGCTGATATCGAGCGGCTGATGGCGACTGAGCCGGTGGACGCCGTGATCTCTCGCACCTTCGAGCTGAGTGAACAGGCGATTGCTTCGTGCCCGAGCCTGAAAGTCATCTCCAAACACGGTGTTGGCGTGAGCAATATCGATGTCGCGGCGGCCAGCGCCCGAGGCATTCCGGTGTATGTCACGCCGGGCGCCAACGCGCAGTCGGTGTGCGAAATGACCCTGGCTCTGCTGTTTGGCGCTGCACGCAAAGTCAGCTGGATGGACCGCGAAATCCGCGCCGGTCGCTGGTCCCGCGCCCAGGACGGCCTGCAGTTGCAAGGTCGCACTCTGGGGTTGGTGGGTTTCGGACAGGTCGCGCGCAAAGTGACCACGGTGTGTCAGGCGCTGGGCATGTCGGTAAAAGTCTACGATCCATTCCTCACCGCCGACAGCGACTTGATGGGCGCCGAACGCATGGGCTCGTTGGCGACTCTTTTGGCTGTCAGTGGTGTTCTGAGCCTGCACGTGCCGCTCACCGCGCAAACCCGAGACCTGATCGGCGCTGCCGAACTCGCGTTGCTTCCGGAACACGCCGTGCTGATCAATACCGCACGAGGTGAAGTCGTCAACGAAACGGCACTGGTCGACGCCTTGCGCAGCGGTCGGCTGTTCGCCGCCGGCCTGGACACCATGGCCATCGAACCACTGCCTGCCGACAGCCCGCTGTTGAGCCTGGACAACGTGCTGCTCACGCCCCATGTCGGCGGTTCGACGCCAGCAGCGCTGGCCGCCATGGCGCGTGACGCGGCAACCAACGTGACTGATTTTCTGCGCGGCAAACCCGTGCCGCGTACGTCCTGTGTCAACGCCGACATCCTTCCCCTCTGACCGGAGATATTCCATGACCGCTTCTGCTCTCAATGACTGGCCAACGGGCTACCGCATCAACCCGCGCAATGATGGCCTGGGCAGTGAACTGATTGAAGCGTTTCGCGCTATTCCGGTTGCTGTCGCCGGGGATTGTCTGGGTCGCAACATCGGCGCCCGGGGCTTGCGCATCTACCACGGCGACCTGGCGCTCAAGCTGTGCGGCCCGGCGTTTACCCTGCGTGTGCGGCCCGGTGACAACCTGATGGTGCACAAGGCGCTGATGATGGTGCAGCCCGGCGATGTGCTGGTCATCGACGGCGCTGGCGATGTCAGTCAGGCGGTGATTGGCGGTCTGGTGCGCACCACCGCATTGCGCGTGAAACTGGGCGGGATCGTTATTGATGGCGCCGTTCGTGATCTTGAGGAATTGGCCGAAGGTATCCTGCCGGTGTTCGCAGCGGGGCATACCCATCGGGGTCCAAGCAAGGACGGTCCCGGTGAAATCAACGTGCCGATTGCCTGCGCCGGTTTGTGCGTGATGCCGGGCGATCTGATGCTCGGCGACGCAGATGGCGTGCTGGCAGTGCCGCAGGCCGACGTTGCCGCGCTGCTGCCCAAAGCCCTTGCCCATCTGGATCGGGAAGCGGCCATCCGCGAAACCAACCGCCTCGGCACCGCCAACCCTGAACGATTCGACGCGCTGCTGCGAGCCAAGGGCTTGCCGGTCTGAGTTCATTGCACTGATACCCCGCACTCAACACGCTGTCGGTCATCGCCGCTGATGGCTGCCGGGTTGCACCCGCAAAACGTCACCCAGATAAAACTAAAAAAAAGAGGGAACCCATGCTGACGATCCTCAGCTATACGATGATCACCTGCTTCATGTACCTGGTCATGAGCCGCCGGCTCTCGCCCCTGGTGGCGCTGATGCTGGTGCCGGTGGTCTTCGCCTGCATCGGCGGTTTTGCCGCAGGGCTCGGCCCGATGATGATCGACGGGGTGAAGATGCTCGCACCCACCGGCATCATGCTCACCTTCGCGATTCTGTACTTTTCGATGATGACCGATGCCGGCTTGTTCAATCCGCTGGTCAAGCTGATCCTCAAGGTGGTCAAGGGCGATCCGCAGAAAATCGTGATCGGCAGCGCCATTCTCGGTATCTGCGTCGGCCTCGATGGCGACGGCGCGACCACCTACATCATCACCACCGCCGCGTTGTTGCCGTTGTACCGGCGCACCGGTATTCGCCTGCAAGTCATGGCGACCGTGTTGCTGCTGAGCAACGGCGTGATGAACATGCTGCCCTGGGCCGGGCCGTTTTCCCGGGCCGCGAGTGCCATGCATGTGGACGTCGCCAGTCTGTTCATGGAAATGCTGCCAATGATGCTCGCCGCGCTGGCGTGGGTGGTGTTCGTGGCGTTTTTGCTGGGCCGCATGGAGAAGCGTCGTCTGGGCGTGATCGAACTGCGTGAAGGCGAGGGCATGGATCATTTCAAGGAATCCAGACCTGGCGATTGGCGCTTCGCCTTCAATGCCGTGCTGACCATCACATTGATTGCCTGCATGGTCATGAGCGTGTTGCCGCTGCCGATTCTGTTCATGCTGGCTTTCGGCCTCGGCGCGGTGGTCAACTTCCCGAAAATCGAAGAACAGAAAGCCCTGATCGCCCGCCACGCGGATAACGTGATGCTGGTGTCGCTGCTGATTTTCGCGGCAGGGATCTTCGTCGGCATCATGACCGGCACGGGCATGATCAAAGCCATCTCGGAAAGCCTGATCTACATCATTCCGCAGTGGGCCGGGCAGTACATGTCGCTGATTACCGCACTGTTGAGCATGCCGGGCACCTACGTGCTGACCAACGATGCGTTCTATTTCGGCATCTTGCCGATCCTCGCCGACACCGCCAGCCACTACGGCATTGGTCCCATGGAAATGGCCGTCGCGGGGCTGATCGGTCAGCCGGTTCATGTGCTGAGTCCACTGGTGGCATCAACTTATCTGTTGTGCGGATTGCTGGATGTCGATTATGCGGACAACCAGCGTATCTCCCTGAAATGGTCACTGGGCACGGTCGGCGTGATGTTCGTGATGTCGCTGATGATCGGCGCGCTGTCCTTCCTGCACTGAGCGGCTGCGCCAACGCCCTGAACCCAGAAGAGGCTACACCATGCAAAACAATCCCGACATTGATGTGCTGATCAGCGAAGTAGGGCCACGGGACGGCCTGCAAAGCGTGGCGGCGACGATGCCGACAGCCCTGAAAATCAACTGGATTTCGGCTCTGGCGGCGTCCGGCCTGCGCGAGATCGAGATTGGCTCGTTCGTCCCGGCAAAGTTGCTGCCACAAATGGCCGATGCCGCACAGCTGGTGGCCCATGGCCGCACGCTGCCGGGGCTGTTCGTCACCGCGCTGGTGCCCAATCTCAGAGGCGCCCAGGCAGCGTTTGAAGCCGGCGTGCAGAAGATAACCCTGCCGATTTCGGTGAGCGAGCCGCACTCGCTGGCCAACATTCGCAAGACGCATGCGCAAGTGATCGAGGAAGTTCGCTCGGTCGTTGCCTGGCGCGACCAGAACTTTCCTCATGTGCAAATTGAAGCCGGACTCTCCACGGTATTTGGCTGCACCCTGCAAGGCGTCGTGCCCGCAGATGACGTGATCCGCATGGCACTGAAGATGGCCGAACTCGGCGTGGAGGAGGTGGGTCTGGCCGATACGGTCGGTTATGCCAATCCCACGCAGGTGCGTAGCCTGTTTACCCGCTTGCGCAATGAACTGGGGCCTGTGGCGGGCAGCGCGCACTTTCACAACACCCGTGGCCAGGGTCTGGCGAATGTGGTGGCGGCGCTGGACGCCGGCGTGACCACCATCGACGCGTCCCAAGGTGGCCTGGGCGGCTGTCCTTATGCGCCGGGAGCGTCGGGCAATATCGTCACCGAGGATCTGGTTTACCTGCTCGAATCCATGGGCCTGCGCACTGGCGTCGACATTGATCGGCTGGTTGCCGCACGGGAATGGCTGCGCCAAGGCCTGCCGGGCGAGCCGCTTTACGGCTTCATCCCGGACGCCGGGGTAGGCAAGAATTTTCGTTACGCAGGCAAGGATCTATGACTATGCAGCAAACTTCCGACAAGGCCCTGCCACTGGCGGGCATTCGTGTCATTGAATTCGTGCATATGGTCATGGGGCCGACTTGCGGTCTGGTCCTGGCGGATCTTGGCGCCGAAGTGATCAAGGTCGAACCGGCTCCGGCGGGCGATAACACTCGGCGTTTGCGGGGTTCGGGCGCGGGATACTGGATGACCTATAACCGCAACAAAAAAAGTTTCGCCGTGGACATGAAAACCGAGGAAGGCATGCAGGCGGTCCGTAAACTGATCGCCAGCGCGGACGTGGTCACCGAAAACTTTCGCCCTGGCGCCATGGAAAAACTCGCGCTGGGTTATGAGCAGGTCAAAGCGATCAACCCGTCGATCATCTACAGCTCGATGAAAGGATTTCTGCCCGGCCCCTACGACCAGCGCACAGCACTGGATGAAGTGGTGCAGATGATGACCGGCCTGGCCTACATGACCGGGCCGGTGGGGCGTCCGCTGCGGGCTGGCGCGTCGGTGAATGACGTCATGGGCGGCATGTTCAGTGCCATTTCAATCCTGGCCGCCTTGCACCAGCGTAATTCCACCGGCCTGGGCCAGTTCGTGCAGACCGGCCTGTTCGAAAACTCGGCCTTCCTCGTCGCGCAACACATGATGCAGAAAGTCGTAACTGGCAAGGCCGCCGCACCCATGCCCAATCGCATCTCGGCCTGGGCCATCTACGACGTGTTCACGACGGCCGATGATGAACAGGTGTTTCTGGGCGTCGTGAGCGACGGCCAATGGCAAAGCTTCTGCAAGGCCTTTGACTTCAGTGACTGGGCTGTTGACCCCACTTTGGCGCAGAATAACCAGCGGGTGCAGGCCCGTGAGCAGATCCTGCCTTTTGTCAGCCAGCGTCTGGGCGACATGAGCAAGGTTGAGGTCATGGCGCGCTGCGAAGCGGCAGGGCTGCCGTTCTCGCCAATCCAGCGCCCCGAGGATCTGTTCGAAGACCGCCACTTGAATGCTTCGGGTGGCATGGCGGCGCTGACGCTGCCTGACGGTGAAAACGTCAAGGTGCCTATGTTGCCCTTCGAAATGAATGGCCAACGCTTCGGCACACGTCTGAACGTTCCTGAGCTCGGCAGTCACTCCACTGAACTGCTGGCGCAGATGGGTTATTCCGACGCACAGATTCAGGCGTTACACGCTGCTGGAGTGGTCAAAGGCTAATGCTTGCACTTGGCCAACACCACTTCGCAGGTACTGGGTGTGCCACCGGATTGCCCGGCATAGCGCTTGCAATTAGCCAACGATTTTTTGCGCGCCATATTCATGGACGAGCCCCAGGCCAGGCCACCTGTGCCCGCCGTGGGCAATGCCTTTGCGTAGCAGTTCGAACCTTGGGTCGGCGTGGTGCCTGAGCATCCCGCGATCAGCGCCAGGTTGATGGCGAGCAAAGAGAGCAGGGCCCATGCCGAGCAGCGGCGCATTGTCATACCGGTCATTGCAGTTCCTGTGCATCGAGAGGTCGAGCCGTTTTTGAGGCCGTTTTATGCAGGTTAGACCGAGTCGCGGGGTCAAGGCGCTCGCTGAACCGTCGCCGCCATTGTGCGCCGTAAACGAACTGCTTCGATCACGTCTGCTTTGAGCTTGCCCGGTTTAGAGCGTTTCTAAAAAAGGCACTTGGCCAGCAAACGTGCATCTGACACTGGAAACATTTTTAAATACTTCACTTCAAGAATGGTTGTACGACGTCGTACCTACTATGTTCGACTGCGCCGGTTCCTACAAAAAAAATAACGGAGATCCACACATGCCGAGCACTCCTTCCGCTGAAGCGCAAGTCGCAGCGCCTTCAAAAAGCCCCATCTCGCGAATTTTGAAACTGTTGGGCCCCGGTATCATCGCCGTTCTTTCCTGGCTGGGCGCCGGTGACTTGATCACTTCGTCTGTAGCAGGGGCGAACTACGGATACGCAATGATGTGGGTGTTGGCGGTATCTCTGCTCTTGAGATATTTGATCGTCAACATCATTGCGCGCTTCCAGCTCTGCAATAACCAAGGGATGACCATCCTGCAAGGCTATGCCCAGTTGAACCCGTTTTTCGGCTGGTTCTTGCTGGTGTATGCCTTGCTCATGGGGCATTTGATGAATGCCTACATGATCAAAGGCGCTGGCGAAGCCTTGGCCATGCTCTTGAAGATTGATTACCCACTGTTGTGTTCTGTCGCTGTGGTGCTGGCCGTCTGGATGCTGGTCGGTCGTAATATTTACTCGATGATCGAAGGCGTCATGAAGGTCCTGCTGGCGATCATGACCTTGGCGTTTATCGCGCTGGCAGTGATGTCCGGACCGGATGTCATGGGCATTGTCAAAGGCACCATCGGTTTCAGCATTCCCCCGGATGAAGGCGTGCATGGCGCGCTGCTGGTCGCCGTTTCGGTCATCGGTGCGGTTGCCGGCTCGGTCGCCAACTTTGTTCACCCGTATGTCATGCGGCAGAAGGGCTGGACCGGTCCCGAACACAAGCGTGTTCAGCGTAACGATCTACTGTTCGCCGTGTTTATCGGCATCATCATTAACCTGGCGATCTGGATCGTGGGCGCGGAAATCCTGCGGCCGAACGGGATTGAAGTTAAAACCTTGAGCGACCTGGGCAAGGCTCTGGAAATCGTCTTCGGCCCGATTGGCTGGTACGTGTTCTTCATCGGCGTATTTGCCACGCTGTTTGCCAGTATCTCCGGCAAGACCACTGCTTTCCCGATGTTGATTACCGACGCCTTCCAGCACGTGAGCCCGAAACGTCGTGAGCGTTACGGCAAGGAATTCCATCATGACCCGATGCACAAGTGGTTCATGCTGTTCATTCTGGTAACCCCGTTGGTTTGGTCTCTGCCAGGCATGCCGGACTTCGTGACACTGACCATTGGTGTCAGCGCGTTGAACATTATCGGGCTGCCGGTCATTTCCCTGGGCCTGCTGATCATGTCCAACCAGAAATCACTGCTGGACAAGAAGTATCGCAACAACCTGTTCGAGAATATCGCTCTGCTGTTCGCAACAGGTCTGGCGCTGTGGGTAGCGTTCCAGTTGGGTGTTGATCTGTTCACCTGATCAATCATCCCGTCGTTCGCCGGCCGCAACGGACACACTGTTCGTTGCGGCCGCTTCGTTTCTGGCCTTTACATCTTGTTTCGGCGGGCGCTGTCAGTGATCGCCGCGCCGTCACCGCGCAGCGTGTTCAGGACCAGCGAAAAGGCCGGGGTCTGCAGACGACGGCTTGGGTAATACAGGTGATAGCCCGAGAACGAAGGGCACCAATCCTCCAGAACGCGTATCAAACGCCCCTCTTCAATATGCGGCGCAAATTCCTCCTCCGGTAAATAGGCGATGCCTAAACCATTGACTGCTGCGGCAGGCACGTGGGCACTGGTGTTGAGAATTATCTGTCCTGCGACACGCACGTTGACCTTGCGACCACGTTTTTCGAACTCCCAGGCATCCACTCCGCCACGAGTCGGGAAGCGAATGTCGATGCATGGGTGATCAAGCAGATCCTGCGGGGTTTTCGGTATTGGCTTGGTCGCGAAATAAGCGGGCGATGCCACGGCCGCCATCCGCACCTTGGGCCCGATGGGAACGGCGATCATGTCTTTATCGACTGTCGCGCCAAATCGTATCCCCGCATCGAAGCGGTCGGCGACGATGTCCCGAAAGCCGTAATTGATATCGAACTCGATGTTGATGTCGGGGTATTCGAGGAGCATGGGCGTGAGTCGGGGAAGCAGCACGGTCCTCAGGACGAAATCGCCGCAGGTAATACGGACCGTGCCCGCGGGCTTATCCCTGAGCGCTGTCAAGGCATCCAGTTCGGTCTCTATCTCGTCGAAGCGATGGCCGATGGCCTGCATCAGGCGCTCCCCCGCGCTGGTGGGGGAAACGCTACGCGTGGTGCGCGCCAACAGCCTTATTTCGAGTCGCTTCTCAAGGCCAGAAACCGTTTGACTGAGCGCTGACTGTGTGACGCCCAAATGGGCCGCCGCACGGGTAAAACTGCCCTCTCTGGCGACTGTTACAAAGGCCAGAAGATCGTTCAGATTGTATCGTGGCATCGAATTACGCCCGCGTTATTGATTAGCACTGCTTATTAGCACGAGAAGAGTTCATTAGATTATCAAACATGTCTTGCTGCCGGATAATAGCCCGAGCGCCAACTGTAGTCACAGGCTCGGTGCACACCTTCCTCTGATCCAGGCCGCAAACACGGGTTGATCAGTACCATCTACCGAATCGGGAGTATTGCATGAGACAACTCGTTGTGTTGCTCGGCCTTTTGATGGCGTCGCTCTCGGCACTGGGCGCAGACATGTCCAACGGAGCCGATAATTTCTACAAGAGTGAGAAGGTCAAGGTCCAAAAAGTGACCTTCAAAAATCAGTATCAGATGAACACAGTGGGGAATCTGTATATCCCTGAAGGCGTGAGCGCAAACAGCAAAAATCCGGCAATCATCGTTGGCCATCCCATGGGGGCGGTCAAAGAGCAGAGCTCCAACCTGTATGCGCAAAAGCTGGCGGAGCAGGGCTTTGTGACCCTGGCCGTGGACCTGTCGTTTTGGGGTGAAAGCGCAGGCCATCCACGCAATGCGGTGTCAGCTGAAATCTACGCTGAAGACTTCAGCGCGGCGGTGGACTACCTGGGTTCCCAGACATTCGTGGACCGAAACAGGATCGGCGTCCTGGGTATTTGCGGCAGCGGAAGCTTTGTGATCAGCGCGGCAAAAATTGATCCCCGCATGAAAGCCGTTGCCACCGTCAGCATGTATGACATGGGTGCGGTTAACCGTAACGGCTTGAAGCATTCGTTCACCGTCGAGCAGAGAAAGCAAGCCATCGCAGCGGCTGCCGAGCAGCGCTATGTGGAATTCACTGGTGGGGAAACGAAATACACCAGCGGCACGGTTCAGGCGCTGACGGACAAATCCACTGCTATCGAACGCGAATTCTATGATTTTTACCGCACGCCTCGCGGCGAGTTCACGCCCAAAGGGCAGTCGTCATTGCTGACCACTCACCCAACTTTGACCAGCAACGCGAAGTTCATGAACTTCTACCCGTTCAACGATATCGAGACCATATCCCCGCGCCCAATGCTGTTCATCGCCGGGGAAAATGCTCACTCGCGCGAGTTCAGTGAAGAGGCCTATCGCCTGGCTGGCCAGCCGAAAGAGCTGGTTATCATTCCGGGTGCGGGGCATGTGGACCTCTATGATCGGGTCGACCTTATCCCGTTTGCCAAGCTGACCGCATTCTTTCAAACCAACCTCAAGTGACATAACGCGCTGACCGCTCCGGCGACGGTGCCGGGCCCTGCTGTTGCGCAGGGTCTTGCGATTTGAGCCGGCTGCACAGTTCCGAACCTGTAAAACCCCCTGTAATCGCCTCTCAGGCCTGCACGCTGTGCAGGTGGTGGAGCTTTACGCGTTGGAGAAAATTTGATGAACAGCACCGCTTTTCCTGTTCAGGCTGCAAGTCGGCAGGTATGGGGAGCCGTCCTGGCGATGTCGTTGTGTGCCTTTGCCCTGGTGACTTCGGAATTCCTGCCTGTAAGTTTGCTCACCCCGATTGCGAGCGATCTTGCACTTACCGAAGGGCAGGCCGGACAAGCGATTTCAATTTCCGGCATTTTCGCTGTCCTCACCAGCCTGTTCATCTCCTCCGCAACGCGTCGGCTCGACCGAAGACCCGTGCTGCTGTTCCTGACCCTGCTGATGATTGGTTCTGGAACGCTCGTGGCGTTAGCGCCGAACTACTTCACCCTGATGGTGGGTCGGGCGATATTGGGCATTGCGATTGGTGGCAGCTGGGCCATGTCAACCGCTGTCATGATGCGGATTGCGCCGCAGAACTTTGTCCCCAAGGCAATCGCGGTCATGCAGGGTGGCACTGCGTTGGCAACTGCAGTTGCCGCGCCCATTGGTAGCCTCATGGGCGGACTGATTGGCTGGCGTGGCGCGTTCTTTTGTGTGGTACCGCTTGCCGCGGTAGCGCTGTGTTGGCAAGCGTTTACGCTGCCGAAAATGCCGGCCGACAATAAATCGGGATCCGCAACTGATGTGTTCCGGCTATTGGGCAGCGCCAAAGTTGCCTTGGGTATGGCCGCAGTGGCGTTTCTGTTCATGGGGCAGTTCACGCTGTTCACCTATCTGCGTCCGTTTCTCGAATCGGTCACCCGCGTCGATGTTTCCGGGCTATCCCTGTTGTTGCTGATTATCGGCATGGCCGGATTAGTTGGGACGATGGTGATTGGCTCGGTGTTGAACCGAAGTCTTTACCGAGTGCTGATGATCATCCCGTTTTTGATGGCGGTAATTGCCATCGCTCTGCTGGGTTATGGCAGCTCAATGTGGCTGACAGCGGTCCTGCTCGGGGCGTGGGGCTTGATCGCGACGTGTGCGCCGGTGGGTTGGTTTACCTGGCTGTCACGAATACTGCCACGGGATGCGGAGGCCGGCGGCGGGTTGATGGTGGCGGTGATTCAGCTGGCAATTACCCTCGGCGCAACGGTGGGCGGGTTGCTGTATGACGGCGTTGGCTACCAGGCGACGTTCATCGCCAGCGGGGTATTTCTCCTGGTAGCAGCCGTGCTGGCATTGCTTGTATCCCGCACGGCTATGCCGGTTGCACGATGAGCTGACAAGGCGTCATCGTGCGTCTGCGATGGGGTTCAGAAATCCCAACGAGTAGTGAGCATGAAGTTGCGCGGCTCGCCGTATGCCGCAGAATTGTAGAAGCCGATGTTGGTGTAGTAGGACTTGTCAAAGATGTTATTGGCGTTCAGCGTCGTCGAGAGATTTTCGCTGAACTGATAACGGGCCATGGCGTCCACCAGCCAGTAGGCTTTCTGGGAAAACTCCTCGTAGCCGCCATGCGGGGAGTTGTAGATATCCTGCCACGCAACGCTCTGCCAGCGGGTGCCGCCGCCGAGGGTGAGCCGGTCAAGATTGCCTTTGAGCTTGTAGGAGGTATACAGGCTGATTTGATCTTCGGGCTCGAAGGTGGAGATTTTTATGTCGTTGTCGTCACGCACGATCTTGTGCGTGTAGCCGGCCTGCAGCTGCCAGCCAGGCGCCAGCTCGCCGGACATCTCGATTTCATAACCCTTGGTGACGGCTTGGGTACCTTTGAACGCATAGTTGTCAGGGGTCGGCTGGCGATTGTTGTACTCGTCATCGGACACCGAACGATTGTCTTCATGAATTTCGAAGTAGGCAGCGCTGGCGTTCAAGCGTTTGTCGAAGAACTCGGCCTTGATGCCAAGTTCATAGTTCTGGCCTTCGTCCGGATCAAGGATCTTGTTATCGCGGTCGCGGTTGTAGTTTTCCTGCGGCATGAAAATGTCCGTGTAGCTGGCGTACACCGAATAGGTGTCGTTCAGGTCATAGACCGCGCCAGCGTAAGGCACAAAGCGCCCGGTTTCCTTGTAGGACGGGGTGATGCCAGTCAGCTGGTAGTTAACGACGCGCCCGCCGAGCAACACCTTCAAGTCGTCGGTGATGTTCAGGCGTGTGGTGACGTAGGCACCTGTCTGGCGCACGGTATCGTCGATCCACTGCGTCTGCGAGCCCCAATCAGGTTCGCGGAAGTTGCCGTGCCAATTGTTGAAATCGACGACATTCGGGCCGTAGGTGGTGTAATCCCAGTAGCCTTTGCCTTTCCAGGTAGACGTGGCAATGGAGCCGCCCACCACCAGTTCATGTTCACGCCCCAGCAGGCTGAAGGGTCCGGTGACGTACAGGTCGGCTGAGTCGCTGACGGTTTCACCGGTGTATTTGCCGGCTGTGATGGATGAGGTGCCATCGGCATTTGGCGTGCTGCCCTGAATGGAGCCCACGAGCGCGTGGTAGCCATTGATCTTGTGATCCAGCTGCAGCTTGCCGACCCAACCGTTATCGAAGTTGTGCTCGAGCATGGCGAATACGGTGCGCGTGTATTGCTCCCAGCTGCTCCAGTCGGCGCCGTTGTTGAACGAGCGCGAGATGTGATTGCGATCACCGTTGGCATCGATCAGCGGGAAACTCCCCGACCATGTGGACGCCTTGGGCAGGCTGTCCTGGTAGTCGCCGCCGACTGTGAGCATGGTGTCCGGTGACAGATCGAATTCCATGATCCCGTAGTACACCGGACTCTTGCGCGAATAGCGGTCCATGAACGAGTTTTTGTCCTGATAAGCGGCAACGGCGCGGCCACGCACATTGCCGGTTTCGGTCAGCGGGCCACTCACGTCCAGCTCACTGCGATAGTTGTCCCAGGAACCGACACCCAGGCTGGCATGCCCCTGAAAGTCGGCGGTGGGCTTTTTGCGCACCAGGTTGATGGTGGCGCCCAGCGATCCGGCGCCCGTCAACAGCCCGGTCGCGCCCTTGAGCACCTCGACCCGGTCGTAGATGGCCATGTCGCTCAGAGTGTTACCTGCGGAATAGCCGACGTTGCGGGACGTGGAGGGAATACCGTCGTACTGGAAATTATTGATGGAAAACCCGCGGGCATAGTAGTTGCTGCGCTCGGTGTCGAACGCCGACACGGTGATGCCCGGCGTATGGCGCATCACATCGTCGACGTTATTCAGGCCGAAGTCATTCATGTGCTGACGCGTGACGACGGTGATCGATTGCGGTGTCTCGCGCGGGGACAGGACCAGGCGCGTCGAGGTGGCGATGGTGCCCGGCGTATAGGACCCAGAGCCCTCGGTGATGGTCCCCAGTTCATTGGAGACGATCTCCGTGCGGCCCAATTCTATTGCCGAGGTCTGGGAACTTCCGGGGCTCAGGGAATAGCGCCCGTCGCTCTCCTGAATCGCCCGCAAGCCTGAACCAGCCAGCAAACGCTCAAGCCCATCAGTCATGGCGAATTTCCCGTCCAGCCCTGTCGAACTGAGCCCTCGCGTGAGCGCCGGGTCAAACGACAAGACCACACCGGCCTCGGCTGCAAAGCGGGTCAGGGCCGTGCCCAGATCGCCGGCGCTGATGTGGTACTCGCGCACGCTGCCTTCGGCGGCGTAAGCCGGCAACGAAGCGCCGATTCCCAGCAACGTAGAACACAGCAGGGCGCCGCGCAGACTCGTCGTGAGGCGGCCGGTCTTGAAGGGTATTTTCATCTTTGCATGTCTCGTCGTCTTGATTGGCAGGCGGGCTGTTTACCCTTCTGCTCTATGAGTCGAACGAGAATGAGAAAACCTATCATCAACAGTGAATTTTTTTAACGCGGCAATACGGTTACCCAATAGCGGGTCTTTGCTTCTACACGCACCGGCAAGCTGGTGGTCAGCGCCTGCAAGGCCTGATCAGTGTCGTTCAAGGCAAAGGCACCGCTGATGCGCAGGCCGGCAATGGCGGGATCACAGCGCAGCCAGCCGGAGCGGTAGCGGCCCAGTTCCGCGAGAAAACTGTCGAGGCGTTGCTCGTTGGCGACCAGCACGCCCTTGCTCCAGCTATCCTGGCCGGGCGTCACGGGGGAGGGGATTTGTGTCTGGCGACTATCGAACGCGCACTGCATCCCGGCATCCACTACCAGCGGTAAGCCCGCGAGCGGAGTAATGCGGACCTGATGCTCGAACACCGCAACGCGTGCAGCGCCGTTTTCACTGCGCACCGAGAATCGTGTGCCGAGCGCCTGGACGACACCTTGCGGGGTTTGCACGAAAAACGGTTGACCCGCCGGATCCGGGGCAGTCGTGACCAGAATCTCGCCCTCGCGCAGCATCAGCCGGCGACTGTTGGCGTCGTAGGCGACATCCACAGCGCTTGCGGTATCGAGTTGCAGCAGGGTGCCATCCGCCAGTACGGTTCTGAGTTGTTCGCCGGTCGCCGTACGATAATCGGCGGTCCAGCCCGCTGTGTGTGCGTGTCGATAGCCGCCATAGCTGAGCATGCCGCCACCGACCGCCAGGACCAGGCCCTTGAGTAACGTGCGGCGACCGCTCTGTTCCGGTTGATCGGCCAGACTGAACGCGCGTCCCGTCACACCTGTCGGCAGACCTTGCAGGCGCTGCTGCAACTGCTGCGCCTGATCCCAGGCCCAACGGTTTTCGCCGCAGCTGGCGAGCCATTCGCTCCAGACACCTTGATCCGCGCAGGTAACATCCTCGCTTTGCAGCTTGGTGAACCAGTTTGCGGCTTGCTCAAGCGCCAGTCTTTGCTGAGGGGTCAGGGTGGTCATTGTGATCAGCGCTCCACACCCAGGCTGTACAGCATGCAGTGCTGCGTCGCTTTGGCGATGTAGCGGTTGATGGTCACGACGGAGACGCCCAATTGGGCGGCGATGGCTTTGTAATTCATACCGTCGATCTGGGAAAGCAGAAACGCGCGCCGCACATTGGCGCCCAGGCCCGCGAGCATCGCATCCAGTTCGTAAAGGCTTTCAAGCAGAATCGCTTTGGATTCTTCGCTGATGGTCACCGCTTCGGGCTGTTCGGCCATAGCCTGCAACCAGGCCCGCTCAAGGCGCGCCCGGCGAAAATGATCAATCATCAGCCGCCGCGCGATAGTCGCCAGATAGCCCTTTGGCTCACGCACGGCTTCAAGCTGGACAGCGGCATCCTTGGCGGTCAGCACGCGGATAAAAACGTCTTGCACCAGATCAGCTGCCAGATCACGGCACTCGACGCGCGGGCGTAACCAGCCAAATAGCCAACGATGATGATCGCGATAAAAAACGCTGACCTGCTGCTTGAAAGGGGAAGGGCTGGGCATAGGGGCAAACTAATAATGCAATTAGGATTGATTATCATTCTAGGGTTGGCGGCGTTTGTTCTGCAAGCCTGTAGCGTGCGTTCGGCGTTTTCACCGGCGGGATCCACTGTCGCTTATGCATTGACAGACCTTTAGACGTATCCTTCGGGCGACGTATCGGGCTCGCGGTTCGTCGATACGATCCTCACCCTCTGCCCACGCCAACAGGAGTTTTGCGTGCAAAAGGATTACCTGGCGTTTTTCACTTCCTTGTTTCTGTCGCGGCTGGCGGATCAGATTCTGTTGTTCATCGTGCCATTGGTTGTATTCCAGACCACCAATAGCGCCGCCTGGGCCGGTTTGGCGTTCTTCGTCGAATCGCTGCCGCGCTTTCTGGCGTTTCCGGTCTGCGGGGCACTGTGCGACAGGTTCTCCCCGATCAGAATCCTGCACATCAGCCAGGTGTATCGAGCGCTGATCTGCGTTCTGGCGGTGATTCTGCACGCTGTTTTCGGCGGCATTTTCTGGCTTGTCGCGCTTTCGGCCTTGTGCGGTGTGTTGACAACTCAGGGCATCATGGCTCGCGAGGTTCTGCTGCCGTATATTTTCCAGCGCTACAGCTATACCAAGACCCTGTCGTACTCGCAGATTGCCGACCAGACAGGCCTGGTGCTCGGGCCTCTGGTTGCGGCTCTGCTGCTGGAAGTCTGGGCATGGTATTGGGTGGCGTTGTGCAGCGCCGGCCTGTTTTTGCTGGCGGATCTGGCCATGCTGGTGTGGCAGCGCAACTGCCGGATCACCCTGGAACTCCACCCGCAGCACGGCGACATCTGGTGGCGTCCGTTCAAGATCGCGGTCGGGCACATCTTCAAGCTGACGGAGCTGAAAAAAGTCATCACGCTGGCGGTGGGGGTGAACCTGATCGTGGGTGTCACGGCGGCGACTTCTGCAGCAATGATCATTGGTGAATTTGCCGCCGACAAGGCCACTTACGCAGGCCTGCAGATGGCCGGCGCGGTGACCACGATCCTGATTCTGTTCTGCCTCGCGAGATGGGTCCTGCCGTTACGGGTCCTGGGCAGCGTTGCCTACGTGATGATTGCTGGCGGGGCGTTTATCAGTGCCTTGAGTCCCAACCTGGGGGGCTATGTGTTGGGCTTCCTGCTGATTGTGGGCTTCGACAAAATGTTTAACGTCTATATGCGCAGCATTCGCCAGCGGGTAATTCCCGCCCAGGATTTCGGCAAGACGGTGGGCGTGATCACGCTGCTTAACAATCTGTCGCAGCCGCTGGCCGGACTGTTGGTCGCGGTGCTGGCGGCTCCGTTGGGTACGCAGCGGGTGATTCTGATTCTTGCCGCGTTGACCGCACTGCTGGGGGCGATGGCGTTACTGCTGTTCTCAGGCAAGACGGTTGTGTTGCAGTCGGGCGAGCTGAACGCGGACCCAGCCATCAAGGATCGATAACGCAGCGTCAAAGACCGGTCGAGTCGGTCACTTCAGCTATTTCGCAGAACGCTGTCGCCGGCATTCACCGGCAGCCGCATGACATCGACCAGCCCCAGAAGCCCCAAGGCGGCTACGCCCAGAAACGCAACGCGAAAGTCGAACGTCTGGGCGACTATATCCCCACCGCGCAGGGACATTGAGAAACGCAGCAGCAATGCGGCCACTGTCACGCCGATGCCCATCGCCAACTGGAAGAACATGCTGAACAGTGCAGACGCTTCGCTCATGCGACTTTTTTCAACATCAGCGAAGCCGATTGAGTTGTAGCAGGTGAACTGCATGGAGCGGGACAGCCCGCCGACGAACAGAATGACAGCGATCAACCACAAGGGTGTGGTCGCCGTGAAGCATGCACACGCTGCTATGGACAGGACGCCGATGATCCCGTTGAGCAACAGCACCCGCCGAAAACCGTAGCGCTGCATGATGGCGGTCGTGAACGGCTTCATCGCCAGGTTTCCGGCGAAGACGGCCAGCACCAGGGTTCCGGCTTCAACCGGAGATAGCCCGAAGGCAACCTGAAACAGCAGCGGCAGCAGGAAGGGTAACGCGCTGATCGCCATCCTGAACATCGATCCGCCGAAGACGCTGACCCTGAAGGTCTGGATGGACAGGGTGTCGAGGGCGAGGAGCGGGTTCGCGTGAGTACGACAGTGATGGATTGCCAGGACGGCAAACACTATCCCAGACGCCAGAACTCCCGCCCCGACCAATAACCCATCGCCGCTATGACTGCCGAGCCATTCCAGCCCGCCAAGAATCGTCGCGCAGGCTCCTGACAGCAGCACAAATCCTCTGCCGTCGAACTTGCGCACGTTCTCTTCCTTGCCGGCGGGCACCAGCCATAACGCGGCAATCAAGGCCAGCACACCCAAGGGCAAATTGAGGTAGAAAATCCATGGCCAGTCAAAATGGGTGACGATCAAGCCACCTGCGACCGGCCCGAGAATCGGCGCGACCAGGCCGGGCCAGGTGATCACCGCGATCATCTTGACCAGGTCCTTCTTGTCGGTATTGCGCAACACCGCAAGACGGCCAACCGGCACCATCAGCGCCCCGCCAATACCTTGCAGCACCCGGGATGCGACGAAGGCTTCAAAGCTTGTGCTCATGGCGCACAGCAGCGACGCGACCGTAAACGTCACGATGGCTGCGGTGAAGACCCGGCGCGCGCCGAACCGATCCGCCACCCAGCCTGACAGAGGTATGAAGATTGCCACAGCGAGCAGGTACGCGGTGATTCCGAGATTCATGTCGACCGGGCTCACCGCAAAATCAGCCGCCATTTTCGGCAACGCGGTCGCAATGACAGTCGCGTCCAGATTTTCCATGAAGAACGTGACTGCCACGACAATGGCGATGAGTCGGGTCTGCAGGCTGATGCCCGCGCCGACCTTCGCCGCTGACTCTTGAACCGGAGCAATCACCGTCGATGTCCTTTTAAGCGTTGAGAGCGATGGCTGTCCTTTTAGCAGAGAGCGGGCCTTGCTGCGACCACTAACCCGCCCAGGCCCGATCAATCCGCTGGTTCAGCTGTTGAGACTTGTGCGGCGAAGCAGGTCGTCGATGGCCCGCAGCGCCAGTGGATAACCGTCGGCGCCCATGCCGCAGATCACTGCATCGACAACGCCGGACATGATCGAATGACGATGAAGCTCATCTCGTGCATGGATGTTCGACAGGTGCAATTCAATCAACGGCCTGTCGATCATCTTCAAGGCATCCAGTACCGGGATCGAATGAAAGGACAGGCCTGCCGGGTTGATGATCAGTGCGGCGCCTTGTTCGAAGGCTTCTTGAATCCAGTCGACCATCACACCCTCGTGATTGGTCTGGCGAAACTCACAGGCCAGGCCCAGTTCCTCGGCCAGCATCACGCTGCTTTGGCGAATCTGCTCAAGCGTGGTGTGGCCATAGATGTGCGGTTCGCGACGACCCAGGAGGTTCAGGTTCGGGCCGTTGAGGATAAAGACGGTGCGGTTCATGGTCGTCCTGCTGATTTATTTGGAAAGGATGGCGCTGGAGGCGGTGTCGACCGGGTCTTGTGCGGCGACGGCGTTGAGGTCAACGCCTCGGGTTTCCGGGCCAATGACGATCATGGCCAGCGAGATCAGGTTGATGACGGCGCACAACGAGACCAATGGCCAAGGCGAGTTGCCGGACTGGCTCATTAACCAGACGGCGATCATCGGCATGGGCCCGCCGACCAGCAGGTTGGCGCCGGTATACGCCAGGGCCGAGCCGGAGTAACGCACCTCGGTCGGAAACGCTTCAGCGAAGGCCACTGGCTGGATCCCGCTCTGGAACTGGGTGAACCCCAAGAACAAGCCCATGATGGCCATGATCGCGGAAACGTTTTGCGTGTTCAGAATCGGGAAGTACACCATCAGGATCAGCAGCGTCATGCACGAGCCAAGGATCAAGGCCTTTTTGCGACCCCAGCGATCTGACAGATAGCCGCCCGCCAGTGCGCCGAAAATCGCACAGATGTTGGCGACCATCAGTGACATGAAACCCATCGACTGGCTCATGCCAAGGTGCTTGGTCAGGTAGCTCAGCGAGAAAATCACGATCAGATAAAACAGCGCGGCAGGGGAGCAGAAGAACAGCATCAGCCGCAGAATGGTTTTGTAATGGCTGCCCAGTGCGGATTTCAGCGGGCTGGTTGTCTGCTTGATCGGCGCTTTTTTCAGGGCAATGAACGCGGGTGTTTCAGAGACCTTGAGGCGGATGAAAATCGCCACGATCACCAATATGAAGCTCATCACAAATGGAATTCGCCAGCCGAAGCTTTCGAACTGTTCGCTGGAAAGCGTGGCGGCGAGCCCCAAAAGCACGGCATTGGCCAATATCTGGCTGAGCGGCGAGCACAAACCCAACAGGCCCGAGTAACGTCCGCGACGGTCAGGCGCGGCATGTTCCAGCGCCATGAGCTGCGCGCCCGTGGACTCACCGCCCAGGGCGAATCCCTGGATGATGCGCAGCAGCACCAGGAGAATCGGCGCCCAGACCCCGATCTGACCGTAAGTGGGCAACAGGCCCATCAGCACCGAAGCCAGGCCCATCATGGTGACGGTCGCCAGCATCAGATTGCGCCGACCCAACTTGTCGCCGAGGTAACCGCAAGTAATGGCGCCCAATGGGCGCGCCGCCAGGCCGACACCGAACGTTGCCAGCGAGGCGAGGAGGCCGGCTGTTGGCTCCATCGCCGGGAAAAACAGCTTGGGCAGAATCGTCGCCGATATCGCGCCATAAAGGGTGAAATCGAACCACTCCAGGGCGGTGCCGATGGTGGCGGCCGTTACCGCTTTGCGAGGCATGCGCAGGTCATGACTCTCGTTGCTGATCGTGCTCATAAGAGGTGCTCGTCATTGTTTTTATGGTTATGAGGTGCTCACACGATTCCGTTCGGACCACAAGATTGGCAGGAAGCGTCGAAGTCGGTAGACGTTAACGCATCCTGCTTGCAAAATAATTATCGAAATCTATACAAATGCATAAGCTGAACTTATGAGAGCGAGCTATGGAACTGCGGCACCTGAAGGCCTTCGTCGTGGCCGCCGACTTGCAACACTTCAGTCGGGCGGCCGAGCAGCTGGGAATCGCGCAACCCGCGCTAAGTCAATTGATGCGCACCCTGGAAACCGAGCTGGGCTTGGCACTGTTCAGACGCGAGAACCGCGGCGTGGTCCTGACCGCTGCGGGCATGGCGTTCCTGCCCCATGCGCGGCAATCCATCGAGTCCAGCGAATTGGCCAGTGCGGCGGCACGGCGTGCCAGAAGAGGAGAGGTGGGCGAAATCAACATCGGTTATCACTCGGCGCTGTTCGAGGCTAACTTGCCGCAATTGCTGCGGCATTACTTCAGCACCTTTCCCGAGGTCAAGTTGAGCCTGGTGGACGCCGGCATTCGCGAGCAACTTGAGATGCTGCTCGACCACAAGCTGGATCTGGCCTTTGCCAGGGTGTTCAAGGACCATCTGCCGGACCGCCTGCGCACCCATCCTTTCAGTCAGTCCAACCTTGTCCTGCTGCTGCCGGACAACCATGAGCTGGTGCAAAGTTTTACCGGCGACCTGGCGACGCTGCGGCACGAGAAGTTCGTTTTCCTCCAGGACCCGGCTGGCATCGGTCTGACTTCCCACACGCTTCAGGCATGCCGACAAAATCAACTGCATCCCGAGAACATCATGCACGTGCCTTCGCTGATGAGCATCCCGGGATTGGTGGCAGCGGGTATTGGTTTGAGCATCGTGCCCGAAGCGATGACCCGACTGACCATGCCTGGGGTGCGGGTCATACCGCTGGCCCAGACGGAAATGGTCAGCGAGCTTTCGCTGATTTCGCGCATCGATGAGCGCTCCAGTGCAGTGCTGCACTTCATTGAGGAGGCTCATGGTTGGGGATAGAGAATCATCCGGCTTTTTTCAGCGACCAGGTTGCGGCCGTCTCACAGCCGGAAGCGGCTGACCAGCGCATTGAATGAAATGGCCAGGCTGGATAGCTCCTGGGTCGAGGCGTTGGTCTGATGGGCGCCGGCCGCTGTCTGGGTCGACAGGTCCTGGATGTTGACCAGATTGCGATCAACTTCCCGAGCGACGTTGGCCTGCTCTTCGGAGGCGGTGGCGATGACCAGGTTGCGATCGTTGATCTGCGAAATGCCTTCGGCAATCAGCTCCAGCGCCTCGCCGGTGGCCAGGGCCAGCGACTGGGTATCGGTTACCAGCGACTGGCTTTTACCCATGGAGCTTACCGCCTGATCCGCACTGGCTTGCACGCTGTTGATCATGCCTTCGATTTCGCCGGTCGAGGCCTGGGTGCGTGCCGCCAGGGCACGAACTTCATCGGCGACCACGGCAAATCCACGACCCTGTTCGCCCGCCCTTGCGGCTTCGATGGCGGCGTTCAAGGCCAGCAGGTTGGTTTGTTCGGCGATCCCGCGGATCACATCCAATACTTTGCCAATGTCACGCACCTGGACGGCCAGCTCCTTGACCATGTTGGTGGACGCAGCAATTTCAGTGGTTGCGCTGTTGATCGAGGCGACGGCGCTGCGGGCCTGGTCGCGACCATTGCTGGCTTGCTCGCTGGTGGTTCGGGACGCTTCAGAAGTGGAGACCGCATTGCGCGCAACTTCTTCGACGGCCGAGGTCATTTGCGTGACGGCGGTGGCCGCCTGCTGGATCTCGTCGTTCTGGCGAACCAGGCCACGGCTGCCGTTGTCAGTGACCGCAGTCAGCTCCTCGGCAGCCGACGCCAGTTGGTCCGATGCGCTGGCAATCTGTTGAATCGTGCTTTTCAGGCTGCTCTGCATGTCGGCCAACGCCGTCAACAACTGGCCGGCCTCATCGCGGCCGGTACTGATGATGTGCTGGGTCAGATCGCCGTCGGCAATGCTGCGGGCGCTCGCGACGGCATTGGCAATGGGGCGGCTGATCAGGCGGCTGATAAACAGTCCGAGCAGGATGGCGGCAATGAACGCCACCGCGATACCGACATACAGCGAAGTCTTCGACGATGACTCCAGCCGGCTTGCTTCTTCGGCGCCTTCACCCACTTGTCGGTCGTTGGAATCGACCATGACGGTCAACCCGTCCATGACTGTGCGATAAGTCTTTTGCAGATCGCCCAACAGCAGGGCGCGGCCATTCTCCAGATCGCCGGCCTGCATCAGGCTGACGAACTTTTGTACCATCGCCTGATAAACGGGCCAGTCTTGCTGCATTTTGTCGCCAGCGGCACGTTCGTCGTCGGCCAGCGGCGTTTTTCGGTAGTCGGCGAATGCTTTCTCGCTGGCCAGTCGGTTGGCGTTCATCGATGCGATGAATTCATCTTTCACGCTTTGTGGCAAACCGGCGGCAGTGGCCAGGTACAACCTGTACAGATCGCGGCTTTGTCCGACGGCCTTGGTTTTGGTTTGCGCAGTGTTGGAGACAGACACCAGGTTGTTGGTGAACACCAGTTTCAGGCTCTCCGAAAGCCTGGAAACCCCCTGGCTGCCCAGGACGCCTACGCCCAGGGTGATGAACGCACACAGCGCGAAGGCTGTTATCAGTTTGGTCGAGAGTTTTGCGTCATTGATCCAGCTCATCGGGCATCCTGCTGACATATTTAGGGAAGAGGAAACTGAGCGGTCTCTTGGCGAGAAGTGGCTAGTTACCGGTTTCTCTATCGGCCATACTGTCAATGACTTTAATGTTACTTGAGATGTTTAGTGGTTGCGATGGCTCTGGAACGGGCTTTCCGGAGGGGTCGCTGCGTTGGCTCATGTACATAGGGGATCGCTGGACATGACAGTTGTGCATAAGGCTGCTCAATCAGGTTTCTCAAAAGAAGCAAGTACCTACACCCAAGGGCGCCCGGACTATCCCGGCGAAATACAGGCATGGCTTAGAGATACATTGGCTATCAGCCCTGGCGCTACCGTTATTGATTTAGGCGCCGGTACCGGGAAGCTCACGCGCCTGCTGGAAGCAATGGACATTGATGTCATTGCCGTCGAGCCGGTCGAGGCCATGCGAATCGAGTTTGCCAAACACTTGCCGAACACCAGGATTGTGCAGGGGACGGCCGAAGCTCTTCCACTTCAGGCGGGTACGGCTCAG
Organism: Pseudomonas sp. CFII64; assembly: GCF_000416235.1. Taxonomy (GTDB): domain Bacteria; phylum Pseudomonadota; class Gammaproteobacteria; order Pseudomonadales; family Pseudomonadaceae; genus Aquipseudomonas. The sequence continues at coordinate 227,522 of NZ_ATLO01000042.1, read as the reverse complement.
GCACTGGTATGCGCCCAGGCGTTCCACTGGTTTGCCAATGAAACGGCGCTCGGCGAAATTCATCGAGTGCTTGAACCGGGTGGCCGGCTCGGACTGATCTGGAATGTGCGCGATGAGTCAGTGGACTGGGTGGCAGCCATCACCAAAATCATCACTCCCTACGAAGGCGATACCCCTCGTTTTCATACCGGAAACTGGCGACTGCCGTTCAAGGGGCGCTATTTCTCGGCGCCCGAACTGACCTGCTTCAAGTACACCCATGCCGGCACGGCCGAGACCGTCATCCTGGATCGTTTTCTGTCGGTGAGTTTCATCGCGGCCTTGCCATCAGCACAGAAAGAGGCGGTGGCTGATCAGCTGCGGACGTTGATCAGCACTCATCCGGCACTGCGCGGGCGTGAAACCATTGAATTCCCCTATCAAACCCAGGCTTATCTCTGTCGCCGGCTGGACTGAATCAATCCGTTTCGCGGAGCAAAGCCCGGCCATTCAAGCGGCGGTCGCCAGCCGCCGCCGCACCATCCGGGTCAGGCGTTCGCCCACTTTCTCGATCCCCTTGTTTTGCGCCACCACCTGGGCGCCTTCCATCAGCAGGGTAAGTTCTTCGGCAACCTGCTCCGGCTCGTTCAGCCCCAGCTGAGTGCAAAGGGCGACTAACCGGCGAAATTGCCGCTGTTTGTGGGTGTGAATCAGCTCTCGGGCCGGGTGCTCGGCATCTGGCAGTTCGGCCAGGGCATTGGTAAATGGGCAGCCCCGATAACCTGCGCGATCCAGGTCTGCAACCACGAAGTCGAGAAAACCCAGCAGTTGCTCGCGAGGGGATTCTGGATACTGCAGCGCCAGGCTGTCGAGCACATCGCTGTAGCTTTCCGTCAAGCGTTCGAGCCATTCCAGAACCAGCGAATCCTTGTTCTCAAAGTGGCGATACACGGTCATTTTCGTCGATGCCGCATGCGCTGCGATGGCGTCCACGCTGACGCGGGTGATGCCTTGTTCCATGAACAACGCCTGCGCGGCATCAACAATGCGCTCGCGAGGCGGCAACTGGGGTGTCCGTTCCGGACGCATGGGTAATCTCCGCTTGACAGCGATACTGGTAAGTATCGCATGATACTCATAGGTATCGTGTGATACCGAATAGTATCGATCATACCCATCTGGAGAACATCATGCACCTGTCCGAATACGCCGCCCAAGATGCGACGGCTCTGGCTCAACTGATCCGCGACAAGCAGGTCAGCGCCGAAGAAGTTCGTTCCGCAGCTGTTCAGGCTATGGAAGCACTGAATCCGCAGATCAACGCGTTGGTGGAAGTCTGGTCTGATGAGCCGGATTGCAGTGCCGGTGCGTTTCATGGCGTGCCGGTCTTGATCAAGGATCTGGGTATCACCGCTGCCGGACGTCGCAATGAATTGGGCAGTGCCCTGGCCTTGGGCTGCACCGCGCCAGGCGACTCGGAGCTGATGAGCCGTTTACGCCGTGCCGGGCTGTTGCCGCTGGGCCGAACCACCACACCTGAGTTCGCGGCGAGCACCACCACCGAAAGTCGGCTGTGTGGGCCCACACGTAATCCCTGGGATGTCGGTCGCAGCGCCGGGGGTTCCAGTGGTGGTTCGGGAGCGGCAGTGGCGGCGGGGATGGTGCCGGTAGCCCACGCCACGGATGGCGGTGGCTCGATCCGTGTGCCGGCGTCGATCTGTGGACTGTTCGGCTTGAAGCCCAGTCGCGGGCGAGTGCCCATGGGACCGGATGTCGACGAAGTGTGGAGCGGCCTTGCGGTTCATGGCGTGCTGACGCGTTCGGTACGTGACAGCGCGGCATTGCTGGACGCCATCCATGGCGGCGCACCCGGTGATCCGTTTCGTATTCCGTCCCCGGAAACCACTTTTCTGGAGCAATCCCTGCTTCAACCCGGTGCATTGCGTATCGGCGTGCAGACTCGCCCGCTGAACGGTCAAGCGCTGCATCCTGCCGTAGAGGACGCCTTGATGCAGACGGTGCGTAATCTTGAACTGCTGGGTCACCGGGTCGAAGAAGTGCAGCCGGACATCGGTCTGAGCTGGGATGCGTTCGTCGAGCTCAATGGCCGCTTCTGGTCCTCGAATACGGCCGCCTGGATCGACGCCATTGCCGCCGCTACAGGGCGCAGCATCGATTCCGACTATCTGGAGCCGGCGACGCTGGCGCTCTATCGGCTCGGGAAAACGCTGCGTGCCACCGAACTGCTGGGAGCACTGTTCGAGCGCAATATCGTTGCCCGAAAAGTCGGCGGTTTCTTCGAGCATTATGACCTGCTGCTGTCGCCGACCTTGCCGGGGCTCGCGCCGCTGATCGGTGCCTACAATGCCGGGCAGGAACATCTGGACGGGCGTGGCTGGATGAACCGGGTGTTCAATCAGTCGCCCTTCACCGCGCTGGCAAACGTGGTCGGCGCTCCGGCGATGTCGGTGCCTTTGGGCCACGACCCGCAGAGTGGATTGCCCATCGGCATGCAGTTCATGGGCACGTTCGGCGCTGAAGGCCTGTTGCTGGGATTGGCCGGGCAGCTGGAGCGCGAATTGCCTTGGGCAGGCCGTCGCCCAGCTGTTTGGGCGGGTCATCTCTGACAGGTCTGGCCGGGCTGAAAGCGGCGATCGCACAACGATCGTCGCGCCAGCAGACGATTTCCCCCGGCTATCACACTGGAGGCGTGAGCAGCGTGTTCACTTGCGACGCACTCGCGGTGCGATGCCGGTGAGCTGTTCGCGCATGCACGCCCACGCGGTGTAGAGGTTGTTGCGCAACGCTACGGCATCGACGGCCATGATTCGCAGCGAAACCCCACAATCGTTGGGCAATGCACTTACTCCCAGATAATTGTCGGGCAGCGCGGTCAAGGCATTGCGCAAGGCGGCTTTGAGTTGTTCGACAGGCAAGCCCTGACCGACAAACATGAAGGTCGCCAGTGCCTGGTAGCGACCACTGACGCCCGGTAATTGTCGCGACATGTCTTGCCCACACAGCGCCAGGCGATCTCCAGCCAACAGCCGACCGGAAGGGCAGCGCACTTCCAGATCCGCGCGGTAGAAATCGAAGATGCCATGGTTGTCCTGCGGGGCGTGCAGACAAAATGCATCACAGAGCATCACTCTGGCGCCGGGATGCAACGTCACCCTCACCTGACTGTGCAGTTTTGCCTGGGGAAACAGAATCGTTGCCATCGGCAGGTACTCCAGCAACGCTCCGCTTTCGGCAGTGAGGCTCACGGACTGCCGCGCCGATTGCTCAAGCATGCTGTGGGCGACGGTCGCCGCCCCGGTGCTGACATGGACCTGGCTGTCCGGCCCAGCATGCAAATTCACCTGCAAATCCTCCCCGGCGAAAATTCCGCCTGAGCATGACTGCAGATAGACGGCCGCCATGCCTTGGGGATCATCCGGCAGTTTCAGGGTTCGGCCCAGGTGAAAGGGATACCCCACGTGCTGCGCGCTGATATAGCTGGCCCCGGACGGCGCTTTACTGAAGACAATCCGCGCCTGTACGCGTGGGAATTCCTGAGGCGGAACGATCAAGGGTTGCAACAGCTCTTGCGGCGCGCTCATGGTTGGTCGAACAACACGGCGCGGCTGATCGCTTCGACCACTGCATCGACCCCTTCACCAGTGGCACAGTTGGTGAACAGCACGGGGCGTCCGTTGCGGGCTTCGGCGGATTCACGCCGCATGCGCGGCAAATCAACACCCACATAGGGCGCCAGATCGTATTTGTTGACCACCAGCAGGTCACAGCTCAACACCCCCGGGCCGCGTTTGCGCGGGATATCGTCGCCTCCCGCCACATCGATGACGAAGATCCAGTAGTCCACCAGATCCAGCGAGAACGTCGAAGCCAGGTTGTCGCCGCCGGACTCGATCAGGATCAGGTCCAGATTGGCGAAGCGTCCTTCCAGCTCATCGGCCATTTGCAGGTTCAACGTCGGGTCTTCACGGATCGCCGTGTGCGGGCAGGCGCCGGTTTCCACCGCGCAAACGCGCTGCGGGTCGATCAGGCCACTGCGGCGCACGCGTTCGGCGTCTTCACGGGTGGCCAGATCGTTGGTGATGATCGCCAACTCAGTGCCCCGAGCCAGAAAGCGCGGGATCAGTTGTTCCAGCAGGCGGGTCTTGCCTGATCCCACCGGGCCGCCGATCCCGACCCGCGCGGCGCCGGGATGGGGCTGTGGCTCGGAAAGAGGCAGTGCGGTCGCAGGTATGTTCATCTCGGAATCCTCGGGGAACAGGGTTCAGCGCAGCATGTAGCGCTGGGCCAGGGGTACTTCGCTGACGGGCTCGCACGTCAGGCGCTCGCCGTCGGCGTACACGTCAAAGGTCTGCGGGTCGACGCGAATGTCCGGGCAGGCATCGTTGTGCAACATGTCGGATTTACGCAGCGTTCGCGTGCCGAAGGCCGGCAGCAAGGCTTTCTTCAGGCCAAGCCTGGCCCCCGTGTCGGCCTCCACGGCCAGGCGATTGACGAAATTTACCGACAACGCTTGCTTGGCCTCGCCGAATGCGCCCCATTGCGGGCGCATGATCAGCGGCTCGCAGGTGTACAACGAGGCTGCGGAGTCGCCCATTACGCCATGCACGATGAAGCCGCCCTTGACCACCAGCTCCGGTTTGATGCCGAAGAACGCCGGCCGCCACAGCACCAGATCGGCGATCTTGCCCGGTTCCAGTGAGCCGATGTAGCTGTCGATGCCGAACACCCGTGCCGCATTGATGGTGTATTTGGCGATGTAGCGCTTGATGCGTTCGTTGTCGCCAAGGGCAGTGCTTTCTTCCGGCAGGCGACCGCGTTGATCCTTCATCTTTGACGCCAGCTGCCAGGTGCGACAGATCACCTCGTTGATGCGGCCCATGCCCTGGCTGTCGGAACCGAGAATGGAAATCGCGCCGGTGTCGTGAAGAATATCCTCGGCGGCAATCGTCTGCGGGCGCACCCGGGACTCAGCGAAAGCGACGTCTTCCGGCACATCCGGATTGAGGTGGTGGCAGACCATGATCATGTCCAGGTGTTCGTCGAAGGTGTTGACGGTGTAGGGGTTGGTCGGGTTGGTGGAGGAGGGGATGCAGTTGGATTTGCCCGCCACGCTGATGATGTCCGGAGCATGACCGCCGCCTGCGCCCTCGGTGTGGTACATGTGGATGGTTCGGTCGCCGATGGCGGCCAGGGTGTCTTCGAGGAAACCCGATTCATTCAGCGTGTCGGTGTGCAGCTGGACCTGGAAGTCATACTCGTCCGCCACTTTCAGGCAAGTGTCGATCACCGCAGGCATGGCGCCCCAGTCCTCATGAATCTTCAGGCCCAGGCAGCCGCCGCGCAGTTGGCCGAGCAGCGATTCAGGCTTGCTGGAATTGCCGCGCCCCAGAAAACCGAAGTTGATCGGCCAGGCTTCAGCGGCTTGCAGCATCTTGCCGACATTCCATTCACCGCCGCAGTCGATGCCCACGGTGATCGGGCCGAGTGAACCGCCGATCAGTGTGGTCAGGCCCGCCGCCAGGGCGTGGTCGCACAGCTGCGCCGAGTCGAAGTGCACGTGCACGTCAATACCGCCGGGGGTGACGATGAGTCCTTCGGCGTCGCGCACGGTGGTCGCCACGCCACAGATCAACTGGGGATGCACGCCGTCCATGACCTGGGGATTGCCAGCCTTGCCAATGGCGACGATCTTGCCGTCCTTGATGCCGATGTCACCTTTGACGATACCGATCACCGGGTCGATGATCAGCGCGTTGCAGATCAGCATGTCCAGGGCACCGTCTGCGCTGTCGTGACCGGGCATCAGGCCCATGCCGTCGCGCAGGGTCTTGCCGCCGCCGTGCAGGCACTCATCGCCAGGCACCGAATGGTCGAACTCGACTTGCGCCAACAGCGAGGTATCGCCCAGGCGCACCGCGTCACCGGTGGTTGGGCCATACATCGCCGCGTATTCCTTGCGTGTCATCGTTGCCATGCTTCAGGCCCCCTTGAAGAGTTGTGCGCGGGCACGTTCGAGTGCGATGGCCTTGCAGCCCGGATCGTGCAGGTTGCCGTTGGTCAAACCGCTGAAGCCGTGAATGTCGCCAGTGCCGCCAAACTGCACCAGTTGCACCTCGCGCAGTTCGCCGGGTTCAAAGCGCACGGCAGTGCCGGCCGGAATGTCCAGGTGCATGCCGAATGCGCGCTCACGAGGGAAATCCAGGGCTTTATTGACTTCGAAGAAGTGGTAATGACTGCCGATCTGAACCGGCCGGTCGCCGGTGTTGATGGCCCGCAAAGTCGTGGTTGGCCGCCCCGTATTGAGCTGGATATCACTGTCCGGCGAGATGATTTCACCGGGTGTCGGCAGTGCTGCCACAAGCAACAGACCGGGGCGTATCGGTTGGTGCACCGTCACCAGCTTGGTGCCGTCGGGGAAGGTGCCTTCCACTTGCAGCACCGGCAGCAAATCGGCGACGCCAGGCATCACGTCGTCGGTATTGAGGATGGTTGAACCAAAGCCAATCAGCTCAGCCACACTGCGGCCTTCACGCGCACCTTCGAGAATTTCGTCGGCAATCAGTGCCGACGCTTCGGGGAAGTTCAGGCGCAGGCCTTTGGCGCGACGTTTGCGCGACAGTTCTGCGGCGGTGTACAGCGTGAGCCGCTCCAGTTCAGTGGGGGTCAGCAGCATCGTGTAGCTCCTGTGACGGCGGCCGGGTTTTGGTCGGCCGGTTCAATTGGCAAAAAGACGCAGGGCCTGGGTTTCATGGCGCATCACCGCAATCTCGGCCAGGGGTGTAAAACCGCTGGCAGCGTCGGGTTCGGGCGGTGCGTGGGCGAGCAGTTCCAGGAGCAGTGGCTGGAGGTCGGTGAGCACCCGTTGCGCGTCCACATGACCCATCACGCCCAGGCGCACAGCGGCGCTGACCAATCCGGTGCACAGCCCGTGGGCGGCGGCGAGTTGGCAATGATCGCGTTGCATGCCCAATCGCTGCCAAAGCAAGCCCTGCACCACGGGCAGGTGCCCTGGGGTTTGCGCGGTCAGTACCTGTTGCTGATAAGCGCAGGCGCCCGGCGTGCCTAGCGCGACATGCACACCCAGCAACGACTGGCCAACGCGACGCGAGCCTTGGCGCAGCTCTTCGGCCAGGGTCAGTGCTTCAATCTGGTTGTCCAGTTCGACGAGCGTGGGCTGGTCGTTGGCGGCCTGCCAGGCGGCGCATAGAAAGGCCCGGTCAAAACTGTTCCAGCGATGGCGCAGCTGGCCTTCGACGAATGCCCGCACCGGAGCGCTTCGGTCACGATGAACACCCCGTTGCCGACGCTTGAGGGTGGTCACGTCGGTCAGGCCCAGGTGCCCATCGGCTACCAGTGTCTCGAGCCCCCATGACCAGGCCACGGCGCCGCCCGGGAAAAAACTGTCGGCCTGCTGCAGCGCCAGCAGACTGCTGCCCAGTTCGTTCATAGGCGCTGCACCCGACCGTCCAGCAACATCGGCGCCAGGCGTTCGAGATAATCGGCTTCGGGGCCGTTGAGCGGGATCTGCAACGTGCCTTCAGCAAAACGCACGGCCCAGTGCATGTTGCCGGCGAAATAGCCCAGTTCCAGTGCGGCTGCGGTATCGCGGGGTTGCAGGTCGAGGTAGCGAATATCCTGCATCTGCACGACGATGGCCCGCTGGCCGTCAAGCATCAGCACCGATCCATTGCGCAACTGTTGATGGCGCTCCAGGCGAATGGCGCAATCGGTGCCACGATCACTGGCCAGGCGCAGGCGATGGCGCTGAATATCGCTGGCCGACAGGCTGAGGATTTCCACCTGGCCGGCGTGGCTCAGGTCGTGCAGGCGATCGGCGAGGGCCGGGTCACTGACCTGGCCGACAATGCGGTCGAGTATCAACATGGCGATGTCTCCTGTGGCCGGGTTCAGATGGTCAGATAACGCAGGATGCGTTCGCGGTCGACGGTTGCGTGGACCTCGCTGTGCACGAACTCGCCTTTCTCGATGATCAGATAACGATCCGCCACCGCCATGGCGAACGACAGCACCTGCTCGGACACAATCAGCGAAAACCCCCGTTCTTTTTTCAGCAGATTCAAGGCCTTGGCGATGTCCTTGATGATCGACGGCTGAATGCCTTCGGTGGGTTCGTCGAGGATCAACACCTTTGGGTTGGAGACCAGCGCACGGGCGATGGCGAGCTGTTGTTGCTGCCCGCCGGAGAGGTTGCCGCCCTTGCGCCGGCGCATCTCAAACAGCACCGGGAAGTATTCGAAAATGTAATCGGGGATGGGCGCGGCAGGTGCCCCTTGCATCCCGGTGAGGATGTTTTCTTCGACGCTGAGGTACGGAAAGATCATCCGGCCCTGAGGCACGAACCCGACGCCTGCCGCGACCCGGTCGTAGCTCTTGCGCGATGTCAGTTCTTCTCCGGCCAGATTGATACTGCCGCTGCGCGCGGGCAGCATGCCGACCAGGCTTTTCAGCAGGGTGGTCTTGCCCATGCCGTTGCGGCCCATGATCGCCAGGGATTCGGCGGGTGCCAGTTCCAGGTCGAGGTTGCGCAGCACGTGGCTGTCGCCGTAATACACGTTGAGTTGATTGACGGTCAGCATGCTCAGTGCCCCAGATAGACGTCGATGACACGAGGATCGTTTTGCACCTGATCCATCGAGCCATAGGCCAGGGTCTTGCCCTGGTGCAGAACGGTGACCTTGTCGGCCACCGATTTCACGAATTCCATGTCGTGTTCAATGATCACCATGGCGCGGCCCTTGGCGATGCGTTTAAGCAGGCCGGCGGTTTTTTCCCGCTCGCCAGCGCTCATGCCCGCTACCGGCTCATCCAGCAATAACAGCTCCGGACGCTGCATCAGCAACATGCCGATTTCCAGCCACTGCTTCTGGCCGTGGGACAGCAGTCCGGCCTTGCGCTCCAGTTGGTCCTGAAGAAAGATCATCTCGGCGGTCTGCTCGATCTCTGCCTGAAGCGTCTTGTCCTTGCGGGCAAACAGGCAATTGAAGATCCCGCGTTTATCCGGAGAAGAAATGTCGAGGTTCTCGCGCACCGTGAGGTCTTCGTACACCGACGGGTTCTGGAACTTGCGGCCCACGCCAGCGCGGGTGATCTGGTACTCGATCATGTTGGCCAGTTGCAGATCCTTGAAGCGGATGCTGCCGGAGCTGGGCCGGGTCTTGCCGCAGATCATGTCGAGCAGCGTGGTCTTCCCCGCGCCATTGGGGCCAATCACCACGTGCACCTGGTTTTCCTCGACATAGAAATTAAGGTTGTCTACGGCTTTGAAACCATCGAACGACACGGTCAGGTCTTCGACACTCAGCAATATGGCGCTCATGACTGCACTTCCTTTTTGCTCAAGCGTTGCAGCAAGCCGGCAAGGCCCGTGGGCAAAAACAACACCACGCCCATGAACAGGAAGCCGATGAAGTACTGCCAGAAATTGACGAAGTTTTCCGACAGGTAGGTTTTTGCGACACCGATCAGCAACGTGCCGTAGACCGCGCCAACCAGTGAAAGACGGCCGCCCAGCGCGGCGTAGATGACGATTTCGGTCGAGGGGATAATCCCCACCAGCGACGGCGACGCCAGACCCACTTGCAGCGTGAACATCACCCCGCCCAGCGCGGAAATCAGCGCGGCCACGGCAAAGATAAACGCCTTGAACAGTGCGGTGTTGTAGCCGGAAAAGCGCACGCGGTCTTCGCGGTCACGGATCGCCACCACCACCTTGCCCAGCCGGCTGCGCAGGATGAATCCACACAGCGCCACGCAGGCCAGCAGCATCAGCGCAGTGATCAGGTAGAGGATCCAGGGCGTTTGCGGGGTTTGCAGGCTCAGGCCGAATGCCGTCTTGAAGTCGGTCAGACCGTTGACACCTCCGGTGTAGCCCTGTTGACCGATGATCATGATCGACATGATCGCCGCCAGCGACAACGTGATGATCGAGAAATACACGCCGCCCACGCGTTTCTTGAAATACGCATAGCTGAACAGGAATGCCAGCAGCGCCGGAAGGATGATGATCGCGGCAAAGGTAAAGGTTGCTGACTCGAACGGCTTCCACCACCAGGGCAGAGCGTCAACGCTGTTCCAGATCATGAAGTCCGGCAGCGCGGAGCCGTAGAAAGCAGCGAGGGCGCTGGCGGCTTCATCGGTGGCCGTTGCTTCGAGCTTGAGGTACATCGCCATCATGTAGCTGCCCAGACCGAAGAAGATCCCCTGGCCAAGGCTGAGGATCCCGCCGTAACCCCAGATCATCACCATGCCCACGGCGCAGAACGCCAGGCTCAGGTATTTGCCCGCCAGTCCCAGGCGGAAGTCGCCAAGGCCCAGCGGCAGCACCACCAACAGCAGGATCGACAGCCAGATCAGGCTGTAGCGCTCGATCATCGATAGCCAACCGCTCTTCAGCCAGCGCGGGGCACGCGCGGCGACCTCGGGCCGGGAAAAGGGCTTTTCAGTCATGTCATTCATTTCAGCGTCTCACTTTCGCGGCAAACAAGCCGTTGGGGCGGAAGAACAGCAGCACGATCACCACCAGCAGGGTGATGGCCTTGGCCATGGAGCCCGTGGTGAGGTATTCAAGCGAGATCTGCGTCTGGCCAATGGCGAAGGCCGAGAGGAACGTGCCCAGAAGACTCTCGACACCGCCAAACACAACCACGATGAAGGTGTCCACCAGGTACTGCTGGCCGCTGACGGGACCAGTGGAAGCCAGCATGGTGAACGAACTGCCAGCGATCCCGGCCAGGCCGCAGCCAAGAGCAAACGTCACCGCATCGACCCGTGCGGTATTGATCCCGGCAGCACCGGCCATGGCGCGGTTCTGAGTCACGGCGCGAATGCGCAGGCCCCAGCGGCTGCGGTACAGAAACAGAAACACAGCAGCGGCAATCACCAGCGTCAGGCCGATGATGAAAATCCGGTTGAGGGGCAGTTCAAGTCCTTCACTGATCTTCCAGGCGCCTTGAAGCCATTGCACCGTGGGCACGCTGACCTCCTTGGGGCCAAAGACCTGGCGAAACAATTGTTGCAGCACGATGGATAAACCCCAGGTCGCCAGCAACGTGTCCAGTGGGCGGTTGTACATGAAGCGGATAAAGCAGCGTTCGAGCAGGAAACCAAAGGCGAACGTCACCACAAAGGCGACGCCGATACCGACGATGAAGTACCAGCCCATGAGTTCGGGAAAATAGCGTTGGAATACCAGCGAAGTGACGTAGGTCATGTACGACCCCATCGCCATCAGTTCGCCGTGAGCCATGTTGATCACGCCCATCAAGCCGAAGACGATGGTCAGCCCGAGCGCCATCAGCACCAACACCGAGAACAGCGAGAACCCGCTGAAGACCTGCATCACCAAAATATCGAAAGTCATTGCGTCGCTACCTGTTGTTGCACGTTGGCGGGCCACGTGGGTGGAAAAGGGCGCGCAACCAGACGCGCCCGACCCTGCATCACAGTTTTGGAAATGGATTCGGCTCGATTGGCGCGGACTCATAGATCACGTCGACCTGGCCCTGGGCATTGATGGTGCCGATGCGGGCACGCTTCCACAGGTGATGGTTGTCCTTGTGAATCCTGATCTCGCCTTCGGGTGCGTCCAGGGTCAATTCGGAAGATGCGGCGATCACTGCCGGCACGTCGAAGCTGCCCGCTTTTTCCACCGCTTTCTTCCACAGATAAACCGCGGTGTAGGCCGCCGCCATCGGGTCGCCGACGACGCGTTTTTCGCCGTAACGCGCCTTGAAAGCGGCGACGAATTTCTCGTTGACCGGGTTTTTCAGGCTCTGGAAATAGCTCATGCAGGTCAGGAAACCCGTGAGGTTTTCCGCGCCAATGCCAGTCACTTCCTCTTCAGTCACCGCCAGGGCCATCAGCGTCTGGTTGCTGCTGTCGATGCCTGCGGCCTTGAGCTGTTTGTAGAACGCCACATTGGACCCGCCGACGATGGTCGACAGAACGATGTCCGGCTTGGCGGCCTTGATCTTGTTGATCACCGAGGAGAACTCGATATTGCCCAACGGCAGGTAATCCTCACCGACAATCGAGCCGCCCTGCTTGGTCACCGATGCCCGAGCGAGCTTGTTGGTGGTGCGCGGCCAGATGTAGTCCGAGCCCACCAGGTACACGCTCTTGCCCTTGTTGGCCATTAACCAGCTGACCGCTGCCAGGGTTTGCTGTGAGGCTTCGGCGCCGGTGTAAATGATGGCCGGAGACTTCTCCAGACCCTCGTAGAAAGTCGGGTAATAGAGCAAGCCCTTGTTGCGCTCGAACACCGGCAACACCGCTTTGCGCGACGCCGAGGTATAGGCGCCGAACGTCGCGACCACGTGATCGTTTTCCAGCAGCTTGCGCGCCTTCTCAGCGAAGGTCGGCCAATCACTGGCGCCGTCCTCGACGATAGGTTCGATGGTTTTGCCGAGCACGCCACCGCTGGCATTGATTTCGTCGATGGCGAGTTTTTCTGCGTCCACTACCGACGCTTCACTCATGGCCATGGTGCCGGTCAACGAGTGGATGATGCCGACCTTGACGGCTTCAGCTGCCTGCACCTGACTGGTCAGCGAAAACGGCAGCAGGCTGAAAGCACCCAGCATCAGGGCATGCTTGATCAAACGGCGTTTGTCGTTGTGCATTCACTTCTCTCCAGAAATTAAAAAAGCCCGACGTCCCGGTCAAATGAATAACCGGGAGGTCAGGCTTCTTGTGCCGAATCTGGCGGGACAACAGTGTCCGATCCAGTCGTACGCCGGGTGTTTCCCTACCTGCCAAGAGGGGCGTAGGGCAAACAGCTGGCGCGATGTCTCAGAAGGGTTATAGCAAGGGCGGTGCCAATGTCGGCGAAAGCGGTTTCACGGTGCCTGGAGGAGGGCGCACGGGATTTCTCTGCATCTATTGCACCCTTGCCAATGGTTGCGCTGCTTTGGCGCGACAGATCCGTGAATGCACCAAAATCGTGAATATTGGCGGGGTAAATCAGGCAGTGCAGCGGGACTGATCATGCCTCGCAACTTTTGGCAGATGGCCGCGAGCGCGTGACGACGAGCATGCAGGCGTTATACGAATGGGCGCATGGCCCGCTATCTGCATGAAGCTCGTATGACACCCTCGCAGGGTGCCTTGTCACACGCCCGTCCTCGGCAAGTGTGGAAGGCCCCTCGCATGACTGGCCCCGACAGCGTCGTCGCGCCAGCCCCAGGCACAATCGGCCTGAGAGCAACCGTTGCGATACACGGTATTTCGCTCAGTTATTCTCTGCACGGACTTTCAGACCCCCAGCCTTGAGCGGGCGTCTCATCTCACGCTGAACAAGGTTTATAGGCATGGCTGACCAGTCGATCCGCATAGGCGGTCTGTTTTCCGACACCGGCGTCACCGCTGCTGCCGAGTGCTCCACAATGCGCGGCGCGCAATTCGCCATCCAGCAGATCAACGCCGCCGGTGGCGTCGATGGCCGGCTTCTGGAACTGATCACCCGCAACCCCGATTCGACGCCTGCGCTCTATGCCATGCACATCGAGTCACTGATCCGCGAAGAGCACCTGCGTTTTTTCTTCGGCTGCTACACCTCTGCCGCGCGCAAGGCCGCATTGCCCATCGTCGAACGCTATGACGCGCTGCTGCTGTATCCGGTGTATTACGAAGGTTTCGAATATTCACGCAACATCATTTATACCGGCGCCACGCCGAACCATAACGCGTTGCCGCTGGGCAATTACATGCTGGATAACTTCGGCAACCGCGTGTTGATGATCGGCTCGGAATACGTTTACCCCTACGAAACCAATCGCCTGATGAGCGACCTGCTGTACGAGCGCGGCGGCACCAAACTGGGCGAATATTACCTGCCGCTGAAAAACGCCCGGCCGGAAGATTTCGCCAAGTTGATGGTCAAGGCCAGGGAACTGAAGCCGTCGTTCATCTTCTCGACGGTGGTTGGCGAAACCATGGGGCATTTGTACCAAGCCTACGCCGACGCGGGCTTTGACCCCGCCGTGATGCCCATCGCCAGCCTGACCACCAGCGAAACGGATATTCGGCAAATGGGCGCTCATCTGGGCGCCGGGCACATCTCGGCGGCCACCTATTTCCAGTCGGTCGACACGCCGAACAATCGCCAATGCATCGCTCAGTACCGCGAGCTGTTCGGTCAGCATCAGGTCACCGACCGATGCTGGGAAGCCGCGTACTTTCAGGTCCATCTGTTGGCTAAGGCCATCGTGCGGGCTGGCAGCACCGAAGTGGAGGACGTGTTGCAAGCCATGCGCGGCCTGGAATTCGAAGCGCCTCAAGGGCGCATTCGGGTCGATGCGGACAACCACCACACCTACCTGTTTTCACGCATCGGCCGGGCCAACGCCGAGGGCCAGTTCGATATCCTGTACGAGAGCCAGAGTGCCCTCAAGCCCGATCCCTATGCTATCGCGCCCAATTTCAATGATTGGTCCAGCTCTGCCGGGAGTCGACCATGACCTTGCGTGCCGCCAAAAAACGCCTGCGCAACGACAGCGCCAGCGGCATCAAGGATTTGCGCGATGTCAGTGTGCTGGTGATGCATCCGGATGACGAAGACGGCCGTAACCTGATCGAGCAGTTGCAGCGCATCGGCTGTCAGGTGCGCGTGCAGTGGCCGATCCCGGAACGGCTGGCCATCGAGGCGGACGTGATCGTGTTGGCGGTGTCGCCGGAAAGCCTCTCGACCAATACACCCTGGCTGCTGCACGCCAGCACACCGCCGATCATTCCGGTGATCGCCTACGAGAACCCGATCATCGTTGAAGCGTTGGTGCAGCTGAACGCCTGCTCGGTGATCCCGTCGCCTGTGAAATCCTTCGGCCTGCTGACGGCGCTGGCGATTACCTTGAGTCAGTCGCGCAAGGCACGCGAGCGTGAGAAACACGTCAAGCGTCTGGAAGGTCGCATGGCAGTCATGCGTACCGTGCAGCAGGCGAAAATCATTTTGATCGAAACCAAGGGCATGTCGGAAATCGACGCCTATAACGCCTTGCGTGATCAAGCCATGGCCAAGCGCGAACCGGTGGAGAAAATTGCCGAGGCGCTGGTCAAGGCCCATGAATTGTTTCAACGAGCCTGTTCCTGAACAGCCTTTGAGCATCAAGCCCCAGGCGGCTTGGTCCTCTTCTGCGTGGACGTTTGCCATACGCCCTTACCCGGCAGGTATGGAACACCGCGTGGCGACCGGCGTGGACAACGAAGTCCTCCGGAGCGAACCGCAGCCTGTGCATCGCGCATGGCCGGTTCGAGTCGATGATCGCCCGATTCCGGGCCATCCTTAACGTTATCTGGAGAACACCATGTCCGTAAAACGCCCCAGCAAAGCCGACTTTCTGATTGCCGCTGAAGACCACGGCTACCATCTTTCCGATAGCCAGATGGAGTCCTTCCTCAATCTGGCCGACGAAACCCTGAACTCTTACGAAGCCATCGACGCGCTGTATGCCGCCAACGTCGCCCAGCAACCGCCAACGCGCGAATACAGCAAGGCGGCGGACGCCGACAATGTGCACGGCGCGTGGTACGTAAAAACCCATATCGCCGGTGCAGCGCAAGGCCCGTTGGTCGGCCGGACGGTGGTGATCAAGGACAACGTCTCGGTGGCGGGTGTGCCGATGGCCAACGGTTCGTTGAGTCTGGACGGCTACGTCCCGTCCGAGGATGCCACGGTGGTCAAGCGCCTGCTGGCAGCGGGCGCAACGGTGGTTGGCAAATCGGTCTGTGAAGACCTGTGTTTCTCCGGCGCCAGTTTCACTTCAGCCAGCGGTCCGGTGAAAAATCCATGGGACCCGACGCGCAATGCCGGCGGTTCGTCCAGTGGCAGTGCGGTGTTGGTTGCCCTCGAAGAAGTCGATATGGCCATCGGCGGCGATCAGGGCGGTTCGATTCGCATGCCCTCGGCCTGGAGCGGTATCGTCGGCCATAAACCGACTTACGGCCTGGTGCCCTACACCGGCGCTTTCCCGATTGAACGGACCATCGATCACGTCGGGCCGATGGCCAATAACGTGCGCGATGTTGCCGTGATGCTTGACGTTATCGCCGGTGCCGACGGTCTCGATTCACGGCAAAAAAATCCGCCCTCGGTCAACTGCGTTGCGACTCTGGATGAAGGCGTGATCGGCCTGAAAATCGGCTTGTTGCGTGAAGGTTTTGCCATTCCCGGCATGTCCGAGCCTCAGGTTGATGCGCTGGTCAAGGCGGCCGTTGAGCAACTGGAAAAACTCGGTGCCACAGTTGGCGAAGCCAGCGCCCCATGGCACTCAGGGGTTGCCCTGGATCTGTGGAACGTCATCGCCACTGACGGCGCTGCATACCAGATGCTGCAAGGCAACGGCTATGGCATGAACGTCGACGGTTATTACGATCCGGACATCATGAGTTATTTCGGCGAGAAGCGTCGCGAACACGCCGATGCACTGTCCAGCAGCGTGCAGGCGGTTGCGTTGACGGGTCACTACAGTCTGAAAAACCTGCATGGCGCCTACTATGCCAAGGCGCGGATGCTGGTCCCGGAATTGACCCGCCAGTATGACGAAGCGTTCAAGGACTTCGATGTGCTGGTGATGCCAACCATGCCCTTTGTAGCGACCCCGCTTACCGCGCCAGATGCGCCCGTGGAAGAGTACGTCCACAGCGCCCTGAACATGCTTGCCAACACGGCGCCGTTCGACCTGACCGGACACCCGGCGACGTCGATTCCTGCCGGTCTGGCAGACGGCCTGCCGGTGGCGATGATGATTGTCGCGCCGCGCTTCAAGGACGCCCTGGCGTTGCGCGTTGCGCGAGCTTACGAACAGGCTCGCGGCGCATTCCCTAAACCACCGCGCGCGTAAGCGAATACCCCGGACGTGGCGCTGGCGACGGGTTCGCTGGCGCTTGCGTCGACTCAGAATACAGGAGCCTTTCATGCTGATGACTCGATCTACCCGCGTGGCCCTGTGCTGCGCATTGTCTGTGCTGCCGATGTTTGCTTTTGCCCATCCCGGACATGATCAATCAGGACTGCTGGCTGGGGTGGTTCACCCCCTGAGCGGGATGGATCACCTGTTGGCGATGTTTGCGGTAGGTCTTTGGGCGGCGCAGCAACAAGCCAACGCCCGCTGGATGCTTCCTGCGGTATTTGTCGGCTGTATGTTGTTGGGCGGATTGCTGGGTTTCACCGGATTTGCGCTGCCGCATCTGGAAAGCGGAATTGCAGCCTCGGTACTTGCCCTGGGTTTGCTGGTGGCCGTGGCGGCCCGTCCGCCGCTGGCCATGAGTATCGTGATCACAGGGCTTTTTGGTGTGTTCCACGGGATTGCCCATGGTCTGGAATTACCGGAGATGAGCAGCCCCATGGGATTTGCCGCAGGCTTTGTCATCGCAACATCCGCCTTGCACGCCGCCGGCTATGCGCTGTCGCGCTGGACGCCCGTCGCTGGCGTGCCCGTCATTCGCAGCATCGGCTTGGTCTCGGCTGGCATCGGCGGTCTGTTATTGGTGGGATAAAGTGCAATGCGTGGCGAGCTGGCCTCGGCTCATCCAGATGGGCGGTCGAGAGCCAGCCCCTTATCCACTTCCAGCCTACGGCGAATCCACTGCGTTTCTGGCGGCGTGACGTCGACTGAAAACGCTGAGGTTGTCGTCCCAAAGGCAGCTCAGTCCATTCGCGCTCCGCTGGCTTTGTCGAACACATGAATGTGCTCGCATCGCCCCCCCAAACGCACGGCTTGTCCTAGCTGCAGATCATCCCTTCGCGACAGCGCAGCCACGATTGCGGTGTCGCCGGAGCGGCCGTAGACATGACTTTCCGCGCCAGTGGGCTCGATCAGGTCCACGCTGAACGGCAGAGAGAATGCCGGACAGAGGATCGGCGCCAGGGTCAAATGTTCCGGGCGAATACCCATCACCACCGGCGTTGCTGCAGGCAGTTCGATGCGCCGTCCCAACGCGATTCGCTGGCCATTCACGCGGATGAGGGATGAGCCGTCTTCCTGTTCCAGCACGCCTTCTATCAGGTTCATCGCCGGCGAACCGATGAAAGTGGCCACGAACAGATTGGCCGGTCGGTCATAGACTTCGATGGGTGCGCCGACTTGCTCGATGCGCCCGGCATTCATGACGACGATCAGGTCGGACATGGTCATGGCTTCCATCTGGTCGTGGGTCACGTAGATGGCGGTGGTGCCCAGCCTGCGTTGCAAGGTGCGGATTTCGATGCGCATCTGCACCCGAAGCTTGGCGTCCAGGTTCGACAAAGGCTCATCGAAGAGAAACACCTGGGGATGACGCACGATTGCGCGACCCATGGCGACCCGCTGACGCTGCCCGCCGGACAACGCTTTGGGGTAGCGATCCAGATAGTTCGACAGACCGAGCATGGCCGCGGTTTCCAGCACCGCTTTCTTTATGCGTTCAGGCGAATCCTTGCGCAGCTGCAAACTGAAGCCCATGTTCTGCGCGACGGTCATGTGCGGATAAAGCGCGTAGTTCTGGAACACCATGGCAATGTCCCGGTCCTTGGGCGACAGGTCATTGATCACGCGCCCATTGAGTTCTATCGAACCGGAGGTGACCGATTCCAGGCCCGCGATCATGCGCAAAAGCGTCGACTTGCCGCAGCCGGAGGCGCCCACCAGCGAAACAAACTGGCCATCGGCGATGGCCAGGTCGATGCCGTGCAGCACCGGAATCGCGCCGTAGTTTTTACGAAGTTGCTGAATATTGACGGTTGCCATATCGGGAGAACTACCTATGCCGGACCCACTGAATCAGGAAAGACGCACAACCTTGGTGAGGTGGCGTGGCGCAGTGCTGTCCAGGTTTTTATGCTGGGCCAGACGTTCGCCAAACAGCTGCAACGCCGGCAGGATTTCCAGGCTCTGGTCAAGGCCGGTCTGGCTCACTTCAACGTACAGATCACCCGGTCCGCCGAAGCCGATGACCAGCGCGCCTTTTTCCTTGAGTTCGGCATACAGTTTTGCTTCTTCATCGCGGGTCTGCGGGCTGTAGATCAGCACCACGCACGTCTTGTCGTCCACCAGGCTGATCGGGCCGTGACGGTATTCCATCGGGTGGAACACCTGGGTGTAGGTCAGGCTCATCTCTTGCAGTTTCAACGCACCTTCGCTGGCCAGCCCGTAGTGCGCGCCACCGCCCAGATAGACAAAGTGCGAGCGCGACAGAATTGCGCTGGTCAGTTGCCGATCAAGTGCGTGCATGGCTTGCTCGGCCTGGTCGGGGAGGGCGGCATTCACATCGACAGCGGCCAGTCGCAGTCCCAACAGCAGCATGAGGCTGGCGGAGCTGCTCATCACGATGCCTTCCATCGTGTGGGTCGGGGCAAAGAGCACCTCATCGCTGCAGCGGGCCAGACTGCTGGCGCTTTCGCAGGTGATGCCCAGCGTCTTCAGGCCGCGCGCTCGACTGGCTTCTACGGCCTGCACGGTTTCGGTGGATTCGCCGCTGCGCGACAGGGCAATGACCTGCACATCGCGGATATCAGCCAGATAGGCCTCAGGACGCCGTGCCCATTCACCGCCGGGCACCGCTATGGCACGTTTGCCGTTCAGATTCAGCGCACTGGCAACGACCTGCGCCAGGTAGTAGGAAGTGCCGCATCCGACCACGACGAGGGTTGCAGCGTCGAGGGTTGGCAGCGGCTGGGTCAATGCGGGCCCCCAGAACGGGAACTGTTCGACGATGACTTGTTCAGTGGCGTTCATAAATAGGTTCCTTCAGAGGTTATTTGGTCGCGCCGGCAATCAGGCCGCGTACGAGGAAACGGTTGAGGAAAATCACCAGCAAGACAGGTGGCAGCATTGCGATGACGCCGGCGGCGTTCATCAGGCCGTAGTCGACGTAGTTGCGGGTCACGAATTCAGGGATCAGCACCGTCAGCGACTTGGTCGCCAGGGACGGCGAGAACACTAGCGGCACCATGAATTGCCCCCAGGCGCTGAGGAAGGTGAGGATTGCCGTGGCGATCAAGCCGGGCGCGGCCAGTGGCAGGACGATGCGCACCAGGGTGTAGGTGCGTCCCGCGCCATCCAGCCAGGCCGCTTCTTCCAGGGACACTGGCAGGGATTGATACACACTGCGCATCAACCACAGCGCCAGGGGCAGGAACGCCGATACGTAGATGAGCGTCACGCCCAGATAGGTATCGATCAGGTGCAGGGAAATCATCAGGCGGTACAACGGGATCATCACGGTGTACGCCGGAACCGCCATGCTTGCGACGACCAGCCCGAACAACAGATCCCGGCCCGGGAAGCGCAGCCTGACGAAGGCGTATCCGCCAAAAGCGGCGGCGACCAAAGTGACCAGAGTTGCGGCGACGGAAGTCACCAGGCTGTTGAGGAACGCCCTGGAAAACTGCGGCCAGACCGATTGCACTTCATTGCCTTGCGAGGAGCTGCTGGCACCGAACAACTTGGCGAAATGCTCAAGTGTCGGATGCTCCGGCCACAGGCTCAACTGTTCGCTAAGCATGTCCCGCGGGTCGGTGAAACTGGTGATTACCGCCCAGTACACCGGTCCGAGCGACCAAAGCAACAAGGCGAGCACGGCGAGGGCGAATCCTAGCTTGCCCAGATAATGCAGCGTGAGTTTGCGCATCAGTCGAACCTCGTTTCGCGGTAGACCTTGAGCACATAGATCAGCGAGACCACCAGCGAAGCGATCATCGCCAGCACCGACAAGGCCATGCCATAGGAGAACTTCAGGTTCTGGAACGCAGACATGTACACCTGAATGATCAGGCTGCGGGTGTCCAGGCTCGAACCATTGAGAATCCAGGCTTCATCGAACAGGTTGAAGGCAAACACCGTCGACTGGCTGAGGGCAATCGCCAGGCCACCGGCAATCAGCGGCAGGGTGATCATCCGAAAACACTTGATGCGCCCGGCACCATCAAGCTTGGCGGCCTCGTAGAGATCGGCGGGAATCGCCTGCAACGCGGCCAGCAAAATGATCGCGGTGAGCGGCAACATGCGCCAGACATGGACCAATGCCACCAGTAACAGCGCCGTATTGTGATCGTTGAACCACACCACATTCTCGTCGAGCAGTCCGACCGCCTTGAGCAGGTTGTTCAGCAAGCCGTAGCTCGGGTTGTAGATCCACAACCAGACCAGCGCATTAACCACGGGCGGCAGGCACCAGGGCAGCACCAGAACCGCCAGCAGCCATTGGCGGCCGCGCCGAACCTTGTTCAGCAACAAGGCGGCGCCCAGCCCGCCGCCGGTCTCCAGCAGCACGGCGATCACCACGTAAATCAGGGTATTCCAGGTGGCGTGCTGAACATTGCTGTCGGCTGCCAGATTCTGATAATTGAGCATGCCAATGAAGGGCGTGCCCGGCCGCATGGGGTCAATCCGGTACAGGCTGTCAAGCACCGTGGTGACCAAGGGTACGAAGACCAGACTGGCCATCACCAAAATGATCGGCAGCACATAGGCAAGCCCCAACCAGGTCTCACCCGGGACGGGCCGCAGCCGTTCCCTGATCGAGGATAGATTGATCACGGCTGCATGGCGCTCTGAGCTTGTTCGGCGATCTGCGCCACGGCCTGGGCCACGGTCAGCTGACCCTTGGCCGCCTGATTCAGGGCACTGGAAACGGCACTGGTAAATTGCGGATACCAGACGGGCGTGCCTTGTTTGAACAGCGGGTCGACCAGCCCGGCCTGCTGAAGAATGACGTCGCCGCTCTTGAGCTTGCCTTCACTGTTGAGCTGTTTGAGCACCGAAGTGCGCGTCGGCAGGTTGCCCAGCGTTGCATAGCTGTCGATCTGGTTCTGCGGCTTGATGAACCAGTTGATGAAGGCCTTGGCGCCTTCTTTGTTCTTGGCGGTGGCGGGAATACCGACGGCTTCCGGTAGACCAATAGTGCGTGCCGTGCCCGTGGTGGTCAGCATCAATGCGGCGGCGACATGTTCGGCAACCTGTGATTTGGCCGGGTCACTGTAAACCGCCACGTTGCCTGCCCAACCGGCGAGGTCGAACGAGGCATCACCCTTTTTGAACAGCTCCTGAACTTCGACATCTTTAAGACCTGTGGCCGCCGGGCTGATCAACCCCGCCTTGAGCGCTGCTATTTCAAACGCCATGGCCTTGTAACCGGCGGAATCGGGTTTGATGAATTGCGGCTCGTATTGGTCATTGAACAGCTCGCCGCCGAATACCTTGGTCAACAGATACCAGGCGGTGGCGCTGCCTTCGCTGGCCGACAACGGCAAGGCGATAGGGTATTGGCTGATGTTTTTGGCCTTGATCGCCTTGGCGTCCGTCAGCAGTTGTTCCGGGGTGGTCGGTGCCGCAGCGATACCGGCACGCTTGAGGTGGTCGCGGTTATAAATCAGCACCCGAAAATCGTTGGCGTAGGGCACTGCCAATAAATGGCCATTGAACATGAACAGCTTCGCCGAAGGGATATCCGCAATCGTGGCGGCATCCACTGCGCTCTCAAGCGGCTGATACCAATTGGCCGCTCCGAACTGCCCGACCCACGACCAATCGACCTCCGTTGTATCAGCGGGCGGGCTGCCGGCAATCATCGAAGTCGCAATCTTGGTCAGGATCTGATCCCAGCCCAATGTCTGGGTTTCCAGCGTCATGCCTGTCTCGGCCGTCAGACGGTCAGTCATTGCCTTGGGCAGGGTGCCCCAGGGTGGCAGCAGGACTTCAGTAACACTGGCGGTGGCGGCGCTGGCCATGGGAGCGAACGCCGGGAGGGCGAACGACAAGGGCAATAGCGCGAGCGAAGCGATCAAGTGGCGTCGGAGCATGGCAAAACCTCTACGTTGGGAAGGGGGAGGTTGATGGCAGTGCAAGAGTGCTGCGTAGGCTTGATGACAGGTGTTCAATCCAGCTGTTGTCGGGGTTCCATCCCGCGTTATGTGCAGCACGCCAGAGTGCTCCGCCAATCGGCGGCAAGCGTGGCGTTCGAGGCGCTGTGCCGAGGTGCCCGGCTACCCGGGCGGTGATCGAAGGGTTGGCAAATACACCGCCGGCATAACTCCAGGAAGGCGAACCTTGCTGACCGATTGCACGCCAGGCAGCGCTGATATGTTCGGCCAGGTGCCCGGCAGCGGCGTCCAATATGGTAATGGCGGCGCTGTCGCCTGCATCGGCCCATGCCGAAACCTGCAGGGCCAGCGCAGCAATGCTGGCGCGGCGGTTTGTCAGTCCGTAAACCCAACCGGCGAGTTGTTCGGGAGCCAGGCGCAGATGGTTCAACAAAGCGTTTGTCAGCCGATGTTGGGTGTCTCGTCCGTCGAGGCTGCGACTGGCAACGACTAATGCTTGCGCGCCGATCCAGTAAGCGCTGCCTTCATCGCCGAAGACGTCGCCCCAGCCACCGACGCGCACCTGCTGTGCCCCAGGATCGTTGCGGCTGGCCCAGGCCATCGACCCGGTGCCGGCCAATATCAGGACGCCGGCCGACGTCCCGATGAATGCGCCGTCGAAGGCGATCCGCACGTCGTTTTCCACTGTTACCGGACACCGCAGCGACTGCTGGGCAATGTCGTGCTGGACGATTGAGCATTCGCTCAGTTCGCCATGCAATGGCAATCCCAGTACCGCAGCCACCAGCGGCAGCTCAGCGGCGGACTGCAACAGCGCGCTCAATTGAGCTTGCCAGTCGTTATTGGCAATCGGGTCGAGCCCGTTGGCCGTTTCAAGTTTCAGCACCTGGCCCTGGCGATTGGCGATTGCCAAAAGTGTTTTCGAGCCCCCGCTGTCCAGTCCCAGAATGCAATCGTTCATGCCTTGAGATCCTCAACGGCAACCGTCTGGCTGGAGGCCTTCAACAGCGTGCAACCCAATTCCTTGAGCTTCGCTCGCCAGCTGGTCGGCAGCAGCTCATCACTGATGACTGTGAGTGAAGGGCTCAGCGGGGCCACGCGATAAGTGAGGCGTTGATCGAACTTGCTCGAATCGGCCAACAGCAAGGTGCTACCGGCCCGGGCCAACATCTTCTGATTCAGCTGCGCTTCGCTGGCGTCGAGACTGTAGATGCAAGCATCCGGAGCGATGGCGCCAGCACCCAGAAACAGCTGGTCGAACCACAGGTTCTCAATCATCGCTTCAGCCAGCGCACCTACCATCGAGGCATTTTCGGCACGCAATTGCCCACCGAGCAGAACGATGGTGATGCCCGGAGTATTCATCAGCAGCTGCGCAACATTCAGGCAATTGGTGAACACCGACAGTGGCAGCGGATCCAGGCGCAGGCGCCGGGCGAGCTGCAATACGGTGGTGCCGGCGTCGAGGAAGATGGTCGAGCCCGGGACAATCTGCTCGTAAGCCACTTCGGCAATGGCGCGTTTGGCGAACAGATTCTGGTTTTCCCGCAGGTCAAACGCCACTTCAACGCCAGCACTTTTGGCAATGCGCGCACCACCGTGGGTGCGATGGATCGTGCCGTCTGCTTCCAGGCTCAGCAAGTCGCGGCGAACCGTCGCCAGAGAGGCGTCCGCAATATCGGCAATGGTCTGGATGGTGCTTTCACCATGGCTGTAGAGGTGCTGACAGATCAGCGAGAGTCGCTCGTCTTTGGTCACTGTTGGTGCTCACTAGTGATTCATTGAATGGAAATATAGCGTCTAAAAAATCACTGTCAATCAAAAATATGATTGATCTTGATCGTTTCGTTCTCGTAAGGTTGCCTTTCAACGTCAATCGAGAGGCAGGCCATGCAGACGCATTATCTTCAGAAACTGGCGCAGGCTCACGCACAAGGTGTGCCGTCAGGCATCACCTCCCTATGCTCGGCGCACGCTTTGGTCATCGAAGCGGCTTTGCGCGAAGCGCAGGCATACTCAGGCCCGGTGTTGATCGAGGCAACCTGTAATCAAGTCAATCATGAGGGCGGCTACACCGGCATGACCCCGGCGGACTTTCGCCAGTTTGTTTCCGGCATCGTCGAGAAGGTGGGGTTTGCTCCTGAGCGTCTGATTCTGGGCGGAGATCATCTGGGGCCCAACCCCTGGAAAGATCTGCCTGCCGATCAAGCGATGAGCAACGCGGAGAAAATGCTGGAGGCGTACGCACGGGCGGGCTTTTCCAAGATCCATCTCGACGCCAGCATGGCGTGTGCGGGTGAAACCGATCCTTTGCCGGGCTCGTTGATCGCTGAGCGCGCAGCACGCCTGGCAGCCGTGGTCGAACAAACGGTGAGTAACGCCGGCCTGCCGCTGCCGGTTTATGTCATCGGCACTGAAGTGCCAGTGCCGGGTGGCGCGCTGGAAAAGGTCGAGGACTTGCAGGTCACCACGCCTGAAGCGGCACGCGAAACGCTTGAGTTGCATCGTACGGCCTTCAGCGCCCTCGGCCTGGAGAGCGCCTTCGCACGGGTGGTCGGGTTGGTGGTTCAGCCTGGCGTCGAGTTCGGCAATGAAAATGTGGTGACCTACGAACCGGAGAAGGCGCGCATCCTCAGCGCGGTTTTGCAGCTTGAGCCGCAGGTCGTATTCGAGGCTCATTCCACCGATTACCAGCCGGCCTCGGCACTGACTCACCTGGTCCGTGACGGTTTTGCAATCCTCAAGGTTGGCCCCGGCCTGACGTTCGCGTTACGCGAGGCGCTGTATGCACTTGATCAAATCGCAGTCACGATGAATTTGCTGCCGGAGCAGCAACAATTGCCTCGCGTCATGGAAACGCTGATGCAGGCGCAACCGCATTACTGGAACAAGTATTACCGGGGCGATGAGTCAGCGCTGGGTCTGCAACGCCACTTCAGCTACAGCGACCGGATTCGCTATTACTGGCCCTTCGAGGCTGCCACCAAAGCGGTCGACGCGCTGTTTCTGGCGTTGGGCGACAAATCCATCCCCGATACGCTGGTGAGCCAATACTTGCCGCATTTATATCCGCAAGTGGCGAACGGTCTGGGGGATAGCTCGGCGAGGGGATTGGTCATGGCGGCGATAGCCCATGTTTTACAACACTATCGTGCCGCCTGTAGAGCCACAGATTTTTAACGCCAGCTCGGGGTCAAGGATGACCTTTATTCAAGCCGTGTGAAGACCACTGCGTTCGAGCGATTTCCTGTCGCAACCTGAAAATCAAAAATTATTTATTGAAAAAATCCGCATGAGGACTACTCTCTGTAAAACGGTTTAGTAAAACGTTTTACTAAAAATAAAAAAACCATCGAGAACATTATGAATCTGACCCGTCGTCGTTTCGTTCAGTCGGCAGCCCTGGGCGCCGCTGCGTTATCTCTGCCAACCTTTAGCCGCGCTGCGACTCCCGTGCTGCGACTGTCTTCCACCATGCCGTCCGATCAGAACTCGGCGCATTTTCTGTTTTACCAGCGCTTTGCCGAGAATCTCCAACAAGCCTTGGGCGACAAAGTGCGCATCGATTTCTTTGCCAATGGCCAGTTGGGCAAGGAAGCCGACGTGGTGCAGCAGGTGCGTCTGGGGTCGATCGACATGATGGTCACCGGCAGTTCGATCTGGGCGACAGCGTTGCCTGAGTTAGCGTTGCTCGACCTTGGCTTTCTGTTCGACAGCTATGCCCATGTGGCCAAGGCAGTGGATAACGGCGTCGGCGACATCTACAACAAGTTGCTGCAGGAACGGACCGGTTGTTCGGTCATCGGCTGGGGCTCGCATTTCAGCGCGCGCAGTGTCTACACCAAGCCGCCGATCAAGGACCTGGCGGCCATGAAGAACGTCAAGCTGCGGGTATTGCCGACTCAGGCGTTCATCGAGACCTTCAAGCTGCTGGGCGCGATTCCTACCCCGATTGCGTTCAACGAGGTTTACACCGCCGTGCAGACCGGTGTCGTGGAAGGCTTCGAACACGATGCCGCCAGCGTGCTGGCCAACAAACTCGATGAAGTGGTGCGCAATTGCTGGCAAACCAATCACTTGTTCAGCCCGTGCATCGCCGTGATCGGCAAGCGTGGCCTGGCCAAGATTCCTGCTGACCTGCAACCGGCGTTTATCGCCGCCGCCCGGGACGCCAGCATCCACCAGCGCGAAACCGCGAAAATCAAGGGCGTTGAAGCGGTTGCCGCACTGGCCAAATCGGGCATGACTTTCTTCCCGATGGCGGACAGCGAGCGTGACGTCACCCGGCAGCTGATGCGCGAAAAACTCTGGGTGCCGTTCACTCAAAGTAACCCCGTCACGGCCCCGGTTCTGGCGGCCATCGAAGCGTCACGGAGTTGATCGCGGCTCACACAGGGTGCCGCGACTTCCATTGCGCAGCTATCGACAATAACAATCAGAGATACCCGTGATGAACCCATCCTTGAGCGTCACCGCTGCAGCGGATCAACCTGGGCAGGAAAGCCCGCTGGACGCTGCGGGCCTGCTCGTACCCACTCAGGAGTGGGGATTCAATAACCGGGCGGCCAGCGGTCGACTGCTCGCCACGCTGTGCACCTTCACCGAACGTCTCTGCGCCGTGGTGTTGGCGGTGGACGTGGCGGTGGTGTTCGCCTCGGTGATTCTGCGTTACTTCGTCCACCAGCCAGTGGATTGGGCAGAGGAGGTCGCACGTGGCTTGATGGTCATGCTGGTGTTCCTCGGCGGTGCCACGGTGCTCGCCCGAGGCAAGCACGTGCATGTCGATTTCTTTCGCGCCTTGTTGCCCGCTGGCTGGCAGCAAGTCGCGTTGCAGATCGGCGGCTGGGCGGTCGCGGGAACAGCGGCGGGGCTGGCATTCTCTTCCTGGTTGCTGCTTGAGGACTCGGCCAATGTTTCCACGCCGATGGGGCTGCCGCAGTGGCTGAATGTGTTGCCGGTGTTCGTCGGCGCGCTGCTGATGACCGTCGTCGGCGTTGCCAATGCCGTCAATGGCGCAACGCGCAGTACATGGTTGAGCCTGTTGGGTTGCATTGTCGTCAGCGCCGCCGTCTGGGGCTGGAACAGCCAATTTGAAGCCTTCGCCCTGCAACCCTGGACGCTGCTGCTGTTGGGCTTCGTCGGCGGATTGCTGGTCGGCGTGCCAATCGCCTTTGTTTTGGCCATGTGCGCGCTGTTGTATTTCATGGGCGACCCGTCGTTGCCGATGGTCATCTACTCCCAGCAAGTCATGGCGGGCATGGATCACTTCGTGTTGCTGGCGATTCCGTTCTTCGTCCTGGCAGGGCTGGTGATGGAGGTCAACGGGATGTCCGCACGCCTGATCGAGTTGCTCGTCAGGGTCTTTGGACGCGTGCGCGGCTCGATGAACCTGATCACTATTCTGGCGACGGCGTTCTTTTCCGGCGTGTCCGGCTCGAAGCTGGCGGATATCGCAGCCGTGGGCGGCATCGTCGTTCCCGCCGTGCGCCGCACGCGTCAGGATCCAAACGAAACCGCAGCCGTCTTGGCGGCCTCCGGGGTGATGGCAGAAACCATTCCACCGTGCATCAACATGATCATCATGGGCTTTGTCGCCAATATCTCCATTGGTGGGCTGTTCCTGGCCGGGATCGTGCCTGCTGTGGTGCTGGCCATGGGCTTGGCGACCCTGGCGGTGATCTTCGGGCGCAAGGTGGATCCCAACGAAGCGTTTCCCCTGCGTACGCCGTTGCTACGGCTGATGGGCGGCGCGCTGGTGGCGCTGATCATGGTGGCAATGATCGGCAAGGGCGTGACGTCCGGTGTCGCGACCTCCACTGAAGTGTCGGCCTTCGCCGTGGTCTACGCGCTGCTGGTCGGTGGCGTGACCTTCCGCGAGCTGACGCCTCGGGCAATTGTCGCGCTGTTCGTGCGTTCGGCAGCGATGGCCGCCGGCATTCTGTTCATTATTGCTGCTGCGTCCAGCGTGGCGTTCGCGCTGACAATCCTGCAGATACCGGCGATCATCTCCGATTTCATGCTCGCATTGGCACATGACTATGGTCCGCTGGCGTTTCTCTTCGCGTCGGTCATCATCATGGTGGTCTTCGGCGCGGTGCTCGAAGGCGCGCCCGCGCTGATCATTTTCGGCCCGTTGCTGGTGCCGATTGCGGTTCAAGTGGGTATTCATCCGTTGCACTTCGGGACCGTGTCAGTGATTGCCATGGGCCTGGGGCTGTTTTCACCGCCGTTCGGCCTGGGATTGTTCGCCACCTGTGCGATGACCGGGACCAAGGTCGAAGACGTGTCGCGGCGCATGCTCAAGTACTTGCTCTTGTTGGCGATGATGTTGGTTCTGATTGTTCTGGTGCCCTCGATTTCGTTGTGGCTGCCACGCACTTTTAATATGGGTTAAGGCAAAAAGATGGCAACGATTCATGATGTAGCAGCCTTGGCAGGCGTATCGGTCAGTTCGGTATCCAACGTCCTGAGCGGCCGAACCGACAAGTTGGGCGCAGAAACCTATCGCCGGGTCGAGGCGGCGATCAGCACCCTGAATTACCGGCCCAACCGGGCGGCGCGACAGCTCAAGACCGGCCATACACCGATGCTTGGCCTGCTGGTCCCGTCGACCGCCAACCCCATGTACGGGCAACTGGCCCTGAAAATCGAAGCCGCTGCGCAGGAGCGTTACGGCTACCGCCTGTTGTTGGCCAATACCCATCGTGACAAGCAGCACGAAGCACGGATGTTCGAAGACTTGCTTTCGTTTGGCGTGCAGTCAGTGATTGTGGTCTCGTCGATGGATGACGAGCGCCACCTTGAAGATGCGGTTTCGCGGGGGCTGGCGGTGGTCAGCTATGACCGCAGCATTGACCTGGCAGAGCATTCCCAGGTCGATCATATTTCGCCGGATAATTTTCGGGCCGGTTATATCGCCGCCGATCATTTGATTGCTCATGGGCATTCGCGCCTGGCATTTCTGGTTCCCGGCGGCAAAACCGTGAGTCGTTCCAATAAAATTGCCGGTTTCTTCAAGCGGGTCGCCGAGGCGGGATTGCAGGACAGCAGCGAAGTGATCGAAGGCCAGGTGGCCGAGATTTTCGGCGATTCCGAGCTGGCCAGCCTGGGCTTTGCCATGGCCAGCCAGATCAAGGCCATGCGCCCGATGCCCACTGGCATTGTCACTGTCAACGACCTGCTCGCCATCGGCCTGATGTCAGGCTTGCATCAAGCCGGCCTGCGCGTGCCACAGGATATTTCGGTGGTGGGCATGGACGGCTTGTCCATCGCGTCGTTCACCAACCCCGGCCTGACCTCGGTAGCGATGCCGGTCGATGCAATGGCCGATGCCATGGTTCAACGCGTGGTGGAGCGCTCCCGCCAGATGGAGCAAACCCCGGTCAACCTGATTTTCCAACCCGACCTGGTGTGCCGGCAGTCGGTAGCCGCTCCGGCCAATTCGTAAAGGGACTGAATGACATGACCACGATATTCCTGACGCACTCACCGCAAACCCTGGAAAACTATTACAGCAAGCGTGCACTTGACCAGCTGCGCGAGTGCGCGACGGTCAAGCTCAATACGTCGCGCCACCTGTTGCAGATTGATGAACTGGTTGAGGCGGCGCAAGGGTGCCAGATCATTGTGTCCAGCCGCGAAACGGCTGCGCCCGCCCAGTTGTTCGAACAGTTGCCGGGCCTGGCGGCGTTTTGTCGGGTGGCGGTGGATATCCGCAACATCGACGTCGCGGCCGCGAGTGCCCATGGCGTTCTGGTGACCCGTGCCACCCCCGGTTTCGATACTTCCGTGAGTGAATGGGTCATGGGCGTGATGATCGATCTGAGTCGCGGCATCAGTCGCGCCGCCGCGAGTTATTGGCAAGGCAAGATTCCCGCAGTCACCATGGGCCGGGAACTGCGTGGCTCGACCCTGGGCATCGTCGGCTACGGTTTCATCGGCAGGAAACTGGCAACCATGGCGCGGGCTTTTGACATGAATGTGCTGGTCTGCGATCCGTTTGTCTCGGCTCATGAACCGGGGATCAGACAGGCGTCGTTCGAAGAGGTGATAGCTGCCTCGGACTACGTCGTCTGCCTGGCGCCGGCCACCGCTGAAACTGCGAACCTGTTCGGTCGCAGGGCATTCCAGACCATGCAACCCCACGCCTTTTTCATCAATGCATCCCGTGGCGAACTGGTCGACGAGCAAGCGCTGGTCGCTGCCCTCGACCAGCAGGTCATTGCCGGTTGCGCGCTGGATGTCGGCCGCGCCGAAGATCAGATGCCCACGCCGGCAATCGCCGCTCACCCGAAAGTCATCGCCAATCCGCACATCGGCGGCCTGACCCCCGAGGCCAGCGAGCACCAGGCAATGGACACCGTTCGCCAGGTCCAGGCCCTGCTGGGCGGCAAAGTCCCGGCCGATGCAGTCAACCTTGAACACGCCAGCCGGGCCTCGCGCCTGTTCGGCGTTCGAAGCAACCCAAGTGTGGAGCTGTCCCATGAGTGAATCTGCTTTGAGCCCGATGCCGGGCGCTTGCGATTGCCACGTGCATATTTACGAGCCCGAACGTTTTACCCTGACGCAACGTATCGCTCGCGCGAGCTGGAGTGATTACCAGCAGGTGCAACGGCGCCTGGGTCTGGAGCGTGCGTTACTGGTCCAGGCTAACGGTTACGGCTTCGATATGGGTTGCCTGCTTGATGCCTTGGCACAAGCGGGGGACGCGGCGCGCGGGATTGCTGTGATTGCGCCTGATACCAGCGACGAAACCCTGGCCAGACTCCACCGCGCAGGCGTGCGTGGCGTGCGCTTCATGCTGATTCCCGATGCCCAGGGCGCTTTGGGTTGGGACGCGCTGGAGCCGATATCCGCGCGGATCGCCGAGCTGGGTTGGGTGATCAACCTTCAGGTTGACGGTCGACAGTTGCCCGACTTCGAGGCGCGTATCCGTGCATTGCCAAGCCTGGTGAGCATCGACCACACCGGCAAGTTTCTCGAACCGGTCGGCATTGACCACACGGGATTCAAAAGCCTGTTGAGCCTGCTGGATTCGGGCAAGGTCTGGGTCAAAGTGTCCGCGCCCTACGAGACGTCGAAATCAGGGCCACCCCATTACCAAGACGTGAGCGTGCTGGCGCGGACCCTAGTGCAAGCATTTCCTGAGCGCTGTCTTTGGGCGAGCAATTGGCCGCATCCGGGCCGCAGTCCCGCGCCTGATGACCTGGCCATGCTGGATTTGCTCAGCGAGTGGGCCCTTGATGACAGCGTTCGCCGGCGAATTCTGGTGGACAATCCAGCGCGATTGTATGGATTCAAACCGGTGTAACTCAGCAATGGGTCAGGCAGACAGCGCTTGAAAGCTATAGGATCTTGCGCACCTATAGCTTTGACGTACCTCTTAATGACTGCCTTTTACCTCAAGTTATTCATCACCCCGGCGCTGATGCTGGCCATCTCGCTGGCCGCCAAGCGCTGGGGCACGCAAATCGGCGGACTGCTATCCGGACTGCCCATCACCTCGGCTTTGGTCATGCTGTTTCTCAGCCTGGAGCAGGGCGCGCAATTTGCGTTGGCGGCAGTACCGGGTGCACTGGCCGGGCTGGCGGCGATCCAGGCGACTTATCTGTTTTACCTCCTGCTGACCCTGAGAGTTTCCACGTTTACTGGATGCATAACCGCCTTGGCGTTTTATGCCGCAATTGCCTTATTGATGAGCCGTTTGGGGCTGCTGGCACTTTCAATCACTGCAACGCTGCTGCTGGTCATCCTGATAATAGTCGCCACCTCCAAACAAACGCAGGCCAGCGCTGCGCCCTATGTCCCGGTGCCACGTTGGGTCATCCCCATGCGCATGTTGACGGCCACATTGCTGCTATTGGCTATCACCACAAGCGCAACGTGGCTCGGGCCTGTATTCAGCGGTTTGCTGGCGCCGATCCCGGTGATCGCCTGGCCTCTGGCGGTGTTCGCCCACGTCCAGGGCGGACGCCACGAATTGAGTGCAATCGTACGCGGCAACGCCATTGGCGCTGTTGGCGTAGTCGGGTTTTACCTGACCCTCAAACACGCGATTTTGCAGTGGGGCGTGGTTCCGTCCATCACTGCCGCCGTGGTGCTGGCTGTCGTGACGACTTTTGTGCTTGCGAGGGTGTTGAACAGACGGTCATCAAGGCGCGGCAATCAAGCCTGAAGAAATGACTTCAGCTCAATTGCCGGAGCAAGGCTGGCCCAAGAACCGGGCGCCTCGGTCGGCCTTTTTGTGGGAGAGGACTTGTCCTCGAGAGGTAGCCAACGACCGCGAACTGCCTGATCCCACTGCGTTGCTACAAACACCGCTATCGAGGACAAGTCCTCTCCCACAGGGTGTACGAGTAGTCATTCTTCGCGGGCAAGCCCCGCTCCAGAATCAGGGCGGTGATTAGCGCTTCGTGATGGGCTCCTGCTCTGCATCTCGCGCATCGCATGTCTTTTCAATTAATGGGCGACAGTAGTTTTAATAATTTTCAGCAACGGACCGCTACAGGTAACGTAATATGCTCGCGCTCTCACCTGGCTGCGGCCGGGTAACAGGCTCGGTTCAACTTGGATGTAGAACTTTCCGTCAGGTGCGCACTTGAAAAATGGTATCCGTCTTGCTGTCACTCTCGTTTCTGTCGTTTGTTTCTCCCTGGCGTTACTGACGGCGTGGACGGTATGGACGTCCAGAGCGCGCGTGCTGAATGAGGTAAAAGTCAATAGCCTTAACCTGACCCAGGCTTTGGATACCTATTCCGAGAGTGTCATCAAACAGAGTTCGATGCTATTGCTTGGCCTGGTAGAGCGCTTGGAGAACGAAGAAGTCGATGTGGCGCAAATCGAACGCATTCGCAAGTTGGTGAGCGAACAACAATATCTGCTGGCCCAGATTAATGGCATTACTATTTACGGCCGGAGCGGCGAATGGCTCATGGCATCCAGCGGCGAAGAAAAGGGCGCGTTTGCCAATAGCGGTGATCGGGCGTTTTTCATCCATCATCAAAACGACCCTTCAAGGGAGGCTTTTATCGGTCCGCCCATTCGCAGCCGCTCTACGCATAACTGGGTAATTACTGTCAGCAGGCGCATTGACAATCGACAAGGCCAGTTCGCAGGCGTAGTGGCAGTTACTCTGGGGATCAGAAACTTCCTGGATTTGTTCGGAAAAATCGACGTAGGGCAAGACGGTGCCATCGGGCTGACTTATACGGATGGCCAGATGCTGGTGCGTTATCCATTTAGAGAGCAGGACATGGAGCGCAACTTCTCCACCTCGCCGTTATATACGCAGTACCTGGTTGATCGCTCGGTCGGAACTGCATCTTATGTTTCCAGTCTCGATGGTGTAGCGCGGCTCTATGCATTCCGTCGAAATGAAAGTCTGCCGCTGGTGACGACTGTGGCAATTGGAAAGAACGAGGCACTGACTGCATGGCGGAGCGAGTCTCTGCTTTCAGCGGGAGTGGTTTTGGTCTTGTTGTTTGCGGTAAGCGGCATCGGTTGGCTTTTGATTAAAGATATTAAACGCAGGATCGAGGCTGAAGCTGATTTGGTGGATGCCCGTGAGGCGCTTCTTGAAATCAACAAACAACTTAAAGTACTTGCCTCCAAGGACCAACTGACAGGCATCGCCAACCGCAGAACCTTTGACGAAACCTTGGCCTCCGAATCCCATCGTGCTCACCGTGAAGGCAGCATGCTTGCGTTGTTGATGATTGATATCGATTATTTCAAACGCTTTAATGATACTTACGGGCATGTCGCCGGTGATGAGTGCATCAAGGCAGTAAGCGAGGCAATCAGGGGTTGCCTGAAGCGCACTTCGGATTTCGTCGCACGTTATGGCGGCGAAGAACTGGCGGTCATCCTGCCCAATACGGATGCTTCAGGCGCCGTTACTGTTGCAGAGCATATTTTGCAGACGCTAGCGGGGCTAAATATCCCGCATGCTGAAAGTCAGTTCGCAAGAGTTACGGCCAGTATTGGTGTGGCGTCGATGCCGGGGGCGCAGCTTCCGGGTCGACAACTTGAATTGATCGAAGCAGCAGACCAGGCCCTGTATAGAGCCAAGGCCGCCGGTCGCAATCAGTTGATGGTTGATACTGCTTACGGGGCGTAATAAAAGCTTCGGGCCCGGCGTAGAGCGTTATTACACCCATCTACCTGCTGCGTGGTTTCGCCGGGACTTTGCTCCTGAAAGATTATTGTCCGCTCTTCAGTGGCGCCATGATCCGTGGGGCAATTCGACCTGCCGCTGGGCTGCAGCCAGCGCGACCTTCAGGCCCTCCTTATCCAGCGGGATGCAGTAGGCGGGTTTAGCGCGTTCGAATCGCCAGCTTTCATCCAGACTACCCGCGTCGACTGAGTCGAAGCCAATGTCGTCCAGCAACTTGATCACCAGCGCCTTCGCCGCCGGATCATCCGCGGCCACCGGCAGTGCGCGTCGATCGGGCGCCGCTGTCGGGCGCGAGTGCTGCAGCAGGTCATCGGCGAGGATCGCATTGAACACCTTGACCACCCGGGAGTGGGGCAGGTGCTCGGCGAGCAGGCGGCTGGTGGTGCTTTCGAAGCGGTCGAGAGCGGCGATATGCCCGTCGCGGTCGGGGTAGTAGTTGTTGGCGTCCAGCACGATTTTGCCGTTTAGCCAGTCGGCGGGAATGCTTTTGTACTGCTCAAAGGGAATGGCCAGAAGTACAACTTCGCCAAAGTTTGCTGCGTCCTCGATAGTGCCAGCCTGACTGCCAGGAAGGTCACTGACCACGCTGCTCAGCGTCTGTGGCCCACGTGAATTGCTGAGCATCGCCTCGTGCCCGGCGGCGATAACCAATTGCGCCACTGCCCGCCCGATGAAGCCTGCTCCAATAATTCCGATGTGCATGTCATTGCTCCGTTGTTGGTAAGGAGCAGCGATGATGATTGCCCACCCGGCATGGATAAATAGTCACCGGTTACTGAGTCTCTCTACCAGCAGTGGTGAATGCCCAATCTTGCAGGGTAACGGGCGAAGGCCGATCAACTTTTGGCGTAGCTGTCCACCACGCGCTGGTACTGGCTCGGTGAAGCGCCGATGTGCTGGCGAAAGAAGCGCG
Source organism: Pseudomonas sp. CFII64 (assembly GCF_000416235.1). Lineage (GTDB taxonomy): Bacteria > Pseudomonadota > Gammaproteobacteria > Pseudomonadales > Pseudomonadaceae > Aquipseudomonas. Next base: position 191,621 of record NZ_ATLO01000042.1, on the reverse strand, counting down.
TGAAATGGCCTTGCTCAGAGAACCCGAGACTGTCCGACAGCAGCCCGAGGGTGCCGCTGCGCTCGCGCTCCAGCCAGGTGAACGCGCGGCGCATGCGGGCGTCGTTGACCATCAGCGTCGGGGTCATGCCGGTGTCTTTCTTGAACAGCGCGAAGAAGTGCGCTCTGGACAAGCCACTGGCACGCGCCGCGTTGTCGATCAGGTCGGGTTCTTCAAGATGTTCGAGCAAGTAAGCCGTGCCACGGCGAATGCGTGCATCGCGAAATTCGCCATGGCTCGGCGCACCCTGGCGCCATAGTTGCCGCCACTGGGAAAAGTCTTCGATCAGCTGGATCAGGAAATCGAACAGCAGGAACTCGATGCGCTCCTTGGGCACCAACCCGTAGCCGTGCATCTCGGCAATCAGGATGTCGGCCAGGGTGCGGATCTGCAGTGACAGGTCAATGCATGGCTGCGGGAAGAAGTCCGGGCGTGCACTCAGCGCCAGGGATTGCTGGGCGGTGGCCAGCCATGCCGGTTCGATGTACAGCGCCAGAATCAGGGTATTGCCGGCCCCGGGTTGCGGGTCATAGAAGTGCGGCTCCCAGGCATTGACCAGCACTGCGCTGCGGTCGGCCAACGGGACTCGGCGTCCATTGACGTTGAAAAAGGTGTCTTCCCCGGAAACCTTGACCAACACGTGGCATTCGGAATGGGTGTGAGTCACCAAGGCCCGATCCATGTTGAGCAACGCAACACGGCCAAACTTGCCGTGAAACACTCGTTGGGCAATCGACATTGGGTAACTCCCTCGCTCGCTTGCAGCGGCTGTTATTTTGCGACTGCACCGCAGGAGTAGGGCAGTCGTTGTGCTGTTTGGTATGGCGTTGTCTTGTGCAGCTCTATTAGTGCAGATCGACAGCGCGGCCAGGGGTTCAATATCCCGTAGACCAAGGCCGACGTCCAGATCGATTTGGTTGGCAGGACGATCTTCTGCTCAATGGCCTGCACATCCTGAAGTTGCATGCCGGCTCACCTGACCCAAAGCGACTGCGGTAATCTTCATCTCTCGTTTTCAGTGTCAGTCCTCTCATGTCTTGTGAATCCATTACCTGCATCGGCCGCCTCGCACTTGGCGACATCAACCTTGAATACCGGCACTTGCCGGGAATCCCTGGCGGACGACCCACCCTGGTGCTGCTGCACGAAGGCTTGGGTTGCGCCGCTCAGTGGCGCGATTTTCCCGAGCGTTTGCGCAGCGCCACCGGTTGCGGCGTGCTGGTTTACAGTCGCCAGGGCTATGGCCGATCCAGTCCGGTGACGCGGCCTCGCGGCCTTGACTATCTGAGTCATGACGGTCCGGCGGAACTGGCCTGTCTGCTGGATGCGCTGGCGCTGCACGATGTGGTGTTGCTGGGCCACAGCGATGGAGCGTCCATTGTGTTGTATTACGCCGCGCTCAATGATCCCCGCGTGCGGGGCAGCATCGCGCTGGCGCCCCACGTGCTGGTCGAAGCGCAGACCCTCGCGGGCGTGCGCCAGACCACGGCGCTGTGGCAGGCGGGCTCGTTGCGCGAGCCACTGACGCGTCACCACGGTGACAACGCAACGGCTGCATTCCATGGCTGGAGCGACAACTGGCTGCACCCGGATTTCACTCTTGAACCGCTGGTGGCACGGCTCAAGGAGATTGCCCGGCCCTTGCTGGTCATCCAGGGCCGTGACGATCAATACGCCACGGCCGAGCAATTGGCGATCATCGAACGTCACGTGGGCGCAGCGGGTTGTTGCGTGCTGTTGGACGATTGCCAGCACTTTCCCCAGCGCGAAGCCACTGAACAGACCTTGCAGCTGATCAGCGACTTCGTTCTGGCCTTGCCGGATTGGCCAGCCCTCAATTGAAGTTGCCCTTGGTTTCCGGCACCACGAGGCTGCCGACCAGATAGATCAGCGATAGCACCACAGCGAAAATCGCCAGTACCTGAGGAATCTGCGCCGGGCTGCTGCTGGCCAGAGAAACGAAGGTCGGCATAGTCCCGCCCAGGGCGAAGCCGATATTCCACGACAGCCCGGTGCCGCTGGCGCGCAGCTCGGTTGCGAAGCGTTCGTTGAGGAAGATCAGGATCGGCGCAATGATCGCCCCGCCCATGAAGGCGATCCCTGCGCAATACAGCCCGGTTCGCAGCAGCGAGCCGGGTTCGGCGACGTGCAGAAACATCAGCGGCAGGCAGACCAGATTGAGCACGCCCAGGACAATGAAGGTCTTTTTGCGACCTATCAAGTCGCTGACATAGCCGAACACGAGTGAGCCGACGATGGTGCTCAGGGAGCCGTACATCAACAGTTGCGAGGTTTCCGTGTGGGGCACTTTGGCGACTACGTTGAGCAGCGTCGGCAAGTAACCGCAGGCCAGGTAATAAGTGGCGCCGCCACCAAACGTGATCAACAGGTTGATGAGCATGACCTTGCGGTATTCCAGGCCGAACAGGCGTTTGAGCGGCGACTGTGTCGGTTTCGCCGGGGCGTTCTTACGCGTTTCCTGCAATTGGCGCCATACCGGCGTTTCTTCCAGATAGCGAAACATCAGCAGGCCGAAGACGGTGCTGATCAACCCGCAGAAAAACATGCAGCGCCAGCCCCATACGTCGAACTCGGCACCCGGAAAGACTTCGGAAAGCACCAGGTACGCGAACGACGCCAGCAATGAACCCATGCCTGCACCGGCCCCGCCGATCAGGCCGGACATCAGACCCCGGTAACGCGGCGAGATGGATTCGGTGCCAATGGTATGAGTCGAGGCCACGATGCCGCCGACGAAAATGCCCTGGACGATGCGCAGGATCAGAAACAGCACCGGCGCTATAACGCCCACTTGAGCCAGGGTCGGCAGCACGCCGAACAGCGCTGTGGAAATACCGACGCCCACCATCGACACCATCAGCGCGCGCTTGCGCCCGTGCTTGTCCGCATAGGCACCAAAAATCGCCGAACCCAGCGGTCGCACCAGCAGCGCCACGGCAAAGGAGGCATAGACGGCGGCCAGAGAAAGGGTTGGCGTGTCCGATGGGAAAAACAGTCGGCCAATGATGGGTGCCACGTACAGCAGGATAAACAGGTCAAACAGGTCCAGCGCCCAGCCGAAGGTGGAAGCGAAGCCGGCCAGCAACGCCTTGCGTGCGGGCAGATAACCCGCGGCGGGCGCATCCTGCGGTGAGGCGCTTGAGTGTGTAGGAGGGCTGGTATCGATTGTTGCCATGACAGTGACTCCGATTTTTATAGTTATCAGGGAGAAACATACTCAAACATGCACTGACAAACGACGGTGGTGCAGGAGCCTCGCTGCTGCACCAGTATCGCCTGCGCCGGATCGGTCATTCGCCCTTGAACACGGCTGCTCGCTTAGCGTGAAACGCCTCGACGCCTTCCTTGAAATCCAGGGAGCTGCGCAGGCGGCTGTAGCAATGGCCTTCCATCTCGATGGCCACGGTCAGCGGCGAGTTTTCGTTGTCGTTGATCAGGCGCTTGGCGGTGCGCTGGGCCAGGGGCGAGAAGCGACACAGTTCCTCCACCAGGGCGTCCACCGTGTTTTCCAGCTCGTTATCCGGGACGCATTCAGTGGCGATACCCCAGTTGTAGGCCTGTTGCCCGCTGATGCGCTTGGCACGCATGACCATGTGTTTGGTGCGGGTGATACCGATCATTTTCTGCAGGCGGGCAGAGCCGCCCGAACCGGGAATCTGCCCCAGGTTCTGTTCCGGCAGTGCATAGCGGGTGGTCTCCGAGGCGACGCGGAAATCACAGGCCAGGGACAGCTCGAAACCCACGCCAAAGGTGTAGCCGCGATTGGCGACAATCACCGGTTTCTCACAGCGGGCAGGTGCTGCAACGTTCCAGGCCAGCTTGGAGACATGCTCCGGCGAGGCCTCCAGGAAACCCTTGATGTCACCGCCGCTGGAGAAGTGCTCGCCCTCGGCGCGCAGGACGATCACCCGGACTTGCGGATGTTCGTCGAGGGCCTCGAATACCTGGCGCAGCGCATCGCGCTGTGGCATGGCGATCACGTTCAGCGGTGGGCGGTTGAGAATGATGTCGGCGCGCTGCCGGGCGGTGTCGACCACAACCTGGAAGCCGTCGAATTCGGTGTCGAGAAATTGCTGGATCGATTGCAGTTGCATGTGAATGTCCTCCTGGGGATTAGCACGCGGTCTTCAAGGTTTTTGCCTGATGCTCTTCGAGCAGCACGCGACGCAACACCTTGCCGACTGGCGATTTCGGGATTTGATCGATGAACTGGTAATGACGCGGACGCTTGAATTTGGCCAGGCCCGAGGCGATGCAATGAGCATCGAGTTCGGCATGACTGACATCGCTGCGCAGTTTGATAAAGGCGGCGATGATCTTGCCCCACTGCTCGTCCGGCAGGCCGACCACCACCACCTCTTCAACGGCGGGGTGCAGCGACAGCAGGCTTTCGATTTCCACCGGGCTGACATTTTCGCCGCCGGTGATGATCAGGTCGTCGACCCGGCCGGTGACGAACAGGTCGCCGTCTGCATCGAAGTAGCCAATATCACCGGTGAAATACCAGCCATCGTGCAGCGCCTTGGCGGTGGCCTCCGGGCGATTGAGGTAGCCCTCGAACGCCTCGTCACTGGCCAGGTCGGCAATGATCTGGCCTTCTTCACCCTGGCGGGTCGCAATGCTTGGGTCAGTGCTATCCATCGGCACGATGCGGATGCGCTGATTGAGCGCGCCCCGACCTGATGAACCCGGTTTGTGATGGGCGTGCTGGTCGATGGTGAAGGTGTAGATTTCCGAACAGCCGTAATGATTGACGAACAACTCCGGCTCGAACGCTTGCTCGACACGTTTCATCAACCCGTCACTCATGGGCGCACCGGCAAAACCGATTTTTTTCACGCTGGCGACTCGTTCCTTGCGAAAGCCAGGATGCTCGATGAGCATGTGATACAGGGTCGGCACCAGGTACAGGTTGCTGACCTGCTGCTGCTCGATGGCTTGCAGGGTCGCCTCCACATCGAAGCGCGGCACACAGACGAAATGTCCGTCGATCAACGCCATGGACAGCAGCGAGCGCACGCCCATGGTGTGATACAGGGGCATTACGCCCAGCGTGCATTCGTCATGCCGGTACAGATTCTGCGCGACATGGGCTACGGCGGCCGCGCGCTCGGCACGGTGGCGGCGGGGCACGCCCTTGGGTTTGCTGGTGGTCCCGGAGGTATACAGCAGCAGGGAAAAATCCTCGGCCGTTGCGCGCAGGATGGTAGACGCCGGGGCTTCGGCGCACAGCTCCTCAAAGCTCAGGTCATCCGCTGCCACACGCTCGCCACTGGCGATACGGGGTAGCCCGTTGGCGCTGGGGCAGGCCGCCAATGCCGCAGCGGTGGCGTCGTCATAGGCGATAGCCTTGACTTGCGCATCGGCGATGCAATGGGCCAGTTCTTCGCCGGTGGAGCGCCAGTTCAGCGGAGTCACGACGATCCCGGAGAATTGGCAAGCCCAGTGCAAGGTTGCCATCTGCCAGCGGTTTTGCATCGCCACCAGCATCCGGTCGCCACGTTTCAGGCCCAGGCGTTCCAGGCCGTGGGCGGCGCGTTGAATGTCGTTGAACCACTGCTGGTAAGTTTTTTTCAGGGCTGCATCGCTGACCGCCACCGCATCGGGACGGCGTTCGACGGCAGCGAGGAAGCTGCGTCCGAGATCGAACATTATTGTTTTACCTCCTGGTTCGTTTGACGTTGTGATGCCACTTCAAGGACAGCCCGGACCATGCCGGTATAACCGGTGCAACGGCACAGATGCCCGGAGAGCATGTCGCGCACCTGGGTTTCATCCGGGGCGGGTACCCGTTCCAGGAAGTCCACGCAGGACATGAGAATGCCCGCCGTGCAAAAGCCGCATTGCAGGGCGTGATGACGACGGAATGCCTGCTGCAGATCACTGAGCACATCGTCCTCGGCCAGTGATTCCACGGTGTCGATGCGTCGCTCATGGCTCTGCACCGCCAGCATCAGGCACGAACGCATGGCCACGCCGTCCACCAGCACCGTGCAGGCGCCGCAGACGCCATGTTCGCAGCCGACATGCACGCCGGTGGCGCCCAGATCGTGGCGCAGGAAATCACACAGCTGGGTACGCGGTTCGGTGCTTGCCTGGCGGTCGCGACCATTGAGTTTCAGGTTGACGAGAAAAGCTTGGTCGGCATTGACGCGCATGATCAGACTCCTTCAATGAGGCGCTGCCCCAGTTCGCGAACCAGCTGGCGGCGATAGGCGGCGCTGGCGTGTACATCGTCCTGGGCGTCCAGCGACCAGGCCACTTCGTTCAACGCATCCTTGAGCGTGGCGTCACGGGCGAGACGTCGATGCTGCGGGCGGTCACTGACGCCCCCGATGCCGAACTCCACCTGTTCTTCCCCAATGGCTGCCGCAAGGGCGACCATGGCGAAGTCGCCGTGACGCATGGCGATTTCCTGGAAGCGGTAGGTAATGCCTTCACGCTTGAGGGGGAAGCGCACCTCGACTACCAGCTCGTCCGCACGCTTGTCGGTGGTCAGGATGCCCTGGAAGAAATCCCCGGCTTTGACGCTGCGCTGGCCTTTTTTCGATTGCAGAACGATTTCCCCGCCCAGGGTGACCAGGCACAGCGGCAATTCGGCGCTGGGGTCGGCGTGGGCGACGGAGCCGCACACCGTGCCGCGATTGCGGGTCTGGAAATGCCCGATCCACGGCATGGCCAGGGCCAGCAGCGGCACTTCATCGTTCAATGACGGGCGCTCCAGCAATTGCGCCTGGCGTATCGCCGCGCCGACTGCCAGGCAATCCTGGCGCCGCTCGATGAAATTCAGGTCGGGCACATGGTTGATGTCGATCAGCAGCTTTGGCTGGGCCAGGCGCATGTTCAGCACCGCCATCAATGACTGGCCGCCAGCAATGATCCGGGCCTCCTGGCCATATTCGGCGAGCAGGTCGAGCACCTCGCGACGGCTGCTGGCGCGTACGTAATCGAACGAGGCCGGTTTCATTGCGCACCTCCCTTGCCCAGCAGCGCGGCGACGGTGGCTTTCAGGCGTGTCCACCAATTGTCGCTGATTGCCTGGCCAGTAACCCGCTGGGACAGGCGGGTGAATATCTGCCCGATGATGACTTTCGAAGCACCTTGCAGCATGCGTCCGCCTACCGCTGCGACCTTGCCGCTGACCGATACCTGATAATGGTATTCCAGGCGTGTATGACCATTTTCCAGTTCGACGAAACGCACTTTGGCGTGGCCGATGGCCGAGCCCATCGAACTGTTGCCCGAGCCGGACAGACGCAGGGCGTGCGGCGGGTCCAGATCACTGAGGGCGACCTTGGCTTCGAAACGGGCGCGGATCATGCCCACCCCGACTGTGACATCGGCGCTGTAGCGGTTTTCGCCTTCCAGTTCCAGTGCATGGCAACCGGGGATGATCGCTTTGAGGGTTTGCGGATCCAGCAGGGTGTCGAACACCTGCTGCGGCGTGGCTGGAATCACCACTGAATCGCTGGCGCGCAGGGCTGAGCCACCGGCAGGTTCGGCCGGGAAACTGTCGTCCTGTTGCATGCCGGCGGGCCGTGGCGGCTCATCGATGCCGATGAGGGTGCGAACCCGTGACGGCGTCAGCGGCAAACGGATGTCGTCACGACTCAACGCATCGGCGACGGCATTGGCGATGCACACCGGCGTGCTCATGTTGTTGCCTTCGCCAACCCCCTTGGCCCCCAACGGGGTGAAAGGAGAGGGCGTTTCCATGTGCAGGATCAGCGGCTCGATGACTTCCGGGGCGGTGGGCACCAGATAGTCGGCGAAGGTGCCGGACAGGAAGCTGCCATCGGCGCCATAGGCGAACTCTTCCATCAACGCAGCGCCCAGGCCTTGGGTAAATCCGCCACGAATCTGGCCGTCCACCAAATCCGGGTTGAGCATGCGTCCGGCGTCGTGACTGGTGACGTAGCGATCAATATGAATGGCGCCGGTGACCGGATCGATTTCCAGGGCGCAGATATCGAAGACAAAGCCGTAGCACAGCGAGCTGTTGACCAGGTCCGCATCATCTGGCGCGGTCAGCTGCGGCGGCGACCAGAAGGCTGTTTCACGCATGCCGCCGGACTCGCCCTCGGGCAGCAAGCCTGGCGCCCAGTGCGCCGCACCGGCAATCCGGTGAAAGGGCGCGGATGGACCGTCCGCCACGAAGATTTTGCCACCGGCAAAGCGCACGTCCCCGGCGTCAACCTTGAGCTGCACTGCGGCGAGCCTGGCCAGACGATCACGAATCTTGATCGCCGCCTGATACACCACGCCGGCAACGGCCCCGGCAAAGCGACTGGAATAGTTACCCGAGGCAATCGACCAGGCGTCTTTCTGGGTATCAAGCTCGACGTTGACGATGATCGATTCCAGGGTCACGCCCAGCACTTCAGCCACCACTTGCGCGACGGCGGTCTGATGACCCTGGCCTTGAGGCGTGGAAGACACATGCACCGTCACGTCGCCCAGCGGCCCGACCGTGATGGTGGCGGTGCTCACCGCGCCGTTTTTCGGACCGGCTTTGCCGCGCTCTTCGACGGTCATGGCGGTGGTGATATAGCCCATGTTGGAAATCGACGGTTCGACCACAGCGGCATAACCAATGCCGTAGATCCGGCCTTCGGCGCGCGCCTTGTCGCGGCGCTGGATCAGTTCGCCCAGCCCGCCATCGTTGACCGCCAGGGCGATGCCCGCCTGGTAATCACCGGAATCCAGTAAAGCGCCGGCGGCGGCCCGGTAGGGGAAGGCGTCGGCAGGCACCAGATTGCGGCGAATGACTTCCAGAGGATCGAGCTTGAGCTGCACGGCGATGTGCTGCATCAGCCGCTCCAGGGCGAAATACACTTGCGGCCCACCGAAACCACGGTTCAAGCCGGTGGGCGTCTTGTTGGTCAGTACCACCCGGTTGCGCACCAGCAGATTGCGTATGGCGTAGGCCCCGGTGAGATTGCCGTGCATGCGATAGAACGTGGCCGGCTCCGGGGCGCGCAGGTAGGCTCCGCAGTCGTCAATCTGGTCATAGCGCAACGCCATCACCCGGCCATCGGCGTCCACCGCTGCTTCGATTTCAGTGACGCGGTTGGTGGCCGATGACGCGCCCTGCAAGTGTTCCAGGCGATCTTCGACCCATTTCACCGGCGCGCCGACCTTGCGTGCCGCCAGGCCCATCATCACCACATAGGGAAACACGCCTTGCTTGATGCCAAAGCTGCCGCCGGAGTCCTTGGGGGTGCGCAGGCGCAGGCGATTGCCGGGCACGTTCAACGCCCGCGCCATGACCGTATGCAGCGCGTACGGCCCCTGGAAATTGGCCATCACGTCGTACACGCCTGTGGTCCGCTCAAATTGCGCGAGGACCACATAACATTCGATGGGCGTGCAGGAACTGCGCGGGTACTGAACCTTCAGCGCGATCCGATGGGTTGCGGACTCGAAAGCCTGCTCGGGCTCGCCGTAGCGAAAATGCCGTTCATTGACAACGTTGCTGCCGACCGCTTCGTGGAGCAACGGCGCCTGTTCACGGGTCGCTGCCTCCGGATCGATGATCGGCGGCAGCGGCTCATAGTCAACGCGTACCGCTTCGATAGCGTCTTCGGCCAGATAACGATTTTCGGCAATCACCACCGCAACCGGCTCGCCGACGTAGCGCACCTTGTCGACCGCAATGCACCAATGCTCCATGGGTTGGCGCACGCCCACCGGAAACGGCAGCGCCCAACGTTTGACGTCGGCGCCGACCAATACGCCGTGCACACCTTGCATGGTCAGGGCTTTGGCGAAATCGATGGCGGTGATACGCGCATGGGCATGGGGCGAACGCACGATTGCCGCATGCAAGGTGCCGGGCGGGATAGCCGCATCATCGGCGAATCGACCCAAACCGCGCAGCAGGGCGGCGTCTTCGACACGTGCTTGCCGCGCACCGATATGGCCGGTGTTGGCGTGGGTATCAGGCAAATGACTGTTCATGTTTCGGGCTCTTGTTTTTATGCATCGCAGTCGTTGAACGTGCGATTGCTTTAGAGCCGAGTGTGAACAATGGGACCGAACAATGCCTTGCCTTGGCTGACGGAGTTCCGCGCAGGAGTCGGAAAATTTGCCCTGGAGTCTGATTAATCGTCAGCGCGGACTTCGTCAGCGGCAAGTCAAAGCGTTATTTCCTCCCTAGAGATCCAGGACCAAAGGCTGGATGCCGCTTTCGCTTTCGGCAGGCACTGCGCAGCAGATCAGCACCATGTCGTCTTCGGGCATTTCTGCCGGTGGGTTGGGATAGTGGACCTGACCGCTGATCCGCCGCGTTCTGCAGGTGCCGCACGACCCGCCGCGACAGCTGAAATCAGGGTTCAGGCCACGGCTTTCCGCCAGTTCCAGCAAACTGCCGTCTTGCGGGGTCCAGCGCGCTTCCTTGGCGGAAGTCGCGAAGTAAACCGGCACCGGCGAGCTGGCGGGTGGCGGCTGAATCAGCGCTGGACGCTGTGTATCGCCGTGGCGCTGTAGTGTCGAGGGTCCAAAAGCTTCGGCATGGATGCGCAGGTCCGGGATCTTCAGGCTGCGCAAGCCGTCGTACATGTCTTGAGTGAAACTTGCCGGGCCGCACAGGTAGAAGTCGTAATCGTCGAGCGGCAGGTTGGCCTTGATGTGCTTGAGGGTCAGGCGTCCCGGTATCTCGAAATCCACGCCCGGCTGTGTATTCTCGCCTGCGCTGCTCAGCGCGCGCCACAGGTGCAGCAGGCCCGAGGCCCGCTGCTTGAGTTGCTGGAGCTCGCTCTGAAAAGGCAGGTCGTGCAGGGTTTTGCCACCTTGAAACAGGTAGACGGGCTGACTCCGTTGCTGTTTGTCGATCTGCGCCACCAACTCCCGTGCCATGGATAACAGCGGGGTAATGCCTACGCCCGCGCCAATCAGCACGGCGGGCCGTTCGCTGTCAGTCTTCAGGGTAAAACTGCCCAGTGGATGGCGAATGTCCAGAACGTCGCCGACGTGCAGCTGCTCATGCAAATAGCGCGAAGCTGGGCCCTGAGCCTTGACGCTGAAACGCAGATAGTTATCGGAAGGAGCGCTGGACACGCTGTAGGTCCTGATCAGTACGTCACTGCCATTTGGCTGCAGGCGAACCGGTATGTGTTGCCCAGGCAGAAAGGCCACCGCCGCGCCATCCAGTGGCTCGATATACAGCGAACGGATGTCCATGGCTTCCTGTTCAACGCGCACCACGCGCCATTGATGCCATTGCCGACGTCGCTCGATGTCCCGCAGGCGCTGGTCGGCATCGGCCCAGGTCCCGGTCATCAGGCTGGTGGGTGAAAACTCCTCAAACTGCCACCGCAGCGACACCGCCTGCGGGCGATGCACGACCTGCTCCACATCGAAGGTCCACAGGCGCTCGGCGCCCTCGAAAGCGTTGATCATTGGACTCTCCAGGATCAACTCGGTCCGTCCGCTGAGCTGCAGCACGTCGCCGGTGCTGAAGTCGACGAACAGCAAACCTGCTTGGGGGTTGAGCTGCAGATTGCCCAAGGTATTGAAGTGCAGGTTGCCGGCGTAGTCGGGAATGATCAGACGATTGCCTTGCACCTTGATGAATCCGGGCCTGCCGCCGCGATGTGAAACGTCGACCGAGCGCTGCTGGTCGTCGTGCACCACGTAGCTGGCGACGAAGAAGGTGTCGGCGTTGTCGATCATCGCGACAGCGTGCGGGTCCAGCAAAGTCAGGTCCTGGCGTCGCGGCTTGGCCGCCATCTCACTTGAAACTCGCGCATAGGTACGACGCTGGATGTACTGCGGGCAGTTGCCGAATGCATGTTCGACGGCGATTTCCAGCTGTCGCTCTGAGGCCTGGGTGATTATCCCGTTGATACGGTTTCTGCGCCGCGTGTGCAGCTCGATGCCGAGCATGCCGATGGCATCGCCGGCTCGCAGCCCGGGCGCGGCCGGGTCTTGCGAGTCTGGCGCAATATCGAGCGTCAGGTGCTTCGGGTCGGGAGAGGAGACAAAGCCTTCCGGGCCCTCAAGCAGCGTTGCCCAGGGACGATTCTCGGCGTCCACCGCGCCCACGATCATGAACGGCAGTTGGTGATAGAAATCCCGGTGCTGATCGGGGAGGTAGTCGCGGATGAACTTCTGGCCAGCGGCCTCCATGCGTTCCGATGCGCCGATTTTTTGTTGCAGCGCGCGCTCACCGGCATGCCAGGGCGAACGGCGGTGTTTCGGGAGGGTTTCCATGAGCGGGTACTCCTTGTGGCTGCCGGAGCATGCCGGCAGCCTTGGTCCGGATTCAGCCCGCCAGCAGGCCGGCGGCGGTGGACTGCATGGGTACGAATCCAGGAAGCGCTTCGATCCTCGCCAGCCAGGCGCGCAGGTTCGGGTAGTCCTGCAGCGACACATTGCCTTCTGGCGCATGGGCGATGTAGGCGTAGTTGGCGACATCGGCGATGGTGGGTGCGTCGCCGGTGAGGAACTTTGTGGTGCCCAGCTCCGTTTCCATCATCTTGAATAACGAGTGGGCGCGGTTAATGACGTCATCGGCGTTGAGCGACGCACCAAACACAGTGATCAGCCGCGCGGCAGCGGGACCGAATGCCACCTGACCCGCAGCCACCGACAGCCAGCGCTGCACGCGCGCCGCCGCGACCGGATCTTCCGGCAGCCAGCGACCGTCGCCGTAGGTTTTCGCCAGATAGACCAGAATCGCGTTGGAGTCGCTGAGCACGGTGCCGTCGTCATCGATCACCGGCACCTGGCCGAAGGGGTTCAGTTTGAGAAACTCGACTTGCTTGTGGGCGCCTGTGGCGAGGTCGACGAACACCAGTTCGGTCGGCAGCTCAAGCAGCGAGAGCAGCAGTTCCACACGATGGGCGTGGCCGGAAAGTGGGTGGCGGTACAGTTTGATCGCGTGTTGAGGCATGTCGGAAACTCCGTATCCAGTGAGTGAGGCTTGACGCAGCAAGCCGGTCGGTGGTGATACGGCATGCTGCGCCCGGATGCGGCAGAGCAGAATCGCCATGACGGGCAATCCATGATTTCAGTTTCCGCAACAAAGGCGCTCGGGCCTCTGGCGATAGTCAGGCCTGCAAAGCCGGATGAAGGCGTAGGCGCGGCACTGCAAAGTCGATAAAGGTGCGCACCCGTGCGCTGGCTTTACGTCCTTCACGATAAATCATGTGCGCTGGCAGATCCGGCGCCTTGAAGTCTTGAAACAGGGGTTCAAGCTTGCCGGATTGCAGCTCCTGATGGACCTCGTAGCTCATGCAGCGAATCAGCCCCAGCCCGCAGGCTGCGGCGTGGATCGCACCTTGCTGAGTCGTGCAGGTCAGGACTTGCGTGGTCCTGACCGTGTGCATGGCGGTGTCGCCGTGCAAGCGCCAGTCGGGCCCGTGACCTGTGGATGTCGCAAGGAGGGTCCGATGCGCGCGCAGATCGTCGGCCGTTTCGGGTCGTCCCCATTGAGCAAGATAGGCGGGGGAGGCGCAGATGATCGGCCTGACGGTGCCGATCGATACGGCAAAATTGGATGAGTCGGGAAGGTGACCGACCACCAGCGCGACATCAATGGCTTCTTCCAGAAGCTTGGGCATGCTTTCCCGTGCGAGGGTCAGCAGTTGCACGTCGGGGAAGGTGTCCAGGTATTGCACGGCCAATGCAGTGAATACCTGGTTGGCCATCAACAAGGGCAAGGCGACCGTCAATTGGCCGTTGGGCTGGCTATGCAGGCCGGCGGCCGAGCGCTCAGCCTCGGCGGTTTCCTCCAGGATGAGTCGGCAACTGGCAGCGAACTGTTCACCCGCACGGCTCAGGCTTATCCCTCGGGGTCCGCGCAATAGCAGTACGGTTCCCAGGCGTGTCTCCAGTGCAGTCACGGTGCGCATGACAGTGGCCGGTGACAGCGCGAGGGCACGCGCCGCCGATGCCAGGCTGCCCGCCTGGACCACGGCGGCAAAGACTTCCATCTGGCGGTAGCGGGCCATCAGTTACGGCGTTCCCGGTTGCTGCAGTGCCGAATCGTCCAGCAGTCTGCTGTAACAATGGTCGACAAAGGTCCGCTCCCTGGCGGAAACCTGCCTGCCGCTCTGGTAAAGGATATGCACCGGCAGCGGCGGGGTGCCAAAGTCTGCAAGCACAATCTCCAGCTCACCCTTGGCCACGGCTTGCGCTACCTGATAGGAAAGCACACGGGTAAAGCCCCATCCCATGCGGGCGGCGTTGATGGCCGCCTGATTGGAGCTGACCACCAGACGAGGGTGCGGAGTGAACACGATGGCCTCATCCGGGCCGCCGAATTGCCAGTGGGTCAGCAAACTGCTGGCCGAGGACATGACAATCTGCGCGCCCTGAATATCCTGAGGGTGAGCAGGGCGGCCGACGCGATCAAGAAACGCGGGTGCGGCACAGATCACCGAGCGGATTTCCCCCACCTTCAGCGCATGGAAACTCCCTTCGGGGAGCTGTCCGATGCGTATGGCGACATCAACGCCTTCATCGGCCATGTTCACCAGCCGGTCCACCAGCAGCGCATTGACAGCCACTTCGGTGTGCGCCGTCAGGTATTGCGCAATCAGCGGGATCAGGAACAGTTCGCCGAACATCACCGGCGCAGTCACCGTCAAACTGCCCCGGGCGCGCAGGCTGCTGCCGGCTGCCAGCTCTTCGGCCTCTTCGAGCTCCAGCAAAATGCGCTTGCAGTCCTCGACGTAACGCTGGCCGGCTTCGGTTAGCCGAAGGGTGCGCGAATTGCGTGCGAGCAGCAGCGTGCCGAGGCGGCTCTCCAACGCGGCGATGGCGCGCGTCACACTGGACGGCGACATACCCAATACCTTGCCGCCCCCACCGAAACTCTTCGCTTCGGTAACGGCCAGCAGTACTTTCATTTCCTGGAACCTGTCCACGGCCATCTCCGCATTAAGTGTCAGCAGGAACAGAAGATTAGTGTGTCTGCCTGATGACGGTGTGCATTTCGCAGCGCTCAAGAGATTGAGCGCTGCGAGGGCTGCTGCTCATTGCCGCCAAGGCGGCTGTGGGATGAACTGATCCTGGAGGAAACGCAAGAAGTTGCGGGCTCGCGCGGGCAACCCCTCGCGTTGATGGGTCAGCGCCACGACGTTGGCATCCGGCAGCTTCCAGCCGGGCAGCAGTCTTACCAATGTCCCGTCCGCCAGCGCACCGGCAACGTCCCATTCAGAGCGCATGATGATGCCGTGACCTTCGCACGCCCACTGGCGAATGACACTGCCTTCATTGCAGCTCAAGGCAGGGCGGACGCGTACGCTGATAGTTTTACGCGAGCGTGTGAAATGCCAGAGCGTCACGTCTTCGTTGTTTTCGCGCAGTGCAATGCACGGCAGGCTTGCCAACTGCTCGGGATGTTCAGGCAGATCGTGTTGCTCAATGAAGGCGGGTGACGCGCATACGTAGCGGCGGTTCGGCGCAATGGAATGGCACACCAGGTTGGACGCGTGCAGTTCACCAATATGGATGACGACATCAAACCGATCGGCCACTTCGACCATTGGCCGTTCAGACAAACTCAAGGCTATCTCGACTTCCGGGTGCAGGCGTTGAAACGCTGCCACCGCCGGCGCCACATACTGGCGTCCGAAGCCGAAAGGCGCGTTGATTTTCAGTTTGCCAACAAAGCCACTGCGCCGCTCATGCAAATCCGCCAGCAGGTTATCGAATTGCTCGACCAGCTCTGCGCCCCGCAGGCACAAAAGCTCGCCTTCATCGGTAAAGCGCAGTTGCCGGGCCGACCGATCCAGCAAGCGGATGGACAGTTTCTTTTCCATTTGCTGCAGCCGCTGGGTGACTGCCGAGGGTGTCAATCCCAGCTTGCGCGAGGCGGCCAGCAAACTGTCACTTTCCCGGATGACCAGCAGAAAACGGATGTCGAGCGTTTCATTCATTAAGTTTCACTGAATATAAGAGTTAGCAAAGCTAAATTCTATTCCGAATTTGGCGGCTTACAATAGCGCCATTCCAGGAGCCCACTCATGTCAGCACTCAACTCTCTTCTCGAAACCCTCGAAACGCCCGCCTTGTTGCTGGACCGCGAACGTCTGGACGCCAACATTCAACGGATGCGCAATAAACTGGCGCCGTTCAATGTGGTATTGCGTCCCCACGTGAAGACCAACAAGTCGTTGGAGGTCACCGAGCGCCTGTTTGCCGGTGGGCGGGGGCCGATTACCGTTTCTACCCTGCGCGAGGCGGACTTCTTCTTTGACGCGGGGTTTAGCGACATCCTGTATGGGGTTGGCATTGCGCCCAACAAATTTGCACACGCTGCCGCGTTGATCGACAAAGGTGCGGCGCTCAAGCTGGTGCTCGACAATCTGCAGACCGCCAGGCAACTGGCCGAATTCGCCAGAACCACGGGGCATGTCTTTGATGTCCTGCTGGAAATCGACTGCGACGGTCATCGTTCCGGCCTGGGCCCGCAAGCACCCTTGCTGGTTGAAATCGCGCAGTTGTTGAGCGCCAGTGGCATCCGGGTCAGCGGCTTGATGACGCACGCCGGCAAGTCCTACGACAGCCAGTCAATCGCGCAAATCGAGGCCTGCGCCCGACAGGAGCGCGCGGCAATTGTCCAGAGCCGCCAGATGCTGGCCCATGCAGGTTTCGACCTGACGATCATCAGTATCGGTTCAACGCCCACGGCGCTGTTTACTCAGGATTTATCAGACGTAACCGAAGTTCGCGCGGGGGTGTTCGCGTTCTTCGATCTGGTCATGGCGGGGCTGGGTGTGTGTCAGGTGCAGGATATTGCCGTCTCGGTCCTGACGTCCGTCATCGGTTATCAAGCTGAAAAAGGCTGGATCATCACCGATGCGGGGTGGATGGCACTTTCGCGTGATCGGGGCACCGCCAAACAGGCGGTTGATCAAGGCTACGGCATTGTGTGCGACGTCGCCGGCCAGCCGATGGGCGACTGGATCGTCAGCGCAACCAACCAGGAACACGGAATCATTTCATCGCGATCCGGCAAGCTCGATCCCGCAAGTTTCCCGCCTTTGGGCACGCTGCTGCGAATCCTGCCGAACCATGCTTGCGCGACCTCGGCGCAGCATGCCGGATACCACGTGCTGAGCGAAGGAAACCCCCTGGGTTTCTGGCCGCGCATTTCGGGTTGGTGATTTCTTGCGTTTGAGTTCAGCACTTGCATCGCGATAGGAGGGCACATGAAGTTGATTACAGCAGAAAAACTGCCTGCGCCAGGTGGGCATTACTCACACGGGGTACAGGCAGGAAAGCTTCTATTCATTTCCGGCCAGTTGCCGTTTCTGCCAGGCGCGCAGGGATTCCCCGACGGCATACAAGCCCAGATCATACAAGCGATGGCCAATGTTGAGGCGGTGCTCCAGGCGGCGGGAGCTGCTTTGCATCACCTGGTCAATGTGCAGATTTACATCGTTGATGTGGATGACTGGCCTATCGTCAATTCGACTTATTCGGCGCTTATGGGCGCCCATCGACCTGCACGGGCGATCATCCCCTGTGGACCCCTCCATCATGGAGCCTTGGTGGAAGTTTCAGCGGTGGCGGAAATTGAATAACTTTGAAGAAGGGCAGTCGTTATGAACTCAACTGAAAGCACTATCCGGCAAGCTCCTGTCGAGCTCGTCCTGTTCGACTTGCTCACCGCGTTGCTGGATTCGTGGACGCTGTGGAACTCCGTCGCCGGCTCCGAGGAAATGGGGCGCACCTGGCGTATGGCTTATTTGAAAGCTACTTACGGCTGTGGCACCTATCGGCCCTATGAAACGCTGGTCGAGGAGGCCGCCATCAGTGTAGGGCTGGGAAAAGATGCCGCCGCACAGCTGGAGGCGCGCTGGACAGAGTTGCAGCCGTGGCCTGAGGCCAGGCGTGTGCTGAGCGAATTGGCCCCGCACTACAAACTGGGGGTCGTCACTAACTGTTCGGAGAAGTTGGGACGCATTGCGGCGGATCTTCTGGGCGTGCCGTTCGATGTGATTGTCACTTCTGAACAGGCTGGTTTCTACAAGCCTGATCCAGAACCTTACCGGCTCGCGCTGCAACTTGCGGGTGTCGAGCCGGCTCGCGCTGTATTCGTCGCCGGTTCAGCCTACGATCTGTTTGGCACACAGAAAGTCGGCTTGCCGACCCTCTGGCATAACCGGATAGGACTTGACGCTCCGGCAGGGGCGCCTGCTCCGTTATTCATGCGTCCGACACTCGATAGCCTGGTAGAGGACATTGCAGCCCTGAACGGGCAATACGCTGAACGGCACGACTGACCATGTGACGGGCTTTGGCATGCTCAGCGCTGGTTGAGCACTGTCACATAGGCGCTGAACATATCGGCCATGGCATCAGCGTAGGCAGTGATTTCTGCAGCAGTACGAGGGCTTTCCGAGAAGTGCTTGCCCACTGTACTGAAGGTCGTGGCAATCAAGTCGCAGGCTAGGGCGCGGGTTGCTTCAGGGGCTTGAGGGAGCAATTCAAGCATGAAGGTCTGAAAGATCTGCTCCCCCGTCGCCCGAACCTCATGCGCTTCGGGCGCGTCCCGGTAGAGCGGCGCGGCGTCGTTGAGTGCAACCCGCATCTGCGCTTCTTCGCACTCCGAATGAATAAAGGTATGCACCAGCGTCTGCAGCCGCTCAAGGGGCGGCTTGTCCCTGTCACTGAGGATCGCGCAAAGCATTTGCGTGGTTTGCTGCCATTCATCGCTCTGGAGCCGAAACAGAATGGCCGCCTTGTTGGGGAAGTATTGATACACCGAGCCGATACTGACGCCGGCCTTTTCCGCGACGCGGGCCGTGGTGAAACGTGCCGCACCTTCTTTGCCCAAAACCTGAATAGCCGCTTCGAGGATGGTCGCCACCAGCTCGGTCGATCGCGCCTGTTTGGGCTGTTTGCGTGAGGAAATCTGCGAGGTCTGGCGACTGGTCATAGGGCGTTCCTGCCTGGGTGCTAATGCGAATAGCGAATGTGACGAATTGCTCGCATAATTTTAATGCGACGAATTAGTCGCATATTAGCCCGGCGCCTTGAGGCGCTCAACCTTGAAACGGGAAGCGACCATGAACACCCTTACCGCAGCGCCAATGGCGCTGCTGATTGAACGTCTGTACGCCCGCGCCAACGCCACCACCAGTGACGTATTCAGCACGATGGCCGCTGATGAACGCGAACGCCTCATGCGCAGCAAGGCGGACTATCGAGAACTCTACGGACTGTTGAAAGACCTCTGGCTACCGATCTCGCGAGATACCGGCAAGCTGTTGTACATGCTGGCGCGCAGCGCAAAAGCGCGTTCCATCGTCGAGTTCGGCACCTCGTTCGGGCTCTCGACCTTGCACCTGGCCGCCGCCCTGCGGGACAACGGCGGCGGTGTGTTGATCACCAGTGAGTTCGAAGCGTCGAAAATCGCCCTGGCCCGCGAGCACTTGATTGAAGGCGGGGTGAGCGACCTGGTGGACATTCGCGAGGGTGATGCGCTTGTCACTCTGGCCACTGATCTGCCTGATGTCGTCGACCTGTTGCTGCTTGACGGCGCGAAGGCTCTTTATCGCGATGTGCTGAGCCTGGTCGAAAGCCGACTCAAGCCAGGAGCTGTGGTGGTGGCCGACAACACCGATTACTGCCCGGATTACCTGGCCTACGTTCGCTCGCCGAAAAACGGTTACCTGTCCGTGCCGGTCGGTGAGGACGTCGAGCTTTCCGTCCGGCTGAGCTGATGCCCTGACGATGGCGGGTTGAACCGTGGATCTCGATCAACCTGCCTATTCCACTTTCTGAAAGCACGCTTTTCATGACACAACACAGTAGCTAGCATGTTTCGGCTCGTGGCGTAGGTATTGCTTTTCAATACGCCGGGAGGAATGCGTCAGGCTTGAAATACGCGGCGTTGCTCGACAGAATCGCCCCCCGATCCGGTCGAACTTGCCGGACGTTAGTGAAAAGGGCTGCAGGTGAACCAACAGACATTGTCCAGGCGCCTGGAACGCGTGGCGGCGCATGTGCCGGCCGGTGCGCGCCTGGCCGATATCGGCTCCGATCATGGTTATCTGCCGGTGGCGTTGATGCATCGAGGCGCGATCGTGACAGCGGTGGCCGGTGAGGTGGCGTTGACGCCATTCCACGCGGCGCTACGCACCGTGCACGAGAGCGGCCTGGGTCAGCGGATCGCCGTGCGCCTGGCCGATGGCCTGGCGGCAATCGAACCGGACGATGCAATCACCGCGATCAGCCTGTGTGGCATGGGTGGCGAGACGATCCGCGACATACTCGACAGCGGCAAGGCGCATCTGAACGGCCAGGAACGCCTGATCCTGCAGCCCAACGGCGGCGAGCAGCCACTGCGTCACTGGCTGATGGAAAACGGCTACCGCATCCTTTGCGAAGAAGTGCTGCGGGAGAATCGCTTCGACTACGAAATCATCGTCGCCGAGCGTACCGGGCCGGCGGCATACACCGCCGAAGAACTGTACTTCGGCCCGTTGCAGATGCAGGCACGCAGCCCGGCGTTCCTGTTCAAGTGGCAGCGCATGCTGCGCTTGAAACAGCGAACCCTGACCCAATTCGCCCGGGCGCAGCAGGCCGTGCCCGAGGAGAAAGCACTGGAGGTCGCCCGGCATGTCCGGTGGATCACCGAGCTGTTGGCGTGAGCCGGGGCGAAGTAACGAGTAATTGGAACCGACCTTGATTCCCAGCCCTATCTGACTCGGATTGAGCCGGGGCGCTGCCAGTGTTCAAACGATGGGATAGCGTCGGAACAGTTCAGTCTGTTCCAGACTCTCGGCCAATGCGCGGATCGCGGGGAAGTCCTCAGGCCGCCAATGCCAGCCCCACGGTACGCAGGGCCGTGCCTAGAGCCTGTGGTTGCTGCGGCAACAGCTTGGCGGCCGGGGCGCTGGTGGCTTCGAAGTAGTCAATGATCAGCGTCGAATCCATCAGTACCGTACCGTCGTCGAGGGACAGTGTCGGCGCTTTGACCACCGGATTGATTTGGGCAAACGCCTCGAACGTGCTGAACACGGACAATGGCTCATGTTCAAATTCGATCCCGAACACGTCCAGGGAAATGGCGACTCGGCGAACATAGGGTGAATCCAGCATGCCCCAAAGCTTCATTTGTTACTCTCCGTCTCGTATGACCAAGTATTTACAACACCTTACCCTTATCCTTATTGGCTCGTCGTGCCCAATCAGGCGCGCTCGACATCGCGGCAACGTGATTTTTCCGAATGGTTGATCACAGAGGTTGATGAATACCTGAAGCCTGGGTCATCGACATATCATTGCCCGACCGGCTGCTGATACTGACGCTGGATACGCTCCAGTTCGCCCGAGTGACGCAGTTGCGCCAAAGCGTTGGCCCAGGCAGCGACCCGTTCGTCTTCACAGTCGCGGCTGAAGGCGATGTACAACGATGAGCGATAGAGCTCGATGGGAATCTGCCGTAACGTACCGGGCGCGATGTTCAACTGACGGCTGTAAAAAACCACCCCGGCATCGGTATCGCCGATGATGATGCTGGTGCGTCCGGCGAGAAGCATGCGGTAGAGCTGCAGGTTTTCCGTAGCACTTCTGTCGAGGTTGTTGAAACCCAGAGACTGCAGCATATCGGGCACCAGGCCGGCATGCCGGGTAGTGATTCGCGGCGCGTGCAGCAGTTGCTCCAGGGAATTCACCGGCGGCGCCTTGGCCAATTGATAGGCGTGGATGGATTCCTCGACGATTGGTCCAACCCACTTATATAACGGCTCGCGCTCGGCCGTGCGGAACATGGAATACATGATCGTCCGGGGCCGGTTTTGTAAGACACGGGTAGCTCGCATGCTGGGCAGCAGCACCACTTCAAAGTTATCCCCGGTCAGCGCCATGATGGCCCGGACGATTTCGGTGGTCATGCCGGTTAGCTGATTGTTCTCTTCGTAGTTGTACGGTGCCCATTCTTCGGTAACGACCTGATAGGGTTCGGCCCTGACACAAGTGCCGAGCAATACCCACAACGATGCTGCGGCGAGTGTCCAATGTTTCACGTTTTCTGCCTGATGGGCTGTTCGGTGTTCCAGGACGGAACGAACAGGCAAGACAAGCATAGACCGGGATGCTCGTCCTATGTCGGTGATGTAACGTAGCGGGGCAGCACTGATAGCGCCCCGTTTGTTCTGCGTTCGTACAATCGGCGGCTATTCTCGATAGACCCGACTATCCAGGAGCCCTGATCATGACCCACTCCGAACCACTGACCATCGCCGTATTGCTTGGCTCGGTACGCTCCGATCGGCAAGGGATAAAAGCCGCGCGCCTGCTTCTGGCGGCGCTTGAACAGCGCGGGCATGAGGCGGTGCTGGTCGACCCGATGGTGACTCGCTTGCCGTTGCTGGACCGCATGTACAAGGAATACCCGAAAGGCTCGGCACCGGCCGAACTGGAGCAGCTGGCGACGCTGTACCGTCGAGCCGATGGTTTTCTGTTGGTCAGCGCTGAATACAATCACGGTGTACCGCCAGCGTTGAAAAACCTGCTGGATCATTTTCTGGAAGAGTATTTCTGGCGGCCTTCGGCAATTACCTGTTACTCCGCCGGCAGATACGGGGGCGTGCGGGCGGCAATGCAGTTGCGGATGATCCTGGGGGAATTGGGCATGCCGAGCATTCCCAGCCTGTTTGCCATTCCCCGGATTGGTGACGCCCTGAGTGACGATGGGCAAGCCAAAGAGGAGCGCACCACCAGGCAGATGAATGGTTTTCTGGATGAGTTTGAATGGTATGCGCAGGCGCTAAGGCGTCAGCGAGCGAGCGGCACGCCTTATTAAGGTGGGCGGCATTGCCGACTGGCGATAGTGCTGGCGAATAACCTCTGCCATTTCCAGTGCTCCGGTGCCTGCGTGTTGCGAGACGTGCAGCTCGATGGCGAAATCCGGCAATAACGGCAGCCCGCAATCCGCTCCCAGCTCCCGGAAATCTTCGGGCACCAGCGAGCGCAGCCACGGCGTCAGCGCCAGGCCGCTGCGGACAGTGGAGAGCGTGGCATCGACCGAGGCATTTTCGAATACCACACGCCAACTGATGTGCGCCTGGCCGAGCATGGCAAAAACCGTGCGGCGAAAGGTGCAGGTTGGCGTCACGAAACACAGCGGCAATGGCCTTTGGCGAAACAGTTCGTCCGCAGTGCCGATCCACACCAACGGCTCCAGGCTCAGGCGTTCGCCAACGGCCTCGCTCTCAGGGCATTGGCTAATGGTCAGATCAACCAGACCTCGGGAAAAATCCTGCATCAGGTCAACCGAGGAGCCGGTCACAATCGTGACCTTTACGTTTGGATGGCGATGGGCATAGGCTTTCAGAATGGGGGCGAAATGCGCTCCGGCCATGTCGTAGGGTACGCCGACCCGCACTGTTTCTCCGCTGTGCGGCCCGGTCATTTCCTCGCACACACGGTCGTTGAGTTCGAGGAGACGGCGGGCTTTGGGCAGAAAGTCCGCCCCTCGATCAGTCAACTGCGTGCCCTGAGGATCGCGTTCCAGCAACAGACAGTCGAAAAACGTCTCCAGCCGCTTGACCTGTTGGCTGATACCGCCCTGGGTGAGGTGCAGCTGACGTGCGGCAGCGCTGATGCTGCCGGTCTGCGCAACCACGACGAAGGTGCGGATCAGAGCAAGATCAATGGTGCGAGATCTGGACATTGTGTGGGCCATTACAGTTGCTAATGGCAGCATTATAAACATTCGATACTGCCCGTCATTCCTGCCACGTAAATTGGTGATCCCTTATACGGAGTTCTGCTCATGATGCTCAGCGGCCACACCACAAACATCGAATCGGCCTTGGCCAGGATCAGCCAATACTGGTCGCCACAGGTCATCGGTCAGGTCAACGACCAGTACATCAAGGTTGCCAAACTCAAAGGCGAACTGATGTGGCATGCCCATGCGGATGAAGACGAGATGTTCATGGTGGTCTATGGAACCCTCAAGATTCAGCTGGAAGATCGGGACATCGTCCTCCAGCCCGGTGAGTTCTGCGTCATCCCCCGAGGCGTCCGGCACAATCCGGTGGCGACGGATGAATGCGGTATTGTGCTGATTGAGACGGTCACCACCCTGCATACCGGGGCTGAAATCAGCCCGAGAAGCGTGCCTGTCGAGCAACAGCTGCGCTAGAGGCCGACATTAAAGCGTGAGGGCGGGCTCAGATAGATTTCAACGCGGTAACAAAACTACAGGCGCGGCATAAAGCAGACATCTTCAGGCAAAAAAGCGCAGGCAGGATCGCCAGCAGTCCTTGCCGAGATGCCTTGCATGCCAATTATCAAATACGCTTCACCTGTTGTTCGCTCCACGCTTGCCGGTTTTGTTGCAGTGCTCGCCGCTGGTTGCGCAAGTGCGCCCTCTGCACCGGCTGGCCCCTGCGACGATGTGAGCTACACCCTGCATGACCCGGCAGAGCCGGTCAATCGTGGCATCTTCGCCTTTAACCGCACTGTCGACGACTACGCGCTGGCGCCGGTTGCCCGTGGTTATCTGCACTTGCCGGACTTCTTCCAGACGGGCGTTCACAACTTCGTCGCCAACTTTGGCGAGCCCAAGGTCTTTATCAACGACTTGCTGCAAGGCAATGGCGAACGTTCGGTGGCTACCTTCGGCCGGTTCGTGATCAACACCACCGCAGGCCTGGTCGGTTTGATCGACGTCTCCGGCAAGATGGGCATCGAGCGCCACAAGGCCGACTTCGGCCAGACCTTCGGCGTGTGGAACATCGCCAGTGGGCCTATCGTCGAGCTGCCGCTGTTTGGCACCAGCAATCTCAGGGATGCGACCGGCAAAGTGTTGAGCTTCGCGGTCGATCCTCTGGGCAGCAACAGCGACACCGTCAATACGTTGGGTACCATCAATACCGTTGGCGGCATTGTCGATGGCCGCGCCGGACTGTTGCCCGTCACTGACGCACTGCGCAAACAGCCGGATTATTACCTGGCATTGCGTGACACCGTGGCCCAGAAGCGCGCCAACTTTGTGGTGGAAGGCAAGAAAGGCAGCGTCGTCCAGCCCCTCGTGAGCTGCCCCGGCGTTGAGTCCGATGATGAATAGAAACGACGCCTTGGTACTGCATCGCAGAACGCGAGCGCCCAATCAGGTTTCAGTGCACTGCCGGGAAATCGAACTGCGCCTCGCCGACGACGGCCGCCACGTGATGCTTAGCCGCTACGTCGAACTGTACAGCGACGAGTGCGCTGCCTGGTGCTCGGTCCGCCACCATCGCATCCCGTTGATCAGCATGATCCGCTGGATAATCAGCAATGGAGAAGGGGTGCAGGTTTAGCGGCGTGGCGTGCTGGCTAGCGGCAAAAATAGTTCGAATCTGGCGCCGCCGAGTGGCGATGAGCCGAGGATGATTCGGCCGCCCTGGCATTCTATCGCGCGCCGGCTAATCGCCAGACCCAGGCCGAAGCCTCCGGTGTCGCGATCCCGGCTTCTGTCCATGCGATAAAACGGTTCGAATACACGCTCGCGCTCATCGACAGGTATCCCGATGCCGTCGTCCTCAATACTCAACATCAGGCCCTTGTCGGCGTGCTTTTGTGCGATGACCCGGACCTGGCGCTCACAATACCGAATCGCGTTGTTGATCAGGTTCTGGATTGCGCGCGCGGTCAGGCGCGGGTCAAGCACGAAACGCTCGGGCGTCTCGTCAAACTGCAGGATCAAGGTGAATTGTCGGCTGTCCTGTTCGTCGATAAATCCGCCCAGCACGCTGTCGAGGTAAGCCTGCATCGGCACTTCCTGTAACTCGGGGAGCTGATACGGGGATTGCAGGCGAGTGTAAGAGAGCAACTCGTCAATCAAGGCATCCAGCTCCCGAACATGTCCGAGCATCTGTTCGAGTCGCAGCCGGGTTGGCGCCTCCAGCGGGTCGGCCATGACCAGCGCCATACCGAATTCCAGCCTCGATAGAGGCGTGCGCAGTTCATGTGACACCGCATTGAGCAGCTCTTGTTGCTGGTTGAGCAGTCCTTCAATGTCCTGTGCCATTTTGTCGAACACCTGGGCCAGCTCGCCAATGTTCGAGCGTGGTGAAATCCGGGTGCGCTCTGTCAGATTGCCGTTGCCCAACATCATCGCGGTGCGCTTGAGCCGTTGCAGATCACGCCAGTGCGGCCATACCCAGATCAGCAGGCAAGCGAGTAGCGCTGCGCCAACCAGAATGTTCATCAGCCAGTAGATGATATTGATGTCGATCGGCGGATCCGGTGCCACCAGTTCGATCACATGATCATCGGGAAGTCGCGTCAGGGCGGTTCCCAATTCGCCGAAGTAGCCGCTGCGCACAGCATTCTTGCCCTGTTTGAGCGCCTGGCGTTCGCTGTCGGTCAAGCTGGGGTCCGCCAGCGAGATGACCCGCAGCTGCAGCGGTGCGAAGTCTGCTTGCAGCTCACGTTCCAGCGCCGGCCAGGCGTCTTGCGGCGTCTGACTGAAGCGCACCTGGATCAGCCGCAAGGTGCCCTTGGCCTGCTGTTGGTTGTAAGTGACAGTGCGCTCGTCGAACAGGCTCAATACCAGCCCCGGAACGGTGTAGAGCGCAACGCCGTAGGTTACCAGCATGATCAGGTACAGCCGAGCGAGCATTTTGAACATGGGGATTGATCAACCAGTGGAGTCGGAAGGGGAGCGTAACGTGCAGGAGAGCGAGCTATTCATCCCACTCGGAGCGGCTTAACAGGTAACCCTTGCCCCACACGGTTTTGATCTTGCGCGGTTCGCCGGGGTCGTCTTCGAATTTGCGGCGCAGCTTGGAGATGGCAACATCCACCGAGCGGTCAATTCCGTTGAATTCAATGCCGCGCAGCTGCTGGATCAACTGGTCGCGACTCAGGACTTCGCCCACGTGAGCCGCAAGCACCAGGAGCAGGTTGTATTCACCGGACGACAGGTCCACGTCCTGCTTTCGCCATCGCACCTGGCGCTCGGTCAAGTCGATGACCAGCTGGCCCAGCACGATTTGCCGAGGATCGCTGCGCTGGGTGGCGGCGGGTGTGCTGCGTCGCAATAGCGTGCGAATCCGTGCCAGCAGTACTCGAGGCTCGCAGGGTTTGGCCACGTAATCATCAGCGCCGGTTTCCAGGCCGAGTATCTGGTCGTCGCTCTGGTCACGGGCAGTGAGCATGATGATTGGCAGGCCGGGTTGTTCGTCCCGCAATTGCCGACAGACATGCAAGCCATCCAGCCCAGGCAGCATCAGATCGAGAATGACCAGATCAGGCCGCAGTTGATGCAGTCCTTCAAGCGCCCGGTCGCCACGGTTGATCACCGCGACATCGTATTCAAAGCGCTGCAGGTAGCTGGCAATCAGCTCAGAGAGAGCCGCGTCATCCTCGACAAGCATAATCCTGGTCATTGTTCAGGCCATTTCAAAAGTGGGCAGCATAACCAAGGCACACCCTGTTGGTGCGAAGCCTTAACACTTCTTCACATCTTCCCAACACTTGTTTACATGCACTTTAGAGAGTGTCTCTAGCATGGCGTGATCTTTGGGGGAACGCCATCATGCTGTCTTTTTTTCGTCTCGATCCATACCGTTTGCTGTTGTGTGTTGGTTTTGCCGGGCTGAGCGCCTGCGGTAAGCCGCCCGCACCACAGCAAATGCCGCCGCCTCAGGTCAGTGTGGAAACGGTAACGACCCAGCCCCTGACGATTACCACTGAACTCAATGGCCGTCTGGTGTCTCCGCGTACCGCTGAGGTTCGCGCACGAGTGGCCGGTATCGTGTTGCAACGGGTCTATCGCGAAGGCACTGACGTCAAGCAAGGTGATGTTCTGTTTCGCATCGATCCCGCGCCATTTCAGGCCGATGTCGAGAGCGCCGAAGCGGCTCTGCGCAAGGCCCAGGCCAACCAGTATCAAACCCGATTGCAGGCAGAGCGCTATGCCGAGCTGGTGACGATAAACGCCGTGAGCCGGCAAGAATCCGAGAACGCCCAAGCCGGTTTTTTGCAAGCCCAGGCGGATGTGGCATCGACCAAGGCTGCCCTGAAACGCTCGCGGCTGAACCTTGGCTACGCAACCGTAACCGCGCCGATTTCCGGGCGAATCAGTAGAGCCATGGTCACCGAAGGCGCGCTGGTCGGGCAGGGCGATGCCACGGCCCTGGCGACCATCCAGCAATTACAGCCGATTTACGCCGACATCAATCAATCGACCCGGCAAATCAGCGAACTGCGTAGCGCGTTACGCCAAGGCCGGTTGCAGCAGCTTGAGCGCGGACAGATCACCGCGACGCTGATTCAGGAAGATGGCAGCCCTTATCCACTGAAAGGCCAGTTGCTGTTTTCCGACCTGACGGTCGATCAGAGCACCGGCCAGATCGTGCTGCGCAGCGAGTTCCCCAATCCGCAAAACGAGTTGCTGCCCGGTAGCTTCATTCGCGTGCAACTGGATCAGGCTCGTTCGGCAGAGGGCATCACCATTGCCCAGCGCGCGGTGCAACGCGATGCCGGCGGCAAGCCTCTGGTCATGATTGTGGACGCAGAGGGGAAAACCCGAGAGCGCGCTGTCGAGCTGGGCGCCGTGCAGAACAATCGCTGGATTGTGAAAGCCGGGCTTGATGCCGGTGATCGTGTGGTGGTGTCGGGCCTGCAGCATGTGCAGCCGGGTAGCGCAGTAACCGCCGAAGAAGAGGGCATGCAATCGGCTGCTCAGGAGCAGAAGTAATGCCGCAATTCTTTATTGATCGGCCGATATTCGCCTGGGTCATCGCGTTGTTTATTGTTCTGGCGGGCTTATTGGCGATACCCAACCTGCCTGTTGCTCAGTATCCCAGCGTCGCGCCGCCACAAATCGAGTTGACCGCCACCTATCCCGGCGCGTCCACCCAGACCATCGACGAAAGCGTGGTGAGCCTGATCGAACAGGAGCTCAATGGCGTCAACCATCTGCTGTACTTCAGCTCCAGCAGCAGCCAGGGCCAGGCCACCATGACCGTTACCTTTCAGCCGGGCACTGATCCCGAGCTGGCCAAGGTCGACGTGCAGAACCGGTTGAAAGTTGTCGAACCCCGCTTGCCGCGTGCGGTCAGCCAGCAGGGTTTGCAGATCGAAGAAACCTCTGCCGGCTTCCTGATGATTGCGACGCTGACTTCAACTGATGGGCGTCTGGATGAAATTGCCCTGAGTGATTACCTGACCCGCAACGTGGTCAACGAACTGAAGCGGCTTGATGGTGTAGGTAAGGCGCAGTTGTTTGGTTCCGAGCGCGCCATGCGTGTCTGGATCGATCCGCAAAAGCTGGTGGCTTTCAATCTGACACCTGCCGATGTCAGCCAGGCTATTGCCGAGCAGAACGTTCAGGTCTCTGCCGGCAGTATCGGTGACTTGCCCTCTTCAACGGATCAGGAGCTGACCGCAACGGTCATGGTCAAAGGCCAACTGAGCAGCCCTGAAGAGTTCGCCGCCATCGTCCTCAAGGCCAATCAGAATGGGTCCAACGTGACTGTCGGCGACGTGGCCAGGGTTGAAGTCGGCGGCCAGAGCTACAACTTCGCGACTCGCCTGAACGGTAAGCAATCGGTCGCGTTGGGCGTCCAGCTGGCACCGGCGGGTAACGCGATGAGCACTGCCACACACGTGCGGGAAAAGCTCGACGAGTTGTCCAAATATTTTCCGGCAGGAGTCAAATACGACATCCCGTACGATACGTCGCCGTTCGTGAAAGTCTCGATCACCAAGGTCATTCACACATTGCTTGAAGCAATGGTGCTGGTGTTCATCGTCATGTTCGTGTTCCTGCAGAACGTTCGGTACACCTTGATCCCGGCCCTTGTGGTACCCGTTGCATTGATGGGTACGTTTGCAGTCATGTATGTACTGGGATTCTCCATCAACGTGCTGACGCTGTTTGGCATGGTATTGGCCATCGGTATTCTGGTGGATGACGCCATTGTGGTGGTGGAAAACGTCGAGCGGCTGATGGTCAAGGAAGGTCTTTCGCCCAAAGATGCCACGCGCAAGGCCATGACCGAAATCAGCAGTGCGATCATCGGCATCACGTTGGTGCTGACCGCAGTGTTTATCCCGATGGCGTTCATGTCCGGCTCGGTCGGTGTGATCTACAAGCAGTTTTCGATTTCCATGGCGGTTTCCATCGTGTTCTCGGCGTTCCTGGCCCTGAGCCTGACACCGGCCCTGTGCGCAACCTTGCTCAAGCCGATCCCGGCGAATTCGCATCACGAGAAAAAAGGTTTTTTTGGCTGGTTCAACCGTCGATTCGAGCAAATGAGCGACCGCTATGAAGGCTGGGTGAGTAAAGCGGTGCGCCAACTGGGCCGCTATATGCTGGTGTTTCTGGTATTGGTGGGCATCATGGCGCTGTTGTTCAGCCGTCTACCGTCTTCGTTCCTGCCGGTGGAGGATCAGGGTTACACCATCACGGATATACAACTGCCGCCGGGTGCCAGTCAGAACCGCACCATCGAAATCGCCAGACAGATCGAGGCGCACAACGCCCAGGAACCCGGTATTGCCAATACCGTGATGATTCTGGGCTTCAGTTTTTCCGGGAGCGGGCAAAACGCTGCACTGGCGTTCACCACCTTGACGGACTGGGCGGACCGAGGCGCAGAAGACTCTGCGCAATCCATTGCGGATCGTGCCAGCGCTGTATTTTCCGCCTTCAAGGACGCCATGGTGTTCAGTCTGCTGCCGCCTCCGGTAGAAGGTCTGGGCACCTCGGGTGGTTTTGAGGTGCGCTTGCAGGATCGCAGTGCGCAAGGTTATGAAGCATTGCGCCAGGCCCGTGACGAGCTGCTGAGTAAAGTCAGCGCAAGCCCGCTCCTGCAAAACGTGCACGAAGCCGCCCTGGCTGAAACACCTCAAGTCAACATCGAGGTGGATCGTCAGCAAGCAAACGCCATGGGTGTTTCGTTCGCCGCGATTGCCAACGTGCTGTCCACTTCATTGGGCTCGGCCTACGTCAATGACTTCCCGAATCTGGGCCGCATGCAACAAGTGATCGTGCAGAGCGAGGGTGATCGTCGCCAGCAGGTCGATGACATCATGAAGCTGGAAGTCAAAAATAACCAGGGACGCATGGTGCCGGTTTCAGCGTTCTCCAAAGTCAAATGGGAGAGAGGGCCGGCGCAGCTCAATCGTTACAACGGTTATCCCTCGGTGAGCCTGTCTGGCGAACCTTCCCCGGGGCACAGCACCGGTGAAGCGATGGATGAGATGCAACGTCTGGCGTCCGGCCTGCCAGCCGGTTTCGCTCTGCAATGGACGGGGCTGTCATTGCAGGAAAGCATTTCGGGTGGCCAGGCGCCGTTGCTGTTCGGCTTGTCGATGCTGGTGGTGTTTTTATGCCTCGCGGCCTTGTATGAAAGCTGGGCTATTCCAGCGGCAGTGTTGTTGGTCGTGCCGTTGGGAGTTATCGGTGCGGTGCTGGCGGTGACGCTACGCGGCATGCCCAACGATGTGTTCTTCAAAGTCGGGCTGATCACCATCATTGGTCTGTCGGCCAAGAATGCGATCCTGATCATCGAATTTGCCAAGAGTCTGCACGATCAAGGCATGGGCTGTGTCGAGGCCAGTATTCAGGCTGCACGTTTGCGCTTGCGCCCGATCATCATGACGTCGCTGGCATTCATTCTCGGCGTGGTGCCGCTGGTTTTCGCCTCGGGTGCCAGTTCGGCCAGCCAGCAGGCCATCGGTACCGGTGTGATCGGCGGCATGCTGACGGCAACGCTGGCGGTGGTTTTTGTGCCGGTATTCTTCGTAATGGTCATGGGGGGCGTGGAAAGGCTGAGGCCGGGTAAAACGTCCAAAGCTCAGGCTGAGAAGGGACCGGTTCATGAGTAAGTTGTCCTTGCCGATCCTGTCTCGCAGTGCTCCAAATCGTTGGCTGGTTCTGATGTCGGTCATGATGGCTTTTCTGCCGATTGTCCTGGATGTCACCATTCTGCATGTTGCGGTTCCTTCGCTGACCCTGGCGTTGCAAGCGACTGGCACTGAAGTGCTGTGGATCATCGATATCTATCCGCTGTTGATGGCCAGTTTGCTGATTCCCATGGGTACACTCGCTGATCGGGTTGGCCACCGCTGCATGCTGCTGATCGGCCTGGCCATCTTCTGCACCGGATCGATTCTGGCGGCATTTGCGCCGAGTGCTGTGGCGCTGATTGGCGCGCGTGCGTTCATGGCGGTCGGCGCTGCGATGGTCATGCCGTGCACCCTGGCCATCGTTCGTCAGACATTCGCCGACGAGGGCGAGCGGGCGATAGCGCTCGGTATCTGGGGCGCGGTCGCCTCTGCGGGTGCTGCCATAGGCCCACTGGCGGGCGGGGCGCTGCTTGAGCATTTCTGGTGGGGTTCGGTGTTCCTGGTCAACGTGCCGGTCATGCTTGCGGTCATTCCATTGGTCGTCGCCTACATCCCGCGCCGACCTGCCGTCGAAGGCGGGAATTGGACGATAGGGCAAGCGCTGATGCTGATCCTCGGCATCATGGCGAGTGTGTATGCCCTGAAATCAGCCTTTAAAACCGGTGGTTCACTTGCGCAAACCATGGCCTGCTTTTCGTTCGGGCTATTGATGCTGGGCTGGTTCGTTCGAAAACAGCTTCGCGCGCCAAATCCCATGCTTGATCTGAGCCTGTTTGCGATACCGGCAATCAGTGCGGGAGTAACCATGGCTATCGTGGTGATGGGGGCGCTGGCGGGGGTCGAACTGATGCTGGCCCAGGAGCTGCAGTTTGTCCTGGGCCGCACGCCGCTTGAGGCGGGAATATTCATGCTGCCGTTAATGGTTGCGTCCGCAATCGGTGGGCCGCTCTCAGGCATGATTCTGGGTGCCGTTGGCTTGAGATGGGTGGCGTGTGGTTCTCTGATGCTGTCTGCCTCCAGTCTTGTCGGCCTGGCGCTCACGGGTCTGGATAACGCCGGCGTCAGTGTTGTTTTAATGCTGGCCACGTTGGGACTCTCACTGAGTGTTGGCTTGACTGCCTCCTCAGTCGCAATCATGAGCAGCACGCCCGTGGAAAAGGCGGGTGCTGCCGGAGCGCTTGAGGCGACCAGCTACGACCTGGGTTCAGGGCTGGGCATCACCGCGTTCGGCATCCTTTTGGCCTCCACTTACGAACGCTCAATCCAGCTGCCCGGCGATATTCCTGCCGCGATGGCCGAAGCGGCAACCCGATCAATCGGCGAAACCATGATTGCGGCCAGCGCTCTTGGCGGGGATCGGGGCCAGCAATTGATGGCGGCTGGGCAAGCGGCTTTCAGTACGTCGCACAGCATGGTTCTACTTTCCGCCGCCGCGCTGATGGGGGTGTTGAGCCTGGTATTAGTCTTCGTATTGCGCCGCCAATGACAGCAAGCCAGGTGCCCGTCAAACGGTGTGCTGATTCGAGAATCAGGTTCTGTGCTTCAACGAACGTCAGCCCGTGGATGTCATCCCTTCTTAACACTAAGCCGTTCTAATCGAACTCAATCGCGGGAGCCTGGTATCAAGCCCGGCCCCCGTGTTTCTGCCGTTACGGCCCGGTTTGCACCAGTCTGACCAGTAGCGGAGCTTGCCCCAATCTGCGCAAGCCCGGTTGTCGCTGGACTTTTCTGGTGACCAATGGAAGGAACAGTCGATGAGCTCTGTCAGCAAGATCACTACCGAGAAACCTCAGGATCCGGTGGACATCAAAGCCTGGGAGCAGGCGGTCCAGCAATCGAAGGAGGCCGGCATCCAATGGGAGCGGCCTGCGGACGACAAGCGCACCGCGCAGGAAATTATCGACGATAACCCGTTGCTCAAGAGCGTGGGCGGGCGGGGTGACAGGGGCGAAGCCAGGGACAATCTAATCGCGCAGGTCGGTGATTACACCAAGGACCCGGACGCTGCATTCCGTGCCGTCCAGGTCCTCGAACACATTGAGACCTTTGACGCCAACGGTGATCGCCTGGCCAGTAACGACATCGGTAATGAGCGCATCGACGGCTATACCAGCAGCAGCGACGCCAGGCATGGTAGCGAGGCCGGGCGTCTGAAGGATTTTGGCAGGTCCGGTTTTTCCAACCTCAAGGGTGAGCTGCACGAGGTTCGATCCGCCGCTGATGACCCTGCCACTAAAGAGCAGGCCGAAAAGCTGGGCATTGAGTGGCAACGCCCGGAGGGTGATGATCGGTCGGCCAAGGACATCATCGAAAGCGACCCGTTGCTCAAGAACCTGGGCAATCAAAGTGACGTCAAGGACATGCTCAAGGAGCAGGTCGGCGATTTCGAAACCGATCCTGACGCCGCCTACCGTGCCACTCAGGTCCTGGCTCACATCGAGCAGTTCGACGGCAACGGCTCGCGCATCGTCGGTAATGACGTGGCCAACGGCAGTGTCGACGGTTTCACCAAAAGCGGCGAGGCGAAGAACGGCACCGAAGCGGGCCGCCTGCAGGATTTCGGCAAGGACGGTTTCGCCAGCCTCAAGGGCCAGATGACCAATGTGTCGGCCGCTGGCGACAACAAAGAAGCCCGCGAGCAGGCTGAGAAACTCGGCATCATGTGGGCGCTACCCAAGGATGACAAACGCTCGGCTCAGGACATCATTGACGACAATCCGCTGCTCAAGAACCTGGGTAACCAGAGCGGCGTCAAGGACATGCTCAAGGAGCAGGTCGGCGATTACGAGAAGGACGCGAACGCTGCCTTCCGCGCTGCTCAGGTGCTCGACCGGGTGACGATGTACGACGAAAAGGGTAACGCGCAGTCCGGCGGTCACGTTTTCAACAGCAGCGTCGATGGCTTCACCAAAAGCGGTGAGGCAAAACACGGCACTGAAGCCGGCCGACTGCAAGACTTCGGAAAACTGGGCTTTGAGGCTCTGCCAGAGCTGAAGAAGACCGAGGAAATCAGTAGCTACAAGGACTACCTCAAGGCCAATCCCGACGCCGACGACGCCTCGAAAAAAATCGCCAGATACACGGCGATCCTTGACGAAAACTACGAAGCAATCAAAGGCAAGACCGGCTCGGCCGACATGACCGCCGAGGCGCTATCCGACTACAAGAACAAGAATCCCCAGCTGGGTGACGAGGTTAAAGAAGCCCTGGACTTCTGGTCGCAATCCGGTGCCTTTACGCTGCTCGATAACGCCAAGAGCCCGCTGGAGCAGGGCGTTGACGGCAAGGCCAGCCGTGGCGACGTGCAAGCCTTTCTGAAGAATACGGCCCCGAAAGATGTTGGCGCAGTGGGCACGCTGCTG
Source organism: Pseudomonas sp. CFII64 (assembly GCF_000416235.1). Lineage (GTDB taxonomy): Bacteria > Pseudomonadota > Gammaproteobacteria > Pseudomonadales > Pseudomonadaceae > Aquipseudomonas. The sequence goes on along the minus strand of NZ_ATLO01000042.1, from coordinate 156,381 downwards.
GAGGCCGTCGCTGAAGGCAACCTGCTCAATAAGGTCAACACCGACCCACTCAACAAGGACGTATTCGAACACCCGGAAAACTACACGGCAGAACAGAAGGCTGCGGTGCTTCAGGAACTCAAGGCCGCGCAACAATTGATCGTCCAGGGCAGCGGCGCCGGCATGTGGAAAGACGACAAATCGAAAGTCGCGATCGCCAACAATGTGCGCAGTCATCCCGACCCGCAAAAGCTGCTCGATGACGTCAACAAGCACGTCTCGGCCCTTGAGAAAGACCCCGAAGTGGTCAAGTTCTACAACGAGAATGCGACCAGTGAACTGGCCAGGGTGCTGGAGGGTAGCGACGGGCTCAAGGAAGCGTTGCAGAGCAGCTACGACAACAGCATCAAGACCGGCGATGCGCTGGATAAATTCTGGAAAGCCAATACCAAGGACGGCAAAACAGATCAGCAGACCGCGCTCGCCCAGTTCTACAGCTCGGCGCAGAGCGCGCAGGAGGCTCTGGGCATCAGCAACCCCGGCGAAATCCAGCAGGCTGTGCAGAAGTCCGAACACAACAAGGACTTCGAGTCGTTCTACGAAAATTCCCTGGTGACCGGTGATCGCCTGAAGGAGTTGCTCAAGACTGAAGGGTTCGAAAAGGCGGCCAGCCAGTTCAGCATGGAAGTGGCGATGTACAACGCCGCGCTGAACCCGGAATTCACCGGCAAGTTCGACGACAAGCTGACCGAAAACTACACGGCCATCGCTCAGGAGAATGTCTTCAAGGACGCCACATTCGAAGACCTGGAAAAGGCCTTCGGCAAGAATGGCGGCAAGGATCTGGATGAGGATAAGGTCAAGGCACTGATTGACGAGATCGGCAAGAGTAACCCTGAGTTATTGACCAATGCCGATGGCAAGGTCGCCACTTCTGACCAGATCCTGGCTGTGTTCAGAGGCAATTGGGACGTCCTGCGTCAAGGCACCAAGTCCATTTCCGAACTGGGCCTGTTTAGCGAGAATTCCTCGATCAAGGGCGCTTCCAATGCCGGTGTTCTGCATGGCGTCAGCGGCTTGTTCATGGCCGGTATTACCATCGCCAAGGGCGCAAGCGGCTCCGGCGCGCTGACCGATCGGCAGATCGTCGACATCAGTACCGGCTCGGTGCAAAGCGCGACGCTGCTGGTCGAAGGCGGGATCAAGAATTTCGCCAACAACTTCAAGGGCGCCGAAGACGTTATCGATCCGGACGTCTACAAAGACATTACGACCAATCTGTCGAAACTGGAAAACGGCGCCAAGGGCCTCGGCGGGCTGGCTGGCGTAGCAGCGGGCGCTTACGGCATTTTCGACGGCGTGCAGTCGATTCGCAAAGGCGAGCTGGTCGCCGGAGGCATGAACATCACTGCAGGTTCATTGGGTGCGATGGCTGGCCTGGCTTCAGCGGCTGAAGGTGCGGCCGGGGTATTCCAGCTGGCCGGTAGCGTCGTCCGCGCCTTGCCCCTGATTGCCGGGAGCCTGGGCATTGCGGCGGCCGGTATTGGCGCCTTGGCCCTGCTGATTCCTGGCTTGATCGAGGAAGGCAAGCAGGAAACCCGGGTCGCCCGCTTCTCCGACCACCTCAGCGACTACCTGACCCAGTACGAAATCGATGGCGTCGAGAACGGTGACCTCTCGGATGTGCCGTACGAAGAGTGGCCGGGCCCGGAGGAAAGCACCATCGCATCGTGATGGGTCCAGGCTGGGTTTCTACCCAGCCTGGCGTGTCTGGAAACGCCTTGCGGTCGGCACAGAGTCACTGCGGTGCTGTCAGAACGTCGGCGTGTATTTCACGCTGAACATCACATTACGCGGATCGCCGAAGTTGTTGTTGCCATTGAGCTGGTTGTAGCCTGCTGTGTAGTAATGCTTGTCGAACAGATTGTTGGCGTTCAGTGCCACGCCGATTTCCTTCGTCAGCTGGTAGCCGACACGGGCATTCCACACGGTATAGCCCGGTACGTTGAAGGTATGTTCGTAGCCCAGCGTGTGGCTTTGCGTGGTGAAGCCCAAGCCAGTGCTGACACGGTTCCAGTCGCCGCTGAACTGGTAATTGCCCCAGACCCGCAGCATATGTTTAGGCGTCCAGGTGCTGAAGACTTTGCCTTCGCTGTCCGGGTCTTCCAGGTATTTGGTGGTGTTGTAGGTGTAACCGGCAAACAGTTGCAGACCGGTGAGCACTTCGCCGCTGATTTCTGCTTCGACCCCCTGGCTGCGAACCTTCCCTGAAGGCGTTGAGCAGTACCAACCGTCGCAGGCAAAACCCGAAGCCAGGTCGTTGACGGGGCGGTTTTCCTGGTCATAACGGAACATCGCCAGGGACGTGTTGATCCGGCCATCCAGCAGCTCGCCCTTGAGGCCGATTTCGTAGTTGCTGCCGATCACCGGTTTGAGCATCGAACCGGCCGCGTCACGGGCGGTTTGTGGTTCGAATACGTCTGTGTAGCTGGCATAAACCGCCCATTCGCGGTTCAGGTCATAAACGATGCCGGCATAAGGCGTGACTTCCCCGGTTTCGTGGGTGGTGCTGTCCGCTTGCGGGATGGCCACGTTGCTGAATGCGTCCTGGGTCGATGACGTGTAGCTGTAGTCGTACCAGCTGACCCGGGAGCCGAGCACCAGCGTCAACGACTCGATTGGCTTGATCCGCCAGCTTCCGTACAGGCCTTTCTGCCGGACGTCGTATTTGCTCGGTGTCGCACGACCCCCAGGTGTATTGAGCAAACCGTCGTAGCTGATGTCCGGGCGGTTGTGATCAATGCCGAAGATCGTGTCGCTGCTGTTATTGAAGGTTCGGGCGAAGCGGTCGTCTGATTTCAATTTGGCGTAGTTGCCGCCCAGCATGACTTCCTGCTGCATGGACAGTGCTTCGAAGCGTCCGACGAGGTTCATGTCCAGACCGATTTTGGTGGCGTCGAAATCCGTCACGAAGTCGGCGTATTGCACGCCGCTGCCGTCCGCTGCGAGTCCAGAGCCGCTGGTTTGCAACCGCTGGTTTTTCGCCTTGTTGTCTTCCGTCATGCGTACGGCGCCGATCTTGAAGGCCCAGTCGTCATTGAAACGGTGCTCCAGATCCGCATACACAGTGGTGACATCAATCTCGGAATGATTCCAGCGAGCGCCGCTGTAGGTCGAACGCGACAGATCGACAGGTTTACCGTCGGCGTAGCGCGGCAGGCCACGGATCATCGGTCGTGATTCGCTATCGGAGCGGCTCACCGCCAGGCCCAGGGTCGTGTCCTCGCGCAGATCAAAATCCAGCGCGCCGTAGAGCGAGTGAGTCTTGCTCCATTCGTAGTCGATGAATGAATTGCTCTGATCTTCGTCGGCGACGAAACGGCCACGCACGGTGCCGGTCTGGTTCAAAGGCCCACCGGCATCCAGTTGCAGCCCGTAGTGATCCCAGGAACCGGCCTTGCCGGTCATGGTCACGGTTGGCGCGTTCTGGCCGCGCTTGCGCACCAGATTGATCGCGCCGCCGGGGCTGCCGGTGCCCTGAAGCAGGCCGGACGCGCCCCGCAGCACTTCCATGCGATCAAAGAAAATCAGGTCCTGGGTGGCCCAATTGCCCAGGGCATAGGTGTTGCGCGGGATCGGCACGCCGTCGTACTGCCAGTCATCGATCTGAAAACCCCGCGAGGTGAGGATCATGCCCTTGCCCACACCTTGAACGCCAACCAGTCCGGTGGTCTTGTTGGCGGCATCCTTGAGGTCGGTGAGATCCTGGTCATCCATTTGCTTGCGAGTCATCACGGTGATCGACTGCGGGATTTCCTTGAGTGTGTGCGTGCCTTTGCCGATGGTCACTGCCCGCGCGGCATAGGAGCCGGAGCCTTCGGTGGTGGCGTCGGTGCTGCGCTCAACAATGTTGGTGGCATCCAGTTGCAGCGCGTTGCTGTCGGCGACTGGCTCGACACTGAAATTGCCTTGGTCCGTCACCCGTAACTGCAAGCCGCTGCCCGACAGCGCCCTGATCATCGCTTGCTCGGCCGGCATCTGGCCGATCACCGCTGGCGCTTGTTTACCCTGCACCAGCGAAGGTTTCAGCGAAATGATGTGCCCACTCTGGCCGGCAATCGCATTGAGCGTACTGGCGAGCGGGCCGGCTGGCAGATTGAAGGTCAGGTTTTGCGCCAGGGCAGGGCTCGCCAGAGTTGCCAGGGCAACGGCGACGGAAAGGGCTTGGGGCCAGGTGTTGAACACAAAATTTCTCCTGTTTGTATGGAAGTGTCAGGAGATAGGTGGGGTGAGAAATGAAAACCAGACACAAACAAGATCGATTTTCAGAAAATAACGTTCGCCGCATTTTTCTGGTCGATCACTTCGAGCCAATCAGCGTCAGCCAGGGGCTGTAGCGATCCACGCGTATCGGCAGGGTTTCCGTTAAAGCACGCAAGGCCCGGTCGGGGTCGTCGAGCGGAAACACGCCCTGGACGCGCAAGCCGCGAACCTCCGGCGCCACGCGCACAAAACCTCGACTGTAAGGCCGCAGCGCATCCACCACGTGTTCAAGGGGTTCGTCCAGCACATTCAGCCTGCCGCTCAGCCAGTCGGCGCGTTGGCGCTGATCACCGCTGACGAGGTCAATCCGCCGGGCATGCAGCAGCGCCGACTGACCTTCTTTCATCACCTGTAGCGTGCCGTCGAATAACCGTGCTTCGACCGAGTGCTGCAACACCACGAGGCGGCTGGCATCCTGTTCCTGGGCAACGAGGAAGCGGGTACCCAGCGCGCGCACTTCACCTTGGGCAGTGCGCACCAGCAGCGGACGGCGCGGGTCTGGCGCGACCTCGATCACCAGTTCGCCATGGCGCAGAATCACCAGCCGTTGCCGGTCATCGAAGCGCAGATCCACTGCGCTGTTGGCGTTCAGGCTCAGGCGACTGCCATCGGCCAGATCAAAGTTCTGGCGCTGGCCGCGCCCGGTGTGCAGGTCCGCCAGCAGCGTGTCAGCCAGCTGCGTCCCGGCCCCCAGCCAGACACCGCCGCCAAGCAGACCCAGGCCAGCCATCACGCGCAGGGCATCGCGGCGTGAACCATGAGGGTGCAACAGCAATTGGCGAGCCTCGCCAGCGTGACCGGGCAAGCGTCGATCAAGAGCGAGAACCGTATCGAACGAACCGCCGAGCCGATCCTGCAATCTGGCCCAGGCCTGGCTGTGTGTCTGGTCCAACGCCAACCATGCGTCAAAGCGTTTCTGCAGCGCGGCATCAGGCGTAGCGGCGCGCAGTTTGACCATCCAGTCGATGGCCTGCTCGCTTGCCGGGTCCAGTCGCGGCTGCTTCATGGTGTCATTTCGCACAGATAGCACTGACGCAGTGCCTGTTTCATATAACGGCTGACAGTACGCTCCGACAAGCCCAGCTTCTGTGCAATCGCCACGTAGCTCAGGCCATCCAGCTGGCTGTAGAGGAAAGTAGCCTTGACGACCATCGGCAAGCCGTCGATAGCCCGGTCGATGGCCACCAGGGCTTCAATCAGCAGCAACTGTTCTTCAGGGGAGGGCGCCAGCGCCTCGGGCAGGACCGACAAACGCTCCAGGTAAGCCAGCTCCAGTTTGCGCCGACGATGGCGATCAAAGATCAGCCGGCGGGCGATGGTCGACAGGTAGGCACGAGGTTGTTCGATGCTGTCGGGATCGACGCGCGCCGCCAATATCTGACAAAACGTATCGGCTGCGGTGTCCTCGGCGTCCGCCCGATTGCGTAGATGCCGATGAATATGCGACAGCAGCCAACGATGATGATCGCTGAAAAAGAATCCCAGTTTGCTGGACGAAGGAGATTGCACTGGTTGGTTTTCCAGATCTTATTGAAAATCGTTCGCAATAATACCTGCGTGACGAGAGACAGTGCAATCCTGAGTAAAGCGCGGCCGCGCGCTGTGGGTCAGCTACCGCGCATGCCAGCCCAACTGGCGGGAAATCTGTTGTGTGGCTTCCATCAGCCGCTTGACGTAGTCCTGCTTGAGTTCTTCGCGAAAGCGAAAGCAGGGGAATGACACGCTCATGCCACCGATCACATGACCGAAGCGGTCGCGGATGGGAGCGGCCAGGCAGCGCATATTGTCTTCGAATTCTTCATGGTCCTCGGCATAACCCTGGGCACGAACCACTTCCAGTTCCTGCAGATAGGCCTCAATGCTGGTCAGAGTGTTGGCCGTGCGACGCTCGAAGCTTTCTTCCTGCAAATGGGCGATCAGCTCGGGCTGCTCCAGCCACGCCATCAGGACTTTGCCGATACCGGTGCAGTACAGCGGCGCACGTCGGCCGATGCGCGAGTACATGCGCAGGTTGTATTTGGAGTCGATCTTGTGCACGTAAACGATGTCGCCTTCGTCGAGAATGCCCAGGTGCACGGTCTCGCCGGTCAATTCATTGATACGCCGCATGCCCGGTTCAGCTTCACGGATGATGTCCAGATGGGGCAAGGCTTGCGCGCCCAGTTCAAACAGCCGAACGCTGAGCCGATAGCGATCTTCGGCATCCTGCACCACATAACCACGGGCCTTGAGCGACTGCAAAAACCGGTAAACCGTGCTTTTGGACATGTCCAGTTTCTGCGCGATTTCCGACACACCGCTTTCCTCGGGATGCTCGGCCAGGGCCTCAAGTACGGCCATGGTCCGGGCGACGGCGGAGACCAGTTCGTTGTTCTGAAGGGTGCTGTTGTCCATGAAGGCTCCAACGGGAACGGAAAACCCAAGGATATACGCTCGCGAATCAAAACGCTGTTTCATTTTTCTTGACGGTCCAGAAAATCTGACTAAACTCGGCCTCAAGCTTTTAAAATGAAACGCCGTTTTAAAAATAACAAAGGCGCGCAGTAATGAACGTAATTTCCGGGCAACGCCCGCAAACCGTTTCACCCCGTCCACTCAACGTGGCGCTGGTGGGCGAGTGCATGATCGAGATGCGCGGCGAACCAGCCTCAGGTTTCAGCCAGACCTTCGGCGGCGACACGCTCAACGCCGCGGTTTATCTTTCCCGACTGAATCCCGACTCGCAGATTGTCGCGGACTACATCACGGCCGTTGGCGCTGATAGCTTCAGTGACGCCATGCGTCAGTTGTGGCGCGAAGAAGGCGTCGGCGACCAACATGTGCGCGTCATCAAGGATGCGCTGCCGGGGTTGTATTTCATCCAGACCGATTCACAAGGCGAAAGGCGCTTTCTGTATTGGCGGGGCGAAGCCGCAGCGCGGAGCATGTTCGACGGCCCTGAAGCCGACGCCGTGTTGCATGCCTTGGCGGATTACGACTACGTCTATCTGAGCGGCATTAGCCTGGCGATCCTCACCGGCAATGGCCGCGAGCGGCTGATGCAGGCTTTGCGCCTGGCCCGTGAATCCGGCACGCGCATCGTCTTCGACAATAACTACCGTCCCCACTTGTGGCCCGATGCCCAGGCTGCGCGCCAGGCCTATGGCGCCATGCTGCGCCTGACTGACCTGGCGCTGATTACCTGGGAGGACGACGCCGCACTGTTCGGTTATGCCGATCCCGAGGCGTTGTTCCAGGCCTACGCAGATTTTGGCGTGGCCGAAGTAGCCCTCAAGCGTGGCGTCGCTTCGTGCTTGATCCAGTGCGCCTCAGGTCGTTTTGAAGTGCCCGCCGAGCAGGTGCGGCAGATCGTCGACACCACGGCGGCGGGCGACTCCTTCAGCGCGGCTTATCTTTCGTGTCGCCTGCAAGGCGGTGATCCACAACTGGCTGCGCGTTGGGGCCATCGACTGGCGGCCCAGGTCGTCCAGCATCGCGGTGCGCTGATCCCCTGCGCCGTCATGCCCAGCCTGCACATGCCTTCATTTTCTTCTGCCGCAGAGGCCTGATCTTATGAAAATCATTGACGCCCGCGTCATTGTTACCTGCCCGGGTCGCAACCTGATCACCCTGAAAATCGTTACTGATTCCGGTATCTACGGCATCGGGGATGCAACCTTGAACGGCCGGGAACTGGCGGTGGTCGCCTACCTGGAAGAACACGTGCTGCCAGCACTGATCGGTCGCGATGCCCAGCGCATCGAAGACATCTGGCAATACCTGTATCGCGGGGCCTACTGGCGCCGTGGTCCGGTGACCATGACCGCGATTGCCGCTGTGGATGTTGCGTTGTGGGACATCAAGGCCAAGGCCGCGCAAATGCCGTTGTACCAGTTGCTCGGAGGCAAAAGCCGCGAGCGGGTGATGGTCTACGGGCATGCCACGGGCAAGGACATCGAAGGTTGCCTGGACGAAGTCGCCCGGCATGTCGAGCTGGGCTACAAAGCGGTGCGCGTGCAATGCGGGATTCCCGGCATCGCCACCACCTACGGCGTGGCCAAGCGCAGCGGGGAACGTTATGAGCCGGCCGACAGCGACCTGCCCGCCGAACATGTGTGGGACACCGCCAAGTACCTGAACCATGTGCCCAAGCTGTTTGCCGCAGTGCGTGAACGCTTCGGCGATGACTTGCACATCCTGCACGACGTGCATCACCGCCTGACGCCTATTGAAGCGGGCCGCCTGGGCAAGTCGGTCGAGCCATTCAACCTGTTCTGGCTCGAAGACTGCACCCCGGCCGAGAATCAGGAAGCCTTCCGCCTGATCCGCCAGCACACCACCACGCCGCTGGCGGTGGGTGAGGTATTCAACTCCATTCATGACTGCCGCGAGCTGATCCAGGAACAGTTGATCGACTACATCCGCGCCACGCTGGTCCACGCCGGTGGCATCACCCATGTGCGACGTATTGCCGACTTCGCTGCGCTCTATCAGGTGCGCACCGGCTTTCATGGCGCCACCGACCTGTCGCCGGTGTGCATGGGCGCGGCGCTGCATTTCGATACCTGGGTGCCCAATTTTGGCATCCAGGAGCACATGCCCCACGACGAACGTATCGACGAAGTGTTTCCCCACGCCTATCGCTTTGAAGACGGCCACTTCACCCCCGGCGAAGTCCCGGGTCATGGCGTCGACATCGACGAGAACCTGGCGGCGAAATACCCCTACAAACGCGCCAGCCTGCCAGTCAATCGCCTGGAAGACGGCACGCTCTGGCACTGGTAAACGCTGTTTCGACTGATCAATAACGACAAGAACACAGGGCGTCACCGGCCCTGGCAGGAGTGACCCGATGAAAGCTTTTCAAGTAAGAGCACCTTTTGAGTTCGGCCTGGCGCAAGTCGACATGCCCCAAGTGGCGCCTGGCGAAGTCAAGGTCGACGTCGCCTACGCCGGCATTTGTGGGTCGGACATGCACATCATCCACGGGCAAAACGCCTTTGTGCGTTTTCCGCGAGTGACTGGCCATGAGTTCTCGGGCGTGGTGCGCGAAGTGGGCGAGGGCGTCGAGAGCCTCAAGGTCGGCGACCGCGTGTGCATCGACCCGGTCATCAGCTGTGGCACTTGCTACCCGTGCCGGATCAACCGGCCGAACGTCTGCACGCAACTGCAAGTGATTGGCGTGCATCGCGACGGCGGGTTCAGCGAGCAAGTCTGTGTGCCGGCCGAGAATGCCCACCGCTTGCCTGACTCGATGTCCCTGAGCCACGCGGCGCTGGTGGAGCCTTACACCATTGCTCTCAACGTGCTTGATCGCATGCAGCCCCACCCGGGCGACAGCCTGTTGATCTACGGTGCGGGCGTAATTGGCTTGACGCTGGTGCAGATGGCCCGGGCGCTGGGGATGACCGATATCACCGTGACCGACGTCCTTGATACACGACTGGAGGCGGCAAGGGCTCTCGGGGCCAGCCGCACCCTCAACGGCAAGGACGTCGACGTCGAAGCAACGATGCGCGAATTGACCCAGGGCGAAGGCGTTCCGCTGATAGTCGACGCCGCCTGCATCCCCGCGCTGATGCCGCAGATGGTGCGCCTGGCCTCGCCTGCGGGACGTATCGGCCTGCTGGGTTTCAATACCGTGCCGAGCGATCTGGTGCAACTGGAAATGATCAAGAAAGAACTGACGCTGGTGGGATCGCGCCTGAACAATCGCAAATTCCCAAAAGTGATCGAGCTGATCGCCAGCGGCAAATTGCAGGTGCGGGAACTGATCAGTCACCGCATTAGTTTCGACGAAATGCCGTCGGCCATCGACCTGATCGAAAGCCATCCCGAACAGACCCGCAAGGTCCTCGTGGAGCTGAACGGCGCTCTTCAATAGTCCGTTGTAGATACGCGTGCCCATCCGGGCACCCTCACCGAATAACCACAAAAAAGCGGGAGGTTCCAATGTTTGGTCAAGGTCGCACGTTAATCATCATCATGCTGTTCCTGGCAGGCGTCATTAATTACCTGGATCGCTCGGCATTGTCCGTTGCGGCTCCTTTCATCCAGAAAGACTACGGTCTGACGACGGGTGAAATGGGCATGATCTTCAGTAGTTTCTTCGTCGGCTATGCGGTGTTCAACTTTATCGGCGGCTGGGCGGCCGACCGCTACGGGGCGAAAACCACGCTGTTGCTGGCGATGGTGCTGTGGTCGCTATTCAGCGGTCTCACAGTGCTGACCATAGGTTTCGCGTCGCTGGTGTTCATCCGCATCCTGTTCGGTATGGGTGAAGGGCCGTTGAGCGTCACCACCAGCAAGATGGTCAACAACTGGTACACCCCGAAACAACGGGCGCGGGCGCTGGGGACTTCGATGTCCGGCACGCCCTTGGGCGGCGCGATTTCCGGGCCAGTGGTGGGTTTTATCGCCATCAGCTACGGCTGGAAGGTGTCGTTCATCATCATTATGGCGTTGGGCCTGATCTGGGCGCTGGTGTGGTTCAAGTTCGTCAAGGACAAGCCTAAAGGCAAGGTCGCCGAGGAGATTCTGCAGGCCGAGGGCAAGAGCGAAGTGGCGGCGCTGCCGGTTCATCCGCTGCGTTACTACCTCAAGCAACCAACCGTGCTGTTTACCGCGCTGGCGTTCTTTTCCTATAACTACACGCTGTTCTTTTTCCTGACCTGGTTCCCTAGCTACCTGACCATGGCCCACGGCCTGAACGTCAAGGACATGAGCATCGCGACGGTCATTCCCTGGCTGCTGGGTTTCCTCGGCCTGGCCCTGGGCGGTTTCATTTCCGACTTCGTGTTCAAGAAAACCGGGCGAATGATGTTTTCCCGCAAAGTGGTGCTGGTGACATGCCTGTTGGCCTGCGCCGCCTGTATCGCCCTTGCCGGGATCGTCAAAACCCTGTATCCGGCGGTGATTCTCGTTGCCCTTGCGGTGTTCTTCCTGTACCTCACCGGTGCCATCTACTGGGCGATCATCCAGGACACCGTGCCTGCGGCGCGTGTCGGTGGTGTCAGCGGCTTCATGCACTTTCTGGCGAACACCTCGGGCATCATTGGCCCGACCCTCACCGGTTTCCTGGTGGAATTCACCGGTTCGTTCACCAGCGCGTTCCTGTTGGCGGGGCTGTTAACCGTGATCGGCGCGGTGTGCGTGGCACGCTATGTCAAACCCCTTTCGGCGGCGGACACCGGTAGCGCGCAGGCAGCAAGCCCGCAACCAGGTTCGGCCTTGAGCCGTCCATAACCTGTCATGAACAGAAGGAGCGTGTCGATGCCTGTTGTGAAACGTGTGCCCTCTACCAGCCCTGTCGGTGAGATCGGCATCGTGCATCTCGGCCTGGGGGCGTTTCATCGCGCCCACCAGGCGGTCTATCTGCAACGCCATCTCAATCGCCATGGCGCAAGTGACTGGGGATTGTGCAGCGCCAACCTGCGCTCGAATCGCACATTGGTTGATCAATTGCGCGAGCAGGACGGCCGCTACCATGTGGCCGAGTATCGCGACCGCGAGCAGGTGACGCTGCGTGAGATCGGTGTATTGCGCCAGGCCTTGTATGTAGGCGAGGGCGGCCACGAGCTGGAGTTGCTGTTGCAGCGCATGGCCGCGCCGCAAACACGGATTGTCACGCTCACCGTCACCGAGAAAGGTTACTGCCTGAGTCCTGCCACCGGGCAGTTGCGCATCGAAGATCCGGCAATTGCCCACGACATCGCTCATCCGCAAGCGCCGCGCACTGCGCCCGGCATTGTCCTCGAAGCACTGCGTCGCCGCCGTGCCGCAGGCATTGCGGCGTTTACCGTGTTGTGCTGCGACAACATGCCGGACAACGGCCAGCGCACTCGCCAGGCGGTGAGCGCCTTGGCAGCGCTGCAGGACGAAGGCTTGACGCAGTGGGTCAACGAGCACGTGGCGTTCCCTGGCTGCATGGTTGACCGGATCGTGCCTGCCATGGATGGCGAGTCCTTCACCCGGCTGGAACAGCAACTGGACTGCCACGACCGTGCGGCGGTGGTCTGTGAAAGCTTCAGTCAGTGGGTGATCGAGGATCACTTTCCGCTCGGGCGTCCGGACTGGGAGGTGGAAGGCGTGCAGATGGTGGACGACGTGCGTCCGTTCGAAACGATGAAACTGCGCATGCTCAACGGCAGCCATTCGTTGCTGGCCTACGTGGGTTTGCTGATCGGCCACGAATCGGTATTCGACGCCATCAACGATGCGGATCTGGCGCAGTTCATCGAGCGCTACATGACCGAAGAAGCGGCGCCTACGCTGGACATGCCGGCGGGCATTGATCTTGCGGTCTATGCCCAGGATCTGAAGGCGCGCTTTGCCAATGACAGCCTGCAGCATCGCCTGCGCCAGATCGCCATGGACGGTTCGCAAAAACTGCCGCAACGCTGGCTGCTCGGCGCACAGCAGCTGCTCGGCGAGGGACGCGGGCTGGCCTGTACCGCGTTGGGTATCGCAGCATGGATCCACTATTGCACGCAGCCGCTGCCGGACGGTTCGGCGCGGGTTATTGACGACCCCTTGAGCGCAACCTTTGCCGATCTTGGCGGAAGATTTGCAGGCGCATCGTTGGTGGATGCCTTTCTCGATCTGGGCGAAGTGTTCCCGGCCGCGCTTTCCGATCGACCGGATTTTCGCGACGCCGTGCAACGCGCCTATGGCGCCCTGATTCGCGACGGCATGGGTAGCCTTTTACACACTTTTGCTGCACACAACTAACAAGAAAGGAGAACAACATGGAACAGACATGGCGCTGGTTTGGCCCCAAAGACCCGATCTCCCTGGCGGACGTCCGCCAAACCGGTGCGACCGGAATCGTCACCGCGTTGCACGACATCCCCAATGGCCAGGTCTGGCCGGTGGACGCCATTGCGGCGCGCAAACAGCTGATCGAGTCCGCAGGCTTGAGCTGGTCGGTGGTGGAAAGCATTCCGGTACATGAAGACATCAAGCGCGGCTGCGGTCGACGTGACGAATACATCGCCAACTACCAGCAAAGCGTGCGCAATCTGGCGAGCTGCGGCATCGATATCGTCTGCTACAACTTCATGCCGGTACTGGACTGGACCCGCACTGACCTGGCCTGGGAGCTGGCCGACGGCGGCTGGGCGTTGCGATTCGATCAAACCGCGTTTGCCGCGTTCGACCTGTTCATCCTCCAGCGCCCGGATGCGCAAGCCGAATACAGCGCCGAGGATATCCAGCAGGCCAAGGCCTACTTCGAGCAACTGACGCCAGCCCAGAGCGAAACCCTGGTCAACACCTTGATCGCCGGGTTGCCTGGCGCCGAGGAACACTACAGCCTGGAAGACTTCCGGGCCTTGCTGCGCACCTACTCGGAAATCGACGAAGCCAGGCTGCGTGAACACTTGGGCTACTTTTTACGTGCGGTGATTCCGGTTGCCGAAGAAGTGGGCGTGCGCATGGCGATCCACCCGGACGATCCACCCCGGGCGCTGCTTGGCTTGCCGCGCATCCTGTCCACCGCCGAAGACGCCCAATGGTTGCTGGACGCCGCCCCAAGCCCGGCCAATGGCCTGACGTTCTGCACCGGTTCTTATGGCGTACGTGAAGACAATGACCTGGTGGCGATGGCCAAACACTTCGCGCCGTTCATCTACTTCACCCACCTGCGCTCAACCCGCCGCGAAGCGGATCCGCGCAGCTTCCATGAAGCCCATCATCTGGACGGCGATGTCGATATGGTCGGGGTTATCGGTGCGTTAGTGGCAGAAGAGCGCCGGCGTGAACGCGAAGGCGGCCCACGCTTGCCGCTGCGTCCGGACCATGGGCATCAGCTGCTCGACGATCAGCACCGCAAAAGCAACCCCGGCTATTCGCTGATCGGGCGACTCAAGGGCCTGGCAGAAATTCGCGGTGTGGAATTGGCCGTGCGTCAACAGCTGGATTGAGACTCGGATTTTTTCTGCGAGATCTCTTCTTCCGGCTCCAGCGTTTTGAGCCAACGATTCTCCGAACGGCTCAAATGCTGGCGCATTGAGGTTTGCGCGCCGAGCACGTCTTTGCTGGCCACGGCGCGAAGTATCGCCTCATGCTCGACGACTGCAGCTTCCCAGGTCAGAGCGTTCTCGGAATGCTGGCTAAGGTGAGCCGAAATAGGGCTGTGTCGTTCATCGAAGAGGGCGGTGATGATTCGCACCAACGCGGAGTTGCCGGTCATTTTCGCCAGGCGATGATGAAACTTTCGGTCGTCCTCCAGCGGCGGCAGGCCGTTGGCGATGCTGGCGCGCATGGCGTCAATACATTCCTGCAAATAGCGATAGTCGCTTTTTTTGCCATGCAGACAGGCCAGAATCACCGACTCACCTTCGATCAATGCTCTGGCCTGCATCAGTTCCGATGGGCTCTCACCCAGGGTTGAAGCCTGATTTTTTCCGTCCAGGGTCAGGGCGCGGACGTACACGCCCGAGCCCATCTTGATTTCAACGCCGCCTTCAATTTCCAGAGCAATGAGCGCCTCACGAAGCGAAGGTCTGGAAACACCGAGAATTTGGGTCAAATCGCGTTCGGGAGGAAGTCTGGAACCCGGTTTGAAATCCCCCTGAAAGATGTAATCCCGCAGTTGATCAGCGATTTTCTGGTACGGCTTTCGCTCGGCAGAATGTGTCAGTGAAGCCATCGGCACGGCGTCCATCAGAGAGTTGGCGAAGGCTACCACAGTGACTGGCAGGGCGTTTCACATCACTGCGCCGATCTGCCAGGGCAGGAACTCGTTATCGCCCAGGCCGTTTTCTTCGCTGCAGGTCTGTCGTCCGGACGCGGTGTCCAGCATCAACTGGAATAACCGCTGACCGGCTTCGGCGACTGACTCCAGACCATCGACAATACCGCCGGCATTGAAATCCATATCCAGCTCCATGCGTTGGAACAAGCCGGTGTTGGTGGCGATCTTTAATGATGGCGTGGGCTTGCAACCGTAGGTCGAGCCACGGCCAGTGGTGAAGCAGATGAGATTCGCGCCTCCCGCGACCTGGCCGGTTGCCGATACGGGGTCGTAGCCGGGCGTATCCATGAACACCAGGCCGTGGGCATCGATCGTTTCAGCGTAGTGGTAAACGCCCATCAACCCGGTAGTTCCGGCTTTTGCCACGGCGCCCAGGGATTTTTCCAGAATGGTGGTAATGCCGCCAGCCTTGTTGCCCGGCGAGGGGTTGTTATTCATGTCACCGTCGTTGTGGTGTACGTAGGCTTCCCACCAATGGATCCGCTCCATCAGTTTCGCCGAAATATCGGCCGATGCGGCGCGGGCAGTCA
The DNA here is from genome assembly GCF_000416235.1 of Pseudomonas sp. CFII64. Taxonomy (GTDB): domain Bacteria; phylum Pseudomonadota; class Gammaproteobacteria; order Pseudomonadales; family Pseudomonadaceae; genus Aquipseudomonas. Next base: position 140,814 of record NZ_ATLO01000042.1, on the reverse strand, counting down.
GCAGGTGTTCGGCACCGTAGATTTCCGGCGTTTCCGAAAGAATTGCGGTGCCGCCATGCCGCACAAGCAGGTCGACCGCAGCCCCGAGTGCCGGATTGGCGGTAATGCCCGAATAACCATCCGAGCCGCCGCACTGCAAGCCTACGCTGAGATGGCTGGCCGCAACGGTGGTGCGCCGGAAATGGTTGATGACCGGCAGCATCTCTTCAATATGCGCTATGCCACGTCGTACGGCTTCGCGAGTACCGCCTGCTTCCTGAATGATCAGACTGGCCTTGAGCAGCGCTGAGCGATCCCCCAGTTCATTCATCAGCGGGGTCAGCTGGTTGACCTCGCAGCCCAGGCCGATCAACAGGACACCGGCAAAGTTGGCGTGATCGGCATAGCCGCGCAAGGTGCGTTTGAGGATGTCGATGCCTTCACCTTTCGCACCCATGCCACAGCCGCTGCCGTGGGTGATTGCGACAACGCCATCGACATTGGGAAAGTCTTTGAGGCGCTCGGAAGAGAATGCGTTGGCGATGTGCTTGCAGACGGTTGCCGAGCAATTGACGCTGGAGATCACCCCGATGTAGTTGCGCGTGCCGACGCGCCCGTCATCGCGGACATAGCCCTCGAAGGTCGCCGGTTCACTGCTGAACGATGTGGGTACGTAGATATTCTGCACGCTGTGTTCGGCGTTGGTTGTCGGCATGTCCAGGTTGTGGACGTGGACGTGATCACCGGGCTCGATGCCTTGGGTCGCCAGGCCGATGGTCTGGCCATACTTGAGCACCTGTTGACCTGCCGACACCGGGCGCAGGGCGATCTTGTGACCGGATGGAATCTGTTGCCCGGCGATCAGCGTGATGCCGTCGGCGCTGAGCTGTTGTCCTGCGGCGATGTCGCCTCGGGCCACGGCGACATCGTCACCGGGTGTCAATACAAGCAAGGATTGCGAATCGCTCATCACGCTGCTCCTAACACTCGATGATTGCTTTGACGACGCCTTGTTTCGGGTCGAGCAATGTAGTGAATGAGTGGGCGACAGCGCTTAGGGTCAGGCGGTGGGTATTGAGGGCGGCATCCGGAATCAACCCGTTGCGCAAGCATTCCTCCACATGACGGAAGTCTTCCTGGGTGGCGTTGCGGCTACCCATCAACGTGGCTTCACGCTTGTGGAATTCGGGGTCGGAGAAGGTGATCGAGTCCCGAACCACCGAAATCATCACGTAAGTGCCGCCGTGGGCGATGAATTCGAAGCCGCGCTCCATGGCCCGGGCATTGCCGGTGGCATCAAACACCACGTCGAAAAAATCACCCTTTGTGAGCTCAGCGAGGGTTTCCTTGTCGCCTTCGCCGATTTTTACCGAGGCGTGAATCTTCAGGTGTTCCTTACAGAACAAAAGACGATCGTCGCGGGTATCCAGAACGGTGACTTTCGCACCGCGCAAACCGGCAAAGATCGCTGCCGCCATGCCAATCGGACCGGTGCCGACCACCAATGCATGTTTGTCCGCCTGGACATTTGAACGACGTACGGCGTGAGCACCGATGGACAGAAATTCGATCATCGCCGCCTGATCAAGGGAAATGCCCACTGCCTTATGGACAAATTCGTGGGGAATGCTCAGGTACTCGGTAAAAGCACCGTCGCAGTGAACCCCCAACACTTGAATGCGGGTGCAGCAGTTGGTCTTACCCTGGCGGCAGGCGATGCATGTGCCGCAGGAAAGATAAGGCATCACATACACGACATCACCCGTGTCGAGATCGCTGGCGCTGTCGGTTTCCTCTACAAGCCCGGAAAACTCATGGCCCATCACCCGAGGGTATTCGAGGAACGGCTGATTGCCGCTGAAAATATGCAGATCGGTGCCGCAAACCCCGACGCGCTTGATGCGGATGAGGATCTCTCCTGGCTTTCTGACCGGTTTTTCACGCTCGATGGCGGTTAACGAACCGGGTTCGTTACAGATGACAGTCAGCATGTTGATGCTCCCTGGCTGTCGCAGACGATGTATGACGATAAGCGGGAGAGGGCACCGAGCGCCCGGCTGGCGGGGAATCTGAACATTCTGAGGATCTCTTTTTTGTTGTGAGCGAACAGTTGCCCGCCTGGAGGATCGAGAGCTCAAAAACTACACTTCAGGGAAAATATTGGCAAGACCAATCTATATAAAATCTTATTGGACAAACCAATCTGTCGAAATCGCCCATGGCTTGAAAAGCGGCTGCTGGCCTGAATGGCTTGTTCACTCGGTAACTACGCCTGGCGACCGTCATCTGCGGATTTGACGCCGCTCCGACTTCAGCATAGATTGCTCGCTTGTGATTGTTAATGCTCGTTCATGCAGGATTAATGGTTGATGACTTCTCCACACGAAGCGTTCCCTGGTGAACGCCAGCAGTTGATTCGCGAACGTCTTACCCGTTTCGGCCGGGTGATTGCCGCTGATCTGGCCGTTGAGTTCAATGTGTCCGAGCATTCGATACGGCGCGATTTGAGTGCCCTGGCAGTTGCGGGGTTGTGCAAGCGCGTCTACGGCGGCGCCATTCTGTTGCGCGCCGATGACGGACCGATTGCCGTCAGGGTGATGCAAGGCTCTTCGCGCAAAGACAATCTGGCCAGAGCGGCGGCCGCGCTTCTGAGCGCAGGGCAGCACGTCTTCATTGATGCCGGGTCGACGAATCTGGCAATCGCCTGCAGCATTGATCCGCAACTTCCATTGACCTTCAGCACCAACTCGCCGTTGATTGCCACGCAATTGATGAAGCTACCTTGTGTCGAGGTCATCATGTTGGGCGGGCGCGTGAACCCGGTGACTGGCGGTGTGAGTGGTCTGAGGGCCGTGCAGGAATTGCGGCAGTTCAACTTTGATCTGTGCTTTCTCGGCGCTTGTGCCATCGATCCGGACAACGGCGTGACGGCCTTCGGTCTCGAGGACGCCGACTTCAAACGCGCGATAGTGGCGGCAAGCGGTCAGGTAGTGGTGGCCGCAACCAACGAAAAACTGTCCAGCGTTGCGCACTATCAGGTCGCGCCCTGTGAAGAAGTCGCCACGCTGGTCGTTGAGCACGACGCGCCCCAGGAGCGACTGGCGCCCTTTTTCGAGCGGATAGCCAATGTCGTGAGCGCGACCGCCGGGCAGTGATCGCAGTGCGTGATTTGATGCGCCCCCGCGGGAAATACTTTCAGCGCCATTAACGGATGTGTACTATCGCCGCTGGCCGATGCTGCCCGCCGCTCGCTCCTGAAAGGAAAGGTGAAAGCATAGTTTTTCCAAACCCTATCGCATCTCTCTTGATAGTCGAGGTTTGGCAACGCGAGCACCAAAAGGCTTCGACTCCAGGAGAAGTAATGTTTTCAATCCAGAAAGCCAAGCAGATGGCCAAGAACCTGCGTGCTTCGTTAGAGAAGCGCGAGCAGGAAGTGTCTCACTCCACTGCACTCGAACTGGTCGCGCAGCAACTGGGCTACAAGGACTGGAACGTCGCAGCAGCGATGCTTGCAGATGAAAGTAGCCAGCCCGTGATTACGTTTGACAAAGCCATTCCGATATTGCGAATTTTTGACGAAGCCAAGGCACGCGAGTTCTATATCGATTTCCTGGGTTTCAGCGTCGAGTTCGAGCACCGGTTTGAAGCGGATCTACCGCTGTACCTGGGGATCAGTCGCAACGGGTTGCAGTTCCACCTCTCCGAACATCATGGCGATGCGAGCCCGGGGTCGACGATATTTGTCCCGATGCAGAATATCGAGATGCTGCGGGACGAGTTACTTGCCAAGCGCTACGGTTACGGACGTCCAGACATTGTTCAGCAAGGTTGGGGGCAAGTGCTGGAAGTCTACGACCCATTCGGCAATCGGATCCGGTTCTGCCAGAGCTGATTCTGCTATGAAACGGGGTCGACCGGTCCGCGTCGGACTGGCCGGCCCCGTCCAGGCTTCAAACGCCGTGGCTGCGGTCATACCCATTGACCGCAGGTGCAATCCAGCCTTGAGGTTGACGAACTGCCTCGTAGATTTCCACAAGGAGGGGATAGCACTTGGCTGTGTCAGATGAGTGTTCCGAGGAGCAATCCCCGCCGGGACAGGCTGAAAGGCAGCCGAGCAGATCCACTTCGGCAAAAAACTCCAGGTAATCGCCAGGTCGCACCGGGCTCGCTTTCATGAAGTATTGTCCCGTGTCCCTGGTGAAACCGGTGCACATGAAAACATTCAGCACATCGTGAATGTGGGCTTCAGCCTCATGCAGGGCGATCCCGGTGGCCCTGGACAATGCTCGGGTAAGGTTGGAGTGGCAACAGTGATGATACTGCCCGCCATCACTCAGTAGGTTATGGGTGTAAGGATCACAACGAGTCCCGATCACGTCATGTACCGACCCACCGAACTCATCAAAGCCATACCAGTCCAGGGAGTCATGCGTAATCGTGGCAATCGGGCGCAGGTAAGGGAAACTCGAATACAACTGATCGCCGAGGCCAAGATGGGTGCCATTCAGCGCGCGGGTTTTACCGGTATAAAGACGCTCATTCAAGTCGTGCAGATTGAACAGATTCAAGTCGCCCACCTGCGAGCCTTCAGTCGAGACAATACGAAAGAAATGTCCGGCGGGCACGGTAAATGTCGCGGCGTCGCGAGCAGGAACTGTCACGGTCTCGATCAGCCTCAAGTCGTCTCGAACCTTACGATAGCTGGCGATGTCCGGGCGCGGTAAACCGTCAACCGGGTAGCAAATGACGGGCTTTACGGCTTTGCGTTGAGCCGCATCTACCGGCGCTTCTGTAATAGGGGTTGGCTTCATTCCAGTCTCCGTTAATATGGCCCGGCTTACGCCGCTGGTTATCCGGTACAGCTACGATGGCTAGGTGCGAGAGAGCAATAGCTTTATTCCTGCGGCTCCAAAGACCAGTGCCAACGTTCCTTCTATCCATCGTCGGGCCTGACTATATGCCCGAATCATAGGTGCGGTGGAGAAGACGATCGCGTACCCACAAAAGATAGTGACGCTAAGCACCGCGCAACCAGCCAGGATAATGACGACGGTTGCCGATGATGCTTGCGGCCCTAGTCCAAGGGTCATGGTAGCGACCCAGCCGAGCAGCGCCTTGGGATTGGTGAGATGCATGAGCAGGCCGCGCTGGTAGAGTTTGAAGCCGGAAGCGTAGGGTGCCGCGGCAAGCGCTTTGGCGATCTGCTCGTTGGAATTAAGTGCCGAGCGGCCCGCTTTAATGGCCAGGAACAATAGATAAACACCCCCCACGACCTTGAGAACGCCCAGCGCTTGCGCATATTGCGTAAGGATGGCCGAGACACCCGTGGCTGCCATCGATCCCCAGAAAAACGAACCGCTTATGACGCCTGCCGCCAGCAATAGCGCAGGACGTCTGCCTTGGTGCATGGCGACGCCCATGATCCGCATATTGCTCGGGCCAGGACTCGCCGCCCCCACGATATACGCGGTAAATACCAAGAGCAGGTGATGGAAGTCGAATGACATTGATAGCCCTTCACTGGAATAAAGCGCCAGTCAGTGGCTCGAATTGCAGCGACTGCACGGCGAAAGGATTGACGCCGTAGAATGCCTCAGGCAAGTGGAATACGTCACGGTCCTGCTTGCAAAAAACGTCGGCTGTGGTCTGCGCTGGGAAGCTGGCAAGCGTCATACCTGCCAAACAGCCGGTAACGATTCTGGGCGATCCTGTCATACATCCAGTCGCGCATCCTTTCCGGCACAATGCGCCCGCTCCTCATCCAGCGCCAAGGCGCAGGCAAGCGTTCCATGATCTTGAACATCGCTTGCGAGCGGACGAAGAACCGGTTATCGCTGACCAGAACGATGGTGTTGAAATCGTCGGTGGGCAGGCCGGCCCAGGCCAGGAGTGCCTGGCCTTCCGGTGACTGAACTGCAGCAAGCTGGATACGATGCGCCTGGTCATGGTCAATGATGAATTTCGCCCAGCCATTACACAATTTGCAGGTGCCATCGAAGAGAACGACGGCTTCGCCTGGATGCAAAAATGGCGCAGGGCGGTGTGCATCGATATTCATAACGGCGGCCTAACCACCTAACGCTGGCGTACGGGGCGGAATCAAACGCTTGCTCCCTACCGACTCGTAAGCCGAGGCAAAGCGCAACAGATTCGAATCGTCATACGCGCGCCCCGCAAAGGTGAGTCCGACCGGCATGCCAATGTCGGCCACCACACCCATTGGTACCGTAACGGTTGGCACGCCCAAATGGCGGATGGCGAGATTGCCGTTGGCAACCCACACGCCATTACTCCAGGCGATATCGGCAGCTTGCGGATCGACATCGGCATTCGCCGGACCGACGTCGGCCACGGTCGGGAAAAGCACGGCGTCCAGGCCAAGTGTTTCCATCCAGTCTTCCAGGTCGATCCGTCGCGTCTGCTCCAGGCCACGAAGGCCATCAGGCAGGGTCGGGATCTGATCCCAGGGTGTAATGCCGCGCTCGGCCATGCGCACGTATTCGTCCATACCGGCGGCGAGGTCGTCCTCACGATTGGGTAACGTTCCGGGATCGTGAGGGAAGATCTTCGACCCCTCGACGTCAGCCAGGCGATTCAAGGCCGGATCCCCATTGGCCTGCAGGAAGTCATCAAAAGCCCAGGCCGACAAATCCCACAGTTCGTGATGCAGAAATTCCTTCGATACCAGTCCGCGAGTAAACACGGTTGGCGCGCCGGGACGATCCCCTTCGCAATTGGAGACCAGCGGGAAATCCACCTCAAGCACTTCGGCGCCAGCCGCTTCGAGCGCCTGGCGTGCGTCCTGCCACAGATCGATGACCGAGGCGCGGGTGATGATGCGTTGTCCGGTCGGACCTCCGATGCCTGGCTTGTCTGCCGTGCCCGCTTCCGGATCGGCGTTGATGTACATGCGCGGCACGCCGAAGCGTTTGCCGGCCAGAGCATCGCGACTTACCGCCAGTTCGGCATAGGCAGCGGGGCGTACCGAGGCAACGCTCGGGATCGGCACCCAAGGCTGCAGTCGCCACAAATCGCCGCGCGTGTCGGGATCTTGTGCAACAACGACATCCAGCACTTCGAGCAAATCTGCCATGGTTCTGGCGTAGGGGACGACAACGTCCATGGTCGGCGTCAACGGCCAGTTGCCGCGCACCGAGATCACGCCGCGCGAAGGGGTGTAAGCGCATAGGCCATTGTTCGAGGCAGGGCCTCGGCCGCTCGACCATGTTTCTTCCGCCATGCCGAACGCCGCGAAGCTTGCGGCGGTTGCAGTCCCGGCACCATTGGATGAACCCGATGCGAAGGGCGCCGTCAGGAAGTCAGCGTTATACGGACTTTCCGCGCGGCCATAAACGCCACGCTGCATACCGCCGTTGGCCATGGGCGGCATATTGGTCTTGCCCAGACAGATTGCCCCGGCAGCACGCAGGCGGCTGATCGTGAACGCGTCGCGCTGAGCGACCAGATTGACGAAAGCAGGACTGCCCGAAGCAGCGGTCAGACCTTTGACCAGATAGCTGTCCTTGGCCGTGTAGGGAATCCCGTCGAGCGGGCCGAGAATCTCACCTTTGGCCCGACGACTATCGGATGCCCGAGCTTCTTCAATCGCATCCGGGTTGCGAACCACCACGGCATTCAGCGCCGTAGATGTAGCGGCCCCGTCGTAAGCATCAATCCTGGCCAGATAGGCCTGCACCAGCTCGACTGCGGTTGCCTGCCCCGACTCAAGCGCGGCGCGCAGCTCGGCTATGGATACCTCTGTGACTTCGATCATCAGAATTCCTCTATCTTCCACACCGTCAACATTGCGTCCATCTTGCACCACCAACATCTTTTGCATAAAGCCGCATTGCGCGTTTCTCATCTGCAGTTCCCGGCTCTGCGATAGCCTGCTGCCCGGGCGTCAGACTCGGATTCAAACGACATCTGGTTTTTCGCAGCCACTTTGTCGTAGCTCGCGCAGCCGTGAGGCAAGTGATACACATGGCTGTTGCGGTTGCCAATAATCAGGCCGGTTGACGTTGAACGAGTGACAGGCGCTTGTGCTGCTGGCGGCGTAGCTCGGTCCGGGATCGGGCTGACTATCCCGTCGCCGACGGTCTTGTAACCTGCTGTCCAGGTGCGGTCATTGGTAACGAACGGGTTAGGGTGGCCCATGATTGCCGCAATCCTGGCATTGCGTTCCTTTTCCCAGGGCGTTACCGGGAACTGTCTGGCCCAGGCCATGAACAGCTGTTGCTGCTGACGTGACATGGTCAGGTTGTACCGGTCGAACATGTAGAATGTCGTCCTCGCCACGAGGCCTTTCACTTCGTCGCGTGGCTCGGCTGCGCGCTGCTCGAAGTCGACTTTGGTCTTGCATTGACCATATTGCGGAGCAACTCCAGCCGCCATTCCGTAGTTGAAATTGCTCCGGTCGCCATTGACTTCACCCACCGACGGGTAAAGGTTGAACAGGTCAGCTTCCATGGCTTGAAACACCGGATCGTCACTTACACAGTGTTCGCGACCACCATTCTGCCAGCACTGCCGCTGATGGCCGAATGTCCACGCTGGAACGATGTGTTCCCATTCGGTTCTGTCGGCACGGGTTTCTTGCTTTCGAGCTTTAAGGCCGCAGGAAGCCGCATCGATACGGCCACCCGATTTCCCCACCCAGGTCCATTTGCAGCCGCAATACAGGTCACCCTGCGCGCTGTTGGCCTGGTCGAGATAGACCTTCTGCCTGGCAATGACCTTGGCTTCGGAAAAGTTGGAGGGTGGGCTGGAGAAGGCGGGGCTGATGACTGCGATGGACAGCAATAAAACGTAAAGCAACGATTTCATGAGTGAGCAAATTCAGGTTTCAGGTGCGCCATTGTACTCATGTTCTGGCTGCGGGTTGACTCACAGCCGTTTTAGCAGTCGTTCAAGTGTCCCGTGTTCCCAGGTCGAGAGCAGGGCGATTGGGTCTGTACCGTATCGGTCGCCATTGTCGAACGACCACCGCCGACCCTCCGGGCAGACGCACGCTTCACAATAGTCGAGCACATCGCAGTCGTTGTAGATCGTGATACGCCACCCGTCGACGATAACGACGAACAAGCCGGCATGGATCTCATCCCAGGACTGATCGCCTGCCTTGGCCATGACGCGGCGCTCGAACGTGACCTCGCGCAGGATATGGCAAACCTCCCTTGCGGTCAGCGCCGCGCCGCAGTCATCAGTACGGTTGTCTGCATTCATGGTTTTTTCGAACCGCGGTCAGGCACGCGGGGCTGCTGTATGCCCCAGTACTTCTGCATCTCGATGAACAGGAAGGAGGCCGTCCAGGTAATCAGCACCAGGCCGGTAAGCGCTTCGAGACCGGTCAGGAATTTGAGCGGGCCAATCGGCGAGATATCACCAAAGCCGATGGTTGTGTAGGTGGTGAATGAAAAGTACACCGAGTCGATGAAACTCCCGTCAAAATTGCCGGTGAGCTTGCCCAGTCTTTCGGTTTTGTTCATCAGGTAATAGCCCAACGCAAAGACCCACACTTCAATGGCATGGGCGATCAGCGCGCCCATGACACCGAACACGATTCTGAACCGATGCCAGATGTTCAGCCGGGGCAGGAGCAGATTCAGGCGCAACAGGCACTCGTAGTGGATGACCACTGCGGTGGTGATGATCAGCATATTGATCAAGGTGACGAAGATCATGTGCGGCACTCGGCTGGGTGTTCTTGCATAACCATCTCATCAAAGATGCAGTTCAACCACGACGGCTATCAACGAGCTTGTTCCAGGCTGTCACGGTTGGCTGCCGCCCATCGGTTGCGACCCTTGCTCTTTGCCATGTAGAGGAAGGCATCGGCCGCTTTTATGAGTCCGTCGGCAGTGGCGTCTTCTGATGCCGGCAAGAAGGTAGCAATGCCGGCACTGGCGGTGACATTCCCAAGCGGGTGATCGCTGTGCTCAATCCCCAGCAGGCGGATACTGTCCAGGATCGTCTGCGTTACGCGGTAGGCTCCGCTGCTGTCGGTGTCGGGTAGCAGCACTGTGAATTCTTCTCCACCATATCGAACTGCCAGATCCGCCGGCCTGTTGAGAGACTGGCGAATGGCCTGCGCTACTCGACGCAGGCAGTCGTCGCCGGCGGAGTGACCATATTTGTCGTTGAAGCGCTTGAAATAGTCTACGTCCAGCATGACCAACGCCAGCGGCTTTCCCTCTCGTTTGGCGCGGCTGATTTCCTTGGCCAACACCAGGTCCAGCATCCTGCGATTGCCCAGGCCCGTCAGACTGTCTGTCAGCGCCATGTTTCGCACGGTTTGGTGGGCGCGCCGGATTTCACGCTCCATCGCCGTCCGTTGCCGTAAATGGCCGAGCACCACGAAGCCAAAGACCGCTAAACCCGCAATCAGCACCAGCAGGACTATGCCGGTTTTCATCAGATCACGACGCCATGGCCCGACGAAGGACTCCCTCGACAGGCCGGCTTCGACCACGAGAGGGTAACTGCTCAAGGCGCGATAGCCGTAGAGGCGATAAGTGCCATCAACCACGGCCTTGACCTCTGCAACACCCTGGTCGGAAACCGGAAGGTACTTCTTGAATATTTCGCTTTCAGCGAGGCTCTGGCCAATGACTGCGGCATTGTATGGACGCCGCACCAGGATCGTCCCGTCACGCATGGTCAAGACCAGCGCGCCTTTGTCATCGATTTTGAAGTCGCCGTAATAATCAACGAAGTAGCTGACTTTGATGGTGCCCAGCAGGACTCCGGCGAACGATCCGTCGGGGTTGTCCAGCCGACGAGAGATGGGAATGATGGGCTCACCGGTTGAGCGACTGTTCACGACCTTGCCGATGCGGACGTTTTGGTCTTTGTGGGTGCGATGGTAGATGAAGTAGTCGCGGTCGGCGTTGTTCGCGGCTTCAGGGTTGACCGGCTTATCCGTAACGATCCACTCACCATCAGGGCCGTAAATGAACAGCCCGTGTAGCTGGGGCATTATCCTGGCCTGCTGGATCATCAGCGCGTGTATTCGGGGCACGTCGATGTTCGCAATGCCATCGCCCTCTACGCGTTCACCGAGCGCAACGGTCAGAAGATCAACTTGCCGTACCGCGTCCTCAGCATGCTGGGCCGTAGCGCGTGCCAGGTTGGACGCTGAGTCGCGCGCTACGGCGAACGCCTGGCGATAATCTCTCCATGCCCGCCACCCTTCGACAGACAGAAAAGTGATGATCACCAAGGCAATGAAACATACCGTCAGACGAAATCCGGACGCAGCGCGACCTGCACCTAACGTCAAGGGCTCGGTGGACGTGTCCGATGGTGTTGCTCTCTCTTTGCGTCCCGGCATCGAGATACCTCAATGGAAAAACTGCGAACCGCCACACAAGGGCATGCGGACAATGGTATGACCAGCTTAGAGCCGATTAGCTCTTCATGGTTAAGAAAGCGAGCTCAGCGCCGCTGACCTTTCGCCAAATTGGCACACCCTTGCCGACTTGGGGCGTGTGGTCAATGGACAATCCAGGCCGCAGCAAGCGAGAAGGGGTCTTTTAAGTGACCGCTTTTACAGCATCACATCAACTTCCTGCTGAATTTAGTCTCCATCACGATGTGGGATGAGGTATGCGCCACGCCCTTGATCATGTTGATCCGCGTTAACTCGGCGTTGAGCTCGCTCAAGGTCGAGGTGGCGAGGTGGATGATGAAATCGGATTCACCGGACACCGCATATACCGCTTGCACCGCATCCATCTTGCGCAGCGAGGTCATGACATCGGTGTAGCTCTTGTTTGTGCAGGAGGTCATGGTGAAACAGTTGATGGTCTGTTGCAGCCGGTCCTGGTCGATACGCACGCTGTACCCGGTGATGACGCCAGCCTTTTCCAGGCGGCTGATGCGCTCCTGTACCGAAGACCGCGACACCCCGAGCTTGCGGGCCAGCGAGGCCGTGGGCTCGCGTGCGTTGGCCTGCAGCAGACTGAGCAGCTGCCTGTCCTTGTCGGTCAGGTTGAACAGTGGGCCGGGGTTCTGGGTCTCGATGGGCACTTCCTTGACCTCGCTCTGATTCAGTTGTGATGAGCCGCCTTGCGTTGCGAGCGCGTTTCCTGAAAGTAATCCATGATCTTCAGGCCCGCGTACACGGTTTGCGCTGCGGCAGGACCGAGGGGGCCGCCGTTCCATTCCAGGCCGTAGGCATCGAAGAGTCTGTAGCGATCAGTGACGCCGCAAATGGCTTCCGCGATCACGCGCCCGCCGATGGGCGCGGTGTTCATACCATGGCCGCCAAACGATGTGCAAGCCCACAGCCCGGTCCCGAGCGAGGCAATGTGGGGCATTTTGTGCCGTGCGTAGCCCATCAGCCCGGACCAGGCTTTGTCGATCCTGATACCCCGTAATTGCGGGTAGACGTCGAGGATGTCGGCGGTCAGCAATTGTCCCAGGCGCTTCTCGTCTTGCAGATTTTTGGTGGTGATTCGGCCGCCCCAGAGCAGGCGGTCGCCATCGACGATTCGGTAGTAGTCAGACGCCCTACGATTGTCGCCCACCGCGTCGGTGGTGTTCACCGCATCTGCCAGGCGTGGTCCCAGGCGTTCGGTCAGCACCGCGTAGGTCGCGATGGGCAGAAATGCCTGGCGTAGAGGGCCGAACTCAGGCCCTCCATAACCGCCGCAGCAATACACCACATCGCGGCAATCCACCGAGCCCTGATGAGTCACGACCCGATGCCCCCCGTCTCGATGCTCGACCCGGACCATGGGCGACTGTTCATGGATCTTGCCGCCGCCGCGCTCGATGAGCCCGGCCAGGCCGAGGCAATAATTCAAGGGATGGAAGTGAAAGCCATGATTATCGCGCAGCCCCTGGAAATACCGGTCGGTTTTCAGTCGCTCGCGTACCTCATGGCGATCCAGATAATCAAGATCAAAATCGAAGTCCGCTGCCATTTTGTCGCGCAGTCGCTTGAGGCTGTCGGCATCATCGTAGCGAATCACGCTCAGCTTTCCGGGCGTGGGTGCGCAGCCTGGCAACGCGTGGCGTGCGATGGTGTCGCGAACCATGTCGACGCCTTCGAGTGACAGCTTGAAAAGCGCGGCAGCAGTCGCTTTCCCACAGCGTTGTTCGATGGCAGATATTCCTTCGGACCAGCCTTGCAGCACGAACCCGCCGTTACGACCGGATGCGCCCCAGGCCACCCGGCCAGCGTCGAGCAACACAATGGACTTCCCCCGCGACAGCAACTCCCAGGCAGTGCTCAACCCCGCCAGTCCTGCGCCGACGATGCAGACATCTGCGCGAACGTTGCCCGACAGCGCGGCCCGCTGCGCAGTGTCCTGCATCGTGGCCGTGTAGTAGTTGTTGGTATAGGTGAACATTTAAACCGTTGTCCTTTTTTAGGGCGCAGGCGGGCAGGACGCCGCGTCAAGGACGGGCGCCTGCACTGCATGGGGGGGTTATTGCACTTTGGTGAGGTCGGCGCCGTACCATTTTTCGGAGAGCCGCTTGAGTGTCCCGTCGGCTTTCATGTCGGCAACGATTTTGGTCAGCGCGCTGTTGAACGCTTCATCGCCTTTATCCACCGCGATGGCCAGGGGTTCGTAATAGGCGGGGTTGCCTTCCACTCGCACGATGGGGTAGCCGTTCTTGATCGCCGCCACGATGGTCGGAAGCGCGGACAACGTGGCGTTCAGCCTCACGCCGTTACCCATGCGCAGATCGTCCAGCGGGCCCATGCTGTCGCCGTAGGTCTGTACCTGACCGGGAGTGATGTCGTAGGTGAAGGGAGGCACATCCGCAGCGTCGATCTTGAGTCGACGATTAATGTAGTCCTCCGAGGTCGTACCGGCTTCGACGCCGATGGTCTTGCCGTTCAGATCCGCCGGTTTGGCGCCGGCAGCATCCTTGTGTACCGCAAAGACGTACGGGGTGTAGTAGTAAATCGCGGGGAAATCGAGCACTCGGGCGCGCTCGGTGGTAGGGGTCATGGAGCCCACCGACAAGTCCCAGCGACTGGACCAGCGTCCTGCGGTAATGATCCCGTACTCCGGCGTTACGAATTCGGGCTTGCTGCCCAGACGCTGGCCTATCTCGTTCGCCACATCGATGTCGAAACCTTGCAGCTTATTGTCCGGACCGAGGAACGATTGCGGCGGCCAGTTGGCCGAGGTGGCCACCTTGATCACTTTCGTTTGGTGGATGCGGTCGAGGGTCGCGCCCGCCCAGGCGGCCCCGGTGGCAATCGTGACAGCGGTGGCGACGGCGGCAGTAGCGAAGAAACGCGTGAACGGGATCATGAGTAAGCTCCAGATGTCGTGCATATGGTTTTGTTTTTATCGGTGACGTTGCAAGGTACGACGATGCATCTCAGTGGCTGAGAATCTGCGACAGAAACTCCCGGGCACGTTCGTGTTGCGGGTTGTCGAAAAAATCGTTGGGTCTGGCCTGCTCGATGATGCAGCCGTGATCCATGAAGATGATTCGGTCAGCCACCCGTCGGGCGAAACCCATCTCATGGGTCACGCACACCATGGTGATGCCGTCCTGAGCCAGTTCGCCCATCACATCCAGCACTTCCTTGACCATCTCAGGATCGAGCGCCGATGTGGGTTCGTCGAACAGCATGATGCGAGGCCGCATGCACAGGGCGCGAGCGATAGCCACGCGCTGCTGTTGTCCGCCGGAGAGCTGACCGGGGTATTTGTCGGCCTGATTCCTGATCCGCACGCGGTCGAGGTACTCGTAAGCCAGTTCGCGGGCTTTGGACTCGCTGAGCTTGCTCACCAGACGCGGTCCCAGCATGAGGTTTTCCAGGACCGTCATGTGCGGGAACAGATTGAACTGTTGAAAGACCATGCCGATCTGGCGTCGAATGCCCGCCACGCAAGCGGCTTCACGGGTCAGCTCGACACCGTCAATGAACACGTGACCCTGCTGAAAGTCTTCCAGCAGGTTCAGGCAGCGAATCAATGTGGATTTGCCAGAGCCCGAGGGGCCGCACACAACCAGAATTTCGCCAGCGGCAATGTGCAGGTCGATGCCTTTGAGCACATGAAAATCGCCGTACCATTTATGCATCTCTTGAATCGATACGGCGGGGTACGAAGCCGGTGCCGGTGAACCTGAAGGCTGATTCATCGTAGTGCTCCTGATCAGCGATGGGCGCGGTTGAAGTGCTTTTCCAGACGTGCCTGAACGGTTTCCAGCACGATGGACAACAGCCAATACAGCACGGCTGCGGTGATGAGCATTTCCAGATGACGGAACTCGGCGCGGCCTTGGGTTCGCGCCAGAAACATCAGCTCCCAGACCCCGATCACTGACACCAGGGAACTGTCCTTGAGCATCGAAATGAACTGGTTACCTGTCGGCGGAATGATCAGTCGCATCGACTGCGGAAGAATGACCCGCGTCATCGTCTGGAAGGGTGTCAGGCCAATGGCCCGCGAGGCCTCCCACTGCCCGTTCGATATGCTGCTGATCCCGGCGCGAAAAATTTCCGTCATGTAGGCGCCATAACACAGCGACAGCGCCAGAATCCCCGCTGGAACCGCCCCGACGACATAACCAAGTTGGGGGATGCCCAGGTAAATCAGGTAAATCTGGATGAGCAGCGGCACGCCACGAAAAAACGAGGTGTAGAAGCTGGCGATGGCAATCGCGAAGCCGTTGGAGGACAGCCGGGCCGTTGCGCCCAACAAGGCCAGGACGAATGCGATAGCTATGGAAATGGCGGATACGTAGACGGTGGTGAAAACCCCTTGGGTGATCATGAAGCCGACTTTGGTCGCGATGAAGCTGTAGGACAGATTGAATGTGTCGAAGAACAGCAGGAACAGCACAAGCAATTCGCACCAGACCGTGATGATCTGCGCCCGTAGCGGGAAACGGCCCAGCATGAATAAGTTCAGCATGGCCGTGAGGGTGAATGTACCGCCCACCGCGATGTTGCGCGCCAGAGGCGATTCCAGATCAAGAACGATAGGCCCCATCAGGGCCGAAAGGCGGCCTTCGCCCACGCCGCAGATCAACGTGAGACTGAAAATGAGAACGGCGATCACGCCCATGACCACGACGCTGTCAGTGAAACGAGCCTTGACGATATGGTCTCTGTACATCGCTTGCATGCCTCCGGGTGAGCCCCGTTTATCGTTGTGAGGCCATTATGGTCTGGCGAAACGCCTGGAGACAGCCTGCGATACGTCGGTTTTCAGGGTTTTATTTTTAACATCGGCGGGTTTGAGCCCTACATCTGTCAAAAAGTGCTGAGCATTGTGCTCAGTGCATGATTTTCAGCCCTGGCGATAGTCCCTGGTGGTTTTACCTGTCCAGCGTTTGAATGCACGGCGGAAATTGGTCGGTTCGGAGAAGCCCAGCAGATGCGCGATATCGTCGGTGCTCATGATCGTTGTTCGAAGGTATTCGATAGCCAGCGAGCAGCGTACGTCATCGGTGATTGCCACGAACGATGTGTCTTCCTCCAACAGTTTTCGGCGCAGGCTGCGGGTGGTCATGTGCAGCCGTTCGGCGGTCATCTCCATACTCGGAAACTCACCCGGGGTCTGCATCATGATCTGATACACCTCGCCCGAAATCCCCGACGATACCTTCGCCTGCCCGATCAATCGATCACAGGTCTCTTGCAGCAACGTCGCTGTCAGGCGATGGGCCAGATGGGGTTTTTGCTCAAGGATCGAACTGTCGTAATGCAGTTCGCATTGGTCGTGATCAAAAATGCACGGGCAGCCCAGATAGAGCGAATAGATTTGCGCGTGCGCCGGGGCAGGGTAAGAGAAGCAGGCCTTGGTCGGCGGGCAACTCCTTCCAAAAACGTCCTGAAGATGGGTGACGTGCTGGGTAAACTGCTGCTCGATCCAGAACTGTTTGATTTCCCTGGACGGGCTTGGGTTGGAGGCATCCGGGAACGTCCATACAGCCTCATCCTCATGTTCGTGCCATTCGATGGTCAAGGTTGGCGTCGCCAATGAATGGTACTTAACGCCGAGCCTGAAGTAGTCGCGCAGTGACAGGCAGGACATCAGCGCGTAGCCATACATCCCGTAGGCGGACAAGTGCAGGCGGGCACCGGTTTTGAACGGCGTGGCGGGATCCTGCGAAAGCGCCACTGCGTTGCCGCACACGGCAGCGTATTGCCGAACCGAGGTCAGCACCGTCGCGTCGTAGATCTGATGCTCTTGTACGCCGCTGCCGCGCAAGCTGTCGGCCGCTGCAATGCCCTGTTCGCCGAGAACTTCAACCAGCGCCGCAATCTTGTAAGGGGCATAGATACGCTCATTGAAAAGCGGGATTTTTGGTGCCATCGGATGACTCCTTTCGATGTCCCTTAGAGATTCTTTACTGTCCGTTAATGATCTTACCGTTGTTTTGAAACTTCAATAAGCTTGATGGCACAAGAAGCGCCTGCACCCTCAGTCGATTTCGCACCGCGCTTGCCAAGTCCAATAACAATACAGGTCATCCCAATGAGTCTGCCGAGCCGAAAAATCATCATTTCCTGTGCGATCACGGGTGCGACTCACACGCCGTCAATGTCCGAGTACCTTCCACTGACACCCGTAGACATTGCGCAACAGTCCATTGAAGCGGCGCAAGCGGGGGCCGCCATCCTGCATCTGCACGCACGCGATCCTCACGATGGCCGGCCGACTCCGGACCCGGAAGTTTTCAGGCAGTTCGTCCCGGTAATCGCCCAGGAGACGGATGCAATCATCAATATCACTACCGGCGGCAGCACGCGCATGACGCTGGCTCAGCGGCTCGCTTATCCGCTGATTGCCAGGCCGGAGCTCTGTTCGCTGAATATGGGCTCGATGAATTTTTCGATTCATCCTGTCGCGCGGAAAATCTCCAGCTGGAACCATGAGTGGGAGAAGGACCACGTCGAAGGGATGGAAGATGTCGTTTTCAAGAATACCTTCAAGGACATCAAGGACATCATGCTGGAGCTCGGTGCGCACGGTACTCGTTTCGAGTTTGAATGCTACGACGTAGGCCACCTCTACAACCTTGCGTATTTCGTCGAGCAAGGCCTGGTCAAACCACCGCTGTTCATCCAGTCCTGCTTCGGCATTCTCGGTGGTCTGGGTGCTGACCCTGAGAACCTGACGATCATGCGGACCACGGCTGACCGCCTTTTTGGCCGACAGAACTACGAGTTCTCCATTCTCGGTGCCGGGCGGCATCAACTGCCCTTTGTAACCATGGGCGCGATCATGGGCGGTAACGTGCGAGTCGGCCTGGAAGACAGCATCTACCTGGCAAAAGGGGTGAAGGCCAAAACCAATGCTGAACAGGTAAGAAAAATTCGCCACATTCTCGAAGAATTGTCCTTTGAAATCGCAACACCTGATGAAGCCCGGCAGATGCTGGGTCTCAAAGGCAGACAGAACGTGCAACTGTAGGTTCTGCCTGGAACTGACCCAGAAAAATAACAAGAAGAGGTTCGCTATGACGATCATGCTCAGTACTCAGGAGACGCACATTCTGGCCACCCGGCGAGCGATGGCTCGACTCATTCCGCTGATGTGCGCCATTTACTTCATGTCCTATCTGGACCGCACCAACGTCGCCCTGGCCAAGGCGGCTTTGAGTGCCGATCTGGGAATCAGTGCCGCGGCCTATGGCTTGGGGGCGGGGATCTTCTTTCTCGGTTACGCGCTGCTGGAAGTGCCCAGCAACCTCTTGGCTCATCGCATCGGGCCGCGTCGCTGGATTGCGAGGATCGCCGTGACCTGGGGCACGCTGTCGTCGGCCATGATGTTCGTCCAGGGTGAATGGTCTTTTTACTTGCTGCGGGTTCTTCTAGGCATCGCCGAAGCCGGGCTGTTTCCCGCACTCATGTACATGGTCACGCTGTGGTTTGCGCCCAAGGACCGAGCCATTGCGATTGGCTGGATATACCTGGCACCGGCATTGGCGCTGGTCATTGGCAATCCCATCGGAGGTGCGCTGATGAAGATGGACGGAATCGGCGGGCTGCATGGCTGGCAGTGGATGTTTTTGCTGGAAGGCCTGCCCAGCATCATCGTCGGAGTGATTCTGTGGTTCAAACTGCCTGAGCGTCCTCGGGATGCGCGCTGGCTGACCAAGGAAGAGGCACAATCTCTGGAGACTCACGCGCTGCTTGCGGGACACGCTGACTCCCATGAATATTCGGGGCACTGGGTCAAGGCGCTGAAACGACCGACGACGATTCTCATCGGCTTGATCTATTTCTTGAACCAGGTCGCGTTCGTGGGCCTGGTGTTCTTTACCCCTTCGATCATTCAGCAGATGCAGATAACCTCGCCACTGACCGTCGGGTTGCTGTCCAGTAGCGTCGGAATCGGCTTTCTTGCCGGGGTGTTGGTCCTGCCCAGAATTCACCGCAAAATCGCCCGGGATTGCTATTGCCTGGGTCTGTTCACCTGTGGATTGATCGCCAGTTCCGTAGCGTTCACGTTAATCAGCGACGCCTCGGCGCGCATCGCATTATTCACCGCCACCGCGTTTTTCGCCGGCGGCGTGTTGCCAATCTACTGGGCAATTGCCATGAAGCGCCTGCAGGGCATTCAAGCCGCCGCCGGGCTGGCGTTCATCAACACCATCGGTTTATTAGGCGGCTTCGCCGGACCCTATCTGTTCGGACTGTCGGAAAAGGCCTCGGGATTAAGTTCCTCAGGTTTCTATGTGATCGTCTCAGCCGCAGTGCTGGGGTTGCTGCTGGTGCCTTTGCTGGCAAAAGCCATAGCGGCAGAGTCGAGTCCGTTGCTGCCACAGCCGGTTACCGAATAAAAACAAGAGGAAACGTTATGAAGATCATCGACCTGCTCAATCCCCCGGCGAATTTGAAAGTCGTCATAACCGGGGGCGCCGCCGGGATTGGCGCGGTCATCGCAAAGGCCTTTCATGAGGTGGGCGCGCACGTCTACATTTGCGATATCAACGCCAGTGCCGTCGACCGAATGAAGCTCGAATACCCGGGTTTGCAGGGCGGCGTGGTTGATGTCGGGATCAAGCAGCAGGTGGACCGGGTTATGGACGAGGCGCTCTCGCTGCTCGGTGGTCTGGACGTCCTGGTCAACAACGCAGGAATTGCCGGGCCTACAGGGAATATCGAGGATCTGGACGCGGATGAATGGGATCAGACCGTCGCTACCAACCTCAACAGCCAATACTACTTCGCGAGCAAGGCCAGTCCGTTCTTGAAGCAGTCCAGGCAGAACCCGCACATCATTGCCATGTCTTCGGTTGCGGGCCGCCTCGGGTACCCCTTCAGAACGCCTTATGCATCGACCAAGTGGGCAATTGTAGGACTGATGAAGTCGTTGGCGGCAGAACTGGGGCCGCACAATGTCCGCGTCAACGCCATCCTGCCGGGCGTGGTCGCCGGGGAGCGTATGGACCGGGTGATTGACGCGCGTGCGAAAACGCTGGATATCAGCTTCGAGTCCATGCGCGATCAGTACCTGGATAAAATCTCGCTACGCCGAATGGTAACGATGGAGGATATCGCCGCAATGGCACTGTTTCTGTCCTCGCAGGCAGCGGCCAACATCAGCGGTCAAGCGATCAGCGTCGATGGTAACGTCGAATACTTGTGACAGCGGATCACCTCAGGCTCGCGCGCTCCTCAGCCTTGAGGATCTGCCAAAGCCGGACGAGCGCTGCGTGACGCATCCCATAAAGTCATGATTTGCGTCACTGCATTGTCTATCGTTTCGAAGGGCACACCGTCTCGCGCAATGACCGAAATCCCCAGCAGAAAGCTGTCGAACACTGTGGCCAGCGCAGATGGCACGACCGTTGTCGGCAGTTCCCCACTTGCAATGGCTCGCTCGACACATGCCACTATGCCGGCGCGGTTCAAGGATCTTGCCTGAGCCAGCGGCTCAGAGATGGCCTTACTCTCGTCCGAGCAGGCACTCAAGAGACCAAGCGCCACCAGGCACCCTTTGGGATGGTCGGGTTCGCACTGCATTTTCGCTGAACGCCGCAGCGTGAGTTCAATCGCCTCCCTGGGCGGGAGAGTCGTATCAAACAGACTCTCGGTCACCCTGCCATGGGTATTCAGATATCGCTCCATAACCTCTTGGAACAGCGCCTGCTTTGAGCCGAACGCTGCGTAAAAGCTGGGCGCGGTGATACCGCCACCGATATTGGCCTTGAGCTGGCTGAGCGAGGTCGCATCAAAGCCATGCTCCCAAAACAAATGCAGGGCCTGAGTGATTGCCACGTCCCGGTCAAAGGTGCGCGGACGTCCCATCTGTGCCATGTGAACCTCCTCTCGAACTACATAAATACTAGTCGATACATAAGTCGTTGACTAGCCAGCGACTCATCCCTATATTTGTACCGATCAGTATATTAGTGGGGGTGCACAATGACGGAAGATGAGCGACAAGGCGGAAAGCTTCCGCTGGGTGCATTACTGGCGCTGGCGATGACCGGCTTCATTTGCATTGTGACGGAGACCTTGCCCGCAGGTTTGCTGCCCGAGATTGGCAGTGGCCTGGCTATCTCGCCATCTCTGGCGGGGCAGATGGTGACTGTCTATGCGTTGGGGTCATTGCTGGCGGCAATACCTCTGACCATTGCCACGCAAAACTGGCGGCGCAGGACGGTACTGCTGCTGACGATCATCGGCTTTCTGGTGTTCAATTCCATCACGGCGCTGTCTTCCCATTACTGGCTGACGCTGATTGCGCGGTTTTTTGCCGGGGTTTCAGCGGGGTTGGCCTGGAGCCTTATCGCCGGTTATGCACGGCGTATGGTCGCCCCTCGGTTGCAAGGGCGCGCATTGGCGGTAGCGATGGTGGGTACACCCATCGCGTTGTCATTGGGCGTGCCGATGGGAACCTGGCTGGGTGGATTCATGGGTTGGCGCATGGTCTTTGGATTGATGTCCGGATTGACCCTGGCATTGATCGCTTGGGTGTTGATCAAAGTGCCAGACTACCCTGGCCAGTCATCCTCGCAGCGCATAGCGTTACGTCAGGTATTTTTTACCCCCGGCGTACGCTCGGTCCTGGGTGTCGTGTTTACCTGGATGCTGGCCCACAACATTCTTTATACCTATGTCGCGCCCTTTGTTTCGAAGGCTGGGTTGACCCGCCAGGTTGATTTGGTACTGCTCGCATTTGGTGTCGCGGCGCTGGCCGGAATCTGGCTCACGGGGCGACTGGTTGATCGCCATCTGCGAACAGCAGTGCTGGCCAGCCTTGCAACCTTCGCAGCGGTTTCGATTTTCCTCGGATTGTTCTCAGGCTCCGCATCGGCCATTTACGCGGGTGTCTTCATCTGGGGGCTGACCTTTGGCGGTGCGGCGACGCTTCTGCAAACAGCACTCGCTGACGCTGCAGGCGAGGGCGCCGACGTTGCTCTCTCCATGAACGTAGTGGTTTGGAACAGTGCTATCGCTGGCGGTGGATTGCTGGGAGGTGTGCTGCTCGGCCAATGGGGGGTGAGTGCATTTCCGGGCGTGTTGTTGGCGTTACTGTTGATCAGCCTGGTCATTGCGTTTCGGGCAAGGGAGCATGGCTTTCCGCAAGGCAATCGGCATACCGCTCAGGTGGTTGTTGGTCATTGATTGGTGGACAGCATGCCGCCGCATCGTCGTGGCTTTCAGTTGTATGCAAGGCCATGGTTGACGCTTATCGAACTTGAGCCTTGCATTAAGCGTGCTCGCGCTCCGATTCTTGCTGCCGAAAGTGTTTCTTCAGCCCAACGCTTGCATCAGATGGTCCACAAAACAGCGCAGTTTCAAGGTCATTTGGCGGTCTGCCGCATACAGCAAGTGGACGGGGCGCACAGGTCCCTCGTAGCCGGGCAGTACGCGCACCAGGAGGCCGGATGCCAGGTCGCTCGCTAGGGCACGCTCGTAGCCGATCAAGATGCCAAAGCCATCACGCGCAGCGGCACGCAAGGCCTCCCAATCATTGACATGCAGGCGTCCGCGCACGGGGACCTCTGTGACCTGCCCATCTTGCTCGAAATGCCAATTGCGGCTGAGGTCGGATACCCAAGGGGCAAAGCCCAGGCACTCATGGTTGATGAGATCCGACGGCAGCTGCGGCGTACCGTGCGCCAGCAGGTACGCGGGTGATGCACAGGCCACCAGGCGATAGGCTTGCAAAGGTCTGGCAACCAGGGCCAGATCTTTTTGCAGCGGCCCGAGACGTACCACCGCTTCATACCCTTCTTCCACCGGATCGATCAGGCGATCCGACAGGGTCAACTCAACATCAATGTCGGGATAACGATCAAGAAAGCGTGTAACCAACGGTATTAATTCATGGCGCCCAAAAGTGACGGGCGCATTGATGCGCAGGCGACCTTGCGGTTTGGCGTGTGATGACTGGACCAGTGAGTCGGCCGCTTCCACTTCGTCGAGGACCGATTGGCATCGGTCCAGATAAAGACGGCCGAATACCGTCAAGCTTTGCTTGCGGGTTGTCCGATTCAATAAACGGGTTGCCACCCGTTGTTCAAGGCCCTCGATGTGTCTGGCCACCATCTGTGGCGACATATTGAGCTTTTCCGCTGCGGCAGCGAAAGACCCGTAGCGAGCCGTCTGGACAAACACCGTCATGCTGGTCAGTCGATCAAGCATTAACAATCACCCGTTGTTGAAAGAACAACATGCAGCGTTGCACCTTGATGGGGCTACCGGGTCTCAGGCGCGCTTCGGCAGTTTCCAGTTCGGCCGGATGAAGTGGCAGGTGTAGCCGTTGGGGATCCGCTCCAGGTAATCCTGGTGTTCCGGCTCCGCCTCCCAGAATGGCCCCGCCGGTTCAATTTCGGTAACCACGCGGCCAGGCCACAGTTGCGAGGCGTCGACGTCGGCAGCGGTGTCTTCGGCAACATCGCGTTGCTGTTCGCTGAGGTAATAGATCGCCGAACGGTAGCTGGGGCCGAGGTCGTTGCCTTGACGGTTGGGCGTGCTGGGGTCATGAATCTGGAAAAAGAATTCGAGGATCTGCCGGTAACTGATGACGGCAGGGTCGAAGACGATTTCAATGGCTTCGGCGTGATTTCCATGATTACGGTAAGTCGCGTTCGCCACATCGCCGCCGGTATAGCCGACCCGCGTTTGCAGCACGCCGGGGTAGCGGCGCAGCAAGTCTTGCATACCCCAGAAGCAGCCGCCGGCGAGGATGGCGGTTTCGGTTTGGCTGGTCATGGTCTGTCCTTCCCCTCGGGTGATGTCGGATATAGCCATTGTTATGAGGGCGCGCTGCGTGATTCCAAGGACGGGTTGTCATCTTTCCCGAATTCATTGCCGAGTCTGATGCTTACAGGCCCGGCCACGTGGGCTGTTCTATTCATTCAAACCAATGACTGAGCAACGCCGGAATTTCGTCCAGCGTGCGGACGGTCGCATCGGGTTGATAATCCGGCAGCAGTTGGCGACCGGTGCCACGGTCGACCCAGACACAGCGAAACCCCATGTCCCGCGCCACCGGATGATCCAGCTGCGGGCTGGCACAAATGTGCAGGACTTGATCAAGGGTTACCCCAAGTTCCCGATGAGCGTAGTCAAACAGGCGGCGGTCCGGCTTATAGGCGCCTGCCTGCTGGGCGGTGATGACACGATCTATATGGCCGCCAAGCTGGGCGACATTGCCCGCGATGATGTCGTCGTCGGTGTTGGAGACGATGCACAGCTTGTAACCAGCGGCCTTCAAACGGGCCAGTGTCGGCACGACCTCTGGAAACGGCGGCATGCGGGATATGCCTGAGGTGAGATATTCGCGGTCCAGTGCGCTGCATGAAAGCCCCAGCTCATCGAAGGCCATGCCCAGGCTCAACCCGCTCAGCTCGCGAAAGGACCTGAAAGGTGGTGTCTGCTCCAGCGCATGTTCATGACGATCATAGAGACGGATCAACTGTCTGGGGTCGACTTCGCCAAGCTGCTTGTCCCGCAGGATGTTCCTGACAGCGGCAAGCAGACCTTCATCCCACTGGATCAAGGTTCCGTAGCAGTCGAAGGTGAGCCATTCGGGACGAGGCGTAGCGATCAGTGGCATGACGAGATTCCTGTGATGAGCAAGTGAGCCCAGCATAGAAAAGCTGTTTCATATTTTGAAATTAAATTACTATCCGTTTGATAGTTGAATTTCAAATGAGTCAGTAAAGCCATGCTGGATCTTGAGCTGCTGAAAACCTTTGTCTGTGTGATCGACGAAGGCGGCTTCACACGCGCCGCCGAGCGAGTGCACAGAACTCAATCAACGGTCAGCCAGCAGGTTCGCAAACTTGAGGAGGTGCTGGGCCAGCCGTTGCTGCTGCGGGATCGAACCGGCAGCCAGTTGAGCCTTACCGAACACGGTGCGGTGCTGCTGCCTTACGCCCGGCGTCTATTGGCATTGGCTTCGGAGGCCGAGGAAGCTTTGCTCAGTGAAGTCACTCTGGAATCGCTGCGGTTGGGCGTGCCAGAGGATTTCGATGCATTGCGAATGACGTCGATACTCGCGGGTTTCAATCATGTCAGGCCAGGCGTAAGACTGGAGACCATCAGCGGCATGAGCATCGACCTGCGTCATAAGCTGGCCATCGGCGACATCGATATCGCCCTGGTCAAGCGTGAACCCGGAGCGGGTCCGAGCCTGGCCAGTTGGCCTGAAGAACTGGTATGGGTGAAGGGCCAAGGCGTGGGACTGGGGCAAGAGGCTGTTCCCTTGGCGCTCTTCCCCCAAGGGTGCATTTATCGCCAGCGTGCCATTCGGGCGCTGGACTCTATCCAGCGGCGCTGGCGATTGGCTTTTGGCAGCCATAGCCTGACGGGCATTCAGGCTGCGGTAGCTGGTGGTTTGGGGGTTTCCGTTTTGCCTGCCTCGGCCGTGTTGCCGCAGCATGTCATCTGTCGGGACATGCCGGCGGTGCCACCCTCCGAGATGGCGTTGCTCAGCACGGGTGCAACCCTCACTGCCGCCCAAGTGGCCTTGGTCAGATACCTGCGCGAAGCGCTGCACTGAAAGTATGTTGTCGAAAAGTAGACATCCCACTTTAAATTTTTGTGGGCCGGTCGCCATCAAGGGCCAGTTCGGGGTCATCCAGGTTGTCGATATGCCTGAAGCGCTCCACCAGGAAGTCGATAAGGCTGCGTACCCGCGCGGACAAATGCAGTTGCTGCGGATAGACCGCGTAGACGTCCGCTCGGGTGGGCGTCTGGTCTTCAAGCACCAGGCGCAACCGGCCACTGCGTACATACCGGGCGATGTCCCATTCCGCTCTAAGCAAAATGCCATAGCCTTCCAGCGCCCAGTTCAGGGCGACTTCACCGTCGTTGCAGCCCAGCGCGCCACGGACTTTGATGTTCTGCGTGCGACTGCCGCTGGTGAAACTCCAAACGCCATAGGGTGTTTCGTTTTGCCTGAGGAAAATGCAGTTGTGTTGCTGCAGGTCTGCCAGACGCTCGGGCACACCGTGCTTATCCAGATAGAGCGGGGAGGCGCACAGCAGACGCCGGTTGGAAGCAATCTTGCGCGCATGAAACGCCGCGTCGGGCAATGTTCCGAAGCGAATGCCCAGGTCGAAGCCGTGGGTGGCGAGGTCCAGCGGGTGGTCACTGATTTCCAGCTGGATTTCCACCTCCGGGTAGCGCGAAAAGAACGCGGCCAACGCGGGGCCGATGTAGCGCCGACCGAAACCGAGTGACGCATTGACCCGAATCAACCCTTTGGGCGTTGCGCGGCTGCTGCTGACCAGCTGCTCGACCTCGTCGATCTGGGTCAGGATCCGCGCAGCATGGGAAAAATACAGCTCGCCTTCTGCCGTCAGACTCATCGACCGGGTTGTGCGATTGACCAGACGAATGCCAAGGCGCGCCTCCAGCGCCGTCAGGCGTTTGCTCACGGCGGGCGGCGTCACGCCAAGCTCGCGAGCGGTGGCCGCAAGGCTGCCCTGATTGGCTAACAGGTAGAAAAAAGACAAATCCAGTGTCTGGCTCATTCGTAACTCAAAGTTATGGATGTAGTGATTTTCAGTAACTCACACTGTTATGGGCAATACATATACTCCGCTCACACCCCGATTGGACAGCCTTGTTCGACGGACAAAACAAAAATTGAGCGGGTAGGTACTGAAGATGAGCACATACAAAATTGCAGCGGTTCCAGGTGATGGTATCGGCGTAGAGGTCATCGCTGCCGGTGTGGCAGTACTCAAGGCCCTGTCGAAAAGGTCCGGTTTTGACATCGCGTTCAAAGACTTCGACTGGAATTCCGATAACTACCTGAAAAACGGCTACTACATTCCCGAAGGTGGCCTGGAAGAACTGAAGACCTTCGACGCTATCTTTTTCGGCGCGGTCGGTGCCCTGAACGTCCCTGATCATATTTCGCTCTGGGGGCTGCGCCTGCCGATTTGCCAGGGTTTTGACCAGTACGCCAACGTGCGGCCTGCCCGCGTGCTGCCGGGTGTGAAAAGCCCGCTGCACAATGGCGACCAGATCGATTGGGTGGTGGTACGTGAAAACTCCGAAGGCGAATACTCCGGCAATGGCGGTCGCGTTCATCGCGGTCTGCCGGAGGAGGTGGCAACCGAAGTGTCGATTTTCACCCGCACCGGGGTTGAGCGTATTCATCGCTTTGCTTTTGAGTTGGCCCGCAGTCGGCCGCGTAAGCACCTGACCATGGTCACCAAATCCAACGCGCAGCGTCATGGCATGGTGCTGTGGGACGAGATTTTCTACGAGGTCGCCAAGGACTTCCCGGATGTGAAAATCGATAAGGAGCTGGTCGATGCCGTGACCACGCGCATGGTGCTCAAACCTTCGACGCTGGACGTGATCGTCGCCACCAACCTGCATGCCGACATATTGTCCGACCTTGCGGCCGCGTTGTCGGGCAGCCTGGGCATTGCGCCCACCGCCAATCTCAACCCGTCACGCCAATTCCCGTCGATGTTCGAGCCGATTCACGGCTCAGCCTTCGACATCACCGGCAAAGGCGTCGCCAATCCAATAGCGACGTTCTGGACCGCTGCCATGATGCTTGAGCACCTCGGCGAGCCCGCCGCTGCCAAGCAATTGATGTCGGCTATTGAGGCTGTGACCGAAAGCGGATTGCACACCCCCGATCTCGGCGGCACAGCCACCACGCGTGAGATCACTGATGCAGTCATCGCGCTGATCAACCGCTGAGGCGAGCACGACTGCATCACGTTCTGCTGGTTCAAGCACTGCTGCGGCACTTCGCCTGGGGGACGATCAACGATTCGGCTCCTGGGCATTTCCTGACAACAATAAAAAATCAGGGCCCCGTCATGAAAACAATTTTTGGAAAGCTCTACGTACAGGTTCTGCTGGCCGTCATCCTCGGCGCCATTATCGGCGTATTGGTGCCCGAGACCGGCACCGCGCTCAAGCCTTTAGGCGACGCCTTCATCAAGCTGATCAAAATGCTCCTGGCACCGGTGATTTTCCTCACCGTGGTTACCGGCATCGCCAAGATGGAAAGCATGAAAGAGTTGGGGCGTGTCGGTTTTCGCGCACTGATCTATTTCGAAGTGGTGTCGACGCTGGCGCTGGTGGTCGGGCTGGTAGTCGTGAACGTGTTCAAGCCGGGTGTTGGCATGAACGTCGACATCGCAAGCCTCGACACCTCCAGCCTTGCGACTTACACCACCGCGGCCAGGCACGCGTCGTTCATGGACTTCATCATGAACATCATTCCCGACACCATTGTGGACGCCTTCGCCAAGGGCAACGTGCTGCAAATTCTGCTGTTTTCGATCTTGCTCGGCGTGGCGCTGGCCCAGGTCGGGCCACGGGGAAAAGTCTTTGTCGACACGCTCGACAGTCTGATGCAGGGCATGTTCAGGATCGTCAACATGGTGATGCGCCTGGCCCCGATTGGCGCATTTGGCGCGATTGCGTTCACCATTGGCAAGTATGGTTTTGGCTCGCTGTTCTCGCTGGGCAAACTGATGGCCTGCGTCTACCTCACCTGCGCGGTGTTCGTGATTGTTGTCCTTGGGCCGATCTGCCGCTACAGCGGCTTCAGCCTGTGGAAATTTCTGCGCTTCATCAAGGAAGAACTGTTTACGGTGCTGGGCACCAGTTCCTCCGAATCGGTGCTGCCGCAGATGATTTCGAAGATGGAAAAAGCCGGGGTCTCCAAGCCGGTTGCCGGGATGATTATTCCCTCCGGTTTGACCTTCAATCCCGACGGCCAGGCTATCTATTACACCATCGCCGCGATTTTCATCGCCCAGGCCACTAACACACCCTTGACCCTTGCGGATCAACTGATCGTGCTGGCGGTGCTGATGTTCACCTCAAAGGGCTCGGCGGGCGTGACGGGATCGGGCTTCATCATCCTTGCTGCCACGTTGGCGTCGTTGGGGACGATCCCGGTCGCCGGGATGGTCTTACTGCTGGGTGTGGACCGATTCATGTCGGAAGCCCGCGCGATCACCAACACCATTGGTAATGGCGTCGGCACGATGGCCATTGCCAAATGGGTAGGTGCCCTAGATAAAGACAAGATGAACCGCGCGCTGAACGGTGAGCCTGAACCTGTGGAAGGCGCTGTAGCGGTCCCAAACACTGGCGGGGCATCCTACGCCGCAACCACAGAAATAATGGGGCCGGTGGCAGGCCTGACGGTTTCGGCCAGCCGCGTTTGAAAACCCCGTCAAAGCTGGCCGTCGGCGTTATCTTGAGCTGACGGCCTTTTCGTTCAGGGTGAAATGACGTGCGAGCCTGCGGATCGAGTGTCGCGCGCGTCCGTGCCCTTGCGGCACCTAGAAGCTGTATTTAGCGGTCAACATCAAGTTACGCGGGTTGCCATAGCTGTCGCCGCCATAGCTCACGGAGTTGGCGATGGCCGAGTAGTACTTGCGGTCGAAGACGTTGTTGGCGTTGAGTTGCAGGTCCATGTGCTTGTTGACCCGATAGCCGGCCATCAGGTCGGTGATGGCGTACGCACCCTGTTCCAGGCGATGGCTGCTGCCGTCGGCCAGGTCGATGTCGTTGTACAAGCGGCTTTGCCAGTTGATGTTGCCGCCAACGCGCAGGTCTTTCAGCGGGCCCTGGAAGCGATAGGTGCTGGACAGCTTGAACATATGCTCCGGTATGTCGGTGTCGAAGCGCTGATTCACTTTTTCGGGGTTGGCCTCATCCTTGGTAGTGTGCGCACGGGCGTAGGTGTAGCCACCGCCAATCTGCCAGTTCTCGGTCAGCGCGCCTTGTAGTTCGATGTCGATACCCTGGCTGCGAATCTCCCCAGAGGCCTCATAGCAGCTTTCTTGCGGGCAGTTCGGTACGAACACCTGCACTGCGCGGTTTTCCTGGTCGACGCGGAACACCGCCAGACTGGCGTTTAGCGCGCCGTCGAAGTATTCGCCCTTGATGCCGATTTCGTAGTTCTTGCCCACAATTGGCTTGACCGGGGTCGCGGAAGTGTCCTTCGCGGTCTGCGGGGTAAAGATGTCGCTGTAGCTGGCGTAGACCGAGTGATGATCGTCCAGCTCGTAGATAAGTCCGGCGTAGCGGGTGACGTTGCGAGTGACTTTGTAGTCGCCGTCGCCATCGCGGTTATCGTAGTCATACCAGTCCAGGCGCCCGCCGAGGATCAGCTTCAACGGGTCGGCCAGGCTGAAGCGACTGG
Organism: Pseudomonas sp. CFII64; assembly: GCF_000416235.1. Taxonomy (GTDB): domain Bacteria; phylum Pseudomonadota; class Gammaproteobacteria; order Pseudomonadales; family Pseudomonadaceae; genus Aquipseudomonas. The sequence goes on along the minus strand of NZ_ATLO01000042.1, from coordinate 110,242 downwards.
TCATGTATACGCCATCCTGGGTGGTGACTTCACGGGTGCTTCCAGCGTGGACGAAGTCGGGCTTGCCGGCATTCAGCGGCCAGTTGAGGTCGTATGGGCTGTAGTCATGGGAGGTCATGTCGTAGATGCGCTTGCTGGCACCCACCACCAGTTCGTGGGTCCGACCGAGCGCTTCGAAGGGCCCGCTGACAAAAGCGTCCAGACCCGCCTGATTTTCATCGTGGGCTGACTGGTAAACGGTCCGGGCCAGCGCGTTGTTGACCCAGCGTGACTGATAGGAACCAGAAAACAGCGCATTCTGCTCGGAATAATTGGCGTTGACCTGCAGCTTCCAGTCGTTGGCCAGACGCTGGCGAATCTCCGCGAACACGGTATTGATTTCCTGGTCCTTGTTTTCCCAGTCGGTACCGGGATTGTAGGAACGCGGCAGATCCAGGTGATGACCATCCTGACCGATCATCGACGAGCCCCAGAAGTAGTTGGTCTTGTCCTTCTGGTGAGAGAAACCCAGGGTCAGGGAAGTATCTTCACTCAGGTCTGCCTCGGTGACGGCGTAGAACAGGCCGTGGTCCTCATTCACGCCATCAATGAAACTGTTGGCGTCGCGATAGGATGTCACCACCCGGCCGCGCAGTGTGCCGCTGTCGTTGAGCGGACTGGAGGCGTCGAGTTCGCCGCGATAGCCGTCCCAGCTGCCAGCGGCGCCGGTCAGGGTGACTTTCTGCTCGGCCAGCGGCCGCTTGCGTATCAGGTTGATGGCCGCCGAAGGGTTGCCTGCACCCGTCACCAACCCGGTGGCACCGCGCACAATCTCGACCCGGTCGAACATCGCCAGATTGGGCTGGGCGCCGACCGTCACGCCGTTATAGCCGCTGGGGATGCCGTCGTACATGAGGTTGTCAATATTGAAACCTCGCGCCGAGTAGGCTTGCCGACCGGGCCCGCTGGAATAGTCGAGGTACAGTCCAGGAGTAGCTCTGACCACATCGTTGATGCTGGTCATGGCCTGGTCGTCCATGCGCTGGCGGGTAATCACGGTAACGGCCTGGGGTGTTTCACGCAGGGTCAGTGGCAACTTGGTCGCCGTGGACATTGAACCGGTGGTGTAGGAATCGGTGCCTTCGGTGGTGCTGCCCAGTTGGGTATTGGTGATCGCTGTTGCGCCCAGTTCGAGGGTAGCCCCCTTGGGTTTCTCCTGCGCGTCGCTGCTGTCATCTGCCAGGACCGGGGTCAGGGTTGCCATACAGACAGCCATGGCCAGAAGATTGCGGGACGGACTGAAAGAGCGCTGCGAAATAGGGCGCGACATAAAAGCTTCCTGACTCGTTAATGGTGCACAGAATGAGTGTGATAATCATTATCATTATTGTGTCAGGAATTGTTACGACGACAAAGCGCTTATACACAAAAATTTATTCAGGGAGAGAGGAGCAGGGCGGCCCTCCGATCAGCTGTTCCTGGCAAACTCTGTTGAAAACAAGCGCGGACATCGTTGACTTTGCCGGACCGATGGTCGCTCCCGCGTCAATCATCCACGAAAAAGCGGAATACCCCAGGGTGCGCCGGTAGTGCCACCATCGACGACAATCTCAGCGCCTGTCATGCCTGACGATGCTTCGGACGCGAGGAAAGCAACCGCCTGCGCCAACTCGTCTGCTTCGGCGAAGCGGCCCATGGGAATGCGCGGCGACATGGCTTTTTCAACGGCATCGACAGTGGCCCCGGAACGTGCGCCACGGCTCCAGATGGGTGTCCGGGTTGCGCCGGGAATGACCGAGTTGACGCGGATGCCCTTGGGCGCCAGTTCGGACGCAAATACTTTGGCCATCGAGGTAATTGCGCCTTTGCTGGCCGAGTACGCAGCAGACCCGGGCGAACCCAACTCACGCATCACCGAACCGTTGAGAATCACTGCACTGCCTTCCTTGAGCAGTGGCAGTACACCTTGCACGGTAAAAAACACCGCCGTCAGATTGGTCCGCACAATCCCTTCGAAAGCTTCCAGCGTGGTGCTGCCCAATGGCGTCGGCCCGGAAATGCCTGCGTTGGCAAAGACTACGTCCAGGGTGCCGAATCGTTCGCCTATCGCTTTCACCACGGCGTCAATTTCCGCCGGATTATTCAGGTCGGCCTGAATTCCCAGCACATCGCCGCCGAGCTCGGCCAGCGCAGTATCAAGTTTTGCCTGGTCGCGCCCGGTGATGGCAACGCGCGCGCCTTTTTCCAGCAGCAAGCGCGCAGTAGCGAGGCCAATGCCGCTATTACCGCCGGTGATCAAAACGGATTTGCCTGTGAGTTCCATGGTCGGTTCCTTTCATCAAACATGAGCAGCGTCGAAAAAAGAGGCATGTCGCCTCGGTAGGATTACGACCATACTCCTATAATATGGAGTTCGTCCATACGCCAGACTGATGTATTTCCAATATCATTTGGCGTATTGTCGTCTTCTTTATCAGGCCTTACGTTGGAGGAACCCATGTCGCGTTCACAGGCAGATAAAGCCGCCATTCATGAACAGATCGTCAATCTCGCCGCTGAGCGTTTCCGTGAGGTCGGCCTCAATGGCATCGGCGTCGCCGATCTGATGAAGGAGGCCGGGCGTACTGGCGGAGGGTTCTACAAGCACTTTGATTCCCGCGAGAAACTCGTGGAAGAAGCGTTGGGCTGCGCGTTCGAACAGCGCAGGACCAAGCTTGAGAAATACACTGCACCGGGCTCAACCCTGTCGCTTGGCGACTTCGTTGAGCGCTATCTGAGTGAACAGCACTTGAATGAACCGGGTTCAGGGTGCGCGCTTACGGCACTTGTGAACGACGTGGCTCGCAGTGGCGACTCTATCCGGGGCCTCTTTACCGAAGAAGTTGAAAGCGAACTGGCGGTTCTCGCCAGCCTGTTGAAAAGCAAGCAACCGGCGAAAAAGCGCGCTCAGGCACTGCTGGTCTTGTGTTCCCTGGTGGGCGCGATGGGGTTGTCTCGGGCAGTCAGCGATCCAACGCTGGTCGCAGAACTGTTGGCAACAGGCAAGACGCTGCTCAAGGCTGTCGATGCCTGAAGCCGTCACGATCTAAGGCACAAGCTTCAAAGCCTTGCTCGTGCTGGCACGGCAGCCTTAGTCAGCGCCCTGTAAAGCGCCTCGGATCAGTGACGCGAAAGCGCCTGTCACCTCATCCAGGCCATGCCTCCCGCGTACCAACGCGCCCGAAAGCGCTTCACCCGCGCCGACCAGACCGGTACAGCGTCGCTCCAGTTCGGCCGCTGACAAGGCTGTGTGGGGGGTGAGCACGGTCACGAACATCTGCACGCAGTTATCCAGTAGCTCCTGAAAAACCGCGGCCTTCTCGTTACTGCCAGCCAGCGCCGCGCCTACCGCATGGAATTCATCGGTGTTGTCTGCTGCGCACTGAATGTAGGCGCTGGCCAAGACCCGGGCAGTTTCCTCCAGACTCCGGGTGGTGCCGGACATCGCGTCACGGAAAGCGTGGACCCGCTCGGTATCAATCCATTTGTAGAGCTCGATCAGCAGGCACGATCGAGTGCTGAAATGATCGTAGACCACCGGTTTGGACACGCCTGCGCGGACGGCCAAATGGCCCAGGGTCAACCGGTCCGCGTCTTCCTCCCGCACGATCAGTAATGCCGTGTCCAGCAACTGACGCCGCCGATCCGCTTTCGAAAGCCGGCGCGTGGGTAAATGAGTGACGGCGTTCTCAATGTCTTTTTGCACTTTATCGGTTCCAGAACAATAAAACCTACCAATGGTAGGTTGAGGATGCGGTGCTCGTGTTAGTGTACCTACCAACAGTAGGTTGAACCCTGTAAACAAGGAGAACACACAATGTCACTTAATCCTATCCTGTTGATGGGCGGCTCTGGCGCCATTGGCCACCACACTGCCCAGGCACTGCGCGCTGCCCATCCCGACGTCCCGCTGTTGATCGGCGGCCGCGACCTTGCCAAGGCTCAGCGCGCCGCGGAACAACTCGGTAAAGCGCAGGCCGTCGTGATTGACCCCGCTGCAGACGACCTGGGCCTTGGTGATCGCCCGGTCAGCGGTGTGGTGGTCTTCTACATGGACCACGCCCTTGCCGGACTGCGTTACGCGCAAAAGCGCGGGGTGCCGCACCTCAGTATTTCTTCTGGTGTTTTCGAGATTGCTCCGGAAATCGCGACCTACATGCACACTCCTGACGCCGCGCCCATCGTCCTCGGTTATGAATGGATGGTAGGCGCAACGACAGTGTCGACGCTGAAGGTTGCCGAGGCATTCAGCCGGGTACACGACATCCGCATCACCGCGCTGGTCGACGAGCAAGACACCGGAGGCCCAACGGTAGCCACCGATTTCGAACACCTGAATCGAATGCTGCCCGCCGCGCTGACCCGGCGCGATGGTGTGTATGTCTGGCGCGAAGGCGACGATTCCGGGGTCAGCTTCCGCGCGGTGGACGGTACGGAAATGGCAGCTTCGGGCTTCTCGTCCATCGACGTCGTCGGTCTGGCGGCCGCGACGGGGGCCCCCAATGTCCAGTTCAACCTGGCCACCGGTATCAGCTCTGCTCGACGCCAGGGTAAGCCGATGTCGACGGAAATCATCATCGAGCTCGCTGGCGAGGACTTGCAGGGCGAACCGCTGCGTACACGTCACGCCGTTGTCCACCCGGCAGGCGCGGCACCGCTTACCGGCCTCAGCGTGGCAATGGTCCTGGAGCGCCTGCTTGGGCTGGACGGTCATCCACCAACCTCCCCAGGCCTGTACTTTCCTTATCAACTGCTGGACGCCGCCGCGTATCTGGCACGTCTGGAGCAAGAGGGTGGAGAGTTGCGCGAGCTGCCGGTGCAATGACTCAGGGAGGAATTGCCGGGCCTTGATTGACCCGGCAGGAGGCGGGTGCGGGAAGCACTCACGCGCCCTAAGCCTCCTGTTGCAAGGCCTGTCGCAGTTGTTGAACGACGAAGGCTTCGACAGCGCCTTCACTGGCGCCTGCCTCGAAAGTCGCGCAACAAGCCGATGTGTCGCCGTCGCAGGCACGGTATACCGCAATGACACTGCCAGGCCCGCAGCCGGTGTGTCCGCACAAGGACAAGCCGCCTTCAATCATGCCTTGCATCACACCAAGGCCATATCCAGGGGTAACCCATGGACGTCCGGGAAGCGGGCCACCCAATGTTCGTATTGTCTGCATTCCCCGCAGCAAATCCTTTGGGAGAAGGTCCGCGCTGAACAGTCGATCCAGGAAAAGCGCCGCTTGCGAAAGCGGGCCGATCAGCAAACCGTGATAGACCCAGGCGGGGTCATATGTAGTTTCGAGGTGGGTCTGTTGTAAGTCTGCTCGGGTTTTAGCGAAGCAAACGCTCGACACGCCTAAAGGTGTCAGTGCGCGCTGCGTCACCGCCTCTTCGAGCGTCAAATCAGTCAGTCTTTCAATAAGCCTCCCTATGAGCAAGTAACCCACATTGGAGTAGCGCCAACCGGTTCCGGGGCTGTATCGCAGGCGAGCGCCATCAAGGCGTAGCATCATCTCGCTTTCTGACCAGGCCGACTCGTTGTTAGCGACTGCGGCGTGATACTCCGCCAATTCGCCGTAATCGCCGAGGCCTGCTTCATGCCGCAGTAACTGGCGCAACGTGAAAGGTTGGCCAGCAATCGGGGCATCCAATTCGACCAGCCCATCACGCACCAGTGTCAGGGCGGTCACGGCCAGGACTGTCTTGGTAAAGCTCCACCACGGCACCATGGGTTCTGATTGGTCGGTCCGGGCCGACTGACCCTTTGCTACAAGTGAACTCAGCATTGAATTCCTGGAGTGTTGAGCGGATCACAGCTTGGCAAGATACCCCATTCCGGCTTCTCCGAGAGATTGAGCGAGCGCCAGGCTAGGGGTTTTGCCGCATCGGCATTTTATCAATGATGGCGAAGATTGCGCGGGCGTCCAGCGGCGCGTGTTGGTCAACTTTTGTGCCGCCGTCCTTACCCACCAGGAGCAGACGGGTCGGGCCATCAGGTTTTACGCCAAGTGTCTTCAGTAGCGCTGAGGTGGCCTGCGGGTCCAAGGCTTGATCGTTACGTTTGCCGACGCCATCGATCACGGTATACAGCACCATTTCACGTTCGATGAAGGCCTCGCGGTTGGCAGGTTTCATCAGGTCTTGCTGGAATTGACGCCAGGTTGCATCGTTGGCGTTGGGCGCTACCACGATCAACGGCCGGGAGTGCCAGCGCTCACTGTCCAAGGGGTTGGCCAAAGTGTCGGCCATCACTTGGCTGCCCGCGATGCCGAACAGCAAGGCCAGCGGGGTCATCAGGCTTTTCATTGGCATCTCCTCAGCAGAACGTGTGAGGTATCCGACTTCTGGCGTTGCCGGTCTGCTCGCGTTGACTGACCAAAGGTAGACACCTCATACAGTCTTCCCCAGTAAACCGACCGATGTCGAACTCAGTGTTGCAGGATCTTGGACAGGAAGCTGCGAGCCCGTTCGGAGCGTGGGGCGCCGAAGAATTCTTCGGATTTCACGTCTTCAATGATTTCGCCACCGTCCATGAACACAACGCGGTCGGCGACTTTACGGGCGAAGCCCATCTCGTGGGTGACGCACATCATGGTCATGCCTTCGCCTGCCAGCTCTACCATCACATCCAGCACTTCATTGACCATTTCCGGGTCCAGTGCAGAGGTGGGCTCATCGAACAACATCGCGATCGGGTCCATGGCCAGGGCGCGGGCAATGGCGACCCGTTGCTGTTGGCCACCGGACAGCTGAATAGGGTACTTGTGCGCATGTGCCTTAAGGCCCACGCGCTCCAGGAGCGCCATGCCCTTGCTGGTGGCGGTGGTGAGGTCGCGCTTGAGCACCTTGATTTGCGCCAGGTTGAGGTTCTCCACGATAGTCAGGTGCGGGAACAGCTCGAAGTGCTGGAAGACCATGCCCACTCGCGCGCGGAGTTTCGGCAGGTCGACACCGCGGCCGGTGACCGGTTGGCCGTCAATGAAGATCTCGCCTTCCTGCACCGGCTCTAACCCGTTCACGCACTTGATCAGGGTACTTTTGCCCGAACCGGACGGCCCGCACACGACCACCACCTCGCCGCGTGAAAGCTGGGTAGTGCAGTTTTTCAGGACCTGGAAATCACCGTACCATTTGCTCAGGTTTTTCATCTGGATCATGCAGTTCTCTCCGTGCTTCTTTTCAGGCGTTTACTCAGCCGGGACAGCAGGTAGCAGATCACCAAATACACCAATGCCACGAACAGGTACAACTCCACCAGGCGTCCGTCACGCTGGGCGAACTTGCTGGCCGCACCGGTAAAGTCTGCGATCGACAGCACATATACCAGCGAGGTGTCCTGAAACAGGATGATGGTTTGGGTCAGCAGCAACGGCAGCATGCGCCGCAGCGCTTGCGGCAGTATTACGTAGAGCATCGCTTGCGCCGGGCGCAGGCCCAGGGCCTGGGCTGCCTGCTTCTGGCCGCCGGAAATACTTTGGATACCGCCGCGGATGATTTCGCTGTAGTACGCAGCCTCAAACATGCAGAACGTCACGAAGGCGGTGACCACCGGGCCTATCTGCACCGGGCGTTCGGTGTGGAAGGCCATCTGCAGCAGCAGCGGCATCAAAAAGTAGAACCAGAAGATCACCAGTACCAGCGGAATACTGCGCATGACCGTGACGTAGCCCAGGGCGAAGCCACGCATCACGCGGTTGCCCGACAAGCGCATCAATGCCAGCAGGGTTCCGGCAACGATGCCCACTGACATCGCCACAAGCGTCAGCAACAGGGTGAACTTCAGGCCGTTCCACAGCGCCGGCATTGCCCGCACAATCACACTGGGGTCTAGATCGAACATGACTTACCTCGTCGCGCCGCGAACGGCCAGGGAGCTTTCGATACGACCCATGACAAACGTCATCAGCAGCGAAATGGCCACGTAAATCACCGTCGCCGCTGTAAAGGCTTCAAAGGTATTGAATGAATACTCGCTGACGTTGCGCGCCTGCGCGGTCAACTCCATCAGGCCAATGGTCAGCGCTACCGAAGAGTTTTTCAGGGTGTTGAGTGCCTCGGAAGTCAACGGCGGGAACACCACGCGGATCGCCTGCGGCAGCAGCACATTCAGGTACATCTGCGTGGGCCGCAGGCCCAGGGCCAGGGCCGCGCCGCGCTGGCCATAGGCGACCGACTCGATGCCGGCCTTGAATAGCTCGGAAAGCTTGGCCGAGGTGAACAGGGTCAGGGCCACCACGGCACTGAAAAAAGACGGGTAGGGCAGGTCTTGCTTGAGGTAGTCGCCCCAGGAAACGGGCAGCAGTTCAGGTACCACGAAGAAGCAGATGAACATCTGCACCAGCAAGGGGATGTTGCGAAATACCTCGGTGTACAGATTGCCCAGCCATACCAGCGGGCGCACCGTACTGGTACGCAGGGTACCGACCAGGCCGCCGATCAGAAACGCCATGATGAACGCGGCGAGAGTGGTCGCCAGGGTCCAGCTGGTGCCGGTGACCAACCATTGCAAATACGAAGCTGACTCTCCGGGAGCAAAATCCCAGAACACGCTCCAGTTCCAGTTGTAATCCATGCCAACACCAACGTTCAGGGAGAAGCAGTGCATGCGGCCAGGCGCACAACGGCGCGGCGCAGGTGCGCCGCGTCACTGCCTGGCGTGAAGGTGGCGGGTCAGACGCCGGTGTCGTTCGGGTTGGCGATGGCCTGCTTCAATGCATCGCTCATCGGCAGGTTGATCGTCGCGTTTTTCGGCGGGATCGGCTGCTGGAACCATTTAGGGTACTGGGTCTCGATCACACCCGTGCTGTACAGAGTGCGCAGCACATCATCGGCGAAGGTCTTGAACTGCGGGTCGTTCTTGCGAATGCCGATGGCGTAGGGTTCGGCTGACATCGCTTCAGGCAGCAAGGAGTAGGCGTCCGGACTGCGGCTTTGGGCGATGGTTGCCATCAACTGCACGTCGTCGTTGATATAGGCCACGGCGCGGCCGGTTTCCAGCATCAGGAAGGCTTCGCCGCCGTCCTTGGCGTTGAGGATTTTCAAGTCCAGCTGTTTCTCGCGGTCAAGGTTCTTGGTGATCCACTCGCCGCTGCCGCCGGTGATCACTACAACCGATTTGCCCTTCAGATCGGCCACGCTGTTAATGCCGGCGGTTTTCTTGACGGCGTATTTGGCGCTGGCGATGTAGCTGGTCAGCAAAAAGCCGATCTGCTTCTGGCGCTCGACGGTGTTGGTGGTAACGCCGCACTCCATGTCGATCGTGCCGTTGATCAGCAACGGGGTACGGGTGGCCGCAACCACCGATACGTACTCGGTTTTGAGATTCGGCTCACCGACCTTGACCTTGATCTGGTCGACGATTTTCTGGCATAGCTCGATGCTGTAGCCGATAGGCTGCTGGGCGTCGTTCAGATACGAGAAGGGCAGCGACGCATCGCGGTAGCCAAGCGTGACGGTGCCCAATTCTTTAATTTTTTTCAGTGTACCGGTCAGGTCGTCAGCCTGTGCAGCGCTTGCACCCAGGCAAACGGCGACAACCAAGGCAAGCAGCTGTTTCTTTTGATCGAGCATGGGGATCTCCGATGTTGTTATGGCAGCTTTGGCACAACGAAAAGCGAAAGCTTCAGCGCAAGGCTGAAAGCGCTTCGCGAATGGCAACGACAGCTTTGGATATCTGTTCGCGTGAGGTGGCAAATGACAGTCGAAAGTAACCAGGCATGCCAAACGCCACGCCCGGTACTACGGCGACACCGGCGTGGTCGAGCAGGTAGGCCGACAGCGCCACGTCGTCGCTGAGCACTTGGCCCTGCGCGGTGGTGCGGCCGAACAACTGGCTACATTCAGGGAATGCGTAGAACGCACCGGCCGGCGCGCTCAGGCGCAGGCCCGGGCATTGGCTCAGGCCGTCTACCAGCAGCTTGCCGCGCTGGGCGTATTCCTTGGCGCTGCTGCTGACGAAATCCTGTGGACCTTCGAGGGCGGCGCGGGAGGCTTCCTGGCTGATGGCGCTTGCGCCAGAAGTGCTTTGTGACTGGATCTTGCTGATGGCGGCGATCAGTTCCCTGGGACCTGCGCCGTAGCCGATGCGCCAGCCGGTCATGGCGTAAGCCTTGGCCACGCCGTTGATCAGCAGGGTGCGTTCGCGCAGTTGCGGGCAAGCGTTGGCAAACGACACGAAAGGCTGGTCGGCGAGCAGCACGTGCTCGTAGATTTCATCGGACATCACCAGCACATTGGGGAAATCTTCCAGCACCTTGCCCAGCGCCTGCAGCTCAGCTTCAGAGTAAATCGCGCCGCTGGGGTTGGACGGTGAGTTGAGAATCAGCCAGCGGGTCTTGTCGCTCAGCGCACCTTGCAGTGCCTGCGCCGTGAGCTTGAAGCCGGCATCGATGCCGCAGGGAATGATCCGCACCACGCCGCCGCTCAAGGTCACGATATCGGAGTAGGACACCCAATAGGGCGCTGGAATAACCACCTCGTCGCCAGGTTCCAGGGTCGCAACGAACGTGTTGTAGATCACCTGCTTGGCGCCGTTGCCGACGGTGATTTCATCAACGCCATAGGTGAGGCCATTTTCGCGCTGAAACTTGGCGACGATGGCCTTGCGCAAGGACAGCGTGCCTTGCGGTGCGGTATAGCGAGTGTGTCCGTCGAGCATCGCTCGGTGCGCGGCCTCGATGATATGGCCGGGGGTATCGAAGTCGGGTTCGCCCAGACTCATATCAACAATGTCGCGGCCCTCGCTGGACAGCTGCTTGGCGCGCATGGAAATGGCCATGCTGGGAGACGAAGAAATTTGGCGGACACGCTTGCTTTCAAAAATCATGAACAACTGCCTTCCTTATAGTCATGCGCCAGGGCCATCAAGACATCCTGTCGTCCTAGTTGTATGACGTAGTATGACATGGGCAAAACGCCATCTGCAATCGTCAAAAGGCGTAAAAATTCAGCACGTTGAAAAGGGTATTGCGAAGCAGTATGCGGGCAATTTAGCGGGGCGGCGGCTTGGGCTTGTCCTCCCGCAAGCGGTCGGCTGCCTTCTCACAAGCAGTTTGGGGAAACCGGATTGTTCAACATGATCGGCTGTTAGATGTACGCGCTAAGCAGCTGGGGAATGGAACTGAGCACGATGACAATTCAGGCACCAGACGACACCGATAAGCAGCAGTGCTATGGCCACCAACTCATACCCGTCGGGTAGCCGATGCTCCCATACGAACCCAAAAACAAGCGCCGCCAATGTCTCAATCACGAGCACTTGACCACTAAGTGCCAACGGCAAAAGTCGGCTCGCCTGGTTCCAGCACGCGCCTCCCACAACCGAAGATAAAAGGGCCACGCCACCCGCCACCAGGAAAAAATGCAGCCAGTCGGAGTTGCCATGCGTTTCGGCCTGAAAACCCAGGACAGGCGCTGCCAAAAGCAGTGACTGAGCCCCAGTCATGACCCCTGTCAGCAATGCCCAGTCATGGGAGGAAACGCTGGCGACCTGAACCAACCGCCGAGCATTGCTCACCGCGAACCAACTCCAGGTCACCAATGCGCCCGTCGCGCATAGAATCCCGGCGATGCTTGCAAATGTATCGGGCCGGTCGCCATTGATTAGCGCATGCCAGCTTATAAGCAGGACTCCACCTACGGCGCAGCACAGCGAGGGGACAAGCTTGCGCAACGAAACGGCGTTTGCGTCATTGCGACCTGCCAAAGTCACGAGCACGGGAATGAGTCCGACAATCAGGGATGTTGTGGCAATGCCAACCAGTTGCACACCGGTACCCACCAGCGCGTAGTAGATGAGATTCCCAATCAGGCTGAGCCAGAAAAGTGACTTCCAGTCGGCGATGGTGAGATTGGCGCAAACGCGCCGCCAGCGCGGCATAAGCAGGGCCGCCGAAATCGCGCCGTAGCAAAGGAATCTCAGGACTGCGAATTGCAGGCCACTCAACCCCGGCGTCAGCTGCGGGCCGAGGAAAATCACTCCCCAGCACAGCCCCGCGCAAACCCCGTAGAGGATGCCCTTCAGCAGTGTTCGATCAGCAAACATTTACCAGCGCTCCAACGCATAAAGGATGAAGTCTGGAGCAGCTGAAACGGGGAGTATTGTCGGTAACTGTGGGATTTTTTACCCAGACTGTTTTTGCGCTTTACGATAAACCGCCGGGGTCGTGGCGCTCACGCGTTGCATGGCACGGGTCAGCGATGCCTGGTCGGAAAAACCTGCACGCAAGGCAATCTCAGCTATGGGTAATGAGGTTCCACGCAACCATCGTTGGGCTTCTTGTATGCGTAGATCGGTTAACCAGGCTTGAGGACTCATCTCGAACAATTGCCGGAATCGCTGGTGCAGTTGACTCATGCTCATGTTTGCTACTTGAGCCATGACTTCGTTGCTCCAGTTCGCGCCAGGATTCGCCCGAAGACGGGCGAGCAACTGCTCCATGGGCTCTGAAAAACACGAGGTGTCCGAGCCAAGGGATGACAAAAGCAGAGGGCCCAGCTGTGAGGCCGCGATGGAGAGTTGCGCGTTGCCTATGAGCTCAGCGAACTCGATAAGCCGACGTGTCGCTGGGGGAATAGGCACATATATTTTCTGAGCAAGACGCCCGATCTGGAGTGTTTCCAGCGTCGTCGGCGTACAGTCCAAAACCAGAAAACGGCTATCGACGTCAGTGTGCTGCGAGTGCACCGAGCCCGGTGTCACAAGCGCTGCCAATGACTGATCAATGCAGCCCCCGCGACCACCTACGTCAATCTCCATTCGGCCACGAATCGGCAATACCAATTGAGCATGGTCATGGTGGTGGAGAGGGTTTTCCCGCTCGTAGCTGCGTACTTCAAGGCTTAGAAACATTGGCGCACCATTCGGCCATTCTGGTGATTCGGGCTCTGGCGCTCCACTGAAGGTCAGGCACGGGGCACCAGATTCTAACACCTGCCGATTTTGTTTCTGTACGCACCACTTTGAAAAACTCAGGAATGCTCAAGATCACTTTTGTTACTTACATCGGCCTGATCAGCAGGGCTGGGCTGCCGCGCTATTACTGACGTTACGCCCCAACACCAGCACCGTGACAAAACCGCAGCCCACCAGGGCCGTGGCCAGACTCAACAGCACCGAGCTTCCCAGATGGTCTACGATCTGCCCACCGAAGAACGAGCCCAACGCAATAATCACCTGGAACAACGCGACGAAGAGTGGCATGCCGCGTTCGACATCCTTGGGCGCTACGACAAACATCCAGATACTGGCACAAGCCGGGAAGGCGCCGAAAGCGAAGCCCCAGAGCGCGATCAGCATCGCTGCGCCGGTCATGCCGGTGGCGAAGTAGGGGAACAGCGCGGTGCTGATGCCGATCATCAGTGCAACCAGCAACAGAGTGTGGCGCACGCTGCGGTTGGCCGCGAAACCGGCGAAGATATTGCCCATCACCCCAGCCACGCCATAGAGCAGCAGCAATGAACCAATAGTCGGCCCATCGAAGCCGGCACTTTGTTTGAAGAACGGTGCGACGTAGGTGTACGCGGCAAAGTGCGCCAGGCCAATCAGCAATACAGCGATCAATCCAACCCGCGATTGTGGATTGATAAACAAGGCCGGCAGGTCACTGATGCGAATGGCTTTGTCCGGGTTGAGTCGCGGTAGCAGGAAGATCTGCGCCAGTAGCACCGGTACACCCACTAGCGCGGTTACCAGGAAAGTCATGCGCCAGCCCATCAGGCCACTTAGCCAGGTGCCTACGGGCACACCCAGCACGGTGGCCAAAGTCACACCGACCATGATGATCGAGGTGGCCTGAGCTACGCCCACTCCCTTGGGGGCCAGGCGGCCGCTGAGGGCAATCGCGGTAGCCCAGAAGCCGCCGATGCTGATGCCCAATAGTACGCGGCCGAACAGCAGCAGGCTGAAGTCGCTGGCGTAGGCCACGACCGAGTTGGCGATGATCATTATCAGCGTCAGGCCGATCAGCAGATAGCGTCGGTCCATCGCGCCAATGCCCACAGACAGTAAGGGCGCGGCGAGGGCGGCTGCTATGCCGGGCAAAGTCACCATCAGGCCGGCGTGGCCTGCACTGATCCCGAGGTCGCTGGCGACATCGTTGAGGACGCCCACGGGAAGGAACTCACTGGTAACCAACGCAAAGGCACCCACGGCGACCGAGAGAATCGCCAGCCACTGCTGTTTGACGCTCTGTTGACTATGTTCGGGGCGGTCGTGAGGGGCTGTGCTGGCGCTTGGCATAGTGCTGGATTCCAGGGGGAAGGTCGCCTGACGGCAGACGGGGAGCGGGGGGAGAAAACGGGAGGCGATTATAGGAGTCACGTTTGGCAAGCAGACAGACGGGCCTTTCGATAGTAATCATCAGCGCAATCGATGAGACGCCGTGAGCGGAGCCTCCGCGTTCGACCGACCCCCGTCCTCTTTGGATGTTGTTTTTCATGGCTGGATTGTAATGTCGATTGTATTTCACAAGTAAGTTTCTGTAAGTCACTTGCTTTTTGCAAGTGACAAGACCAGCATGGCTCGTACGTTGAGCGCGATCGCCGGATCTCCCACTCCGTCAAACACACCAGTTTCTCAATCGGCGTCAGCCTTCTCGGCTGAGTGCACTCGCAGAATTTATCGCATCACATCTGTTACAAGGAGCATCAACATGCACGTATTCGTCACTGGCGGGACCGGCCATTCCGGTCCGTACATCATTGCCGACCTCATCGCCGCCGGCCACGAGGTCACCGCCTTGGCCCGGTCGGACAGTGCGGCGCAGGCGCTCACCGCGCTCGGCGCAAAGGTGCGTCGCGGTGATCTCGATGATCTTGACGGGCTCAAGGAGGCGGCTGAAGCCGCCGACGGCGTGATCCACGTCGCGCACAGACAAGATCTGCTTCCGGTCGGTGGGATCGACGCTGTTGCCGCAGCGGAGGTCCGGATCATGCTCGCATATGGTGATGCCCTGGCTGGAACGGGAAAGCCGCTGGTCGTGTCGGGAAGCATCGGTTCGCCGACTACCGAGGGTTGGCCGGTTCCCGGGCCGCTCCAGAGCCGACCGGCGACCGAGGAGGATCCGGCTCTTTCTCCGGATGGCGACCAATATAAGGGCTCCCTGCGGGTTCGTAACATCGTGGAGCTCACCGTAATCGGTCTCGCAGAGCGGGGCGTGCGGTCTTCGGTCGTACGCATTTCTGAAATCATGCACAGCTCAACCGACAAGGCCGGCTTCCTTCAGGTCCTTATCGGGCAAGCAAAGGAAAAGGGCGTCGTTGGCTTCCCCGGCGACGGCGCCAACCGGTGGGCGGCAGTGCATGCCCGCGACCTCGCTACCCTGTTCCGTCTGGCTCTGGAGAAGGGGCCCGCTGGCAGATGCTGGCATGCGGTTGCCGAGGGGTCTATCCCGTACCGCGAGATCGCGCAGGCCATTGGCAGCCGTCTGAACCTTCCCGCCGTGCCCATCCCCGTGGACGTAATGATGGGGCCAGGTTTCTTCGGTTTCCTAGCGAACCTGGTGACGCTGGACACCCCGGCGTCGAACGCTATCACGCGCCAGACGCTCGGCTGGACACCCATGCAGCCCGGCCTGTTTGCCGATATGGACAACGGCCATTACTTCCCTGCCGCCTGAATGAACTGAGGCGGATGCGGCCTGGCACACACTGGCTATTTACCGGGGGAAGCCCGTTCAGAGACGGCGGGCAATACCCCAACTCATTTTTGGAGATTACACATGAGCACTATCAGCATCATCGGTTCAGGAGCAATGGCCGCGGCGATTGCCGGGCGTACCGCCAAGGCTGGATACACCGTTGAGGTGGTCAGCCGCGACCCCGCCAAAGCGCAGGCGCTGGCCGACAAGCTCGCAGCCGGAGCGACCACAGGGGAGTACGGGGCCACTCCGGCCGGCGACATCGTCATCCTCGCCGTGCCGTACACCGGTGCGGCGTCGGTGGTGGCCGACTACGGGGACGCGCTCGGCGGCAAGGTGATTATCGACATCACCAACACGGCCTCCCCGGACCTCACGAGCCTTGTCTCTCCCACCGGCAGTTCTGGTGCGCAGGAGATCGCCAGGATCGCCCCCGCCAGCGCACATGTCGTGAAAGCGTTCAACACTCTTTTCGGCCACGTCCTTGCCAAGGGTGGGCGCCTCGACACGTTCATCGCCGCCGACGATCCGCAGGCCAAGGCGCGCGTCTCGACGTTCATCGAGAGTCTCGGGCTGCGTCCGTTGGATGTCGGCGGTCTGCACATGGCCCAGACGCTCGAGGCGCTCGGCCTGATGATGATCGGCCTTGCAAAAAATGGCGCAGGCACCTGGGACATCGCCCTGAACGTCGATATCGGCTGAATCGCCGACACGACGTTCCTCGCCAGCATGTCCACAAGGCATCTGATTGGAACGGACTCGATCAGATGCGAGAGAAACGGAGAGATTTCGATGAACGCACAAAAGAATGTCCAGGTTGTTAAGGCCTTTTTTACAGCAATGGGCCGCAGCAATAGGCGAGATCTGTTGGCGCTGGTTTGCGAAGATATTGAATGGATCATTCCGGGCGAGGACTGGCCGCTGGCTGGCACGCATCGCGGGCACGCGGGATTGGCAGATCTGCTTCAGAAGGCTTCCGAAAAGATGGAAACATCAGTCATGGAGTTCCACGAATACGTGGCGCAGGGTGACCGGGTTCTGGTCGTCGGCTTCGCCAGAGGGAAAATCAAAGCCACTAATAAAACGTGGCAGGACGATTGGGTCTTCGCCATTACCGTGCGAAATGGAAAACTGACGAACATCCGGGAGTATGTCGATACACAAGCGCTGGCACGGGCCTGCGAGACAGACGCGGACTCAGGGTCCTGATCCGCAGGAATCGATACCACACGACACTATTCACGTTTGGACAGCGACAAAGTCATGCCGCGAGCACGAACCTATAACCAGGCCGTCGGCCGGCCTGGCTATCTGGTTGCGAAGAATGGGTACTGTCTTATTGAGTGCTGCCTCCTGAGTTTCCATTTCCGGGCGGCGTCACTGGCGCGGGCACCGGAGTGTCCAGCCCGTCACCGCTGGCCTGATCATCATTGCCGTTCATGGCCAGCTGGCGGGCGGTGACCTTGGTCGCGGTCACTACCGTAGGCGGCAGCGGATTGCTATTGGCGACTGACAGCGACTGGCGGTAAGGGCTGAGCAGGCGTGTCCTCAAACGGATGTCGTTGGATGCTGCACCAACGCCGATGTCGAAGGTGTCGCCATCGATCACCCAGTTACTGGTGGCAGGGTTGTAGTACGCCAGCGAGCGACCGTTAAGTTCGATCGTCACCCGCTGACGTTCGCCAGGCTGCAGAAACACTTTCTGGTAGCCCTTGAGCTCCTTGATGGGCCGTTCCAGACGCGGGTTGCGTTGGCCAACGTACAGCTGAGCGACTTCGGCGCCGGCCCGTTGCCCGGTGTTGGTGATGTCGAACGAGACCTGGACCGGTGTATTGCCCAGCGCCACCGCCGGCGTGATGCGGATACCGGAATAGCTGAACTGGGTGTACGACAGCCCGTAGCCAAAGGGGTAAAGCGGCGTTGTGCCTTTTTTCTCGTACCCGCGATAGCCCGATAGCAAGTCATTGGCGTAGCTGGTCTGAGTGATCACGCCTTCGTTGTCGAACTGCGGGAAGTAGGAGAACAGAGGGTTGTCCTGAATATCTCGCTCCAGGCTGATCGGCAGTTTGGCGGAAGGATTGACGCGGCCGAAAATGATCTCAGCCAATGCCTGCCCGCCATTCTGGCCAGGATAGAACGCATGCAGAAGGCCCGAGACCTGGTCGACCCAGTCACTGACTTTGAGCCCCGTCCCGCCATGCAGCGCCACGATGGTTTTCGGGTTCTGCGCGGCGATGCTCTGGATCATTTGGCCTTGGTATTCCGGCAACTCGAACATGTGGTCCCAGCCTTCGCCTTCGTACTCGTTGCTGTTGCCCGCCGCCACCACCACCGCGTCGTAGGACGCGATATCGTCCGGCGCCACCAGTGAAGCCCAGCTGAAGCGGACCCCGGTGTAACCGCCCAGGCTCGCGACATAAGCAGGCCTGCGCGAATACTCCAGCATCACGTCGTAGGTCTGGCCGGCTTCCAGCGTGTACTTGGTGTAAGCCGGAATAGTGGGTGGAATCGGGTTATTGGGCAGCGGTTCACCGTCGCCGTTATCGAGGATCTGCTGGCCGTTGATCCGCAGCCGGATCAAGCCGTCCGCCCGTACCTTGAACACATGCTCGCCGCTGATCGTCGGCGTGATCCTGCCGCTCCAGCGGATCGAGGTGTTGCGGTCGTTGCCGTCGGTGGGCAGATTCTCGTCGCTGTCCCAGTTGAGATCGACGTAGGTTTCGGTTCTGGTGGCTGCCGGGGTGCCGGACCAGTCGGGGTTGGTGAAGTACTCGGCGGTCATGCCCGGTACGGAGGTGGTGCCGTCACTGTCCAGGTGAGTCCATACCGCCGCTTGCGGATCCAGAGACAGGCTGTCGAGGAAAGTGACCTGCGCGTTCGAAGCGACTTGGCGCATGCCACTCACTTCACTGATGTAGTTGCGCGCCGACACATACGCGCTGCCAAAGCCAATGGGTGGTGCGTATTTACCCAGCACACCGACCACCGCAATCTTTCTCACCACATTGCGATCCAGTGGCAAAAAGTTATCTTTGTTTTTCAGCAATACGATACCTTCCCGCGCCACGTTTAAAGCCGCCTGGTTGCTGGCAGGATTGTCCATGTCGTGGGCGGTAGATGGCACGTAAGTATCAAAATCGAATAAATAAATCTGCCGGAGTATACGCAGTACTTTGTCGTCGATGGTGGCGACACTTAATACACCGCTCTCGATATAGGGCGTCAGTGTCGTGCTGTTCATTTGCACGCCGAACAGCATCTCTATATCGGTGCCACCCTGGGCAGCATTCAAGCCGTTGACGACCGCTCCATAATCCGATTGCACGAAGCCCTGATAACCCCAACCTTGCTTCAGGATGTCCCGCAACAAATGACTGTTTTCGCATACAAACTCGCCATTCACTTTCTGGAACGAGCACATCATCAAGGCAACTTTTCCGTTCTTGGACGCGGACTCAAAGGGCGGCATTGTCATCTCTCGCAAAACCCGCTCAGGCATGCTCTGATCAAGGACAAAACGATTGGTTTCCTGATCATTGGCGGCGAAGTGCTTGGCGTCCGCCCAAATACCTCGCGATTGAATACCGTTGATCACTGCCGGCGCCATGCTTGCGCCGAGGAATGGGTCTTCTCCAGTCAGGTATTCGAAGTTACGCCCTCCATACGGCATTCGATACATGTTCATGCCGGGGCCCGTGATGTAGTGATATCCGCCAGTGGCGGTGTCATAGCCCAAGGCCCGGCCGAAATCCACCGCCCGGCGCAGATTGAAAGTGGCCGCCAGATTGGGTCCGCTGGGGTAGACCACGCCTTGATCGTTACCCTGGTTGGTATAGCGCACGCCCAATCCGCCGTCGGCGCCGAGGATTTGCGGCAAATTGAAGCGGGGCAGCGGCTTGACATCCCAACCGCCGGTACCGCTTATGTAGCTGAATTTTTCCTCCAGGGTCATCTGGCTGAGCGTTTGTTGCGCCATGGTATTAGCCTGCCCAAGCGTTCGGGCCGAGAGCGGGCCGCTGTACACTTGTGCGACGCTGATAGCAAGAAGGGTGAAAGCTGTTGCAAGTTTAGGCGAGTTTGTTTTTCTCATTTTAATTACTCCCGCCGACGACCCTCCCGGGAGAGAGCCAGGCGCAATAATAACGACAACGAGGGCAAACTGTTAATCGGGCGATACAGACTTCAATCTTAGATGCCCTGATAAAGGCGCACGGCCTCATATCCACTTCATGGTCGGTTCCGTGCTGAGTGCTACTGATTGGATCCGTTTATCCCGCCTCGTATATCCGGTGTCATCATGCTTTCCGGACTGCGCCGGATAATGACGTTTGCATAGGACTCCCAAACATTAGGGGCTGTCAAACATATCGGGCGAAGCGGTTATTATGAATTCTTCTAAAGAGCCCCCCTTTTTTAAATGGCAGGCTATTTACGCCGAATTAGCGATTTCAAGTTGCGGATGGAACAACGGACGACTAAGGTTCTCTGTGCTTGAGTGGTGTGAAAAACAGTACATTCAAAGTAATTGCTTAGCTAACTAAGTTGGAGGTTTAAATGAGGCGCTCAATGCAGATGTGTGCAGTCTTCTGTGTGATCTTCGCTGTTTCAACTATTGCCAAGGGAGCCGATTCGACCAACACCTCAGGTGCTCCGGATTCGAAAGTCATGACCCAGACTCACGACAGCAAAGCGGCGGGCAACAAACATGGCGACGCTACCAAAGGAGGACGCCCAACCAGCCAGAAAGGTGCCGCGACCCGACCATGACGCGAGCGTTCTGGATGATTTATGCAACTGGCTCATGCTCAACGCGGGGCTCAAACCCGCCGATATAGACCGGGCATTACGCTTGTCACCGAACGGTGCCGAGCACAGCAGGTTGCCCAGCCTCCTGACCCGATTGGGGATCGTCTCTGAACTTGAGATGGCTCAGGCTTGGGCTGCAGTGCTCGACATACCGTTCACGAGCGCTACTGACGCGCCAATTTCCCTGGACCCGCTGCCAATGATCAGTGAGAGATTTCTGCGTCACCAGCATGTCGTCCCCGTAGGCTGGGAAGCAGGACACCTGCAACTGTTGGCCTGCGATCCGGGCGATCCGTATCCCGCGCGAGCAGTGGCGTTTGCATGCCGTAAACCTGTGCAGATGAGGGCTGGGACACGCAGCGAAGTCGACAATTTGATCGAGCGCTATTACGGTCAGGGGCGCACGGCCATGAGCACCCTGGTTGAAGACATCGACAGCAATAATGCCGCCCAGGCAGAAGATATCGAACACCTCAAGGACCTCGCCAGCGAAGCACCCGTCATCCGCATGGTCAACCTGATCCTGCAGCGTGCCGTTGAACAGCGTGCCTCGGATATCCATATCGAACCCTTTGATAACCAGTTCAAGGTCCGGTATCGGGTCGACGGAATACTGGTGGACAGCGAAGCGCCCCCACCCAGTTCGGCGCCGGCGGTGATCTCTCGCATCAAGATCATGGCCCGTCTGGACATTGCCGAACGAAGACTGCCTCAGGACGGGCGGATCATGCTGCGCATGCAAGGCAAGGAACTCGATCTGCGGGTCTCGACGGTGCCCACCAGCTTCGGGGAGTCGGTAGTCATGCGGCTGCTGGATCGCGAGACCGTAAGTTTCGATCTGCAGAGCCTGGGCTTCGATGACTTGCAACTTTCAGGTCTGCTGGCATTACTGGAACGCCCGCACGGCATCCTCCTGGTTACCGGTCCCACCGGTTCGGGCAAAACCACAACGCTGTACACCGCGCTGACCCGGCTCAATACTTGCGAGCGCAAGATCATTACCGTCGAAGACCCGGTGGAATACCAGATCCAGGGCATAAATCAGATTCAGGTCAAGCCGGCCATCGGCCTGGATTTCGCCATGACGCTGCGCTCCATCGTCCGCCAGGATCCGGACGTGATCATGATCGGCGAAATGCGTGACCTTGAAACCTGTCGCATCGCGATCCAGTCTTCATTGACCGGGCATCTGGTGCTTTCAACCCTGCACACCAACAGCGCGGCGGCGAGCATCACCCGACTGCTGGACATGGGCGTGGAGAGTTACATGATCGCCTCGACGGTAATCGGCGTTCTGGCGCAGCGACTGGTGCGCCGGCTTGACCCCCGGTATAGCGAGGCGTTCGAAGCGCCGCAGGCATTAGTGATGGCATATGGTCTGGAGCAGTTGACCGAGCGCCGTCCAATCTTGCTGTACCGACCTCGGACCGACGCGCCTGGTGGTGGTTATCACGGCCGTTGCGCACTCACCGAGCTTTTGGTGATGAACGATGAGCTGCGCAGCCTGCTGA
Source organism: Pseudomonas sp. CFII64 (assembly GCF_000416235.1). Lineage (GTDB taxonomy): Bacteria > Pseudomonadota > Gammaproteobacteria > Pseudomonadales > Pseudomonadaceae > Aquipseudomonas. The sequence continues at coordinate 88,281 of NZ_ATLO01000042.1, read as the reverse complement.
TGAGTCATGCCGACTCCGGGACCCTTGAACAGGCGGCGCGGCGTGGAGGTTTGCGCACCCTGTACGAAGACGGTTTGCGTCAGGCACTAGCGGGTGTCACGACGCTGGAAGAGGTGCTGCGCGTCACACGCAGCGAATAGGCGAACAAGAATAAAAAGACGAGGGCCTGAAATGGCTATGTTTCGCTACCGTATCGTGGACGCCGATGGCCGCGCGCGTCAGGGCGAGATGGACGCCGAGGACCGTCAGGAACTGGCCCTGCAGCTGCATCGCCAGGGGGCGCTGGTTCTACACATCGAACCGGCGAAGGGCCAGTGGATTCACTGGCGGCCCAGTCGCAGCCTGACCACTCGGGCGTTAATGGCGTTCACTCAGCAACTGGCGATTCTGCTCAATGCCGGCCTGCCGCTGGACCGGGCGCTGGGTATTCTCATCAAACAGGCCGGCGCCCGGCAGGGTCCGGCCCGTGCGCTGCTGGACCGGGTACGCGAACGGGTCAAGGCCGGGCAGCCTTTATCTGCGGCATTGGCACAGGAGCCCCATCAGTTCACGCCGCTGTATCTCAGCCTGGTACACGCCGGGGAAGCGGGCGGTGCACTGGAAGACAGCCTGCGTCAGCTTGCCGAGTATCTGGAGCGCGGTGAGACGCTTCGCAGCGAAATCATCAACGCCTTGATCTACCCGGCCTTTCTGGTGGTGGGCGTGCTCGGCTCGCTGGTGCTATTGCTGGCGTACGTGGTGCCGCAGTTCGTGCCGATTTTTCAGGACCTGGGCGTGCCGATTCCATTGGTCACCGAACTCGTCCTCGCCATGGGGCAATTCTTCAATCAGTACTGGCTGCTATTGGTTGCACTGACCGTGATGGGCGCGATGATCACCCTCCGTGCTCTACGCGATCCAGCACGACGGTTGCGTTGGGATCGCCGACTGCTGAACTTGCCGATCACCGGCGCGTTGTTGCAGCGCGTCGAAGCGGCGCGACTGGCAAGAACCCTGGGCACGCTGCTGCAAAATGGCGTGGCCCTGCTGGGTGCGCTGAAGATTGCCGCGGAGGTAGTCAGCAACCGGGCGGTGCGCGCTCAGGTCGAACTGGCCAGCGAACAGGTCAAGGGCGGTGGATCGCTGGCCCTTGCCTTGGGTCACGACAACCTGCTGCCGGAACTGGCGCTGCAGATGATTCAGGTAGGCGAAGAAGCCGGGCAGCTCGACACCATGCTGCTCAAGGTGGGGCAGGTGTTCGACGGCGAAGCCCGCCACAGCATCGCGCGCCTGCTGGCTGCGCTGGTGCCCACGCTGACCATCGTGATGGCGGTGATGGTGGCCTTCATTATGCTGGCCATCATGCTGCCGTTGATGAGCCTCACCAGTAACATTTGAGGGCCTTGATGATGCTGTCGCTCAGGCATACACGCGGTTTTACGTTGCTGGAGATGCTGGCGGTGATCGTGCTGTTGGGCATCGTCGCAACCATCGTGGTGCGCCAGGTAGGCGGCAACGTCGACAAGGGCAAGTACGGCGCAGGTAAAGCGCAACTGGCCAGCCTGAGCATGAAGATCGAAAGCTACGGACTGGACATGGGTTCGCCGCCCAAGGACCTCGCGCAACTGGTCAACAAGCCGGCAGGTTCGAACAGTTGGGCGGGGCCCTACGCCAAGCCTTCAGATCTCAAGGACCCGTTCGGTCATGGGTTCGGCTACCGCTTCCCCGGCCAGCACGGCAGTTTCGATCTGATCTTCTACGGTCAGGACGGCCAGCCCGGTGGCGAGGGCTACAGCGCTGATCTGGGGAACTGGGAGTGAACGCTCGCGTGTCGGTGGCCGGCTTCACTCTACTGGAGCTGTTGATGGTGATCGCCTTGATGGCCGTGGCACTCGGGGTGCTCGGCGTGGGGCTGAGCCGGGGACTGGACGCCAGCCGTGATCGACAGGCGTTACGCGAAATAGTCGCGGCACTGCGACAGACCCGAACCCAGGCGGTGCTCAGCGGTGCCCCCCTGCAATTGCGCTTTGACCTGCCCAAACGCAGCTTTCAGGCCCCAGGCCAGGATCCCCGGCATTGGCCGGGCAATCTGGCCGTGCAGTTGACCACCGCTGAAGCACTGGGCCCGGCCGTAGCGTTTTTCCCCGACGGCAGTTCAAGTGGCGGCCACTTGCTGGTGGAGCGGGCAGGGCAGCGCTGGCGGATCGATGTGGGTTGGCTCAACGGCAACGTGCGCTGGCAGGCTGTGCAATGAAGCACGCATCCGCAGGCTTCGGACTCCTGGAAATGATCGCCGCGCTGGTGGTACTGGCGCTGGGGAGCACGGTGCTGCTGGTTACGTTCGGACAAGCGGCACGCACGCTGGAACAGGTGCGGGCCAGTGACCGCCTGAGCCTTGCGGCGCGGACCCTGATCGACGATCAGCGTGACCAGCCGCTGCAAGTGGGGGAGCGGTCCGGGACCGAGCATGGCGTTCAATGGCATTTACAGGTCACACGCGAGCCAGGGCCTGCGTCGGCAATGCCATTGCTGCGCCTGCAACTGACGGTGGCTCAGCGCGGTCGCGAGTTGCGCTTGAGCACTCTGGCGGTGCAATCGGCGCCGGCCCTGAGTGCTAATCCGTGAGGTGCCTGTCCCGAGGTTTCACCCTGCTGGAAATGTTGCTGGCACTGGCCCTGCTGGGGGTGCTGACCGCGCTGGTGGCCGGTGCCTTGCTGGGGGCCAATCGTGCGTTGCTCAAGGGGGAACGCTATAGCCAGCGACTGGACGAATTACGCACCAGCCAGAATTTTCTGCACAAGGCGTTGCAGGGTGCCTTGCCGTTGGAGATACAGGCCTCCGAAGACGATCAGGTGATCATTTTCGACGGGCAGCCTCAGCGCCTGCGGTTTGCTGCCGGGCTGGACAATTTGCTGGGTGGCGGCATAGAGCTGCACACGTTCGAGGTGGTCGGCAGCGGCAAAGGCAACGCCTTGCAGGTGCGCTTCGAGCACTTGCAAAGTGCGGGCGGCGGGGCGTGGGGCCAGCCGCAGGTGTTACTCCGGGACGTGGGCGACGTGCAGTTCAGTTATCGCGGCCGTGACACGCGAGGCGCCCGAACCGGCTGGCTGAATACCTGGCCGTGGCCCGCCAGACTTCCCGAAGCGATTCGCATCGACCTGAACAGCGACGGCCCGGTGGCCTGGTTTCCACAAGTAGTCGCCCTGCGACTGGAACTCAGCGATTTGCAGGTGGTGCCATGAATCGTCAGCGTGGCATGGCCTTGCTGCTGGTGTTGTGGGCGCTGGCGCTGTTGACGTTGCTGCTCGGTGCCCTAGTGGTGGAAGTCCGCCAGCAGGTCGCTCTTGGGTTTTGGCAACGCGAACATACGAGGGCCACTCTCGCGGCCGAGGCCGGCATGAACCTGGCGGTCCGGGCGTTGAGCGATCCGGCAGCGAACCGGCGCTGGATCACCGATGGCCGCACGCAAACCCTGCGCTTTGACGACGCCAGCTTGCAGGTCAGCGTGCGCAGCGAGCGTGGCAAACTGGACCTGAATGCCGCTTCGGCAACCGATGTGTCGCGTCTGCTGACAGCCTTGGGCGCTTCGCCGACACAGGCGCGCACGGTGGCTGCCGCCCTCGATCAGCGTCGAGCGGTTGGTCAGCCGCCGCTGAGGGCCCTCGAAGAACTGCGCGACCTGGCCGGGATGAGTGCGCCGCTGTATGAGGGCCTGCTTGACCAGGTCACAGTCTGGAGCGGGATGGCCTTGCCAGATCCGGCCTTTGCCACGGGTGTCCTGCGGCGTGCGTTGCATTTGCCGGACATCCAGCCGCTGGGCGTGGACGCCGGGCCGATTGTGGGAATACGCAGTCAGGCTTATTTACCCGATGGGATAACCGCCGTGGTCGACAGCACCGTACTACTGTTACCCATGGACAGTGGCACCCGACCTTTCCGGGTCGTGCGCTACAACGAATGAGGCCGCAGCTCATGGGTTTTGAACTGTTCTGGCTCCTGCAGGCGCGGCTCAAGGCGCAATGGTCCGGTAAATGGTCCGGCAGCCGCGTCCAGGTGTTTCTCCAGGCCTGGCGTCTTGAGTTGTTCAACAGCTTGCCGTCGTGGCTGCAACGCTCACTGCGCCCCGGCAGCGCGCCACGACATTACCCTTGGCCGTTGCCCCCGAGCATGGGTGACGAACCGGCTGGCACCCATGTCGTGCTCGATCTGCCTGCCGACGTCGTGCTTCTGCACCGCGTACCCCTGCCACTGGCCGCCGCCCGGGACGTGCGCAGTGTCATGGCATTCGAGCTGGATCGCTTTACCCCCTTCGACGCCAGTCAGGTGTATTACGCGATCCGCCGCGATGGCATTCGTGATACTCAGGTATGGGTGACGTTGGCGCTGGTTCAGCGCGATTTCCTCGATCAATGCCTGCACCACTGCACGGCCACCGGGTTGGTGCTGGAGGCGGTGGAGGTACTCGATGATGTTGGCCAGCCGATGGGCCTGGACCTGTTACCCACCGGCTATGACGCTGCTGTTCAGCATCGAGGTCGACATCTGGCGATGGGGTTGGGTGTGGCCTGTGTCGCACTGGCCATTGCCTTGCACGGGGTGTGGCTACACAACCGCCAGATTGCATTGGCCGTCATGAAGACCGAGGTGCAGACACTGCGGCAACAGGCCAACGAAGACGCTGCCCTGCGCAACGCGTCAGGCGCCTCGCGCAGCGCCGTGCAGTTTCTCTTCGAACGACGCTTGAATCAGCCGTCCCGCGCGCTGTTGCTCAGCGAACTGACCCGCTGCCTGCCGCCCGACACCTGGCTGCAAACCCTGGAAATCAGCGCGGACGGGCAGGTCGATGTGGCTGGCTTAAGCACCCGGGCGAGTTCGCTGATCGCCTTGATCAAGGGCTGCAGCCAGCTGTCCGACCCGCAATATCAAGGGGTTATTCAACCTGACGAAGCCAGTGGCCGTGATCGGTTCTACATCCGCGCAAAAACCCGTGGGGAGTCTGGTGATGGGCCGCCCGCTGACTCCTCGTGAGCGGCGAGTCGGTGCCTGGCTACTGGTTGTCGTCATGCTGGCGGGCTTCCATTTTCTAGTCATCCAGCCTTTCTTGATCGCACCGTTGCAGGAGGTGGACGCGCAAATGGACACCCTGCGGAAACAACGTCAGCACTATCAGCGGCTGCTCGCCCTAGGCCAGCGCCTGCAGCAGGCCATGGAGAAATCGCCGGGCGAAGACTCGTTGCACAACGCGTTACTGAAGGGCGATGACCCCAGCGTGGTGGCGGCCGAACTGATGCAAAAGGTCGCGCAGATGGTCAAGGACAACGAAGCGCGGGGCGCGGGCTGCCAGGTGACGCAGCGTATGCCGATCTTGCCCCAGGGTCAGAGCCAGGAGCCGTTTCGCCAGATTCGCCTGAGCCTGGATCTGGAATGCGCCACCGAGCCGCTGGAAACCCTGTTGCACCAACTGGAGTCGAGCCAGCCATTGTTGTTCGTTGATGAGTTGAGAATCCGTCGCGCAAACAATGCGCCGGCCAATGGCGGTCCAGGACGCTTGAGTGTGCACCTGCTGGTCACTGGTTTTCTGGCTTCCGGCGCCTCGACGCCTGCAGAGGAGGGGTCTGCAGTAGGTCAGTCCGCATTGCAGGAACCGTCGCGATGAGTGCCTGGAGACAGCCGCTGATTCAGGTGTTGGCGGCTTTGGCATTGATGCTTGCGATTGGCCTTGGCTGGCTATCGACCGGGGTGGGCAGCGATCCTGAATGGTTGGCGATTCCACAAGCTGATGCCCCGCTGACCGCAACGCCGGTGCCGTTGCTGCCGACGCCCGTGCCGCTGGAGCAGCTCGTCGATACTTGGAAAACGCCGTTGTTCAGCCCCACGCGGGAACCGGACAAGCCCGTGCGCGCCGTAAAAACCGCGACGGATCTCGGCGGGTTGAAGCTGACCGGAGTAATCATTGACGGTAGCGTGCGTCACGCCCTGTTCAAGCAGGCCGATGGCCACGATCTGTCCTTGCGCGAGGGCGGACAACTGCCCAGCGGCTGGCGCGTGCAGCGTATCGACGCCCAGGCTGTGCAGTTCGAATTGGACGGCAGCACCCAGCGCCTGCAATTGCCGACCCCGCGCTTGCCTGAAGTGAAACGGTCGGGCGCGGCGCCGACCAATGCGCCGGACGCTCAGTCCCCTCGCGAACCTGTTACGGGAGGCCACTGAACCATGTCGCCCTGGACCTCGACCGTGATGCTGGTGATGTTCGCTGCCTTGTGTGGCTGTGCGCCGCATCCACTGAATGAGGACGACGACCTGACCCGGGAAGCCTTGCGCGGCACCGGCGCCCGGCAAGTGCCCGAGAACATAAGGATGCCGCCCGCCGCCACTGCTGGTGCATCGGTGCCCAGCAACGCGCAACGGCAGATCATTCAGGGTAACCAGCGCTTCATTCAAGGCCCCGGCACCCACGTCGGCCGCCCGGTGCCTGTAGGGGAAAACCAGGGGGATGGCAGCGCCGGGGTGATGTTCAACTTCAATAGCCAATCGATTGTCGCGGTGATCAACACCATCATGGGCGACTTGCTCCAGGAGAATTACAGCATCGCCCAAGGGGTCAGCGGTGAAGTGTCGTTTTCGACCTCCAGGCCCGTCAGCAAGACTGAGTCCATGGCCATCCTCGAATCGCTGCTGTCCTGGACCAACAACGCCATGATCCGCCAGGGTGACCGTTACCTCATATTGCCCGCCAGTCAAGCGGTTGCCGGTCAATTGGTGCCTTCCATTGGGTTGCGTCAGCCTGCAGCGGGCCTGTCGGTGAGGCTGTTTCCGCTGCGCTATATCTCAGCCCCTGAAATGCAGAAGCTGCTCAAGCCGTTCGCCCGTGATAACGCCTTTTTGCTGGTGGACCCTGCGCGTAATGTGTTGGGGATGGCAGGCACCAGCGATGAACTTGCCAATTACCAGGCCAGCATCGAGACCTTCGATGTCGACTGGCTGCGTGGCATGTCCATCGGGGTTTTCGGCTTGCAGCGTGCAACTGTGTCCGAACTGCTGCCCGAGCTGCAAAAGGTATTTGGCCCCGACAGCGGGACGCCGCTGGCGGGTATGTTGCGCTTCATGCCCATCGAGCGGACCAACTCAGTCGTCGCCATTTCCTCGCAGCCTCAATACTTGCAAGAGGTGGGCGACTGGATTCGAATGATCGACAACGGCGGCGGCAATGAACCGCAGCTGTACGTGTATGACGTGCGCAATATGAAGGCCACCGACCTGAGCCGCTACCTGCGGCAGATCTACGGCAGCGGCGCGATTAAGGAAGAGTCCGCCGCCGAGGTGGCGCCAGGACTGACCACCACCACCTTGTCTTCGCCGATTGGCGGTGGGCGCAGCGGCGGCGGGCTGGGCGGTGTGGGGCGCAATTCCGGGCTAGGCCAAAGCGGCTCTGGCATTCAAAACGGCATGGGGATGCAGGACTCCTCCGCACAGAGCCCCGCATCGGCTGAAGCGGCAAATGACGTCGACAGTGAAGTGCCAGAGGAGCCGACCAGCGAAGGCCGCAAGGGCCTGGACGAAAGCACCCGCATCACGGCGCAGAAAAGCAGCAACCAGTTATTGATACGCACCCGGCCCAGCCAGTGGGCCGAAATCGAGAGCGCAATCCGGCGCCTGGATAACCCGCCCATGCAGGTCCAGATCGAGACGCGCATCCTCGAAGTGTCACTGACCGGTGAACTGGATCTGGGGGTGCAGTGGTACTTGGGGCGACTGGCTGGCAACTCCACCACTCCCGGCATTGGTAATATCAGCGGCAGCCAGGGCGCTCTTGGCTTTGGCGGGGCAGGGTTGGGGGCCGCCGATACCTTTTTCTACTCCTTCGTCGGCAACAATTTGCAGGTGGCCATCCGGGCCCTGGAGGCAACGGGTAAGACCCAGGTCCTGTCGGCACCCTCTCTGGTGGTGATGAACAACCAGCAAGCCCAGATCCAGGTTGGCGATAACATCCCTATCAGCCAGACCACCGTCAACACCATCAATACGGACACTACCCTGAGCAGTGTCGAGTACATACAAACCGGGGTGATTCTGGATGTAGTGCCGCGTATCAATCCGGGCGGCCTCGTCTACATGGATATCAAGCAGCAGGTAAGCGATGCTGGTGCTACCACCGCTCCCGAGCAAAACCCACGAATTTCCACGCGCTCCATCGCGACACAAGTTGCAGTGCAGAGTGGCCAGACGGTGTTACTGGGTGGCTTGATCCAGCAGGACGATACCGAAGGTGTCAGCAAGGTACCCTATCTGGGCTCGATACCCGGCCTGGGCTGGCTTTTCGGTTCAACCAGCCGCAGCAAGGGCCGCACTGAACTGATCGTGTTGATCACGCCTCGGGTCGTGACCAGCAACAGCGAGGCAAGAGAAGTCACGGATGAATATCAGCGGCAGTTCAAGTTAATTCAGCCGCCCAGGTGAACCGTCCTGGCGTGGACCAGTGCTCGCTTTAAGTAAAAGAGTATGAGTCACTCAAAGTAGGTGGATTAACTCCTGCTGGCAGCTTTAGAAAGTAACCGGTAGCAGCCGTCAGCACTCCCGGGCAGTTTGAGTAGAGCGACTTTTGACAAGAACTGGTACCGATGCGGTGAAGATCAAGCAATTACGGCCCAGGGAGCGGCGACGCATCGCGCGACCTATTATTTAAATCGACCCCCCATAGAAAAGCCCGCACAGTCGGGCTGTTCTGCATTTGTGGGAAACCATCCTGGGCGTGACTCAAGTCGCGTTCCTTAACCCGCCGAGAGCTATCTTAAATCAACTCGTCAAACCTGGAAGTGACCTATTTGCTGCTGCAGTACGTTGCCCAGGGTTGCCAGGTTATTACTTGAATGGGCCGTTTTTTCGCACGATAAAGCTGAATCATCGGCAATATTGCGAACTGAACTAACACTGCGGTTAATTTCCTCGGCCACACAGCTTTGCTCCTCGCCTGCCGTTGCGATTTGCCTTACCATCTGTTGGATGTTGTCAATCATCTCGACGATGGTTTCAACCGAGTTTCCAGTGTTTGAAACCTGTATTACCGTTTCATCAGTCAGACCGCGACAGACTTCCATCATCCCGGCAGCTTCTTCAGCTATTTTTTGCAGATTGGCGGTCAGAGTTCCAATCTCCAGGGTTGCGCCCTGAGTCCGTTTGGCAAGCGTTCTCACCTCATCTGCCACCACCGCAAATCCTCGACCGGCATCGCCCGCCCTGGCAGCCTCGATAGCGGCATTTAGCGCCAATAAATTGGTTTGATCAGCGACTGATGTGATCACTTGCAATACACCGCCTATATTCAAACTCTCCGTTTTGAGTTGCGCCATGGCGGCGGCAGATTTTGCCACCTCAGATGCCAGGCGTTTTATTTGCGTGATTGCGTCTTTTGCCATGGTGCCGCCGGTCTGCGCTTGAAGGTTAGCGCTGAGGGCCGCATGGGCTGCCGCTTCGGAGTTGCGCGCAACTTCGAGGGTGGTTGCTACCATTTCGTGGATTGCGGTAGCGACCTGATCGATTTCAATTCTCTGGTTTTCCACGCCGATGCGGGTCTGCTCTGTCGCAGCGGAAAGATCTACGGCTGCAGTAGAGATGACTGTTGATGAAGTATTAACCTGACTGATAAGCGAGCTCAGACGTGACTGCATTTCGCTTAAGGAGGACAGCACACTACCGGCCACTGACATTTTCGCTTCGAGAATCGGGCGCAGGTCACCACTGGCAACGCGCTGTGCGATTGTAGACAACACAGTGGGCTCTGCACCAAGAGCACGTGATAATCCACGAACTATTAGAACTGTCAGCACCACCCCTATGGCAATTGCTATTGCGCAGAAAAACATCAGAAAGCTGCGATTGTTTTGATATTCGACCTGCGAGTCACTCACGCTGGCCTGTGCCGCCTTTGAGTTAAACTCTTTGTAGTTATTGACGCTGGCCACCAGCTTTTTCAGGAGTGGCAAGCATTCATTATTCATCATGTTGATGGCCGCGCTATTATCGCCACTCATGGCCAGCCGCGTGATCTCCAGGGCGACCGGGCCATAGATTTTCTCAATTTGCTCAATCTCGGCAACCAAACTCCGGGCATTATTGCCATTGGTGGATGAAGGCAATGCATTAACTCCAGCTACGAGTTCTGACAAAAGCCTTCCAACGTTCTTGTGTTCTGTGTTTATGCTGTCGGTCTCGGACTGTCGGCCAGTTGCAGAGGTGACCAGTACAAGATTGCGGGCGGAAATAGCACGCTGCTGTGCAGCGAGCAGCAAATCATTCATCAAGCCCATGCGCTTACTCAAACCATCGACATAGCTGGAGAAACGCAGATTCGAATCACTTAGGCTAATAACTGAAAGCGTAGAAACAAGAAATATAATCAATACCATCATGCCAAAACTTAATACCAATTTTGTCCTTACCGACAAGGAAGTTAGCATGTAGATACTCCTTTCATTTTTTAGTATTTTTGTAGCCAGAAATGTGGCGCATTGGCACTATGGGGCGTGCGCTGTGAATATTTCAAGGGATAAATCCAGTTTTGGTAAGAAATGTATAATTAGGAATGCAAACAATTCAATCGAATTGCTAGTGTATTTTCTGGTATCTATTCGGATGTTCTTCTGTTCCTGTGCAGTTACTATGCAGATAGGATTGTGAATAAGAAGCACTCTATAGTTAACTTAAATATATTTAATCGGTTCTTGTATAGACCGGGGACATAGTGGACACATGTACGGGGACATGGTTGACACATTATCGCTCCTTCTGCCGGTTGCTGAAATCGATTGTCCGCAGCCAGTGGCCACAGAAATAGACATCAAAGAGATCCTCCCGCTGGACACTTTGGCGGACAGCAACCACATGTCCACTCAATGCCTTAGCGATGCGGAAATACTCATTTTTGAATCTGATTCGACGATCATTGACCTTCGCCAACACATCGCCCGGAGCGTACTCAAACTCCCCCAAGAGCTGGGGGTAGGAGCGTGGACTAGCCTGATACCGATCCATGGGAACCAGATAATTTAAGGCTTCGTGAGGACGATGGTGATTGTAAATATCTCGCCACTGATCAAAGGCGTGCTGAGCTTCGATCAAATTCTTAAAGCTTCTCCCGCTTAACACCTCGGCCTTTAACGAGCGGTGGAAACGTTCGTTTTTGCCATTGGTTTGCGGGTGTCTTGGTCTGCTCCAAGTCACTTTGATGCCCAGACGAACGAGCCATATAGTTAGCGGCGTCAACTGGCCCGGACTGCTCGGTGATCCCCATGGAGCGCCGTTATCAGTGTTGATTTGTGCAGGCAGGCCATATTGGCGAAAGACTTCGGTCATATGCTCCTGCACCAGTACACCGCGTTGGTGGGGGCAAGCTTGAATAGTCAAGTTGAAGCGAGAATGGTCATCCAACATCGTTAAGGGATAGCAGGCCCCCTGATTCGTTTGGAAAAAGCCCTTGAAATCCATCTGCCATAGATCATTTGGCGCCTCATGCTCGAAGCGATGCCAAGGCTGCGATGCAGCGCTGTCGTGCGGCAGAATCAAATCATGGCGGTGCAGGATGTTAGTGATTGTGCTGGGCGCAACAGATACAGCCAGCTTATGACTGATCTTGCGGCCACCCCACTTGGGATGCTGCTTACGTAAAGCAATTACATCAGCTTCAAGATCAGGTTTGCACTGCCGGGGACTATTGAGCGGTCGTCGGGACTGTTCTAACAGCCCGGCTTGGCCGAGCGTTTCAAAGCGTCGCAACCATTTATAGCCGGTTTGCGGACTGATTCCAAAGCGGCGGCACAGCTCTCGCCGGTTCGCACCAGGCCGTAAAGCCAAGGAAATGAACTCTTCTTTCAGGCTCATAGCATCTCTCGTGTTCCAGGACATGATGAGTTCTCGGCAAGCTCGTCTTACCGAGAAGTGTCAACCATGTCCCCGCACACCTGTCAGCTATGTCCCCGGTCTATACAGGTTCTCATAAGGGGGTATTTATTAATTAGCCTCCTAATGAAGCCCATCCCGGTGGGCGTTATTTGCGCCCGCCGTTATCCGAGGACGCGCTGCATTGACTGGCAAGCCTGTCGCTCGTGGACGTAAGGGACAGTAGGTACGGCAATCCGCACGACGGAGCGTTGAGTCGCTGAACTTGCCAGGTCGAACGGACCCTGTCTTGATCGACTGAGCAGGCAGGCTGCCGTGACTGAAGCCCCCTAACCACGACGCAACTGCGCGGGACTGACACCAAGCCGCTGCCTGAAGGCGGTTGTCATGTGGGCCTGGGAGTTGAAGCCGCAGGTGAGGGCGATGTCCGACAGGCTGGCGCAGGAGTCGTGCATCAGAGCGCGGGCTTTGGCGAGACGTCGGTCGATCAGATAAGCGTGAGGGCTTTTGCCGGTGGCGGTTTTGAAGGCGCGGATGAAATAGCCCTCGGACAATCCGAGCAACTGCGCCATGGCTTTTACACTCAACGATCCGCCAAGCATCGCGTCGATGAACTCATCGAGCAAGCGCATCCGGGCACCGGTTATCGAGCCGGTGTGAGGTATCGGCAATGCGCCGTGACTGTGCGCCCGTTCTGCCAATGCAAGTGCCCAGCTTTCCCAGTCGTCCGCCACCGAGGCGTGCAACAGCGCGTTGCGCATGCGCGATGCGAGCCTGGTCGCCTGGAGATCAATGCGATTGTTGAAGGCTCGATCACCCCCCAGCGCCATGCCGTCAGTGCGGATCACCCGCAGGTATTCTCCACCCTGAGGGGATTCGGACAACACGTCACAGCCGGCCGGGACGAACGCCAGGCCGTTGGGGACGGCCGTGAAAGGCAGCACCCGGTCGCTGCCGATAGCGTGCACGCCCCGCTGGCTGTCGAAGGCGAAGCCAATTGCTGCCTGAGTCGGTATATATCGGGTTGCGTAGGCGCTGCCGGGTAGTAATTCAATGGTCCACGGCCCTGTTTCGACCCGACGGACCGGTTCAGGCAGGCGCGATGACTGTGGGCGATTGCGATGGCTCATGAATGCCATAGTAGCGAACAGGAGGCTGGAAAGTCAGGTCAGTTTTCTGAAAGCCAAACCGCTGCGCGCGTCCCTAGACTGGGCCAAACTTTCGGAGCACAAACCATGCACAGACTGACGCTTGACGATATTGAACAGGCCGCGCATCTGGTCTATCAGGTCATGCCTGCTACGGCCCAATACGCCTGGCCGTTGCTGGGTGAACGCTTGGGTTGCGAGGTGTGGGTCAAGCACGAAAACCACACACCTACCGGCGCTTTCAAGGTGCGAGGCGGCATTACCTTTATGCACTGGCTCAAACGCGAGCATCCAGCTGCGAAAGGGATCGTCAGTGCTACCCGTGGCAATCATGGGCAAAGCGTGGCGTTGGCGGCGCGCGCGCTGGGCTTACGGGCGTTAATCGTCGTGCCGCAAGGCAACTCCCCGGAAAAGAACAACGCCATGCGCGGCTTTGGTGGCGAAGTCGTGGAGTTTGGTCGCGACTTTGATGAGGCGCGTGAAGAGGCCGCCCGCCTGTCGCAGGTGCATGGGCTTTTTCTGGTCCCGCCATTCCATACCGAGCTGGTCAAAGGTGTCGCCACTTATGCCCTGGAACTGTTCAAGTCTGCACCAGATCTGGACACCGTCTATGTGCCCATTGGCTGTGGATCGGGCATTTGCGGGGTGATCGCCGCCCGCGACGCACTGGGCCTCAAGACTCAGGTGGTGGGCGTGGTGTCTACCGAGGCTGCTGCGGCAAAATTGTCGTTTGAGGCTGGAGCCATACGCGAGACTGCTTCGGCCGATACCTTCGCCGACGGTCTGGCCGTGCGCAAGCCGGTCCCGGACGCCTTTGCCATCTACGCGACAGGGGCGGCGCGGATCGTAGCGGTCAGTGACGCGCAGATCCGCGAGGCCATGCGCATCTATTATTGCGATACCCATAACCTCGCTGAAGGAGCCGGGGCGGCTGCCTTGGCAGCGCTCATTCAGGAGCGCGAATCTATGCCGGGGCGCAAGGTCGGTGTGATCCTGTCCGGTGGCAACGTCGACATGTCAGTCTATTCGAGGGTCATTGCGTAGATGGTTTCACTCTCCCGCGCTCATGTTCAGGTGTGACGGCGCGAACGGGGAAATCTGGAAGCCTTGCAGCACACTGTCGACCAGCAGGTCATAGGCCTTTTTCAGGTTTCCAGGTTGATTTGACCGAACGATCCAGATGTCCATCTTCAGCGAGAAGTCGTTGATTTCGACGATGGCCAGCTGATTTGAAAACGGACTGGTTTGCAAAAGCTGCCGAGGAATCAGGCCCAGCCCTAAACCGGCGGCAACCATCCGCATCTGCATGACCGCTCCCTGAGTGTCGACACGGAGCTTCAGCTTTTGTCCTTGTCCACCCATGGCCGCTTCCAAAGCTGAGCGATAGCCACATCCCTTGGGGTTCAAAATCCATTCGTTTCCAGACAAGTCTTTTATGTCGGTAATCGAGCCTGCAACGGGCTTTTCTTTGCTTTGAACGACGAGGATCTCAAGCGTGCTTGCCCGTTGGCCTTGCAGCTTATCGGGCAGGCTGCTGGGGGAGGGCAGCATCAGCGTTGCGGCGTCCAGCGCTCCATGCAGAACCAATTGCTGCAACTCGGAACTCCAGTCAGTCATCAGCTGCATGTCGAGATCGGGAAACTTCTCACGCATTCGAGTCACAACCTCAAACACCACCGCATCCGCGACGATCTGGGTAAATCCCACTCGGAATCTGCCGCTGGGCAACGCATCCTCTTCTGGAATACTTAGCAAGTATCGAGCATCCCGGAGCAAACCTACTGCGCATTCATAAATTCGGTAGCCCATTGCGGTGGGCACTGGCGGGCGGGTAGTACGATCAAACAAGCTCACATTCAGCACATCCTCCAGATGCTGGATTCGCCTGGAAACTGCCGATTGAGTGATGCATAACGCCTCGGCAGCCTTCGTCAGGGATGCACACTCAATCACTGCCACCAAGGCCTTGAGATCTTCGAATAGCATGCGTAACCCTCATACTTATTACGAGAATAATGCGCTTGATGAATCATGTCGTCCAGCCTAGCTTAGTACTGTCGGCCAAATCAGTAATGCCGAACATGCAAACAATTCCATTCAATGAGGAACGCCCGATGCCCTTGGCCAGAATCGATATTGGTGTGCAGGCTTCAGCAGAAACCGTCGCCGCAATTGGCGATGTTGTTTATGACGCAATGATCAATGTTGCGAATGTACCTGAGCATGACAAGTTTCAGATCATCCACCGTCATGCCCCGGATGAATTGGTCTACCCGCCTGCGGGGTATCTGGGTTTGACGTACACGCCGAACATTGTATTTATTCAGATTACCTGGGTGGCTGGACGCACGGTCGCGGTAAAAAAAGCCTTTTTCAGAGCAGTCGCAGACGGTATTCACGCAAAAACCGGACTGCGCAAAGACGATATCTGGATCAGTTTGATCGACGTGAAACGTGAGGATTGGTCTTTTGGTCATGGTGATATGCAGTACGAACCGAAAGAATAATTGCTACATGAAATAAGCAGTTGGAGGGAGCAGCGAGAGCTGCTCCCTTTTTTTTGCCAAGCGCAGTATTGGGTGTTTCAACGAGATCAACCTGTGAACTTGCCAATGGTGAAACCTGTTAAGGGCTAATTCTTCAGGACGGGGCGGGGTAGGTCTGGAGTCGGCGCTTTCGGCGGTTGCCGGCGGCCTGTCTGGACCACATACACACCCGCCAGAATCGCTGATATGGCGACGAGATCAATGGCATGCACTGGTTCATTTGCCACGAAGAAGCCGATCAGCAGTGCTACGACCGGTGGAATGTAGGTCACCGAGGCTGCTGCCAAGGCGCCCAAACGATGGACGATGTAGTAATAGAGAACGTAGGCGACACCTGTGCCGAGCAGGCCCAAACCCACCGATACGCCAATGAAGGCTCGTCGATCTTCCAGTATTCGACCCATGCCATGGAAATCCGTGAACGCCGCGATCACCAATAACGCCAGACCGATCTGATAAGTGGAGAGAGCGACCGGCGAGATGTTCAACCCGGTGAGAAAGCGCTTGGCGTAGACAAATGAGCATCCGACGCTCAGCGAGCCCAGGACCATATAGAGCACACCTTCGAGAGAAATGCTGCCAACCCCGGTAGCCCACGGACGGGCAATGAGCAATACACCGGAAAACCCCAGCAACACCCCTACGGCGGTACGTTTGGTTAAAGGTTCCTGGCGTAGAAACAGCAACGCGCACGCAAAGGCGAACAGCGGGATAGCACCACTCAACATACCCGCCACACTCGAAAGAAGCATAGATGTGCCTTTGGCAAACGCGTAGTAATAGAAAACCGTCGCCAACAAAGCCATTACCAGAAAGTGGTGTGCATAGCGCAGATGACTCATTCGTAGCGAGCGTGAGACCAGTGCGAACACCAGGATCGGCAAGAAGCCGAAGAAAATGCGCACCAGGACGATTTGTGATGGCGTGATCAATACCGCCGCCCATTTCATGAAGACGAAATTGGTACCCCAAATGACTCCCAGGGCAACAAATGCCAGATAAGCGATATTTTTCATAGGTACCGCCTGCCAAGGTGAGCGAGGAGCTGTCACGATGGCTGGATAAGTAATCGGTTAAACATCCGGGTGTGGCTTGGCGGGAATTACTATCGACAACTGAAGACAGATTGTCGACAGCGCAGTTGGTCAGATATCTACGATCACCTTGCCAGTAGCCTTGCCTGCACCAACAAGTGCATACGCGTCATATACATTGCCCAAGGTGAAGCGTCGTTCGTCCAGCAGAACCCGCAGCTGTCCTGCTTCGGCCATGGCTGTGGCTTGAGCGAGAATTTCACCGTGGTGTTTACGACCTTTACCGGTAATTAATGGAAGTAAGGTAAATACGCCGGAATAGGTCGCGCCGAGAAACGACAGCGGCGCAAGTTTGTGTTCGCCCCAGCCAAGACAACTGACAACGTGACCGGTGTACACTTTCACCGCCGTGAAAGAGGCATCCAGTGTCGCACCGCCGGCGGTGTCGTACACGATGTCAAAACCTTCGCCAGCGGTGTGCTGCTCAAGATAGTCCGCAGGTTTCTGAGTTCGATAATCAATGGCTGTCGCGCCGAAGCTTTCGATTACCTGGAGGCCATCGGCACTCCCGGTGGCAAAAACCTGTGCGCCTCGTGCAGTAGCAATCTGCACAGCCATATGTCCGACGCCACCTGCACCGCCTTGCACCAGGACCCGTTGCCCAGCCCGAACATTGGCTCGGTCTACCAACCCTTCCCACGCCGTTATGAATATCAGGGGCAGGGCAGCGGCTTCACGCATGCTGAGATTGTGCGGTTTAAGCGCCAGGAGATCGGCATCGACCGCGATGTACTCCGCCAGCGAGCCTTGCTGACCCCCGACGCCCCCCGCCATCCCGTAGACTTCATCGCCGACGGTAAATCGGGTAACGCCCGCACCGACCGCTTGAACTACACCAGCCAAATCCATACCCAAAATCGCCGGAAGCGGTTGCCGCGCATGCTGTCCTTGGCCGCTGCTTATCTTCGTGTCCAAAGGGTTCACGCAACTGGCGATAATCTTCACCAACACTTGCCCTGTCGTGATTTTGGGGACGGGCAGGTACTGAAGCTGCAGCGGGGTCCCGGCATGTAAAGCGATGGCAGCGCGCATAGTCTCGTGGCTCATGTGTGTAATTCCCTTTGAAGTGTTTTGCTCGTACTCGGCAATGCCAACAGTCTCGCGCAGCAGATGAATTCCGATAAGGAGCGAAATGGCTATAGTATTAATGCCAAAACACCGCTAAGTGAGTAGCAATGGACACGTTGGAAGCGATGGCGATATTTATACGGGTGGTGGAAAGGGGCAGCTTTTCAGCAGTAGCCCGGGAGGTTGGATTCAGTCAGCCCACGATCAGCAAGCAGATCGGTGCGTTGGAGAAAAGGCTGGGCGGCCGCCTGTTTGCCCGCAGCACGCGTAACCTTTGTTTGACTGATGAAGGTCAGCATTACTATGAGCATTGCCGACAGATTCTGGCGGCGGTGGACAATGCCGAGCACAGCTTTCAGACAGGTCAAGAGCGTGTCGCCGGACCACTTCGCATTGCTTCGTCAGGCAGCTTCGGACGAATACAAATAGCACCTCGGCTGCGCGGTTTCCTTCAGAGGTATGCTGACGTGTCTATCGACTTGCAACTCGCTGACGAGAACGTCGACCTCGTCAGCGAGGGGATCGATATCGCGGTGCGTATTGGCGAGTTGAAAGACAGCAGTTTAGTAGCCAGGCAAATAGGCCTGACGAAACGTCAAGTGTTCGCAGCGCCGGATTATCTGGAACAGTTCGGTGTACCGGCTACTCCGGATGAGTTGCGCGTTCATAACTGCCTTGTCTTCAATCAGTTGGAACATTTCGGCAACTGGCGTTTCGAGCACCGCCGTGAATGGATCGGCGTTCAGGTCAAGGGCAATGTGCGCAGCAATAACAGTGAGTCGATAAGGGAAATGGTCTTGAGTGGACTGGGCATATCGCTTTCTCCATCCTGGTTGTTTCGTGAGGATCTGCAAGCGGGGCGGGTGGTCGCGCTGCTGGACGGCTATACCCCTGCGTCACTTCCTATTCATGCGGTTTCCCCGGCCGATCGCAGGCAATCGGCCCGAGTCCGGGCATTCACCGATTATTTGAGAGACGCTTTCGCAATGGACAGCGACGTTTGCCTCAATTGAACTCGAACTCATAACACATTCAAGGAAGTGTATGGCCAAGCGCCGGGCCGGGTACGCAAGGGGATATTGGCTCGGCAACTTAGCTCACAAGTGCATTCGAGGACGCTATTTCTTCAGCGTGTCGTAAGCTTCCAGCGCTCGAAGTGAATAAATATACGCAGCACCTGCATTTAGCGAGATTGCGGTTGCCAGCGTAGCGGCGATTTCTTCCCGAGAAGCCCCGGCTTTGATAGCCGCGTCGGTGTGCACGCTGATACAGCCGTCGCAACGTGTCGTCACTGCGACGGCAATCGCAATCAACTCGCGGGTTTTGGCGTCCAGAATGTCGTTTTCGGCGGCGGCTTCACCCAGCGCGATGTAAGCCTTGACCATTTTAGGATTGCTTTTTTCCAAGGCAGCGAATGACCTCTGAATCGCAGGCAGCAGTTCGGACCATATGATGAACATTTTCGTTAACTCCCGTTTTGGTTGGGTAGACTGTTTCGACTGACACAGTCTTAACTTTTTTCCAAAAACAGGTTTCATCGATCCGCTCAGGTTTTTCTTCAATGCGCTCAAAGGTGTCGGGGAAGGTCATCGTATTGCGCGCCCATATAGCCGCTTCTTTTGTGTTCGGCGTCCGGTCTAGAGGGCGTGCACCGACTATCGGTTGAAAAAGGTTCTCAGGTCGGTAATCAAATCTGGCCCGGCAGGTTTCCAACCCAGCTGCATTTGGGTCTTGGTGCTCATGCTCGACATGTCTTTACCCACAAAGCTCGATAGCCAGCCGAAACTCGCCATCGCTTCGTTTGCGGGCACCGCCACTGTGGGCAGGCCCAGACCTTCCCCGATGGCTTCAGCAATGAAGCGAAAACCGATGCTGGATTCGGCGGTGGCATGGTAACGAGCGCCCGGCTGGTGCTTTTCCAGTGCCAGGCGATACAAGTGCGCAGTATCCGCAACGTGAGCGGCGGACCATCGATTAAGGCCTGCATCGATATAGGCTGAAACTTGTTTTTCCCGCGCCAGCTGGATGACCTCAGTGACCAGGCCTTGTTTGTACGGGTTGTGGATTTGGGAAAGCCGCATGACCACCACGTTGACACCGCGCTGTAATAACGCCTCCCCAGCCAATTCCGACGCGACCCGGGGATTGGGATGCTGTGGGTCAAAGTGATCCTCATCTGCGGGCTGTCCTGGTGCTGGCGAACCCATCGGCGTGCCGGAGGTGATGATCAACGGCCGCTGCGAACCTTGCAGCGCCGAACCCAAGGCCGCAATAACACGCGCGTCCTTTTGGCAGTTAGCGGCAAAATGTGCGAAGTCGTGATCGAACGCGGTATGGATGACGGCGTCACAGGTTTCAGCACCGCGTTGGAGGCTGGCGAGGTCTTCGATATCGCCCCGGTGGGGCTCGGCCCCCATTGCCAGCAACGTACGAGCCCCCGTATCGGAACGCGTCAGCCCCAGCACCTGGTGACCTGCGTTGAGCAACTCCCGTGCTACGTGGGAACCAATAAAGCCTGTTGAACCGGTGAGGAATATGCGCATGTCTGAAATCTCTCTTTGCGAAAGTCGGCAGAGTGCGCGTAACGTTTATCCGCTTAAAGACGTGACATTATCAGGGTATAAAAACTAACAGGATCACCATGGCAAGTCGGTCTGCTCATCTGTTGGGAACGTATTTGAAAGATTGCCGGGCGCGTCTGGATCCGGTGAGTTTTGGCTATTCCAGCGCGCGTCGACGTACGCCGGGATTGCGCCGAGAGGAAGTGGCGCACCGGGCGAATATCAGCGCTACCTGGTACACGTGGCTGGAGCAAGGACGCGGTGGTGCACCTTCCACGCAAGTGTTGAACCGCATTGCTCAAAGCCTGTTGATGACCGAATCGGAGCGGGAACACTTGTTCATGCTCGCCTTTGGTCATCCTCCCGAAGTTGTTTATTCTGCCCCTGATGGGGTGACGCTGCGCTTGCAACGAATTCTGGACACCCTCGAATTCAGTCCTGCCTTTATTAAAACCGCGACTTGGGATGTGCTGGCCTGGAACAGCGCGGCGGCGGCAGTGTTCACTGACTACAGTCTGCTGCCGGTGGGGCGGCGCAACATCTTGCGTCTGATGTTTTGCAACCCCGGCGCGCGGGCCAAGCAAGAGGATTGGCAGGCTGTTGCGCGGTTCATTGTCGCGGCGTTTCGGGCCGACGCTACCCGCGCCGGAGCTGCCGCTGAAGTCGTCAAGCTCGCCGATGAGTTGTGCAGCCTGAGCCCGGATTTCGCGGCACTGTGGCGTGACAACGACGTGCGTCTCCAGGGTGAAGGAACCAAGCGCCTGCGCCATGCAACCCATGGCGTCATCGAACTTGAATACTCCGGCTTTGCCGTTGATGGTCGCCCGGATCTTTCAATGATCGTCTATAACCCGGTTACGAGCGCCGATGCAGATCGCGTTCGGGCAATTGTGGCGGACCACTTGGCACCAGCATGCAAGCCTTCAGACTTGTTAAGCGAGATTTAGCAGTCGCCGGGTACTGATCATCGCCGTCTCGAAAGGCTGCATGCTGCGAGTGATCTTGACCATCACACTCGCGCCCACCCACAGCTGGTACAGACTCTGGGCAGTGGCCTGAGGATCCTCGCTGATGGCAAACGATCCTTCTGCAACGCCCGCTTCGATGGCATGTCCGAGCCGGCTGGTGATGCCCGATGTGCCGCGCTTGAGAACAGAGCGCATCGTCTCCGAAAGATCGGCAACTTCCACACCCAACTTTACGGCCAGGCATTTTCCCTGGCAGTCTTCAAAGGATTGGGTGTCTTGCCAGATGCGCCAGTAGTCCATCAGACGCTCGGCCATACTCATGCCGGGCTGGCCAAGTGTGCGGTCCAGTTCGGCCAGATAGTCCTCGAAATAGCTTTCCAGAATCGCCTCGCCAAAGGCGTCTTTGGAACTGAAGTAATGATAGAAAGACCCTTTGGGTACGCCTGCGGTCGCGAGAATCTCGTTCAGGCCGACCGCAGAGTAACCTTTGGCCGCCATGATGCGCTGGCCTACATCAAGAATATGTGAGCGAACATCGGAGGTTTTAAATTTGGTGGATGCACTCATATCGGTCAATTCACAGTTGAATAAAGGGTTTAGCTGAATAATGCAGGACTATCGCGGGCGACCAGCATCATCAGGATGCGCGCACTTGCGCGCTTACTCCTTTAGCGTGGGCTCTGTGCAGCCATTGATTACCAGTTCATTATCCACCTCCAGAAACTGTGCGGTCGTCATTCAAGAACGAAGCGGAAGTGGCAGGGCATACTAGCAACTAACTAGACTGGTCGTCTAGAAAGCTCGCGCTCATCAACCTCGCGCCGCCAGCAGTCCCGCCACTTCTGCACCGATGCCGGTGCTGCCGCTATGATCAGGACAACTGTCCTTCAATAGCTTTACTCATGACAGCACCTCTTCCTTAACGTCGGACTCAGATCTGCAATACACCGGATAATCTGTGAAGCCTTGTGCGCCGCCGCCATAGAGGGAGGCGGGATCGATTTTATTCAGAGGCCAGCCGTTGGCGATCCGCTGGGGCAGATCAGGGTTGGCGATGAATGGCCGCCCGAACGCGATGAAATCGCCAAGACCCGCCTCGATAATCCGAGCCGCCCGAGCTGCGTCATAGAGTCCTGCATAGATGATTCGGCCGCTGAATGAGCGCCTCACATCACGGCGAAAGGCCTCGGGCAAGTCGGGCGCATTCGCCCAGTCCGCTTCGGCAATCGACAGGTAAGCAACGCCTGCCTGCTCAAGCACTTTGATTGCCTCAATGTAGGTTTGATGTGGATCGTCCTCTACGAAGCCGATATAAACCCGGTCTTCGCTGGTGCTGGTGAACAGCGGTGTGAAGCGCACGCCGACGCGCTCCGGACCTGCAACCGCACTGACAGCCTGAACCACTTCTCGCAGAAAACGCAGGCGGTTATCCAGCGAGCCACCGTATTCATCGTCGCGCTGGTTTGCATGTGTCGAGATGAACTGGTTGACCAGATAACCGTTGGCCGAGTGAATCTCCACGCCGTCGAATCCGGCGCTCAGCGCATTTCGCGTTGCCTGGGCGTAGGCCTCGACCAACTCCTTGATTTGTGGAACGGTCAGTTCGCGGGGCATGGACGGCTCGACGAGTGTGCCAGCGCCTGGAGAGGTTTCGATGAAGGCCTTCACGTTCAGTGCCTGGATCGCAGAGGGCGCAATCGGCGCAGCATGTTCTGGCTGCAGTTCGGTATGAGAGACCCTGCCAACATGCCAAAGCTGCGCGAAGATCACGCCGCCTTCAGCATGCACTGCGTCGGTCACTTCGCGCCATCCGTCAATCTGAGCCTGGCTGTAAATCCCCGGCGTCCAGGCATAACCCTTGCCGCGCGGCTCGATCTGGGTTCCTTCGCTGACGATGAGGCCGGCGCTGGCGCGTTGCCGGTAGTAGGTGGCCATGAGAGAGGTGGGAACATCGCCGGGCTGACCGCTTCGCTGACGGGTGAGCGCAGGCATGACAATCCGGTTTTTCAGGGTATGAAAGCCCAATGTCACCGGTTCAAAGAGTGAGCTGTGGTGCATGATTCGATTCCTTTTGGAGCGTACTTCAGTCGCCGCGCAGTGTTTACCAACTGCGACAACTCAGGTGATCGGGAGGGAATGGTGGAAGGCGTAACAACGCCTTCCACCCAAGCTCATTCAGGCTGCCGGGTGGCTGAGCTGCTTCACAAGGACCTGGGCGGCTTCAGTTGAAGAGCCTGGGTTTTGACCCGTGATCAGCAGGCCATCGCTCACCACGTAAGAGCTCCAGTCCTCGCCTTTCGAATACAGTCCGCCGTTAGCTTTGAGTTCGTCCTCGACCAGGAATGGCACCACGTTGGTCAGGCCGACAGCCTCTTCTTCGGTGTTGGTGAAACCTGTGACGTGTTTGCCTTCGACCAGCGGTGTGCCGTCAGGCTTTTTCACGTATCGCAGGACGCCGGGTGCATGGCAGACGAGGGCCGCAGGCTTGCCGGAGGCCAGGAATGATTGAATCAGTTGGATGGAGTTCACATCTTCGGCCAGGTCCCAGAGCGGACCATGACCACCTGGATAAAAAACGGCGTCGTAGTCTGCCTGGGAGACGCTGTCCAGACGCACGGTGACTGCCAGTTTTGCATTCGCTTCGGCATCGGCCTCGAAGCGGCGGGTCAGATCGGTTTGAAACGACGGTTCATTGCTTTTGGGATCAAGTGGCGGCTGTCCACCTTTAGGCGAAGCCAGAACAACTTCTGCTCCCGCTGCCAAAAACGCGTAGTAGGGCGCAGCCAGCTCTTCCAGCCAGAAGCCGGTCTTACGACCGGTGTTGCCAAGGGTGTCGTGGGAGGTCAGGACCATGAGGATTTTCATTGGGTGATTCCTTAACAGGTAGAGGGTAGTGAGTAATGAGACAGCTTCTGGAATTAACACGTAGACCGGTCGTCTACGATTCGAATAAATTATTCAACGTGCAGCGCTACAGTGGGCGCTAACAGGGCTAACGAGGAAGCTGGGGTGAAAAACTTCAGTCCGGTATTCATGAAAGATTAGCGCTACTCGGTGAATGTGTGGCTAAGCTAACAGCAATTAGACCAGTCGTATAGTGGCGCTTCAATTTTTTTTGCTCCGCCTTGGGGGGGCAAATGGCGTAGCCTGCCTGCAGGTCCTGACCTTAGCGGATGGGAAGCCGCCCACGACATTTAGTCTGCACACAGAATCAGGAACGCTTTCCATGAAGCCAAGGGTCTTCGACACTCATGACATGGACTTTGACTTGGGGCCTGATGCCGCAGCCAACTGGTCTGACGTCATGCTTGAGCACCATGGGCTGTACTGTCGGTTTGATGAGTCACGCTCAAGCAGTTCCACATCGAAAAGCTGGACGCTGGGCAATATTGGCATGACCCAGGCTGACCTGGCGTCTGTCGTGTTGGCTCCCGTTGGGGAGGAGCAATCTTCCTGGCAGGGTGATTGGCTTTACCTGAAGTTGATGACCGGCGGGCATGTAGATATAGAAGAAGCTGGAAATCGGCATCGCTTCAAAACCGGCAGCATGTTTTTCATTGACCCTGAACGGCCGTTCCAGGAGTCGTTTACCGACCGCGGCCAAATGACCGTTCTGCGCATTCCCAAGCCCGGCTTGCGTGATCGAGGACTTCGATATTCATTGTCTGGATTGGTAGTCGCTGATATGAACTCGGCTGACATGCGCGCCACCCGCGAACTGATTAACTGCATCGCGCAGCAACAAATCGCGCCCAGCCCTTTGATCCGCGACTTGATGGGCCGACAGCTGTTCGAGCTGATAGACGCTATTCTGGGTAGTTCTGGGGATAAGGCAACATCTCGCAGTACCGACGTCGTACTGTTGCGAGCGAGACGTTACATCCACACATCTTTAAGTGATACCGGACTGGACACTACGGCGATTGCCGCCGCCGCGCATGTCTCGGTTAAACACTTGCAGCGCTTGTTCAGAAATCAGGACACTACGGTAATGCGTCATGTCTGGTACGTCCGCTTGCAGCGCGCACAACGGCTGCTGACCGCCACTCAAACGCTCAGACCCAGCGTCCAGGAAGTCGCGTGGCAATGCGGATTCGCCACCGCAGCCCATTTCAGTCGTGCCTACCGCGCGGAGTTCGGCATTTGCCCGTCCCAGGTTCAAGTTAACGCTTCTTGAAAATCTTTCAATAACGCTTTTCAACACTGTCAGTGAGATGAAAAGCGCCTCGCAGACATCCAGCAAGCGCCTTTCAGATAACGGGTGTGTTTCCTCTGGGCCATAGAATCAGTCACGTCGTCGCAGACTGATTTATCCCCGTAGCTGTTGCCTGGTCGCATCAGCCGTAAAACCCATTATTAGTCATTCGCTGTATTGATTGCGCTATTGCTCCTCGCCGTCAAAGCACAGCGATGTCCAGAGGCATCCCTATGAAAAGTTATATCGGCGCAACTGACAGCGCAGATGTTTCGCGTCGTATTGAAGAAAATCAGCGTCAGTTAAAAGCTAATCTCCGTGGCGCTTACGATTACATCGTATGTGGTTCCGGCACGTCCGGTTCGGTGGTGGCCCGGCGTCTCGCGGAAAATCTTGATGTTAACGTTTTGCTGCTTGAGGCGGGCGGTAGTGACGACGTACCAACTGTCACGGATGCAAGTACCTGGTTCGCCAACCTGGGCAGTGAGCGGGACTGGCAGTTTCAGGCTCAACCAAATCCCCACCTGAATGGCCGAGCCATACCACTTTCCATGGGCAAAGTGCTGGGCGGCGGTGCATCGATCAACGTTATGGTCTGGTCACGCGGTCACAGCAGTGATTGGGACTATTTCGCCAGCGAGTCAGGCGATACGGCCTGGAATTACGCGTCGACTCTGGCGGTTTATCGGCGCATCGAAGACTGGAAGGGCGCTCCAGATCCACAACGCCGAGGCACCGGTGGTCCGGTTTTCGTGCAGCCTCCGCCAAACCCCAATCCAATTGCACCGGCGATGTTGGGAGCCGCGGCAGAGCTTGGTATGGCTGTTTACGACGATCAGAACGGCGAAATGATGGAGGGCCCTGGCGGTGCTGCGTTAGCCAATGTGTGTCTGGAGAATGGTCGCCGTCGCTCGATCTTTCGTAGCTACGTGTACCCATTGATGGCCCAGCCCAACCTGACGGTGTTGACTCATACGCATGTTTTGCGGGTGTTGCTGGAGGGCAAGCGAGCGGTTGGGGTCGAAGCCCTCCATGATGGCAAAGTCATGACCTTCAGAGCCAGAGAAGAGGTTGTGCTGTCGCTAGGCGCGATCAACACACCAAAGGTCTTGATGCTTTCGGGAATCGGCGATGCACGGGAACTCACCAGACACGGTATCGCTGTGGTGCAGGATCTCCCGGGCGTCGGCCAGAATTATCAGGACCACATCATGGTTTCCGGGTGCATCTGGGAGTACCAGCAGGCCCATGCGCCGCACAACAACGCGGGGGAGTCGACGTTCTTCTGGAAAAGTGATCCATCACTTGATGTCCCGGACATCCAGACCTTCCTGGCGCAGATCCCCATCGCCACGCCCGAAGCCCAAGCCATTTTTAACCCGCCCGCTGCTGCATGGTCGCTGTTGCCAGGGCTGGTGCGGCCCAAAAGCCGAGGCTCGATCACTCTGTCGGGCGGCCATCCCATGGACCCGCTGAACATTGACAGCGCGGCGTTGGCCGATCCGGAGGATTTGCAGGCCTTGGTGCGCGCCGTCGAGTTTTGTCGGGAGCTTGGCAACAGCTCGACCATGCGCCCATTTGTCCGCCGTGAAGTCATGCCCGGAGCCATGAGCCGCAAGGCCTTGGAGTCGTTTGTACGCAATACCGCGTCCACCGTTTGGCATCAGTCCTGTACGGCAAAGATGGGTACGGATGCCCTGTCGGTAGTGGACTCGCAATTACGGGTCTATGGCATTAACGGCCTCAGAATCGCAGACGCCTCGATCATGCCGCGAGTAACTACCGGCAACACCATGGCTCCGTGCGTGATCATCGGCGAACGCTTGGGCACGCTGCTGACAGGCCAGGTTTGAGCTGGTAAGGAGTGTTAACGCCACATTGGTGTAAGCGTACGATGTTTGGCTGCATTCCACGTGCAGCCAGATGCCCGCGCGAGGATACTTGACTCTCGGCCTACCAGAAGGTAGGTTCGGCCCATGATCAAGCACTCAAACACCTTTTACGAGATTCTTAACTGCGCTCGCTCGCTTATTATTGCAGGCGGGTATAACGGTTTCAGCTATGCGGATATAGCCGAGTTTGTGGGTATTCGCAAAGCCAGTATCCACCACCACTTTCCTACCAAGGTGGACCTTGTACGCACGCTTGTCATTCGGTACCGAGAGGAAGCAGAAGCTGGACTTGGCGAAATAGAACGCCATTATCCCGCCCCGGAAGATCAACTGCGCGCCTACATGGGCTATTGGCAATCCTGCATAGGCGATGCAACAAAGGGCTACTGCGTCTGCGCATTGATGGCGACTCAGATTCCGGTATTACCCCAAGAGGTTGTGATCGAGGTGCGAACCCACTTTCGAGCATTATCCGCCTGGCTTACGTCCGTCCTTGAGCAGGGATTGAAACAAGGCAGTTTCACGTTGCGCGGCGATGCTCGCGTCGAAGCCGAGGCATTCATGGCGACCGTTCATGGCGCGATGCTTTCGGCTCGGGCATACGGCGATCCCGACATGTTTGGCGTGATTACCCTCCCGCTCATCGACAGGCTGGTCATCAAGCAATGATAGAAAAGGCGGCTCTTACCCGCCCTTGAAGATGTTCCATTTTCGCAATGCGCATATCCAGGATGCCCAGGGCGAGTTGGGCATGCATGACGGTGCGGAGCAGAAATTCTCCCGGAACTGCTCAAACCGCCTCGGACAAATCGCCAGCCTCGGGTGGATGGCTTGTTGAAAATCTGCGCGCCGCGATGAGAACAGGAAGCAGCTGGCGGCCCATCTCTGACAATTGATATTCGACACGCAGAGGCTTTTCATCAAAATCGATTCGCTCGATCAATCCATCGCTGGTCATTTCGCGAAGCTGGGCCGTCAGCATCTTCTGGGAAATGCCTGGCAGATCGCGCTTCAATTGCAGCGTGCGGATCGATGGATCAGCGTAGAGCCTGAACAGAATCGGTAGTTTCCATCGACTCTTGATCATGTCGACCACCCGGGCAACGTGCCAGGCTGAACCCTCAGGCCCAAGGCAAATCTCACGTTGTTCCTGACTGATAGGCACATAAAAGTGCGTACTGGTTTCATCCATCATCTCTATTTACCTTGCGACGTTAACAATACTTCAATGGGTGGTGAGTACATGGACTTGCAATTAGGTGGTAAGAAGGCGTTGGTCACCGGCAGTAGCAAAGGCATTGGCGAAGCGATCGCCAGAAAACTCGCTTTTGAGAACGCTGTGACCGTCGTGCACGGGCGGGACAGAGCGCAGGCAGAAAGAGTGGCCAAGGACATCATCAAACTGGGTGGCAGTGCCTTTGTCGTAGTGGGTGATCTGGTGGACGATGATCAGGTCCAGCGACTTGTCGACGCAGCGCAAAAACTCGTCGGTCCTATCGACATCCTGATTAATAACGCCGGCGGCTCCGGCGGGACAAAAGACAGTTGGAACTCTACCCGGCCTGAGAGCTGGACGGCTGCCTATGATCGCAATGTACTCTCGGCCCTTCGGGTCACCACGCGTTTATTGCCCAAGATGCGGGAAGCGCGATGGGGGCGAGTCATCAACATATCCAGTTTGGCCGCAACGATGCCACCTCCCACTGCGCCTGACTATTGCGCCGCCAAAGCCGCTATGAATGCAATGACCGCTTCCATGGCCAAAGCTGTAGCCGCAGAGGGTATAACGGTCAACGCCATCTCTCCCGGCACGATACACAGCGCCACCCTTGACGCTCGGTTTCGTGAGGTCGCCGAGGAACATGGCTTGGCGAGTAAAGACGCGCCATGGGATGAAATCGAGCGCGCGGTCTTGCCGATGTTTGCCCAGGTTCCTCTTGGCAGAGTCGGTCGTCTGGACGAGATCGCGGCCGCTGTCGCGTTTCTGGCAAGCCCTGTTGCGGGTTACATAACCGGGGTCAACTTACGTATCGATGGTGGTCTTTCTCCAGTTATCTGATACGTACATCGTAAACGCTCTTTTCCCCAATCCCGCCTTGCGCAAATGGAGCACCTCGGGCGGGTTTCGCAGTTGCCCTGAGTATCGACTACGGTTTAGGCTGCGCCGGAGCTCAGGGAACCCGCGCACATGGTCATTGAAAAAAAGCTAAACACCGCGTCGGTCCGCATGAAGTCGCTGCATCCACTCGATCATGCTCTTGAATTACTGCATTTCGGATTTCGCGGGCTGACTATCAAGGCCGATCAGTTTCTCGCGACGCGCGACCTGTCTCGCGTGCATCACCGTGTTCTCTACATCATTGCGCGGGCTGACGAGATCAATGTCGGTGATCTGGCACTGACATTAGGGGTCAGCAAGCAAGCGTTACATCGGCCTCTCAAGCACTTGATCGATCAGGATCTGGTGTTTTCCAGCCGCTGTCCGGAGCACCATCGTTTCAAACTCCTGCAACTCACAGAAGTGGGCAGGGCGGTGGAACAGACCGCCACTGAACTGGAGCGCCAGACCCTGCATCAAGCCTTTGGCAATGTAGGGGTCGAGGGCCGAGAGGCCTGGACGTCCGTCATGGCGTCACTGGCAGACAATCTGAACTGAAATCAGATGATGCATTCACGCACCATGATGCACTTGGCGAGTGGTTGCAGCAGCGCTTCGGTTGCCTCATCGGGCGAGATCACGGTCGGGCTTACCATCAGAGGGTCGCAGCGCCCGCTGCTGACGAGTTCGAACACCTTGGGGATGTGTGGACGTACATTGCAGAGCCCCACCGAGAGAGTGACGTCGCGCAGGTACATGCCGAAAAGGGGAATCTTCGGGTCGTCGAAGATTATTCCGATGCACGAGCAGTGGCCGCCCGGTGCCAGTGCCAGCAGCCCACGGTGCAGTGACTCATGATCACGGGTGGCGGATACGACAACGTCGTAACGCTCGTCCAGTATCGTGGGCAGATCAACGTTGGCACCGCTGCGCACAGCGAGATCCTGTCGATATTCATTGTCGTCCAGATAGTCGACGCTACCCGCGCCTGCGGCGACGGCCATCTGCACCGCGAGCACGCCGAGGCTTTCGGTGCCACCCACTATAAGAACCCGGGCGTCCGGCCTGGTACTGATTGGACGGCTGGTGGCAACCCAGGCATCTGTGAGGTTGTCACTGGCGCTTGCCACCGCCAACGGGTTGAGCCCCGCAGGCAAAGGGACGAGCATCGCGTCGGCGAATGGCACATCTACCACCTCCGAAAACAGCCCGCCCCAATGGCCGCCTGCAGGTACACCGTAGGCCGCATGGCGCGGTACTGTGGTGCATGCGGTGGCACGTCCGGCAAGGCACTGCGAGCAGGCTCCACACGCGATTTTCCACGGCACGGAAACCAGGTCGCCGCGACGCACTGTCGACACTGCCTCACCTACTTCCAACACCTGCGCAACACATTCGTGGCCTAGGGCGAAGGGCGGTTTGAAGGGCGTATTTCCGGCAATCAGCCGACGGTCCAGGTCACAGGAAGCGCTAGCGATAGGGCGCACCAGCGCGCTGTGGGGGCTGGATAGCTTCGGTGACGGAGCCTCGATCCACGCCAGTCGCCCGGCACTTTGAACATTCAGTACTTTCATTGGATCAGTCCCCGTTCAGGATTTCCGGTGATCCGGCAACTGACAACCTATACGCTGCGAGCGCTTCACGTCAATATGGTTGATGTGAGAGCCGTCGGAGCCGTATTGTCAGGAAGGGCTTCCTTGACACCTTAGCCTACCTACTAGTAGGATCAGGCTCGATTGAAGTCTGTATCAAGCCAAATCGGCGCATGAACAGGCCATGTGCAGGCAGCCTTGGCTGGACATGTGGGTCGTCGATATCGACCAGCTCAATTCGGCATTGGAACTTATCAGTGTCTGACCCCGTAGTCGCCGCAAGTGTGGCGCCGATCTTATTTGCCCTGAGAGGTATCCATGACGCAGCCTATGTCGTTTGCAGGCATCATCCACACAGTGATCAGCCTGATTCCTGTCATCGCAGGCATCTACAGCTTTGCCCGCTATAGCAAGATCGATAAGAAGAGACGTTCCGGCAACGTATATTTGGTGGGGTTAGTGTTAGCGGTTATCACGTCTTTTACAGTTTCAAGCACCGGAGGTTTAAACGCTGGACATGCGTTTGGCATCGTCGTCCTGCTTGCCGCTTTCGGTGGCGTGCTCGTGCACCGGTTTAGCGTTTTCGGGAAGCTTCGTCCCTATCTGTCTGACTTTGGGCTGTCGTTCAGTTTCTTCCTGTCGTTGGTGCCGGCCGTCAACGAAACGCTCACCCGACTGCCTGCTTCTCAGCCTCTGGCCGCAGGTCCAACTGCGAGCGTGGTGAAAATCACCTTGTTGGTCCTGTTCTGTTTATTTGTAGTGGGATTTGCTGCGCAATGCCGGATTGTGTACACACAGAATCGGGGGCTGGTCCGGACATAAAAATCGACGGCATCTCCACTCACGGATTTCGGGTTGCAGCCGACGGCCACGTGGATTGCGCCACGCGCAGGAAGTTCTCGCCGTATATGTTGTGAATATCCGACTCGCTGTAGCCCATCCGTTTCAATTCCTGAGCCACCTGTTCGAGTGCTGCTGGCGGCAACTGGCGCTGTCCGTTCATGTGTCCGTAATGTTGCTCTGGCCACCAATCGTTCTACAGCCCAACGGGGTCAAGCCGCCGCCCGCGCCGTGACAACCACCGGCGCAGCTGTTATCGCGGTTGTAAGCCAGCAACATTTGACGCACGCCGAGTCTGGCGAACAGCCCGACCATGGCAACGTCCTGCTGCAACATGTTCGAACCTTCGAGATCGAAAGAAACCGCCAGCTTGCGCGCGCTGTTGGCAGGAGAAATGCTGAAAACGTACAACCATCGCAGGGTCGCAACAGTACGAATGCAGAGCGCTGGCTCCGTTAATAATTCTGGATGTGAGGCACTACGTACCGATCATTTCACCTGCGAGATCCGCCAGGGCGCGGAGCCTGTCCATATGCCTCATGTCTTGGTGATACCCCATCCAGATATCGCGTCCCGGCGGCTCACTGCCGACGTCCACCCATCTCAAGGCAGTCAATTGATCGCCGAGCGCGCGTGGCAAAACCGCAACACCCAATCCGCGGCCACACATCTGCGCCTGAACGGTTCGGCTGCTGCTGGTGAACACGGTATTGGCGAGCGGAAACATCTCTTTTAACCAGAGTACGTCGGGATAGTGCGCCTGTGCTGTGTTCATGAGGATCAGCCCCTGGCCGTCTGCATTTTGCGCGGCAGAAAAGGGCAGGTGCGCTGCGACGTACAGTCCGTAGCTCAGTGTCGTCAGTCGACGTTGAACAATGTCCGGCTCGGTGAACGGCACGATGCGAAAGGCGATATCTGCATCGCGGCGTGTCAGATCGAACAGCCGGTGTCCGGCGATGACCTCTGGAACAATCAGCGGGTACCGGCGCGACAGTTCGCTGAGGACTGGAGCCAACACATAACCGGCGAACCAGTCCGCCGATGAGATCCGCAACAGCCCCTCAGGTTGATCGCTGTCTCCCGCCAGGTGCCGCTCGATGGAAAGAGCGCTTCGCTCCATTTCCTCGGCCAGGCCCAGAATTTTTTCGCCGCTGTCCGTCAGTACAAGACCTTGGCCGGTGCGGCGGAAAAAAACCTGTCCGCTGTGCTGCTCAAGAACATGCAGCCGTCGTCCTACGGTGGGATGGCTGACGCCAAGTTGCTTCGCGGCAGCGCCCAATGAGCCGGTACGGACAATCGCCAGAAAGACGCGTAAGTCGTTCCAGTCCATGGGTCACCCCTAACAAAAATGAACGGCGAAGATGCAGCAATGACAGTCGCGTTGCAACCCCATCCCCCCAGACAATTGATCCACGAATATTCAGGCGGCAAGCAAGAGGGGATTCACATGAATATCGGATTTGTAGGTGTCGGGAGGATGGGACAAGCGATGATTCCTTTGCTGGTTCGGGCAGGCCATCGGGTGAGTGCATGGAATCGCAGTGCCGACGCGCTCTGCGGGTTGGACGAAATCGATGTGCTTGCATCCGCGGCGACTGCGTTTCAACAGCCGGTGGTCATCAGCATGCTCGCCGATGACGCTGCGGTGCGCGAGGTACTGCTCGAGTCTGCGGTATTGAAAACAGCCTGTGACGGCTGCATCCATATCGTCATGTCGACGCTGTCGCCAGCGCTGATGGAGCAATTGCAGAAGGAGCATGACGAGGCAGGTCTGGTGTTGATTGCCGCGCCGGTTTTCGGCATACCTGCTGTCGCGGCCACGGGTGAACTGAACATTCTCGCGGCCGGCCCCGAGGCAGCCATTGATCGTGTTCAGCCATTGTTGGATGTGCTCGGTAAACAGACCTGGAGGCTGGGTGATCAACCCGTGCAGGCCTGCATCGCAAAAATCGCCGGCAACATGATGATCGCCCAAGCCATCGAATCATTGGCTGAGGCAAGCTTGCTCACCGAGCAATATGGCCTTGGCCCATCAGCATTCATCGAAGTCGTCACTCAGACCCTGTTCGCTTGCCCCAGTTACCAGCGTTATGGGCAGAACATTGCCAACGAGCGCTACGAGCCAGGTTTCAAGCTGTTCCTCGGCTTAAAGGACGTGAATCTCGCGTTGCAGGCAGCCGAGGAGCGGGGGCTCTGTCTGCCTGCCGCAAATGTGGTTCGGTCGAGAATGGAAACGGCCGTCGCGAACGGTTTGGGTAGCAAGGATTGGTCAGCGTTTTCAATCATGAGCAAGCGCCTTCGCCCGGCCGCGCTGACTCCAGAGCCATGGCATATGAACCCTGCAAAGACTTCCCGTCGAGGGCATTTCTGGATCACTGGCGAGCGGGTCAATCAAGACGGCAAGCAATTCCAGAAAGGCCCTATGTACGTGGAATGGGAGTCCCCGGAGTTCATTACCCAACCTTATCCTGTGGTGCTGGTGCATGGCGGCACGTTTCAGGCCACTGAATGGTTCGATACACCGGACGGTCGACCCGGTTGGGCTCAGCGTTTGGTGGAGTCCGGTCACGTGGTGTTTTGCGTCGACAGACCTGGCCATGGGCGTTCTCCTTACCACTCGGAGATATTAGGGGCGATGGGGCCAGCGTTTTCCTATGAGCGTGCACAAGAGGTCTATTTCCCGGAGGGTGGGAGCGGGACCCAATGGCCCTTTACTGCGGATGACGATGCTGCTTTCGATGCGTTCATTGCGGGATATGGCCCGATGCCCAAAGACCTTGCGGCCTCCCAAGAGATGGACGCGGATCGATTGGCGCAGCTATTGGACCGAATCGGCAAGGCAATCATTGTCACCCATTCAGCCTCCGGCCCTGATGGCTGGTTATTGGCAGATCGCAGGCCTGGGCTTATCGCAGCCATTGTCGCTGTGGAACCGATGGGCCCGGTCTTTGGCGATACGCCCGGTATCGGCGCTCTAGGCTGGGGACTGACAGCGACTGCGATTACGTACGATCCGCCACGTGCATCGGCGCAGGAGGTGCAAGCCGCTGATCCATCCACGCTACAGATACCGGCCCTCAAAGGAATACCTGTAGCGCTGCTGACGGGGGAGACGTCGAAATTCGCAACTTTCGCCACCAGCATCGTGCCGTTCCTGCGCACCGCTGGCGCTCGTGTCGACCACTTGGACCTGCCTGCTTTGGGCATTCATGGAAACGGTCACGGCTTGATCTACGAACGCAATTCTGACGAAGCGCTCGGGGTGGTTTTGCGCTGGTTGAGCCAGTCACTGCCACAGGTCAACCCACACCAACCGGGTTTGGTTGAGTAGGAGAAAGGCATGAATCTCAAAGCACTGGTCACCCGACTGGACCTCCTTGAAAGTCGTCTGGCAATCGAAACGCTCATTTCTGCTTATGCAAATGCCTTCGACCGTATGAACGGCGATGTTTTGCAGCAACTTTGGCACGAGGATTCAATCCTTGATCTGCCCGGATTCGGATCTGCGGCGAGTCGAAACGAAATCATTGCAATGGCCCAACAGAGCTGGCGACAGATGCCGCACATGCATCACTGGATGGCCAACCCTTTGATCAAGATCGAGGGCGACAGCGCTGTTGGGACAGTGGCCGCCAATTGCTTGTTTCACGACATCGAGCAAGGCCCGGTGCAAGTCAGTGGCCTCTATCACGACAGCTTCGAGCGTCGTGACGAGCAGTGGAAGTTTGTGTCTCGGCGCTTCGAGTTGCACTACCTGACGCCTCTCAAAGACTGGGTTCCCGTTGCTGGAAGCGAGCATTTCAAGTCGGCTTTTACTCCTGACTGAAGAAACTGCACAACGGGTGGCGGCCTTACAAAAATGCACGAAGAACGTGCAGCTATGGCAGTGCTGCCGTCGCTCGTTGATCCGGACAATAGACCGTCAACCACGGCAACAAACCCTAAGGCTTGCCGTTTTATCTGCCAGGCAGCGGACATGAATGAATATGAAGTCTGCCTGTGCTAGCTCGCTGTGTCTTTCTGGAGTTACCCAATGACATCCAAACTGGATTGCGCCCCGGCAGCCGATTCGCGCCGATGGTATGCGTTTGCTGTTCTTCTGGTCGGCGCCTTTCTTCCACCACTGGATTTTTTCGTCGTCAATGTTGCGTTGCCGTCAATTCGTAGCGGGCTGGCGATTACCCCCGCGCAGGTCGAATGGGTCATTTCAGGCTATGCCGCCAGCTACGCCGTCTTCCTTATCACGGGCGGTCGGCTGGGTGACCTGTTTGGCCGCCGCCGAGTGTTCGTTGCGGGTATGGCCGGCTTCGGCATTGCCTCCTTGATCTGTGGCCTTGCCAACTCGCCGACGATATTAATCTGCGGACGTGTGTTGCAAGGTTTGAGCGCGGCGGCAATGGCACCTCAGGGACTGGCGTCCATTCATGCCCTGTTTCCGGAGCATGAGCGTTCGCGTGCGTTAGCGGTGTATGGCGCGACGATTGGCTTCGCGGCAGTTGTCGCCCAGGCACTTGGAGGCTTGCTGATATCGATGAATGTCTGGGGCCTGCAATGGCGTGCAGTTTTCTTGATAAATCTGCCCATCATCATCGCTGTTTTTATTGGCGGAATACGGCTGCTTCCCGATACCCGGAGCCAGACTCCGGCGCCACTGGATCGCATTGGAGTACTGCTGTGTGCGCTGACGGTTGGGCTGCTGGTTGTACCGTTGGTTGAAGGCCGGGAAGCAGGTTGGCCATGGTGGCTTTGTCTGTTGCTGCTCAGTTCGCCAGCAGTCGCGGCGGCCTTTTGGCGCCACGAGATCGCGCTGGAGCGTCGAGGCGGCACACCACTGGTCAGTCCGCAACTCAGTCGAGCACCCGGGCTGGTCGCCGGGCTGACGGGCGTACTGTTTTTCTACGTGATATCGGCATTCTTTCTAACGTTTTCGATTTACCTACAGGACGCGCTGGGGGCAACGCCATTGACCTCGGGAATGATGTTCGTCCCGTTTGGCGTGGGCTTTCTGATTGGCCCTTTGACAACTCCCTTTGCCATCCGCTTGTTCGGCCGTTTTGTTCCCGCCATTGGAATGATGCTTGAGGTACTGGGATGTCTGATCCTGAGCGCAGCGGTCGCTATCGCTCCGGCAGGGGAGAGCCCTCAATTGGCGCTCATGATCCTCGCGGTGGGGTTACTCGGGTTTGGCCAGGGTTGGGCGCTGCCAACACTTATTCGAACCGTGATAGATCGTGCACCACCCGGCGGATCAGGAATGATCTCCGGCGTAGTCAATTCGGCATTGCAGATCAGCGCCGCGCTGGGGGTGGCAGTACTCGGTGGCGTGTTTTACGCACTGGCTACTCCTGCGCAAACCCCTTCCTCGCTAGCCGCCGGATTCATTGCCAGCCTGCTGGGCATCGTTGCCTGCCTGGTCGTTTCAGCGCTGCTGTCTGTGTATGCCTCGATGCCTCGTTTACCAAAAGCAACGGCTCCTTTCGGCGTTTCGGTCAGCCCGAACCTTGACTGACTCCAGCGCCGAGCAGTTGCCAAATTTTCAACTCACCATAAATGCGTTACTCAGGAGTCAAAACATGTCTGGTAAATTTATCAATCAAGTAGCAGTCGTCACGGGCGGCTCGACTGGAATCGGCTTCGCGATTGCCCAAGCGCTGTTAGCCGAGGGCGCTAAACGCGTTTATATCACCGGGCGCTCGGCGGCAACGTTGGACGCTGCGGTTGCCGCACTGGGCGATAATGCCGTGGCGGTGGTGTCTGATGTCGCTCAGCAGGCCGATCTCGATTCGCTCAAAGCATTGGTCGAAGCTCGGGACGGTCAACTCGACGCAGTCTTCGCCAATGCCGGTGTCTGCGAAAAAAACCCAGTGGGCGAAACGACTGAAGCCGCTTACTACAACATGTTCGATATTAACGTTAAGGGTGTGTTTTTCACTGTCCAGACGCTGTTGCCGTTGATGAAGGATGGCTCGTCAATCGTTCTGACCGCTTCCATTTGTTCTGTCACCGGGATGGAAGGTCTTAGTCTTTACAGTGCTTCGAAGGCTGCGGTGCGCTCATTCGCACGAACCTGGGCCAATGAACTTAAAGGTCGGAAAATACGCGTGAATGCGCTAAGTCCTGGTTTTACCAGAACACCGTTGATGGATAACGGGCTGAAGATGGACGAGAGCCAGATTCAGGCATTGAAAGACCATGTGGAGCAAACCGTTCCGCTGGGCTACATGGCCCAGCCTGAAGAAATTGCGTCGTCCGCACTTTTCCTTGCGTGCGCTGACGCTAAATATGTGAACGGTGTGGAGTTGATTGTCGACGGCGGCCTCACTCAAATCTAAGACTTGCCTGTCTGCGCAACGTGGCGGGGACTCTGCTTATAGTCACCCATTGGTGCTGACATCCGCATCCGGCTGATCAGCATGATGAGCCTCGGCGGAAGGGGGCTTGCGCCGGGGCCAGAATCGTACCCGTGGCGATTGCAATGGCGCTCGAACCGTTTCAAACGGTAGCCAGATGAGGGTGGTTCCCGACAGCGCCACGGCGATTGCTGAAGCATTAAGTCCGCTCCCGTATGGAGCGCCTTCAATAACATCGCTCCCGCAGGAATCGGCACGCCACACGCTCTGATCCTGGACCTGCTCTGGACACATAGCAGTCTTGTGCTCGTCAGTGTGAGCAAGGTTGATCGTCTCCGCACAGGCCTGAAAAATCTGATCGTCGATACTGTCGCTTGAGATCGCCCAGCTATTTGCTGAGGCCGAAGGTGCCAATCGACCCATCTTGTTCGGCGCATTGAACGTGATCTTGCGCCAAGCCAGCAATTGAAGCATCGCTTCCACGTCCGCCCGCCGAGAATCACTTTCGGCCAACTCCGCTGGCGCCTGTGCACTTGCTGGACCGGGTGGCAACGAAGCAGGCTTGGAATGAGTCTTCAATTGGGATTGAAAATCTGGGGTAGTGGTCGGCGCCCGCGGTTTGTTTTCGACCCCGGCAGCATTCGATAACACAGCAAAAGCTGGCGGCAGGCCAGGAATGCTGGTCATGAGATCGCCTCTTGACCAGAGGCTGGCGTGGCACTGGTGATGTCTTTCTTTCTGCCTACACATGCCAAAGGTTGCGAGATGATTATCAGCGGCGCATTGGGTAGGTCGAGAGTGAGCAACTTAGGGAACTGGGGCTGGTCCATGGGGCTCTCCGTTGCGGGCGGGCACGCTTGAAGGGTACGAAGTCCGTGGCCCAAGCCGTCATTGTCTACCAACTAGTAGGTTTGTTCAATGGCAGGTGACGTGACAGTCGTGCTGACAGGCACTGAATGAATCTTCGAGGTTTTTTTTAGTTTTAAGCCTGGAGACTTTCTCCCGGCCTCACGGCACAGGCATTGAGTGCAGCCAGTGAACGGTTGATGCTCAAGCCTGCGGGTTTTCCAGTTCGTAGGCGATGAACCTGCCAGCGGTCTGCGCTACTTCGATCAAGCGTTTGCGCGGCATGCCATTACAGGCCGCTGCCGACAGGCCGCGCAGTGTGACTGAAACATAATCCGTAAGCGTTTGGGCTCGTTGCGGGTGGACCTCGTCCAGATAGCTGCGAACGACCATCAAGCCCCCATCGGCGAGAGCTTCTGCGATCTTGCGAGCAATTGCGTCGTCTGCGCGCATGCCCTCGGCGACCATGCAGCCGCGCAAAATACTGTCCTTGCCATATTGCTTCGCCGCAGCCACCAGCAGCGCAGCCAGCGCTTCGCCCGGCGGTCGGTCAGGCGAAAGCAATTTGTCCATGGGCAGTGCCTTTTCGCTGACATATCTGAGAATCGCTCGCTCGAACAGCTCAGCTTTGCTGCCGTAGGCGGCGTAGAAGCTGGGAGGCTTGATATCCATGGCTTCGACCAGGTCCGTCAGACTCACCGCATCAAAGCCGTGCTCGTGGAACAGTGCC
Organism: Pseudomonas sp. CFII64; assembly: GCF_000416235.1. GTDB lineage: Bacteria > Pseudomonadota > Gammaproteobacteria > Pseudomonadales > Pseudomonadaceae > Aquipseudomonas. The sequence continues at coordinate 48,482 of NZ_ATLO01000042.1, read as the reverse complement.
TGGGCAATGGCAACGCCCGCTTCTCTATCGAAAGCAGGGCGGCGCTGGCGGACCTTGTCGTTCATGTTGACCTCGTCTGTAGGATCAGCAGTGTAGCGACCGCTATATCCGAGATCAATTGCCTGGCAACCAAAGCGTTGAATATGTAGCAGTTACTAAATAGTTTGCATCTCCCTCTGTGCGTATGTAGTGTTCACTACATGATTTTATCGGTCTTCGATACAAACAGAGGTACAACGCTATGCAATTCCAGGACAAAGTCGCACTGGTCACCGGCGGTTCATCGGGCTTGGGGCTCGCCATCGCCAAGGAACTCGTAGAGCAGGGCGCCCATGTGGTAATCACCGGGCGTCGCCAGCAGCAACTGGACGAGGCTCTATCCAGCCTCGGAAACCGCGCCAGCGCGGTAGTGGCTGATGTTTCAAGCAGCACGGACCTCAGCGGCTTGTTCAGCGAGATCAAATCGCGTCACGGCCGGATCGACGTGCTCGTCGCTAACGCGGGGATGGGCGAGCTTGCGCCGCTAGGCAGCATTACCGAGGAGCATTTCGACCGAGTGTTCAATACCAATGTGAAAGGCGTGACGTTCACCGTACAGGGTGCGCTGCCGCTCATGGGCGATGGCAGCAGCATCGTGATCATTGGTTCTACCGCTTCCATCGATCCCGGTCCCGGCTTGAGTGTCTACGGCGCGACCAAGGCAGCGTTGCGAACGTTGGTGAGGAGCTGGGTTCTCGATATCAAAGGTCGCGGGGTGCGGATCAATCTGTTGAGCCCCGGCCCCGTCGACACCGATTCGTTGCGCAATATGCTGGCTGAACACGCAGAAGCCGTCATCAAGTCGCTGAGCGAAAAAAGCACCATCGGGCGCATCGGCCAAGCGCATGAAATCGCCAAGGCGGTGGCTTTCCTGGCCAGTGATGCCGCCAGCTATATCAATGGCGTGGAACTGTTCGCTGATGGTGGAGCTTCCCAGGTCTGAAGCAGCAGTGTTGCCTGACAGAACTGATTCTCGGGACGGCATTGGGTGTTAGCCAAGGCGCCTTGTCGAGTTCACGAAACCGTTTAGCCGATCCTCAACTCCATCCACCGCCGGCCTAGAGCCCTGGAGAAAAACATGAGCAACAATCTGGATATCGTCACCCGCCTTGCGGCCGAGAGCGCGATTCATCGACTTCACGCCACTTACATTCATCGTTTGGACAGCGGTGATTTCCCCGGCGTAGCAGACGTGCTTCAGCATGCCGTGATTCATGTGCTGGGCAATGAGGCGTCCACGCTGGAGGGACTGTTGACGTTTTTTCAGGCCGGTCTTCAGGTCCATTCAGATGGAACCCCGCGCACCTGGCATTCCATCACGAACGTGCTGATTGACGTGGCTGCGTCGGGCGATAAGGCGAGTTCGGCAAGCTACTACACCGTGCACCAGCAGCTCGATGATTTTCCCTTGCAGCCTATCTGTGCCGGCAAGTACCTGGATCAGTTTGAACTTCATGACGGTGAGTGGCGGTTCAGTCGCCGTGAAGTGACGTTACGCTTTGCCGGCGACCTTCGGCACCACGTTCAAGGTACGCAAAGCGAAGCGGTGGCGCAGACAGCCTGAAGCACAACACAGGCTTCATGATGGCAAAACTCCCAAACGACCAGGATAAAACCGTGAATGACAAACGACAGGCGCTGGTCACTGGCGCCAATAAAGGGATTGGTCTGGCTATCGCCAGAGGCCTCGCAGAGGCTGGCTTTTTCGTCTGGATCGGTGCTCGCGACAGTGCGCGTGGCGAGCTGGCCGTTGCCGATTTGCGCGATAAGGGACTCGATGTGGGCTTGCTTGAACTGGACGTTGCCGACGAAGCCAGCGTGCATCGCGCCACCGCCACCTTAACCTCTCAAATTACCTCGCTCGATATATTGGTCAACAATGCCGGCATTGCCGTCGATATGACGAAGCCGCCTAGCGAAGTTCAGATGAAGGATATGAAAGCGGTTTTCGAGGTCAACCTGTTTGGTCCTGTTCGCGTTACCCAGTCCTTTCTTCCTTTGCTCAAGGCCGCCGACCAGGCACGGATCGTGATGATGAGCAGCGGGGTTGGTTCGCTGACCTTGATAACTGATCCTACTTCGATCTACTCAAGCGTCAACCTTCTCGACTACACCTCTTCCAAGGTGGCGCTGAACGCCGTCACGGTGTCTTTCGCAAAAGAGTTGGAGCCGCTGGGAATCAAGGTGAACGCGGTCGAACCCGGACATGTGCGCACCGATCTCAACGGCAATTCAGGTGTGTTGACGCCTGAAGAGGGCGCAGCCACGGCAATCAGAATGGCATTGCTTGGACCGGAAGGGCCCACGGGCGGTTTTTTTGGCAGTCATGGTCGCCAACCCTGGTGAGTGTGGGCGGCTGCGAGGCAGGCAGCCGCATCTTGATGAAAGTATCTGGCAACGGCTGCCATGACAGATCGGAAACTGAAGGTGCTTTCGGTATCGGTCTCTGGAAGACAGGGCGGACATCGATTTCATACGGCTGACAAAAGCTTAACGTCGCAGTCGCGCGTGCCTGAAAAGGCTATTCAGATTGCTTCCTGGCGCGGAATGCCGCCACTTTCATGCGGTTACCGCAGGTCGCCATACTGCACCAGCGGCGGCGGTGTGATTTGCTCAAGTCATGGAAAAGCAGCACGCAATCATCGGCCTCGCACTGCCGGACGAATTCGAACTTATTGTCAGTGACCAGACTGACCAAGGACTCGGCCACAGGTCCAAGCAGGCTTGCCGCACTGCTGTCCCTTTGGTGAATTGCGACTCGGAACTTACGCAATTCATCGTTCCATTCCAGCATCCTCGTCGACCGGCCCGCTTCAAGTACCTGGTTGATGACGGTGAGATCGACTGGACCGCCGTGCATTGCAGCGTTTACCACCGCCCGGGAACACTCGCGAAGCTTGCGAGCATGAGCGAGCAACCCACGCGGTGTCCTCTGCTCAGCGTTCTCGGGCAGCAACCCTGCCATCGTCAGCCAGTTCACCACGCTTTCATCATCGGTGAGAATTTCATGGCGCTGATCGCCCACACCGTACTCGCTGTTTATGAAGTCAAGGGCAAGGTTGTCAGCCAGGAAGAGCGCGCCTGAGGAAGAGCTGGTCGAAGTCATGATGGCCTGTAACTGATAAATGACGTTTGACAGGTTACCAAAATAGAACGTAACCTTCAAACCTCGTTATTAACGGTTACAGGAGAATGATCATGACCTCTTCAAAATCCATAGCGGCTGCGGGGCTCGCGGCTACTCTGCTGATGGGCGGCGCGCAATCTGCCAATGCCGCCGCTCAGGTTCATTACCGCTACGAGCAGGTGGGCGATGTTAAGGTTTTCTATCGTGAGGCAGGCAGCCCAAGCGCACCGACAGTGCTGCTATTGCACGGCTTTGCCGCCTCGTCATTCATGTTCCGCGATCTTATTCCCGCGTTAGCTGACCGCTATCATGTGATCGCACCCGACCTGCCAGCCTTTGGTTTCACCGAAGCCCCGGGGAGAGGTGAATATGCGTATACCTTCAGCCAACTGGCGAAGACCATTGGCCTGTTTACCGAGCAACTCAAACTCGATAACTACGCGCTCATGGTTCACGACTACGGTGCTCCGGTCGGATGGCGCCTGGCTGTTGCCCATCCTGACCGGGTAACCGCAATCATTTCCCAGAACGGCAACGCCTATGAGGAAGGATTGGGCGAGGGTTGGGCGCCGATTCAGAAGTATTGGCACGAGCCGACTGCGCAGAACCGGAGCGCCTTGCATGACTTCCCGACACCGGCCTCGATCAAGTGGCAGTACCTCGAAGGGGTTACCGACAAGAGTTCCGTTTCACCCGATGGCTACACGTTGGAGGGGCTTCAGATATCTCGACCTGGAAATGCGGAGATCCAGCTCGACCTGGTTTTGGACTACGCCTCGAACGTAGCGCTCTACCCAACCTTCCAGGAGTACTTTCGCAAGTATCAGCCGCCGCTGTTGGCAGTCTGGGGGAAAAACGATCCTTTCTTCCTGCCTGCCGGGGCTGAGGCCTGGAAGCGCGATATCCCCAAGGCTGACATTCGCTTCTTTGATACCGGACACTTCGCTCTCGAAACCCACGGCAAGGAAATCATTCCCGTTATCCGTGAGTTCCTGGACAAGAACATCCGGTAACGGAGCCTGGCCATAACCAACGTTCACTCTGGGGGATCTTCTGTGTCGGCGATTGCCATCAAAGACTCGGAATTTGCCCCCAAGCAGGTAAGAGGCCGCTGATGACGATCTAAAACCTGTCAGCGGCTTCGGTAGTCATCAGCATTTGCTGGAAGCGCTCCAGAAAGACCGATTCGGCGCGGGTCATTTTCTGCTCCCGATTCCACAGCAGATAGACATTCACATCGCTGACGCCTTCCCAGGGAGGCAGACGCCAGATGTCGTCGGCTTGCACATCGGCAGCGACGATGTGTTCGGGTAGGCATCCAATGCCATAACCCGCGCCGACCAGGCGCAGGATTTCATCCAGGCTTGGCGAGGAAGCGACAATTCGTCCAGTGAAACCTTGCTGATCCCTGAACACGGTAAGCGGCGATAGATTGCCGCCAATCTGGTCACTGGTGAAACTCACAAAGTTTTCGCTTTGCAGGTCCGACAACGCCAGGTTCTTGCGACCAAATAATCGATGGCGCTTTCCACAGAAAAATGCGTAGCGCTGTTCGAGCATCACCCGCTGTTCGAGACGGGGCTGTGGTGTACGACACAGGCTCAAACCGAACGACGCTGTCTTCTGAAGTAGTGCGCTGATCACATCGGAGCTACGCAGTACATCAATCTCCAATTCCACTTGAGGAAATTCCGTGTGGAACTGCGCCAAAAAATCATCGTAGCTGCGAGACTGGATGCGACTGATGGACAGCAGCCTGATTTTACCCGTTACCGACTCTGCAGGTGCATCCAGCGCGGGGCCTAGACGGGAGACGGTACCATAGAGGTCGGCAGCGATCTGCATGACTTCCTCGCCTGCCTTGGACAGGGTGATACGTGGCCCGCGCCGCACGACCAACTCACTGGCCAGTTGCTCTTCCAGTCTTTTCAGCGCCTGACTGATCGCCGGTTGACTCAGGTGCAAGCGAGCGGCGGCCCGGCTAATGCTGCCTTCCTGACCAATAACCAGGAATGTCCGCAACAAATTCCAGTCCAGGCGATCGTTGAGAAAACGCTTGGCTTCGGGGTCTCTCTGAAAAATGGACGTGGAGTTTGTCATTATTGCCCAGGCTTATACTTGAGTATTTAGATTAGAAGCTTTTCCTAGCATAGGGCTTGGCTCACCATCCAGCAACGCACCGCGAGAGTGCGAGCTTCATGCCTACGCATGACCTTATCTCCTGCCTATAACAATGATTCCCGGGAGCCTCAAATGACGAGCAAAACTTCAACTCCGCGTCGTGCCGCGGCGGCCGCGTTTATCGGCACCACCATCGAATTTTATGACTATTACATCTACGCTTTCGCCGCTGCACTGGTGTTGGGACAGCTGTTCTTTCCCAGTGAAAACCCGATGCTCAGCACGATGGCCGCGTTCGGCAGCTTCGCCGTAGGATTCATCGCCCGGCCATTCGCCGGCATGGTATTTGGCCATCTGGGCGACCGCCTGGGCCGCAAGAAAATGCTGCTGGTGACCATTGTGCTGATGGGCGTTGCGACGAGCTGTATCGGTCTGTTGCCCACCTACGCTCAAGCGGGTATATGGGCGCCAATCGGGCTCGTCTTGCTGCGCCTGCTGCAAGGCATTTCTGTCGGTGGCGAATGGGGCGGCGCTGTGCTCATGGCCAGTGAGCACGCGCCCAAGGGACGCAAGGTATTCTTCGCCTCGTTCGCACAATGGGGCAGCCCGGCCGGTCTGCTGCTGGCGCTGATCGCCTTCCGCTTGATCACCGAAATGGAACAGGAAGCCCTGATGAGTTGGGGCTGGCGCATTCCGTTCCTGATGAGCGGCGTGCTGATGATCGTCGGCCTGGTGATTCGTTTCGGTGTACCGGAATCGCCAGAGTTCACCGAGGTCAAGGAGAACGACCAGACCTCCGACAATCCAGTGCGCGAAGTGCTGCGCACTGGCTGGAAGCAGATTCTGTTCGCAGCCCTGGCCGTCACCATCGGTTCGGGCGGCTTCTTCTTCACCAACACCTTCATGATCACCTACGTCACCCAGTACCAGGGCATCGCCAAGACCACGATCCTGGACTGCCTGTTCGTGGTCACCATTCTGCAGTTCCTCTCGCAACCCTGTTCGGCGTTGCTGGCCGAGCGGCTGGGCGAAGGACGTTTCCTCAAGTGGGTGGCGTCGCTGTGCATCGTGGTGCCGTATCCGATGTTCCTGCTGGTGCAGACCGGCAACCTGTTGTACATGACCGCCGGCATTGCCCTGGCCGTGATCCTGCTGGCTGCGCTGTATGCGGTGATTGCTGGCTACATGGCTGAAGCCTTCCCGGCGCGGGTGCGTTATTCAGGCATTTCCATCGCCTATCAACTGGGTAGCGGTTTGACTGGAGGCCTGACGCCGATGATCGGTACCTTCATCGCCGCTCAGTTCGCGGGGCAATGGGTGCCTTTGGCGCTGTTCTTCAGCGTGTTGGCGCTGATGTCGCTGGCCGGAGTACTGGGACTGGCACATCTGCGCAGCGTCAACGCGACCCTCCTGTCCACTACCCAAGGAGTCGCATGATGAGTAAACCTCTCGCCATGTCAGAGATCGAATGGCAATCGCGCTGCGAGTTGGCAGCGCTGTACCGCTTGATCGCCTACTACCGGATGACCGACCTGATCGACACCCACATCACCCTGCGTGTGCCGGGGGGGGCGCGGCATTTTCTGATCAACCGTTACGGCGTGGCGTTCGAAAAAATGCGCGCCAGCGATCTGGTCCTGATCGACCTGGAAGGCAGCGTGGTCGACAGCAGCTACACCGGTGGCAAGGTCAACGCTGCCGGGTTCGTCATCCATTCGGCCATCCATGATGCGCGCGCCGACCTGCACTGCATCATCCACACCCACACCGCGAGCGGTATGGCAGTGGCGGCCCAGCGCGATGGCCTGCTGCCGCTGACCCAGCATGCGCTGAAGTTCTACGGCAACCTGGCTTATCACACGTATGAAGGCATCGCGTTATCGCTGGAGGAACGCGAGCGGTTGGTCGCCGACCTGGGTTCGCACAAGGCGATGATCCTGCGTAACCACGGTTTGCTGGCGGCCGGCGGCAGCGTAGCGGCGGCGTTCCACGAAATCTATTTCCTGGAGCGTGCGTGCCAGGCGCAGATCCAGGCTATGTCAGCCGGTGTGGCCCTGACTATCCCCAGTGAAGAAGTATGCCGGCACACGGCGGCGCAGTTTGGCCGTGACGGCATCGACGGCATCATCGACATGGCTTGGCAGGCCGCGCTCAGTCTGATCGACGAGCAGCGCACCGACTGGTGCAGCTGACCATGGGTAGCCTCGTTTTGCTTTGCCAGAACCCTGCGCTGACCGATTGGCTCGCCACGCTGTTCGCCGTGCATGCGCCGCAGCTGAACGTACTACGGCCAGATGATGCACAGGCGCGGTTCGCCGAGGTCGCGGTGTGCTGGTTCCCGCCGTCGGGCAGCCTTGGGCGCTTGCCACATCTGCGTCTGGTGCATTCGATTGGCTCGGGTATCGACCATTTGGCCCAAGACGATTCTCGCGATGTCACGGTGCCGGTCTGCCGGGTGGTTGATCCTGATCACACCCTGGGCATGAGCGAGTACGTGCACTGGGGCGTATTGCACTTCCACCGGGGCTTCGATCAGGTGATCGCCGGCAACCTCTCGCAGCACTGGCAACGCCCGGCGCAGCGCAAAGCGGAAGATTTCAAGGTCGGCGTGATGGGCCTGGGCGCCATCGGCGCACCCGTCGCGGCACGATTGGCCGCAGCGGGCTACTACGTACGTGGCTGGGCTCGCACGCCGCGCACGATCGACGGCGTGACAACCTTCAGTGGCCCCCATTCGCGGCGTGAATTCCTCGACGGACTGGATGTACTGATCAACCTGCTGCCACTGACCCGCACCACCCATGGCGTGTTGTGCCATGAGATTTTCCAGTGCATGGCCAGAGGCAGTGCATTGATCAACTGCGGCCGCGGCCAGCACCTCAACTCAAATGACCTGCAGCAGGCGCTGGCGAGCGGGCAACTGCGCGGCGCCTTGCTGGACGTGTTCGAGGAGGAGCCGTTGCCCGCCGATTCGCTGCTGTGGCGTACGCCGGGCGTCTGGGTGACGCCGCACATGGCGTCAGCCGCCTCTGACCTGTGCATCGCCCAACAGGTCGCCGACAACGTGTTACGACTGGCCCAAGGGCTCGAACTGAACAATCTGGCCAATCCTGAACTGGGCTATTGACCGCATGCGCTTTGAAAGAGGTCAGCAATGAAAACATTTTTCCACCCCTCACAACGTCTTCACCAGCCCCGTTCCTACCTGTCGCGGGGCCAGATGCGGCAGCCTCAGGAATTGCCAGCGCGTATTGACCCGCTGTTGGCAATGGTCGAGAAACTGGGTTATCCGTTGTTCGAACCCAACGACTATGGTCAAGCGCCGCTGGCTGCCGTACATAGTCCGGCCTATCTGGAATACCTGAGAACCGCTTACCAGCAGTGGCACGACGTGCCGGAAGACTGGGGCGATGAAGTGATGTCCAATATCTACATCCGCGAAGGTAATCCTCTACGCGGGATTTTAGGCAAGACCGCACGCTACCTGGCTGATGGCAGTTGTCCGATTGGCGAGGATACTTGGCAGTCCGCCTACTGGTCAGCGCAGAGTGCGGTGGCTGCTGCGCACGCCGTGATCGAAGGTGACCCGTCGGCCTACGCTCTTTGCCGCCCACCGGGGCACCACGCCCGGGCCGAAGCGGCAGGCGGCTTCTGCTTCCTCAATAATGCTGCAATTGCCGCTCAGGTGCTGAGGGGCAAGTTCGCCAAAGTCGCTGTGCTCGATACAGACATGCACCACGGCCAAGGCATTCAGGAAATTTTCTACGACCGGGATGACGTGCTGTATGTGTCGATCCATGGTGATCCGACCAACTTCTACCCGGTGGTTGCTGGTTTTGACGATGAAACCGGAGCGGGTCCCGGTGCAGGCTTCAACCTGAACCTACCCATGGCCCATGGCGCCAGCGAGGCAGATTTCTTCGCCTGCATGGACAAGGCCGCAACTGCGTTACGCAACTTCGCGCCTGATGTGCTGGTCCTGTCGCTGGGCTTCGATATTTACGAAAACGATCCCCAGTCCAAGGTTTCTGTCAGCCATGAAGGCTTCCGTTTGCTGGGGCAGCGGATCAAGGCGCTAGAGGTGCCCTGCGTGGTGGTTCAGGAGGGTGGCTATGACATAGCAACCCTGAATGAAAATGCCTCGCGGTTCTTCGACGGCATGACTGCTTAGGGCAGGTCATGCATTGCCCCGGGTCGTATCACGAGCCATCGTGAGCCGCCCGGGGCCCGGTCATTCTTTCACGTTCATGAATTCTTTGGCCCACGCCACATAGCTTTCTGGCTGGGTGTAGGTGTGGGTCAGCTCTGTGGCACTCAGGTTTGAAGTGCTTTGCGTCAGATGACGTTGAGCACGAAGGCTGTCGTAGGTAGCCTTGATCGCCGCAAAGTAGGCCGCATGACCTGCAACCACGACACGCACACCGAGGTTCGCCAGGCGTTGGCTGTCGTTGAGCTTCGGATTGCCGTAGGTCACCAGCATCAGAGGCACCGTCAGCTTTTCCGAAATTTGCTCAAGGTGCTCGAAGTCTTTAATCCCGACGATACAGATGCCGTCGGCTCCGGCTTTCTCATAAGCGTGAGTCCGTTCAACAACAGCTTCGACAGGCAGCACTGCCGCGTTGGTCCGCGCGATGATCGAAAGTTCAGCATCAACGCGCGCCTCCAGGGCCGCTTTGACTTTACCGATGCCTTCGTCGATGGAAATCAGATCCGTCGATTTGCGGCCAAATTGCGCCGGCAGCAAAGTGTCTTCAATGGTAAGGGCGGCAACACCGGCGCGCTCCAGCTCTTCAACGGTTCTCATGACGTTGAGGGCATTGCCGTAGCCATGATCGGCGTCCGCGATGAAGGGGAGTTGCGCGACGCGACCTATTCGAGTTGCCTGTTCGACGAATTCGCTCAACGTAATGAGCGCGAAATCGGGTGCGGCCAATACCTGCAGCGAGGCAACAGAACCACCCAGAATGCCAACTTCAAAGCCAAGATCAGCCGCGATGCGAGCGGACATCGGATCGAAAACGGAGGCGGTTTCAAAGCACTGCTTTGAAGCAAGCAGTTCCCGGAAATTACGACGCAAAGCTGAGTGAGAAATTCTGGACATGACATTTCCTGGTTATGGCGATCATCAAGGTCCGATCAACGCCAATCTGAAAAAGTGATGAGATTACCACGCAGCAAAAAGCAGGGTTATGACGTTTGAGAGCGAAGTTCTGGCAAAACCGCCGGGCAGGTGAGAAGTCATCACTCTCGACCAGTGCCTCATGTACCGTCAGATTATCGCTTTCGTAGCGCAGGTATAGGCAAGGTTCAGTGACAGGAAAATTTGGCGGGATAGGTGAATGCGTGGCGATGCAGCGGCTACTGACTTCAGCCAGCGCCGCCCAACGGCAGTTTTCGGGTCAGGCTAGTGCCCGGCTTAAGCTTGCTCGTCTTGCTCGTCATCGTCGTGCTTGAGTGCGGGCTTCATGCCCGGCTGGGGCGCGTGCTCGGCATTGGGCGCGATTTCTTCGCCGTGGTTCTTTTTCTCTTGCTGCACTTTTTTGTCGTGAGCGACATTACGTGGATCGGTCATGAGAACTCCTTGATTTGGCAGATGATTCAAACACCCATCGACGCGACACGCTTACTCTGAGCGTCGGGGCAAGGTTTGGAGTCGGGGAGGGCGCAAGCGTTCAGTGCATTCTGACCTGTCGCTTCGCCGAGAGGCGACGGTTGGACTTTGACGCGCCATGCAATCAGCAGTGCTGACAGCAGCATCACAATCGCACCGGCGATAAATACGCCAGCAATGCCGCTGAAGCTGAACATTGCTCCTCCCGCAGCGGCACCTGCTGCGATGGAAGACTGCACCGAGGCCACCACCATCCCGCCCGCGCTTTCTGCCTGGTCGGGCACTGAATGTGCTACCCAGTTGGACCACGCCACTGGCACGCCCCCGAATGCCAACCCCCAAAACGCAACCAACAGCGCTTGCCCCGGTACCGAGGCAGGCAAAAACACCAGAGCCAGCGCTGCCAGCCCCACCAGCGCAGGCATGAGCGCCAGGGTCACGCGCAGACTGCGCGCAATCAGCCACCCGGTCAGCATTGTGCCAACAAAGTTAGCCACCCCGAACCCCAGCAACATAAGAGCGAGCCCATCCGTACCCACTCCGGTGGTGCTTTCCAGAAATGGACGGATATAGGTGAACAGGGCGAAATGGCCTGTGTGTGCCAGTACACAGCCAAACATGCCGATAGCGATGCCCGGACGCATCAGCACGTCCAGCACGGTTCTGAGTCGCGCCGGACTGCGCGGCGCCATCTTCGGCAGTGTGAACCACTGGAAGAGCAGAGTCAGGCAGCCCACGGCCGCCGCTGCGAGGAAAGCGGAGCGCCAGCCATACAGTCCGCCCAGGTAGCTACCCAGTGGGACCGCAACGACCGTTCCTACTGCAATGCCACTGAAAATGATCGACAGCGCGCGGGGAAGCAACGAAGCCGGGACCAAACGCATGGCGACGGCGGCCGCCATGCACCAAAAACCACCGAGTGCCACCCCTAGCAGAACGCGCATTGCCATGAGTACCCAGATGCTGGACGACAGGGCGACCAACAGGTTGGAAGCGATCATCAATACCGAAAACCCCAAAAGCACAGTGCGCCGGTCAAGCGATCGCGTGAAGCCGGGTACCAGCAGTCCGGCAAACAGTGCCACGACGGCGGTCACCGTCACCGCTTGTCCCGCGATCGCTTCGGATACACCGAGGTCGCTGGCCATCGGGGTAAGCAGGCTGGCCGGAAGGTACTCGGCTGTCAGCAATCCGGACACGCCCATCGCCAGCGAGAAGACGGCCATCCAGGCGGGTGCTTTTGGTTCTACATCTTCATCTTGAGCATTGAGCCCGGTGTTACATACGCTGCTGTTCATTACAAATGCCTTCCTGAAATTGACGCGAGCCCAAGTCTAGGCACCAAAATCAGGATGATCTATGATGGAACGTCTGTAACTTTTGATCAAAACACCGGATTTGCCATGTCAGATCATTTCGCCCTTTCTTCCGATCTCATCAGCGAATTACTGACTGGCATGCGCCTGCGTGGCGTGCAGTACCGTCGCATCCAGACGGGTCCGTCATTCGGCATAAGCTTGAATGCCCGGCCTGGACATGCCTATTTTCACTATCTCGCCATCGGTTCTGCTGTGCTGCGCACGGAAGATGGCGTGTTGCATGAATTGTCCGCAGGGAATGCAGTGTTTCTGCCGCAGGGCGCAGCGCATCAACTGCTGTCCAGCCCGGACGCGCCAACCCGGGACATCAGCTGTTTCGAGTCGGCGCCTCTGGGTGACACGGTCAGTGCCGTCAATCTGTGCCCTACAACCAGCGCCATTCCCAGCGCCATTCTCTTTTACGGCTGTATGCAGTTCGATCTTGGCGGAATGCAGGGACTGGGGCCGCTGATGCCGGGCCTGATGACGGTCGACGCGATGAGCAATCGCTACCCGGGGCTCATGCCGATACTCGCCGCGATGAAAGGAGAAATCTGCTCGGGTCGCATCGGCTTCGCCGGGATTCTCGCGCGCCTTGCTGATGTAGTCGCGGCGATGATCGTACGTGGTTGGGTTGAATGTGGATGTGACTATGCGTCTGGCTTGGTCGCAGCGCTGCGTGACCCCAGGCTGGCCCGCGCGATTCTGGCGCTCCATCGCGACCCGGGTCGCAATTGGACAGTGTCGGAGCTGGCAGAGGAATGCAATTCCTCGCGCTCTGTCTTTGCTGAACGCTTTCAGACAACAATCGGAACGCCGCCGCTGCGCTATGCAACTGAATTGCGAATGCGCCTCGCCAGTCAGTGGTTGGTCCAAGAGAGGCTCCCCATCGAAACCGTGGCGCAGAACCTCGGGTACACCTCGCAAGCCGCCTTCAGCCGCGCTTTCAAACGCATCACGGGCCAGCCGCCTGGTGCGAGCCGACTAGCCAATCGGCTGCCTGTTTCCTGACGTTTGTGGTTGTAGGCCCAGCTAATCGACTGTGTTACCAGGTTTGGGAAGCTAGGGCCCGGAGCCCTAGCAGATAGCAGATGTCACTTTTTCTTTTTCTCAGGCTTTTCCGCCTTCTCTGATTTCTTAACCTTCACTGGCTTGCTATCAGCTTTTTTTGCAGCCTTCTTCGGCTCATCTTTTTTCTTGTCTTTCTTCTCGGAAGATTTCGAAAGAGCCGAGGCCGCAGCTGACTTCTTCGCCGGGGATGACTTTTTATCCTTCAATTCCTTGCTGGCTTTCGAACCTTCACCTTTGCTTTTCTTGTCGTCTTTAGCCACGTCAATCACCTCTCGGAGTCTGCCTTTATTGGCACATGGCCTGTGGGAATAGCCACAAGCTGTTCATTAGGCGAATGCTTCCAAAAGCGGTTCAATTTTTTTGATATGTCGTATGCGTCTGGCCAACACCCCTTACTGATCCCGAAGTCATAGGCGATGGTGTCCACCTAAATTTGATCTGACCCCGAAAAGTTGGCCGCCTCTATGCCCGCCGTGCTTCGATTGCCAGCGTCTCCGAAAAATTATCGCTGCACGGCGATGCATTTGATCTCCACGAGGAGGCCCGGTCGAGCCAGTTCACTGACACCTATGCATGTCCATGCACAAGTGCTCCTAGGAAAGACTTCATCCTTCACCTGTCTAAAGATTGGCATGTGGCGATGCATATCGACGTGATAAGTCGTCATTTCGACGACATCCTCAAATTCGCAGCCACCGGCCGCCAATACGAGCCGGAGATTTTCCCACGCTGCCAAAAACTGCTGCTCCGGATTTTCGATGACTGATAATTCCGGCGTCCGGCCAACCTGACCAGCGCAGTAGAGAGTTTTCCCTACCTTTACAGCTGGCGCATATCCAGCATGCTCACAGAGCAATTTCATGTCGTCTGGAACGATGATCTGACGATCAGTCATGGTCGTGAAGCCTGAAATATAAAGGATACGAAACCTAACCCAGGTACCAGAGGGCCGTCCACTTAAGCAGGATCCGAGTGCTTTTTCAAACACTCTGGGCTGATAGCAGCTACCGGGAAAGAAGGTGAAAAAAGAGAGGGAGCCCTGCTAATCTCGCTACCAAGGTCGAGCGTTCTGCGACAGGCCTGACGTCTTTCGCCATTCCATCGCTCAAAACGTAATCAGGGACATCAAATAATAATGGATAACGCTATGACGGCTCTGTGCCCCAACTGTGGCCACATCCCCATCAGGGTGCCGCCAACCCATAAGTGCCCCGAGTGCGGAGTCTTTTCGCATGAGTGGATGATTTATGATTGGGAAAGCTATGCCTCCTCCAGACGTCAGCACCTCAAATGCAATATTCTGATAATCATCATGGTAGTCATTAACATAGTCGCCCTGGTGACGTTTGAATCCAGCAATGTCTTTTTCTGGATGCTAAACGTTCTATCTATTCCAGCCACGATCAGTTTGTTTCTATGCCTCAATGATCTTCGAGGACAGGCGGAGTACGAAGGGCATCACAGTCGCGCTGCTTTACCCTGGTTTGCGGGGTTCAGTGGATTCTGATCCGTATGTCTGCTTCTGGCCGATTCTGTTGAAAAAGTAGATCTCCTGCTCGGCCTTCGGCAAAATCAGGTCATCGGCCAGCGGGAGGATTCGCAGCATGATGGGACAATTGTCGAGCGGACAAGAGAGACTGTTTTACTCGTTCAACATTGAAGATCGCATCCCAGCCAATCACCTCCTGCGCAGCATTGATCGATGCCTCGATCTAAGCGATCTGCGCCATTATCTCGCCGATTTTTATAGCCCAATCGGGCGTCCATCGATTGATCCCGAGCTGATGATCCGCCTGTTGGTCGTGGGCTACTGCTACGGCATTCGTTCCGAACGTCGGTTGTGCGAAGAGGCTCATTTGAACCTGGCGTATCGCTGGTTCTGCCGTTTGAGTCTTGAAGACGAAGTCCCCAACCACTCTACGTTTTCCAAGAATCGGCACGGTCGTTTTCGTGACAGCTCACTGTTTCGCTGGCTGTTCAACGAGGTGCTGCGTCGGTGCATGGACGCGGGTCTGGTCAAGGGCGAAGGTTTTGCTGTGGACGCAAGTGTGATCAAGGCAGATGCCAGTCGGCAACGTGGCGTACCTGGCGATGATGAAATCAACTGGCGCGATCCGTCGCTCAGTACTCGCGCCGTCCGTGAGTACCTTGAAGCGCTGGATGAAGAGGCTTTGGCTGAAACACTACCGAAGCGCTTGTCGCTGACCGATCCCCTTGCGCGCTGGACGGCAGCTCCAGGCGGCCCAGCGTTCTTCGCTTATTCGACCAATTACCTGATTGATGTCGAGCATGGTGTGATCATGGACGTGGAGCCAACGCCTGCCCATCGAACCGCCGAGGTCGAAAGCACCAAGACCATGATTGAGCGGGTCGAAGAACAGTTCGCCATCAAGCCGGATCGGCTCATTGGCGATACCGCTTATGGAACCGCACCGATGCTGGCCTGGATGGCGGACGAAAAAGATATTGAGCCGCATGTGCCGGTTTGGGACAAAACCGAACGCAAGAACGACAGCCTCTCGATCAGTGATTTTCAATGGAATGAAGAAGCGCAGGAATATCGTTGCCCCACTGGACACGCCCTTTGTAGCGAGTGGCGGGCCTTCAAGAACCAGCGCTCACATGTCACGAAAGCCGGCACCATCATCTTTCGATCCCGACAAACCGACTGCGCTACATGCTCGATGAAAGCGCGCTGCTGCCCGAACACTTCGTTCCGAAAAATCGCCCGTAGTGTCCATGAAGCGGCGCGAGAGGTGGCCCGGCGGATCGCTACGACACCGCAGTACGTGTGCTCTCGCCATGAGCGCAAGAAGGTCGAAATGTTGTTCGCGCACCTCAAGCGAATCCTGAAACTGGATCGGTTGCGACTACGAGGAATGACCGGCGCGAACGACGAATTTACCTTGGCGGCTGCGGTACAGAATCTCAGAAGACTGGCAAAACTGACCTCGCAAGGGCCGCCAACCACGGGATAGGTACGCCCGCAATCAGCAAAAAACCTCAAATCAACCTATTAACCAAGCTGCAACGATCAACGCGGAACCGGAAAGCCACGCAACGTGGTGAATAGGTTCTGAAGAGACGGCCAACCTTGATGTCTTCCAGTCTGAAATTTCGACTTTTTCAACAGAATCGGCCGAAAGCGGACGCCATCCGGGCCACATCAGATCATTTACCTACTGCTTCGCGGAGCTAGCTGCACGCCGTCAGCACCACTCAGCTCAGTTGCGTTTCAGATTTTCTGAAAAGCACTGGGCGACATACCAAACTCGCGTCGAAACATGGCCGAAAAGGCACTGGGGCTGGAATAGCCAGCGTCGAGGGACACCTCCAATACGCTCTTTCCCAGCGCAAGGTTTTCTAGCGCAACGAACAGCCTGATTTGCTTGCGCCACTCGCCGAAGCTGATGCCCATGTCGGTCTGGAACCAACGCTGTACGGTTTTCAAGTTGATACCCAGAAACTGCGCACACTCCGCCAGGCCCCAGTCCAAGGCAGCGTTAGCTGATATTGCTCGGCACAAGTCCTTTAGCCTCTTGCTCCCGGGAATAGGCAAAAGCCTTGCGCTCGCGGGCGCGTCCACAAGCTCCTCGACCAGCAGCGCCATCAAATGATGATTACGACTTTCACGTGAGCCGTGCACTGTCACAAGCAGCACGGCTGAAATCAGCTCCTGGAGTAAGGCCGATATGCCGATCAGCGTGCAGGCAACGGGCAACCCCGCCGAACGCTCGTCACTGAGATAGACGGTTCTGATCCTGGAATTGCCGATGGTGCGCGTCCAATGAGGTTCGTTGGCGGGAATCCATAGGGCATGGCCACCAGGGACCACCCAGCAACCGGCGTTTGTCGTCACAGCCAGAACGCCCGCTGGTGCAAAAAGAAGCTGCCCCTCAGGATGTTGGTGGATGTTGATGTTGGTACCACTGGCGAGATCGAGGGCTAGCGTGTAGATGCTCTGGCCCGGATGCTGCCGAGCAATCTCAGGAATGGAAATGTCCATAACTCGACGATGCATGCCCCTTATGCGTTAGACGGGTAATCGCCAACTTAGCATGATGCAAGGCCTCATCGCCCTACCTGCGTGCTAATCATCGTGAACACTCCCGTCGACTCTCAGAACCAGCTCTCACTGGAAATACTGGTCCAGCTCAAGCGCATTGCCGATTCGCTCGAACGCGCTCACCCACCCAGTGCGGAATTCTCGCTGCAATCCGACATCATCGCTTGGCAATGGCAATACCGGGCCCATCGGGGCGTCAGCCATGCGGTACTGTTGCCTGTCAAACATCCGGGCCTGATCGATTTCAGCCAGTTGAAAAACGTGGATCGCCAGACCCAACTGATTAAAGACAACACGCAGAATTTCATTTCCGGAAAACCAGCCAATAACGTATTGCTCACGGGTTCCCGAGGCACGGGCAAGTCATCGTTAGTCAAAGCCTGCCTGAACGAATTCCATGGCCAGGGCTTGCGCCTGATCGAGATCGATAAGGAAAACATCGGTGACCTGCCTGAGGTGATCGAGCTGGTCAGTAGTCAGCCCGGAAAATTCGTTCTCTTCTGTGACGACTTGTCCTTTGAAGAGGGAGAGATAGGCTACAAGCGATTGAAAACCGTACTGGACGGTTCAATTGCGGGACAGTCCACGAATACCTTGATCTACGCGACATCCAACCGCCGCCACCTGATTGCCGAAAAAGCGTCGGACAACTTGTCCAGAATCCGAGGCGAAGACGGCGCTCTCCACCCTGGAGAAGAAGTTGAGGAAAAGATTTCATTATCTGAACGCTTCGGGCTCTGGATTTCCTTCTACAGCTTCTCCCCTGACGAATATATCAATGCGGTCAATCAATGGCTTATGACCTATGGGGTGCCCGAGGAGGCCTTTGAGGAAGCGCATATTCATGCGAACCGCTGGGCCACTCAACGAGGCTCGCGATCAGGGCGCATTGCATCGCAGTTTGCCCGCGACTACTGCGGAAAACTCAAGCCTCACTAATCAATGACGCGTTAACCCAAGCGGCAGGAGACTTCAATGCATTCGTCATCCCGCCAAACCTTGATCAAGATTGAGGAATGATCCGATGGAGAGTCGAAATCAGCGAACTTTACTATCCAGGCGTCACTGTGCCCCTCTAGAAGTCAAATTGCTCAAAGCGCTCCGAGCCTTGAACTGGAACAGCGCCGGGCCCCATCAGGCGGGATTCTTGCTCGAAGAACTTGGGGTAAATCCGGAGCATCATTTTGCGTTCGCGCGGCTGATGAAATCGATACAGGAGCACAATCCCGACTTTGAACTCCTCGGCCCAGGCTCACCTTTTATTTCGCAAAATGAACTGGAGTTACTGGGAGCGCTGAGCTCATTTTCGCGAAAAAAACCTCAGATGCAGGGCGAGCCGGCCTCGGCTGGATTGCCAGAGGCGATGGCCACGTTATTTGGTGCCTGTGGGATGGCCCTGCGCATCGGTGGAGTGATTATGAAGTCACGACCCATCCCCGCATTTACGTCACTTCCAGACATGGAAGCGACAACTCGCCCCCTGCGGCACCATGCCCGACTACGCCCAGCGAAAGTGGTGGAAGTGCTGGAAGTCTCACCCCGGCTGCGGCGGATAGTCGTTGCCGGCGTCAGCCTGTTCGACTATCCGGACGGAAGGCCTGGCCATTGGGTAAAGCTATTCCTTGAAGGCAGCAATGAGGGTGTTCCTGTTGGCAGAGCGTATAGCGTCCGTGAGTGGGATGCCGAGAGTCGGCGCATGACCTTCGACATAGCGCTGCACTGTGGCGGGCCAATGTCGCAATGGGCAGCCAACGCCCGCGTCGGTGATCGCCTTTCCTTATCGGGGCCGCGAGGAGGCCTCGTCGAAAACAATGCCAGAAGCTGGCTGTTGCTTGCGGGCGATGAGTCTGCACTCGCAGCCATCCAGGCAATCATGGCCCGAACCACTGCTGAAAAAGAGCTCTATGTTTTTATTGAAGTGAGTAGCGAGAGTGAAATCCTCGAGTTTCCGGCACGGCCCAACGCCGTGGTCAGATGGCTGCTTCGCGATGCTGAAAACCCCGAGACTGCCTCGACCATGTACGAAGCAATCCGCTGCTCATCGTTGCCCAACCAGTCCGGCGGGGCGTGGGTAGCTGGCGAGTCTGGCGTAGTCAAAAAGATCCGCCAGCATCTGCTCAGGGAGCGGGGATTCAACGCTGAAGATGTACAGGCGGCGGGTTTTTGGAAAAAGGGAGAAGTGGACTTCAAAGACCTGGCGGTGGGTTGAAAGCCACGTCGACTTTGTTCAGGCGCTTTCACGCAATGCCTCCGGCAAGGTGCTGGGTCGCCTGATAACAGAGCGGAAAAGTATCCGCTCTCCGACCGTTCTGGCTTATGGATATTTCGTTCGGACGAATACCTGACGGCGATTAATAAAAGGCGCGCGATCATGAATGATTTTTCTGGCAAGACAGCAGCATTACCCACCCTGAGCGTCCTTTTTAAGGCAGACGCAGTTTCGCAACAGACGACTGCTGTGAACGAAGCACTGACGGCGCAACTGGCCACTCTGACACCTCCTGACGACATCGTGGGGCTGCGTGAGGCTTACTCCAACGGCGGCCTCGGGCTGCCTGCTTCGCCAATGTCGGCACACGCGCGTGAAATCGTCATCGAAGGGCCCGCTGGGCCGTTGAGTTTGCGCGTTCTCGTTCCGGAGCAAATCCGCGGCGTTTACCTGCATTTTCATGGCGGCGGGTGGATGTTCGGCAGTAACGACACCTGGGATGAACAGTTCGAATTGTTCGGTCAGGTAGCGGGCATGGTGTGCGTCAGCGTGAATTACCGGCTGGCCCCGGAGCACGTTTTTCCCGCTGCCATCGATGACTGTCTGGCAACGGCGCGCTGGGTCATTGAGCACGCGCAAAATGAATTCGGCACTTCGTGGTTATCGATCGGTGGCGAGTCTGCCGGGGCTCACCTGGCAGCATCGACGTTGATACGTTTGCGCGAAATGGGGCTCGCTGAAAAATTCAGCGCGGCCAATATGTTGTTTGGCGTCTTTGACCTTTCGTTGACCCCCAGCGCGCGCGCAGCCTCCGGCACCCATTTTGTGGATCGCGGCGTAATCAATCAATTTGCGGACGCTTTCGCTGGCGATTTCGACCTTCGCGACCCCGCCGTATCGCCGCTTTATGCCGATTTGCGAAATCTGCCTCCAGCGCTATTCACTGTCGGATCGATCGATCCGCTGCTGGACGACAGCTTGTTCATGTACATGCGCTGGCAAGCGGCCGCCAATTGCTGCGAGCTCGCCGTTTACCCTGGCGGTATACATGGTTTTAGCTCGCTAGACAGCGACCTGGCGCGCTCTGCCAATCACGCGATGGCTGGGTATCTGTTGCGGGTTGAATCGGAGAATCATTGATGATTCCAGCGCTGACAAAATGGCAGCCGTAGCAGCGGGCCAGATCTTTGCAGTTATCGCAAGACTAATACATTGATCCTGGCAGAAGTGAGGTATTCGTGCTGGCCTGAACGACTACTATCGACCCAGAGCTGCCTGTCAAAGTCGGCGTCTAGATTGGTCACAATCAGAACAGTGATCGAAAATCACGTGTATTTCGGCCCCTCAGGTCGTCCTTTTTTTGCTTGACCGCTGCGTTGTGCCGCAGCCTGTGCGAGCGCATTGGGCTCGTGTTCCATCCTGCGTTCGAGAAAATCGATGAACGCGCGCACCTTTACATTCAAAGCCGACCGCTCGGTGACACAGGTATAGATGTCCATCGGCTCAGGCTCTGCGCATGTTGCGTGGCGACCTCCCGACTCGAATAGGGGCAGCAGTCGCCCGCTGTCGATAAGTGGCTGAGCGACAAAGCTGGCAAGGCGTGCGATTCCGCCGCCGTAAACGGCGATCTGCGCAATAGTATCGATGTCATCGCAGACGAAGCTCGGGTTGACCTTCGCCTCGAAACGTCTGCCATCAAGCACGAAGGTCCAGGGTAGAAAACGACCATCAGTTGGGTAGCGAAAGACAATGCAGGCGTGCTGTTTCAGGTCCTCAGGTGTAGTGGGCACGCCTGCGCGGTCGAGATACGCTGGCGACGCGCAGAACACGAACGGACGCGAGGCGATACGCCGCGCAATCAGCTGATCGTTCAGTTGCGCTTCGATGCGGATACTGACGTCGACGCCCTCAAGCCGATGATCAACGCGTCGGTTGGTACTGATCAGTTCGATGTCGATGTGCGGGTATGCCTCCTTGAATGCCGGCATCAGCGGCGCGAGCACATGACAGCCAAACGCGGTCGTGGTGGCGATACAAAGCGGCCCCCGTGGTTCGGTTGCGACGGCCGCGGCTTGCGAGGCGAGATCAACGTCGCGCGGAATGTGGCGCACCTTCTCAAAATATCGAGTGCCGCTTTCGGTAAGCGCCATCCTGCGGGTTGTGCGCGAAAGCAAACGCACTCCCAAGTGTGCTTCAAGTCGGGTGATGCTCTGGCTGACAGCGGCGGCGCTCATGCCTTGGGCGCGGGCTGCCGCCGCTATGCTGCCGTTTTCTACCACGCGTATATACGTATTGATCAAACCCAGAATATCCATCAGATGCTAAGTGCTCAATTCGTTGAATTTACTTAAGGATGATTTAAGCGCAACGCGTCTACCAGCACCTACAGGAGGTTGTTAGGTTAACCGCTCTTTCGCTACCCAAGATTGACAAGGATTAACTGATGACCGACGGAACAGCTCAAAAAACGGCGCGATTTCGCCTCCCGAAACAAGCGATGCCTTACGTCTTCGCCCTCTACATGGCGACGATCATGGCGTTTCTTATGTGTCTCGTCATCACCATTGCAGAATTCGGTGTTGGGGAGCATTACATGGAGCATGTGATGAATGCGTACCGGGTAGCAATGCCTTCGGCATTTGTCTGCGTGCTCGTCGTGCGCCCAATCGTTGCCCGGCTCGTTTCGTGGACGATGCAAGACTAGCGACTTGGAAACGTCCTCGGTGGCTTCGAGGCAATTTCACTCGCTAGCTGGGTGAGCAGGGCAGTAAGACGATTTCAAAACCGGGTCCAACGTTCGGTTGCAACAATGGATCGCCGGGATTGATAGCTTTGAATTCCTCAATGACCGCCTTCATTTTCGGGACTTCACCTTCATCCCGCAATTGGGCAACCAGGGCCATACGTACATCACGGTTTTCGGGATGCTTAGCGAGGGTTTGTTCCAGCTGGCGACGTGCGTCCTGCAATTCCCCTCGATCTTGCAGACTGAGCGCGAGCACATACGCAAAGCGGGCGCCAGCCGGTTGGCTTCCCTCAGCGCCTTCAGATCCGCTGTTCCTGTGTACTTGCAGTCATAAAAACAGTGTGTCAGCGACGACGCACAGTTGATTCACCTGACGCCAGTGGACGACGTGGAAGCACTCGCCATCCGTCATAGATGGAAAGGTCGGGAAGTAATTATAGCGACGACAAGGACACCCTCGGTGCCTCTGGTCGATTATCGACTCGCAGCCCGAGTTGCCATCCCAGATACGCCCACAACAGCGCACAACCGGCCCCGATAAACGCGGCAAGCCCGGCGCCCTGACCCAGCATGTCGAGCAGGCTTTTGGCCCAGCCGCCCACGGCATCTCCACCGCGATAGACCACTGTGTCGATGAAGTTCTTGGCCTTGTACTTGCTTTCAGCGTCCAGCGGTGCGAACAGCATTTCCCTTCCCGGTCTGACGAACGCGTACTCGCCAATGCGCCGCACTGTCATCAATATGGCTAACAGCGCGAATCCAGGCGCAAGTGCAAGGCCGACGAAGCCAATGCACATGAGCAAGGGCACGATTGCCAACAATCCCCGTACGCCAAACTTCGGCGCTATTCTCCCCGTAATGAACAGCTGCGACACCAGAGCACCGGCCTGCACGATGAAATCAATGGTGCCAAAAACGCGTACCTGAGATTCGCGGTCTGGGAAGTGCTCGGCCACTAGACGGGCCTGTTCGAAGTAAAGAAAGGTGGTGACAGTCGCCAGTAGCACGACGAACCCTGCGACCCCTAGCAGGTAAGGCGATCTGAGCACCGCCGTCATGCCGCTCAATGGATTGCCAGCCAGTGGGCGCCGAGGGCTTTGCGTCGGCGCCGCGCCGGGGCGGCCCGCTCCGCCCTCTTCACGCCAGCGCATTAATGCTTGTTTCAATACCAGCGTGCCCCCTAGCAACAGCGCGGCCATGAGCATCAGCCCCGACGCACCGATAGAACCGATCAACACCGCACTCAGGGCCGGTCCGAGCAAGCCGCCAACGCTGGCGCCCGCCGCAATGACTGCAAATAGCCGTTTAGCTTGTTCGCTGTCGAATACATCCGCCATCAGGCTCCATGCAACGGAGACGACGAACAGGTTGTAGACCGATATCCAGACGTAGAAGACTCGGGCAAGCCAGGTGCTATCAGGCATTAACTGGAACAGCGCGACGAATATCAGCAGGTTGATTGCGAAGAAGCCATAAACCCAGTCGATGAAGCGCAAGCGCGGTACCCGTGAGCTCAGCCAGGCGAACAGCGGAACGGCCACCAGCATGACTGTGAAGGTAAGGGTAAAGAGCCATTGCAGATTGTCGACGCCGGCAGCGATACCCATTGATTCGCGTATCGGGCGAAGCATGAAATAGCCGGCAAACAGGCATAGAAAAAGGAGAAATGCTGATAACACCGCCCCCAGCTCATTGGGTTGAGCGTTGACGACTTTGCCCCACCGGTGCAAAGAGGAAGGCGTACGCATGAAACCTCCGGATCGAGGGTAACGTGCCAAAAGGCAGGCGCGAGTCGGCCTCGCGCCCAAGGGTCATTACGGATATGTCACACCGGTGAGCTGTTCAGAGAGATTCCAGAGCCGCTCGGCATCTGCCGCGTTGGTGGCGGCGGGAGGCGTAATGGCAAAGCCCAACGGGCCGCGCTTCTGCTCCTCACCGGTCGGCCCGTAATAAGCGCCCGCCACTGCCTCGGGAGCAGTAGCGGCGTAGAGCGTGGGTAATGCCCCCTGGGCAGCCGAATGGTATTTTTCCCGATCCACAGCCCACTGTTTTCCGATTTCGCTATCAAGCCCGGGGCCGCGTGCGATCAGCTCGGTTACGGCTACGCCGGGATGTGCAGCGATGCTACGAATCCCCCAGCCTGCCGCATCGCTACGCCGTTGCAGCGCAAATGCCCAATGCAGGATGGAAAGCTTGGATTGGGCGTACGCGCCAAAGGGGTTGTAAGCCTGCTCGCTTTGCAGGTCCTCGAAGTTGATGGCCCCGCGCGCTGCAGCGATGCTTGAGACGCTTACTACGCGGGCATCCTTGCTCTTGCGCAACAGGGGCACCAACATGCCGGTCAACGCGAAATGCCCGAAATAGTTGGTTGCCATCTGCAGCTCGAAACCTTGCGCAGATGTACCTCGCTCAGGAGGCGACATAATCGCGGCATTGTTGATCAGTAAATCGAGACGCGGCAGCCTCTGGTTAAGTTCATCAGCCAGCGTGCGGACGGAAGACAAATCGGCCAAATCCACCGTCTTGAACTGCACATTGGCATTGGGCACGGCTGTCTTGATCCGCGCGATGGCCTGTGCACCACGCTCTGGGTTGCGTGCGGCAATGATCACCTCCGCGCCAGCGCGTGCAAGCGCCAGTGCATCTTCATAGCCCATGCCACTGGTTCCGCCGGTCACCAGGGCGATGCGGCCCTGCTGCGAAGGCATGTCAGCGGTGGACCAGTCCGGTTTTGGCGCGATGCGATCGGCGGCGAAGACACTTGCCGGGCTGAGCAAAGTGACACCAACAGTCAATGTGCGGGCAAGCTTCAACAGTCGGGTAACGCCACTGGCGACGTCAATGGCGGATAGTGCTGCGCTATGCCACATGGTTGTGCTCTCTCTTCAGATGGTGAACCGGCATGGCCGGATATGAACCGAAATCAGTGACAGATGCCTGGAGGGGGACACGCCAGTTGAACCCAGTGCTTGTTCGAGCTACCGGCGCCAGGGCACACATCGGCGGCGTCCGTGTGGGAGTCATATACGCCGGCATGCCTCTGCCTGCTTCAAAAAGCTGACCTGCTCGGTGACACCTTGCGTGTTCACAAAGGTCATCTTTGCTCGCACGATTTCGCAGGTCGGCGTCGCCGGCTCTTCGATGCGGATGACCCTCGCGATATTCAGTTGGGTGCCATATCGGTAGGCGGGGATTTCGGCCTGCTCGTTGGCGAGCAGAGATGGAGAGTTCAGAGCAGTCATCGTCATCATGCTTACGATTGACAGGCAACGGATATGCATAAGATTTCCTCTGTGTTGATGCCCGCCGCGTTGGCGGTTCGGCAGTGGCTCCAGAACCCGAGCGATCCGAACCAGGCATTCCCGTAGGGTGATTTCGGCTGACGGGGTGAGAGAGGAGTATCTGTGTACGAGCCCTTAATGATAAGCAGGGGTAAAGTGGATGGCCCGTACGGCATCGCGTACAGTGGGCTCATGTGGAGATGGACTCATGCGCAAACCAAACCTTACCGATGTATCGATCTTTGCTGTGGTGGTTGAAGCAGGGGGATTTCGCGCCGCTGCGCAAAAGCGCGGTCTTAGCGCCTCCTCTCTGAGTGACTGCATACGTCGGCTGGAAAGCGACCTTGGCTTGCGCCTGCTCAATCGAACCACACGGAGCGTCACGCCGACGACCGCGGGCGAGCGATTGCTTGAGCGACTGCGCCCGGCCTTACTGGAGATCGATGCTGCCTTCAATGATCTGGACGACGAAGCGCAGCGTCCGGTCGGCACGCTGAAGCTCAATGTACCGGTGCCTGTGGCACGCTTCCTGTTGCCTGATCTGCTGGCGCGCTTTCTGCGGCTCTATCCAGGAGTCAATGTCGAAGTCGTCATGGAGAACACCTTTGTAGACGTCATCGCCGGTGGGTATGACGCCGGCGTACGCTACGGGGAGAGCTTGGCCAAGGACATGATAGCGGTGCCCATCGGCCCACGCCGACAGCGCTTCGTCGCGGCGGCCGCGCCGCGTTATCTGGCCGAACGTGGCACGCCCTCTCAGCCTGCGGATTTGCTAAACCACGAGATGCTTGGCCATCGGTTCGAGAGTGGAAAAGTAGGCGTGTTTGAATTCGAAAAAGACGGCCGCGTCGTGCGCGTACCGCCCCGGGGGCAAATGCTGACGTCATCGCACGATCTGAAGATTCACTCGGCCATCAACGGGCTGGGCGTTGTGTATACCTTTGAGGACTTTTTGCGTGAGCCGCTTTCCGATGGGCGCCTCTTGCCGATTCTCGAGGACTGGTGGCAGGCATTCGACGGTCCATATCTTTACTATCACGGGCGCCGTCACATGCCATCGCCGCTCAGGGCATTCGTCGACTTTCTAAGGGCTGAAGCGCAAATGTGCAATGGGATTCAATAGTCATAAGCGCATTTTCGGCCCGATCCATTCCGGCACCCGTCAAGTGGCGGCAAGCCCGGGCTACCGCTGGCACGGAGGACCGTCAGGCCATTATCACTTGATCGCAGGTACAGGAATGCGCCGCAGTACGTCGTCGTAAGGCACAAGGTCGAGGAAGGCCGTGACCTCGAACGCTTTGCCGTTTCGCATGTGAAACACCCAGGCGTAGCTGTTGGAGTAAGCCTTCCCGTCACGCGCTACGGCGGCGCCGTCCCATTGAACGATCACATGATCGCCGTCCGCCCAGATTTGCTTGCTGACTGGTCGTACGGGGGTGGATAAGCGAGATACAAATGGCCGCACAGCACGCTCAACGAATGCTTTCGAGCCCTTATAGACACCCGCACTAGGGCCCGAGCCCTTGATTGTCCAAACAACGTCTGGCGACAATATCTCGGTGAAGAACGACGTTCCACCAGAGGCCCAGCGATCAAACGCTTGCGTCACGAGTTGCTTGTTGCGTACATCGGTGGGCGAATCAGCGCTAGCGGCGCTCGACAACACAGCCATGCCAAACAGTGTCACTAACGCAAAGGCGGCTGAACGGATAGTTTGATAGTTTGATGTGCACATGCTGAGAAGCCTCTTGGGTGAGTTGTGTTGCTGTGCGATCTTCCTGTCATCTTGGAGCCAAAGGTCTCGTGGCCAAGTGCGAGTGAAAAAACACGCATACCTGATCGTCCGGGATATCGGACGTAGACGAGTACCAAGATGTCGAGCATGACGACCGCTTTGATGGCCGGACTCTCACGCCTGAAGAATCAGTCTGCCTTCAAGGTGCGCCGACGCGTAGCTGGATTGTCCTGTTTTCTTACACGATTATCCGATAGGGTCGATGCCCAAGTACCGTCATATGGACTGTCGAGGGACACGGATGGAATCTCTGGAGAAGCTGGTCGATCTCATCACTCGTCACACCCCTGCTGACGGAATACATCGAACAGCGATTGCTGGCGTCAGCCTGGTTCGCTCGGGCACACCGACGATGGCGATGCCTGTTGTCTATGAGCCAACGCTTTGCCTCATCGCCCAAGGCCGCAAACGTGTGGTAGCCGGGACTACATCGTATGTCTATGACGCGGCAACATACCTCGTGGCGTCGGTGGACGTACCCGTGATGGGCTCTGTCACTGAGGCGAGTGAATCGGCGCCCTACCTGTGTCTGGTACTCAATCTGGACATAACCGTATTGAGCGATCTGACCTTGCGACATCCGGAACCGCAAGAGAAAAGCAATCTGCCTGCTTCGGGCATAGAACTTAACGACACAACCCCCGAGCTGCTGGACGCTGCGGTAAGACTTTGCAGGCTGCTGGACACGCCTGACGATGTCGAGGCACTGGCTCCGCTAGTGGTCCGCGAGATTTTGTACAGGCTTTTGAACAGTCGAGGTAACGGGGTGGTTCGACAGATGGCAAAAGCAGATAGCCGCCTGAACCAGATCGCCAAGGCCATTGCCTGGCTACGCACTCATTACAGAGAAACCTGCCGCATAGAGGCTATAGCTGATATTGCCGGCATGAGCCGTTCCACATTCCACACGCATTTCAAAGCGGTCACCTCCATGAGCCCATTGGAATTTTGTAGCCAGTTGCGACTTCAAGAAGCGCGGCGGCTGATGGTGGCCGAATCGGTTGATGCCGCAAGCGCAGGATACCGAGTGGGCTACGAAAGCCCCTCGCAGTTCAGTAGGCATTACGTCCGTCTGTTCGGCCTGTCACCCGCCAGGGATGCCCGCAGGCTGCGCAATACAACTGACATGTTCAAGAGCTGATGAGGGCTGTGGAAACCTGTGTTCTCAGCACGCTGATTATGGGTTTCTTCCATTCGAATGCATTTGTAGCGACTGAGTTTATGAAACTAATGGCGGTAGCAAGCAGCACAAAGTTTATGCCCCCAGCGTCAACGTCTGTTCAACGAGAGCTGCGAGAATAGCGGACCTGTGCTTCTGGCCGCTATCGACCGATAGTGTTGAAAAAGTCGCTCCGCTTAAACTGTCCGAAAATTGACCGGGGGAAACGCCATTTTTGCACGCTGCTACGTCAAATCTGAGCCTTGAAGCTTCAGCCAAAAGTAAAAATTTCAATCTCAGATGCGTACTTTTCTGCCGCGGAACTCAAGGCCGACTTCCTCAACAGAATCGGCCGAAAGCCGTCAGTCATCATGGCGACTGACGGCCCCCCCCCTATGCCATCGTCACACCACCGCAGCTGCAACCGTTCTGGAACGCCACACGAAAGCCAACACCATCAGCAGCCCCAGCCCCGCCATTGCTGCTCCGGCCAGGGAAATTGCCGGATAACCCAGCCCGGCATTGATCACAGCTCCGCCCAGCGCCGCTCCGATCGCGTTGCCGAAGTTGAAGGCACCGATGTTCACCGCCGAGGCCAGATTGGGGGCGTCCTTGGCAGCTTCCATGACGCGCATCTGGAGCGGCGGCACGAGTGCGAAGCTGGCGATACCCCAGATCAGAATGGCAACGGCGGCCGGCAGCGGCCAACGCATCAGTACGGTGAACGCCAGCAAGACGAGAATCAGCACACTCAGCGAAACGATCAGGGTGCGATCTATCGAGCGGTCGGCCGCCTTGCCGCCCCACATGTTGCCCAACGTCAATCCCACACCGAACAGCACTAGCATGGCGGTGATGTATGCGGTGGACGCATGGGTCTCGCTGCTGAGGATAGGCGCGATGTAGGTGAAGACGGTAAACATCGCACCCGAGCCGACTACAGTCAGGGCCAACGCCCCCAGCACCGGGCCACGGCCCAATACCCGAATTTCGGCCATTACACCGACGCTTTTCGGTGCCGGCAGGTTGGGCAGCGCGAACCACAACGCGACCATGGACACCACGCCAAGGCCGGTGATGCCCCAAAAAGCTGTGCGCCAGCCGAACAGTTCACCGAACCAGGCGGCCAGCGGTACGCCACCGATGGTTGCCAGGGTCAGGCCCATGAACATTGCCGCAACCGCCCCGGCACGTTTCTCCGGAGCGACCACGCTGGCGGCGACAACAGAGCCAACGCCAAAGAACGCACCGTGGTTCAGTGAGGTCACCACCCTGGCGACCATGAGGCTGTAGTAATCGGTGGCCAAGGCTGACATCAGATTACCCAAGGTGAAGATCGCCATGAGGCCGATCAGCAGATAGCGCCGGGGAATTCTGCCGGTGGTGAGGGTCATCAGCGGCGCGCCGAGCAGTACGCCCATGGCGTAAGCACTGACCAGCAGGCCTGCGGCAGGAATGGAGACGCCGAGATCCGCAGCGATTCCGGGCAACATGCCCATGGGGGCGAACTCGGTAACGCCGATGCCAAAGGCACCAATGGCGAGTGCAACAAGGGGTGGATTAATACGCATGGAGGGCTCCTTATCTGTGCTTAGAATGCTACGATTCTTCGTTTCCAAGCAGTAGATCGAATTTCTGGCAATCACCTTTGCGGGACAGGCACAAATGGATTTCAGCGGAAGGTCCGGTGAAATGTGCGTTTTCGCCACCGTGGCGCAGGAAGGCAGCCTGTCAGCCGCCGCACGTGCATTGGGGCTGACACCCTCGGCGGTCAGTCGGATCATCGCTCGTACCGAACAACGTCTGGGCACCCGCCTGCTGTTGCGTACCACCCGGGCGATCACTTTTACCGCCGAGGGCGTGGCTTTCCTGCACGGCGCCCGGCGTATCCTGGCCGACATGGCCGAGGTCGAAGAAGCCATCGCCGACCAAGGCGTACCAAGGGGCCGATTACGGGTCAGCGCTGCCCTTGGTCATGGACGACTAGCCATCGTCCCCTTGGTGGCAGCGTTCAGCGCCCGCTACCCGAACATCGTCGTCGACCTCACCTTGGGCGACGAAGTGGTCGACATTCTCGGCGGCCAGGCCGACGTAGCGGTACGCTTTGGCCATCTGCCCGACAGCCCGCTGACCGCGCGCAGGATCGGCGATACCGGCCAGATAGTAGTAGCATCGCCTGAGTATCTTCAGCGCCACGGCATCCCCCAGGCACCGGAAGATCTGCTAGGGCACAACTGCCTACGCTTCAATTTTCGGCGGGCCGAACCCAACTGGCCGTTCATCCGCGACGGAAAAGAGTTTTCACTGAAGGTCAGCGGGAACATCGAATGCAGCAGTGGTGAGGCGCTGGCACAACTCGCGCGAGTAGGTGCCGGGATTGCGCGTATTGGCGAGTTCAGCGTGAGCGAGGATCTGCAGCGCGGTGACTTGATACCTTTGCTGGAAGCCTGGAACCCCGGCGACCAGGAACCGATCCATGCGGTGTTCGTAGGTGGCTCGGCAATGCCAGCAAGGGTGCGACTGTTCGTGGACTTCTTGTTGGAACATCACCGGATGTAAGCGATGGCGTTAGCTGATCCTGCCGGTAGGTAGCAATGCTGTTCGCTTTAAGCAAGCGGTGACAGACACGGTGTCGGGCGCGCTATCAGTGGGGTGCTCTACCTGACTTGAATAGCATTTTGGCTGCTCACGCCGCTTGAACATCGCACTCAGGATACGTTGTCCATACAACCCAACCCCCAGTCCCGACACGATGAGAGAGACCGCTACGATTTTATTGAGTGATACCTCCTCATCGAAGATCATGGCTGAGCCGAACAAGCCGAAGACTGGCACCAGCAACGAAAGGGGCGCGACGGTAGACACCGGGTAGCGTTTCAAAAGGGAATTCCATACCCAGTAGCCAAACAGGGTGTTTGGGTAAACCTGAAACAGGATCGACAGCACGGATATATAGTCCAATTGATTGACCAGTTCGCGGTAGCCGGTCGAGCCGTTCACTGCGTAATCAAGCGCGAATAGAGGGATGGGGGAAAACGCACTGGACCACACCAGAAAGGCAAACACCTGCGTGGTTCTGGCTTTCTTGTTGATGACGTTGGCTGCACTCCAGGCCAATGCGCCCAGTAGCACCAGCATCAAGCCGGTCGCCGTGACTGTCCCGTCGACTATCGAGATGATGCTGACCAATCCACATAAAGCGATTCCCATGCCTGCGATCTGATACCGGGAAATCGCCTCCTTGAATGTCCAGGCCCCCAACAAGATAGTAAAAAACGCGCTGAACTGAAGCACCAGCGACGCGATGCCAGCCGACAGGCCTGACTGGATGCCAAGGTTTACGACTCCCCACAGCCCAATGCCGAAGACCAGCCCGTAGCTGGCGATATAGCGCCACTGCACATCAGGTTTGGGGATGAAGAAAATCGCGGGGAGGGCACAGAGTGTGAAGCGAACGCCCGCCAGAATGAACGGGTCAACCGTGGTGAGCCCCAGTTTGATGACCGAGAAATTCAGCCCCCAAATGGCGGTGATCGAAATAGCGAGCAACAGGTGGCGGATTTTCATCGTGGACTTCCTTGATGGGGGGCAGAGATATGTGTTGCTACACACCAGAGGACCAAGGCCGAAGCGCTGATCGAAGCACCCAGCAGGCTGACTGCAAACCATCCCCAGCGTGCATATGCCTGGGTTGCGGCCATTGCGCCTAGCGCGCTGCCGAGGGAGTAGAAGCACATGTAGGCGCCGACCATGCGGCTTTGAGCGTCAGGGCGAGCGGCGAAAATCATGCTCTGGCTGGTGACATGGACGGCTTGCACGGCGAAGTCCAGCAGGATCACGCCGCAGATAAGGGCGATCAGGGAAGTCTGCGCAAAACTGATCGGCAACCAGGAAAGGGTCAGCACCACCAGCGCGAGACCTGTGATTTGCTGGCCCCGCCCTTGATCTGCCCAGTGCCCGGCTCTTCTGGCAGCCAGAGCACCGGCTATTCCTGCCAGCCCGAACATGCCGATGGCGGTGTGGGACAGGGACAGCGGCGGGGCGCTCAGCGGGAGCACCATCGCCGTCCATAACACGGAAAACGCGGCAAAGATGAGCAGCGCCAGCAAGCCCCGAACCTGCAAGACAGGTTCAGTGATCAGGAGCTTGAAAAGCGATCGGATCAGACCTGGATACGAGTCTCGGCAGGGTGCCGACGCTGTGTGAGGAAGCATTTTCCACAGCACTGCGGCGAGCATGAGCATCAGCCCTGAGGACAGAAAATAGACTGCACGCCACCCCGCCAAGTCAGCGATCAGCCCGGAGGTGAAGCGTGCCAACAGTATCCCTATCACAATGCCACTCGTGACCGTGCCGACGGCCTGTCCGCGTTGTGAGGGTGTTGCCAGTGAAGCGGCATAGGCCACCAGCACTTGCACGACCACTGCCATCAAGCCCACAAAAATCATGGCGCCAAGCAGGGCCAGCCACGCGTGTGATGCACCGGCTACCGCAAGTGCAAGGGCGGACAGCAGTATCTGACTCAGAATCAGCCGTCTGCGGTTGATCAGATCGCCAAGTGGGACGATGAACAGCAGCCCCAGTGCGTAACCTGCCTGAGTGGCGGTGACTACGGCGCCAATCATGCCGGACGCCACGTCCAGACTCTCGGCCATCGAGTCAAGCAACGGCTGAGCGAGGTAAACGTTGGCGACAGCCAGCGCACAGGTGGCAGAAAACAGCAGAGTGAGCGATGAAGAAACACCAGGAGGGCGGACGTCGCAGGCTTGACTGATGGTTGGGGGCGTTGGCGTTGCGGTGGATCTGGATAAGCGGCCGGTTGGCAAATCGTTCTCAGCTGTCATAAAGCCTTCCATGTGGGTAAGCTGGTTGCAATTGGCAACTAGAACGATTCTGGTGCAATCCTGTTTCAAATTGCAACCAGATTTGGTTTTAGTTATCAGAATTGATCTGACCGCCCCGACACTTCGGAAGGTAAAAAATGGCCGAACACGATTCGCCACAAAGCAATGAATGCCCTGTAGCAAGAGCGTTGGAAGCCATTGGGGATCGTTGGTCGCTGATGATCATCCGCGACGCATTTGACGACGTTCGCCGATTCAGCGAGTTTCAAAAACGCTTGGGGGTTGCCAAGAACATCCTGGCGTCGCGCCTCAAAACGCTGGTTGAGATTGGAGTGTTCGACGTCTGTCCGGCATCGGATGGCAGTGCCTACAAGGAGTATGTGCTCACAGACAAAGGGCGGGAGATCTTTCCGATTGTCGTCAGCATGAGACAGTGGGGCGAACGTTATCTGTTCAGGCCCCACGAAACGCGTTCTGTGCTTTTGGACAAAACATCCGGACAGCCATTGATGGCAATTGCCGTTCGCGATTCAAAAGGTCAACTGCTTGGGCCATCTGATTGTCACCGCGTGAGGATTCTGGCGGGGAAGTCTTGAATGCAGCAAGCGTTTGAAACTCGGTTCGAGATCGCTCGATATCAGCGGACGAGATACAGAGGTAGCCGACGACGCAAAGCATTTTTGCCATCCTTTCGGTACAGGCCCCCGAGTAGAGACAAGCTCGGCATTGGGGGCGTTGATCACTCAGACGATAAGCACAATCTTTCCTTGAATACTTCCCCGTGAAGCTCGGTGGTGCGCATCCGATGCCTGGGCGAGCGCAAACGTACTGTCGATCAGCACACGGACAGTGCCGTCATCCAATAGGCGGCCAGCCTCTGCCAGTTGGATACCGTTGGAGCGCACCTGCGTCGAGGACACAGTGATTCCCAGATCAGCTGCTTCTTTATGGCCGGAGAAACCCATGGGGTTGACCAGGAAGAGGGCACCGCCTGGCCTGATGACGCTCAGAAAGCGTTCCATATTCGCGCCACCGACGGCATCAATCACCAGATCCACATCCTTCGCGACGTCTTCAGCGGGCGTCTTTTTGTAATCGATAAACTCCTCAGCGCCCAACTCGCGAAGCAGGCTCTCATGCTTACCGGAGGCAACCGCGATGACGCGCGCACCTTTCCATTGGGCAACCTGCACCGCCAGATGTCCCACTCCACCTCCAGCACCGTTTACCAGTACTGTCTTGCCTTGCAGCGGGACTGGCTCATGTCGAAACGACTGAAAGGGATTCGGCCGGTCATGGCCCAGGTCAATCAGAAACTGCCAGACAGTGAGCAGCGACATGGGCGCACCTGCGGCCTGGACGTGGTCTATCCCGTCGGGTTTCAACGCTAACTCGGTCTCATGGATGCGTATGTATTCAGCGTAGGCGCCGCTGCCGGTCATCAGATCTTCAGGAAAACGCACCATTGCGTAGACTTTGTCACCGACGCTGAATCTGCTGGCACCGTTGCCCAGCGCGACGACCTCCCCCGAAACATCTGTGCCCAAAGTCAGCGGAAACCTGGCGTCTGGCCGCCAGTCAGGGGGTAATGCGCGATAGCCGTCGCGCAGCAAAAGATCCGGCGGATTGAGACTGGCCGCATGGACGCGGACGAGCACTTCGCCAGGTTGTGCGATGGCTCTGGGCGCATCCTCGTAACGCAACACTTCAGGGCCGCCAAATTCGTGCAATTGCACCGCTTTCATCGTGTCGTTCATCACAGCCTCGTGCTTATCGATGGGGATGACTTAGGGTAAGCGGTGGCCGCGAGGTTGATAATAAGGTTGGGATTCGTTTCAATGATGCCATGAAGGAACCAATTGGATTTGAGCGACTGAGCGGGTTGATTGCGTTCGCCCGCGCTGGCTCGCTGGGCAGCTACAGGGCTGCGGCCCGCTCGCTGTCCATTTCACCGTCGGCGATCAGTAAAAGCATCCAGCGGCTGGAACGTCATCTCGGAGTGTCGCTGTTCACCCGCACCACACGCTCGCTGACCCTGACCGTTGAAGGACGCGATATTCATGAGCGTGTGTTGCAGCTGCTGCGTCAGGCGGAAGAGATCGAGCAGGTGGCTAAATCAGCGCGCTCCGAGCCCGCCGGCACGTTACGGATTGCGACGTCACTTCCCATCGGGTTGCACATCATCGCGCCCGCTATCACCGAGTTTCGTAAACGCCACCCCAAAGTATTGATTGACCTGCGGCTAAGTGACCAGATCGTGGACCTGGTCGACGAAGGCATTGATCTCGCAGTAAGGATCGGTGAGCTTTCAGACTCATCGCTGTTGTCCCGTCGGCTCTTGCCGTACACGCTCTGTTGTTATGCCTCTCCAGACTATCTGGCCAGGTGCGGCACGCCTCAGCATCCTGATGAACTGGCGGAGCACGAAACGGTGAACTTGCGCTATCAAAGCACCGGTCAAACATTACGCTGGCCTTTTCGTATCGGAGACAAGGAGATCGAAATACTGCCGTCATCGCCTGTCGTCGTTGATGCAAGCGAGGCTATTTTGGCAGCAATGGCAGCGGGCGCGGGGATAGGAATGGCCGCGAGTTTCATGGCCGCTCCCAGGGTGAAGCGGCAAGAGCTGATCCCGATTCTCTCTGAGTTCGCGGTGGAAAGGCACAATATCTCGGCCATTTGGCCTGAGAGTCGTCGCACCAATCCTGCTGTGCGCGCCTTTCTGGATATGCTGATCGACCTTCGCTGAAGTGGTGACGTTTTCACACGGTCTGGACCCAAAGCGGGCGAATATTCTGTAGCGATCCATCGCGCTATACGGCACAACCGGCATCCAAAACGGCAATTGATTTTCGTATTGACATATCGATAAATCTCGATATGATCGGGGTCATGGAATTGATCGAAATATTCAAAGCTCTCTCAAACCCTACACGCCTTCAAATTCTGAAAGGTTTGAAGGACCCCGCGAAGAACTTCCCTCCACAAGATGAAGGCGACGTTCTCACGGTGGGAGTTTGCGTCAGCAGTATTCAAGAAGGTATCGGACTGTCGCAGTCAACGGTGTCTGGCTATCTTGCAACTCTGCAACGAGTAGGCTTGGTCGACGTCAGGCGCATCGGTCAGTGGACTTATTACAAGAGGAATGAAGCAACCATCAGCGCTCTTGCCGAGATCATAGGGAAAGAGTTGTAATTTTTTATCGCATGATATCGAGATATCTCGATATTCCATTTTATAGATACGAGGATTTACAGTGAAAGCGATGATACTCAAATCATTTGGCGGCCCGGAATCGTTCGAACTTTGCGATGTGCCCAAGCCTGTGCCGGGCACGGGGCAAGTCCTGGTCCGGGTATACGCAACCTCCATCAATCCATTGGATTACCAGGTCCGCCGCGGCGACTATTCCGAGCTGGTGCAACTGCCGGCCATTACCGGACACGATATTTCGGGCGTCGTCGAGGAAGTCGGGCCGGGGGTGACAACTTTCGCTCCTGGCGACGAAGTCTGGTACACCCCGCAAATATTTGACGGGCCAGGAAGTTATGCCGAGTACCACGTTGCAGCCGAAAGCATCATCGGGAAGAAGCCTTCCTCGTTAAGCCATCTTGAGGCGGCAAGTCTGAGCCTGGTGGGCGGAACGGTCTGGGAAGCACTGATCGTGCGTGCGGCGCTTAGAGTGGGGGAAAGCATTCTGATACATGGCGGCGCGGGAGGAGTCGGTCATGTGGCGATCCAGGTGGCAAAAGCCATGGGAGCAAAGGTGTTCACGACAGTGCGCGAGGCAAATTCTGAGTTCGCACGAAGTTTGGGTGCCGATGTGGTCATCGACTACGAAAAGGAGGATTACGTCGACGCCATCATGCGGGAAACGGGTGGCCGCGGAGTTGATGTTGTGTTCGACACCATCGGCGGGAACACATTGTCACGCAGCCCCGACACGCTTGCGCAGCTGGGCCGCGTTGTCACGATCGTGGATGTAGCACAGCCACAAAATGTCGTTAACGCCTGGGGCAAGAATGCGAGTTATCACTTCGTTTTCACCAGACAGAACCGCGGCAAACTCGATGAGTTAAGCGCATTGGTAGCGCGAGGTCAGCTGCGGCCACATGTTGGCGCGGTCTATTCGTTGGCCGACATTGCGCTCGCCCACGCCCGGCTGGAGAGTCCCAACAACGGCGTTCGAGGAAAAATCGCGATTGCAGTCGAACCATCGCTCATCTCGTAGGTGCGTACTTCTAACCGTTCAAGTCATTGTCGAGGAACACCATGATTTATGAAATTGCATTGCTCCCTGTTCACCAAGAACGCATTGAAATGTTCAGACGTGCATTTGCCGAGGTCGCTCCTTTGCTTACCCGCGCGAAAGGTTACTGCGGCCACTTGCTAGCGCAAGGCATTGAAAGCCCCCAGCAATTCAACCTGATCGTGCGATGGCAATCCCTCGAGGATCACACGCCGGGCTTCGAAGCGAGTGAAGACCATCGGTTATTCATGATGGGCCTGGAGGAATATTTTTCGGAAGAGCCCAAGGTCTACCATATTGAGGGGGCAGCTTTTACTACGGGAAAACATGATGATCCGAACAGCATTGTTGAAAGGTTTACGCCAGTGCCTTGAGGGGCTAGTGGCTTTAATGCCCTGGCGGGGCAGGCATTGGTACTGTTCGCGTTTTTCTTCGTGGTGGAAAGGCAGGTTTCGCCAGGCACGTTTTTGTCGATGGTGGCGGTTGTAGTGGTGGTTTCACTGGCCTGGTATGGGAGGGTCGCAATCGCTCTTTCGCAGCCGAAGATTGCTCGCGCCTATCAAGGAGGGAAAAAAGCAATTGATCGACTCTGCGGTGATTTGATTCTGACACTGGGGATGCGGCAGCTGGCTTAGCTAGCAAAGGTGCTCAGCAAGGTCTGATTATTGCGCGCAAACGCCGTCAGTGGCGTGCGAATCCCTCTGCAGTGCAAGGCGGGATGTGTAACCATGTGTG
Organism: Pseudomonas sp. CFII64; assembly: GCF_000416235.1. Taxonomy (GTDB): domain Bacteria; phylum Pseudomonadota; class Gammaproteobacteria; order Pseudomonadales; family Pseudomonadaceae; genus Aquipseudomonas. Next base: position 10,071 of record NZ_ATLO01000042.1, on the reverse strand, counting down.
GCTGAGATCTCGATGCTCAAATACAGGAAATAACGCGGATGCTTGCTGCCTTCAGACACTACCCTTTTTCGGTCAATCTGCTGCTGTCGTCTTCGTTGTTTCTGACACTGGGTCGCGCCATAACCCTGCCGTATATGGTGATTTATCTGTCGTCAAACTTCGCGTTGAGCATCAGCGACATCGGCCTGGTAGTGGGCGGTGCGATGTTCGTCAGCTCGTTACTTAGCCTCTACGGGGGCTACCTGACTGACAAAATGTCCAGCTATCGGTTGATCCTGAGCTTCACCGGCTTTTTTACCGTGGGCTTCATCGGTATGTGCGTCACGAGGCACCTGTGGCTGTTTTTCCTGTTTCTGGTGTCGTTCAATTTCGCGTATTCAGTGATCGATATCGTGGTCAAGGCGGCGTTTGGCAAACTGCTGCCGGAAGCCGAACGCGGCAAAGTGTTTTCGGTGCGCTACACGCTGATCAACATCGGTTACGCGGTAGGGCCGTTCATTGGCGCCGGCCTCGCGCACATGAACATGAAGCTGCCTTTCCTGGTGTCGGCGATCCTCGGCCTAAGTTATTTCGTCACGTACGCCGTCTGGGGTGACAAGACGCTGAGCTCAGCCGATCCGGCCAGTGCTCCGGTGTCGTTCGTCGCTGTCGGGCGCATCCTGCTCAAGGACTATCGGCTGGTCTGCTTCACCATCGGCGGCGCGCTGAGCGCGGTGGTCTTCGGCCAGTTCACGGGCTACATTTCGCAATATCTGGTGACCACCAGCACCCCGGAATTCACTTACCAGGTCATCAGTTCAGTGGTAGCCGTTAACGCAGCGGTGGTGATTTGCCTGCAATACATAGTGGGCAAGCGGATTACCAACCAACATCTGAATCGCTGGCTAACGGCCGGCTTCAGCCTGTTCCTGCTCGGTGTCGTCGGCTTCGCGTTGTCCACAAGCGTGCTGCATTGGGCACTGGCGGTGGCCATCTTCACACTGGGCGAAGTCATCGTCTTCCCGGCCGAATACATGTTCATCGACCGTATCGCGCCGAACCACTTGCGCGGCATGTACTACGGCGCGCAGAACCTGTCCAGCCTGGGCGGCGGGTTGGGGCCGATCCTGTGTGGTTTTGCCTTGGCCTCCCAGCCAGCGCATTTCATGTTCTACATGCTGGCGGCGTTCGTCGTGGCGGGCGGGTGTTTTTACCTGATGGGCGCGTCCTATTCGAAAGGCTACGACGCTGGCAGCAGACGGTGAGTCGCCGGGCCTTCCACCAAAACGCTGAAGTGCTTAGCTATCCCGTGCAGGGAAATGTTCCAGTACAAATGATTTGAATTTTAGGGTGACCGGGTCAATCTCGCCTTTGCGCCAAGCCAGGTGTAACTCTACCTGAGCGTTTCCTAGATCCACTTGTCTGAATACCACATTGTCCGTCTTGGTGTGCTGCGCGCTTTCAGGCACGAGGGCGCTGCCCATCCCGATATCTACCAGGGAAAGTATGGTATGAGTCTGATATAAATATTGAACATAATCAGGTTCAATATTTTTAGTTCGAAAAATCCCCGAGAGAATCTCGAAGGAATACCGTCCTTCTGACGGCGAATACATGATAAATGGCTGTTGGTGTAAATCCATGACGCTTATGTTCTCCCTCCAGCTCAATGGATTGCTGGTATGGACGGCAAGGACAAATGGTTCACGAAGTACGCAAACAGTTTCAATTTCACGATTAAACTTGTCTGGGCGTATAAGGCCAAGATCGATGCGTTTGCTTACTAAAGCCTCCTGTTGTTCAAGCGTTGAAATTTCTTTCAGCTCAATGTTGATGCTGCTCAAGGATTTACTGGCCTCTGAAACGATCACCGGAAATACCTTGAAGCGTGCGGCCGCTATAAACCCCAATCGCACCGTGCCAGCCTCTCCCTTGGCAGCACGCCGGGCGGCAATCATGGCCAACTCACATCGCAGGAGAATGTCCCGGGCTTCTGGCAAAAATCCAACCCCAGCCGGAGTGAGCTGAACCGCTCGTCTATCGCGGAAGAAGAGGCTGAGTCCCAGCGTGTGCTCCAAGGCCTGTATCTGACGACTCAGAGGGGCCTGAGTCATGTTCAGCCGCTGGGCTGCACGACCGAAATGCAACTCTGTTGCGACAGTCACGAAACACCTGAGATGAGAAATCTGCAGCATGATGCTTAATCCGCATTGGTGGATGCTCAACGAGCGCTAGAGGCGCCACAACGATACTGATTAGACTATCTGCGATGCCGCAAATGCAACGCTTTGTGCGGCGAGAACCTAACCTTCAGGAGTCATCATGGAAAATCGGTGTACATCTCTTCGAGAGGCGCTGGACGGTATCTCAGGGATCCTGGTGACACCTTTTGACGTTAATAATAAAGTTGATGGAGCCCGGCTCAGGCCTGTCGTGGACAGGGCTATCGAAGCAGGTGTGCACGCGCTGGTAACTAATGGGAATACCAGCGAGTTCTATGCTCTCACTCAAGAGGAATCAATAAGGTCACTGGAAATCAGTGCCGAGTTGATCGCCGGGCGTGTCCCCTTGATTGCAGGTGTGGGTAAAAACATCCAGGACGCTTGCTCTCTTGCGGTTCATGCTCGTACGCATGCTGCCGCTGCGTTGATGATTCACCAGCCGCCAGACCCTTTTTCATCGCCAAGAGGCTTCCTGGAATACGTCAAGGCAATAGCGGTTGCGGGTGATGGTCTGCCATTGGTTCTATACCTGCGGAACGAGAACATAGGCCTTGCGGCAATTGAGGAACTTTGTCGCCTACCTCAGGTTATGGGAATCAAGTGGGCGTCACCGACGCCTATGCTTCTGGCAGAGGCGATTCGTCGAACGAAAGATCTGGATCTGGCCTGGGTCGGTGGACTGGCAGAAACATGGGCACCAGCATTCTACGCAGTGGGCGCGCGTGGCTTCACGTCCGGCCTGATCAACGTTGCTCCTGAACGTTCCGTTGAAATTCATAAGGCGCTGGAAAGCTCCCGGTTCGATGTGGCGCGCAATTTGATCAACGAGATGTTGCCGTTTGAAGAACTAAGGTCAGCCGAGAATAACGGTGCAAACGTAACTGTTGTTAAAGCTGCTTTGCAGCTTATGGGTAACGACTGTGGTGCCGCCCGCCCTCCATCTGCGTGGCCTCTCACGACACCGGCTGCAGTTGAGCTGGAAAAATTGCTGCGTCAATGGAAGCTGATCGATTGAATGCGTGGTGAGTGGTGGCGCGCACGCCGACGTTTGCTTCTATGAATATCTGAGAGATGATTCTTATATAAATACAACAAGGTGAGATTTAATTTTGTCCAAGATAACGACTGTCCGCACAATCAGAATCAGTGAGCGTCCAAATTTGATCTGGGTGGAGTTGGAAACCACCGAAGGATTGATCGGCCTCGGAGAAACGTTCAGGGGTGCGCAGGCGGTAGAGGCAGCCATTCACGAACAAATTGCGCCTGGCTTACTGGGCGAGGATTCGCGGCGTATAGAATCGATTTCGCGAAAGCTGCTGACTCCCTATATTGGTTTCCATAGTTCAGGCGCTGAAGTTCGAGCCGCAAGTGCAATTGACATCGCGCTCTGGGACTTGAAAGGGCAGCGGCATGGTGTGCCAATCCATGAAGCGCTCGGTGGGGCATCCCGATTGCAAGTTCCTGTTTATAACACATGTGCAGGTTATGCTTATAACAGCGCCAGCAGTGCTCGCCGGGTTGTCGGTGAGAAAGACCAAGTGAGCGGTCCTTATGATGACCAGATCGCTTTCACCCAAGATGCTGGAGCATTGGCTGAGAGCTTGATTAGCGAGGGCTACGCGGCTATGAAAATCTGGCCGTTCGACATTTACGCTGGGGCGTCCGGCGGTCATGTCATCACGTTGGAACACCTGAAAGCGGGTCTGGAACCTTTCCGCAAAGTTAGAGACGCGGTGGGGGACAAAATTGAAATCATGTGCGAACTGCACAGTTTGTGGAGTACGCATGCTGCCGAACGTATATGCCGTGCACTGGAAGATTATAATGTCTTCTGGGTTGAAGACCCAATAAACAAAATGGATGATGCAAAGGCCCTTGCAGATTTGCGACGTCGCGTTAACGTTCCTATCTGTGGCAGTGAGACACTTGCCGGTGCCATTTCATTTCGCGAAATGTTGGAAGCTGGTGCTTTAGACGTTGTAATGCTTGATTTGTCATGGTGTGGAGGAATAACCGAGGCGCGAAAGATTGCAGCGATTGCAGAGTCGTATACCAAGCCAATCGCCCCTCATGATTGTACTGGGCCAGTCGCTTTAATGTCGGGCCTGCATCTCGCAATACACGCCCCAACCGCGATTTATCAAGAGGTCGTGCGAGCCTATATTTCAACCTGGTATCGAGATCTGGTTACGGAACTGCCGAACATTGTCGGCGGGCAAGCTCAAGCCCCCACTGGTCATGGACTTGGTACGGCGTTGAAGCCTGAAGTGCGCCGGCGCAGCGATGCCGTTGTGAAAGAAAGCAGAATTTGATGCGTATCAATAGCCGCTGACGGTCAAAGGTTGCGTGGCAACCAGCAATATGCGGCGCAGGCGTCAGGTGAGCCGACTGCTTGATTACCCCTTGGCGGCTGCCGCAAAGTGCGGAGACTGGCCAAAAGACTCGATCAGGAGTTCGGTGAGGACGCGTATCTTCCGCGCCGGATGCTGACTTGGCGGGCGGATGACGTAGGCTCCAGCCGGGGGTGGCGGATAGTTGGTCATGATCGGCACGAGCGCCCCGGAGGTCACATGTTCATGGGTGAGACAATCCGGCAGGTACGCAATCCCCAGTCCCGCCGTGGCAGCGGCGACTAACGCTGTGCCGTTGTCGGCCTTGAAGCGTCCTTGGGGTCGAAACGTAATGATCTTGGCGCCATCCATGAATTGCCAGGCTTCGGTGCTCTGCATAAGGGCCTCATGCTCGACGATATCGTCGGGTGTCTCAGGTGACCCATGCGCTTTAATGTAGTCAGGACTCGCAACGAGCTTCGTGTAAATCGGGCCGATACCTCTTGCAATGAGGTTGGAATCCGCAAGATAGCCAACCCGTATCGCACAATCGAAACCCTCCGCAATGAGATCTACAAAACGATCGCTGTAGCAGGTCTGGATTTGCAGCTGAGGGTGGCGTCGTGCCATTTCCGCGAGCATGGGGGCGAAGTGGGTAGGGCCGAAAGATAGCGGCACGGAGATCCGCAAACGGCCGCGAAGGGCGCCAAGAGGCAGAATCGCTTCCTTGGCCGCATCGATCTCGGCGCAGACCCTGGCCGCATAGTCGCGGAAAGTGGCCCCGGCTTCCGTGAGAGCTGCTCCGCGGGTGGATCGTGCCAGCAACTGCACGCCAAGTTCCGCCTCAAGCCTGGCGAGGCGGCGACTGACGATGGATTTGGACACGCCCAGGCGGACCGCCGCAGACGAAACTCCCTCGGCATCAGCAACCTCCACGAATGTCTGTAGCTCTTCGATATCCATGTCAGCGTTCCCCATTGTGCAACACAGCTAGTCTCGGAATGCTACTACTGCATTGGCTTTGGGAACAGCACAATCCTGCTTCCTGGAAACGTCATCACTGGGCGTATGTCTCCAGGACTACTAAATCGCTCTCTACATCAGAAGGCGTTGTGAGGGCGTCGCCCATCTTTTCGGATGGACTGCGGCCCGCCCACACGCGTGCATCACAACCAATAAAAGGACCTTGCAATGACAAGCGAAATTATCCGTAACCCTCATACCGACCAACTCTTGTCGCCCGAGAACTCGGCGCTCATCATCATCGACTACCAACCGATCCAGGTCTCCTCGATCCGTTCAATGTCACGCGAAGAACTCATTTTTAACATCACGAGCGTCGCCAAGGCCGCCGTCAATTACAACCTTCCTATTATTCATTCGACCGTCAACGTCGCGACCGGCCGCAACAAGCCGCCTATCCGCGAGCTACAGGAGGTACTCGGCCATCTGCCGACATATGACCGCACCTCGATCAATAGCTGGGAGGACACTGAGTTCAAGCAGGCGGTCAAAGCGATCGGGCGCCGGAAGCTCATTATGACCGCGCTCTGGACCGAAGCTTGTCTGACGTTCCCTGTGCTCGACGCTATCCAGGAAGGTTACGAGGTCTACGTGCCGATTGATGCGGTCGGCGGCACATCGCTCGCCGCACATGAGGCGGCGTTACGCCGAATCGAGCAGGCGGGCGCGAAGCTTATCAGCCGAGTGCAGATGTACTGCGAGCTCCAGCGCGACTGGTCGCGAGAGGCTACTGTCCCCGGCTTTATGGGCGTCTTCGAGAACTCCGACGGTTTTAACGCCGAAAAGACTGTAAAGGAAGCGAGCCACGACGACTCACGTAGCTGATAAATGACGGAGGTGGCGCTTGCGAAAGCAGCCGCCACCTTCATTTCGCGGACTTGGCGAGAGCTGACGCGGTCGGAACACAATCTGAGGAGCGGTTTTACGTAGAGCTGGAATGTTTGCAGGTGCAATCTTCGCTGATGACTCGAAATGCCAATCGTCGGCACAGTGTCCGGGTGATTCCAGTTTGATATTACACCGGCTAGACTGTGTAAGAGAAAACCCCCTGCAGGCTCGGCATGCAGTGCGTATTTGAGTATTTGCGTATCTAACTGCTGCCCAAGGGCCTGACAATGACCTACCGCTCGTTGCTGTTTCTGGTGCCTGCCTCATTGGCTGCATGCGCCAGTCTTGCCGCTGCCGATGAAGTTGCGTCCGCTTCCCCCCGTTTCGATATCAACAAGTTCGACGTGCGCGGCAATACCCTGTTGCCAGTTCAGGAGCTTGATCACAGTGTTGCGGGCTTCATGGGTCGCCAGCGTGATTTTGGCGATGTGGTCAAGGCCCAGGAGGCGTTGGAAGCCGCCTATCACCGGCGCGGATATCAACTGGTTCGTGTTGACCTTCCCGAGCAGGAGTTGAACGGTGGGGTAGTGGTCTTTCAGGTCGTGGAAGCTCGTATCGGTCAGGTCAGGATCGCGGGCAATCAGCATTTCAGCAACGACAATGTCCGCTATGCCTTGCCGGGCCTCAGGGAGGGCCAGACGCCTGACCTGACGGCGATTTCCAAAAGCCTGAAGCTGGCGAACGAAAATCCGGCCAAACAGACCGTGATGAAGCTCAAAGACAGTGATTCACAGGCCGCAGTTGATGCCGAGCTGCAAGTCACGGACGAGTCGCCATGGAGCGCATCGCTCAACATGGATAACAGTGGCACCGAGGAAACCGGCAAGACCTATGTGGGCGCGGTCCTTCAGAACGCGAACCTGTTCGGTCGCGATCAGGTCATGAGCCTGCAATACACCACCACGCTCGAGAAGCCCGAGCGAGTCAGCGTCTATGCACTTGGCTATCACCTGCCTTTATATGAGCTGGGCGATTCTCTGGACTTCTTCACCAGCTACTCGGACGTGGACAACGGTCTGGTCACGGCCGGTATTTTTGATCTTGCGGTCAGCGGCAAAGGCACGATCTTTGGCGGGCGCTATAACCATAACCTGGCCACGGACGGTAACTACCAGTCCAAGATCGTGTATGGCATCGACTACAAGGCCTACAAAAACAACCTTGAAGCCGAAGATGTACAACTCGGCAACGACATCACCGTGCATCCCCTCAGCCTGGGTTACCAGGGCACTTGGGTGCGTCTGGATGGCGATGCCAATTTCGCCGTCACCCTGGTGCATAACCTGGCCGGTGGCTCCCGTGGTCAGCAGAGCGATTTCGATCTGGCACGTACCGACGCCCGAGACGATTACAGCGCATTGCGTCTGGCGGCCAACATCACCCAGGCGCTGCCGGCTGACTGGCAGTTGCGCGGTGTGCTGAACGGGCAATACAGCCACGATGCGCTGATTCCGGGCGAGCAGTTTGGCGCAGGCGGGGCCATGTCGGTGCGCGGTTTCCATGAGCGTGAGGTGTCCAATGACTCGGGCATCAGCAGCAACCTTGAGGCCTATACGCCGCCGATTTGTGGCGGTGGCAGCTGGCAGTGTCGCGCGCTGGCGTTCTACGACACTGCATACCTGACGCGTAACCACGCTTTGCCCGGCGAATTCACCCATGTCGCCTTGAGCAGTGCTGGACTCGGCGTGCGGGTGGCGTATCGCCGCAATCTGAACCTACAGGTCGACTACGGTCACGTTCTGCACGCCGAGGCCAGTGAGACCGAGCGCGGTGATAATCGCCTGCATGCCCGCTTGAGCCTGTCGTTTTGAGGATGTCATGAAAATAAAAATCACCCTTATCGGCGCGTGCCTGGTTGCCGCCGGCAACGGCATGGCGGCCCCGCTCAATCCTGTCGTCGTGAACGGCCAGGTCAGCTTCGCGCAGCAGGGCAACCAGCTGACGATCACCAACAGCCCCAATGCGATCATCAACTGGTCGAGCTTTTCCGTCGCCCAGGGCGAGATGGTGAGGTTCCTCCAGCAGAGCGGCAACAGCAGCGTGCTCAACCGAATCACCGGTCAAGACCCCAGCGTGATACTGGGGACGCTGCAGTCCAATGGCCGGGTGTTTTTGATCAACCCTAACGGCATCCTGTTCGGCGCCAATTCGCAGATCAACGTGGCTGGCCTGGTGGCGTCGAGCCTGGCGATGTCCAACAGTGACTTCCTCTCTGGCAATAATCGTTTCGCCGCGGAGGGTTTTGCCGGGGCAGTTTCCAACCACGGGGCAATCACCACGCCCTCCGGCGGCCAGGTCTACCTGATCGCGCCGGATGTGACCAACACCGGCATCATCAACACGCCGCAGGGCGAAACAATGCTCGCGGCGGGTCATTCGGTGCAGTTGGTCGACTCCAGTAATCCCGGCATGCATGTGGTGGTATCGGCCACCGATGACCAGGCCCTGAACCTGGGCAGCATCATTGCCCAGGGCGGTACGGTCGGCATTTACGGCGCGCTCGTGAACCAGCGCGGCACGGTCAATGCCAACAGTGCCTCCGTCGGCGAGAACGGCAAGATTGTCTTGAAGGCCAGCCGCACGACCTTGCTGGAAGCCGGCAGCAGCACCACTGCTACCGGCGCAGGCCAGGGCGGAGAGATCAAGGTGCTCGGCGAACAGGTAGGCTTGATGGCCGACGCGCGAGTTGATGCCAGCGGCAAGTCAGGCGGCGGGACGGTGTTGGTCGGCGGCGACTATCAAGGCAAGAATCCGGCGGTCCAGAACGCCCGGCAAGCCTATGTCAGCAAGGATGCGCAGATATCGGCTGACGCCTTGACCAGTGGCAAGGGGGGCAGGGTGATCGTCTGGGGTTCGCAGACGGCGCGGGTTTACGGTGCGATATCGGCCCGTGGCGGTGCTTCGTCCGGTGACGGCGGCTTTGTCGAAACCTCAGCCAATGTGCTCGACGTGACAGGCGCACGGGTCGATACCCGTGCTGCGAAGGGCCAAAGCGGTACCTGGTTGCTCGACCCGAAGGACATCACGGTAAACACGCCGGAGGCGGGCACCTCCAAGACCCTGAGCGATGTATCAGCCTTTGCCAACGACCCTGACGAATCCACTGAAATTGATTCCGATCTGCTGAAAAACGCCACCAGCAACGTGGTGCTACAGGCCAGCAACAACATTAGGTTCTATACCGGCTTCGAAAATACCAACACTGGGGTGAGCCTGACGGCCCAGGCTGGCAATAATATTTACGTCAATTCCCTGATTCGTTTCGCAGGAGACATTACCCTGACGGCCAACGACAACAGTGCAGGTCTCGCCACTGGCACCGGACAGGTCTATCAAGAAGGGGTGCCCACTGCGGGCGGTACGCTAACCATCAGCGGCGTTAATGGCACAGTCATCACGCCGCCACCCACGCCACCCGGCCCAACGCCTGCCGAGATTGCTGCGGCGGAAGCTGCTGCGGCCCAAGCGGCTGCTGATGCTGCCGCCAAGGCGGCTGCCGATGCTGCGGCCAAAGCGGCGGCTGACGAAAGCCGCTGCCGCACAGGCCGCGGCTCAAGCTGCGGCAGAGGCTGCGGCCCAAGCGGCTGCTGATGCTGCCGCCAAGGCGGCTGCCGATGCTGCGGCCAAAG
>NZ_ATLO01000041.1 GCF_000416235.1 Pseudomonas sp. CFII64 | reverse complement strand
AAGGTCGCCTGGATATCAATCGCTTTACCGCGAGCAGCGAGCGCGCCCAGTTGTGGCGTCAGCAGGAAATGAGCCAGTCATTGCTCAGCGAATGCCTGCAACAGCGCCAGACCGAACAATGCCTGGCCGATCACATGAGCCTGGAGGGCTTCAACTACGCGGCGGCATTTCATTTTGTCAGCCAGCTGTTCGTCACCCTGGCGCTGGGTCCGTCTGGCTACGACCCGTTGGCCGCCAGCGGCGACATCAGCGACGCCC
>NZ_ATLO01000040.1 GCF_000416235.1 Pseudomonas sp. CFII64 | reverse complement strand
GATGGCCTGGCCATGCTGGAAGCTTTCAGTAATTTTGATGTGCGCGACAGGGGTAATCAGGGCGCGGCGGCCCAGGCGCATATCACCTGGTTGAACCTCAATCGCAGCGCTTTTCCATTGTCGGTCCCGGCCCCGCAACGCGCCCGGCAGACCGGTTTTGAATGGATGCTCGACCAGCCGGCGCGTTACCTGTGCGACCTGAGCGGGGCGTTTCTGGGGGATGCCTTTGAAACGGCCCGTAAACATGTGCAGCAGTGCGAAGCGGGGACCGCGCCTTATGTGCCACTGCCACTGGAAATCGGCGCCTGGGCAAAATGCCTTGAGCACATCGTCGACCCCAATACCCAAGGCGATGCGGGCCTGTGGATTGATCAACCGCCTGCGTCCGACGTGTTGCAAAGGGCGCGTTCGCGGGCACTGTATGGCGTGATGCTGCTCGACAGCCAGTACCGCCTGCGCCATCTGAGCACGCGGATTTATGACCAGCGTTACCTGCTGGAGCTGTGCGGCACGCGGGCGCAGCGCTATGTCCATCACGCCAG
>NZ_ATLO01000039.1 GCF_000416235.1 Pseudomonas sp. CFII64 | reverse complement strand
GCCGACTCGTAGGAGCGGATTCATCCGCGAGCCGCTTAACAAAACCGTCCAAATTTTGGGGGGCAGTTCAAGGCGGTAGTCCCAGTGTTCAGAATGCTTCCAGCCGCCAAACCTCGTAAGCCGGCGTTTCGTAGGGATGGCTCTGCTTGAGAGCCACCACCACCTGCTGAATCAGCGCGTCAGCCACGACCAGCTCGACCTTCCATTCCTCCACGCTTTCGACCACGCCGCTCTGCCCGATAAATGGCTTGCTGCCATCCAGCGGGCGGAACTGACCCTGGCCCAGCGTTTGCCATGCGCAGCTGTCATACGCCCCGATTCGCCCTCCTCCAGCGGCGAATACGGCTTGTTTGACAGCCTCGACATGGCTCGGCGGAACAAAGAACGCCAGCTTGTACACGGCCTTAGTTCACCCAGACCCGCGCGTTGCGGAACATGCGCATCCACGCGCCGTCTTCGTTCCAGTCTTCCGGACGCCACGAGTTCTGCGCGGCACGGAAGACACGCTCAGGGTGCGGCATCATGATGGTGACGCGACCGTCGCGGCTGGTGAGACCACCGATCCCGCGCGGCGAGCCGTTCGGGTTGGCCGGGTAGGCTTCGGTCACCTTGCCGTGGTTGTCCACAAAACGCAGGGCTACAGTGCCGGATACATCGGCAGCGACCAGCGCTTCGTCGTTGGCGAATTCGGCGTGACCTTCACCGTGGGCGATGGCGATCGGCATGCGCGAACCGGCCATGCCTTGCAGGAAGATCGACGCCGACTCCTGGATCTGCACCATGGCCACGCGCGCTTCGAACTGCTCGGAGCGGTTGCGCACGAAATGCGGCCAGAACTCGGTGCCCGGAATCAGTTCGTGCAGGTTGGACAACATCTGGCAACCGTTACACACGCCCAGGGTGAAGCTGTCCTGGCGCTCGAAGAAGCTTTGGAAAGCATCACGGGCACGCGCGTTGAACAGCGCCGACTTGGCCCAGCCTTCGCCGGCACCCAGCACGTCGCCGTACGAGAAGCCACCGCAGGCAACCATGCCCTTGAAGTCATTGAGATCGACGCGACCGGCGAGAATATCGCTCATGTGTACGTCAATGGCGTTGAAACCGGCGCGGTCGAACGCTGCTGCCATTTCCACCTGACCGTTGACGCCCTGCTCACGCAGCACCGCCACTTGCGGGCGAACACCCGTCTTGATGTACGGCGCGGCGATGTCATCGTTGACGTCGAAGCCCAGCTTGACGCTCAGGCCCGGATTGTCTTCTTCCAGCAGCGCGTCGAACTCTTGATCGGCGCACTCGGCGTTGTCACGCAGACGCTGGATCTGGTAGCTGGTTTCAGCCCATTGACGTTGCAGCAAGCGACGTTGGCCGCCGAACACCGGCTCGCCATTGAAGCTGATGGCGACTTCGTCGTTGTTGACCGGCTGACCGATCACTGCAACGCAATCTTCAAGACCTGCGGCGCTGAACTGGGCCAGCACGTCCGGCGTGGCATCCTGACGAACCTGGATGACTGCACCCAACTCTTCGTTGAACAGAATCGCAGCCAGTTCGCTGGCGGATTCTGCCAGACCGTCCAGGTACAGGTTCAGGCCACAATGACCAGCGAAAGCCATCTCCAGCGCAGTCACCAGCAAACCGCCATCAGAACGGTCGTGGTAAGCCAGCAAGTGACCGTCGGCATTCAGGCCCTGGATGACGGCGAAGAACGCCTTGAGGTCTTCGGAGTCGTCAACGTCCGGCGCGATACGGCCGAGCTTGCCGTGGGTCTGGGCCAGGATTGAAGCGCCCATACGGTTCTGGCCACGGCCCAGGTCGATCAGGATCAGGTCAGTGATGCCCTTGTCCATGCGCAGCTCTGGCGTCAGAGTCTGGCGAATATCCAGCACCGGCGCGAAACCGGTCACGATCAACGACATCGGCGAAGTAACGGTCTTCTCGGCGCCTTCATCGCTCCAGCGGGTTTTCATGGACATCGAGTCCTTGCCCACGGGAATGGTGATGCCCAGCGCCGGACACAGTTCCATGCCGACAGCCTTGACGGTGTCGTACAGGCGCGCGTCTTCACCTGGGTGACCGGCAGCGGACATCCAGTTGGCGGACAATTTGATGTCGGAAATTTTACCGATGCGCGAGGCCGCGATGTTGGTCAGCGTTTCGCCGATGGCCATACGGCCGGACGCCGGAGCGTCGAGCAGCGCCAGCGGAGTACGCTCGCCCATGGCCATGGCTTCGCCGGTATTGACGTCGAAGCTGGTGGCGGTCACGGCGCAGTCGGCAACCGGGACTTGCCACGGACCGACCATCTGATCGCGAGCGACCAGACCGGTGATGCTGCGGTCGCCAATGGTGATCAGGAAGCTTTTGCTGGCAACGGCCGGGTGATGCAGAACGCGCTGCACGCTTTCTTCGATATCGAGGGTACTCGGGTCGAAATCATCGCCCAGCTCCGCTTCGCGATCAGCCGAACGGTGCATGCGTGGCGCCTTGCCCAGCAACACTTCCAGTGGCATGTCCACCGGGTTGTTGCCGAAATGGCTGTCGGTCACGGTCAGTTGCGGCTCTTCAGTGGCCTCACCCACGACCGCGAACGGGCAGCGTTCACGCTCGCAAATGGCCTTGAAGCGCTCGAAGTCTGCTGCGCCCACCGCCATCACGTAGCGTTCCTGGGATTCGTTGCTCCAGATTTCCAGCGGGGCCATGCCCGGCTCGTCATTAGGCACGTTGCGCAACTCGAAGCGACCGCCACGACCGCCATCGTTCACCAGCTCGGGGAAGGCGTTGGACAAACCACCGGCACCGACGTCGTGAATGAAGCTGATCGGGTTCTTTTCGCCCAGCTGCCAGCAACGGTCGATGACTTCCTGGCAACGACGCTCCATCTCGGGGTTTTCACGCTGCACCGAAGCGAAATCCAGATCCGCAGAGCTGGTGCCGGTGGCCATCGACGATGCCGCGCCGCCGCCCAGGCCGATCAGCATCGCCGGACCGCCCAGCACGATCAGCTTGGAGCCGACAGTGATCTCTGCTTTCTGTACGTGTTCGGCACGGATGTTACCCATGCCGCCCGCCAGCATGATCGGCTTGTGGTAGCCACGAACCTCATCGCCGTGCGGCGTGGTGATGGATTGTTCGAAGGTACGGAAATAACCGGTCAGCGCCGGACGACCGAATTCATTGTTGAACGCCGCGCCACCCAGCGGGCCTTCGAGCATGATGTCCAGCGCGGTCACGATACGCTCAGGCTTGCCGTACGGCACTTCCCAGGGTTGTTCGAAACCGGGGATCTGCAGGTTGGAAACGGTGAAGCCGGTCAGGCCAGCCTTGGGCTTGGCACCGCGTCCGGTTGCGCCTTCGTCGCGAATTTCGCCGCCCGAACCGGTCGATGCGCCAGGAAACGGGGCAATCGCCGTCGGGTGGTTGTGGGTTTCGACTTTCATCAAAATGTGCACCGGCTCCTGCACCGCACCGTACTGGCGGGTTTCCGGATCCGGGAAGAAACGGCCGGCTACGCTGCCGACGATGACCGAAGCGTTGTCCTTATAAGCCGACAGCACGCCTTCGCTGTGCATGACATAGGTGTTCTTGATCATGCCGAACAGGCTTTTTTCCTGACTCTCGCCGTCAATGTCCCAGCTGGCATTGAAGATTTTGTGGCGGCAGTGCTCGGAGTTCGCCTGGGCGAACATCATCAACTCGATGTCGTGCGGGTTGCGCCCCAGACCGGCGAAGCTGGTGACCAGATAATCGATTTCATCTTCCGCCAGCGCCAGGCCCAACTCGACGTTGGCCTTCTCCAGCGCAGCACGTCCGCCGCCCAGTACATCAATGGCGATCAACGGCTTGGGTTGGGCATGGGTGAACAGCCCTTCGGCTTCCTGCAACGATCCCAGCACCATTTGCGTCATGCGATCGTGCAGGCAGCCGGCGATGACTTGCGCCTCGGCTTCGCTGAACTGGCCTTCTACATAGAAGGTGATGCCACGTTCCAGGCGCTGGATTTTCGCCAGGCCGCAGTTACGGGCAATATCGCTGGCCTTGCTCGACCAAGGTGAAATGGTGCCGAAACGAGGCAATACCAGGAACAACCGGCCGCTTGGCTCTTGAACCGGCACGCTTGGGCCGTATTTCAAGATGCGAACGAGAACTTCCTGTTCCTCGCCAGTCAGATCGCCAGCAATCTCGGCGAAGTGGGCAAATTCAGCGTACAAGCCACTGACAGTTGAAACTTTTTGTTTCAGCTGCTCAAGTAATTTGCTGTGGCGAAAGGCAGAAAGGGCAGGAGCACCGCGCAGGGTCAACATCTTCGGGACAGCCTCGGGAAGGGGGTGTGCTTTGAGGCCGTGCATTCTAGCCTAAACCGGCCCTTTCGGCACCCAAAACGGCCAACTTGCCGCTGTCCGAACGTCGGCGCGCCTGCCAGGTGCAAGAAAACGCCCGCTCTATCAGACGCCGCCTTCGCTGTCGAGATATGGCGACCGGTGTCCTTTGCGTATACTGCACCGATGTTTCCCCAATCAGATTTCCGCCCTCGTTGTGCCAAATGGCTCATCGCAACCGGACTCTTCCTGATGCTCAGCGCCTGTGTGGATAAACCCACCACATTGGAGCGAGTAAAGGAGGATGGCGTTCTGCGCGTTATCACCCGCAACAGCCCGGCGACCTATTTCCAGGATCGCAACGGTGAAACCGGTTTCGAGTACGAATTAGTCAAGCGTTTCGCCGAAGATCTGGGGGTTGAGCTCAAAATAGAAACCTCGGACAACCTCGACGAATTGTTTGACCAGATGCAGAAACCGGGCGGCCCGGTACTCGCGGCAGCCGGTTTGATCGACACCGAACAGCGCAAAAAACAGGTGCGTTTTTCCCACCCCTACCTGGATGTCACCCCGCAAGTCATCTACCGCAATGGCCAGTCGCGCCCGACTGACGCCGGCGATCTGGTGGGTAAACGCATCACCGTGCTCAAAGGCAGCAGCCACGCCGAGCAACTCGCCGCGCTAAAACTGAAAAATCCCGCCATAGAATATGAAGAATCCGACGCTGTCGAAGTCGTCGACCTGTTGCGCATGGTCGATGAAGGTCAGATTGACCTGACGCTGGTGGATTCCAACGAACTGGCGATGAATCAGGTGTATTTCCCCAATGTGCGAGTCGCGTTCGATCTTGGCGAGGGCCGGCAGCAGCGCTGGGCCGTGGCGCTCGGTGAAGACAATAGCCTGATCAACGAGATCAATTCATTCCTCGACAAGGTGCAGAAGAACGGCACGCTGCAACGCCTCAAGGACCGTTATTACGGCCACGTGGACGTGCTCGGTTACGTCGGCGCTTATACCTTCGCTCAGCACCTGCAGGAACGATTGCCCAAATACGAGAAGCATTTCCAGACGTTTGCCAAGAAAGAACAGGTGGACTGGCGACTGCTGGCGGCCATCGGCTATCAGGAATCCATGTGGCAACCCAGCGTCACTTCCAAGACCGGCGTGCGCGGGCTGATGATGCTGACGCAAAACACGGCGCAGGCCATGGGCGTATCCAACCGGCTGGACGCCAAACAAAGCATTCAAGGCGGGGCGAAGTACTTTGCCTACGTGAAAGATCAGCTGGATGACAAGATAAAAGAGCCGGATCGCACATGGTTTGCTCTCGCTTCCTACAACATTGGTGGCGGTCACTTGGACGATGCGCGTAAATTGGCGGAAAACGAGGGCCTGAACCCCAATAAATGGCTTGACGTTAAAAAAATGTTGCCCCGCCTGTCACAGAAGAAGTGGTACAGCAAAACCCGTTACGGCTACGCCCGAGGCGGCGAACCGGTCAGTTTTGTCGCCAACATTCGCCGTTACTACGACATCCTGACGTGGGTAACCCAGCCGCAACTGGAGGGCAGCCAGGTCGCCGAAAGCAATCTGCATGTGCCAGGCGTGAACAAGGTCAAACCACCGGAAGAAAACCCGCCGCTCTAAGCGCATACCTTGTTGGATCAGCCCTTCGCGCGCCGCATCCTGAAAAACTCGCTCAGCATCGCCCCGCACTCCTCGCCCAGCACGCCGCCTTCAAACAACACGCGATGATTGAGAAACCCCTGGCTGAAAAACTGTCCCTGGCTTTGCACGATGCCGGCCTTGGGTTCGAGCGCTCCATACACCACCCGAGCGACGCGCGAGTGGACAATGAGCCCCGCACACATGCTGCACGGCTCAAGTGTTACGTACAGCGTGCTGCCGGGTAAACGGTAATTGCTGACCGCTTGGGCGGCGGCGCGGATCGCGACCATCTCGGCATGGGCGCTGGGATCGCTGCCGCTGATCGGGCAGTTGAAGCCACGCCCGATGATCACGCCATCCTGAACCAGCACTGCGCCGACCGGCACCTCGCCAAGCAAGGCACCCTCGGCCGCCAATGCCAGCGCTTCGCGCATGAAGTCCTGATCGCGGCTGCGATCGATGATGTGCGGTTGCCGCATTACGAAACCTCGATTGCTGCCATCAGCCCGGTTTCCATGTGATCGATCACATGGCAGTGGAACATCCACACCCCAGGATTATCCGCCACCAGCGCGACTCGCGCGCGTTCGTTCCTGCCCAGCAGGAAGGTGTCGGTGAAATACGGGATGATCTCTCGACGATTGGAGCCGATCACCTTGAAGCTCATACCATGCAGATGGATGGGATGTTGATACTGAGTCATGTTTTTGAGTTCAAAAATGTAACTCTTGCCCAACACCAGTTTGGCAATCGGCCGATCTGCGCAGGTCTTGTCGGTGATATCCCAAGCCTGGCCATTGATCTGCCACAGGCTGGGTGGTTTGCCGTTATCGACATTGACCGACACCGAGCCGACCCATTCGAAATTGAAGTTGAGTTTTTCGGCGTTCTCCAGGTCCGGCTCGGCGACCGGGTTGGCGGGCAGCTGCGGCGGCCATTGGGTTGGCGCGTCGTTATTGGCAACCGAGCGAAAGGTTCCCAGCCGCACAGGGCCGTTGCGCAACGCAAGCTCCTGGCCAGCGGCTGGCGCCTTGATAGCCAGACAAATACGCATGCCCGGACCCAGCCAGTAATCCTTGCCCAGCGGCCTCGGCGTTATCGGATTGCCATCCAGCGCATAGATCTGCGCTTCGACGCCCGGAATATTCAGCCGATAGGTCACGGTATTGTCGAGATTGAGCAGGCGCACGCGGACGATCTGCCCGGCAGGCAGATCAATCACCGCCTGCGGCACGCCGTTGAGCGTCGAGAGTCGACCGGCCGTGCCTTCGCGGGCGGCTTCGCGGATAACGCTGAATTCGGTGAACGCGCCGACTTCGTCCACATGCCAGCTTTTCAGGCTGACCGTGCGCTCGTACAGGAACCCGGTCGGTTCGCGCTCTTCGATGATCAATGGGCCAACCAGCCCGCGGCCCAGCTCCTCGCTGCTGCTGACGTGCGGGTGATACCAGTAACTGCCGGCATCGGGCACACGGAATTTGTAGTCGAAATACTCGCCCGGCTTCACCGGCAACTGCGAAACGTAGGGTACGCCGTCCATTTCCAGCGGCAGGCGAATGCCGTGCCAGTGGATGGTGGTCTCGACCGGCAGGTGATTGATGAAGCGCAAACGCAGCCATTCACCCTGCCGCACACGCAGCTCGGTGCCGGGTGCCGACCCGCCGAACGCCCATGCCGGGGTCTGATGCCCGGCGACCAGTTCCACATCCAGCGGCGCGGCGATCAGTTCGAAATCATGCCCTTCCCCCGGTCCGCGTCGGCCCAGCCAATAACGCGACGCGCCACCCGCGCCCAAACCGATCACGACGAGACCGGCCAGGCCTCCGAGTATTTGGCGACGGGTGAACGACATAGACACAGCAACCTCTGGAAAACCACTGACGACCGCATCTGAGAGTCGATGCGAGGGGCGAATACGATACACCTGCATTTGGCAAAAAATAAGGGCGTCGATGTCGCACTAAATATTTAGCGCCTCTGGAGCAACAAATCGCGAGACGCTCGGCGGATTCCGACCTCAGAGAAATTCACAATGCTTACTGTCAGCACACCGCCGCTCGTGGTCATCGACGAGCTGAAATCAATGGGCCATCGTCTTGTCGATGCTTGTCCGGACATGCGGCAGATGGCCCGCGATATCGCCATAAACCTGCTCAAAAAACATACCGGCACCGACATCGAGCCTGACACCGTCTATTGGCACCGCTTCACCACCTCGCAAAGCAACCCGTTGACGTTCAATGGATGGCGACATGTGGAGACACCCGTTGAGTCCATGACCCTGCCCCAATTGGTCTTACATCGATTCAACGCGCAGGATCAGGACAACGCTGACGACCTGCAAGTGATGAGCGGCTTCTATACCGCCGACGCTCAAGCTGGCAGGTATGACGTCAGCAACGAAGTCAAAATGCTGCCCGTCGATATCATGAATGACTTCTGGGAACTTGATTTCTGCACCCAATTCCGGACCCGACTCACCTCATTCTGGCGCGACTGTTCCGACGATTTCAGGACGATGGCCAAAGCCAACTTTCTCGCCAAGGCGCTGGAAGAATGGCAAAGCGAACACCTGCGCCGCGCCGACTTCCAGGCAATCCTCAAAGCCGTGGCCGACACTGTGCGCAGCCCTTTTGACGCGTCCATGCTGACTGCCTCGTCTCCTGCGCCGGGGGAACTACGCGTTACTGCCTTTGACATAGGCGGGCATCAAGCCAGTGACATTCTGCGCATCGTGACCTCGACTGGCAGGCAGATTATCTACATCCCCGGCGAGACCTTTGCGTTCCAGGCTTTCGAAACACCGGAAAACCTTCGGCAGTGGCTGATCGACAGCACCACAAATCCCGGCGACCGGGCACGGTTCCTGGCGCATTTCCCGTTGGCAGCGCGTCATGAGAATGATCCCGATGCAGGCCTCAATCACCTGATGGACCTGCTCGCCTCACAGGCAAATGCTTCCCCGAACAGCCTGCTGAATCAGCATGACCACGACCTTGGTGTTGATGCGTTTACCTGGTTGCGCGACGCCGCGCGTCATCGCATGACTGCGGATGCGGACTTTTCCTTGCGCTCCAACGGCGACTTGCGCAAACAAATGTGGATTGGCTACCTCAATGCTTTTTCCCATGTACTGGGCCCGCTCGCCGCGCTTGACTGGCCCGTTGCCCTCGCGGTGGTCGGTGCCGGGCTGGCGGACATGGGGTTGAACATCGATCAGGCGGTTAACGGTCACACCACGGCCGAGCGTAAGGCGGGCGTCATCGGTGCAATTGGCAGCGCTGTGGATACGTTGCTCAACAGCCTGTTTTTGCTTGATGCCGGCCTATCGAACTTGAACGAATATGAGCCAGAAACGCTGATCCCGCCCCGCGAAGAGGTCAATCTGCAACCGGTTTTAGACGATGTGAAAAATAGCGTAGGCCCGGCCTCTGACGATGCACCCGTCGACACAGAATCAGCACATGCAGATCTGCTCAGCCGGGTCAAAAGCAACCATCTGTTCGCAGACGCTACTCCATCGACGCAACCTGGCCGCATGCGTGGCATTTATCAACTGGCCAATCAAGAAACCTACATCGCACTCGAGGGCAGCTTTTACCAGGTGCGCTACGTCAATGAAATGAACAGCTGGGTGATTATCGACCCAGAGAACCCGTTCTCTTTTTACGACAATCTCCCGGTCCGGCTTGATCCGGCCGGCCACTGGGAAGTGGTCGGTCGCAGTGGTCTTCGCGGCGGCGGTCCCGGGGCGTCCCGGATATTGCGAACGCCCACAACGCCGCCGCAAACCTCGGCCATCAGCATTTACGAAGTCCCAGAGTCAATGAAAGCGGATGTCATCAAAGGCGCCAATGGCAGCGATCGCTCTGTTTTACGTGGCGATATGATGCCGATGAGCAGCAACTGGCGCGATCCCTATCAGGAATTCAGAGCGATCAGAGCACGCCTGGGTAACGACGCCTGCGAATTTTATGAACAGGTGGAATTGCCAGCCAGGGCACAGATGCCGGAACTTGAAGCCCGGTCATCCAGCAAATCCGCCCTCGGCAAGTTTTTCAGCAACAGCGACGGCCTGGTCATCGGCGAGAGCCATTCGGGAATCGGCAGCAAACGCTTCTTGATCGACAACATGAAGCTGCTGAAAAAACTCAAAGTGCGCACGCTGTATATGGAGCACCTGCTCACTGATTTTCACCAGGCCGATCTGAACGAATTCGCCCACTCAGGGCGCATGCGCCCGAAACTGGAGCAGTATTTGCAAAATATGGATCTGGGCCACGGCACCGACCCGTCAGGCCAATACACGTTTTTGCGCGTTATCAAGGATGCCAGGGCAAACCAGATACGCGTCCAGGCCATTGATTGTATGGCCAGTTACCGGCTGGATGGCATGCAGGATCCGACTGGCCTGGAGCGAAACAAAATGATGAATTTCATCGCACATTCAGTCATCAGAGCTGACGCAGTGAATCGCGGAGCAAACAGCAAGTGGATCGCTTTGGTGGGTAACTCACATGCCAGCACTTATCGGGGAGTCGCCGGGATCAGCGAACTCGAAGGCGGCATCGGGTTGCGGGTCGAGGACGTTGCACCAGGACAGCCGGAGGGTTTTACGATTGACCCGGGGCGAAACATGCCCGGCGACATCGGCGAACCTGACAGCTTCGTGAAAAGCGATTTCAGGTTGCAGGTTGTCGTTTCCAGAACCTTTGGCAGAATGCCGAGTGACCGGCTCGTGGTCCAGCCGGGAATGTTCATCATTGACGAAAGCTCGGGCGAGCCGATGCTGGTGCATCGCAGCAAGGACAACTCCGTGGTGCGGACCCGAATCAAAACCCGTTTCGGCAAGGTTTCCATAGATCGCCCGCAGTGGCCCGCCATCAGCAAGCGTACCTTCAATAGCATCGGCGAACTGATCGCCGCGCTTGAGCTGATCGGGATGAAAAACGTTAATTGAGCGCCCACTCTGTCGCGCCAGCTGGGGGTGGGTCTTGAGCGGGAGCGTATCCCGTAGGAGCGGCTTTAGCCGGGAGGGCGCAAGGCCTGTCCACGCAACTGCTGCGAATGTACCGGCCTCCTCCCGGCTAAACCCGGTCCTGCGCAGACTGTGTGAAAACGTCACGAACGAGGCAGGGCAAGGCAAAAACAGGCCGGGCAACCTTGATGGTTATCCCGGCCGTTTTGACAGGCTCTCATCTCAGCCAATGGCCTTGTCACGACGCGGCGTGAACAAAGCCAGCGCCGCCGCGACAATGAACAGCGCAGGCACATCACCGATTAAATGGCCTGATTGGGGCACTCCATCCATTCCGACGCCGAAAGACTGCACGGCCATGATCGCGCCATGCACGACGCTCGACCACACCGTGAACCAGATGAGGCTCAGATGTTTCAGCGGGTCGCGGGACGCCATCAGCAGGAACACGCCAAGCGTCGCGTAGATGCCGACGATCATCAGCGGGTAATCAGAATGTCCGCTGTGCCACGTCCAGCCGGACGGCCACAGGATCATCAGCGGCCAGATCGCGAACACGGCGATCAGACCGACAACAATCAAAACGATGCGCAAGGCGGCGAGTCTTTGGGTGTCGTCCATGGCAGGCTCCTTATCGCGGCGTGTATCGCCGTAACTGGACGCCAACAAGTATAGGACGCTGCGCGAACGCAGATCCCGTCAACCGATACCGTCAGTCGTGATAGCGGATGAGGCTGCCGAGGACCGAATATTCCTGCCGCCGGCAGCACGACGTTCAACACGAACCCATCACTTCATTGGTCTTTCCCCACGAGCTGCCGGGTCTGCGGCTACCCGTGAACGCCCTGCGCGGTCAGTTTGCGGCGGCATCTTTTTTTCGAACGCCAATGGTTTTGCGTTCACCGGTTGCGGAGACTTCGTACACGCTCATGACCCAGGTGTCGGCGATCACGGTTTCAACCAGGTAATTCTTCCTGGCTTGCGGCGTGAATTGCTGCGCAACGGGCTGCTCCTTGTCGAACGGCGTAGGCATGGGAATACCGTTGAAGGTAAACGGTTTGACCTTGACCACCCCTTCTACGTACACCGTTTTGTCAGCCTCGACCAGTTGACTGATGCTGTCAGTACCACCGGCCATTTTCTTCAGATAAGCCGGTATGCGCTTGAAGTAAGCAGAGTCATAAACCCGATCACCCGCGCTCTCAAATCCAGCATTGGCATACCCGTACGTGTAACTGACAGGATGATCACCCTCGCCGCCGATGGTACGGAAAGTCACGCTGGCTTGATGGTCATTCATGGCCAGTGGAACTACCGGCTCTGAACTAAGATCACCCGCCTGACGGCTGCTGCAGCCGGTCATGACCAGCGCGAAAGTGATTGCTAATGGAAACGCCAAAGAAATTTTCATTCGGTCCCTGAACAGGCTTGAAGAAGGCCTGTGTAGAGCGGTTTGTAGAGCGAAAGTTCCCTGTGACGCTGCGGGTGCCGATGTGGAGTTGGCCCGTCTACCGGTGCCACCCTGATCCTGCAGATCCAATGCCGGCAAGGGTTCGCAGACTACGAGTCACTGTCATGGCGATGCACAAAGCTGCCAGAATTTGCCAGACCCAAAAAGCCAAAAGCCCGCAATTACGCGGGCTTCAGGTGTTTCTTGCTAGATCGTGCCGGACAATGCCGGACGTCCAATCATTCCCACTCAATAGTCGCTGGCGGCTTGCTCGACACGTCGTAGGTGACGCGGGAGATGCCTTCGATTTCATTGATGATGCGACCGGAAACGGTTTCCAGCAGCTCGTAAGGCAGGTGTGCCCAGCGTGCGGTCATGAAGTCGATGGTTTCCACAGCGCGCAGGGCGACGACCCACGCGTAACGACGGCCATCGCCGACCACGCCGACCGACTTGACCGGCTGGAACACCACGAACGCCTGGCTGACTTTGTGATACCAGTCGGCCTTGCGCAGTTCTTCGATAAAGATGTGATCTGCGCGACGCAGCAGGTCGGCATATTCTTTCTTCACTTCACCGAGGATCCGCACGCCCAGGCCCGGGCCCGGGAATGGGTGACGGTAAACCATGTCGTACGGCAGGCCCAGTTCCAGACCAAGACGACGCACTTCGTCCTTGAACAGCTCGCGCAGCGGCTCGACCAGCTTGAGGTTCATTTCATCCGGCAAGCCACCCACGTTGTGGTGGGACTTGATCACATGAGCCTTGCCGCTTTTCGCGCCAGCCGACTCGATGACGTCCGGGTAAATCGTGCCCTGGGCCAGGTACTTGATGTTGTCCAGCTTGCAGGATTCGGCATCGAACACGTCGATGAAGGTGCGACCGATGATCTTGCGCTTCTTCTCCGGGTCGCTTTCGCCCGCCAGATTGTTCAGGAACTGGTCCTGGGCATTTGCGCGGATCACTTTGACGCCCATGTTCTCGGCGAACATGGCCATCACTTGCTCGCCTTCGTGCAAGCGCAACAGACCGTTGTCGACGAACACGCAGGTCAGTTGATCGCCAATCGCCTTGTGCAACAGCGCGGCAACCACGGACGAATCAACACCGCCGGACAGACCCAGCAACACGTTGTCAGTACCCACCTGGGCGCGGACTTGCGCGATGGCGTCTTCAGCGATGTGCGACGGTGTCCACAAGGCTTCGCAACCGCAGATATCGAGGATGAAGCGCGACAGGATGCGACCGCCCTGCTTGGTATGGGTCACTTCCGGGTGGAACTGCACGCCGTAGTAGCCACGCGTATCGTCGGCCATGCCGGCAATCGGGCAGCTCGGGGTGCTGGCCAGGATGTGGAAACCTGCAGGAATCTCGGTAACTTTGTCACCGTGACTCATCCACACATCGAGACCGAAGACGCCATCGGCATCGACGTGATCTTCAATGCCGTCCAGTACGCGGCTCTTGCCGACGATGTCGACGCGGGCGTAACCGAATTCACGCATGTCCGAACCCTGGACGCGACCGCCCAGTTGCTCGGCCATGGTTTGCATGCCGTAGCAGATGCCGAAGACCGGTACATTCAGGTCGAACACTGCTTGCGGCGCGCGGGGACTGTTGGCTTCGTGTACGGACTCAGGACCGCCGGCGAGGATGATCCCGCGTGGGTTGAATGCGCGAATCGCTTCGTCGTCCATGTCGAACGGATGCAGTTCGCAATACACGCCGATCTCACGCACGCGGCGGGCGATCAGCTGGGTGTACTGGGAACCGAAGTCGAGGATCAGGATGCGGTGGGCGTGAATGTCGAGGGCCATGACTCATTCTCGTCAAAAAACAGAAACGACACGGGGCTGCGTAACAGCCCCGGCTATAAAACTCGTTGGGTTGCATCGCGGCGAACCACGATGCAATCCGGATCAACCGACGCGATAGTTCGGCGCTTCCTTGGTGATCTGCACGTCATGGACGTGGGATTCAGCCATGCCGGCACCGGTGATGCGCACGAATTCAGGCTTGGTGCGCATCTCTTCGATATCGGCGCTGCCGGTGTAACCCATGGAGGAACGCAGGCCGCCCATCAACTGATGGATGATCGCCGACAGCGAGCCTTTATAGGCGACGCGGCCTTCGATGCCTTCCGGTACCAGCTTCTCGGCGCCTTCGGACGAATCCTGGAAGTAGCGGTCCGAAGAGCCCTGGGCCTGGGACATAGCACCCAGCGAACCCATGCCGCGATAAGCCTTGTAGGAGCGGCCCTGGAACAGTTCGATTTCGCCCGGAGCCTCTTCGGTACCGGCGAACATCGAACCCATCATCACGCAGCTTGCGCCAGCAACAATGGCCTTGGACAGGTCACCCGAGAAACGGATACCGCCGTCGGCGATCAGCGGGACGCCGGTGCCTTCAAGGGCAGCGGCAACGTTGGCGATGGCGCTGATTTGCGGAACGCCCACACCGGCAACGATACGCGTGGTGCAGATCGAGCCAGGACCGATACCGACCTTGACCGCGTCGGCGCCAGCAGCAACCAGTGCCTTGGCGGCAGCGCCGGTGGCGATGTTGCCGCCGATGACCTGCACGTCAGGGAAGTTCTCTTTGACCCAGCGAACGCGATCGATCACGCCTTTGGAGTGACCGTGGGCAGTGTCGACCACCACCACATCAACGCCGGCAGCTACCAGCGCAGCAACACGCTCGCCAGTGTCCTTGCCGGTGCCGACCGCAGCGCCGACCCGCAGACGACCCTGGTCGTCCTTGCTGGCCAGCGGATAAGCCTTGGCTTTTTCGATGTCCTTGACGGTCATCATGCCTTTGAGCGCGAACTTGGCGTCGACGATCAGGACTTTTTCCAGGCGGTGCTTGTGCAGCAACTCGCGCACTTCGTACTTGTCGGCGCCTTCACGCACGGTGACCAGACGCTCTTTAGGCGTCATCACTTCGCGAACAGGGACATCCAGACGGTTTTCAAAGCGTACGTCGCGGGAAGTCACGATGCCGACCAGGTCGCCATTGTGCAGGACAGGTACACCGGAGATGTTGTGCAGGCGGGTCAGTTCGAACAGGTCACGAACCGTGGCATCGGCTTCGATGGTAATCGGATCCTTGACCACGCCGGCTTCAAACTTCTTGACCTTGCGCACTTCGGCAGCTTGCTGCTCGATGGTCATGTTCTTGTGGATCACACCGATACCGCCTTCCTGAGCCATGGCAATTGCCAGACGGGCCTCAGTCACGGTGTCCATTGCAGCGGAAACCAGGGGGATATTCAGTTCGATGCCACGGGTCAAACGGGTCTTCAGACTGACTTCATTGGGAAGCACCTCGGAATAACCGGGCACAAGGAGGATGTCGTCGAAAGTAAGTGCTTCTTGGCTGATACGCAGCATCGCGGGGGCTCCCGAGCGGGAAATTGGAAGCGCGCCATTATACCCAGACAGCCCCCCCGGCTCAATGTAAACCTCAGGCTATTATCGAGCGTATTTATAGACGGACTTTGACGAAGGACAACGGACGATCCAGACGTTCGGCGAAGTCGTCCAGAAAACTCTGTTTGAACGACGCATCGAGCCAGTTGTTGAAGATGAAGCCCAGGTTGGAAAAACCGCAGGCTTGCAGGAACAGGAAGCCATTGATGTCGTCTTCGTGCCCGCACAACGGGCAGATGAAGTTGTCGGTATGGCCGGGCATCCATTCTTCCAGGCTGTCGAACAATGCTTCGCCGATTTCCTTGCGACATTCCGGGCAACCGGCTTCTTCGGCGAAATCATTGAGCGGCGTGAAGATGCAGCGTTTGGTGACGACTTCCAGGCCATTGACCGGTTGACCGAACGGCAGCGCTTCGGGGTTTTCCACCACCGCGCGGGCACCCGGCGCAATGGCGTAGGCCATTTTGTTGGAGGTTCGGCCGCAGGTGGTCAGTTCGGGCTCGACCACGTTGAGCTTGACCAGCCAGCGCAGAATCAACCGCGCCCGGGCCTCACGTCCGGGGAAACCGGAAATTTGCGGGACAAGAATGCTTTGGCTGTTCATGGTGGCGTATCACAGGCGGCTTATCGAGTGCGGCAGCTTAATCCCCCGTCGCGTCAGGTCAAGTGCAGCGGTCAGCCGGCCATATACCGCCCGATCAACGCGATGCCGCTGAACAGCACCAACCAGGTCACCAGCCGCACGAATGTCTCGCGGGACAGCTTCATGATCAGCGCCCGGCCGATCCACGAACCCACGGCCATCGCCGGCAACAGACACACCGCCAGAACCAGCAACGGAATCTGCGCGTAGACACCGGCAATCAGAAACAGACTCAAGCGCACGATGGTGCTGCAACTGATCAACGCGCTTTGCGTGGCCCGCGCCTGCGCCTTGTCGGTCAGCCGGCTGTTGAGGTAGATCGCGTAAAGAAAGCCGCCGCTGCCAAACAGCGCACCGAACAGCCCACCGACCGTGCCCATGGGAATCGCCCAGCCCGCCGCCAATTGTGTCGGCCGCACTTTCACCGCCAGGCTGTACAGCGCGTACGCCGTGATGAACAGCCCCATTAATAAAAGCAGCACGTCGGATTTCAGGTTGAGCAGAAACAGCACACCCAAGGTGCAGCCCACCGCCATGCAGGGCAGCAGGCGCACTAATTCGGACTTGACCACCGATTGCCGGGAAGGCAGCAGATTGCCAAACGCGGCGATGAAATCCAGCATCACCAGCAGCGGGATGATGCGCGACAACGGCATGAAATTGATCAGGATCGGCCCGGCTACCAACGCCGTGCCGAAACCGGCAATGCCGAACACTATATAAGCAGCAACCACGCCCAGCTCGATCAGCAGCCAGTCCAGAGGCGTGAAGCCCAGTTGCGTGAAGGTGGCGATGATGTCGATAGTGCCCAACAGACTTCCTCCCTGAAAAACACCTGGCAAGCTACAACAAATTGGCTGCTTCTATAGATCCCCGGTACTGCGCTATCCCCCGTAGGACCGGCTTTAGCCGGGAGAGCATCGTATCTGATCCAGTGAACGCATGGGGTATACCGCCTCGCTCCCGGCTAAAGCCGGCCCTACAGAATAGTCGTATCTCCACGGTGCGCGGGGCGGGCATTGCCATTATGATGCCCACCATGATCAAAGACCCCTTCGCAAGACTCGGCCTCGACCGGGAAGTCCTTACTGTCAGCCAGCTCAACGGCCGCGCGCGGGTGTTGCTGGAGGATGTGTTCAGCAATATCTGGGTCGAGGGCGAGATCTCCAATCTGTCGCGCCCGGCATCCGGCCACGTGTATTTCACCCTCAAGGATTCCGGCGCGCAGGTACGTTGTGCGCTGTTCCGACAGAGTGCGGCGCGGGTACGCCAGGCGCTCAAGGACGGCTTGCAGGTCAAGGTGCGCGGCAAGGTCTCGCTGTTCGAAGGCCGTGGCGACTATCAACTGATCCTCGATACCGTGGAGCCTGCCGGCGACGGCGCGCTGCGCCTGGCGTTCGATGCCCTGAAAGAAAAGCTCAGCGCTGAAGGCCTGTTCAGTGCCGAACGCAAGGTCGCGCTGCCGCTGCATCCGCAACGCATCGGCATTATCAGCTCGCCCACCGGGGCGGTGATTCGCGACATCATCAGCGTGTTTCGTCGCCGCGCCCCGCAAGTGCAATTGACGCTGATCCCCACGGCCGTGCAAGGCCGCGACGCCATCGCGCAGATCGTCCGCGCGCTGAAACTGGCCGACGCCCGAGGTTTCGACGCGCTGATCCTGGCCCGTGGCGGCGGTTCGCTGGAAGACCTGTGGTGCTTCAACGAGGAAGCGGTGGCCCGCGCCATCGACGCGTGCGTGACGCCGATCGTCAGCGCGGTCGGGCATGAAACCGATGTGTCCATCAGCGACTTCGTGGCTGATGTCCGCGCGCCGACGCCGTCAGCCGCCGCCGAACTGCTGGCCCCGGATTCCAGCGACCTGCATCGTCGTGTGGACAACCTGCATCGTCGCCTGGTCAGTCGCATGCAGGACAAACTCATGCGCGAGCGTTTGCGCCTGGAAGGCATTTCCCGCCGCCTGCGTCATCCAGGCGAACGCCTGCGCCAGCAAGCCCAGCGTCTGGATGATCTGGACATGCGCATGCGCCGTGCCTTCGAGCAGCAGATGCACAAGCGTCAGGTGCGCATCGCTCACCTTGAAAGCCGCCTGGCCGCCCAGCATCCGGGACGCGCCCTCGCCTTTCTGCGTCAGCGTCTGGACGGGCTGGCCGCACGTTTGCCCAAAGCCATGCGCGACACGCTCAAGACCCGTCACCTGCAACTGCAAAGCCAGGTGCAAACCCTGCACGTGGTCAGCCCGCTGGCGACGCTGGGCCGCGGCTACAGCATTCTGCTCGACGAGCGCGGCCATGCGATTCGCAGTGCCGCGCAGACCCAAACCGGCCAGCGTTTGACGGCCCGACTGGGTGAAGGCGAATTGCAAGTCAGGGTCGAAGACAATCACCTGACGCCCGTCACCCTTTCTCTTCTGGATTGATTACTGATGCTGCGATTTTTAGCTCCGCTGCTGGCTGTTTTTCTGTGCCTGCCCGCTCAGGCTGACAGTTACATCACGCGTTTATTGAACAAGCCAGTTCCCGGCGGCGTTGCGGTGGTCGATCTGGGCACCGGCGCTCAGGCGCCGAGAGCTACGTATCAAGGCAAGCCGGTGCTGGTGGTCCGGGAGCAGGACAGTCGCTGGCTGGCGATTGTCGGCGTGCCATTGACGGTCAAGCCGGGCTCGCAGCAATTGGCGATCAAGGAGGCCAGCGGCGTGCGCAATCTGGCGTTCAGCGTCGGCAGCAAGAAGTACC
The DNA here is from genome assembly GCF_000416235.1 of Pseudomonas sp. CFII64. GTDB lineage: Bacteria > Pseudomonadota > Gammaproteobacteria > Pseudomonadales > Pseudomonadaceae > Aquipseudomonas. The sequence goes on along the minus strand of NZ_ATLO01000039.1, from coordinate 129,732 downwards.
CGGAACAGCACATCACGTTGAAGAACAAGCGTCAGGTGAATCCCGATCCCGCCGACCTGAAGCGCATCGAAGGCGAACTGGCGGAACAGATCGCCGCCTACCGCTCCTTCACGCCCACCACCCCAAGCAATCTGCTGCTGGACAAGCCGGTCAACGGCCCGCTGTCGAGCAAATTCGGCGTGCGTCGTTTCTTCAACGGCGAAGAACGCAACCCTCACGCCGGCCTGGACTTTGCCGTTCCCGCTGGCACGCCGATCAAATCGCCGGCAGCGGGCAAAGTGATTCTGACCGGCAACTACTTTTTCAACGGCAACACCGTGTTCGTCGACCACGGCCAAGGCTTCATCAGCATGTTCTGCCACATGTCGAAGATCGACGTGAAAGTCGGCGACGCCGTGCCACGCGGCGGCGTGGTGGGCAAAGTCGGTGCCACCGGCCGCGCGACGGGGCCGCATATGCACTGGAACGTCAGCCTGAACGATGCGCGGGTCGATCCGGCGATATTTATCGGGGCGTTTCAGCCTTAGGGTTACGAGCTGCTGGGGGCTTGGCCGCGAAAGCGCTTTTTGACGAATGCCTTCGCGGCCAAGCCTCGCTCCAACGGATCGCGCCCAGCTTTATGACTCAGCAATAAAAAGCTTTAAAAAAACAATTACGCGCTACAAAAGCACAGACTTCCGGCAATAACGCGACTTCCTCTCAATTTTTTCCAACTGCTTGCCAACTTTCACCCCAATGGTTACGGTTGACGTCATGAATACCTCCCAAACCCTCATTCTGTTGCGGCAACATCGCTGTCTCAGCCTGGTCAGTGCACGACTGCCAAGCTAGATTGCGGTGCCTCGCCCCTGTCTCTTCGAATTATCGGTTGGCCGCCTCTACCCGGCCCCTCAAGAACAAAGGATGTCCCCATGACCATGCTCAAAGATCCGTCCAAGAAGTACCGCGCGTTCCCGACTATTGATTTGCCGGACCGCACCTGGCCTTCGAAAACCATTACCGAAGTGCCGATCTGGTGCAGCTCCGACCTTCGTGATGGTAACCAGTCGCTGATCGAGCCAATGGACGCGGTCAAGAAGCTGCGTTTCTGGAAGACGCTGGTCAGCGTCGGCGTCAAGGAAATCGAAGCGTCGTTCCCGGCGGCCTCGCAGACTGACTTTGACTTCGTTCGTACCCTGATCGAAGACGATCACATCCCGGACGACACCACCATCCAGGTCTTGACCCAAGGCCGTGAAGACCTGATCGCGCGCACCTTTGAATCCCTGCGCGGCGCGAAAAAGGCCATCGTTCACCTGTACAACGCCACCAGCCCATCTTTCCGCCGCATCGTCTTCAATCAGGACAAGGCCGGCGTCAAAGAGATCGCAGTCAGCGCTGCCAAGCTGTTCGTCAAATACGCTGCCGAACAACCGGACACGCAATGGACGTTCGAGTATTCGCCAGAGACCTTCAGCGCTACCGAACTGGAGTTCGCCAAGGAAGTCTGCGACGCGGTCATCGAAGTCTGGAACGCGACGCCAGAGAACAAAGTCATCCTCAACCTGCCCGCCACGGTTGAAGTGGCGACGCCCAATATCTACGCCGACCAGATTGAATGGTTCTGCCGCAATATCACCCGTCGTGACAGCGTGATCATCAGCCTGCACACCCACAACGACCGTGGCACTGGCGTTGCGGCCACCGAGCTGGGCCTGATGGCTGGCGCGGATCGTGTTGAAGGCTGCCTGTTCGGCAACGGCGAACGCACCGGCAATGTGGATCTGGTCACAGTGGCGTTGAACATGTACACCCAGGGCCTCAACCCGCAGCTGGACTTCTCCGACATCGACGGCGTGCGCAAAGTCGTTGAAGAGTGCAACCAGATTCCGGTTCACCCGCGTCATCCGTATGTGGGCGATCTGGTCCACACCGCGTTCTCCGGCTCGCACCAGGACGCAATCCGCAAAGGTTTCACCCAGCAGAAACCGGACGAATTGTGGGAAGTGCCTTACCTGCCCATCGACCCGGCGGATATCGGCCGCAGCTACGAGGCGGTGATTCGTGTCAACAGCCAGTCCGGCAAAGGCGGCATCGCTTATCTGCTGGAACAGGAATACGGCATCTCGTTGCCGCGCCGCATGCAGATCGAATTCAGCCAGGTCGTGCAGGGTGAAACGGATCGCCTGGGCCTGGAAATGTCGGCGCAGCAGATTTACGCGTTGTTCAAACGCGAATACCTGCAAGCCAACAAGCCTTACGCGCTGATCAGTCATCGCCTGCAGGAAGAGAACAACACCAGCGCCGTGGATGCGGAAGTCAGCGTCAACGACGAAACCCAGCGCTGGAAAGGCAAAGGCAACGGCGCGCTGGAAGCGCTGGTTTCAAGCCTGCCGGTGGGCGTGGAAATCATGGACTACAACGAGCACGCCATCGGCGCAGGCACCACGGCCAAGGCCGCTGCCTACATCGAACTGCGTGTGAACGGTGAGCGAGCGATCCACGGCGTGGGCATCGATGAAAACATCACCACCGCCAGCTTCCGTGCTCTGTTCAGCGCCCTGAACCGCTCACTGACCCAAGCGGAAGCCGCAAAGGCTGCCTGAAACGCCTGAGCGCAACGAAAAAGCCCGAAGCATTTGCTTCGGGCTTTTTGTTTGGTCAGTTATTGACACTGAAACGCCGCGGGACGGCTTTAGCCGGGAATACGCCTTCCCGGCTAAAGCCGTCCCACCGTGAAAGTCCCGACAGACTCATTCACGCGGTGGTATTCACGCCACCGGTGAGCTGGATCAACGCGGCCTGCTGGGATTGCAGCAGCGCAGTAGTGCTGGCTATCTGAGTCTGGATCGCCATGGCGCGTTGAGCCTTCTCTGCATCCGAACCGTTACCGTTCAGTGCTGCAGCCAATTGCTGCTGCTCTTTCTGCAGCTGCTTTTCAGTCTCTTTGATCAGCTCTTTGAGCTGGTCGATGCTTTTTTGAGCGGCATCGGAAGGCGAACTGGCGGTAGCACCGCCAGCGCCTGTTGCATCAACGGCAACGGTCGAGGGTTTGCCACTGTCGTCTTCAGCAGTGGCGACCGTAGCAGTGGGTACAGCAGCGGTGGCGGCAGGATCTTTCTTGATCGTGACGCTGAATGCGGTTGAATAACTGCTGAGTGATGACGTGCTGATCGTGGTCATGCCGTACTCCCGAAAAGAAACATTCAGTAATGGATAGACGGCATATCGGCTGATTCAGACACAACTGAACACAATCATTGTATCTCGAAGGTATCGGCATCCAGATCAGCGGGAAATCTTGTGCGGTAGGCCGCAAGTTCCGCCGCATTCAATGACACCTCAAACACGCCTTCTGCTTCACCGGCGCTGAACAGGCTTTCACCCTGGAAATCCAGAACCTGACTGTCGCCGGTATAAGCGAAGCCTTTACCATCGGTGCCGGTGCGGTTCACCGCCGCGACGTAGCAAAGATTCTCGATCGCCCGCGCTGGCAGCAGCCGATTCCAGTGCAGACGACGTGCGCCCGGCCAGTTGGCGGTGTACAGCAGCAGATCGGTGTTCTGCGCATCGCGGCTCCACACCGGGAATCGCAGGTCGTAGCAAATCAGCGGACGAATCCGCCAGCCCTTGAGTTCGAACTGCACCTGCTGGCTGCCCGGGCTGTAGTGCTCATGCTCGCCGGCCATGCGGAACAGGTGTCGTTTGTCGTAATGCAGCAACTCCCCATCCGGGCGCGCCCACAACAGCCTGTTGCGATGGCTGCCGTCAGCGGCCTTGACGATGATGCTGCCGGTGACCACCGCTTGCAGACGCTTGGCCTGGGCCAGCATCCATTTGGCGGTGGGCCCGAATTCCGGCTCTGCCAGGGTTTCCGACGCCATGGAAAACCCTGTGGTGAACATTTCCGGCAGGATCACCAGGTCAGCGCCGCTGAGCGGGTCCAGCAGCATGGCGAAATGCTCGTGATTGGCCTGGCGGTCATGCCAGGCCAGAGAGGTCTGGACCAACGCCAGATTCAGATTCGGCAACTGGCTTAAATCGCGCATAACTTCTCCGCCGCCAGACGCAGCGTCTCTTCGCGCTTGGCGAAGCACAGACGAATGATCCGCTGGCCTTCAGGCGGGCTTTGGTAGAACACAGAAATCGGAATGCTCGCAACGCCGTGCTCGCGGGTCATCCACAGCGACATGTCGACGTCATTGAGATCCGGGCGAATCTGCGAATAGTCCACCAATTGGAAGTAGGTGCCGCCCACTGGGGTGAAGCTGAAGCGTGACGCTTTCAGCCGATCACAGAAAAAATCCCGCTTGGCCTGATAGAACGCCGGCAGTTCTTCAACATGCTCGGGGTGCTCCGCCATGAAATCAGCCAACGCATACTGCAACGGCGTGACGCCGCAGAAACTCACGTATTGGTGGATCTTGCGCAGCTCGGCAGTCAATGCCGGGGGCGCAACCACGTAACCGGTTTTCCAGCCGGTGACGTGATACGTCTTGCCGAACGAGCTGACCACGAATGCGCGCTGATACAGCTCTTCGTGGGCCAGCACGCTGGCGTGCTGAACACCGTCGAATACCAGATGTTCATAAACCTCGTCGCTGAGCAGGTAGATGTCACGATCGGCAATCAACGCGGCCAGACGGTCCAGATCGGCGCGGGTGATCAATGCGCCGCTGGGATTATGCGGGCTGTTGATCACGATCATCCGGGTACGCGGGCTGATCGCATCGCTGAGTTTCTGCCAGTCGATAGCAAACTCGCCCAGCGTCAACTGCACGTGCACGCAACGCCCGCCCGCCAACTCGACAGAGGGTTCATAGCTGTCGTAGCACGGGTCAAAAATGATGACTTCATCACCGGGTTGCACCACGGTCTGAATCGCACAGAAAATCGCCTGGGTAGCGCCCGGCGTAATGGTGATTTCTGTTTCCGGGTCGACCTTGCGGCCGTAGCTGCGCGCGATCTTGGCGGCGACCTGTTGGCGCAACGCGGGCAAGCCGGTCATTGGCGCGTACTGGTTATGACCTTCGGCCACGTGGCGGCTCAAGGCATCGCGCAGCGCTTGCGGGCCATCGAAATCCGGAAAACCCTGGGAAAGATTGATCGCACCGGTCTCGGCGGCGAGTTGGGACATGACGGTGAAAATGGTGGTGCCGACGTTGGGCAGCTTGCTCGTAATCATGGGCCTTCTCAACTGTACGCCCGGCTCCACGGTGGCACGGGTCATCCAGAATAGCCCATAGAGCGCGCATAAAAAAAGGCGCTATTAGCGCCTTTTCGGAGAAAGCCTGTTACAGAATCAGCGCTTGTCGCGACGTTTCTTGTCGGCTTTCTTGTGGTGCGACATCATTCGACGCTTCTTGTTGACCTGACGGTCCGTCAGCGTGTTCTTGTTGCCTTCGTACGGGTTCTCGCCGCCTTTGAACTCGATACGGATCGGCGTACCGACCAGTTTCAGCACGCGGCGGTAAGTGTTTTCCAGATACCGGACATAAGACTTCGGTACTTTCTCGACCTGGTTACCGTGAATCACGATCAACGGCGGGTTGGCGCCACCCAAGTGCGCATAACGCAGCTTGATACGACGACTGCCCACCATCGGCGGCGCATGCTCGCTGACCGCATCTTCGAGGATCTGCGTCAGGCGGCTGGTCGGCCAGCGCGTCACGGCGGACTTGAACGAGTTCTGCACCGACTGATACAGGTTACCCACGCCGGTGCCATGCAAGGCCGAAATGAAGTGGATATCGGCGAAGTCGACGAAGAACAACCGGCGTTCAAGCTCGGTTTTCACGAAGTCGCGTTCGCTTGGCACCATGCCATCCCACTTGTTCAGGGCGATGACCAGCGCACGACCCGATTCCAGGGCGAAGCCCAGCAGGTTGAGGTCGTGATCGACCACACCTTCACGGGCGTCCATCACGAAGATCACCACGTTGGCGTCTTTGATGGCCTGCAGGGTTTTGACCACCGAGAATTTTTCGACTTCCTCGTGGATCTTGCCGCGCTTGCGAACACCGGCGGTGTCGATCAGCGTGTACTTTTCGTCGTTGCGGGTGAACGGGATGTAGATGCTGTCGCGGGTGGTGCCCGGTTCGTCATACACGATAACCCGGTCTTCACCCAGCATGCGGTTGACCAGGGTCGACTTGCCGACGTTAGGGCGACCGATGATGGCGATCTTGATGCCGTCTTTCTCGCTCGGACCCGGAATGCGCTTGGCTTCCTGACCTTCGGCAACGACTTCAGGCTCGCCTTCTTCTTCCTCTTCCCCTTCGTCTTTGGGGAATTGGCTGAGGGCGATTTCCAGCATCTGGCTGATGCCACGGCCGTGAGCACCGGCTACCGGGATGGCGTCGCCCATGCCCAGCGGGGCAAATTCGGCGCGGGCCATTTCCGGATCGATGTTGTCGACCTTGTTGGCGACCACGTAGGAACGCTTGCCACGCTTGCGCAAGTGCTCACCGATCATCTGGTCTGCAGCGGTGAAACCGGCGCGCGAGTCCACCAGAAACAGCACGACATCAGCTTCTTCGATGGCCATCAGCGATTGCTCGGCCATCTTTTCATCCATGCCATGCTCGTCGCCGGAGATACCGCCGGTGTCGATCAGGATGTAGGAGCGCCCTTGCCACTTGGCCTCACCGTATTGGCGATCACGGGTCAGACCGGACAGATCGCCGACGATGGCGTCGCGAGTCCTGGTCAGGCGGTTGAACAAGGTGGACTTGCCGACGTTCGGTCGACCCACCAGGGCGATTACGGGAACCATGCGGCTCTCCACTTCGTTATTTCAGAAAATACAAAAGCCGCTGCAGGGCAGCGGCCGGAGTTCGGAGCAGCGCCTCTTGGCGCTGCAGACCCTGCCGGAGCAGGGTTGCCGGAGGTCCAGGACCTCAAGCATAGACAGTCTTTACTTGATGGTCAGGGCTTCCAGCTTGCCACTGTTGCCAAACACATAAATCATGTCGCCAACCACCAGCGGACGGGCACGCAGGCCGTCGCTGTCAATGCGCTCACGCCCCACGAAACGACCATCGACCTGGCTCAACAGGTGCAGATAGCCTTCCATGTCGCCGACCGCAACATAGCTGGAATAAACTTCCGGCGCGCCGAGTTGGCGGCGAGCCAGAGCATCGTTGCTCCACAGCGCTGTGGACGAACGCTCATCGATACCTTCGACGGTGCCGTTGGCCAGGCTTACGTAGACGCTGCCAAAACCCTGGGCGACACCGGCGTAGCTGGAAGCATCACGCTGCCAGAGTACCCGACCGCTTTCCAGTTCCAGACCGGCAACCCGGCCCTGATAGCTGGCAACGTACAAGGTGCCACCGGAAAGCAGCAGCCCGCCGTCGATATCGACAACGCGTTCCAGCTCCGAGCGACCTTGCGGGATAGCAACGCGCTGCTCCCACGCCGGCACGCCGCTGGCGGTGTCCAGCGCAACGATCTTACCGGTCGACAGGCCAGCCACCGCAAGGTGGTTGGTCACGATTGGCGCGCCAGTACCGCGCAGCGTCAACACGGCCGGCGTGCTTTCGTAGATCCAGCGCTGGGTGCCGGTGGCGGCATCGAAGCCGATCACACGGTCATCCTGAGTCTGGACAACCACCACGTCACCGTTGGTGGCAGGCGGAGCCAGCACTTCACTGGTCACGCGAGCGCGCCATTTTTCTTCGCCGGTGGCTTCGTCAAGGACGACGATCTCGCCCTTGAGCGTCCCCACCATCAGCATGCCGTAGCCGACGCCGACCGCACCGGAAACCGGCAGTTCGAGGTCTTTCTTCCAGACCACATCGCCGTTCAGACGATCCAGCGCCATGATCACGCCGGTCACGTCCGAAGCGAAGATACGGTCGCCGTCGATGGCCGGAACCAGCATGTTGTAGGTTTCGCCCTGACCGTCACCGATCGAACGGCTCCACTGCTTGTGCAGGACCACTTCTTCTTTGAAGTCGGTCAGCTCGGCCGGTGGCAATTCTTTCTTGCTGTTGCTGCTGCAACCCGCGGCCAAAATGGCCAGAGCCAGCAATGCTGCATGTTTCCAACGCATCACGTCACGCATCCCCTTTGGCCAAGTCGTCGAGCTTCATTTGTAGGCCACCTACGGCTGCTTCTTCAGACAGCGCGGATTTGGCTTTTTGGTATGCAGCATGCGCATCGTCAGTGCGACCCAACTGTACCAGCAGGTCACCCTTGAGTTCTTCACGACTGGCCAGGAACGCCTTGTCGGCATCGCCTTCCAGCAATTTCAGTGCATCTTCGGTCTTGTTCTGTGCCGCTAACACGCGAGCCAGACGCTGACGGGCGATTTCACCCAGCGTGTCGCTGGCCGGCTTGTCGGTGACCAGTTTCAGCTCGGCGACTGCGTCATCCAGCTTGCCGGTGTCGACCGCCACCTTGGCGACGAAAAGACTGCCGTACTGTGCGTAAGCCGTGCCACCGAACTCGCTTTTCAGCTTGTTGGCGATATCGGCGACACGGGCGGTGTCAGCCTGGCCGCTCGGCGTCAGCGCGGTTTCCAGCAATTGCTGGTACAGCGCGGAGGCACCCTGGGACTGATTGCTCTCGTATCTGCTCCATGCCTGCCAGCCAAGGACAATGACCAACGCCAGCAAACCGCCAGTCAACAGGGGTTTGCCGTTACGCTGCCACCAGTCCTTCATTACCGCCAGCTCTTCATCTTCGGTACGCGACACCCCAATACTCCTATTCGCTAAATCGGCTGTTAATCAGCTTCAACCCTGCACAACGCAGGAGGCCAGGTGCTCGGACAGAGCATCCCAGGCAATATTTTGTTGTTCGCCCTGCCCACGCAGGGGTTTGACACCGATCACTTGCTGCGCCAACTCCTCCTCACCGAGGATCAGGGCAAACAGTGCGCCGCTCTTGTCGGCTTTCTTGAACTGGCTCTTGAAGCTACCGGCGCCGGCATTGACCTGCAAACGCAGGGTTGGCAACTGGTCACGGACGCGCTCGGCCAGGGCCAGCGCAGCCAGCTCGGCCGCTTCGCCGAACGCGCACAGGTAAACATCCACCTGACGGGAAATTTCTTCGGGAATCTGCTCCAGAGTTTCCAGCAACAGCACCAGACGCTCGATACCCATGGCGAAACCGACGCCCGGCGTTGGCTTGCCGCCCATTTGCTCGACCAGCCCGTCGTAACGACCACCGGCACACACCGTCCCCTGGGAACCGAGTTTGTCGGTGACCCACTCGAAAACGGTCTTGCTGTAGTAGTCCAGCCCGCGCACCAGCTTCGGGTTGATGACGTAAGGAATACCGACCGCATCCAGACGCGCCTTTAAGCCTTCGAAATGGATACGCGACTCATCGTCCAGGTAATCCGCCAGTTTCGGCGCATCGACCAGCACGGCCTGGGTTTCCGGATTCTTGGTATCGAGTACACGCAACGGATTGGTTTTCAGACGGCGCTGGCTGTCTTCATCCAGCTCGCTCAGACGCGACGACAGGAACTCCACCAATGCATCGCGATAACGCGCACGCGCTTCGCTGGTGCCCAGGCTGTTCAGCTCCAGTTTTACCGCGTCGCGAATGCCCAGCTCCTTCCAGAGGCGCCAGGTCATGACGATCAGTTCGGCGTCGATGTCCGGGCCGTCGAGGTTGAAGACTTCCAGGCCAATCTGGTGAAACTGGCGATAACGGCCTTTTTGCGGGCGTTCGTGACGGAACATCGGGCCGATGTACCAGAGTTTCTGCACCTGGCCGCCGCCAGTGATGCCGTGTTCAAGCACCGCACGCACGCACGCGGCAGTCCCTTCGGGACGCAAGGTCAGCGAATCGCCGTTGCGGTCTTCGAAGGTGTACATCTCCTTCTCAACGATGTCAGTGACTTCGCCGATGGAGCGTTTGAACAGGTCGGTGAACTCCACGATGGGCATGCGAATCTGCCGGTAACCGTAGTTATCCAGCAAACGCGAGACGGTCCCTTCGAAATGACGCCACAATGGGGTCTGCTCGGGCAGGATATCGTTCATGCCACGAATGGCTTGCAGAGACTTACTCACAAAAAATCCTTAACAATTCTTGGGTTAGCCGCGCGCGATCAGCGCTGCGTCGGCTGCGACCTTTTCGGCCGCTTTCTGGCGAATCAAGCGTTCCAGCTCATCCACCAGATTGTCATTGGTCAGCTTCTGCGCAGGCTTGCCATCGATGTAGATCAGGTTCGGCGTGCCACCCGTCAGCCCGATATGCGCTTCCTTGGCTTCACCCGGACCGTTGACCACACAACCGATGACGGCAACGTCCAGCGGCACCAGCAAATCTTCGAGACGCCCTTCCAGTTCATTCATGGTCTTGACCACATCGAAGTTCTGCCGCGAGCAGCTCGGGCAGGCGATGAAGTTGATGCCACGGGAACGAAGGTGCAACGATTTGAGGATGTCGTAGCCGACTTTCACCTCTTCGACCGGGTCAGCGGCCAGCGAGATGCGGATAGTATCGCCAATCCCGTCGGCCAGCAGCATACCGAGGCCAACGGCGGATTTCACTGTGCCTGAACGCAGGCCACCGGCTTCGGTGATACCCAGGTGCAAAGGCTGGACGATTTCCTTGGCCAGCAGCCGATAGGCTTCGACGGCCATGAACACGTCGGAGGCTTTCACGCTGACCTTGAAGTCCGGAAAATTCAGGCGCTCAAGGTGCTCGACGTGGCGCAGAGCAGACTCCACCAGCGCAGCAGGCGTTGGTTCGCCGTATTTCTTTTGCAGGTCTTTTTCCAGGGAACCGGCGTTCACACCGATGCGGATCGGGATGCCGCGATCACGAGCCGCATCCACTACCGCCCGCACCCGGTCTTCACGACCGATGTTGCCCGGATTGATCCGCAGACAATCGACACCGAGCTCGGCAACGCGCAAGGCGATTCGATAATCGAAGTGGATATCGGCAACCAGCGGCACCTTGACCAGCTGTTTGATGCGCCCGAATGCTTCGGCAGCGTCCATATCGGGCACCGAGATGCGCACAATGTCCACGCCCGCAGCTTCAAGGCGATTGATTTGTGCAACCGTGGCCGCGACATCATTGGTATCGCTGTTGGTCATGCTCTGCACGGCAATTGGCGCATCGCCACCAACCGGAACCGAGCCGACCCAGATTTTTCGAGATTCGCGACGCTTGATCGGAGATTCGCCGTGCATGACTTATTGCCCCAGCTTCAGACGTGCGGTTCTGCCGTTGGTGAACGACGACAGATCGACCGGCTGACCATTGTAGTTGACCGTAACACCGGGTGGATTACCCAGAAGCAGGCTCAAAGGCGGCTTGCCGTTGACGTTGAGGCTGTCGCCTTTGCGCTTCAGGCCGCTGAATAGAACCTTGCCGCCCGCTTCGGTGACCTGCGTCCAGCAATCGGCGGCAAATTGAATCCCTACCGAACCTGCACCCACTGGCACCTCGGGTGCCGTTTCCGCTACGACAGGCGCACTGGCGGGGGCGCCCGGAACGGTTGGCGTGCCGCGTGCTGGAACAGACGGCGTAGTGGGTGTGTGCGCCGGAACCGTTGCCGAGGCCGAAGGCGCTGCAGCAGGTGCTTCCGTAGCAGGCGTACCCGTGTTCAACGGCAGTGACGACTGATTGCTGCTCAGCGATTCAGTCACGGCCTGATCTTCAGGCTCGTCCAGAGGATGAATCTGCGTCGTGCCGTCGGCACTTTCGACTTCAACATGTTCAGGAGTGAGGCTGACCGGATCCTTGCCACGCTGGGCAGCCTGATCCTGCCACCAGAGGAAACCGCCGCCCACCAGCACCACCAGCAACAGCAGGCTGACGATGCGCAGAATATTGTGCGAGAGCCGAACCGGCTCTTCGATGCGACCCAGTGCATGAACAGCCGAGCCCTGGCCGTCGGTGCCGGTGTACTGATCGAACTGGTTGACCAGCGCGGTCTGATCCAGCTCCAGCAACTTGGCGTAGGCGCGCACATAACCACGGGCAAAGGTGTGCCCGGGCAGCTTGTCGAAGTCGCCAGCCTCCAGGTTGCCGAGAGACGTTACGGTGAGGTTCAACCTCAAGGCGACATCTGGCAGCGACCAGTTTTTACTCTCACGGGCCTGACGCAGTGTTTCACCAGGATTGACGCGAGTGGCTGCTACAACTTCGGGATGCACCGCTTTCATCATTGCTCCGACAGGTATTGCTGATATTCCGGCGTACCGGGATAGAGTCTTTTGAGTTGCAGCCCGAAACTGGCTGCCTTGTTGCGATCGTCATAGACTTTTGCCAATCGCGTACCGAGCAATAGACTACGTGCATTTTGCTCGCTGAGTTGGCTAAAACGGTCGTAATAGTCACGCGAGGGCACATAATGCCTGTCTTCGTAGGACAACTCAGCCATTTCCAGCAATGATCGTGGCAGTTGGCGATCCAGGCGCAAGGCCTTGGTGAAATAATTCAGCGCCGCTTCACGATCGCCCAGCTTTACCGCCGTCAGGCCCAGGCTTTCAAAAACTCGCGAGCGTTCCGGATAAAGCGAATCCGAAGCTGCTTCTTCAAAACGCGCGTAGGCCTCTTTGTAACGGCCCTGTTCGTAGAGAAAGCTACCGTAGTTGTTGAGAATTCGGGCATCGCCCTTGCGCGCCGACAAGGCTTTGCGAAAGTGCTGATCCGCCAGCTCCGCTTCCATCTCAACCTGGAACACCAGGGCTAGCGCGGCATTGGCGTCGGCATCGGAACCGTCCAGCTCCAGCGCTTTTTTCAACGGCACCTTGGCCCGCTCGGTCTGGCCTTGCTGCAAATAACCCAGGCCCAGCTGCACATAGGCCTGACGAGCCTCGTCGCGTCCCTTGCCGGTACTCATCGGGTCGAGTTTGCCCGACGAGACGCAGCCCGCCAGCATCGTCACGAAACAGAGCAGCAGCGCGGCACGCACGGACATTGAGGTTCTCTCGGTCAAGATTGCGATCAGGTTCGAGTCGCGGCGCTTTGAGCCACATCGGCCTCGGCACTCAACTCACGCACAGCGATGTAACGCTCGCTGCGACGAGTCCGATCCATGACCTGGCCGACCAACTGACCACAGGCCGCATCGATATCTTCGCCACGCGTGGTGCGCACAGTGACGTTGTAGCCAGCCTGATGCAACTGATCCTGAAAACGACGGATCGCGTTATTGCTCGGACGCTCGTAACCCGAATGCGGAAACGGGTTGAACGGGATCAGGTTGATCTTGCAAGGCGTGTCCTTGAGCAGCTCGATCATCTCGACCGCATGCTCGACCTTGTCGTTGATGTCCTTGAGCATGGTGTACTCGATGGTCAGCACGCGCTTCTCACCCAGGGTCTTCATGTAGCGCTGACAGGATTCGAGCAGCATTTTCAGCGGGTATTTCTTGTTGATCGGCACCAGCTGGTTGCGCAGCGCGTCGTTGGGCGCGTGCAGCGACAAGGCCAGGGAAACGTCGATGTGCTTGGCCAGCTCATCGATCATCGGCACCACGCCGGAGGTCGACAACGTCACCCGGCGTTTGGAAATGCCATAGCCCAGGTCATCCATCATCAGATGCATGGCGGCAATGACATTATCGAAATTCAGCAGCGGCTCACCCATGCCCATCATCACCACGTTGGTGATGGCACGGTCGACGGTTGCCGGGACGCTGCCAAAGGATTTGTTGGCAATCCACACCTGACCGATAACTTCGGCGGCGGTGAGGTTGCTGTTGAAGCCTTGTTTGCCGGTGGAGCAGAAACTGCAATCCAGCGCACAACCCGCCTGGGACGAAACACACAAGGTGCCGCGTTTGCCCTGGGGGATATAGACCGTTTCGACGCAGCTGCCGGACTCGACACGTACCACCCATTTACGGGTGCCATCGGTGGAGATGTCCTCGCTGACGACTTCCGGGCCACGCACTTCGGCACAGCTCTTGAGCTTTTCGCGCAGGGCCTTGCTGACGTTCGTCATGGCGTCGAAATCATCGACGCCAAAGTGGTGAATCCACTTCATGACCTGACCGGCACGGAAGCGCTTCTCCCCGATCGAGTCGAAGAATTTTTCCATTTCCAGTTGAGTCAGACCCAACAGGTTTGTTTTGCCAGTCGATGCAATCATGAATTCACCCTTCACTCGTTAGTCAGCAGGACTTAGCGGGTGGTTACTTCGGTAGCTGCGAAGAAGTACGAGATTTCGCGAGCAGCGGCGGCTTCCGAATCGGAACCGTGAACAGCGTTGGCGTCGATGGAATCAGCGAAATCAGCGCGGATAGTACCGGCAGCAGCTTCTTTAGGGTTGGTAGCGCCCATCAGCTCGCGGTTTTTGGCAATGGCGTCTTCGCCTTCCAGAACCTGAACAACAACAGGACCGGAGATCATGAATGCAACCAGGTCGCCGAAGAAGCCACGAGCGCTGTGCTCAGCGTAGAAACCTTCAGCTTCGGCTTTGGACAGTTGCTTCAGTTTCGAAGCAACAACGCGCAGGCCGGCTTTTTCAAAGCGAGTGGTGATTTCGCCGATTACGTTTTTTGCAACGGCGTCAGGCTTGATGATCGAGAAAGTACGTTGAACAGCCATGGTGTAACTCCAGAAACAATGATTAAAGCGAAAAATTAAACCCGCGAATTATACGCGGGTTCTGGTGTATTGCCTAACTGCATAGATTACAGGATTCAGTCCCGCTCTTCGATCCAGGCAGCCTGAATGGCTTCAAGGACCTTCTCGCCGCCACGCGTCGGATCATCGCTGAACTCCGGCAGGGCTATGACCCAGCGCTGAAGCTCAACAAAATTGACATAGCGCGGATCGACATCCGGCTTGCTTTCCGCGAGCTGGATAGCGATCTCCAGCACATCAACCCATTTAAGACTCATGACAGCTCCTTGTCAGTGCGGCGCTTCGGCTGCATGGTTTAGCGAATATTTCGGGATCTCCACCGTCAGGTCTTCAGTGCCGACAATCGCCTGGCAGGAAAGACGCGACTGAGACTCCAGACCCCAGGCCTTGTCGAGCATATCCTCCTCCAGCTCATCAGCCTCTTCCAGCGAGCTGAAACCCTCGCGGATGACGCAGTGACAAGTGGTGCAGGCGCAGACGCCGCCGCAGGCGCTTTCGATCTCGATGTGGTGCTCATGAGCCAGTTCGAGAATGGAAATGCCGGGCTCCGCCTCGACAACCAGACCTTCCGGACACAACGTTGCGTGAGGCAGAAAAATGATCTGCGGCATCAGTTATTCCTCGATTTCATTCAGATTGCGCCCCGACAGCGCGGCCTTGACCGTCAAGTCCATGCGTCGGGCTGCAAATGCGTCGGTCACTTGCGACAGACGCTTGGTCTGCTGCTCGATGGCGGGGCCATCGGTGCCTTGCATCAATTCACGTAGTTCCTGCAGTTGCAGGTCGATGACCATGCGTTCTTCGGCATCCAGCAAGCGTTCACCATCCACGTCCAGCGCCGCTTCGACGGCCTCGACCAGACGCTGCGCATCAACCTGCTGTTCACGCAGCACCCGGGCGACCTTGTCGTCACTGGCGTGCTGGAACGATTCCTTGAGCATCCGGGCAATTTCGCCATCGGTAAGCCCGTAGGAAGGCTTGACCTGGATACTTGATTCGACGCCCGAGCCCAGCTCACGCGCAGCCACGCTGAGCAGACCATCGGCGTCGACCTGGAAGGTGACACGGATCTTTGCGGCGCCGGCGACCATCGCCGGAATACCGCGCAGCTCAAAGCGCGCCAGGGAGCGACAGTCGCTGATCAGTTCACGCTCGCCTTGCAGCACGTGAATCATCATCGCCGACTGGCCGTCCTTGTACGTCGTAAAGTCCTGGGCCCGTGCGACAGGAATGGTCGTGTTGCGCGGAATCACTTTTTCCATCAGTCCGCCCATGGTTTCCAGCCCCAGGGACAGCGGAATCACGTCGAGCAACAGCAGTTCTTCGCCGTCGCGCTTGTTGCCAGCCAGGGTATCGGCCTGGATCGCCGCACCGATGGCGACCACTTGATCCGGATCGATTTCGGTCAATGGCTGGCGACCGAACAACTCGGCCACTGCCTGACGAACACGGGGAACGCGGGTAGAACCGCCAACCATGACCACTGCTTCGACTTCGTCCAGCTCGATATTGGCGTCACGCACCGCGCGGCGACAGGCCTTGAGGCTGCGCGCCAGCATCGGCTCGATGAGCGCATCGAAGGCCTCGCGAGTCAGCACGCCGCTCCAGTCGCCGTAGGCAACATCGGCGGTGGCGACATCGGTGAGCGCTTCTTTGGCAGCGCAAGCCGCCTGCAACAGGCTGCGCTGGGTAGACGGATCGAGATCCGCCGACAGACCGGCTTCAGCGACGATCCAGCTGGCGATCGCGTGATCGAAGTCATCACCACCCAGCGCGGTGTCGCCGCCGGTAGCCAGGACTTCAAAAACGCCGCCTGTCAGACGCAGAATCGAAATATCAAAGGTGCCGCCGCCCAGATCGTAAATCGCCACCACGCCTTCGGCGTTCTGATCCAGACCATAAGCGACCGCTGCCGCAGTTGGCTCGTTGAGCAGGCGCAGCACATTGAGACCGGCCAGTTTGGCGGCGTCTTTGGTGGCCTGGCGCTGAGCGTCATCGAAATAAGCCGGAACGGTAATCACCGCGCCCACCAGTTCGCCACCCAATGCCAGCTCGGCGCGCTCACGCAAGACTTTGAGGATGTCAGCGGAGACTTCGACCGGGCTTTTCGGACCTTGAATGGTTTCGATGAACGGCATGTGCGACTCGCCGCCGACGAAGCGGTAAGGCAATTGCTCGCCCAGCTGCTTGACGTCCGCCAGACCGCGCCCCATCAGGCGCTTGACCGAGAGCACGGTATTGAACGGGTCGGCAGCAGCGGCGGCCTTGGCAGCCTGACCGACTTCGACGCGGTCGGCGTGATAGCGCACGGCGGACGGCAGGATGACCTGCCCTTGCGCGTCAGCCAGCGGTTCGGAAAGACCGCTGCGCAATGCAGCGACCAGCGAATTGGTGGTGCCCAGGTCGATACCCACAGCCAGACGACGCTGGTGCGGTTGAGGACTTTGGCCGGGTTCGGCGATCTGCAGTAAGGCCATGCTTTATCTGAATAATCACAGGCGTGCGGCCAGGAGCAGCACGGGGTTAATCGTCGAGGCGCTCTTCAAGCTGGCGCACTTCGTAAGAAAGCTTGTCGAGGAACTGCATGCGCCGCATCAGCCGTTCGGCTTCATCGCGTTGCGCAGCGTCGTCCCAACAGGCAGCGAAGCTTTCGTTCAGTTCTTCCTGCGCCACCTTGAGGCGTCGCTTGAAGACTGCAACTCCCGCCAGGTCAGCTTCGTCCTGCAGATCCTCAAGCTCTTCGCGCCATTGCATCTGCTGCAGAAGAAACTCGGGATCGTGCACGGTCACTTCCAGCGGAACCTCATCGCCACGCATCGCCAAGAGATAACGCGCCCGTTTCGGGGCGTTCTTGAGCGTCTGGTAGGCTTCGTTGAGGCTGGCGGAATGTTCCAGCGCAAGACGCTGCTCACGCTCGGAGGCGTCAGCAAAGCGGTCTGGATGCACGGCTCTGGCCAGCTCACGATAGCGCGTGGCCAGTTGATCGAGATCCAGGCGAAAGCTCGGCTTGAGCTCGAACAAGGCGTAATGACAAGGAGTACCCACGATAAGCCTCAGATGTTGAAGCTTTCGCCGCAGCCACATTCACCGCGCGAGTTGGGGTTGTTGAACTTGAAGCCTTCGTTCAACCCTTCCTTGACGAAATCGAGTTCGGTGCCATCCAGGTAGACCAGGCTTTTCGGGTCAATGATCACCTTGACGCCGTGCAGTTCGTACACGGTATCTTCAGTGTTCGCCTCGTCGACGAACTCGAGCACATAGGCGAGACCGGAACAACCTGTGGTGCGAACACCCAGACGAACGCCATCACCTTTGCCGCGCCCGTCGAGGGAGCGTCGTACGTGTTTAGCGGCGGCTTCTGTCATGCTGATAGTCATCGGGACTCCTTATTGCAACGCCGTTGCTTGTCGCAAGCTTCTTTAGAAAAGGACCGCTGCTTACAGCAGGCCTTTCTTCTGCCGGTAGTCGCGGACGGCGGCCTTGATGGCGTCTTCAGCGAGTACGGAGCAGTGGATTTTCACCGGCGGCAAGGCCAGTTCTTCAGCCAGTTGAGTGTTCTTGATGGTCTCTGCTTCATCCAGAGTCTTGCCCTTCATCCACTCGGTCGCCAGAGAGCTGGAAGCAATCGCCGAACCGCAGCCGTAGGTCTTGAACTTGGCATCTTCGATGATGCCTTGATCGTTGACCTTGATTTGCAGGCGCATTACGTCGCCGCAAGCCGGAGCGCCGACCATGCCGGTGCCAACATCAGGATCTTCCGCGTTCATCTTGCCGACGTTGCGCGGGTTCTCGTAGTGGTCGATGACCTTTTCGCTGTAAGCCATGGTGCTATTCCTCTCATCAGGGAGTCGCTCTGCATGCCATGCGCACGGTTAGTGGCGCATGGCTCGCTTGGGAGGCGACTTTAAATTAATGCGCCGCCCACTCGATCTTGGAGATGTCGACACCGTCTTTGTACATGTCCCAGAGCGGCGAAAGTGCGCGCAGCTTGGTGACAGCTTCGCAGACTTTCTGCGCCGCATAATCGATTTCTTCTTCGGTGGTGAAACGACCGAAGGTGAAGCGTATCGAGCTATGGGCCAGTTCGTCATTACGACCAAGGGCGCGCAGCACGTACGACGGCTCAAGCGACGCCGAGGTACAGGCCGAACCGGACGAAACCGCCAGATCCTTGAGCGCCATGATCAGCGACTCGCCTTCGACATAGTTGAAGCTCAGGTTCAGGTTGTGCGGTACACGGGAGATCATGCTGCCGTTGATGTACAGCTCTTCCAGATGTTCAACCTGCTTGTAGAAACGTTCGCTCAAGGCTTTGACGTGAGCGTATTCGGCAGCCATGTCCTGCTTGGCAACGTGGAACGCTTCACCCATGCCAACGATCTGGTGGGTGGCCAGCGTGCCGGAACGCATGCCGCGCTCGTGACCGCCGCCGTGCATGGCCGCTTCCAGGCGAACGCGCGGTTTGCGGCTCACGTAGAGGGCGCCGATGCCTTTGGGGCCGTAGGTCTTGTGCGCCGAGAACGACATCAGGTCAACCTTGAGGTTGGCCAGGTCGATTTCGATTTTGCCGGTGGACTGCGCCGCATCAACGTGGAACAGCACGCCGCGCGAACGGGTCAGTTCGCCGATGGCTGCGATATCGTTGATGGTGCCGATTTCGTTGTTCACGTGCATGATCGAAACCAGGATGGTGTCGTCGCGCAGAGCCGCTTCAACCATTGCCGGTGTCACCAGGCCGTCTTCGCCGGGCTCGATGTAGGTGACTTCAAAACCTTCACGCTCAAGTTGACGCGTCGTATCGAGCACAGCTTTGTGCTCGATCTTGTTGGTGATGATGTGCTTGCCCTTGCTGGCGTAGAAATGCGCCACGCCCTTGATCGCCAGGTTGTCGGACTCGGTTGCACCGGAGGTCCAGACAATTTCACGTGGATCGGCGTTAACCAGATCAGCGACCTGACGACGCGCATTTTCCACCGCTTCTTCGGCCTTCCAGCCAAACACGTGGGAACGCGAAGCCGGGTTGCCGAAGTTGCCTTCGACGGTCAGGCATTCGATCATTTTCTGCGCGACACGCGGATCGACCGGGGTCGTCGCGGAGTAATCAAGGTAAATCGGCAATTTCATTGAAGCTCTCCTATCAGGCAGGCGCACCGCTCATTCATCTGCGTTCATTCAACGGCGGACGTTTCAATCTTATCCAGGTACTGCGTCTTGGTATTGGAGCGACGCAGATCCTGGCGCTGGGCGACTTCTTGCACCTCACGGCGAGTCACAAGGTCGGCCAGGCTGATACCGCTTAGAAATTCGTGAATCTGCTGGCTGAGATCGCACCACAAATGGTGGGTCAGGCAGGTATCGCCGGCATGGCAATCGCCCAGTCCCTGGCAGCGCGTTGCGTCAACGGACTCGTTGACGGCATCGATCACCTGAGAGACCTGGATGCTCTGCATGCTGCGGGAAAGCTGATAACCACCGCCCGGACCCCGCACGCTCGACACCAGACTGCTGCGACGCAGCTTGGCGAAAAGTTGCTCAAGGTAGGACAGCGAAATGCCTTGTCGCTCAGAGATATCGGCCAGTGACACTGGCCCGTGCTGCGCATGTAATGCCAGATCGAGCATGGCAGTTACTGCGTATCGGCCTTTCGTAGTCAGTCGCATGGCGTGTACCGCGGAGGTTCTGGATAAATCGAGTATGCTATTCCCGACTGTTTAAGTCAACTATAAGACCAAGCAATTTAGTCGGGAATACCCGCAAAACTGCGGCCGCATCATAGCAAACGCTAGGGCGTATGGCACGCCCAGCGTCATACAGGATCAGCCGACCTTGCTTTCGCTCTTGTCCTTGACGCAGTCGAAGACCTCGTCATGCAGCTCGGGAAGCTCCTTGGCGCAATAATCGCTGCCCAGGCCCTTGAGCGCATCGCACATGCCTTCCAGGCGAACATCCACGGCCTGCAGGTGATCAAGCAACTGGCCAATGGCCCGCGCAACCGGATCGGGCATGTCCTCGCTGACGCCATAGGCATCGAAACCCAGCTTCTCGGCGATTGCCTTGCGCTTGGCCTGCACGTCATCGTCGGATTTGATGATGATGCGACCCGGAATACCCACCGCCGTGGCGCCAGCCGGCACCGCCTTGGTCACCACCGCATTGGAACCGATCTTCGCCCCCGCGCCGACCGTGAACGGCCCCAGCACCTTGGCGCCGGCACCGACCACGACCCCATCTTCCAGAGTTGGATGGCGTTTGCCGGCATTCCAACTGGTGCCGCCGAGCGTCACGCCCTGGTACAGCGTAACGTCATTGCCGATCTCGGCGGTCTCGCCAATCACGATACCCATGCCGTGATCGATGAAAAACCGACGGCCAACCTTGGCACCGGGATGGATTTCGATACCGGTCATCCAGCGACCGAAGTTCGACACCACTCGCGCCGGCCACTTCAGGCCCTGCAACCACAGAATATGCGCCAAACGATGCAGCCAGATGGCGTGCATGCCGGGATAGCAGGTCAGCACTTCAAAGGCATTGCGGGCCGCAGGATCACGATGGAACACACTTTGAATATCTTCTCGCAGACGCTCGAACATCATTGATCCTTCCGCTTATAGGGTTCACCACGGGCTGATTTCTGGGTCTCCGTAAGGATCCCGCGCAAAATGCTCAGCTCCGAGCGATTCACATCGCTGCGACCGTACAAGCGGCGCAGTCGAGCCATCAAATGCCGTGGCTTTTCCGGATCCATAAAGCCAATCGCTACCAGCGTAGCTTCAAGGTGTCCGTAAAATCCTTCCATTTCGTCCATGGTTGCCAGATCAGCACTGCGCACCGAGGTCACTTCGACTTTTTCGGTCTTGGTCGGCTGCCCTTGAGCCGCCAGCCAGGACATGCGCACCTCGTAACTCAGCACCTGAACGGCCGCCGCCAGGTTCAGCGAGCTGAACTCAGGATCGGACGGGATATGCACGTGATAGTGACATCGCTGCAGCTCCTCATTGGTCAGGCCGGCGTATTCACGACCGAACACCAGCGCCACCTCGGCGCCCTGCCCGGCCTGCTCGGCGGCCATCACGCCAGACTCGCGGGGATCGAGCAGCGGCCACGGAATGCGCCGATCACGGGCGCTGGTGCCCAGGACCAGATTGCAGCCCACCAAGGCGTCTTCAAGGCTCGCAACCACTTGGGCGTTTTCGAGGATGTCGCTCGCACCGGAAGCCCGGGCGTCGGCTTCGTGATTGGGAAAGACCAGCGGATCCACAAGCACCAGGCGCGAAAGCCCCATGTTTTTCATGGCGCGAGCAGCTCCTCCGATATTGCCGGGATGACTGGTACCGACCAGGACAACACGAATGTTTTGCAGCAAGGCAAGCGCTCACAGACAGAAGAATGGGGAGCAAATATTACAGAAGCCCTTGGGTTAACGCTATGAAGGCTTGCGGCATTGAGTCTAGCGACAACACGACGCTGGAAATATTTCTTCTTACGCCATAGAATGTTCGGCTTTCTTTAACGACCCAGGTGAAACGTCCATGCAGCCCATGCTGAATATCGCGCTGCGCGCCGCCCGCAGCGCCAGCGAATTGATTTTCCGCTCCATCGAGCGCCTGGATACCATCAAGGTCGATGAAAAAGGTGCGAAAGATTACGTCACCGAAATCGATCGTGCTGCCGAGCAACTGATCGTCACCGCCCTGCGCAAGGCTTATCCGACTCACGGCATCCTTGGCGAAGAAAGCGGCCTGCATGAAGGCAGCGGCGAAGGCGCCGACTACCTGTGGATCATCGATCCACTGGACGGCACCACCAACTTCATTCGCGGCGTACCGCACTTCGCCGTCAGCATCGCCTGCAAACACAAGGGCCGTCTGGCTCACGCCGTGGTTCTGGATCCGGTTCGCCAGGAAGAGTTCACCGCAAGTGCCGGCGGCGGCGCACAACTCAACGGTCGTCGCATGCGCGTCAGTCCGCGCACCAGCCTTGAAGGCGCCCTGCTCGGCACGGGCTTCCCGTTCCGCGACAACCAGATGGATAACCTGGAAAACTACCTGGGCATGTTCCGCAGCCTGGTAGGCCAGACCGCCGGCATTCGTCGTGCTGGCGCTGCAAGCCTGGACCTGGCCTACGTGGCCGCCGGCCGTTTCGATGCGTTCTGGGAATCGGGCCTGTCCGAATGGGACATGGCTGCAGGCGCCCTGCTGATTCAGGAAGCCGGCGGTCTGGTCAGCGACTTCACAGGCGGTCACGACTTCCTGGAAAAAGGCCACATCGTTGCTGGTAACACCAAATGCTTCAAGGCCGTGCTGACGTCCATCGCACCGCACTTGCCCGCATCGCTGAAACGCTGAGTTTTGGCGCAATAAAAAACCGGCCTTGGCCGGTTTTTTTACGTCTGGGAAAAGCTATTGCTGACCCAGAACCAATTGACCTTCCTTGTTGACCGGAATCTGGTTGCCCGGATCACGCTCCATACGCACCTGACCGACCTTGTCATTGAGCTTGTACTTCACGTCATAACCCACAACCTTGTCACTGATGTCATTGACCGTGTTGCAGCGAGTCTGCGTCGTGGTGTAGGTGTCGCGGTTCTGCATACCTTCCTGAACCTTGTTACCGGCGTAGCCGCCACCGACCGCGCCAGCGACAGTCGCAATTTTCTTGCCGTTACCGCCGCCGATCTGATTACCCAGCAAACCGCCGGCAACCGCACCGATAACGCTACCGACGATCTGGTGCTGGTCCTTGACCGGCGCCTGACGTGTCACGGCTACATCCTTGCAGACTTCACGCGGCGTCTTGATTTGCTGTTTGACAGGTTCGACTGCCAAGACCTCAGCATATTCAGGGCCGCTTTTAACGAGGCTGTAGGTGGCAACAGCGCCGCCGGCAGTAACGACGGCGGCACCCAGCACAGCACCAACAAGCAACGATTTGTTCACGTGAACCTCCTGACCTTCTGAAGCGTAGTTTCCTACGCAATACCCAGCCTTGTCAAAACTCGCGCCTTTCAGGTCATTGGGGTGAACGCGTCGGGTTAAGGACGGTCGTCCACCTTCTCGGCGACCACTGGAGGAATCAGATCCTCGGAGGACAGGTTCAGCCAGATCAACACTACGTTGGCAATGTAGATAGACGAGTAAGTACCCGCCAATACGCCAATGAACAGCGCCACCGAGAAACCGTGCAGGCTGTCGCCACCGAATACCCACAGCGCGACGATCGCCAACAAGGTCGAAACCGAGGTCGCAATCGTACGCAGCAAGGTTTGCGTGGTGGAGATGTTGATGTTTTCGATCAACGAAGCCTTACGCAACAGGCGGAAGTTTTCCCGGACCCGGTCGAATACCACGATGGTGTCGTTCAGCGAGTAACCGATGATCGCCAAAACCGCCGCCAACACCGTGAGGTCGAAGGTGATCTGGAAGAACGACAGGATACCCATGGTCACGACCACGTCGTGGATCAGCGAGATGATTGCACCGACGGCGAACTTCCACTGGAAGCGGAACGCCAGGTAGATCAACACACCGCCCAGCGCCATGAGCATGCCGAGGCCGCCCTGGTCGCGCAGCTCTTCACCCACCTGCGGGCCGACGAATTCGACACGCTTGACGGTCGCCGGATTATCGGCGCCCGACTTGCGCAGCGCGTCAGCTACCTGAGTGCCCAGTTGTGGATCTTCGCCTGGCATACGCACCAGCAGATCGGTGGTCGCGCCAAAACTCTGCACGACTGCATCGTGATAACCGGCCGTTGCCAGCTCTTCACGTACTTTGCCCAGATCCGCAGGACGCTCGTAGGTCAGCTCGATGAGCGTACCGCCGGTGAAGTCCAGACCATAGTTCAGCCCTTTGGTGGCCCAGCTGAACAACGCCAGGACGGTAAGGAGCATGGTGACGGCGAACGCAATATTGCGCACGCCCATGAAGTTAATGGTACGTAACATGTCAGCCCCTTAAATCCACAACTTCTTGAAGTCACGCCCGCCATAGATCAGGTTGACCATTGCGCGGGTCACCATGATGGCAGTGAACATCGAGGTAAAGATCCCGAGCGACATGGTCACGGCAAAGCCTTTGATCGGGCCGGTGCCCATCGCAAAGAGAATGCCGCCGACCAGCAGCGTGGTCAGGTTAGCGTCGAGAATCGCCGTATAGGCGCGATCGAAACCTTCGTTGATCGCCCGTTGCACGGTCATGCCGCCGGCGATCTCTTCACGAATACGCGAGAAGATCAGTACGTTGGCGTCCACCGCCATACCCATGGTCAGCACGATACCGGCGATACCCGGCAGGGTCAGCGTCGCACCCAGCAAGGACATCAAGGCCAGCAGCATGACCATGTTCAGCGCCAGGGCAACCGTGGCGATCAGACCGAAGAAGCGGTAGATGGCCATGATGAACAGCGAGACGAACAGCATGCCCCACAGCGAAGCGTCGATACCCTTGGTGATGTTGTCAGCACCCAGGCTCGGGCCGATGGTGCGTTCTTCAGCGAAGTACATCGGTGCCGCCAGACCACCGGCACGCAACAGCAGCGCCAGTTCGGAAGCTTCACCCTGGCCGTTCAGACCGGTGATCCGGAACGAACTGCCCAGCGGCGACTGAATGGTCGCCAGGCTGATGATCTTCTTCTCTTCCTTGAAGGTCTGAACCGGCACGTCTTTCTCGACGCCGTTGACCGTTTGTTTGGTGTAGGTAGTGGTCGGCTTCTGCTCGATGAAGATCACCGCCATGCTGCGACCCACATTGCTGCGCGTCGAGCGGCTCATCAGATCGCCACCATGGCCATCCAGGGTGATGTTCACTTGCGGACGACCGTGCTCGTCGAAGCCAGCCTTGGCGTCGGTCACCTGGTCACCGGTGATGATCAGGCCACGCTCAACCGGAGCTGCTGGACGACCGCCTTCGCGGAACTCGAACATCTCGGTGGTGGCTTTGGAATCATCAGGGCCTGCGCCCAGACGGAACTCAAGGTTGGCGGTCTTGCCCAGAATACGCTTGGCTTCAGCGGTGTCCTGCACGCCCGGCAGCTCAACCACGATGCGGTTGGCGCCCTGACGCTGGACCAGAGGCTCGGCAACACCCAGCTCGTTGACCCGGTTACGCACGGTGGTCAAGTTCTGCTTGATCGAGTATTCGCGAATCTCGGCAACCTTGGCCGGAGTCATCGCCAGGCGCAGCACGGGAATCCCGTTCAGGTCGGCCGGGACGATATCGAAATCGGTGAAGTTCTTGCGGATCAGCGTACGTGCTTCGTCGCGGGCAGCTTCATCGCTGAAACCCAGCTGAATAGCGCCATTGAGTTGCGGCAGGCTGCGATAGCGCGATTTTTCCTTGCGCAGCAGGCTTTTCACTTCGCCTTCATACACTTTCATGCGCGCGTCGAGCGCCTTGTCCATGTCGACTTCCAGCAGGAAGTGCACACCACCGGACAAGTCCAGACCCATCTTCATCGGGCTGGCACCCAGATGACGCAGCCATGTCGGCGTGGTGCGGGCCAGGTTCAGTGCGACGACATAGTCATCACCCAACGCCTTGCGCGCGACATCCTTGGCCGGCAACTGGTCTTCTTGCTTGCTCAGACGCAACAAACCGCCTTTGCCATTCTCAGCCAGGGAGGAAGCCTTGACCGCGATACCTGCATCGGTAAGCGCCTTGCCGACACGATCGAGATCAGCCTGATTGACCTGCAACGCCGTGCTCGCGCCGGTGATCTGGATCGCCGCATCATCAGGATAGAGATTGGGTGCGGAATAAATAAAACCGACCACCAGCACCGCCAGGATCAGTACGTATTTCCACAGAGGGTATTTGTTCAGCATCACGCCGCCCGTATAACGCGGGGCGCCTTGCGCGCCCCGTCGATTGGTAAAAGACTGAAACCTTAGATCGCTTTCAGGGTGCCCTTTGGCAGGGTGGCGGCAATAGCGCCTTTCTGAATTTTCAGCTCAACAGTGTCGGACACTTCGATAACCACGAAGTCATCGGTCACTTTGTTGATCTTGCCAGCGATACCGCCGGAGGTGACAACTTCGTCGCCCTTCTGCAAGTTGCCGAGCAGGTTCTTCTGCTCTTTGGCGCGCTTGGCCTGTGGACGCCAGATCATCAGATAGAAGATGACCAGGAAACCGACCAGGAAAATCCATTCAAAGCCACCGCCCATAGGGCCTGCGGCCGGTGCAGCAGCATCCGCGAAAGCGGAAGAGATGAAAAAGCTCATTTAGCACTCCAGTTGCAAAATTAATAAGAAAAGCTGACAAAACTCAGTTCAATCAATCCAAAGGCGGCACGGGAAGGCCGCGTTTAGCGTAGAAGGCATCGACAAAGGCGGCCAATGTACCCTGTTGAATAGCCTCGCGCAAACCAGCCATAAGCAGCTGGTAATGCCGCAAATTATGGATCGTATTGAGCATGCTCCCCAGCATTTCGCCGCACTTGTCCAGATGATGCAGATAAGCGCGGGAGAAGTTCTTGCAGGTGTAGCAATCGCACGTCGGATCCAGCGCCGAATCATCATGACGATGGAACGCGTTACGGATCTTCAGCACACCTGTATCAATGAACAAATGACCGTTGCGGGCATTGCGGGTCGGCATCACGCAATCGAACATGTCGATTCCGCGGCGCACACCCTCCACCAGATCTTCCGGCTTGCCTACACCCATAAGGTAACGAGGTTTGTCAGGCGGCATCTGGCCCGGCAGATAATCCAGCACTTTGATCATCTCGTGCTTGGGTTCGCCCACTGACAGACCGCCAATGGCCAGGCCATCGAAGCCGATCTGATCCAGGCCTTCGAGGGAGCGCATACGCAGGTTTTCATGCATGCCGCCCTGCACGATACCGAACAGCGCCGCCGTGCTTTCGCCGTGCGCGATCTTCGAGCGCTTGGCCCAGCGCAGGGACAATTCCATGGAAACCCGCGCGACATCTTCGTCGGCCGGATAAGGCGTGCATTCGTCGAAGATCATCACGATGTCCGAGCCCAGGTCACGCTGGACCTGCATCGACTCTTCCGGCCCCATGAACACCTTGGCGCCATCGACCGGGGAAGCAAAGGTCACGCCCTCCTCCTTGATCTTGCGCATGGCACCGAGGCTGAACACCTGGAAGCCGCCGGAGTCGGTCAGAATCGGGCCGTTCCACTGCATGAAATCGTGCAGGTCGCCGTGCGCCTTGATGACTTCGGTGCCCGGACGCAGCCACAAGTGAAAGGTGTTGCCGAGGATCATCTGCGCGCCGGTGGCTTCGATGTCCCGTGGCAGCATGCCCTTGACCGTACCGTAAGTGCCCACTGGCATGAACGCCGGGGTTTCGACCACGCCGCGCGGAAAGGTCAGACGACCACGACGCGCCTTGCCGTCAGTGGCCAACAACTCGAAAGACATACGACTGGTGCGGGTCATGCGTGATCCTCTGGGTCCGATGCCGCAGGAGCGGTCGGCGCGGGATTGCGGGTGATGAACATCGCATCACCGTAACTGAAGAAGCGGTAGCCATGCTCGACCGCTGCGGCATAGGCCGCCATGGTCTCGGGGTAACCGGCGAACGCCGAAACCAGCATCAGCAGCGTGGATTCAGGCAAATGAAAGTTGGTCACCAGGGCATCGACCACATGAAACGGACGCCCCGGGAAAATAAAGATATCGGTGTCGCCGCTGAACGGCTTCAACACGCCATCGCGGGCCGCGCTTTCCAGCGAACGCACGCTGGTGGTGCCGACGGCAATCACCCGCCCGCCCCGCTCACGACAAGCCGCCACCGCATCGACGACTTCCTGGCTGACTTCCAGCCATTCGTTGTGCATGTGGTGATCTTCCAGACGCTCGACGCGCACCGGCTGAAACGTCCCCGCGCCAACGTGCAGCGTCACGAACGCCAGCTCGACGCCTTTGGCGACAATCGCATCCAGCAGCGGCTGATCAAAATGCAGGCCCGCCGTCGGCGCAGCCACCGCCCCGGCACGCTCGGCATAGACCGTCTGATAACGCTCGCGGTCGGCGCTGTCGTCCGGGCGGTCTATATAAGGAGGCAGCGGCATATGCCCGACGCGTTCGAGCAGCGGCAAGACCGGTTCGGCGAAACGCAGTTCGAACAGCGTGTCATGGCGCACCACCATCTCGGCCTCGCCACCGCCATCGATCAGGATCGTCGAGCCCGGCTTGGGCGACTTGCTCGACCGCACGTGGGCCAGCACGCGATAGGTGTCCAGCACCCGCTCAACCAGAATCTCCAGCTTGCCGCCGGACGCTTTCTGGCCGAACAAACGGGCCGGAATCACACGGGTATTGTTGAACACCATCAAATCGCCGGGGCGCACATGCTCCAGCAAATCAGAGAAATGACGATGTGCCAGCGCGCCGCTAACCCCGTCAAGGGTCAACAAACGACTGCTGCGGCGCTCGGCCAAAGGATGGCGAGCGATCAGGGAATCAGGGAGTTCGAAGGTAAAGTCAGCAACGCGCATGATGGGGTTCGTCTAGCAGGGCCGTGAAGTTTAGCGGAAGAAGACAAAATTGACCATGAAAGGTGATTGACCAACGGTAATACCGTCTGTAGACTTCGCCGCCATTGAGCCCTGATGGCGGAATCGGTAGACGCGGCGGATTCAAAATCCGTTTTCGAAAGGAGTGGGAGTTCGAGTCTCCCTCGGGGCACCAAGCAATGAAAGAAAGGCCTTGATTATCAAGGCCTTTTTTTTCGTCTGGCGTAAACCTGGCGTAATCAGTGAGCATTTCACAAGGACGGATATGAACCTCAAGAACATTGATTGGAAATGGCTCATCGCCTTAGCTGTTAGCTTCCTGGGCGTTGTCGTTTCCTTATATCTGTCAACAGCCGGAGCTCCCGCTCAAGGGCTGACGATGAGGCTAATCTCCTCCTATGCACTTCAACCAGCGGCTAATTCGCATATCCGCGACCTCCAGGTAGTGCTGAACGGAACAAGGATTGACAACCCCTATGTTTCAACACTGACTCTTACGAACACCGGATCTAAACCAGTCGCAAGCATGGATTTCGAAACACCAATTTTCATTTCAGTCACTAGCGAAGCCACCTTAGTAACGGCCCAGATCATCGACACAACTCCGAAAGGAATTCCTGTCGAAATAGAACTCGACGCCGGCAAAGTAAAGATCCCCAAATTCCTATCAAACCCTAACGATGAGATCACATTCTCGCTGGTCACGTCCGGGAAGCCCCAGTTTGATCCGGACGGCAGGATTGCTGGAGTCAGCAAGATAGAGTACGAGGACTTAACACAACCGAGAGCTAGACCCTTAGCTGCGGTTCTCGCTGGCCTCGTTGCTGCCGCAAGTTTCTGCCTCTACACCTTCTATTTACTGATTGGGCGACGAGTGTTCGATCGCGTAATGATCGGCCCTTGGGCACGCATTCCCGCGATCTTTTGCTTCACGATGCTTGGTATCCAATCTCTGCAACTCGTGGGAACGCAGTTACCAGCCAACCTCGCACTAGGCGTGGCCATCATGGGGGTGTCATGTGTACTGGGCATAGGGATCGCGCTCGCTAGTCTGCGGGTAGCCAAGAAAGCAGCGAATAATTCGAGCGCGCGATTAGCCACAAGTACCGATGACAAGGGTTCGATCCTCCCCCCCTGACACTGCACTCACGGCCTAACTGGTACCGCATCCCGGGAGGCGTACTGGGATTTCTGCCAGTGATGACGGTTGCAGCTGTCCGAACAACCTCATCACACCCCGCCTTAGGACTCAGTTTCTAAAATACGTGGGGGCGCGCAAAAATAGTAATATTGGTAATACCGTCCTCCCAGAATCGCCACAGCCCATACAGGTCAAGGCTCTCAGCCGTTTTGAGAAAAGGCGATATCGAAGCGATACATTAGCGATATTATTACCTTATTAAATAGCTATATTCTGATTCTTTAAAACCCAATGAATACAGGGGTTTGAGGAAAATATTACGTTTCATATCGCTTGATATTACTTCGCCATGTAATACCGAAGAGCCCTACAAACCGGGGCTTGCAGGACTGTTGGTTGGGCCGTCTAGCTAATATCGCTATATTTAGAATTACCCCCTCTCCTTGAGAAGCGCTCTCATCAAAACCCATTGTCCAACTCACACAAATGACACCTACATGCATGCCAAAATGCGCAACCCCGTGAAACGCCTTAATCCTCAAAAACTCAGCTGTAAGCCACGGCCAGACTGACCCGCATCGTTTTGATGCCTTGCTCTGATTAATAGCCCACAGACAGTTCTTTAAGAGCGATCCCGATTTTGAAAACACCCCAGATCTCCCGTTTTCCAATTTTTCGCCCAATGAAACCGGGGGTGTCAGTTTTCGGCCGCTTACACCTGGTCATCGCATCGCCGTGCAACCGCACTTCGTTTCTTTGCAAAACCTTTCACTAAATGAAAAAGCCGATAGCCTGCAGAGGCCCAACAGCAGCGCGGCCTGCAGTCGTGTTTGCACTACTCAGCGAATTGCACACAAAAACCACGCAAAGCCCGTCGGCGGGAGGGGGATAAGTGCATTTTCGGCATTATTATTTCTGTTAGGTGATAATTTGACGTCGGTTCCGCGAAATGGAGGACGTTTCGATGAAGGGCGGTCGTAATCTCCCACTTGCCATCGTCAACGGCCGGTAACATCAGAGGAGGCGGACTAGAGAAGATAGCTCTTGGCGTAACGATGACTGCCGTTGGAATTGTGGGACACCAAGGTACAGCGACCGCGCGCTTCTACGCAGCGCTTAAAGATTTTCAGCCGTGCTGTCCAACTCCGCATCCGCGTCTAAGTTTGGGATTTTTAGTTCGCCGTCCAAGCGTTCTGTATGCCGGACTTCTGGGAGTGGATCAACAGCCGCGATTTCCGCCCACGCCTTAACGGCCATGTCATCTAACCCAAGCGTAGCCATGGATGCCGCTAGCTTTGCACACCTACTTCTCAGAAGGGGTTTTAAAAGCTTGTCCTCTTCAGAGCCTTGAGCCTCATAACTGAGTTCTCTCGACATCAAATTTAGGCCGTATATGCAGTTCGTTTCTATCTGACGCGAGTAAACGCTGTCCCCGGAATCGTAGATGTATGTCGCTATGCGGAGCGCATCCGCGAGGGATACTCTCCGCCTTGCTGCAATAATGATAGAAAGCTCCCGAAAGAGTTCATCTGGCGGCGCCGGTACGTCTTCGAAGACTGCGGCTAATCGGATCCACGTTTGCAGGGCATCCATAGCGCCCTTTATCACCAGCGGATTGTTTCCTGCCATCCCGGTTACGAGTATGTTTTTTATATCGTCATAGAAGTTCGGTAAACTCTTGAGTAATCCTGGAAGCAAGGGGTACAACGGCGGCGAGCCGCTAGTCTCGGCGACAGAAATCAAATATATCCGATGGACGTCCATACCTAAAGTTAGTTCTGGAATAACTGATCGAATCGGTATTAAATCTTCGTAGTCGAGTCTAGAGTGCTGCGCCCTGCCTTGGATCCAAGCCGAAATACACTTTACTAGATATTCCCTGTCTTCATTCGTCAATACAAATGCTTTATCAAAACGGGTGAGGCCTTCAATGGCACGGCCGACGTTAATTAACACGGCTACTGCGCCGGCCTCACTGATCGTCGCAGAAGGACAAAGCCATTTGTCTCTAAAAGCTCTCTCTGCTTTTCCTTCATCAGATTCGGGCAAAACTAATAGTACCCAGTCGTACAGCCCATCCAGTGACGGATAGTTATTATCATCAGTGATAGACCACAACGCGTCGGAAATTGTTTTCGTTAGATCGGCTGGGCAAGTATCCTTGTCAATTAGACTGGCCAATCGCATTAGCGCACCGCGCCGTGCTAATTCGCCAGACTTTAATCCAGTGATAATTATGTCGTAAACTTTACTCCAGTTATCGTCGTTATCCTGCCCCCTGTCAGGGATAGCTAGTTTTGTATCATCCACCAGCAACTCGCCCACATCAATAATATTAAATATAGTCGAGGTGTGATACTCGGAAATTCTTAACGGCCCAGTCATCATTTCGAAGAAATATTTTTTTCTAGCTTGTGCCGGCATAGCCTCCCATGATCTCATGATCAGATTGTTAAGAGGGACAATCAGTTCGCGAACGTCATCTCTAGATGTTTTCTTGTAAATCATTACTGCTTTATTGAAAGCTTCTTCTGCACGTTCCGGTGCCAGTCTTAGATTTATTCGAGAAAGGGCTTCATAAAAAACGCCCATTCTCATGGGCCAAAGCTGATCTTTTTGGCTGGTATTCTTTTCGCTCATATACAAAATAGCGGCTTCGATCGATTTTGCCAACGAGTCAACGTCAGCTTGCTTGAGTGACGCTAAGTTGTGTCTAGACCAAATCCTTTGAAATGTCTTATCTTCGAAGTTCCAAGCTGAGCGCAATGTCAATTTTGCGGCTCTGCAGTAGTCTTTTTCACAGAGCGCTTCTGCTGCAGTATTGAATAAGTCTGCGCCCACAACATATCTTTTTATGTAGGGCGGTAAGGCGCATATTTCAGAAAGTCGAAGAGCTACCTTGGCGTTGTCGATACTAAACGCACTAATACTAGTAACCGCCGGGGCGCTCTCAAACACGTCTACATCGAATGACGGTGGCGATGCCTGCCGGCGGTCGAAGCTTATCGCTTTTACAACGTTTTCTTTCTCCAGGCGAGTGTCGCAGTAGGTTTTGGACAGCTCATCTAGGCGTTTCGATGCTATTTTTGGCATTCTGTCATCTATCGATGCTTCATGAACTAAAGCTTGCCATAGTATCCACGCCTCACGCGACTCGCTCGCGTAATCCGTATTTGGGCCGGTTGTGCTCCGTATTAGCGCAAGAGCATTGCTTATCAACGAACTGGATTCGCCAGTTCGATGTAGCTCTGCCAAAATAGATGCTTTTCGAGCTAGCCAGATTGGGTCGTATTCATCTACATCCCATAAATCCAATGTCTCCTCAAGCTTCTTGTAATCTAATTCGCCAAGGCTCACTAGGCACATCTCGTAAGAGATATATTGAGCCGTGTTTTGCCTATCATTTTTATAAGGCAGGATTATTTGCAATAGCTCCTCATGTTGCTCTGCAGCTTCTCTAAATCGAGATTCGGTCAATAAGGCGAGTGCGACTTGAGTCCACTGCGCTCGTATGTCAGTCCAGTTTAAGTTTGGCTTTGGCTCGCCTTTTATTGTGCGCAAGTTGCTGTTTATTTCGAGAAGCGTTTTTTTGCATGTATTGAAAAGATCGTCGCTTAACGGTTTCAAGGCAATACTATATCGCCAGATAACTTGACTTAACCACATCAGTCTTTCTTCGG
The DNA here is from genome assembly GCF_000416235.1 of Pseudomonas sp. CFII64. Taxonomy (GTDB): domain Bacteria; phylum Pseudomonadota; class Gammaproteobacteria; order Pseudomonadales; family Pseudomonadaceae; genus Aquipseudomonas. The sequence continues at coordinate 95,872 of NZ_ATLO01000039.1, read as the reverse complement.
GATTTAATGTGCGGGAGAGCCCAATAATTCTCGGCGTCCAGGTTTTGCTAGTACTTATAATGTTATTTCTGATCTTGCTTTCTGGAATTAGCCACCCCGGATATAAGTTTCTATTATGTGTCCAGGTTTCGATAACCATCCTAACCTCTTTGTCGTCATCTTCTTTGTTGCTAGCACTGGAAAACATGTTTTCCTTTTGCGGTGTTTTGAAGTTTGGCGACTCTACAGGCTGTAAGTAAGTAGGTGTGATTTCTCGATCGTTAGGTGAGGACTCCGGCCAATCAGTTTCTTGATATGGACGCCCAGCCTCTAACGTTTGTATAATCCAAGCTGTTGAGTATTCATGTCTCAAATGGTCTGGCCACTCACTAGCTTTTGAATGCTTTGCAAGATCGATTGGAACAACGTTTCTGTCCTCGAGCATCCTTCGTCTATGCGGTGAAAGATTTAGCCATCCGGCGAGGTATATTTTCGGTGTGCTTTCCCCAAAGTTATCTCTCACCCAACCTGTCCAATGTAAAAAATTTGGGTCGTCTCCAGAGAATCCGATCAACAGAAATACTGACTCCATCATGGACTGTTGTACGGTATTCACGAATGCCGCATTTGTGGCTGGGTATTTTCTATAGTCTTCTTCTGTGAATATGATGTCGCTGCTTGATTTTAAAGATCCGTGGAGTTTTATTATTCTGGGTTGGGGGGGCGGATATAAGTTGTTCAGGCCTTATGATTGTTGAGTAATTTCTGTCCGCAGCGAAGATGCTACTTTTTTCTATCAAGGTATCCCAGTTTGTAGTAAATATATCGCACCATGGAAGCCTAACCATTCTTTTATGGAGGTCTCCGGGCATATAGTCATCATCCGGTATAGTTTCATCTATCAGCGTGTCTAACGCATCACGACCAAATGCGACTTTATATTCTTGCGCTAGCTTTAAAAAACCGCTTGTACCGGCAGCCTGACTAAGTGCGTGCTTCAAATCGCTACTATCTGGGTAGAGTAGCTCGCAAAGTTTTGTTGTTATGTCATGCCATAGAGGAAAGTCTTTTCTACTGACACTCTTTTTATTGGCATTTCGGCTGAACCCCGCACCTAGCATGACGGTGGCTCTTCCGCCTTTAGATACCCAAAGTGCGTCTCTAACTCGGTTTATATGACTTTGATCTGGTAGCATAACTTTTCCCTGTTATAGATTTGCCTCGAAGCATAGCAAGGCAACTGATTGTTTGATAGCTATAGGCGGTCCTTGTATGTCTTACATCACGGATATTAAGACGGGTAGGTATCCTCCGGGCTATCTCCTCGAGACTTATAGACCGAGATAGGGAGCGCTGAAGTGAATCCCGGCGTGGGCCAGGGAGGAGGCTACGGCATCGCTCGCTCGAATTTTGTTAGAGGGTTACCGCCTTTAGCTCACTGAACAGTAATGCTGCCTTGGAACTGTCCGCTAAGAAAGCGTCTGCCTGCGTTGGCACCGGCGACGGGCCATGGGTATGCGAGGCGATCTGGCCGGCTAGCTGCTGGATCAGGTCCAACGTGTCGCACAGCACCTGAAATATATTCACCCCTTCGGATCCGACATGATTTTTCGGTGCAACTAAGTGCTGACTTGCACCGGCTACACTTCTGCGCAGGCCTGCGATCCGCTCCCGCATGTCGCCACCCACAGCGGCGTTGTGCGTTTTGCCTACCACCAGGTTCAAGTCGCGGCCGGTGGCCTGGTGCATGTCGTCCAGCGCGGCGAGCGTGGCAGTGCCGGCGGAATTCAGCTTGAGCGCGCCCAGGGCGTTGATCCGCTTGATGCCGCCCACTTCTTCGGTGGAATGGTTTTCCACCTCGCGGGTGTGGCTCTGGTACTTCTCGCTGTTGCCTAGGGCTTCCACTTCCCGCTCCAACGAATGGTCGCGGATCTTGCCGTCAGTCAGGCGTAGCCAGTTGCCGTCTGCGTCGACGCGCTGTTGCACGGCGTCGCTGTGCTGCCACACCTGGTCACCCTTGGGCACCTTAGGCAGGCTCAGGCCATGCGGCAGGATCGTCTGGATGTAGGGTTTGTTCGGCAGGCCATAGGCGAAGCACACCACCACCTGGGTGCCTTCTTGGGGAAACGCAAACATGCCCATTTCTTCACCGCCAGAAGGCAGCGGCAGCGGTACGCCTGGCAGCGGCGGCATGGCCGGATCGACTTCGCCATCTGGCCCGAGTACTTCGAGGTCGACGGCGTAGCGCGGGCGGAAGTCGTCGCACATAGATGCGCCGGCGGGCGCGTCAGCGACGCCCACCACGCGGGCAAAGCGCGGCAAGTGATAACCGCCGGTGAGTTCAGGGAATTGGCGTTCTACGCTGCGCTTGATTGCGTCGTCCATCGGATGGCCATCTGTGTGTCGGCAAGCGTGATACTGGTGATCCGTTCGCCGTGGTTGATAGTTGCACCTGGTCGTAGCCCGGGAAGAGCCGCGACCATCGCGCTTTGATTGCCCTGGTAATCGTTGAACAGTTGCGCCGGCAGCTGCAGCGTCGATCGAGCGCCAAAGAAGCTGTCCGCCCAGGAACCCACGAACACTTCCCCGTCACCCTGCTGTTGCCACATGAAGTCCGGAATGCCGAACACCTTGGCCAGGCTGTCCATCGCTTGATAACCCGCAGCCAGGCTGTAGAAAAACGGGGCTTTGACCTTGGTATAGGGCTGGTCAGGTACCCGAAAGCGCAGCCCGGTTTTGCTACTGATATCGGTCAGCACGGCGCGCAGATCCACATGGCGCAGGTTCATGGGCAGCGGCTGGGCCAGAATTGCCGCCAGTTCGCGGCACAACACCACCTGCTGCACGCCTTTAGACGCGGTGCTTCGCTCGACGTAGCCAATGAAGTGGCGCTGCAGCGTGGCCGCGTTGTAGCCGACCCCGCCTGATTTTTTGTCCACCGCCATGTTCGTAGCAAGCACATCTGCCGCCCTTGCTAGCGCATCGTCTGCGTCGACATTGCGTTCGAAGCTCATCCCCAAACTTACATCAGCCACATTTCTCAGCTCCACTCGTGATCCTTCACGAAGGAAGCAAAAATTCTGTACCTCTGTACAAACGTAGTAGCCCTCTATTACCCACCTGAGTCACGTCCGGCTCATCATGAAATCGAAGGTGTTTGACCAAAAATCCAGGAATCACGAAAACCGCAGGTAGATGGAATGGCAAAATTTATTCATACCATGATCCGCGTGGGCAACCTTGACCAGTCAATGAAGTTCTACCAGGACGTGTTTGGGCTCAGAGAAACTCATCGCCTGGAGTTCGACGATTTCTCGCTGGTCTACCTGCGGGATTTCGAGAGCGGCGCAGAAATCGAGCTAACCTGGAACAAGGGGCAGAGCGAGTACACCCATGGCAGTGGCTACGGTCATGCGGCCTTTGTCGTCGAGGATCTTGACCAGCATTTCAACCGCCTGGTGGCTCTGAAGTTATCACCGGCCCCCATCAAGGAATTTAAAAGAAATGGGGTTTTGCTCGCTCGATTCTTTTTTATTCAGGATCCCGACGGTTACAAAATCGAAGTGTTACAGCGTGGTGGCCACTATCAATGAACAGGTGAGTTTTCAGTTACCGTCGGACTGAGCACCTGCCAGCCTGGAACCAAAAACCTCAGACAGTGTTATCCATTTGATCTCCACCAGGAGTGATTTTTTCCTTCAAACCGCACTCCATGATTCGACCGTGACCTTGTCACTCCTAATAAAAATAAAAAGGAGACATTTCATGCAAGACGTAACTCTCAATCGCCGCCGTTTTCTTCAAGGAAGCGGTGGGTTGCTGTTGGGCACGCTCATATTCGGCTCCGGCCCCATCGCCCTGCTGGCTCCCAGCCGATCATGGGCCATGGAAATGAACACGCTTAGTAGCGATGTAGCGGCGAAACTGCTGCTGGTGATTCGCCGCGTTTACCCTCATGACCGCATGGAAGATGCTGTCTACGCCTTCGCCGTAAAAGCGCTCGACGAGCGTGCATCCACTAACCCCTCGGTACTCCCACTGCTTGATAAAGGTCTTTCCGACCTGGATCGACTGGCGGGCGGCAATTGGACAAGTCTCGATGAAACCAGGCAGGTCGCCCTGCTTGAAGAAATCCAGCATTCCGACTTTTTCATTTTGCTCAGAAGCACGTCAGTCAACTCGCTATACAGCAATGAATTGGCTTACCAGCATTTCGGTTACGAAGGCGCCTCCTTTTCTAAGGGCGGATATCTGATGCGTGGCTTCAACGATCTGAAGTGGCTGCCTGCCGCTCCAGCGGAAGCCAGTCCCAGCGCCTTTTCTTGAGGAGTAGCCAGCATGACAACCTACAGTTTTGACGATGCTTCCGTAGTAGTGATCATAGGTTCCGGTGCGGGTGGCGGGACACTCGCCAACGAGTTGTGCCAAAAGGGCATACCGGTGGTTCTTCTCGAAGCAGGTGAGCGTCAGTCCTCAGCAACCTTCATCAATGATGAATGGCCTTCGTTTCAACAGCTTTCCTGGGGCGATACACGCACGACGTCGGGCACCTGGCAGATCGCCAGGGACTTTCCCAATCTACCCGCCTGGATCTGCAAAACGGTGGGTGGCACCACCACTCATTGGGCCGGAGCAAGCATCCGCTTACAAGACCACGAGTTTCGCGCACGCCAGACCTACGGTGACGTAAAAGGAGCGAGCCTGCTGGACTGGCCATTGACGTTGGCGGAACTGGAGCCCTATTACGCCCGTGCCGAGGACAAGATGGGTGTCACTCGCACCAACGACATTCCCGGCCTGCCCGGCAACAACAACTTCCAAGTGATGTACAACGGTGCAATGAAGCTTGGCTATAAACACTGCTCGACTGGACGCATGGCCATCAACAGCCGCGCCCGTGCAGGACGCGCGCAATGCATGCAGCTTGGGTTCTGCTTTCAAGGCTGCAAAATGGGGGCGAAGTGGTCAACGCTCTACACTGAAATTCCAGCCGCCGAAGCGACCGGCAAGCTTGAGTTGCGAACGCAAGCCCACGCGGTTCGCATCGAACATGATGCCAAGGGTCGTGCCAGCGCCGTTGTCTACGCTGACGCAAAGGGTGAGTTGCACTGGCAGAAAGGCCGCATCATCGCGATAGCCGGTAATGCAATCGAAACCCCCAGACTGCTCTTGAGTTCCTCCAGTACCTTATTTCCCCACGGGCTGGCCAACGGATCAGGCATGGTCGGCAAGCACTACATGCGCCACACCACCGGCTCGGTTTTCGCCGAATTCAGCGATCCCGTGCACTTCTACCGAGGCACGATCATGGCGGGCCTGATCAGTGACGAGGTGCATTTCAATCCTGATCGCGGCTTTGTCGGCGGCTACGAAATGGAGACCGTCTCTCTTGGGCCATCGTTCATGGCGGCATTTTTCAATCCTGGTGCCTGGGGCAAGGATTTTACCCGGGTCATGGACAATTACACTCACCTTGCCGGCATGTGGATAGTGGGCGAAGACATGCCTCGTGAGAGCAATCGCATCACATTGAGCAATGACACCAAGGACCGTTTGGGGATACCCGTGGCCAATGTTCACTACGACGATCATCCAAACGACATTGCCATGCGTGAACACGCTTTCAAACAAGGCAGCGCGGTATACGAAGCGGTTGGCGCGCTCAAGACCCACCGGGTTCCGCCTTATCCTTCCACCCATAACCTGGGCACGTGTCGCATGAGTCTCAAAGAGGCGGATGGTGTCTGCAACAAACATGGACAGTGCCATGAGGTGCCTAACCTGTTTATCTCGGACGGGAGTCAATTCACCACGAGTGGCGCGGAGAATCCGACCCTGACAATCGTCAGCCTGGCCATTCGACAAGCTGACTACATTGCCGAATCGCTCAAGACCAAGGCAGCATGACAGCGCAAGATCCAGGAGGCCTGGAGGTCCGGGAGTCGAGGGCTTTCACCGACAATTACATTGGGTTGCTGCTCTGCCTGGAGGAGAAACGCTGTGCAGTCGTTGATCCAGGCGATGCGCAACCTGTCATTGCCGGGTTACACGCGCACCCGAAATGGACGCTTGGCGACTGCAACCTCTGCAGGAGTATGCAGGTGTAGTATCTGACTATTACCCCCTCTTGTATAAAGAGGACAATGATTATGATTTTTCCGGGAGGATCTTAAAATGTGCGAACTGTATATTAAAGCCGATCCAATTCTGTATGAGTCTCGGTCACGCTCATTGCGCATACATGGCGTGATCACGACGTTGCGGCTGGAAAACCAGTTTTGGGACATCCTCACAGAGATGGCCGCCGGGGAAGGTGTAACCACCAACCAATTGATCACCAATCTCTACGAAGAGATCACCAAAGCTCGCGACGAAGTGCTGAATTTTTCCTCGTTCCTGCGCGTTTGTTGCACTCGATACCTGGCTCAACAGCGCGGTGCTGCGACTCTTAAGCTGGTTAACCGCACTGCATGATCAGAAACCGGCCATTGGAGCCGGTTTTTTTGTCCATAGAACCGGCTGAGGTCGATTTAATTGCGCAGCCGCTTACCCCCGTCGCCCTGCCGCTGCTCCGGCTGCAAATGCCAAAGCCGTATTTCCTCTCTCAACCCGAGCACCAGATTGGCAATGGCGCGGCCGGCGGTCAGGGTGGTGGCATCGATGCCGGCGAAGGTCAGCTCTTCCTTGTCGGTGTTCTGATTGAAGATCTGGATGGTCATCGAGCCGGTCGGGTCGATGGTGCAGGCGCACCTTTTGGGCAAGAACGCCATTTCGACAATGTGGGTTAACTCCTGACTGGAGATCATGCCAATCCTCCTTGATAGCGGGTCGGGACCATTCCGGACCTGTCGGCGCAGGTGAGTGTAGCCAACATTGTCGAAGGCGCGGGCCGCGAAGGATTTGTCCCGGCAGACAACCACTGAACCCTTTGCGCATCACCCTGCCTAAACAGTTACAACCAAGGGGGAGATGTATGGAACTCAAGCAAATCTGGGACGTGCTGGCGAACATCATGGATGCTCCACTGGTGTGGATATCCGTTGTGACGTTGCTTATTGTTGCCGTGCTGTGGGCGGTGACGCGCGTCATGAAGAGCGATGGCCAACGTGAAAGCAAGGCGCTGTGGATAATTGTGCTGGTGTTTGTTCCGGTTCTCGGGCTGCTGGCCTGGGCGGTTGCGGGCCCGAAGGCCAAAACGGCAGGTTCGGATCCGCTTCAGCAACGGAACTGAGCCTGATGCGGGCACAAGCGTGCGATTCACCAAACCGGCCGTTGTGCCGGTTTTTTTGTGCCAGGCATTTCGTGTTACGAGACAGACGAGATAGATATCCTTAAATCAGTAGCCTGGCTTTGCTATATTTCACCGCATCAAATCGCCATGTCGTCTGGCGCAGCACTGACCTGGAAGGGAATCAGCATGGGTCTCACTAAAGAAAACCAGCAACTTCAGAATGCTCTGGTCTCGGCCGCTCACCTGTTGAGATGGTCGTTGGCCAACCTGCTCAAGGAAGCCAACAGCCTTGCTGCCAGCGGCCAGCATGCTCAAGCCCAGGCACTGATTGAGCTTTCGGCCAATTATCAAGAATCCGAATCCAGCCTGCTGAACTACGCATCCGAAGTTCGCGATGGCCTGATCAGCAAAACCGGCGCGGCCTGACAAGCGGCGTTCACCGTGCTCAAGCCTTGTTCCTGCGGGCTTCGGGCCTGGCAGCGCAACACTCCTCAGTTCTGTCTTCGCTGACCTGCACTGAACACGACGCCAGTCCCGTCTACGCTTTTGCTCTGCACAGAAGAAAGACAACAAGAGGACCGCGTCATGAAAGGCATGCTCAAGTGCATTGGATTGTCGTCACTACTGGTTACCACTGCAGCATTCGCCCATCACGGCTGGAGCGAGTACGACTCCAGCAAGGCATTGCAGCTGCAAGGCACGATCGAAGCGTCCGGATATTCCCATCCTCACGGCTTCGTGCGCCTCAAAACCGCTGATAAAACCTGGAATGTGGTCCTGGCGCCGCCCTCTCGCATGGAAAATCGTGGCCTGACCCAGGACATGCTCAAGGTCGGCAATCAAGCCAGCGTGGTCGGTTATCAGAATCGCAGCAAACCCGAAGAGTTACGCGCCGAACGCATCACCGTTGGCGACAAGACCACCGAGTTGCGCTGATGAACACCGCCCCGACTAGCTCGGGCGAAAACACCTGGCTGGACTGGCTGGACGCATCGCCCGTGGGTTCGGCCATGCGCAGCGATCTATGGCTTTATCCGCTGGTCGAGGTGGTGCACATCATCGGTTTTGCCGTGCTGGTCGGCTCGGTGATCATGTTCGACCTGCGGGTGCTCGGGCTATCGCGAGAGATTGCCGTCACAGCGCTGGCGCGGCACTTGCTGCGCTTTGCCGTCGCCGCCCTGCTGTTGATTGTTCCTGCGGGCTTGATGATGTTTTCGGCACATCCCCATGACTTCATCAGTAACAACGTTTTCCTCTTGAAACTGAGCCTGATTGCCATCGCAGGCATCAATGCAGCGCTGTTCCACATCGGCGTATATCGCTCGGTCACCCGCTGGAATACGGGCGTTGCTGCACCCGCAATCGCCAGGATCCAGGCAGTGTTATCAATCGGATTATGGCTTTGCGTGGTGTTGTGCGGACGACTTTTGGCTTATACCTGAACTTCAACGAGCCCGATTTCAACTACGCTTGATGAACGCCGATCAAACCCGAGAATATGCCCATGCAAGCTAACTCTTTTAGCCCGGATACTGCCGCAAGTGAGTTTTCCGGCCCGTACTGTATTGACCGCTTTACAGTGTTCCAAGGTGTTCTAAGAGTAAGCGGCTGGCTATATAGCCCCGATAAAACAATCCGCGATATAGCTCTGCAAGTATCGGGGGGCAAGTTGTATCCGCTGCACTTCGGCAAAATGAGTCCTGATCTGATTTCCCATTTTGGCCCGCGTGCGTCCGAGTCGCGGTTTGACGAACTGATCAGCTTTTCAGAGGACCGTGCAGCCATCCTCAATAGCCGACTGGTTGTGCATTTCGTTGACGGGACATCCGCTTCTATCCACCGACTGGGTAGCCCCCGAGACGGCCTCAACAGTGTCTTTGTCCAGATGATGAACAACCTGCCTGCAGCACGGCAGGAAAACCCGCGACGCATGCTGGAGATTGGATCCCGAGCCCGTTCGGGCGTGGTCAGAAGGGGATTTGCACCGGCCGACTGGGAATACAGTGGCTTCGATGTACTTGCCGGGCCAAATGTGAATGTCGTGGGTGACGCCCACCAGTTAAGTCAGTCCTACCCTGCCAACCATTTTGATGGAGTGACGGCATTTTCTGTATTCGAACATTTGATGATGCCCTGGAAAGTCATGATTGAAATCAATCGAATCATGAAACCAGGCGGTATCGGGCTTTTTACTACCCATCAAACCTGGCCAATGCACGATCAACCTTGGGATTTCTGGCGTTTCTCCGACGAGTCGTGGAAGGCGCTGATCAATAAGCCTCTGGGTTTCGAAATCATCGAGACGCGACTGGATGAACCTGCCTATACCGTCGCCGCGCGCTGCCACGCTGTAACAGCATTTGCCGAGGAACCGGACGGCTTTCTTTCCTCTTCGGTCATTTTTCGAAAAATCAGCGAAACGAACCTGGACTGGCCTGTTGAACTTAAAGAAATATCCGACACCTCCTATCCTTGCGCCACTACGACACTTTAATCATTCGCGATATAGCGAAACGTGAGCGGCGCGATGATCGCGCCTCTTGGCGCACTTGAAACTCGTGCACGGCAGCTATCACTCAAAACGACAAATTTTGCCAGCTAGAAACACCCAAATGGATCCATCCATTCCACGATCCGGTTTTTTCACGACCATTCGTCAACTTGGCTGAACAGCTTTCCCGGCTCGGCGCTCCCTTTACTGTGGCCAATCACATGTCCACTGACGGCCGTTTTGGCTCAATAAGATGAGGAACCGAACCATGTTCATTCATAACAAGCGTTTGCAGTACACCGTGCGTGTCGCTCGACCTGATCCCGGTCTGGCCAATCTTCTTCTGGAGCAGTTCGGTGGTGCTCAAGGTGAACTTGCAGCAGCAGCGCGCTACTTCACTCAAGCGTTGGCAGAAGAGGACGCAGGTCGTAAAGACTTGCTGATGGACATCGCCACCGAAGAACTTAGCCATCTGGAAATCATCGGTTCGATTATTTGCATGCTCAACCGTGGCGGCAAAGGTCAGTTGGCCGAAGGCGTACAGCAAGAAGGTGAGTTGTATCGTGCAATCAATGGTGCGGGTAATGACTCGCATATCACTTCTTTGCTCTACGGCTGCGGTGCGCCACTGACCAACTCGGCCGGTGTGCCATGGACAGCGGCTTATGTCGACACTATCGGCGAACCGACTGCGGACTTCCGTTCCAATATCGCGGCAGAAGCACGGGCGAAGATTGTTTATGAGCGCCTGATGAACGTGACTGATGATCCAGGTATTAAAGAAGCGCTGGGCTTTTTGATGACTCGGGAAATCGCCCACCAGAAGTCGTTCGAAAAAGCGCTGCATTCGATCCAGCCGAACTTCCCACAAGGCAAACTGCCTGGCATGCCTGAGTTCGCCAACGTGTACTTCAACATGTCCGCTGGTGAGCCAAACCTGCGTGGCCCATGGAATGAAGGCGACGAGTGGGAATATGTGGAATCGCCCGAGCCCGCCGTGGATGGCGGTGACGGAACGGCATCGGTCGAGTTGTCCACAGATGACGAAGCCGTGTTGTTGACGATGAAGGAACGTACCATGTCCGATCCGGATGCCAACCCGATTACCGGTGCGGATCTGGGTTCAGGTTATGTGCAAGGTAAAGACCTGTAAGACCCGTAATATGTAACTGACCGGCCAAAACTTTAGAGAGGAGGTGGACAATGCATTTGTCTGAGGATGACACTCGCCTTGTAAATGATGAAGAGTTGAATTCGTTGCTGGCGAATCCTGCGACGTTTGATGCAACCGTTAAAAGCTTTGAAGTTCAGGCGCGGGAAATCAAACGTGGTTTTCAGGTAAACCAGGTTATCAACTCATTGAGAGCTCCAGGCAGTTTCGATCACTCGGCTCCGCCGGATTCGAATCGCAGGAATGCTTCGGTGACTTACACGTCAAGCAAGTCGAAACAACCGTGACGCCTAAATGTGCATAGCAAAAGATAGAGCAAGCCTGCGCGCAGGCTTGCTCGCTGCGCCTGAAGTTAAATATCCAGACAGATCTTGCCAAAGTGTTGATTGGTTTCCTGATAACGGAACGCTTCAACTATTTCGCTCAGTGGAAAGTGCCGATCAATAACCGGGCGCATTCCGTTGGCATTGATCGCGCGAATCATATCCTGCTGTTGCGTGCGGCTACCCACCAGCACGCCTTGTAGACGCAATTGCTTGACCAGTGCTGGCACAAATGAAAGCTGCCCGGCAACTCCCGTCAAAATACCAATCACCGAGATATGCCCGCCGACCCGCGCCGCAATCATCGATTGTTCCAGCGTCGATGGTCCGCCTACTTCTATCACGTGGTCCACACCCCGGCCGCCAGTCAATGCCCGTGCGGTCTCACCCCAATTAGTGTCCGAGCGGTAGTTGATCAGGTGATCTGCGCCCATGGCTTTCAGACGGCTGAGTTTTTCGTCGCTCGAAGACGTCGCAATGACCGTCGCGCCAGCCATTTTCGCGAACTGCAGGGCGAAGATGGAAACGCCGCCGGTGCCCTGAATCAGCACGGTGTCGCCAGGCTTGAGCGAATCGTCGGCCATCAGCGCACGCCAGGCAGTCAAACCGGCGGTGGTCAGCGTAGCCGCCTCGGCGTGACTGTAACCGGTTGGTGCCAGAGTGAATGAAGTGGCGCGCGCCGTTACCTGCTCACGCGCTTAGCCGTCAATGCCGTCGCCGGGCACGCTGACAAAACCTTCAACCAACGGCGTACCGTCGATCCAGTCCGGGAAAAAAGTACTGACGACCGAGTCGCCGACCTTGAACTCGCTGACACCCTCGCCCACCGCGATGACTTCACCGGCGCCATCGGCCATGGGAATGCGCGCTTCGCTCGGGCCCCACATGCCGCTGACGACGGCAAAGTCGTGGTAGTTCAGGGAATTGGCGCGTAACCGTACGCTGATCTCGCCAACTTGCGGCGCACGGACTTGGCTGTCGCCGATGATGACGTTGTCGTAACCGCCGCCTGCTTGCACGTAAATGGTTGTGTTGCTCATGGGGGAAGCTCCTTTTGGCTTTGAATGTAGTCGTTGGCGAGGCTTGCCCGCGAAGAGGCTCGTACATCCGCTCATTTTCTGAACATCTGGCATGGCCTTCGCGGGCAAGCCTCGCTCCAACAGAATGCGTTAACGTCCGGATTATCGATTCATCATTACGCATAATGACGAAACGTATGATCAAAAATCAGAGTTCGTGTTTCAGTCGGGCGGCGAACTGGTCGATGGCCTGCTCGTCGCGTCGGAAGTAAGTCCATTTGCCGATTCTCGTTGCCTGGAGCAGCCCTGCCCGTTGCAAAATCGCCAGGTGCGCCGACGCCGAGGACGGTGACAGGCTGGCCTTGCGCTGAATGTGCGACATGCACACGCCAATCGCCGGATCGCCATGGTCCTGGGGAGGAAAGTGAGTTTGCGGGTCTTTGAGCCACTCCATGATAGTCATGCGAGTGTCATTACCGACCGCTTTGAGCTGTTCGAGAATCATGGGGCAAACATTACGCCTTTTAACGAAATGTTCAAGACTGAATTTCCGTTCACAACCAGGAAAACTGGAAAAAAATCACCAAAAATGCGTTGGCGCCGCTATCCTCAGGCGTTTTCAGCAAGGACGCAGGCCATGAAATTGATCGCCTTATTGACCCTTGGCTTGGTGTTGAGCGGATGCGGAAGCATCAATACGGTGTTGCGCGGCGATGAAGTCACCAGCCGCGAATTGATCGAACAAAAGTCGTACTGCGCCACAGTGCCTCGGGTCTACAGCGGGGTGTATTACGATTTCTGTCTGCTCAATGCACCTCCTGAACATGCCGGTCGCAGCGGGTACGCCATGCCGGGATTGTTGATCGACGCCGCTGTGTGCGCGGTGCTGGACACCGTCGCCCTGCCCTACACGGTTTATCGGCAAAGCCAGGACGGCAGCATCGACATCAGCCCCAGGACCTGGAAACGGGAAAGTTAAGAAGCTGACACTCATCCCCCCTCACAACAACAATCACTAGAAGTGAGCATCACTGCATGAAGAACCTCAAGTACAGCGCAATCGCCACCTTGCTGTGTGGGCTTTCCAACATGGCTATCGCCGACGAGCCGGCCGCGTCCCATCTGGACAAGGTTCTGCAGAGCGGGCAGCTGGCGGTATGCACCACCGGCGACTACAAACCGTACACGTTCCTGCGTGAAGACGGCGAGTACGAAGGTATTGATATCGAAATGGCCCGCTCGCTGGCGAAAAGCCTGGGGGCGAACATCCAATGGGTGCCGACCACCTGGAAAACCCTGATGCCGGACATGATCGCTGGCAAGTGCGACATCACTATGGGCGGTGTATCCGTAACGCTTGAGCGCCAGAAAAAAGCCTCCTTCAGCAACATGCTGGACATCGACGGCAAGATTCCGCTGACCCGCTGTGAAGACCACGCGCTGTATCAGACCATCGAGCAAATCAACCAGCCGTCGGTACGCTTGATCGAGCCTGCCGGGGGCACTAATGAAGCGTTTGTACGCGCTTACCTGCCCAAGGCGCAGTTGGCATTTCACGACAACAAGACCATCTTCCAGCAGTTGCTGGACAAAAAAGCTGACGTGATGATTACCGATGCATCGGAAGCGCTGTACCAGCAAAAACGCATGCCAGGGCTCTGCGCGATCAATCCTGCGCAGTACATGCAATATGGCGAGAAGGCGTATCTATTGCCGCGCGATGACGTGACGTGGAAAGGCTTTGTTGATCAATGGCTGCATCTGAGCAAGGCCACCGGCGCGTATCAGACCGTGGTCGGACATTGGTTGGCGGTGCCGGGGCAGTAAGTTGTGCAGGTTCGGTAGGACCGGACTCGTCCGGGAAGGCGTCGGGCCTGCGCAGGAACATCTTCAGCGCTTGCACTGGCGTCTTCGGGGACAAGTCCCCTCCTACCGGGTTGTGCAGGTTCGGTAGGACCGGACTCGTCCGGGAAGGCGTCGGGCCTGCTGACGAAAATCTTCAGCGCTTGCACTGGCGTCTTCGGGGGCAAGTCCTTTCCTACCTTCGTCCTGCCTAAACCTTGACGATCCAGCCCTGTGGCGCTTCAACGTCGCCGGACTGTACACCGGTCAGTTCCGCGTACAGCTTGCGGGTCACCGGGCCGACGTCGGTTTCGCTGTAGAACACATGCAGCTTGTCCTTGTAGGAAATCCCGCCGATTGGCGTGATGACCGCAGCGGTACCGCACGCGCCGGCTTCCTTGAAGTCGGCGATCTGGTCGATGAACACGTCACCTTCCACCACTTTCAGGCCCAGACGGCTTTGCGCCAGTTCAATCAGCGACAGGCGGGTAATGCCCGGCAGCACTGACGGCGACTTCGGCGTAACGAATACGTCGTCGTGGGTGATGGCGAAGAAGTTGGCCGAGCCGACTTCTTCGATCTTCGAATGGGTTTGCGGGTCCAGGTAGATGCAGTCGGCGAAGTGGTTTTTCTTGGCTTCGGAACCTGGCATCAGGCTGGCGGCGTAGTTGCCGCCGACTTTGGCTGCGCCAGTGCCGTTCGGGGCCGCGCGGTCGTAACCGGAGATCACGAAATTGTTTGGCTTCAGGCCGCCCTTGAAGTAGGCGCCGACCGGAATGCAGAAGATCGAGAAAATGAATTCGGGCGCGGTACGCACACCGATGTTGTCACCCACGCCGATCACGAACGGACGCAGATACAGCGCGCCACCTGAACCGTAAGGCGGGATGAAGCGTTCGTTGGCCTTGACCACTTGTTTGCACGCTTCGATGAACACATCGGTCGGCACATGGGGCATCAGCAGACGCGAGCAGCTGCGCTGCATGCGCTGGGCGTTCTGGTCAGGACGGAACAGATTGATCGAACCATCCTTGCAACGATAGGCCTTGAGGCCTTCAAAACATTGCTGGCCGTAATGCAGCGCGGTGGAGCCTTCACTGATGTGCAGGACGTTGTCTTCGGTCAGCGCGCCGTCGTCCCAGGCACCATCGCGCCAGTGAGAGAGGTAGCGCATATCAGTTTTGATGTAGTCGAAACCCAGTTTGTCCCAGTTGATACTTTCGTGACTCATAACGCCCTCTGTCATTAGCAGCTGCCTGGACGAATCAGGCCAAGCCCGTATTCTGCCAGATCATCCGCACCCTGAGGCTTCAAATCCACATAAACCTCACATGAGGTTCAACTGCGGGACAGGCAAAGGATTTCGTCGGCCGGATCGGCTTTTGACAGGCAGCGGGCGAATAGCCGGTGCAGGGGCAGATCACGCTGGCTACGCCGCATGAGCAATACCACTTCGCGATGGAAGGTCAGGCTGCCCAGCGGGATGACCCGCAGGTTGACGTCGCGCTCCAGCCAGAGCCCGGCCTGGGGAATCAGCGAAACGCCCAGGCCGTTTTCGACAAACTTGACGATAGCGTCCAGCTCATCGAGTTCCAGGGCCACGCGGACCTCGATTCGCTGCTCGCGCAGAAACCGGGTGACCTGACGGCCGCCGAAGGAAGAGCGGTCGTAACGCACGTGTGGCTGCTCAAGCAAGATGGTCAGCGGGTCGTCACCCTTGATGTCCGTTGGCACGATCAGCACAAAGGGTTCGGTCTCCAGCGCTTGAACATGCAGTTCTTTGGGCAGCTCGAACGGCGGCTTGATCAGGATCGCGACGTCCAGCTCGCCGGCGTCCACCTGGCTGAGCAGATCCAGCGACACGCCCGGCACCAGCTTGGCCTCCACTGCCGGCGCAGCACGCCGCAGCCGCAGCAGGGCCTGGGGCAGGAAACCGGTCTGCGCGCTGGCAATCGCGCCAATTTTCATTTCGCCGTGGTACTCGTCGGGGTTTTGCGGAATCGACATCTGACTGAACAGCTCGAACATTTCCCGAGCCAGAGGCAACGCGCGCATGCCGGCGGCATTGAGTATTGCCTGACGCCCGGTGCGGTCGAAGAGTCGCACCCCGAGGGCCTGCTCCAGGTTCTTGATCTGCGAGCTGACGGCCGACTGGGTCAAGCCGATGTGCATGCCGGCGGCGGCGAAGGTGCCATGCCGTGCCACGGCCATAAAGGTTTTCAGTTCACGCAACATGAGCGTCTCGATTGATCGAAATTATTTGAGCTGAGCAGCAAATATATCCGCTTTGTATAAATTTCTTTCTATCTAAAATGAACCGTTCCCATAAAAACAGGACTATCCCGTGAGCCTTACTCCCTTTCACCTGGCAATTCCGGTTTATGACCTTGCAGCCGCACGGCATTTCTACAGCACCGTTTTCGGATTTGCTGAAGGGCGCTCCAGCGACCACTGGGTGGATTACGATTTCTACGGGCACCAACTGGTGATCCACGAACACCCGAAAACCGCCTCCCAGGAATCCGCCCACACCAATGCCGTCGATGGCCATGACGTGCCCGTGCCGCATTTCGGGGTGGTATTAAGCTGGGAGGATTGGGAAGTTCTGGCAGAACGCCTGCGTTCGCAGGGCATTCAGTTCGTGATCGAACCTTATGTGCGCTTCCAGGGCCAGGTGGGCGAACAGGCGACAATGTTTCTGTTCGATCCGTGCGGCAATGCCCTGGAATTCAAGGCGTTCAAGGATATCGGCCAGTTGTTTGCGAAGTGACGTTCCTGCAGTAGCCAAGGTGTTGGCGAGGCATTGATCCGACCTTCGGCACAGTCGCCTCGCCAACAACCTCGCGACTACGGGTTCACTCGCCCGCGGATATAACTCAAAAACGCATCCATGTCCGAGCTGCTCAACATCCGCGCCACGGATTTGACCTCTTCCATTGGCCAGTCCCACCACGCTGCCTGCAACAGCAAGTCGCGTACGTCCTCATCGAAGCGCCAGCGGATGAATTTGCACGGGTTGCCGCCCACGACCGAGAACGGCGCGACATCGCGGGTCACGATGGCACCGGCGGCGACGATGGAGCCATGGCCAATGGTGACGCCCGACAGAATCATCGCATCGGCGCAGATCCAGCAATCACTGCCAATCACTACATCGCCTTTGCTGGGCGCGTAATCCTTAATGTCGTCCAGGCCACTCATCATCGCCGGGAACGGATAGGTGGTCAGCCAGTCGGTACGATGCTCGCCGCCCAGGAGAATTCGCACGCCGCCGGCAATGGACGTGTAGGAGCCCACCCGCAGGATGGTGTCATCGCCAAATTCAATAACTTCAGGGATGCCGTAAGTGCCGACCCCGACGGTATAACGCGGATATTGGAGCCTGATTTTTTCCGGCGCGCGTTCCAGCTTGTCCATACGACGCAGGCGTTTTCGGGTGTTGCGCTTTTTCAACAGGTCGAGGAGATTCATGGCAATCCGCAAACAAGAATGACGAAGTGTCTGGCAAGTGCCGCTTAACTGCTGTGGCGATGCAGCAGCAAGCGCTTGAAGCGACGGAAGGTCGTCATGTTCAGATGCCGAAAAGGGATCGAGCGCAACAGGCTCCAGGCGTGTTTTTTATCGGTGACCACCGCGTATTTGAGCGCCTTGTTGAGGATCGCGGTGCGACCACTCTGGTACGCGGGGTGCGCGGTGTAAGGCGCAATGGTCTGCAGATCGGCATCGAGCAGCACTTTGTACCTGCGCGACAGGTTATTGGGATGGCGCCGATAACGGGTCACGCTGACCGGCAGGACATCGATGCCATAACCCTGATGCGCGATCTTCAGGGTCATCTGGAAATCCTGGACCTTGATGTCCGGATTGTAGAATCCCGCCGCCTTGAGGGCGTCCATCCGATATAACGACACCGGCGCGCCGACGACGATGGCATCACTGAGTATTTCATCAAAGTTGAGGTGTTTAACTTCGTTCAACTTCTGGAACTTGGTGTTGTTGCCTTCGCTGTCCATGTAAATGATCAGCGCGCCGACACAACCAACATGGGGATGTTTGTCCAGATACTCGGCACGAATACGTACCGAGCCCGGCAACATGATGTCGTCCAGGTCTGGCGTGGAAACGTAGACGCCTTTGGCGTATTGCAACCCGTGATTGAGCGTGGCGCTGACGCCCTGATTCGCCTGCTGATAAAGCTGGAACGGATACCGCGACTGAAGTGCCTCAAGCATCGCGTAGCTGTTATCGGTCGAACCATCGTCGACAATGATGACTTCGAAATTCGCGTAATCCTGCGCGAAGATGCTGGCAATCGCCTCTTCCAGAAACTTTTCGGCGTTGTAGCAAGGGGCAACGATTGATACGAGCGGCGGCGTATCCATTGCCTGATGTGGTCCAGAGATGTTTTCGTCAGTCATAAAGTCAGTTTCGAAGCCTTTCGAGGGCGCGGTCCTACAGACCAGTTACCTATTACCTACAAACCGGATACATCATGCTGCAAACAGCCCCCGTTTGTCATGGTTTGAATCCTTTTGCGCGGCTGAAAGTGCTGTCGCGACACGGTAAGTTTTCAAGGCTCCGGCAGAATCAGGACGAACGGCCTGTTGCAGACCTGTACCTATTTCTGTACGTTAGCGTTTCGACAGAGGTATTCACATGCAGACCATTAATTACACGACAGCACGGGCTCATTTGTCAGAAACAATGGACCGGGTAAACGAAGACCGAGCGCCGCTACTGATCACTCGCCAAAAGGGCGAACCGGTGGTCATGATGTCCCTGGCAGATTTCAATGCCCTGGAAGAAACCGCCTACCTGCTGCGCTCGCCGGCCAATGCCGAGCGTCTGGTGAAGTCCTTGAACAGCCTGCGTAGCGGCAAGGCACAGGCCAGGAAGCTGATTGAAGAATGAATGTGCTGTTCACTCCGGAAGCCTGGGACGATTACCTCTGGTTTCAACAAAACGACAAGACCAGCCTCAAGCGCATCAACCTCATCATCAAAGCGATTCAGCGCGACCCCTTCGAAGGTATCGGCAAGCCTGAACCGCTCAAGCACAACCTCAGCGGTTTCTGGTCCCGCCGGATTACCCATGAGCAGCGGCTGGTCTACGCAGTCGAGGGCAGCGAGCTGCAGATCCTGCAGTGCCGCTACCATTACTGAGCGTTGAGCCGACCACAAACCTGAGCCATAAAAAAACCCCGTTGCTCAATCGAGCAACGGGGTTTCCTGTTTCAGGCAGCGTGGAATCAGAAGGCGTACGTCACCAACAACTCTTTGGTTACCTGAAAGTCCAGCGACATCATCACGCTCAAGGCGCTGATGGTGAAGATGGAAAAGACGAACAGCTTGCGTGCCCAGACAATGTCATCCACTGCCTTGTAGCCTTTCCAGGCCATGTACAGCCAGTACATGCCCATGGCTGCAGCGACTGCCATGTAGTTGAGGCCGGCGTAACCGCCAACGGTCAACATCAGGGTAGCCACCAGGAACGCCAGGATGTACATCAGGATATGACGCTTGGCGACCAGGATACCGCGCTCGACCGGCAAAACCGGGATCTTCGCGGCCAGATAGTCGTTGAAACGGAAGATCGCAATGGCATACGAATGCGGCATCTGCCACAGGCTGAACATCACCAGTAGCGTCAGCGCAGCAAAGTCGAAGCTGTTGCTCACCGCAACGTAGCCAATCACCGGGGGCATGGCCCCGGACAGACTGCCCACCAGGGTGCCGTGCACCGATTTGCGTTTCAGGTACAGGCTGTAGAAGCCGACATAAATCACAAAACCGATGACCGCGAACAGCGCTGCCAGCGGGTTGGCCTTGGTGTACAGCAGGCCAACACCGACCACACCCAGAATCGTTGCGTAGAGCAGCGCCAGTTTCAATGAAACCAGGCCCTGCACCAGCACGCGGTTCTTGGTGCGTTCCATCTTCACGTCAATGTCACGGTCGATGCAGTTGTTGAACACGCAACCGGACGCAACAACCAGCGAGGTGCCGATGACCGCGGCCAGAAAAAGGCCGAAGTCGATCTGCCCTTTGGACGCCAGAAAAAAGCCACCTGCCACCGAAAGCACGTTACCGAAAATGATCCCCGGCTTGGTGATTTGGATAAAGTGCTTAAGGGACATTCAGGTTTCCTCAGTGCGCCATCATGACGGTGTGGATGCTGAACATGATCCACAACGAGAGACCAACCAACAGGACGATGACCAGCGCCGCAAACGCGAAGGAAATCACGTTATTGCGTTGCCCAGGCGAACGGTCGAAGTGCAGGAAGTACACCAGGTGAACCATTACCTGAACGATTGCAAAGATCAGAATCGTCCAAAGTGTCGCCGTCTTGGACATGATTGGATCCATGACCAGCCAGAACGGGATCGCGGTCAGGATGACCGACAACACGAAACCGATGACGTACGACCTGACGCTGCCGTGGCTTGTTTCTTCAGCGTGGATATGTGCGTTAGCCATTACAGGACTCCCATCAGATAAACAACGGTGAAGACGCAGATCCAGACCACGTCCAGGAAGTGCCAGAACAGGCTCAGGCAGCTCAGGCGCGTGGTGTTGGTCGCCGTCAGGCCACGAGTCTGGACCTGGTACATCATGATGCCCATCCAGATCAGGCCGCTGGTCACGTGCAGGCCGTGCATGCCTACCAGGGCGAAGAAGCCCGACAGGAAGCCGCTGCGGCTAGGACCGAAGCCCTCGGAGATCAGCTTGTGAAACTCGAAGATCTCCATGCCGATGAACGCAGCACCGAACAGGAAGGTCAGGGCCAGCCAGCCCAGAACCTGCGACTTGTTACCCTTGTGCACCGCCAGCATGGCGAAGCCGTAGGTGATGGAGCTGAACAGCAGGCAAGCGGTTTCGACCAGCACGAACGGCAGTTCGAAGATATCGTGGCCCGAAGGCCCGCCAGCCACGTTGCCGGACAACACTGCGTAGGCCGCGAATACAGACGCGAACAACACACAGTCAGTCATCAGGTAGAGCCAGAAACCGTAGACGGTCATGGCTCCTGCGTCGTGGTGATCATGCCCGTGGTCGTGACCGTGGGCATCTCCTGGATTCAATACTAAGTTCGACATGTTTAAACCTGCTCCAGCGTGGAATTGACAGGAGTGTATGCGCCGTTAGCCACGAGGACCTTGTGCTGCTCACCTTCGATACGCGCTACGTCTGCGGCCGGAACCATGTAGCCCTGGTCGTCACGTGCTGCGTGGATCACGAAGGCAACGACCGTTCCTACCAGGCTGGCGATCGCCAGCCACCAGATGTGCCAGATCATGGCAAATCCGAATACCGTCAACAGCAGGCCCATCACCACGCCAGTGGCGGTGTTGTTAGGCATGTGAATGTCGGAGTAGTGAGCCGGAACGTTGTAAGCCGTGCCCGCACGCTTGTTAGCGGTGAACGCATCGATTTCGTCAGCTTTTGGCAGTTCTGCAAAGTTGTAGAACGGCGGCGGCGAAGAAGTCGACCACTCGAGCGTGTGGCCATTCCATGGGTCGCCAGTGACGTCCATGTTGTCTTTGCGATCGCGGATACTGACGTAGATCTGGATCAACTGGCAGGCGATACCGCAAGCGATCAGCATCGCGCCCCAGAAGGCGATGTGCAGATACAGGTTCCACTCAGGGTTATCGGTGCTGTTCAGACGACGGGTCATACCCAGGAAGCCCAGGAAGTACAGCGGCATGAACGCCACGAAGAAACCGGTGAACCAGAAGCCGAACGCAGCCTTGCCCCAGTTTTCGTTGAGCTTGAAGCCGAACGCTTTAGGGAACCAGAACGCGAAGCCAGCGATGTAACCGAAGACCGCACCGCCGATGATGACGTTGTGGAAGTGAGCGATGACGAACAGGCTGTTGTGCAGCACGAAGTCAGCACCTGGAATCGCCAACAGAACGCCGGTCATGCCGCCGATCGAGAAGGTGATGATGAAGCCCAGGGTCCAGAGAACCGGTGCAGTGAAGCGCAGACGGCCCTGGTAGATCGTGAACAGCCAGTTGAACAGCTTCACACCCGTCGGGATCGCAATGAGCATCGTCGCCAGCCCGAAGAAGGCGTTGACGTTGGCACCCGAACCCATGGTGAAGAAGTGGTGCAGCCAGACCATGAAGCCCAGCACGGTGATCCCGCCGCTGGCGAAGATCATCGACTTGTGACCGAACAGACGTTTACCGGAGAACGTGGAGATGACCTCGGAGAAGACCCCGAATGCCGGAAGCACCAGGATGTAAACCTCAGGGTGACCCCATGCCCAGAACAGGTTCACGTACATCATCGGGTTACCACCCAACTCGTTCGTGAAAATGTGGAAGTCCATGTAGCGGTCAAGCGTCAACAGGCCCAGCGTCGCCGTCAGGATCGGGAACGAAGCCACGATCAGAACGTTGGCGAAGGTGCAGGTCCAGGTGAAGATCGGCATTTCCATCAACTTCATGCCAGGCGTACGCATTTTCAGCACGGTAACCAGGAAGTTGACACCCGTGAGTGTCGTCCCGAGTCCCGATAGCTGTAGCGCCCAGATGTAGTAATCGACCCCCACGCCCGGGCTGTAGCCCAGTTCGGAAAGAGGTGGATAGGCAACCCAACCGGTACGTGCGAACTCGCCGACGCCCAGGGACAGGTTGACCAGGATCACGCCGGATACCAGCAGCCAGAAGCTCAGGGAGTTCAGGAACGGGAAGGCAACGTCACGGGCGCCGATCTGCAGCGGCACGACGATGTTCATCAGGCCGGTGAAGAATGGCATCGCCATGAAGATGATCATGATCACACCGTGAGCGGTGAAGATCTGGTCATAGTGCTCGGGTGGCAGGTAGCCTTCCGAGCCATTGGTGGCGACAGCCAACTGGGTACGCATCATCACGGCGTCGGCAAAGCCACGCAACAGCATGACCATGGCAACCACGATGTACATCACACCGATTTTCTTATGGTCGACCGAAGTCAGCCATTCGGTCCACAGATAGGTCCACTTCTTGAAGTACGTGATCGCCGCGAACAACGCGATGCCACCCAGCGCGATCATCGCCAGGGTGATCATGACGATCGGTTCGTGGAACGGTATCGCGTCCAGACTTAATTTACCAAACATCGTTTACTCCTCTGCCCCAGCAGCTGAATGCTTACCCATGTCCATCCCTGCCATACCGGCATGTTCTGCCTCGTGAGCGTTGCCTTCCTGCTCGTGAGGATTCGCCTTGCCCGGTTTCATGCCTTCATATTTGTCGATGACGGCCTGGAACAGGTTTGGAGTGACCTTGGAGTAGAGCTCGACGGGATTACGCTCGCTTGGCTTGAGCAAGGCTGCGTATTCGGACGTTTCAAGCTTTTTCGGTGAATTCTTGACTTCAGTGACCCAGGCGTCGAAGTCAGCCTGAGACGTCGAGATCGCCTTGAATTTCATGCCGGTGAAGCCCGCGCCGCTGTAGTTGGCGGAGATACCGTTGAATTCGTGGTTCTCGTTGGCGATCAAGTGCAGCTTGGTCAGCATGCCCGCCATGGCGTACACCTGGCCGCCCAGACCTGGAATGAAGAACGAGTTCATTACCGAGTCAGAGGTGATTTTGAAATTGACCGGTGTGTTGGCCGGGAACACGATTTTGTTGACCGTGGCGATGCCCTGTTCCGGGTAGATGAATACCCATTTCCAGTCCATCGAGATCACTTCGATCGTCACCGGCTTGACGTCGGAGTCGATAGGGCGGTACGGATCGAGAGCGTGAGTAGACACGTAGGTGATGTAGCCCAGGACGATCAACAGGGCGAGTGGAATGCCCCATACAGCGATTTCGATCTTCGTGGAGTGCGACCAGTCAGGCGTGTACGTCGCTTTCGTGTTCGATGCGCGATATTTCCAGGCGAAGATAATGGTCATGAAAATGACCGGAATCACGACAATCAACATCAGCAGCGTCGCGGTAATAATCAGGTTTCGCTCGTCAATCCCTACTTGTCCTTTCGGATCGAGCAGAGGCACACCCTCGCAACCACTGAGCAAAAGCATGCTGAAAAGGGCCAAGAAGCCAAAAAACCTGGGGTACCTTTTTTTACTCATCTCACGACCTCTAAAAGCAAAAGCAGCTTGCGCAGTGCAATTGGTTTTCGACCGCCAACACTAAAGCCTGCCGGTGCTGGCATATTTTTGGATTGAACAGGGCCCTGTCAGGACGCATGCAAGCGTAACGACAAATCCGACGTTATCTTTAGTTCTTATTTGATTGGTGGCATTGGGCCTGTTTTGCAGGCCAATTCCCTTTGGCGCGGACATTCCGAGTGCTAACAAAGGCCGCAAAAACACTCTACACAAGGTGTAAAAGGACGCTTTTGGACCCTGAAAACGGCTTATCACTCGGTGGACCGGAGCGGTAAGTGCGGCGATTGTAGATATGTAAGATTTTTATGACTATGGTTTATTTAGCAACAGTTTGTTTCCGAATACGTAACGATCACGAAACGACGACGGAATTTTCACAAGAAAAACGCCCCGTCTTTCCGGGGCGCCAAACCTTACAAGCCTTGTAAACCGTGACGCTTGCGGCGGTTACGCAGGATTCCGACTGGAACCAGCACGACAGTCAGAACGAAGGCCACCAACGCCCATTGCGCCAGAGAAAGACCGAGGACTGGCGGATAAGGGGTCGTGCAAAAGCCGTCGACCTGAAAACCCAGGGGAAAGATCAATGCCAATGGCAAACCGTCGACGATCGGTTGCAGCACATCGATGCCGCAGCTCTCGCTGGGATGGGAAAGGATGTAGACGTGACGGCCGGCAGCGAAGATTCCGCCGATTGCACTCAAGGTGACCAGCACCTCGCACACGGTGATACTGCGGCTGCCCGGCATCGCGGCGCCGATGAAGGCGAAGATGGCGATGAACAACAGCGCATAACGTTGCAGGATACACAGCGGGCATGGCGCCTCGCCCAGCACCACTTGCATGTACAACGCGCCGCCGATCAAGGCCAGGCAAATCACGCCCAGCAAGACCAGGAAGCGTTTCTCGCGTTTCAGGTACAACATGTTGTCGCTCATTCACATACCTTTTGTCAGGGTGTCCATATGGATCGTCGATCCATGCCTGGGCCCATTGAAGCCAGCCGTGGGTTCTCAACCACGAGAGTGTAAATGCACAACGGCCCGATCGCTCGGGAT
This sequence comes from Pseudomonas sp. CFII64, assembly GCF_000416235.1. GTDB lineage: Bacteria > Pseudomonadota > Gammaproteobacteria > Pseudomonadales > Pseudomonadaceae > Aquipseudomonas. The sequence goes on along the minus strand of NZ_ATLO01000039.1, from coordinate 70,642 downwards.
AATCACGGGGCGGGCCGGACAACTCAAGACCTGACCCGCTGTACGGATACATTTGGCCACCGGATGGCACCACCTCGCCTTGACCTGCGTCATGGGCAAGCAAAAATCCGCCATGCACGATCACCGCCAGCATCCGGCACAAAGCACCGCCAGAAACGCAAAAAAGCCGAATCCTTCTTATATATAGAAGGATGCGGCTTTTTGTCGCAGTGAGCCCTTCTATATATAGAAGAGTGCGGCGCTTTGTCGCAGCTTACTCAAGGGCAGAAGCCGGGCCGAAGAATTCAAAACGGCTTTGCTTCTCAGGAACCCCGGCAATTTTCAACTGGCGCTTGATCGCAGCCATGAACCCCTTGGGACCGAGGAAGTAGGCATCCAGGTCGCGATCCTCCGGCAACCATTGCTCCAGCTGCGCCTGATTCAGCAAGCCCACCGCATCGGCTGCCGGGCTGACGCCGTCATTTTCGGCGTAGCAATAGAAACGCTTGAGCTGCGGATGGCGAGCTGCCAGATCATCGACCCATTTGCGAAACGCATGGACGCCGCCATTGCGCGCGCAGTGGATGAAGTGGATCGGACGGGAAGTCTCCAGCGCGGCTTCAAGCATGGCCAGAGTTGGCGTGATCCCTACCCCGCCACTGATCAACACCAGCGGTTTGTCACTCTTGGCCAGGGTGAACTCCCCGGACGGCGTGAAGACCTGAAGGCTGTCGCCGACCTGCACCTGATCGTGCAGATAGTTCGACACCTTGCCGTGCGGCTCACGCTTGACGCTGATCCGGTACTGGCCGCCGCCAGGAACCGCCGACAGCGAGTAGTTGCGACGCATCTCGATGCCGTTGATGTGCAGTTGTAAACCCAGGTATTGGCCGGCGGCAAAATCCAGCACCGGACCTGCGTCCGCAGGCTTGAGGTAGAACGAGGTGATCTCGTTACTTTCCACGACCTTGTCCATCAGCTTGAATTCACGAGTCCCGCGCCAGCCGCCTTGAGCCTCGGCCTTTTCGTCGTAGATCACCGCTTCGGCGCCGATCAGGATGTCCGCCAGTTGCTGATAGGCGTTGGCCCAGGCATTGATCACTTCCTCGGTGGCGATTTCCTCGCCCAGCACTTCGATAATGGCGGCCAACAGGCAGCTGCCGACAATCGGGTAGTGCTCGGGAAGAATTTGCAGCGCGACGTGTTTGTTGATGATCTTGGCGAGCAGATCACCCAGTTGCTCCAGCTCATCGATATGCCGGGCGTACATCAGCAAACCGTTGGCCAGGGCTTTGGGCTGAGCACCGCTCGCCTGGTGGGCCGGATTGAACAAGGGCTGCACTTGCGGGTATTCCGAAAGCATTTTTTTATAGAAATGAGTGGTCAGTGCTTCGCCACCGCTTTCGAGCAGTGGCACAGTGGATTTGACGATGGCACGATCTGAGGCATTCAACATGAGGTACTCCTGGCACGCGGGACTTTACAAGATCTACCCTGCATGTATCAGTAATCGTGCCAGTATTTTTATTCAATATAATCAACCACCTAAAGACACAAGGTCAAAATGACAACAGACGAAAACGGGTCGTTTTGACAGCGAGAAGTCTTTTTGACTCGCCTGTCGGTAGCAGAATTTTGCACATCGGTTACACAAAAAACCTCAAGCACGCGACGCGCAGGTCGATAACCCTCCAAAGAAAGCTGTCTGCTGCTCGTTGCAGCGAGACACCTAAGGCCAGAAGGTTTATATGTCCTCCAAGAACGTCCGCGCAGATTCCCTCTCGCTGCTGCTGTTCACATTGCGCAGCGGCAAGCTGATGGCGATCAATCTACTCAAGGTCAGCGAAATCATCCCCTGCCCTGCCCTGACCCGGCTGCCCGAATCCCATCCCCACGTCAAAGGCGTCGCCACCTTGCGCGGTGCGGCGTTGTCGGTGATCGACCTCAGTCGCGCCATTGGCGAGCGTCCACTGGTGGACCCGGACGGTGGCTGCCTGATCGTCACCGACGTCAGCCGCTCCAAACAGGGTCTGCATGTGCAAGCCGTGAGCAAGATTGTTCATTGCCTGACCACCGACATTCGCCCGCCGCCCTACGGCGCAGGCAGCAAGTCATTCATTACCGGGGTCACCCAGGTCGATGGCGTGCTGGTGCAGGTGCTGGATATCGAGAAGGTCATCCATGCCATCGCACCTGCGCAAATCGTCGTCGAGCCTAACGCTCTGACGGCGGAAGAAGTCGAACTGCTGGCCGCCGCGCGAATTCTGGTGGTCGATGACAGTCAGGTGGCCTTGCAGCAATCGCTGATTACCCTGCGCAACCTCGGCCTCGATTGCCACACGGCCCGCAGCGCCAAGGAAGCCATCGACGTGTTGCTGGAGCTGCAAGGCTCACCGGCGCAGATCAACGTGGTGGTTTCGGATATCGAAATGTCCGAAATGGATGGTTATGCATTCACGCGCACCTTGCGCGAGACCCCGGACTTCAACGATCTTTATGTCCTGCTGCATACATCGCTGGACAGCGCGATGAACAGCGAAAAAGCCCAGGCGGCAGGTGCCAATGCCGTACTGACCAAGTTCTCGTCCCCTGAGTTGACCAAATGTTTAATCACGGCGGCACGTGCGGTGCAAGCCAGCCATCACTGATCTGGCAAAACCAGCCAACCCGACCTGCTGCCGATCCCCTCGGCAGCTCGGACCGGCATTGCTGGCTGATGCGTCGGGATCTGCAGGGCGTCCACCCGATCAACGCCGCTGCCGGTCAACCGATTCGGCAGGGATTTGCGCCCGAAGACGCGATGCAGATTCATCAGTTGCTGATCCTGGGCTATCAAAACGGCGGCGGCAGCGTGACGGATTTTCCAACCTGGCTGCGCAGCTTGCACGCTGATCCTGAATTCGACCCGGCCCTGTGTTTCAGCGCCTGGGACGAATCAGACCTGGTGGGCGTCATGCACTGCTGGACCAGCGCGTTCATCAAGGATCTGGTCGTTCATCCTCGCGCCCGGCGTCAGGGCACCGCACTTGCACTGCTCACGCATGGCTTCCACGCGTTCGGCTTGCGCGGCGAAGGCTGGGTGGACCTCAAGGTCATGGAAAACAACTTCGATGCCCGGCGGCTGTATGAAAAAGCCGGGATGCGCTACGTGCAGCGCTCGGCAATGACCGAGCTCGATCTGGCCTGATCTGGCATAATCGCCACCCCATCAAGCCCAATGGAAATGGACATGAAATCAGCCTCCGCGTTACTGCTTGCCCTGATCGCCATCGCCGGTCAGGCCCAGGCTTCAAGCACCGATGCCTGGAAAGCGCTGGACAAGGCAGTGGTCGACAGCTGCATCAAGGCCAGCCAGCTCAAAAGCGTCAAACCCTCCGGTAAAGCGGGCTTCGACGACAGCGTCGGCTACGAAGCGCTGATGCTCGAAGGCCGTTATCCGCAACCACACATGAAAAATCAGCCTGGCGCCGAGCTGTGCCTGTACAACCGCCACAGCAAAAAGGCGACAGTGACCGAGTGGAACGCGCTCAAGCCAACGCCGAAGCAGTAAATGCCCGCAATGACCCATCAGCGAGATTCCGTGTCGCTCAAAAGTCTTTCCCGGACAAGTCCGGTCCTACCTGACCTGTGCAAAACCGGTAGGAGGGGACTTGTCCCCGAATGGCCATCTCGGTGCGCTGGCGCATAACTTGCTTCGACTTCTGACTTTGCCGTGTGCGCAGCCAGTTCTTGCCGCACTGTTCCGCGCCTGTCATGACGGATCGCTTGCCCATGAACACCCAGTTTTCCTGCGTCGGTTGTGGCAGTTGCTGCACCGATCACCACGTTCCCCTGACACTCACCGAAGCCATGCACTGGGCGGCCGACGGCGGCACAGTGATCGTTCTGACCGAGGCGTTTCTGGCCGATGGTTATGGCGTTGATCACACCCAGCTGAACCACGCTTTGCGCCGCTCGACAGTGGTTGCCAGCGGTACAGCCGAGGTCCATGTGGCCATCACCTTCGCCGCTTACAACGTCGGCCCTTGTCGGAATCTTGACGCGGAAAATCTCTGCCGCATCTACGAGCGTCGGCCGCTGGTGTGCCGTATCTATCCGATGGAAATCAATCCGCATATCCCCCTGCGACCAGAATCCAAGGGCTGTCCGCCGCAATCCTGGGAACAAGGTCCGGACCTGATCGTCGGCGGCCAACTGGTCGATACGCAACTGATGGGGCTGATCGAACAGTCGCGCCAGGCCGACCGGGATGACATCGCCGCCAAGCAAGCCATCTGTCAGCAACTGGGGATCCGCACCACGGCGCTCAAGGGCAATGGCTTCGTGGCGTATTTGCCGGACATGAGCGCTTTTGCCGGAGCGGTGGTGCACGTGCTTGAAGGCGGTGATCGTCCCGCCGAGCACGAGGGCTGGAGCTTTCACGTCGCGGGGCAAGCGGTGATCGACAGGCTACAAGTGGCGGGCGCCAATGTGCTGAGCAGCGAGCCGCAGGGGTATCTGTTCATTCCGTTGCAGGCCTGACACAGTCCGTTGGAGCGAGGCTTGCTCGCGAAGGGTTTTCAGACGCCACGGATGTGTTGCCAGTGCCGACGCCCTCCCGGATGAATCCGGTCCTACGGGCATCAAGGCGTTCCGTTGGAGGCTTGCCCGCGAATCAGGCGCCGCGGTGAGTCAGATCGTTCTTCGCGAGCAAGCTCGCTCCCACACAGCCTGCACGGAATCGCGACTGGCTCAGCGCTTACCCATCGTCTTGCGCGTGCCGTGTGGCGCGACGCCCGGGGTTTTGTGGTGGCCGGATTTGTTCGATTGCTGATACCAGGGTTGATCGTTCTTGTTCTGCGCGAAATCGGCAGGCTTGAACGGGAAGCTGAACGCTGGAATCGCGGTTTGCTTGTCTGTGGCCGCATCATCGACGACGGTTTCAGGAGCAGGTGTTTGGTCAGCAGAAGTCATGGAAGGCTCCAGAAAATGGAATGGGGTCGTCGAACGGCCGCGCAGCATACCTCAATCCCTCGCAACCCGCCTGCACCGCCCTTCACCTCCCATCGGCTAACGCTATTTGTAAAACAGATCCACCATGACCTCGGCCTCGAATGGCCCGGCCTTGGGTCGCGTCGTCTGCCAGACCAACTCGGCATTGAAGTCCGCACTCGCGGATGAAACATCGTCGAGCATGTCCGCCAGATGAAATGGCTCGTTGTACCGCAGGATCGCGTCGTCGCGGCCATTGACGATACGGATGCCCACCGATCTGTTGGCTGCCGGAATCAGGAAATCCCCCGCCAGCGTCCCCGTGACGGGTTTGAAACGCGCACCGAGGCTGAACGGCGAATCGCAGGTTCTGCGCGTGACCAGGGAAAACGGTCGGCGATCGATGACTTTCCCCACGGCCACCTGCTGAATCCCGATGGGGCCGAATTCGACAGTCTCGGGCACGATCTGCAACTCGGCATCGCAGGCCACAAAACGTAAGCCGTTCAGGTTATTGATCAGGTAACTGAGGTTCTGCCCAGGCAACGGATTGGGGCCGCTGCCACCGTCAAGCTGGAACAGCCGATAATCCAGCAGGTCACTGGCGACGCCGGAGGGCGGAGTGGGTCCGAATTTCTGGATGAACATCGAGAAGCCAAGATTGAACGTCACTTTTGGGCAGGCCGCGATATTGGACGGGCTCTCGTGACACACCGGCAGGAACTGACCGGTCGCGATCCGCCCGCCGCTTTGCAGGTGATCGATGCCCGCCAACGCCAGGCCGGAGCGAATACCCTGGCCGATCTGCTGGTTATCCGGATTGAGGTAGACGAAGATTTCTTCCCGCACTTGCGGCATGGCGTCCTTGGCGCATTCGACCTGAATGTCGTGTCGCGGCGAACGCCAGACGATGTCGCCATCGGGCAGCGTGGCGGGGATCGCCACGCTGCTGTCCAGATCATCGCGAATCAGCGTCTGACCCGAGCCCTGGGTTTTGCAGATCAGCGCGAAACAGCTGGCCGGGCTCAACAACAGAGCCACGAACAGCAGCTGGCACCAGCGCGGGTGATGGGGACGATTCATGCTCAGCATTCCTTTTGCTGTGGAAAAACGGGGTCGTGCAAGCGAGCGCTGACAGGCTCGCGGCCGTCGATTGGGGCGCAATAGGCGCGGGCTGCGCCGTAGTCCGTGAGTGCGCTGAACGACAGGCGTTGTGGTCCCGCATTTGACGCCGGCAAGGCAAACTCATGGTTCGCCCCCGGCGCCAGCAACAGGTAATCACTGAGTTCAACGCCGCCCACCTGCACGTTTTGCAGCGCGACGTGAAACGCCGTGGGATTGCTGATCCGCAACGGTCCGTTTGCAGGCAACGTCCAGCGCAACAGGCTCGGGGTTTCAGCGGGATCGCCGGGCAACCCCGCAGGCCGATAAAACACATTGATGCGTTGGCGGATGGCGATGCTCAGCTGATTTTGCCCCTCGACGCGGCGGGGAATTTCCAGCACATACAGGTGCAGCAGCGATTCCTTGTCCTGGGCAATGCCGCTGCCTTGATACATCAGGCGCAAGACCTGTTTGCCCTGCCCGTCCAGTTGCGACAGAGGCGGCGTCAACACAAACGGCAACTCGCCGCCGACCTTGCCGGGATCGCCATCATCGTCGCGGGCATCGGTCAGCCAGGCTTGAATCAATACCGGTTGGTCGCTGCGGTTGGTCAGCGCAATGCTGGCTTCAGCAAAGCGCCCATCGAAAATCAAGCGCGTGCCCGTCAGGGAAACCGCGCCAAAGGCTTTCAGGCCCGGCACCGAGATCAGCAGCGTCAAGAGCAGATAAACCACGACGATCCACACCACCGGCCGCTTCATTGGCAGATCACCTGGACGCGCTCGTAGGCGTGTTTCGGGTCTTTTTCAGGCAGGGCAAACGGCGCCCGACACTGGTTGCCGGCCCATTTCACCTGCAGCTCGCCACGGTCCTGATCACTGAGTACCAAAGCGCGCCCGGTTGGATCAACCACCGCCAACGCCTTGCCATCGGCATTTTCCACACTGGCGCCCAGCGGCACTTTGCTGCCATCGGCGCGGACCAGTTCGAATTGCACCCGACGCCCCACCGACGCCTTGAAGCGCACCACCGGTATCGCGCCACGACGCGGCACAATCTGGCTGACGGCGTTATCCAGATCGACATCCGCGCCCAGCTGCCGCGTATCGAGGCTGACCCAATTGCTGCGATACGGCTGCGCGTAAGGCAGCACTGCGTAACCGTTCGCGGCGGTCTCCACGTTGTTGAAGCTGGTAAGTCTCGCGCCACTGACGTCAGGGACTTCGATAAGGGCAAACGTCTCGCCCAGCGACTGGCCAAAATTGACCCCGCCCGCATGGGCCACCAAGGATCCGGCAGCGCTCAGGCTGAACGCGTCGTAATCCCGGCCCTGGCTGTAACCGGCCTCGAAACGACCGAAGGGTGCGGTGGTGCTGACTTTGCCGGAGCCAAAGCTGCCGGAGCGATTGTCCTGACCGACCTGCACCGAATAAAACGTACTGCGCTGATCCAGCACCTGACCGTTGAGTCCAGCCTGCGCGTTGTAATCCCCCGAACTGTCACGCACGCCATTGAACGAAAGCCGCGACGAACCGGGGCTGGAACCCAGTGGCAGGGTCACGCTCAGGCCAATCCGCTGATCGCTGTCGCCCGCCAGCGCACTGCCCACCTCGCGGTTGCTTTCCAGCGAAAGGTTGTAGCTGAGGCTGCGCCACGTAGCGTTCCACGCCAGATAAAACTGGCGGGTCTTGCCGGGCAGGTTCCAGTAACGCTGCTCCGAGGCCGTCAGACTCAGGCTGCCGGAAGGATCGACAAACGCCTGAGTGACCGTCAGCTCGAAGCGGTCCTTGGCGCGACCTGTCGCAAGCCGCCGGACAACGTTGCCAAGCTCGTCGACGTGCTCATTGAGCGTCCGGTATTTTTCAGTGGAATAGCGATAACCGGCTATCGCCAGCGTGGTGTTGGTGACGTCCAGCGTGTTGGCGTAACGCAGGCGCAGGCTTTGCCCGACACGACTCGCCTTGCGCACTTCACTGATCGATTGCGTGACATCGGCAGACAGCGCGCCCAACCCGGTATTGACCCCCACGCCGAGGTTACTGGCCTGATAATCTTCGGCCACTTGCAAGCCACCAAAGCCGGTGATCCGCTCCGACAACCCGTAGATCAAGGCGGCGCTGGCAAAGGTCGGCGACTCGGGATTATTGCCGTTGTCGTCCAGTTGTCCGGCAGCCAGGCTGAAACGCAACGCGCCTGGCGGCACCATGATCGGCAGCGCCGCGTACGCCTGGGTAAACGAGCGCCGACGGCCGTCGGCCTCGATGATCGTGACTTGCAGATCGCCATTGGAACCGCTGGGATAGATGTCGGTGATTTCAAAGGGGCCGGGTGAAACATTGCCGCTGTACAGCAGGAAGTCGTTCTGCCGGACTTCCACGGCGGCGTTGGTCTCGGCGACGCCGCGAATCACCGGGGCAAAGATGCGCTCGCTGTCGGGCAGCATGCCGTCGTCGGAACTGAGCGCGGCGCCCTTGAAACGCACGCTGTCGAAGACCTGGGAATCGGTGAACGTCTCGCCCAGAGTCAACTGGCTCTTGAGTGCGCTGATATCGCGTTGCACAAAGGTGCGATTGCTGCGAAAGCGATAGGGTTGGTCGCTGCCGTACGTCAGGGACGATTCGTTACGCAAACGCCATGCGCCCAGATTCATGCCGTTGCGCAGGCCCAGGTAATAGCTGTCGGCATCGCGCTGACGATTGCGGCGTCGGCTGGTACTGAAGCTGTAATTGACGAAGCCCACCGACTCGCCCTCGTCCCACAGATCAGGCGAGACAAAGCCTCTGGAACTGCGGGTCATCAAGGCTTGCGGCACGCTGATGTCCAGGCGCAGGGCATTGGGCTGGTAATCGACACGGGCGAACTCGACCTGGGCCAGATCGACACAGCTTTGTCGCAGCGCTGGCAGCCGCTCTACATCGAGCCCGAAGGACTGCAACATCGGCAGCGTCAGACACGGTTCGACACGGCCGGAAACCGTGTTCTTGCTGAAGCTGATGTCGCGCCGCCCGCTCAATGCCCGATTGACGTAAATGTCCACCCGATAGGTGCCGGGCAATACGCTGTTGGCCCGCAGAAACTCGGTGAGTTCCGGGGGCCGGTCGCTGCCCTGGATGAACGCGGTATTGAATTTCACGGTCGACGCATCGCCGTTGTCGGCTGCCGAAGACAACGGCGCAAACAACATCAGGCTCACCAGCCCGCCCGCCATGAAGGGTCGCGGGGAGAACTCCCTGGTATTCAGATAAAGCCATTCCATTAGCAGTTTTCACTCGATTCAGGCATTCAGCGCGCAGCGCAATCCCTTCACGCAGACGCATGACGACAGAGCCAGCGCAAAACGCGGCCCCTAAACGGTTCAATCAGTGGGTGCGGCTAACGCGGTTCGGCCACTTCGGCCTGAACGGTCTGGCCGGATTTCAAAGCGGCGCGATACGGCTCCTGTCCACCGAAGTCATTGATGCTGATGAAACTCAGCTTGATTGGCGCAAGCGTTGGCGGATGCTTCAAAGGCAGCTGAATGCTCTGGCCCGGCGCGATCATCTGGCCGTCCAGGCTCAGCAGCATGTCGCCGTCCTGGCGCACTTCAAGCCTGACCATGGACACGTGATAAACCCCGGGATTGTCCACCTGCAAACCCGCCGGCTCGATTCGCCACCGCAATCCCTGCGGTGCTTGCGCGGCTTCGCCCGGCAAACTTTCGGGGCGGAAAAACACTTTGATTCGCTGCCGTATCGCCACCTGCAACGAGTTCTCGGCAACGGCCTGGGGAATTTCCTGCACGTTGAGCCACAGCACCGACTCACGATCCCGAGGCATATCAGTGCCCGCGTAAATAATCCGCAGCAGCTGTTTGCCGTCGCCCTGCACGCGGGCCAGCGCCGGGGTCACGACAAAAGGGAGGCTGCCCGGTTCCGGATTTGTCACATTGGGTTCAAGCCAGCTCTGCAAGAGAATTTCCGCGCTGCCGGTGTTATGCACACCGAAGCTGACTTCCTTGTCTTTGGCCGGATAAATCACGCGCGTGGTATTGAGCACGATGCCCGCCTGGCCATCGACGGCCAGCAAGACACCGGCGAATAATGCCAGGCAGCGAAAATGAGGAAAGATCATGAAGATTGTCGCCTTGGGTTCAGATTGAGGCGGAACGAGTCAGACTCGCCCCGCCTGTTGGATTACTCGTAATCCAGAACGAAAGGCATGAAGCCATCGGCATTGCCGGGATTGGTGGTTGTGCCGTTGAGCACATAGACCGCGCCGAAGTTGAGTTCGGCGGTTGCGCCGCCCACGCCGTCTTTGATCAACGGTTTGTCGATGGTTTCGGTGCCGCCAAGGTCCATGATCTGGTTCGCGGCGTTGAGCAGACCGATGCCGACACCATCCGCAGCGCCGGTTGTACGCAGCAGCTTGGCGTCGTTGTTGTCCAGGCCGCTGCCGGAACGCGCCGAGAAGCGCATTTTCACCAGGTTGTATTGATCAACGCCGGCACTGCAGTTGACCAGCAACTGAATGGGTGTCGCTGTGGCCAGTTCGCTTTGCGATGAAGTGCCGATGTCGGAAAAGGATACGTTACCCAGATCGACCGCGATTTCACCCGGATTGACACCCGGCGCACTGCCCGCACCCGCTGAGACGTCACAGGAGATATTGGTCAGCGTACCGTTGAAGATCAGTTTCCCGTTGTTCGCCGCATTCGCCGTCCCCGCCAAACCCAGCGTCAATGCGCCTGCTGCCATAAAACCAAAAGTAAGTTTTTTCATGCTAACAACGTTCCTTGTGTTATTCCGTGTATGCCCTGAATCGGACGCCACGCACTATAGGGTTGGATCTTTTTGATCGCTGTCAGCATCGTTACTTTAAGCAGGGGGATTTTCCAACAAGACGCGCAAGAACTTTCCGTAGGAGAAAACGGCATTCATGAATGAACCAATTAATACTAGGCATCGGGCCAATACCCGACCAAAAAGATCAAGCAAACCCTCACACCTCATACGACTGCCTATCTTTTATCGACACCTTCAATCGGAGCGACAGGTCACTCTTCCATAGAGTGACATCGTCGCGCAAAAACCAAAGAGGCTTGTCGTAATTATTGATAGGTCAGCGTGATGATACCAACGGCAGGCTCTAATCCGGTCATTTCAGCGATTACTGACGATAAATACTTTTCCGGCAGCGGCTGGTAACTGACCGAAAACGGTTTGATCTCACCGCCACATACATCGCGTAACTTATCGACCTGGAGGGTGAACGCATCTGTAACTTTTATAACGCGCACGCTGTGGCTGTCTATTGAACTCCTGGAAAACTGTACTGAACAGGCCGGATTGATCACTTGCCCGTGAAACCGGATGGCACCATTACTGGCAGATACGGCGGCGGGTGATAATAACAAAGGCACTGCAATAAGCAGCACAGATATATTTCGTAAAGACGAAGCAACTTTTAAAAACCGTTCCACGCAGGGCGTTTCATTTTTCATTGCAATGACTCCGCTATTCCATCAGCAAAAAAATAATGAGATCGGTGCAAGATACGTCCGTAAGAAATACCCCCGGAAATGTGTAGGATAGTTCTGAAAGACAAGTTGTGCTTTTCATATCAAGCACCTCTCATTCCGAGATATCGTCCGTGCGGATGATTTCTTGATGCTGGCCAGATGGCTTTTTGCCGCTTTGCTGACAATTCTGACAGGTTGCAGTCATTCTCATGACCGGATTGGCAGGCTATAAAGGAGGCGCTGTTTCCGACTTCCTCAGTTTCCCCACCTTCCGGCGCCACTCGCATGCGTAGACAGACCAAAACCGTCATTGCCGTTATTGTCATCGCAGGCTTGATCGGAATCGCCAGCTGGACCCTGACCCGCCCCGCTACGGCCAAGGTCAGCGCGCCCGCTGCGGTGCCGGTCAAAGTGGTGACCGTGGTCAAAGAGGATGTGCCGCGTTACGTGACGGGTATCGGTTCGGTGCTTTCGCTGCACAGTGTGATTATTCGGCCGCAGGTGGACGGCATTCTCACCAAAGTGCTGGTCAAGGAGGGTCAGGCGGTAAAAGCCGGTGATCTGCTGGCGACCATTGATGACCGGGCGATCCGCGCCACGCTGGACCAGGCCAAGGCCCAGCTCGCGCAAAGCCAGGCGCAGCTGGACGTGGCGCAACTGGATCTCAAGCGCTACAAGTTGCTCAGTGACGACAACGGCATTTCCAGACAGACCTTCGACCAGCAGCAGGCCTTGGTCCATCAGCTCAAGGCCACGGCAATGGGCAATCAGGCCGCCATCAGCGCTTCACAGGTGCAGCTTTCCTACACGCAGATTCGCTCGCCGGTGACGGGCCGCGTCGGCATTCGCAATGTCGACGAAGGCAATTTCCTGCGGGTCAGCGATGCGCAAGGGCTGTTTTCGGTCACGCAGATCGATCCGGTTTCCGTGGAGTTTTCCCTGCCCCAACAGATGCTGCCGACCTTGCACAGCCTGACCGTCTCCAGCACCCCCGCTGCGGTGAAGGCGTTTCTGGGTGATGGCGACAGCGGCAGCTTGCTGGGTGAAGGCAAGTTGACGCTGATCGATAACCAGGTTTCCGCCACCACCGGCACCATTCGCGCCAAGGCCGAGTTCAGCAACCCCAAGCAATTGCTCTGGCCAGGTCAATTGGTAACGGTGAAGATCCAGACCGGCATCGAGCGCGATGCCTTGAAAGTCCCGCCGCAAGTGGTTCAGCGCGGCATGGAGCAGCACTTCGCTTATCGGGTCAATGGCGACAAGGTCGAAGTGGTGCCGGTGCAAGTGCTGTATCAGGACAGCGACTTGACCTTGATCACCGGTCCGCGCGCCGGGGATGTGCTGGTCAGTGATGGCCAGTCCCGGCTCAAGGCCGGTTCGCGTATTGAAGTGATGAGTGATGCCGCGCCGCAAACCACGGCAGGCAATCTGGAGACTGCGCGATGAAAGGCCGCGGATCCATTTCCGCGTGGTGCGTGGACCATCCGGTCGCCACCCTGCTCTTGACCTTTGCCCTGGTGCTGCTCGGCGCCATCGCGTTCCCGCGCCTGCCTATCGCGCCGCTGCCGGAAGCGGAATTCCCGACCATTCAAGTGTCGGCACAATTGCCCGGCGCCAGTCCGGAAACCATGGCGTCTTCGGTGGCGACGCCGCTGGAAGTGCAATTCAGCGCGATCCCCGGCATGACGCAGATGACGTCAAGCAGCGCCCTGGGCTCAACCAACCTGACCCTGCAATTCACCCTCAATAAAAGCATCGACACCGCCGCCCAGGAAGTTCAAGCCGCGATCAATACCGCCGCTGGCCGCCTGCCCGCCGACATGCCGAACCTGCCCACCTGGCGCAAGGTCAACCCGGCGGACAGCCCGGTGCTGATCCTCAGCGTCAGCTCCACGCTGATGCCTGGCACCGAGCTGAGTGACGTCACTGAATCCCTGCTCTCGCGTCAGTTAAGCCAGATTGACGGCGTCGGTCAGGTGTACATCACCGGTCAGCAGCGCCCGGCCATTCGTGTACAGGCGGCGCCGGAAAAACTCGCGGCATTGGGCCTGACCCTCGCCGACATTCGCCAGGCCGTGCAACAGACCAGCCTGAACCTGGCCAAGGGCGCCATTTACGGCAAAGACAGCGTGTCGACGATTGCGTCCAACGACCAACTGTTTCGGCCCCAGGATTATGCCCAGTTGATCGTTTCCTACAAAGACGGCGCGCCGGTGCATCTGCGCGATGTGGCGCGGGTGGTCAACGGCTCGGAAAACGCCTACGTGCGTGCCTGGTCCGGCGAGCAGCAAGGCGTCAACGTGGCGATCTTCCGCCAGCCCGGCGCCAACATCGTCGACACCGTGGATCGCATTCAGCGCGAACTGCCACGCTTGCAGGAAATGCTGCCAGCCTCGGTGGAAGTCACCGTGCTCAATGACCGGACCCGGACCATTCGCGCCTCCCTGCATGAAGTGGAAATCACCCTGCTGATCGCAGTGTTGCTGGTGGTGGCGGTCATGGCGCTGTTTCTGCGTCAGCTGTCGGCCACCTTGATTGTCAGCGCCGTGCTGGGCGTCTCGCTGATTGCCAGCTTCGCCATGATGTATCTATTCGGATTCAGCCTGAACAACCTGACGCTGGTGGCCATCGTGGTGGCCGTCGGCTTCGTGGTGGACGACGCCATTGTCGTGGTGGAAAACATCCACCGTCACCTGGAAGCCGGCGAGGGCATGCGCGAGGCCGCGATCAAAGGTGCCGGGGAAATCGGCTTCACCGTGGTGTCCATCAGCTTCTCGCTGGTGGCCGCCTTCATCCCGTTGCTGTTCATGGGCGGCGTGGTCGGGCGGCTGTTCAAGGAGTTTGCATTGACCGCCACCGCGACCATTCTGATTTCCGTGGTGGTTTCGTTGACGCTGGCGCCGACACTCGCGGCATTGTTCATGCGCGCGCCTAAGCACGACCCTCACGCCAAACCCGGCTTCGGCGAACGCTTGCTGGACTTCTATGAGCGCGGGCTGCGCAAGGCACTGGCCCATCAACGGGTGATGCTGGGAATTTTCGGCCTGACGCTGGTTCTGGCGGTCGTCGGCTACGTGATCATTCCCAAGGGTTTCTTCCCGGTGCAGGACACCGCATTCGTCCTCGGCACCACTGAGGCCGCCGCTGATATCTCTTACCCGGACATGGTTGAAAAACATAAGGCACTGGCGAAAATCGTCGGTGAAGACCCCGCCGTCCTGGCCTTTTCCCATTCCGTCGGCGTGACCGGCAGCAACCAAACCATCGCCAACGGGCGCTTCTGGATTTCCTTGAAACCGCGCAGCGACCGGGATGTGTCGGTCAGCGATTTCATCGACCGGCTACGACCGAAACTGGCGAAGATTCCCGGCATCGTGCTGTACCTGCGCGCTGGCCAGGACATCAACCTCAGTTCCGGCCCAAGCCGCAGTCAGTACCAATATGTGCTCAAGAGCAACGACGGGCCGCTGCTCAATACCTGGACTGAACGCCTCACCGAAAAACTGCGCGCCAACCCGGCATTCCGCGACCTGTCCAACGACCTGCAACTGGGCGGCAGCGTCACCCATATCGACATCGACCGCAGCGCCGCCGCACGTTTCGGCCTGACCACCGCCGATGTCGATCAGGCTTTATACGACGCATTCGGACAGCGCCAGATCAGCGAATTCCAGACCGAGATCAACCAGTACAAGGTGATTCTCGAACTGGACGCCAAGCAGCGCGGCAAGGCCGAAAGCCTGGCGTATTTCTATCTGCGCTCGCCACTGACCGGCGAGATGGTGCCGCTCTCGGCGCTGGCCAAAGTCGCGGCGCCGACCATGGGGCCGCTGTCCATCAGCCACGACGGCATGTTCCCGGCAGCCAACCTGTCTTTCAACCTGTCCAAAGGTGTCGCGCTGGGCGACGCGGTGCGCATGCTGGATCAGGCCAAGACCGAAATCGGCATGCCGGCTTCGATCATCGGCAACTTCCAGGGCGCGGCGCAGGCGTTCCAGAGTTCCCTGGCCAACCAACCCTGGTTGATCCTCGCGGCGCTGGTGGCGGTGTACATCATTCTCGGTGTGCTGTACGAAAGCTTCGTGCATCCGCTGACGATCATTTCCACCTTGCCCTCGGCGGGGATCGGCGCGCTGTTGATGCTGTGGCTGATGGGCCAGGACTTTTCGATCATGGCCTTGATCGGCGTGGTGCTGCTGATCGGTATCGTCAAGAAGAACGGCATCCTGCTGGTGGACTTTGCCCTTGAAGCGCAACGCGAACGCGGGCTCACCCCCGAGGCCGCCATCTACGAAGCCTGCCTGACGCGATTCCGCCCGATCATCATGACCACCCTCGCCGCCTTGCTCGGCGCGTTGCCGCTGATGCTCGGCTACGGCGTCGGCGCCGAACTGCGCCAACCGCTGGGTATCGCCGTGGTCGGTGGCTTGCTGGTCAGCCAGGCGCTGACGCTGTTCACCACCCCGGTGATCTACCTGCAGCTTGAACGTGTATTCCATCGGCGCAAGCCGGAACCCGTCACGCAACCCAAGCGCGCACTGGCGATGTCCGAATGAAGACTTTTCAGAGCACCCGGATGCTGGAACCTGTAGGAAACCTGCGTTCAGTGAGGTGCTGCCCATGCGCGTCCTGATTATCGAAGACGAAGAAAAGACCGCCGACTACCTGCATCGCGGCCTGACCGAACAGGGTTACACCGTCGATCTGGCCCGGGAAGGCATCGAAGGTTTGCACATGAGCCTGGAGAGCGATTACGACGTGATCATTCTCGACGTCATGCTGCCCGGTCTGGACGGTTTCGGTGTGCTGCGGGCTCTGCGCGCGCGCAAGCAAACTCCGGTGATCATGCTCACCGCGCGGGAACAGGTGGACGACCGGATTCGCGGCCTGCGCGAAGGCGCTGACGATTACCTGGGCAAACCCTTTTCCTTTCTGGAACTGGTCGCCCGCCTGCAAGCCCTGACCCGCCGCACCAGTGCCCATGAGCCTGTGCAAATCAGCATCGCCGATCTGTGGATTGATCTGATCAGCCGCAAGGCAACCCGCGCCGGCACGCGTCTGGATCTGACTGCCAAGGAGTTTTCGTTGCTCAGCGTGCTGGCGCGGCGGCATGGGGAAATCCTCTCCAAGACGTCGATTGCCGAGATGGTCTGGGACATCAATTTCGACAGTGACGCCAATGTCGTCGAAGTCGCGATCAAACGTCTGCGGGCCAAGCTGGACGGGCCGTTCGATCAAAAACTGCTGCACACCATTCGCGGCATGGGCTACGTACTGGAGAACCGCAGTGAAAGCTGACTCCATCGCACTGCGTCTGGGCGCCATGTTTGCGCTGGTCGCCTTGCTGGTCTTCACCCTGATCGGTTGGGCGTTGTATTTGCAAGTCGACAAAGGCCTGGGTTTGTTGCCCGAAGCGGAAGTCGATGCGCGCTACAGCGTGCTGGAATCAGCCGTCAACCGCTTCGGCACGCCGGAGCATTGGGTCAAGATCAACGCCAAGCTCAAATTGCTCAGCGAAGAAGACAAGCGTCTGCACTTCTGGGTGGTCAGCGATAACCCTGCTTATGAATTCGGCAATCCTGACGCGGAGATTCGCGCGTTCGCCAATGGCCCGCTGGGCATGCGCGATTTAAAGCTGAGCGGCCACGAGTTTCCGTTCAAGGTGCTGGTCAGTCAGTTTGCCGCCAAGGATCAACGCCCGCCGTTGCGTTTTCTCATCGCCATCGACACCGAGACCTTCTGGCAAACCCAGCACTCGCTGTTGATCGCCCTGATCAGCCTCGCGGCGGTCGGCATCGCGCTGGCTTCGCTGCTGGGTTATTGGGTGGCGCGCATTGGCCTGCGGCCCTTGACCAGCCTGTCGCTGGAGGCACAGAAACTCGCCCCGCCGCGCCTTTCCGGCCGCCTGCAACTGTCGCCGCTGCCACCGGAATTGAACCAGTTCGTCACCTCGTTCAATTCGACGCTGGAGCGCGTCGAGCAAGCCTATTCGCGCCTGGAGTCGTTCAATGCGGACGTGGCCCATGAACTGCGTTCGCCGTTGACCAACCTGATCGGCCAGACTCAGGTCGCACTCACGCGTGGCCGCTCGGCTGAACATTATTTCGAAGTCCTGCAATCCAATCTCGAGGAACTGGAACGCTTGCGCTCGATCATCAACGACATGCTGTTCCTGGCGAGCGCCGATCAGGGCAGCAAGGTCACCGAACTGACCTGCGCGTCCCTGGCGCAGGAGGTTGCGACCACGCTGGATTATCTGGACTTCATCCTCGAAGACGCTCAGGTGCAGGTGCAGGTCAATGGCGATGCCAGCGTGCCCATCGAAAAGGCCCATCTGCGCCGGGCCTTGATCAACCTGCTGCACAACGCCGTGCAGCACACCGGGCCCGGACAAGTGATCCAGGTCGATATCGTCGAACACCTGGAACACGTGAGCATTGAAGTGGCCAATCCGGGCAGTGAGATTTCCGAGGAACATTTACCCAAACTGTTCGAACGCTTCTATCGGGTGGACGCTTCGCGCAGCAACAGCGGCGCCAATCATGGCCTGGGCCTGGCCATCGTCAAGGCAATTGCCCTGATGCACGGCGGCACGGTATTTGTGCGCAGCCAGGCCGGCTTGAACACGTTCGGGATTAATTTGCCTCTGAGTTTGGGCACCTGAAGAACCGAGCCATCCGGCGGTTGGTGTTGCTTGCTATCCATATGAGGTTATAAATACCTGACCTGCTATCACCTTTAATGCCGATCATTTAAGAAATTACAGTCAATACAACAGCTTAAGTCTGATCAGCTTTCCATCGAGCGTTCGCCGTGCAATGACTGCTCCTTTGCCCAAGCTAAAATTACGAAAAAAATGGCGCCGACCGGAAATTATTTTGATCTGCGGAAGCGTCGTCGCGGTAGTGACGCTGTTGCTCATCATCATTTCGCTGCTGAGTCGAGAACACCGCGAGGCCAATGAGAACGCCGCACGCGCTGCTTCCAATATCGTGCGGCTGATTGACGCCGATGTGTTGCGCAATGCCGAGCTTTACGACACCTCGCTGCAGGGCATGATCAGCGCCTGGCAGCATCCCGGCCTGATGAATATTTCCCCGGAACTGCGCCATCTGGTGCTCTTCGATCGGTTTACCTCTGCGCGCTTCAAGGGTGATCTGCTGTTGCTGGACCAGGACGGTTATATCCTCGCCGACTCCACGTCCGTTGAGCCCCGAACTGAAAACGTGTCTGACCGACCGCACTTTCAGAACCATGCCAAAGACCCTTCACCTGACATGAAAGTTGATGGCCCCTTCAAAACCCGCTGGGGTTTCAAGGACTGGTGCATCAGCTTCAGCCGACGCATGTCGGCCCCCGATGGCACCTTCCTGGGCATCGCCAGCGGTGCCATGCGCCTGGTTTATTTCAAGCAGCTGTTTCTCACGCTGGACATCGGGCCGGACAGCAACATCAATCTGTTCAACACCAACGGTCTGCTGCTGGCGCGCCATCCCGAGCTGGATGGCCAGGATCTGATCGGCAAGGATTTGAGCCAGTCGCCCAACTTTCAGCGCATTCTCCGGGAAGGCAGTGGCAGTTTTATCAGCGTCTCATCCCTGGACAAAAAGCAGCGCCTGTATACGTTTTCCCATGTCGGCAACCTGCCGCTGATCGTCGTCGTCGGGCAGTCGGTCGATGAGGTGTATGCCATCTGGCGACGCAATGCGCTGCTGGTCGGGCTGGCGACAAGCGTGCTGTGCCTCGGGATTTTTGGCCTGGCCATGCTGCTGCGCCGGGAACTGGGCCTGCGTCGGCATGCGGAGACCGAACTCAAAATACGCGCCGAGACCGACGCGCTCACCGGACTGGCCAACCGGCGCAAGCTGGACGAGGTTTTCCGGGCCGAATGGCTGCGGGCCATGCGCTCAGGCAAACCGCTGGCGGTGCTGATGATCGATGTGGATAACTTCAAAGCCTTCAACGAACGTCATGGGCATCATGGCGGCGATGAGGTGTTGCGCAATGTTGCCCTGGCGATTGAGCGCAATCTGCGCAGACCCAGTGATTTCGTGGCACGTTACGGCGGCGAAGAGTTTGTCGTAGCGCTGCCTGAAACCGACATTGACGGGGCCAGACTCCTGGCCGAAAAAATCCGCCAGGGCGTCCAGGCCCTGCCCGCCTATGGCGGCGATACGCAGCCAGTCACCATCAGCATCGGCATCGCCTGCACGGTGGTGAGCAGCGAAGTGTTGCTGCGGGACTTGCTCGATGCGGCGGACAAGGCGCTGTATCAAGCCAAGGATCTGGGACGTAATCGGGTGGAGGCTGCGGGGCTGTAAGTCCCGCTGTAGGACCGGCTTTAGCCGGGAGGGCGATTGGCGCTCTCGCGACTAAAGTCGCTCCTACGGTCGCTCCTACGGACCTTCGCGGGCTAGCCTCGCTCTAACGATTCCCCATTCAACCCAAGAAATCCCGGGCAATAAAAAACGCCAGACTGGCTGGCGCTTTTTGTATTGAACCGGCCGCCCACTCGTCAGTGGGCAGGCGCAGCTCAATCTCAGCTGGCAGCGCGGGCGCTGTCACGCAGAGCTTTTACTTTATCGTGATTGGCCTGAACGCCAGTCAGTTGCTTCTGGATCAACGTCACAACGTTCGATGGCAGAGCCTTCTCGCGTGCTTTTTCCAGAGCTTCTTTGTAAGCCTTCAACGCTACGTCTTCGCCACGCTCAACTTCGTTGAGGATAGCGACGTCATCCTTGCCGGTCAGAGTCGACTTCAAGTCAACCCATGCGCGGTGCAGAGTGCCGCTGACGCTGGAAGAAGTTTCCGGGTCGCCGCCCAGCGCACGCACTTCAGCTTGCAGTTCACGTACGGCAGTCGCGATTTCAGCGGAACGGCTCAGGAAGAACGCCTTGACCGCAGGGTTCTTGATGTCTTCGGCGCTGGTCTGAAAACCTTTCTCGCCATCTTTGCTGGTTTCGATCAGGTCATTCAGGATGGAGATCGATTCTTTATTGATATCAGTCATTTGATATTTCCTTAATGGCAGGTTGATACGAAAGTGTCTTCTGCTTAGGTAATTGCAGTCAGCGTGCCAGCTTTTTAGTTCTTATTATTCCTATATTTATCAATGACTTATTGAAATCACCATACAGACGCGTCGTGATTTATGCATGAACTGTCCTTTGGCCTGCATGCAGAATGCACGTATCGTATTGGCTTGGACGCAATGACAAGGGGGCTCGGCCTTGAACCCGGAAAAACTCAAACTGTTGGTGACGCGCGAGATGCCGTTCGGCAAATACAAGGGTCGGCTGATTGCCGATCTGCCGGGGCAATACCTGAACTGGTTTGCCCGGGAAGGCTTCCCGAAAAGCGAACTCGGCGGTCTGCTGGCGTTGATGCAAGAGATTGATCATAACGGCCTGTCCGAGTTGCTCGACCCCCTGCGCACGAGACCGCGTCAATTCAAAGAAGGCTGACCACAAGCGAGACGGCAATGGACCATGCACCGGTAAACCCTGCGGTACTGCAACAGGCGCGCGATGAGGCTTTCTGGGCCGACATCGCTGGGCGCTATGACGTCGAGCCCGGCCCGATCAATCTGGAATACGGCTATTTCGGGCGCATGACCCGCGAGGTGCTGGAAGATTATCGGCGCAATATCGATTACGTGAACCGCAGCAACTCGGTGTACGTGCGTCGCCGGTTCGACGAAATCGACAGCCAGATCATTCACGGCCAGTTGGCGGATCTGGTGCAGGTGCGGCCGGAGGAAATCGCCATCACCCGCTGCGCCACCGAATCCCTGCAATCGCTGATTCGCAACTACAACCAGTTGCAGCCGGGCGATCAGGTGCTGATCAGCGATCTCGACTATATCAGCGTGCAAACGGCGATGCGCTGGCTGGCCAGGAACCGTGGCGTCGAGGTCATTGAAATCAATCATGTCCATCCGGCCAGCTACGAATCCCTGCTCAACAGCTACCAGACCGCCTTCGAGCGCTACCCGCGCCTCAAACTGATGGCGCTCACTCATGTGACTCATCGCACCGGCCTGGTAATGCCGGTGCAGGCGATTGCCGCGCTGGCCAAGGCTTGCGATATCGACGTGATTCTCGATGGCGCCCATGCCTTGGGCCAACTGGATTTCCGGCTCGATGACCTGGGCGTCGCGTTTGCCGGTTACAACTTGCAGAAATGGATGGGCGCGCCACTGAGCCTGGGCTTTATCTATGTCGCGCAGGAGCGGCTGGGATCGATTGATGCGGACATGGGCGATACCCGTTACGGCAAAGACAACATCCTTGGGCTGGTGCCTTATGGCACGCCGAATATTCCGGCGTGGATGACGTTACCCAAGGTTTTCGAGGAGCATCGGGCGATGGGTGGCTCGCTCGCCAAAGGCGCACGGCTGAGCTACCTGCGCGACCTTTGGGTCAAGCCGGCTCGGGAACTGGAAGGCGTGGAAATACTGACGCCGGACGATCCGCGGCTGTATTGCGGGATCACGTCTTTGCGCTTTACCCGACATGCAGATCAAGAGCGCATGGCGCAGCGTTTGCTCGACGAGCACAACCTGTTCAGCGTAGCGCGGGAAGGATCGGTCTGCGGACCCTGCATTCGCATCACGCCGGGGTTCAGCAGCCCTGCTGCGCATATGCAGCTGCTGACTGACGCGTTGCGCATACTGGCGTGAAAAAAACGGTGCGCCGGACCAGGGCGCACCGTAAAGCCAACAACAAACGATTAACCGATTTGACGCAAGCACCCGTAGGACCGGCTTCAGCCGGGAGGAGGTCGGTGCTTCAAACAGATATGCTCCAGAGCACCCTGCTCCCGGCTGAAGCCGGTCCTACAGTCGGACGTTCACGACTTAGTCAAACAACGCCATCGCCTGCGCCGTTGCTTCCTGGATGCGGTTCCAGTCGCCATTCTTGACCCACGCATTGTCAATCATCCACGTACCGCCAACGCACATGACGTTGGGTTGCGCCATGTAGCTCTTGAGGTTGTCCGCGTTGACGCCGCCGGTTGGGCAAAAGCGCACTTCCGTGAACGGACCGCCAAGGGCTTTGATGGCTGCGACGCCGCCGCTGATTTCCGCCGGGAACAATTTGAAACGGCGATAACCCATGGCGTAGCCGATCATGATTTCCGAGGCGCTGCTGATGCCGGGCAACAAGGGCAGCGGGCTGTCGAGGGCCGCTTCCAGCAAATCTTGCGTACTGCCTGGCGTGACGATGAATTGCGAACCGGCCGCTTCGGCGTCCGCCAGCATGTTGCGGTCCAGGATCGTACCGGCGCCGACACACAGCTCAGGACGCTGTTCGCGCAGGATACGAATGGCGCTCAGGCCAAAGGCCGAACGCAGGGTAACTTCCAGCGCTGTCATGCCGCCCGCTGCCAGCGCGTCCGCCAACGGCAGGACATCCTGATCACGCAGAATGGTGATCACCGGCAAAATCTTTGCCTTGGCGCAGAGTTCATCGATCTGGGAAATCTTGTTCGCCATGCTGTTGAGCGGCTGATTGTTTTCGACTGTTTTCATGGCGGCGGATCCTTTGCTTATGGGCACCAGTAAATCTCAAGGGAAGAGTCAAGGAAGGCGCGAACCGGCATTTCGGCGAGGTCATCACCGGCCAGGGCCGCGCGCAGGGTGTCGAGTTTGGCCTGGCCGGAAACCGACAGGATCGGCAAACGCGCCGAAGCCAGCAGACGGCGAGTCATGGTCAGGCGCTGATGCGGCACGGTCGGCGCCAGCATCGGCAAGCAACGACGTTCGCCATCCAGACGCAAGGCTTCATTCAGCTTCGGGCTTTTGGGAAACAACGACGCGGTATGCCCGTCATCACCCATACCCAGAATCAGTACGTCGATGGGCGGCAACTCGGCCAGGGCCTGATCGGCAGCATCAGCCGCTTCTTCAAGGCTTTGGGCGACGCTGTACAAACCGAGGAACTTCGCCTTGGCCGCCGGGCCTTGCAGCAGATAGCGCTGCAACAGGCCGGCGTTGCTGTCGGCATGCTCGACCGGCACCCAGCGCTCGTCAGCCAGGCTGACCACGACTCTGGACCAGTCCAGCGGCTGCTCGGCCAGGCTCTGGAAAAAAGCCACCGGGCTGCGACCACCGGAAACCACCAAGGTCGCGACGCCATTGCTGGCGATGGCCGTTTTCAGTTGCTCAGCCACGTTAGCTGCCAGCTCACTGGCCAGCAGCGCAGGATTATCGAACTCGCGAGCGACTAAGCCCGCTGGCAGTTCAAGGTCACATATCGCCATACCACGATCTCCCGTCACGAGTAATCAATGCAATGGAGCTCATCGGGCCCCACGATCCGGCGGCGTAAGGCTTGGGCGCATCGCCTGCCTTTTTCCAGCCGGCGATCAGCTGATCGCACCATTGCCATGCGTACTCAATTTCATCTTTGCGAACAAACAGGTTCTGATTGCCGCGCATTACTTCCAGCAACAACCGCTCATACGCATCGGGGACGCGCGCGCTGCGGTAGGTGTCGGAAAAATTCAGTTGCAGTGGGCCGCTGCGCAACTGCATGCCTTTATCCAGGCCTTGGTCCTTGGTCATCACTTGCAAGGAAATGCCTTCATCCGGCTGCAAACGAATGATCAGGCGATTGCTGATCTGCATGCGCTGCTCGGGGGCGAAGATGTAGTGCGGCGGCTCTTTGAAGTGGATCACGATCTGCGACAGCTTGGCCGGCATGCGCTTGCCGGTACGCAGGTAGAACGGCACACCGGACCAGCGCCAGTTGCGAATGTCGGCACGCAGGGCCACAAAGGTTTCCGTATCGCTCTGGGTATTGGAGTTTTCTTCCTCCAGATAACCGGGCACTGGCTTGCCTTCGCTGTAACCGGCGATGTATTGGCCGCGCACAACTTGAGTGGCCAGACGTTCCGGCGTGAACGGTGCCAGCGCCTTGAGCACCTTGACCTTCTCGTCACGGATACTGTCAGCGGACAGGTCGCTGGGCGGGTCCATGGCAATCAGGCACAGCAACTGCAGCAAGTGGTTCTGGATCATGTCGCGCAGTTGCCCGGCCTGATCGAAATAGCCCCAACGGCCTTCGATACCGACCTTTTCCGCGACAGTGATTTCCACGTGGGAAATGTGATTCTGGTTCCACTGGGTTTCGAACAGGCTGTTGGCGAAACGCAGGGCGATCAGGTTCTGGACGGTGTCCTTGCCCAGGTAATGGTCGATGCGATAGACGCGGGTTTCCGGCAGGAACTGCGCCACCGCATCGTTGACCCGCCGCGAGGACGCCAGGTCATGACCAATAGGCTTTTCCAGCACCGCGCGGGTGCGCTCGGTCAGGTTGACCGAGGCGAGGTTTTCGCAGATCGCGCCGTACACTGACGCCGGCGTGGCGAAGTAGGCGATCAGGACCTGCGCATCACCCACACGCTCGGCCAGCGCCACGTAATCCTCGGCCTTGAGGAAATCCACGTGCAGGTAACTCAGGCGAGCCTGAAAACGCTCCACGTTCTCAGGCTCAAGTTCAGCCTCCGGAACAAAGCGGCGCAGGGATTTATCGATGTATGCCAAATGCTGCTGTTCGTCGCCCGGTTCGCGCGCCAACGCGAGGATTCGCGTATCGGCATGCAGCAATCCAGCGCGGTCGAGTTGATAAAGGGCCGGGAACAGCTTGCGCACTGCCAGGTCGCCCAAGGCGCCAAACAAGGCAAAAGTGCACGGTTCAACCGTAATCGAGAGCATAATGTTGGTTCTTTTATCAAGTTAGGCTACAAATACCTTTTTTAAAGGCGTTACTCAAGGCCAAATGTAGTAATAACCACAACATTCCGTCTAAAACCATATTCCAGTGGTGATCAACACAGGCCCTCAGTACGATAGGCCACCTTTGCTACAGGCTAAAGGGCCTCGTGATAGCTCAAGCAAAAACCTGAGCAAAACAGCCGCGACAAGGACTTTGAATGGACCGCACAAGAAATCTTCTGGAGATGATCCAGAGCCGACTCGAAGAGCTGAACAAGGCTGAGCGCAAAGTCGCCGAAGCGATTCTGCTCAATCCGCAGCAAGCGACCCGTTTCAGCATTGCGGCGCTGGCCCAGGCCGCCAACGTCAGCGAGCCGACGGTCAATCGCTTTTGCCGCTCATTCAGCGTCAGTGGCTATCCGGAACTCAAGTTGCAGCTGGCGCAGAGCCTGGCCAGCGGTGCCGCGTACGTGAGCCGCGCGGTCGAGGCGGATGACGATACCGAGGCCTATACCCAGAAGATCTTCGGCAGCGCCATCGCCTCGCTGGACACCGCCTGCCAGCAACTGGACCCCGCGCTGATCAGCAAGTCCGTGGACATGCTGATTCAGGCCCGGCAGATTCACTTCTTCGGCCTCGGGGCGTCGGCGCCGGTCGCGCTGGACGCGCAGCACAAGTTCTTTCGCTTCAACCTGGCGGTCACCGCCCACGCGGATGTGTTGATGCAGCGCATGATTGCCTCAGTGGCGCACACCGGGGAACTGTTCGTGATCATTTCCTACACCGGCCGCACCCGGGAACTGGTCGAAGTGGCGCGCATTGCCCGCGCCAACGGCGCTTCGGTGCTGGGCCTGACGGCGGCGGGCTCGCCCTTGGCCAAGGCCAGCACCGTCAGCCTGAACATTCCGCTGCCGGAAGACACCGACATCTATATGCCGATGACCTCACGGATCATCCAGTTGACCGTGCTCGACGTGCTCGCCACCGGCATGACCCTGCGCCGAGGCGTCGACTTCCAGCCGCACCTGCGCAAGATCAAGGAAAGCCTGAACGACAGCCGCTATCCGGTTGAGGATCAGGGTTAGCAGCCGTAGGAGCCGTAGGAGCGACTTTAGTCGCGAGGGCGTCAATTCTCTCCCCGCTGAAGCCGGTCCTACAGGTTTTGCGCACCGTCAATGCACCAGATAAGCCTGCAAACTCAACTCGGCGCGCTCGCCTGGCGCCAGGCTCAGGCTTTCGCTGCCGCCTGACGCGGCCTCGACGCAAACGAATCCGCCCGCTTCGCTGCCCGCCACGCCCATCAACGGACGATTGCCGGGATGCCAGATCACCGTGTTGGCGCTGTCGCCCGTATCGATACCCAAGCGCCGTTGCCAGGCTTGATCCTGTAACTGCAACGGACCGGTATGATCGAACACCCGCTGACAGCCGCCCGCCACGCGCAAATCGCCTTCTTGCTGACATGCCTGTCGGCTGAGCTGATCGTAGCCCTGCGCGCCATCGAGGCCTTCCAGCGCGACTTCCTGCACATCGCTGATCCGCCAATAAGCGTGCAGCGCCTGGCTGAACTGGCAGGGTTCGCTGTCCTGATGCCGGGTAGTCAAACGCAATTCCATGCCCTGCCCCAACTCGGCGTGCAGGTCGGCTTGCCAGTCCCACAGTTGCAGCCGCCAATGCAGGCTCACGCCCGCGTCGCTTTCCCGGCTGTCGATCAGTTTCCAGTCCAGCAGCCGCGCCCAACCGTGCGCCGGCCATACGCCTTCGCTCGGATGACGGCCGTACCAGGGCCAGCAAACCGGAACGCCGCCGCGAATCGCACCCACTTGTGGCCAATGCGACGCACACCACAACCAGGGCTTCTGACCTCGCGGCTGAAAATGCAGCAACTGGCCACCCTGTCGACTGAACACTGCCTCACATTGCGGGTGATCGATGATCAGCACGTCGCGCAGCTGATAACGCTCCCACTCGAACGTCGGTCTGGATCGCCTGGATTTAAAGAATCGCTGCAACGGATGCTCCAGCATCCCCGCTTCCTTGATGGTCATTGCTGTCCCGAAAAAATGTTTTCTACGACCGTAGGACCGGCTTTAGCCGGGAGCGCGCGCTCCCGGCTAAAGCCGGTCCTACGGCATGAATTGAGTCCAGAAAGCCACCCAAAAAAAACGGGCAGCCAGGCCGCCCGTAAAGCACCACACGACCCTTGATCGTTGTTAAAACTTGGTCTGCAGTTTGATACCGGCCACCAGCGCGTTATCAACCTGATCGACACCGCCCGGAGACTTGATGTACTGCAGGTTGGGGCGAATGGTCAGCCAGTCAGTGACGTGCACGCCGTAGTAGATCTCGGAGTTGTACTCGCTTTTCTGGATCGGCAGATAGCCTGGGTTGTCGTAGTCGTCGATACCATTGACGGCGTTGATCTGCTTCGCACGGTCCCGCACGTCTTCGTTGACGTGAATGCGCGAAACACCGATGCCGATGTCATCCTTCGGACGCGCGGCGAACGGGCCTTTGAAGACCATACCGACCTGCAGGAAGTTGTCGACGAAGTTCGTGTCTTTGTCATGCACGGTTGCGTTGGCAAACAGGCTCAGGCCTCGGGACTGATCGCCGTCGAAGTTCATGATCTTTTGCTGCGCCACGACCCACCAGCCAGTCTTCTCGCTGCGCGACTTGAACTGGCCGCCGGTCAGGCCTTGTGGCTGGCCGTTACGATCCTCGTAGACATCGTCAGCGCTTGGGCTGCTGAAGTAGTAACCCAGACGGTATTCGCCCGGCAGCGAGTTGATGGTCGGTGACCACACCACTTCCACCGGCACCAGGGTGCCTTTGGCGCCGCTGCCGCTCAGCTTGAAGCCGTTGCCGGTTTCCAGGTACGAAGGGTTCTGTTCGTAGACGCCGATCTGGGCGAAGACTTCAGGCGTGATGTTGTACTTCACGCGCAAGGCCCACTGGCTGACTGGCCAGTTGTACCAGGTGTTCACATAGTTGGCGGCCTGAGTACCGCAGAAGGTCAGGTTCTGGAAGTCGCAAGGGAAGCTGCCGAAATCCTCGCCCTCGCCCATCCGGCCGGCCTTGATGTCGAGCTTGCCGTCGAAATAGGTCTGCTTGACCCACATTTGCGTCAGGCGCCAGGTCTGGCCGCGACCCCAGACTTCCTGCGAGGAACTGAGCGTGCCGACACGAGGATCGCCGAGTCGATCATTGGAAATATTGTTGCCGCTTCGCTCGGTGATGGCCAGTTTGAACTCCGCATTCTTCCAGCCAAGGACTTTCTCCAGATCCATCTGCACGCCGAGGGCGAACTGATCGCTGTAACGCGCCGTCTTGTCGTCGTTGTAGCCGCCATGCACGTTGGCGCCCATTTCCCCGACGTATTCCAGCGAGAAGTCATAGCCCTTGTCATACAGTTCCTGACGCAATCCACCCCAATCACCGGTCATGTGTTCATTGGCGTGGAACGGCTCGACAGCGCTGGCGCTTCCCGAAAACGCCAACGCACTCAAAACAGACAAACCACCGATAAGCTGGAACTGGTTAAGCGATTTATTGCGTAGCTTCTTCATCCCTTAATTCCTCGTTTTATTGTTATTAGCTTCTAACGGCATCGACATCGGTTGCTTCGTGTTTGCCGACGGGGCGACCTGTTACGGCAGCGGTTACCCGACCGGCTGTGCTCGGTTCAGTTGCGGTTGATCTGCGTGACATTGCCCACGCGGCCGGCAGGCTGCGGCTGACCCAGCACGCCAAGACGTTCGCCGGTGGCGGCGTCGAAGAGCATGACTTTGGCCGGATCGAATTGCAGGGTCAGGCTTTCCCCGACCTGAGGCGCGACGTCCGGCGCCAGACGGCAGCAGACCTTGCTCTGGTTAAGGTTGACGAACACCAGCGTGTCCGGCCCGGTCGGCTCGGTGACCTGGACTTCCGCACGGATGGTCGGCAGGCCGTTGGGTTCGCCGGGCGCCAGAACGATCTGCTCGGGACGCATGCCCAGGATGACTTCGCGATCTTCAAGGCCGGCATCCGACATGCCCAAGGGCAGCTCGCAACGCGCCTGACCGCTGTCGAGCAAGGCGAACAGGCGACCTTCCTTGCGTTGCAGGCGCAGGGGAATGAAGTTCATCGGCGGCGAACCGATGAAGCTGGCCACGAACAGGTTGGCCGGGTTGTTGTAGATCTCTTTCGGGGTGCCGAACTGCTGGATGATCCCGTCTTTCATCACCGCCACTTTGTCGCCCAGCGTCATGGCTTCGATCTGGTCGTGAGTGACGTATACCGTGGTGGTTTTGAGTCGCTGATGCATCAGCTTCATTTCGGTACGCATCTCGACCCGCAGCTTGGCGTCAAGGTTGGACAGCGGCTCATCGAACAGGTAAATCTTCGGCCGCCGCGCCAGTGCGCGCCCCATGGCCACACGCTGTTGCTGGCCGCCGGACAACTGGCCGGGCTTGCGATTGAGCAGGTGTTCGATCTGCAACAGCTTGGCGACCCGGGTCACTTCCTCGTCGATGGCGGCGGCGCTCATCTTGCGGATTTTCAGGCCGAACTCGATGTTCTGGCGCACGGTCATGGTCGGATACAGCGCATAGGACTGAAAGACCATGGCGATGTCACGGTCCTTGGGACTCATGCCGCTGACGTCGGCATCGTCGATCAGGATCGAGCCGTTGCTGATCGATTCCAGACCCGCGATGCAGTTCATCAGCGTCGATTTACCACAGCCGGAAGGCCCGACCAGAATCAGGAATTCCCCGTCCTTGATCTGCAGTTCGATGTTCTTCAGCGTGTCCGGAAGGCCAACGCCGTAGGTCTTGTTTACATTGCGTAATTCGAGCGTTGCCATGTTTACCCCTTGACCGCGCCGGCCGTGAGACCGCGCACGAAATACTTGCCTGCCACGATGTAGACCAGCAGTGTCGGCAGGCCGGCAATCATCGCCGCCGCCATATCAACGTTATATTCCTTGGCTCCGGTGCTGGTGTTGACCAGGTTATTCAGGGCCACGGTGATCGGTTGCGAGTCACCGCTGGAGAACACCACCCCGAACAGGAAGTCGTTCCAGATCTGCGTGGACTGCCAGATAAGGCAGACCATGATGATCGGCGTCGACATCGGCAGAATGATCTTCATGAAGATGGTGAAAAACCCGGCGCCATCCAGGCGCGCAGCCTTGACCAGCGCATCCGGAATGCTCACGTAGTAGTTACGGAAGAACAGCGTGGTGAACGCCAGGCCGTAGACCACATGCACAAACACCAACCCGGTGGTGGTGCTCGCCAGGCCCATCTTGCCCAGCGTGAAGGACGCTGGCAGCAGGACGGTCTGGAACGGCAGGAAGCAGCCGAACAGCAACAGGCCGAAGAACAGCTGCGAGCCCCGGAAACGCCAGAACGACAGCACGTAACCGTTGAGCGCGCCGATGGCGGTGGAGATCAACACCGCGGGCACGGTGATCTTGATCGAGTTCCAGAAATACCCGTCGACGGTCGCCCAGGCCTTGACCCAGCCAATGGTGCTCACCACGGTTGGCCAGCTCAGCAGGTTGCCGGTGCCGATATCTTCCGGAGTCTTGAAGCTGGTCAGCAACATCACTACCAGCGGCACCAGGTACAGCAGGCACGCGATGATCAGCACCGCGTGAATCGCGATCCGGCTGAGGCTGACGGCAGGTGTTCCGATCTGATTACTCATGACGCTTGTTCCTCAGCTCGGAATACAGGTAAGGCACGACAATGGCGAGAATCGCCCCGAGCATCAGGATTGCACTGGCCGAGCCCATGCCCATCTGGCCGCGACTGAAAGTGAAGGAATACATGAACATCGCCGGAAGGTCCGAGGAGTAGCCGGGGCCACCCGCCGTCATCGCTGCAACCAGGTCGAAGCTCTTGATGGCGATATGCGCAAGGATCATCACGGCGCTGAAAAACACCGGACGCAGGCTTGGCAGCACGACTTTCAGGTAAATGGTGGGCAGGCTCGCCCCGTCGATTTGCGCAGCACGGATGATCGACTGATCGACACCGCGCAGGCCGGCCAGGAACATCGCCATGATAAAACCCGACGCCTGCCAGACTGCGGCAATCACCAGGCAATAGACGACGCGATCAGGGTCGATCAGCCAGTCCAGCCGGAAGCCTTCCCAACCCCAGTCGCGCAACAATTTGTCCAGGCCCATGCCTGGGTTGAGCAGCCATTTCCAGGCGGTACCGGTGACGATCATCGAGAGCGCCATCGGGTACAGATAAATGGTGCGAATAAACCCTTCGCGGCGAATGCGCTGGTCGAGGAATACCGCCAGTATCACGCCGACCACCAGGCTGATACCGATGAACATGCCACCGAACACTGCGAGATTCTTGCTCGCTACCCACCAGCGGTCGTTATCGAACAGACGCTGGTATTGCGCCAGTCCGGCCCACTTGTAGGACGGCAGAAAGGTCGAGGTGGTGAACGACAATACGAACGTCCACAGGATATAGCCGTAAAAGCCCACCAATACGATGAACATGCTTGGCGCCAGCACCAGTTTGGGTAGCCAGCGCTGCAAGGCATCGAACGGCGAGGCTTTGCTGAACACAGCAATCGAACTCATTGGAAGCATCCACTCATGACGACTTGATCCAGGCCACAGCCGTGCGTGAAACCGGATGAGACGGTTTCATCAGCACGAACTGCGGCTGGGGTTAACGCGCGCACTTTGATCAGGGCGCGAAGCGATTACTTCGCAGCTTTGACCGACGCCCACAACTGCTTGGCGGTCTTGGCTGGATCGGCTTTCGGGTCGTTGATGAAGTTGGTGATCACATCAAAGAACGCGCCCTGGACTGCAAGAGTGGTCGCCATGTTGTGCGCCATGCTTGGTTGCAGGCCGCCGGTTTTGGCGTCAGCCAGGAAGTCCTTGGCAGCGGTTTGTGCGCAAGAATCAAAACCGTAGCTGTCCATCTTGTTCAGCATGTCGTTGCGAACCGGGATCGAGCCTTTGTTGATGCTGAAAACTTTCTGGAAGTTTTCACCCAGCACGACTTTGGCGATGTCCTGCTGTGCAGCAGCAGTGGTGTCCTTGTCCTTGCTCTGCTTGAACACGGCCAGGGAATCGATGTTGTAGGTGAACGCTTTTTCGGTGCCCGGGAAGGCTACGCATTCGTAGTCTTTGCCAGCGACTTTCTTGGCGGCGGTCCATTCGCTCTTGGCCCAGTCACCCATGATCTGCATGCCGGCCTTGCCGTTGATGACCTTGGCGGCTTCCAGGTTCCAGTCCTGGCCTTTGCCGTCGGCATCCATGTAGGTGGCGACTTTCTTCAGCTCGGTCAGCGACTTGACCATTTCCGGGCCGGTCAGGGCTTTTTCATCCAGGTCTACTAAGGCTTTCTTGTAACCGTCGGCACCCATTACCGACAGCACGACGGCTTCGAAAACAGTGCTGTCCTGCCAGGGTTGACCGCCATGGGCCAGCGGGATGAAGCCCGCAGCCTTGAGCTTGTCAGCGGCAGCGTAGAACTCTTCAAGCGTGGTTGGATTCTTGGTGATCCCGGCTTTCTTGAACACTTCCGGGTTGATCCACAGCCAGTTGACACGGTGAATGTTCACCGGGACCGCCACATAGTCGCCTTCATACTTCACCGTGTCGGAGACTTTCTTGTCCAGCAG
The DNA here is from genome assembly GCF_000416235.1 of Pseudomonas sp. CFII64. Taxonomy (GTDB): domain Bacteria; phylum Pseudomonadota; class Gammaproteobacteria; order Pseudomonadales; family Pseudomonadaceae; genus Aquipseudomonas. The sequence continues at coordinate 37,721 of NZ_ATLO01000039.1, read as the reverse complement.
GCTGTCCCACTTCTCTTCCTTGGAAACGTCTTTCAGCGCGTCGGTATCGAGCAGACCGGTAGACGCCCATTCCTGAATGTCCGGCCCCTTGATCTGGGCAACGCCAGGCGGGTTGCCGGCGACAGCGCGGCTTTTCAACACGGTCATGGCGGTCGAACCACCGCCACCGGCCACAGCGCCGTCTTTCCAGATGAAGCCGTCTTTTTCCACTTGGGCTTTCAACACATCGACAGCCGCTTTTTCGCCACCGGACGTCCACCAGTGGACCACTTCGACGGAGCCTTTGGACTCAGCAGCAACAGCGCTCAGCGGGAACAACGAGGCGAGAGAAATGACAGTAGCGAGACGGGAAATTGAATTCATCGATTTAACCTTTCTTGTTGTTATGCATGAGCAAGTCTGTGCTTGCGCTGCATGGAGTCTAACCAAGGGTTTGGAAAGAACGGTAACGAAGGGATGCGCGATTGTCACAGGGTGGTGACATTGGACAGGTGCCTGGCCGCACGCCACGTAAGACCGGCTCGCAAGACCGGCTCGTAGGACCGGCTTTAGCCGGGAGGTTGGCATTTCGGACGACATAGATGCGACGACCATGCGGGCCTGCTCCCGGCTAAAGCCGGTCCTACGGGTTGGTCCTACGGGTTGGTGAACATCAATCCGCTGTCCTCGGCAGGTACAGCGTCACCCGCAACCCGCCGCCGCGCAGGTTTTGCAGGCTGACTTCGCCGCCGTGACTGTGGGCGATGTTGCGGGCGATGCCCAGGCCCAGGCCGTAGCCTTGCTGCTGGCTGCCCGCGAGGCGGAAATGCGGTTCGAAGACTTGTTCGAGGCGTTGTTCAGGTACGCCGGGGCCTTCATCGTCGACGTGCAGCACAAATGCCGTGGCGTTGTCTTCGACCCGCAGATGCGCCTTGTGCCCGTACTTGATGGCATTATCGATCAGGTTGCCGATGCAGCGTTTGAGGGCCAGCGGTTTACCCGGATACGGCGCCTCGGCCTTGCCGTGCTGGGTCGCGCTGCCGTTGCCGTTGGGTGGCAGATAAGGCTCCACCAGACAATCGAGCACGTTGTTCAGATCCACCGGTTCGATGTTCTCGTGAATATCCGTGTCTTTCACGCATTGCAGAGCGCCTTTGACCAGCAACTCCAGCTCGTCCAGATCACGGCTGAATTTGCGCTGCTGGGTTTCATCTTCCAGCAACTCGACCCGCAGGCGCAGGCGCGTGATGGGCGTACGCAAATCGTGGGAAATGGCGCTGAACAACTGGCCGCGTTCGGTCAGGTAACGACTGATGCGCGTGCGCATGGCATTGAAAGCGCGGCTGACTTCCACCACTTCGCTGCCGCCGCCTTCCACCACCGACTCCACTTCCGCACCCAGCGACATGTCCCGCGCTGCGCGGGCCAGCCGTTTGAGCGGGCGACTTTGCCAATGCACCAACAAGCCAATGAACAACAACAGGAAACCACTGGTCAGGGCGATGAACCACACTTGCTGAAGGGGCAATTCCTGTTCTTCAAGGGTGGTGTAGGGCTCGGGCAGCAGCGAGGCGATGTACAGCCATTCGCCGTGCGCCAGCTCGATCTGGGTGACCAGGATCGGTGGATTGACCGGCTCCAGGCTCAGGGCGTAATGCGCCCAGGAGCGCGGCAGCTCATCGAGTTTCAGGCCGCTGTTGAAAATCCGCAGGTCTTCCGGGCGCACGAACCAGACAGAAATGTCCGGATCAGTCCCCAGATGCTGACGCAGCACTTCATCGACCACATCAAGCACAGCCTGCTTGCGTGGCGTCGCTTCGAGGGTTTGCATGTCCAGCGGACGATCATTGAGGGACACGACAAAGCGTGTGCCGCCCATGCTGCGCAACTGGTCCAGCACCAGCGGGCGATACGCCACCGGCAATGAGCGGAAATAACTGACGCTGGCCGCCATGGAATACGCCAGGCTGCGGGCGCTGGTGATCAACCCTTCCATTTGCGTCGCGCGCAGCTGCGACAGCCAGATGACGCTGGACAGCGCCTGAGCCAGCAATACCGCCAGCAAAGTCAGCAGCAACATGCGTCCCAGCAGCGAGCGCGGCATCGGGAACCGACGCTTCGGGGCGGCCTCGCTCAACACTCAGTAACCATTGCTGATTTGGGGTATGACATTGGCCGCCAGCAGATAACCACTGCCGCGCACTGTGCGGATCAAGCGCGGTGACTTGCCGGTATCGCGCAGGCGTTGACGCAGACGACTGACCGCCATGTCGACAATGCGCTCAAGGGGCATCAGCTCACGGCCACGGGTCGCGTTGCCGATCATGTCGCGATCCAGAATCTGCTGGGGATTGTCAAGGAACAGCTTGAGCAACGCGAAGTCGGCGCCGGACAGAATCACTTCCTCGCCATCGTTGTGAAACAGCCGATGACTGACCATGTCCAGCCGCCACTCATCAAACACCAGCACATCGCCGCCGACCCGCTCCTGACCAAATTGCGCCCGGCGCAACAGCGCCTTGATCCGCGCCAGCAGTTCACGGGGGCTGAATGGTTTGCCGAGATAATCGTCTGCACCCAACTCCAGACCGATCACCCGGTCGGTTTCGTCCGAGCTGGCAGTCAGCATGATGATCGGCACGTGGGGCTGGCGATTGTGCTGACGCACCCAGCGACACAGGCTGAAGCCGTCTTCGTCGGGAAGCATCACGTCGAGGATCAGCAGGTCACTGGGTTCATCGTTGAAGGCCTGACGGAAATCCGCACCATCCCCGACCGTCCGTACCTGAAAGCCCGAGCGGCTCAGGTAGGTTTGCAGCAATTCACGAATCTCCTGGTCATCATCAACCAGCAGGATCGATTTACTGACTGAGCTCACCTGGATCTTCCTTGTCGCAATGGATCGTTATTGTTTTGAGTAATCCTTAACGGTGTCGGCTCCTACTGCTCGACGCCATCGAGCACGTCACCAAACGCCTGCTGCAACGCGACACCCGCGCCCATCAGGCCCGGATACTCGGCCGTCACCAGCCACACCGGAACGCCTGCGAAATAATCGCTCATCACGCCCTTCTCGGCGAATGCGCGCTTGAAGCCGCTGATCATGAAAAAGTCGATAAAACGCGGCACCACGCCGCCGACGATGTATACACCGCCACGGCCGCCGACGGTCAAAACGTTGTTGCCGGCCACCCGGCCAAGAAACACGCAGAACTGGTCGAGCACCGCAGCCGCCACCGGATCCCCGGCCACCGCAGCCGAGGTAATCGCTGCCGGTGACTTGAGCGTCGGTTCGATATCGTCCAGGGCGCAGCTCACCTGATACAGCAACAACAAGCCAGCGCCGCTGAGGATGGTTTCGGCGCTGACGTGTTCGTGATCGGCCATCAACCGCATCCACAACAAGGCTTCGCGGGCATTACCGATGGGCAGATCCACATGGCCGCCTTCGCCGGGCAGCGCCATCCAGCGATTGACGCCGATGCCGAGCAGCGTGCCGACACCCAGACCGGTGCCCGGCCCGACCACGACACGTGGCCGATCCGGCTCGCTGATGCCATGGCAGACCGTCAGGTACTCGTCGTCTTTCAGGCAGGTCATGCCCAGGGCCATGGCCGTGAAATCGTTGACCAACAGCAGCTCATCGACTTTCAGGTCCGCGCAGAACGCCGACTTGCTCAGCCGCCAATGACTGTTGGTGAACTCGAACTCGTCGCCATCCACCGGCCCGGCAACGGCCAGGCAGACAAACCCGACATCGCCGCGCCGCAACTCCAGATCCTGAAGATAGACCTCGATGGCCTTCTCGGGACTGACGTAGTCGATGGTCGGGAATACCCGGATGGAATGCAGCTTTTCGTCTTCCCAAATGGCAAAACGTGCATTGGTACCGCCAATATCACCGACCAGGGCCAACTTCACTTAAGCGTCTCCAGACTAGAGGTAAAGGCGCTGGCGCCCTTCTCTGCCGAGCTGAAGGCCATGCGCATGAAATTGAACAGCTCGCGTCCAGTGCCGACACTGTTGTCGAGCTGGCCGACAGCGGGTTCTCTGGCCGCCAATTCTGCCGGTTCGACCAGAACTTGCAACGTCCCTTTTACGCCATCGACCCGCACGATGTCGCCATCGCGCAAAAGTGCCAAAGGGCCACCATCAAAGGCTTCCGGGCAGACGTGTATCGCCGCCGGGATCTTGCCCGATGCGCCGGACATCCGTCCATCCGTCACCAATGCGACTTTAAAACCCCGGTCCTGCAACACGCCGAGGAACGGCGTCATTTTGTGCAGTTCCGGCATGCCATTGGAGCGCGGGCCCTGGAAGCGCATCACGGCGACGAAATCACATTCCAGCTCGCCAGCCTTGAACGCATCGGCCAGATCCTGCTGGTCCTGGAAGACCTTGGCCGGCGCCTCGACGATCTGATGCTCAAGGGCCACGGCCGAGACTTTCATCACGCCACGGCCCAGGTTGCCTTCCATGACGCGCAAGCCGCCTTCGGGTGAAAACGGCCGCGCGACCGGGCGCAGAATATCTTCGTCCAGGCTTTCGATCGGGCCTTCGCGCCAGACCAGCTTGCCGTCTTCGAGGAAGGGTTCGCGGGTATAGCGACTCAGGCCGCGACCGACCACGGTGTTGACGTCTTCGTGCAGCAAACCGGCTTCCAGCAGCTCGCGGATCAGGAACGACATGCCGCCCGCTGCCTGGAAGTGATTGATGTCCGCCTTGCCGTTCGGGTAGACGTGAGTCAGGGTCGGCACCACTTCGGACAGATCGGCCATGTCCTGCCAGGTCAACTGAATGCCTGCCGCCTGGGCAATCGCCGGCATGTGCAACGTGTGGTTGGTGGAACCACCGGTGGCATGCAGCGCGACGATGGAATTGACCAGCGAACGCTCATCGACGATTTCGCCCAACGGCATGAAGTTGCCACTTTGCATGGTCATGCGCGTGATCTGGTGCGAAGCCTCCACCGTCAGCGCATCACGCAGCGGCGTGTACGGATTCACAAACGACGCGCCCGGCAAATGCAGGCCCATGACTTCCATCAGCAACTGGTTGGTGTTGGCCGTGCCGTAGAACGTGCAAGTGCCGGGACCGTGATAAGACTTCATCTCCGAATCCAGCAGTTCTTCGCGCGTGGCCTTGCCTTCCGCATAGCGCTGGCGCACGTCGGCTTTCTGCTTGTTGGATATCCCCGAGACCATCGGCCCGCCAGGAATGAACAGAATCGGCAAATGACCAAAACGCAGCGCGCCCATCATCAGGCCCGGCACAATCTTGTCGCAAATGCCCAGCATCAAGGCGGCGTCGAACATGTTGTGGGATAACGCAACGGCAGTGGACATGGCGATGACTTCACGGCTGGCGATGCCCAGCTCCATGCCCGGCTCGCCCTGAGTGACGCCGTCGCACATCGCCGGAACGCCACCGGCGAATTGGCCGACCGAACCAATGTCACGTAAAGCCTGTTTGATCTGATTCGGGAAGTGCTCGTACGGCTGATGCGCCGAGAGCATGTCGTTATAGGAAGAAACGATGGCCACGTTGGCGGCGTTCATCATGCGCAGGGTGTTTTTGTCTTCAGGACCGCAGGCCGCGACACCGTGGGCGAAGTTGGCGCACTGTAGCTTGCCACGCATCGGGCCATCGCTCGCAGCGCCGCGAATAAGTTGAAGATAGCGCTGCCGTGTGTCGTGACTACGGGCGATCAGCCGTTCGGTTACCTCAAGGACGCGGGGATGCATATGATGAACTCCAGGCTAACGTGTGTGGTCATCCGCTCGGACGGTTCCAGAAATCGAGGCGCGAGCCTTGTCTGTAAAAGCTTGATCTCGATCAACTGTATGGGTCTTACGGGCTTCTCGTTGTAGATAAAACAAAATATTGCCATTAAAAAGGCTTGTTTTCTATTTCTATGCGAATAATCTTGTAATTCCAACAACAAATTTACTGAGGACGGCTGTATGACTCTCCGTATTGCAATCAATGGTTTTGGCCGCATCGGCCGCAACGTCCTACGCGCACTCTATACCCAAGGCTATCGTCAGGACCTGCAAGTCGTCGCCATCAATGATTTGGGCGACAGCGAAATGAATGCGCACCTGCTGCGCTTCGACACGGTCCATGGGCCGTTCGGCGGCACCGTTGAATGCGACAGCGAAAGCCTGACGGTCAATGGTGACCGAATTGCAGTCAGCGCGATTCGCAACCCGGCCGAACTGCCGTGGAAAGCGCAGAACATCGACGTGGTGTTCGAATGCACCGGTTTGTTCACTGATCGCACCAAGGCCGCCGCGCACCTGACTGCCGGTGCGCGCAAAGTCATTATCTCGGCCCCCGCCAAAGGCGCGGACGCCACTATCGTGTATGGCGTCAACCACGACACCCTGCGTCAATCGCATCAAATCATTTCCAGCGCATCCTGCACCACCAACTGCCTGGCTCCGGTGGCGCAAGTCCTGCACCGTGAACTGGGTATCGAAAGTGGCCTGATGACCACCATCCACGCCTATACCAACGACCAGAACCTGATCGACGTCTACCACACCGACCCGTACCGCGCGCGCTCTGCCACCCAGTCGATGATCCCGAGCAAGACCGGCGCCGCCGAAGCGGTCGGCCTGGTGTTGCCGGAACTGGCAGGCAAGCTCACCGGCATGGCTGTGCGCGTGCCCGTGATCAACGTTTCGCTGGTCGACCTGACGTTACACCTGAATCGCGAAACCACGGCTGAAGAAGTCAACGCGATCATGAAAGAAGCCAGCCAGCACTCGAAAATCCTCGGCTACAACACCTTGCCGCTGGTTTCCCACGACTTCAATCACAACCCGCTGTCGTCGATTTTCGATGCCAACCACACCAAAGTCAGCGGCAAGCTGCTCAAGGTTCTGGCCTGGTACGACAACGAATGGGCATTCTCCAACCGCATGCTCGACAACTGCCTGGCGCTGCATAACGCGCAGTAATCCACTGCAGATCGTGTTCCAGCGGATACACAAACACTTGACCGAAGGTGTGGATGATAAGCATTATCATCCACTGCTTTTTCCGGTCGGGTAGTCCCGTGAGTCAGTCGCGCTTAAACGAAGTATTCCTCTCCCAACGTCCAGTCCTTTTGCGCACCTTGCAAAGGATGGTCAGCAACCGCAGTACCGCCGAAGACCTGCTGCAGGAGACCTACCTGCGCGTGACGCGGGCGTTGAGCAGTCGCGCCATCGATCACCTGGAACCTTTCGTCTATCAGACCGCGCGCAATCTGGCGCTGGATCATCTGCGCTCGCGCCGGGTTCTGGCCCGCACCGTCGCCGACAATACACCGCAGGCGGATATCGACAACGTTGTCGCCCAGGCCACGACTCTGGAAGATGCCACCCACGCCACGCGCATGCTCGAAGGCCTCAATGCGAGCCTGAGCAAACTGAGCCCGCGCCAACAGCAGATTTTCACCCTCAGCCGCCTCAACGGTTGCAGCTATCTGGAGATCGCCGAGCAGCTGGGCGTCTCCGCCAGCACGGTGCAAAAGGAACTGAAACTGATCATGGCGATTTGCGTCGCGGTGGCGGCTAGACTTGACCACGTTTAGGTGTTGCAGCAGGCTGCAAATCCGCAGCCGACCAACAAGAACTACCGGGAATCATCCGTGAAAGATCCTGACACCCTGCGCGCGCCTTCAGCCGCACAGGATGTACTCAACGACAGCGCGATGGATCAGGCCTTGAACTGGCTGATCGAGCTGGACAGCGACGACCCACAACAGCAGGCGCGTTTTCAGGCCTGGCTGGCGGCCGACCCTGCGCATCGCGACGCCTTTGATCGGGTGCACTCGGTCTGGCATTCCCAGCCGGTGGAGCACGCCGCCGCCGCCATGGAACCTGCCCGCCCGGCGGTCTGGCGGCGCCGCGCGCTGGCGTATTGGAAACCACTGGCCACAGCGGCGTTGCTACTGGTCGCGGTGTTTCATTTCAGCAATCTGGGTTTGCGCTTGCAGGCCGATCATCTGACCGTGGTCGGCGAGCGCCAGCGCTTGCAGCTCGAAGACGGCTCCCGAGTGCTGCTCAATACCAATTCGGCGTTCTCCAGCGACATCACCGACAAGACCCGCGTGGCGCACTTGCTCCAGGGTGAAGCGTTTTTTGAAGTGCCCGCCGCCAGTCAAAACCTGCCTCTGGAAGTACGGGCCGGAACGGTGAGCATGCGCACCAGCGGCAGCGCGTTCGCCGTGCGCTATCTGGATGGCGTGGCGCAGATCCACGTCGAACGCGGCGTCCTCGATGTGCGCACCCCGCAAAACACCGCGCAGACGGTCATCGCCGGGAACAGCATCAGCGTTAATTCGAACGGCACCAGCCATCGTCAGAAGATGGATCAGAACACCGACCTGGCGTGGGTTCAGGGCCGTCTGGTGTTCGATAACTGCCCGTTGAGCGAAGTGCTGGCCGAGTTGCGCCGCTACTACCCCGGCTGGATCGTCAACACCAACGACACGCTGGAACGCGTCGCCGTCACCGGCAATTATCGTCTCGACAACCCGCTTGAGGTGGTCCGTTCCCTCGCCCACATCACCTCCGCCAGCCTGCATGAGCTGCCGGCCCTGGTCATTCTGAACTGATCCGGATTAGCTCTTTAGCCAGCCAATCGCATTCGCGGAAAAGTTCCCTCCAGGTCTGCACAAATCAGGTAGGAGCGGACTTGTCCGGGAAGGCGTTGGCGCAGACACCGGATGGGTATCGGCAAAATGATGTCGGCCCATCCAGCGCCATCGGGGACAAGTCCCATCCTACCAAGAGGGGACTTGTCCCCGATGACGTCCGGATTATTTTTACGCGATAACCGCTCGTCGCTCGTCTAGTCATAGCCAATGCAATTGATTCGTATTAGCGAACCTTCTGCACACACTATTGCCAGCGAGCCAGGGAGCTTTATCGATGTCGTCCACGTTCACGCCCGCCACGGGTTTTGCCGCACCGGCCACTGCCGGACTGCAAACTTTCACGCTTTCGGTGTTGACCCTCGCTGTGCTCGCTGCAAGCCCGATGGCTTTCGCCGCGACCCCGAGCCAGACCAGCAGCGCCGCAACAGCCAGCCGCAGCAGCGGCACCTATGCCTTCGCCATCGAGCAACAACCCCTGGCTGCCGCGCTGAACGAATTCAGTCGCATTACCGGCTGGCAAGTCGGCCTGTCATCGGCGCTGGCCAACAACGTCACTTCACCCGGCGCGAACGGCAATCTGTCCGCCGGTAAAGCCCTGGAACGCTTGCTGGCGGGCACCAATCTGGGCTATCGCAACCTGGGCAACAACAACGTCGTGCTGGAAAAACGCACTGCTGGCGCCATCGCCCTGGAGCAGATCACGGTCAGCGCCACGCGCCAGGCTCAGGACGTCACGTCGGTGCCCAACAGCGTGACGGTTCAGGACCGCACGGATCTGGACCGCCACAACGTCAATAACATTCGCGATCTGGTGCGTTACGAACCGGGGGTTTCGGTGGGCGGCGCAGGTCAGCGCGCGGGCACCACCGGTTACAACATCCGAGGCATTGATGGCGACCGCATCCTGACCCAGGTCGATGGCGTCGAAGTCCCGGACAGTTTCTTTTCCGGCCCCTACGCCAACACCCATCGCAACTACGTCGACCCGGAAATCGTCAAGCGCGTGGAAATCCTGCGCGGCCCGGCGTCGGCGTTGTACGGCAGCAGCGCCATCGGCGGCGCGGTCAGCTATTACACGCTGGATGCCAGCGACATCATCAAGGACGGCAAGGACGTCGGCGCACGCCTCAAGACCGGCTACAGCTCTGCCGACGACAGCTGGCTGACCTCCGCCACCGTCGCCGGGCGCCAGGGCGACGTCGACGGCTTGCTGCACGTGAGCCAGCGCAATGGTCACGAGACCGAATCCTACGGCAGCACGGGCGGCACCGGGCTGCAACGCACCGAAGCCAATCCGGAAGACGCGCGGACCACCAACGTCCTGGCCAAGCTGGGCTGGAACTACAACGACGGCGCGCGCCTGGGCCTGACCTACGAAAAGTACAAGGATGACCGCGACACCAACCAGAAAAGCGCCGTGGGCGGGCCGTTCAACGCCGGCAGCGGTTTTGGCTTCTATCGGGCGCGGACCGGCAACGACACCATTACCCGCGAGCGCTTCGGCCTGGAGAACAGCTTCGCGCTGGACAGCCTGCTGGTCGATAACGTCAAGTTGAGCCTGAACTACCAGATCGCCAAGACCGATCAAAGCACCCTTGAGCGCTACGTGCCTGGCTCGCGGGATGTCTGGCGTTCCCGGGACACCTATTACAAAGAACGCCAGTGGATTCTCGACGCGCAACTGGACAAGGCATTCAGCATCGCCGACACCGAGCATGTGCTGACGTACGGCACCACCCTCAAGCAACAGAAAGTCACCGGTCAACGCAGCGGCAACGCGACCTGCGCAGCGGTCCTCGGTACTTGCCGGGTGATCGGCGCACGCAGCCCGACCGCATCGGACAGCCTCACGCCATCGAGTGACTTCCCGGACCCGACCATCAACACCTACAGCCTGTTCGCCCAGGATCAGATCCACTGGAAAGACTGGACCTTCCTGCCCGGCGTGCGTTACGACTACATCGACCTGAGCCCGCACATCACCCAGGAATTCCTCAATACGGTCAATCCAACCGGCGGCGGTCAGGTCAGTGACGAGAGCAAAACCTGGCATCGCCTGTCGCCCAAGTTCGGCGTGACCTACGCCCTCAGCGAGCAATACACCTGGTTCGGCCAATACGCCGAAGGGTTCCGCACACCAAGCGCCAAAGCCTTGTACGGACGCTTCGAAAACCTGCAAACCGGCTACATCGTCGAGCCCAACTCCAACCTCGAACCCGAGAAGAGCAAGAGCTACGAAACCGGCTTGCGCGGCCATTTCGATGCAGGATCGTTCGACGTCGCGGTGTTCTATAACAAGTACCGCGACTTCATCAACGAAGACGCGATCCAGCCGGCGACCGCCACCCAGGCGGTGTTCCAGTCCAACAACATCAAGCACGCCACCATCAAGGGCGTCGAGCTCAAGGGTCGCCTGAATCTGGATACCTTCGGTGCTGCAGACGGTCTGTACGCCTTGGGATCAGCGGCTTACCAACACGGCCGCAACGACGACACCGGAGAACCGATCAACAGCGTCAACCCGCTCAAGGGTGTATTGGGCCTGGGCTATGAGCAGGAAAACTATGGCGGCCTGCTCAGCTGGACCCTGGTCAAACGCAAGGATCGCGTGGACAACACCAACTTCCACGCCCCGGACGGGTCGTCCAGCCAGTTCAAGACACCCGGTTATGGCGTGCTCGACCTGGAAGGTTTCTACAAAGTCACCGACGACGTCACCCTCAATGCCGGCCTGTACAACCTGACCGACAAGAAATACTGGCAGTGGGACGACGTGCGCGGCTATGACGGTGTGGGCGAAGCAGGCGTTACCAGCCCGGCGTCACTGGATCGCCTGACCCAACCGGGACGCAATTTCGCCGTCAACGTGGTGTGGGATATCTGATTGTTGGCGAGGGGCCTTGGCAGGAGGGGACTTGTCCCCGATGGCGTCGGATTGGCCAGCATTGCGACTGACCCAATCCAGGGCCTGCGCCAACGCCTTCCCGGACAAGGTGGAGCGCCACCCCGGCCGTTCCTACCCGGTGGGACCGGACTCATGCGCAAGGGCCACGCTTTCTGCAAACGTCTGTTTTTACGTAAATCACGCCCCCCAATCGTCTTGTTAACAAGCCCTTCGTATTCACAAGGAAGACCCGATGCCTCCCGAACATCATTCCCCGGCTCTGCGTTCGCAACGTTTGAATCAGGTGACTCACGCGCCCCACGAGCAACTGGATAAAGCCGTCAAGGCCCATGCGCCGTTCGAAACCCTGGCCAGCTACGCGCGCTTCGTGGTTGCGCAGTATCTGTTTCAGGCGGAACTCAAGGCGCTGTACAGCGATCCTGAGCTGATCCGAATATTCCCCGACCTGGCGAGCCGCTGCCGCGCCGAGCAGGCGATGGCCGATCTCGGCGACCTGAACACCGACGTTCCCGCGCCGGTCAGCGGTGCGTTGCGCAATCCCGCCAAGGCCCAGGCGCTGGGCTGGCTGTTCGTCTCCGAAGGTTCGAAACTCGGCGCTGCGTTTCTGATCAAGCGCGCCGCTGCGTTGAACCTCAGCGACAGCTTCGGCGCCCGCCATCTCGGCGAGCCCACCGGTGGTCGCGCCGAAGGCTGGAAGACCTTCACACGCATCCTCGACAGCCAGACGCTCAGCGCAGAAGAGGAAGCGCAGGCCGAGCAAGGCGCCATCGAGGCGTTCGAGCGCTTCAACGTCCTGTTGCAACACGCCTACGCCACGGCCAAGCCAGAGGCAATGGCCGCCACCTGAAAACCGGCCCGGCCTGTTAAGCTGGTCGGGATTTCCATGACAGCCATGTCCCCATCGACCACTGACGAGACCATGACCAGTAAACCTCCAGGGTCCAGAATTTCCCGCTGTCTTTTTGGCCTGCTCGCTTACACCAGCCTGGGCATCGGCCTGATCGCGATTTTTGTTCCGGGCTTGCCCACCACCGAATTCATCCTGCTGGCTGCCTGGGCCGCGACCAAAAGCTCGCCGCGCCTGAGCGCCTGGCTGGAAAACCATCGTTTGTTCGGGCCGATCCTGAGTAATTGGCGCAATGGCAAGCTGGTCGCCCGGCAAGCCAAGATCAGCGCCACGGTCAGCATGCTGGTCTGCGCCATCCTCATGTTCAGCCTGATGCCCCACAGCTGGCCGCTGTATGCCGCCGTCGCGGGCATGAGCCTGGGCAATCTGTGGATCTGGTCGCGCCCGGAACCCTCGGCAACGCCTCAGTGATGGCGCAACAGTTTTGTCCCATGTCACGTCCGCGTCATTGAATATCGTTTATGGTTGGATCATTTCCTGCCGCTGAACGCTGGGTAGCCTGAACGGTCTACCCTTCTCTTTCATTTCGACTTTCCTGAGGCAATGACATGTTCGAGCCAGGCCATCTCCATATCTGCCGTACTGCGCTGCAAGCCTCGGATTTCAGCTACGACATCCATATTCGTTATGAAGTCCGCGAAGACCCTAAGGAAGGCACGTCCATGCACTTCGCCATGGAAGGCGATGTGGGCGGCAACACCTTTCAGGAAGAGTTTGAACTGCCGCGCGATCTGGCCTTCAACTTCGCCCATGACGCCAACGTCATAGCCAGGAAACACGGCCTGCCACATGCCGCAACCCTGCCCCTGGCGACGCACAAGGACTACGACCTGATGTTCGAGGACGTGCGCCATAAGCTGCACGCCGAATCGGGCGATCCGGTGAAGCAGGAACATTTGACGTAACAACATCTGGAATAGCCGTAGGACCGGCTTCAGCCGGGAGGGCATTCTCCCGGCTGAAGCCGGTCCTACGGAGTGACGTGGCTCGGCGCGCGCCATTTACTGGCATAATCGCCCCCCTCGCGGCCCAGAATCCATAGCCTGCCATGCGCATCCACGTCAGCTTCATCGACCGAGTCGGCATCACCCAGGAAGTCCTGGCCATTCTGGGTGGGCGCAATCTGAACCTCGATGCCGTGGAAATGGTGCCGCCCAACGTCTATATCGATGCGCCAACCCTGAGCCATGAGGTTCTGGAAGAACTCAAGGACCGCCTGTTCCGGGTGCGCGGCGTCGAAGCCATCACCGTGGTCGACATCCTCCCCGGCCAGCGCCGCCATCTGCAACTGGACGCCTTGCTCGCCGCCATGACCGATCCGGTCCTGGCCCTGGACAGCGCCGGCCATGTGCTGCTGGCCAACCCGGCATTGATTACCCTGATCGGCCGCGAACCCGCCGGTGAATCGGTGGCCGAGCTGTTCGCCGATCCCGGCCTGCAAAGCGCACTGCTGGAAAACGGTTTTCGCCTGCCGCTGCGTGAGGTCACCCTCAACGGCGAAGCCTTGCTGCTGGACGCCACGCCGATCACCGATGCCGGCGCGCTGCTGACCCTTTATCAACCGAGCAGGATCGGTGAGCGACTGTCCGCGCTGCACCATGATCACGCCGAGGGTTTCGATGCCTTGCTCGGCGAATCCCCGGCCATCCGCACCCTCAAGACCCGCGCACAACGGGTGGCGACCCTGGATGCGCCGCTGCTGATCCAGGGTGAAACCGGCACCGGCAAGGAGCTGGTCGCCCGCGCCTGCCACGCCACCAGCGCCCGGCACAGCGCGCCGTTCCTGGCCCTGAACTGCGCGGCACTCCCGGAAAACCTCGCCGAAAGCGAGCTGTTCGGCTACGCCCCCGGTGCCTTCACCGGCGCACAACGTGGCGGCAAGCCGGGGCTGATGGAGTTGGCCAACCACGGCACGGTGTTCCTCGATGAAATCGGTGAAATGTCGCTTTACCTGCAAGCCAAACTCCTGCGTTTTCTCAATGACGGCAGTTTTCGCCGGGTGGGCGGCGACCGGGAAGTGAAGGTCAACGTACGTATCCTCAGCGCCACCCATCGCAACCTGGAAAAAATGGTCAGCGAAGGCACGTTCCGCGAAGACCTGTTCTATCGCCTCAACGTACTCAATCTCGAAGTGCCACCGCTGCGTGACCGGGGCCAGGATATTCTGCTGCTGGCCAGATACTTCATGGAGCAGGCCTGCGCGCAGATCCAGCGTCCGGTGTGCCGCCTGGCGCCCGGCACCTATCCGGCGCTGCTCGGCAACCGCTGGCCGGGCAATGTGCGCCAATTGCAGAACGTGATTTTCCGCGCCGCCGCGATCAGCGAAAGCAATCTGGTGGACATCGGTGACCTGGACATCGCCGGCACTGCGGTCGCTGGCGTCAACGATGGTGAAGTCGGCAGCCTGGAACAGGCCGTCGAACAGTTCGAAAAATCGCTGCTGGAAAAGCTCTACAGCGAACACCCGTCTACGCGCCAGTTGGCAGCACGCTTGCAGACCTCACATACCGCGATCGCCCATCGGCTGCGCAAGTACGGGATTTCCGGAAAGGTTTAGCCATCAGGTGAGCCAACCCTGTGGGACCGGATTCATCCGGGAAGGCGTCGGTACAGGCACCTGACTTCTTTGGCGAATTCACCGACCCTTTCGGGAATAAATTCCCTCCTACACATTTATCCAACAACGGGCCACCAACCGTAGCGATTTCAATACATATGTAACGATATCGCTACGACCTCCGCATATCCATGCCCGCCCGGCCGTTGCGCGAACAACCGCGCCGCAGCGCTCTCCATCTGTAGCGATTTCGCTACACTCGAATTCCATCCGATCCGGCAGAAACCTGGGAAACCCCCTGTTTCCATTGCCCCAAACCACGTTGGCCGCAAACTTGCTAAGAACAATGCCATTACGCTCGCGCCTGGCACGAGCCTTTGTCCCCTTGAGGAGTTTTTATGAGCGAGTTGCGATTCACCGTTGACCACGAATGGCTGCGTGCCGAAGCCGATGGCAGTGTCACGGTTGGCATCACGCCTTATGCGCAAGAATCCCTGGGCGACGTGGTGTATGTGCAACTCCCGGAATTACAGGCTTATCGTCAACACGCCGAGGCTTCGGTCGTAGAATCGGTGAAGGCCGCCAGCAGCATCAACATGCCGCTTGATGGCGAAGTGGTCGAGGTCAACTCGGCGCTGGACAGCACCCCGGAACTGGTCAACGAAGACGCTTTGGGCGCAGGCTGGTTCTTCCGTTTTATCCCGCAAGACGCCAGCGCCATCGATGGCCTGCTGGATCAGGACGCCTACGACCGCCTGATCAAAGCCAACGCTGAAGCCTGAGGAGCACGACAGACATGACTGACCGTATCGAATTGAGCACCGCCAACGAATTCATCGCCCGTCACATCGGCCCCCGCGCCGCTGACGAACAGGCCATGCTCGCGACCCTGGGTTTCGACTCGCTGGAAGCCCTGAGCGCCAGCGTCATCCCGGAAAGCATCAAGGGCACCAGCGTGCTCGGCATGCAACCGGGCTTGAGCGAAGCCGATGCCCTGGCATCGATCAAAGCCATCGCCAGCAAGAACCAGCTGTTCAAGACCTACATCGGCCAGGGTTACTACAACACCCACACGCCCGCGCCGATCCTGCGCAACCTGCTGGAAAACCCGGCCTGGTACACGGCCTACACGCCGTATCAGCCGGAAATTTCCCAAGGCCGCCTGGAATCGCTGCTCAATTTCCAGACGCTGATCAGCGACCTCACCGGCCTGCCGATTGCCAATGCGTCGCTGCTCGATGAAGCCACCGCCGCCGCTGAAGCCATGACGTTCTGCAAGCGTCTGAGCAAGAACAAAAGCAGCCATCAGTTCTTCGCCTCCAGCCATTGCCATCCGCAAACCCTCGACGTGCTGCGCACCCGTGCCGAGCCGCTGGGCATCACGGTTGTGGTGGCGGACGAAGCCGAGCTGAGCGATGTCAGCGCGTTTTTCGGCGCCCTGCTGCAATACCCTGCCAGCAATGGCGACCTGTTCGATTACCGCGAACTGGTTGAACGCTTCCACGCGGCCAACGCCCTGGTCGCCGTGGCCGCTGACTTACTGGCCCTGACCTTGCTGACCCCGCCGGGTGAATTCGGCGCCGACGTCGCCATCGGCAGCGCCCAGCGTTTCGGCGTGCCATTGGGCTTCGGTGGCCCGCACGCCGCTTACTTCTCAACGCGCGATGCGTTCAAGCGCGACATGCCGGGCCGTCTGGTCGGCGTATCGGTGGATCGCCACGGCAAGCAAGCCTTGCGTCTGGCGATGCAGACCCGCGAGCAGCATATCCGTCGCGAGAAAGCCACGAGCAACATCTGCACCGCACAAGTTTTGCTGGCCAACATTGCCAGCATGTACGCCGTGTACCACGGTCCGCGCGGCCTGACGCAAATCGCCAATCGCGTGCATCAACTGACGGCGATCTTCGCCAAGGGCCTGACTGCGCTGGGCCTGAACGTCGAGCAGGAATTTTTCTTCGATAGCCTGACGCTGAACACCGGCGCTGATACCGCCGCGCTGCACGCCAAGGCGCGCGCCCGGCAGATCAACCTGCGGGAAATCGACGCCCAGCGCCTGGGCCTGTCGTTCGACGAAACCACCTCGCAAGCCGCCGTTGAAAGCCTGTGGGCAATCTTCGCGGGCGAAGGCCAGAGCCTGCCGGACTTCGCGGCGCTGGCTGCCAGCACCGAGTCCCGTCTGCCACAAGCCTTGCTGCGCCAATCGGCGATTCTCAGCCATCCGGTGTTCAACCGTTATCACTCCGAAACCGAGCTGATGCGCTACCTGCGCAAACTGGCCGACAAGGACCTGGCGCTGGATCGCACCATGATCCCGCTGGGTTCGTGCACCATGAAGCTCAACGCCGCCAGCGAAATGATCCCGGTAACCTGGGCCGAGTTCGGCAATCTGCACCCGTTCGCGCCTGCCGAGCAGAGCGCCGGTTATCAGCAATTGACCGACGAACTGGAAGCGATGCTCTGCGCCGCCACCGGCTACGACGCGATTTCCCTGCAACCCAACGCCGGTTCCCAGGGTGAATACGCCGGTTTGCTGGCAATCCGCGCCTATCACCAGAGCCGTGGCGATGAGCGCCGCGACATCTGCCTGATCCCGTCTTCCGCCCACGGCACCAACCCCGCTACCGCCAACATGGCCGGCATGCGCGTGGTCGTGACCGCCTGTGATGCACGGGGCAACGTCGATATCGAAGACCTGCGTGCCAAGGCCATCGAGCACCGCGATCATTTGGCGGCGCTGATGATCACTTACCCGTCAACCCACGGCGTGTTCGAAGAAGGCATCCGCGAAATCTGCGGCATCGTGCATGACAACGGCGGCCAGGTTTACATCGACGGCGCCAACATGAACGCCATGGTCGGCCTGTGCGCACCGGGCAAGTTCGGCGGCGACGTGTCCCACCTGAACCTGCACAAAACCTTCTGCATCCCCCACGGCGGTGGCGGCCCGGGCGTTGGCCCGATTGGCGTGAAGTCGCACCTGACGCCATTCCTGCCAGGCCACGGCACCATGGCGCGCAAGGAAGGCGCAGTGTGTGCGGCACCTTTCGGCAGCGCGAGCATTTTGCCGATCACCTGGATGTACATCAGCATGATGGGCGGCGAAGGCCTCAAGCGCGCGTCGCAATTGGCGATCCTCAATGCCAACTACATTTCCCGTCGCCTGGAAGAACACTATCCAGTGCTCTACACCGGCAGCAGCGGCCTGGTGGCCCACGAATGCATCCTGGATCTGCGTCCGCTCAAAGAAACCAGCGGCATCAGCGTCGATGACGTCGCCAAGCGCCTGATCGACTTCGGTTTCCACGCCCCGACCATGTCGTTCCCGGTGGCTGGCACCTTGATGATCGAGCCGACCGAAAGCGAATCCAGGGAAGAACTGGACCGCTTCTGCGACGCCATGATCAAGATCCGCGAAGAAATCCGTGCGGTGGAAAACGGCACTCTGGACAAGGAAGACAACCCGCTGAAAAACGCCCCGCACACCGCGGCGGAAATCGTTGGCGAGTGGACGCACCCGTACAGCCGTGAGCAGGCGGTGTATCCCGTTGAATCGCTGATCGATGGCAAATACTGGCCGCCGGTTGGCCGCGTCGACAACGTGTTCGGCGACCGCAACCTGATTTGCGCGTGCCCGTCCATCGAGAGCTATCAAGAGGCGTAATTTTCTGATCGGACCTGATCCGTAGGACCGGCTTCAGCCGGGAGAGCGTATCTCGCGGCTAAAGCCGCTCCTACGGATTCCCCGCGCCCTCGGCATCGCCCCCCTTCCAAGGAAATCGATCATGACCACCGAAGAACTGCTCACTACCCCGCTCCACGCCCTGCACCGCGAGCTCGGTGCCAAGATGGTGCCGTTTGCCGGCTACGACATGCCGGTGCAATACCCGGCGGGCGTGATGAAAGAACACCTGCACACCCGGGAAAAAGCCGGCCTGTTCGATGTGTCGCACATGGGCCAGATCCGCCTGACCGGCGCCGAAGCCGCCAAGGCGCTGGAAGCGCTGGTCCCGGTGGACATCATCGATCTGCCGGTGGGCATGCAGCGTTACGCGATGTTCACCAATGAAACCGGCGGCATTCTTGATGACCTGATGGTCGCCAACCTTGGCAATGATCAGCTGATGCTGGTGGTCAATGCCGCGTGCAAGAACGAAGACCTCGCCCACCTGCGCAAGCACCTGGCCGGCCACTGTGAAATCCAGCCGTTGTTCGACGAGCGCGCCTTGCTCGCTTTGCAGGGTCCACAAGCCGTGACGGTCCTGGCGCGCCTGGCGCCGCAAGTCGCAACGATGACCTTCATGCAATTCGCCAGCGTCACATTGCTGGGCGTCGAGTGCTACGTCAGCCGCTCCGGTTACACCGGTGAAGACGGTTACGAAATTTCGGTCCCGGCAGATCAGGCGGAGGCGCTCGCGCGTCGCTTGCTGGCTGAACCGGAAGTTGCCCCGATTGGCCTTGGCGCCAGGGATTCCCTGCGACTGGAAGCCGGTCTGTGCCTGTACGGCCACGACATGAACACCGACACCACGCCCATCGAAGCGGGACTGCTTTGGGCGATTTCCAAAGTGCGCCGCGCCGATGGCCCGCGTGCTGGCGGCTTCCCTGGCGCGGAACAGATTTTCGCCCAGCAACAATCGGCTCCGGCCCGCAAGCGCGTTGGCCTGCTGCCGCAAGAGCGCACCCCGGTCCGTGAAGGCACGGAAATCGTTGATGCCGACGGCAACGGCATCGGCACCGTTTGCAGCGGTGGGTTCGGGCCAAGCCTGGGCGGCCCATTGGCCATGGGTTATCTGGACAAGGATTTCACCGCACTGGAAACACCTGTCTGGGCAATCGTGCGCGGCAAGAAAGTACGCATGGTAGTGAGCAAAATGCCTTTCGTGGCGCAACGTTACTTCCGCGGCTAATTACCGCCGTCAAAAAAATGTGGTTGTATAACTATAGGCCGCTTAGTTATACAACTGCATTGCGTTGTTTAAGTCAGCACCGTTAGAGCACATCGCACGCACCCTAAAAGTGCGCATAAAAGTTAAAAACTATCGATCCTGCCTGTTTGGTTAATAATTTAAAACATGCCCTTTGAGCCCGCAAAACCGGGCTTTGGCGGGGGCTTGTTTTTGTTACAAGAGATAGCGTAGAGTTTCCTGACTGTGTTTGCATAGGTCGCTGGAATCGGGACCTGGGCAGTAGCTCTGAGTTTTGCTACATCCCGCTCTGCGTTTCTTACTTCCTGCAACCAGCCGAGTTCTTTCATACGAAAGAAGCTGTCATTTAAATTCAAGCTCCAGGGAAATAAGAAAATGGGCGATCGTCAGAGCGGTACCGTCAAGTGGTTTAACGACGAGAAAGGTTTTGGTTTTATCACTCCAGAAAGCGGGCCGGATCTGTTTGTGCACTTCCGCGCTATTCAGGGCAATGGCTTCAAAAGCCTTAAAGAAGGTCAGAAGGTGACTTTCATTGCAGTGCAGGGCCAGAAAGGCATGCAGGCGGATGAAGTTCAAGCGGAAGCTTAAATTTCTTCGTTAAAAAAGCCCCTGATGCTGACATCAGGGGCTTTTTTATGGGCGTAATTCCGTAAAATGTCGGTCCTCCCTATGCCCGAGAGCTTTGCCATGTCCAAACATCTGCTGCGACCGCAAGGTGAATTTCCGGCTGCGGGCCTTGGCCGGCGGCTTGCAGCGATCTGCTACGACGCCCTGCTGTGCTTCGCGCTACTGATGATGACCGCATTTATCTACAAGCTGGTGCTGATGGCTTTCGTTGGCGAAGCCAGATTGCGCGCATTGTCCGAATCAGGTTCCCTGGATGGGGATCCTTTGCTGTCGACTATTCTGTTCTTCGTCCTGTTCGGCTTCTTTGCCAAGTTCTGGACCCATTCCGGGCAGACCCTGGGCATGCAGGTCTGGGGCATCCGCGTGCAGAACGCTGATGGCACCGGGATCAGCCTGTGGCAGGCCTTGCTGCGCTTCGTGGTGTCCATCGCGTCGTGGCTGTGCGTCGGGCTGGGCTTCATCTGGTCGCTGTTCGACAAGCAAAAGCGTAGCTGGCATGACATGTATTCGAACAGCCAGCTGGTGCGGATTCCAAAGCAGAAGTGAAGGCTGCGCAGAAACAAAAAAGCCGACTCGAAGTCGGCTTTTTTGATCGCAATGTTCTGGACCGCTACCCAGCCCTGCGCAGCAGCAATATCCCCGCAATCGCACACACCGCCGCCGGCACCAGCACGGCAAACAGTGGCGAGAAGCCAAACACCAGGCTCGATGGGCCGAGCAGGTCCTGGGCGATGCGGAAGGTGAAGCCCACCAGCACCCCGGTGAACACCCGCTGCCCGAGCGTCACCGAACGCAGCGGCCCGAAGATGAAGGAAATCGCCATCAGCACCAGCGCCACGGTGACCAGCGGTTGCAGCACCTTGGTCCAGAACGCCAGCCAGTAACGGCCACTGTTCAGGCCCTGATCGGCGAGATAGTGCGCATAACCCCACAAACCGCTGATGGACAAGGAATCAGGTGGCAGGACGACAGTGCTCAGCAGTTGCGGGCTGAGGGCCACATCCCAACGCTCTTGCGGGGTATTGATCACCTCGGTGCTGCCGTCGCGGAAGAACGTGGTGGTGACGTCTTTCAACTCCCAGTAATCGGTCTTGAAATTGGCCTGCTTGGCGAAGCTGGACGTCAGCATATGGCGCTGATCGTCGAAGCGATAACGCGTCACGCCATACAGCAAGCCATTGGGCTGCACGGTGTTGATGTGGATGAACTCTTCGCCCTGTCGATGCCACAAGCCATGCCGTGCGCTTTGCGCGTCGCCGGTGCCTTGCGCCAGCGAGCGATTGGCCTGCGCCTGGTTTTCACTGACCGGCGCCACATACTCGCCAATCAATACGCCGGCGATCATCAGCACCAGCATTGGCTTCATGACGGCCCAGACGATACGCCCGATGGACACACCGGCAGCGCGCATGATGGTCAGTTCGCTGCTGCTGGCCAGACTGCCCAGGCCGATCAGACAGCCGATCAGCGCGGCCATCGGCAGCATTTCATAAAGCCGGCGCGGTGCGGTGAGCAGCACAAAGCTGCTGGCGTCGAGCAAGGTGTAGCTGTCGCTGACGTCGCCCATTTCGTCGATAAAGGCAAACAGCGAGGCCAGCCCGAGAATGATCCCGAGCACGGCGAGAATCGCGACAAATACACTTTTGCCGATGTAACGATCGAGCTTAACCATGGGTCACCTCCGGTACGCTGCGACGACTCGCCATTTTCAGGCGCAGCGGTTCCCAGTACAGAAGTCCCAGGCCAATCATCAAGAACAACGCGTGAACCCACCACAATCCCAGCGCCATGGGCAGCTTGCCTTTTTCAAGGGCGCCACGGGCGGCAATCAGGATGGTCAGGTACGCCATATAAAGCAGGATCGCCGGCAGCAACTTGAGGTAGCGGCCCTGGCGCGGGTTGACCCGGGCCAGCGGCACGGCCATCAAGGTCACGATAAACACCAGGATCGGCAGCGAAACGCGCCACTGCAATTCAGCCTTGTAGCGTGGCGTATCGTTGCCAAACAGTTCGCTGGTCGGGATCGCATCACGGTCGGTGATTTCGTCACTGATGTCCGGCTTGGGCAGCAAGGCGCCGTACGTGTCGTATTTGATGGCGCGGTAGTTGGCTTCGCCCGGATTGCCGTCGTAGCGATAGCCGTTTTCCAGAATCAGGAAGCGGCTGCCATCCGGCTTGATTTCCTGGTGGCCTTTTTCAGCGACCAGCACGGTAATGCCGCGATCCTTGGACTTGTCCTGAGACATGCGTTTTTCGGAGATGAACACCCCGCCGAGCTTCGAACGATCATCCGACAGGTCCTGGGTGTACGTCACCCGGCTGCCGTCACGCAGGGTCTGGAAGCGGCCCGGCACCAAGGTGTCGAATTCGGTCATCGCATCCTGTTTGTTGATCAACAGGGAAAACTGCGTAGCGCCCTGGGGCGCCAGGCTGAAGCTCAACCAGGCAACCAGCAACGAAACCAGCGCCGCCGGGGCCATGGTCATCCACAGCAAGCGTTGCTGGCTCATGCCGGTGGCGGCGAGCACGGTCATTTCGCTTTCCAGGTACAGCCGGCCGTAAGCCAGGAGAATCCCGAGGAATAGCCCCAAGGGCAGGATCAGCTGCAGGAAGCCCGGCAGACGAAAGCCCATGATCATGAACAACACGCCCGGATCCAGCGCACCGGAGGCCGCCTGGGCCAGGTATTTGATGAAGCGTCCGCTCATGATGATTACCAGCAGCACGGCGCTGACAGCGCTCAAGGTAAGCAGCACTTCTCGGGATAGATAACGGAAGACAATCAAACCAGACACTCCAGGGTTGCCAGGCGCAAGCGGCCGGACAAGAAAAAGGTATCAGCGGCGGTACGGCTTAGACCCGATAAACAGGGGAACCACCAAAAAAATATGCGGCATTATCCTGTGATTGAGGTGGTCTGTCACTGCGCACTCTGGATAGTTCGCACGCATGCGTCCTACACGCGGCCCTACCGGTGAGTTTTACGGGGTTGTCAGGGGTCGTGCGCGGGGGTCAAACTGCGGGCCTTGTCGCTGGCATCGTCATGCGAGACACCTCTGCCCTGCCGCGCACGTCATTCATTTCGCAAAGCTCATCGTTTATTCGGGGACCCCGACATGGAATTGGTTGTTAAAAGCGTAAGCCCAGAAACCTTGAAGACCGCCACGCTGGTGGTTGCCGTGGGCGAAGGTCGCGCGCTCAGCGACGCTGCAAAAGCCATCGACGTTCTCAGTGGCGGCGCCATCGCGGCAGTGCTCAAGCGCGGCGACCTGGCCGGCAAGGTCGGCCAGAGCCTGCTGCTGCACAACCTGCCCAACCTGAAAGCCGAACGCGTGCTGCTGGTTGGCACAGGTAAAGACGCAGAATTGTCCGACCGCCAATTCAAGAAAGTCATCAGCGGCGTGCTGTCGATTCTGAAGGGCCTGGGCGGCACCGACGCGGTCATCGCCGTCGACCAACTGGCCGTCAAGAACCGTGACACCTATGGCAAGACCCGCCTGCTGGTCGAAACCCTGGCCGATGGCGAATACGTCTTCGATCGCTTCAAGACCCAGAAAGCCGAACCCAAGGCGCTGAAAAAAGTCACCCTGCTGACCGACAAGCTCAGCGTTGCCGACGTCGAACGCGCTGCAGCTCACGCCCAGGCTATCGCTGCCGGCATGGCGTTCACTCGCGATCTGGGCAACATGCCGCCGAATCTGTGCCACCCGACTTACCTGGGTGAGCAGGCCAAGGCATTGGGCAAAGCCTACAAAAACCTCAAAGTCGAAGTGCATGACGAGAAAAAACTCGCGGAACTGGGCATGGGTTCGTTTCTGGCTGTCGCACAAGGCAGCGCCCAGCCGCCACGCCTGATCGTCATGAACTATTCGGGCGGCAAGAAAAGCGAGCAGCCGTTCGTGCTGGTCGGCAAAGGCATTACCTTCGACACCGGCGGCATCAGCATCAAGCCTGCGGCCGGCATGGACGAGATGAAGTTCGACATGTGCGGCGCCGCCAGCGTGTTCGGCACCCTGCGCGCCGTGCTTGAGCTGCAACTGCCGATCAACGTCGTGTGCGTCCTGGCCTGCGCCGAAAACATGCCGAGCGGCACCGCGACGCGCCCTGGCGATATCGTCACTACGATGAGCGGCCAGACAGTCGAAATCCTCAACACTGACGCCGAAGGCCGTCTGGTGCTGTGCGATGCCTTGACCTACGCCGAGCGCTTCAAGCCGCAGGCCGTGATCGATATCGCGACCCTGACCGGCGCTTGCGTCGTGGCCTTGGGCGGGCATACCTCCGGCCTGTTGGGCAATAACGATGCGCTGATCAATCAACTGCTGGATGCCGGCAAACTGGCTGACGACCGTGCCTGGCAGCTGCCGCTGTTCGACGAATACCAGGAACAGCTGGACAGCCCGTTCGCCGACATCGCCAACATTGGCGGTCCGAAAGGCGGCACCATCACTGCGGCCTGCTTCCTGTCGCGCTTCACCAAAGCGTACGAATGGGCGCACCTGGACATCGCCGGCACCGCCTGGCTGAGCGGCGGCAAGGACAAGGGCGCCACTGGCCGTCCGGTTCCGCTGCTGACTCAATACCTGCTCGACCGCGCTGGCGCATAACTGGCCTGCATGAATGTGCCTGCCATCGGGCAGGCACATTTTGCGTACCGGATTCCTATATGAACCAAGCCACATGACCCAAGTCGACTTCTATATTCTGCCCAGCGCCGAGCCTTCGGCTCGCCTGGACTTTGCCTGCAAACTGACCGAGAAAGCCTGGCGTCTCGGCCACCGCGTGTACCTGCATTGCAGCGATGCCGCGCAACGTGACGACCTCGACGCGCGACTCTGGCGCTTCAAGGGCGAAGTTTTCCTGCCCCACAGCACCGCCGAAGACGATCACGTCTCGCCCGTGGTTCTGGGTCTGGGGGATGATCCGGGGCAGCATCAGGATTTGCTGGTCAACCTTGATTTGCGCATCCCCGAGTTCTTCAAACGGTTCGCGCGCGTTGCGGAAATCGTCGTCGAAGACCCGGCAATTCGTCTGGCCGCACGAGAGAGTTTCCGTTTCTATCGTGAACACGGCTATCCTCTGCAAGATCACCGGCTACAGCGTCTTTGAGCATACGATGGATACTTTGAAACCCCTGAAAGACTCCGCCAACCTGCTGGATGACCTTGAGTCGATCCGGCAACTGCTCGGCGATGACTCACTGCAACCGCCGCTGCTGACCGACACGGTCAAAAGCGAACCACAGATTCCGTTGCTGTTCGATGTGGTGGGCGCCAAACCGGCGTTGAGCCATGAGCTGGACTTCGACACCGACGAAGCCGACATTCCGCTTCTGACACCGCAACCGCCTGCACATCAGGACGAGCCGGTTCAGGCCCAGGCGGCACCGAAACCGGCTGCCAATCCGGATGCCCTGCTGCATCTGGAAACCGAACTGCGCGCTGCCGCGCAACTGATCATGCAAGACGTCATCGACGACTTCGCCCCGCACATCGAAACCGAAATCAAACGTCGCCTTGAAGCGCGGATGGAGCGGCTGCTCAGTCAGCAGCAGAATTAACGGCACCGCCCCGTAGGACCGGCTTTAGCCGGGAGAGGCCCATGTGTCCGGAACACTTCGCTGCCCGGTCCCGGCACCCTCCCGGCTAAAGCCGGTCCTACGACAAATTGCCCCGTTTGATCGCCCCGCTCTACGCCCAGCCGTTCATCCCCGCTATACTTGTCGGCTTTCCTGAATTAATGCCAATTAGGTTCCCGCCGCGCATGGACAAGACCTACCAGCCGCACGCCATCGAAACTTCCTGGTACCAGACCTGGGAGTCCGAGAATTATTTCGCTCCGCAAGGTTCGGGTGATCCGTACACCATCATGATCCCGCCGCCGAACGTCACCGGCAGCCTGCACATGGGCCACGGTTTCAACAACGCGATCATGGATGCCCTGATCCGCTTCCGCCGCATGCAGGGTCGCAACACCCTGTGGCAGCCGGGCACCGACCACGCCGGTATCGCCACGCAAATGCTGGTGGAGCGTCAGATCGAGGCACAAGGCCTGAACCGTCACGACCTGGGCCGCGACAAGTTCCTGGAAAAAATCTGGGAGTGGAAGGATCAGTCCGGCGGCAACATCAGCCGTCAGATCCGTCGCCTCGGCTCGTCCGTAGACTGGAGCCGCGAGCGTTTCACCATGGACGATGGCCTGTCGGACGCTGTCAAGGAAGCGTTCGTGCGCCTGCATGAAGACGGCCTGATCTATCGCGGCAAGCGCCTGGTCAACTGGGACACCAAGCTGCACACGGCAATTTCCGACCTCGAAGTGGAAAACCACGACGAGAAAGGTTTTCTGTGGAACCTGCGTTATCCACTGGCTGACGGCGCGAAAACCGCTGACGGCCTGGATTACCTGATCGTCGCCACCACGCGCCCGGAAACCATGCTCGGTGACGCCGCTGTCGCCGTGAACCCGGAAGACGAGCGCTACAAGGCGCTGATCGGCAAGTTCGTCGAGCTGCCCTTAGTGGGCCGCCGCATCCCGATCATCGCTGACGATTACTGCGATCCTGAATTCGGCACCGGCTGCGTAAAAATCACCCCGGCCCACGATTTCAACGACTACGAAGTCGGCAAGCGCCACAACCTGCCGCTGCTGAACATCTTCGACAAGAACGCCAACGTGCTGCCTGTGGCGCAGGTGTTCAACATCGACGGCACCCTCAACGAAACCGTTGATGGCCGCCTGCCTGCCGCCTACGCAGGCCTGGACCGTTTCGAAGCCCGCAAGCAGATCGTCGCTGCATTCGACGCCGCCGGCCTGCTGGTCAGCGTAGACGATCACGCCCTGAAAGTGCCGAAAGGCGACCGCTCCGGCACCATCATCGAGCCGTGGCTGACCGACCAGTGGTACGTGTCCACCAAGCCTTTGGCTGAACCGGCCATTGCCGCAGTCGAAGACGGCCGCATCGCCTTCGTGCCTAAACAGTACGAAAACATGTACTTCTCGTGGATGCGTGACATCCAGGACTGGTGCATCAGCCGTCAACTCTGGTGGGGCCATCGCATCCCGGCCTGGTACGACGAATCCGGCAAGGTTTACGTCGGTCGCGACGAAGCCGAAGTGCGCGCCAAGAACAACCTGGGCCCGGACGTTGCGCTGCAACAGGACAACGACGTCCTCGACACCTGGTTCAGTTCGGGCCTGTGGACCTTCTCGACGCTGGGCTGGCCGGAAAAGACCAAGGCGCTTGAGACATTCCACTCCACCGATGTGCTGGTGACCGGTTTCGACATCATTTTCTTCTGGGTTGCCCGGATGATCATGCTCACCATGCATTTGGTGAAGGACGAAGACGGCACCCCGCAAGTGCCGTTCAAGACCGTGTATGTGCACGGTCTGGTGCGCGACGGCCAAGGCCAGAAGATGTCCAAGTCCAAGGGCAACGTCCTGGACCCGCTGGACATCATCGATGGTATCGAGCTGGAAGACCTGGTCGCCAAGCGCACCACCGGCCTGATGCAGCCCAAGCTGCTGAAGAAAATCGAAAAGCAGACCCGTGACGAGTTCGCCGACGGCATCGCCAGCTATGGCACCGACGCGTTGCGCTTCACGTTCTGCTCGCTGGCGTCCACCGGTCGCGACATCAAGTTCGACATGGGCCGCGTCGAAGGCTATCGCAACTTCTGCAACAAGATCTGGAATGCCGCCCGCTACGTGCTGGACAAAGGCGAAGACTGCGGCCAGAACGGCGAAGCGGTCGAGTTGTCCCTGGCTGATCGCTGGATCATCTCGCAGCTGCAACGCACCGAAGCCGAAGTGACTCGCCAGCTGGATCAGTTCCGTTTCGACCTCGCGGCGCAGGCCTTGTACGAGTTCATCTGGAACCAGTATTGCGACTGGTACCTGGAACTGTCCAAGCCGGTTCTGTGGGACGAAACAGCGCCCGTGGAACGCCAGCGCGGCACTCGCCGCACCCTGGTTCGCGTGCTGGAAGTCGCGCTGCGTCTGGCGCATCCGTTCATGCCGTTCATCACCGAAGAAATCTGGCAGCGCCTCGCGCCGCTGGCGGGCATCGAAGGCAAGACCATCATGCTGCAACCTTGGCCAGTGGCCAACGAAGCACGCATCGATCAGGCGGCCGAAGACGACATCGAATGGCTCAAAGGCCTGATGCTCGCCACTCGTAACATTCGTGGCGAAATGAACATCGGTCCGGGCAAGCCGTTGCAATTGTTCCTCAAGAACGTCAGCGCTGAAGACCAGCGCCGCCTGAAGGAGAACGATTACCTGCTGAAGAAACTCGCCAGGCTGGAATCCATCACCGTCCTGGCGCCGGGCGCGGAAGCGCCACTGTCCGCCACCGGTCTGGTCGGCGAAATGGAAGTGTTGGTGCCAATGGCGGGCCTGATCGACAAGGACGCCGAACTGGCGCGCCTGGACAAGGAAATCCAGCGTCTGCAAGGCGAAGTGCAACGAGTGGGCGGCAAGCTGTCCAACGCCGCATTCGTCGACAAGGCACCGCCAGAAGTCATCGCCAAGGAACGCGCCAAAATGGTCGAGGCTGAACAGGCCTTGGGCAAACTGGCGGAGCAGCATGCTCGGATAGCTTCTTTGTAACCCGACAACGCTGCGATAAGAGGGAAGCCCGAGGCGGCTTCCCTTTTTATTTGCTGACAGCTGCAAACGTCTTATGACGTCTTCGCGAGCAAGCTCG
Organism: Pseudomonas sp. CFII64; assembly: GCF_000416235.1. GTDB lineage: Bacteria > Pseudomonadota > Gammaproteobacteria > Pseudomonadales > Pseudomonadaceae > Aquipseudomonas. Next base: position 8,464 of record NZ_ATLO01000039.1, on the reverse strand, counting down.
CATCCCACAGTGGGAGCGAGCTTGCTCGCGAAGACGTCCATTCAGGCGATCAATCAGCCCCTGAACCTGACTCTATTGATTTCGGACACTAAAATGACCACCCCAGAAAAACCCAAGGCACCGCGCAAGAAGCCCCAGACCGAACGTCAGGCCAAACCTGCCGAACCACGGGAAAAGGCCACGTTGCACCCGCGCAATCGCCATCAGGGCCGTTACGACTTTCCCAAGTTGATCAAAAGCAGTCCCGAGCTGGCTGAATTCGTGATCATCAATCCGTATGGCAAGGAAAGCATCGACTTTGCCAACCCATCCGCCGTGCGCGTGTTCAACCGGGCGCTGCTCAAGTCGTTCTATGGCGTGGCGCATTGGGACATTCCGGCGGATTACCTGTGCCCGCCGATTCCGGGCCGTGCGGACTATCTGCACTTCCTGGCCGACTTGCTGGCCGAGCGCAACGAAGGTGTGATCCCGCGTGGCGCATCGATCAAGGCGCTGGACATCGGCATGGGCGCCAACTGCGTTTACCCGTTGATCGGTCACAGCGATTACGGCTGGCAGTTCCTCGGTTCGGATATCGATCCGACCGCCATTGCAGCGGCCACCGCCATCGTCAAATCCAACAGCCTGAGCAAAGCCATCAGCCTGCGCCTGCAAGCCAATCGCAAGCAGATCCTGCTGGACTTGTTGAAGAGCGACGAACGCTTCGACGTCTGCATGTGTAACCCGCCGTTCCACTCGTCCATCGACGAAGCGCAACGCGGCAGCCAGCGCAAATGGCGCGCCCTGGGCAAAGCCGATCCCAAGCGCAAATTGCCGGTACTGAACTTTGGCGGGCAATCCCAGGAACTGTGGTGTGAAGGCGGCGAAATCGGCTTCGTGACCCAGATGATCAACGAAAGCACGCGCTTGCCCAGGCAAGTGTTCTGGTTCAGCACCCTGGTTTCCAAGGCCTCGAACCTGCCACTGATTCAAAGCACCCTGAAAAAAGCCGGCGTCGCCGAAAGCCGGGTCATCGAGATGGGCCAGGGGCAAAAACAAAGCCGCTTCGTGGCCTGGACCTTCCTCGACAAGGCACAGCAAGAGGCCTGGCGTCAGGAGCGTTGGGTTCTGGCTAAATAACCCCGAACCGTAGGACCGGCTTTAGCCGGGAGACTGTCGGATCACGCACAAATGTCCCGGCATCCCGATCTCCCGAGCGGTCGCCCTCCCGGCTGAAGCCGGTCCTACAGACGACGTGTCCAGTCCTGAAATAGGTTTACGCGTTGCTTTGGTGGGAGAGGACTCCTCCTCGAAGGGATTGGCAGGCAATGAAGCGCTGTCAGGCCGATTGAGGTTGGCCAGGCTGACTCATCGAGGACAAGTCCTCTCCCACAATGACGGGACGACGCCCATAAAAAAGCCGTGCCCGGTTGACCGGAGCACGGCTTTTTCAACAGCAAGCGTGGGCTTACTTGTTGATCGAGTCGCTCAGCACTTTAGCTGGTACGAACTTGATGACTTTCTTGGCAGCGATTTCGATGGCAGCGCCAGTCGAAGGGTTGCGGCCAGTGCGAGCTGGACGCTCTGCCACTTTCAGTTTGCCGATGCCCGGCAGCGTGATTTCAACGCCGTTTTCCAGTTGATCGGCAACAATTTGGCCCAATTGCTCAAGAGCATTACGCGCGGTGGTTTTTGGCGCGTCGATAGCTTCAGCGATATCGGCGATCAATTGGTCTTTAGTCAGAGCCATGGTGGTGTTCCTTCCCTATCAAATTCATTTGGATTGCAGGATGCGGTGTCGGCCTGGGGCCAGGCAATGAACCTGGCCCTCCAGTAGCAGCCACGATTAATCGCGAAATGTAGATACTGAAACCGGGCTTTGGTTCGGCTCAATCACACACAAACTGCTGTGCTTAGCGCGCTGTAGTGCGCAAGACCGCGCAAAACTAGCACAGAGCCGCGCAAATATCCGCACTAACCTACCCGTTTGGACAGGATTAAAGTGTTTCAACCCAAAAAAACGGGGCTTTGCGCCTGATCGGAGCTAAAACCAAGGGGTGCAGCGGCGTTTGACGTCTTGGGTGCGTTACACTGGCCGCCGTCAAATCGAGCCACCCCGCTCGAGCTCACACACAGCCGAGAAGCCCATGCCGATCCGTCATTGCATCGTCCATTTGATCGACAAAAAACCTGACGGTACGCCCGCAGTCCTCCACGCACGCGACTCTGAACTCGCTGAGTCCCAAGCCATCGAGAACATGCTGGCCGACCTCAACGAGAGCTATAACGCCAAACAAGGCAAGGCCTGGGGCTTCTTCCATGCCGAGTCCGGCGCGCATCCGTTCAGCGGCTGGCTCAAGGAATACTTCGACGGCGGCAAGGATTTCACGGCGTTCAGCCGTGTCGCGGTCGAGCATCTGCAAAAACTGATGGAAGAGTCGAACCTGTCGGTCGGCGGTCACGTGTTGTTCGCCCATTACCAGCAAGGCATGACCGATTACCTGGCCATCGCCCTGCTGCACCACAGCGAAGGCGTGGCGGTCAACGACGCGCTGGATGTCACCCCGTCGCGGCACCTGGATCTTGGCCAGCTGCACCTCGCGGCACGGGTCAACGTGTCCGAGTGGCAGAACAACAAGTCCTCCAAGCAGTACATTTCCTTCATCAAGGGCAAGAACGGCAAAAAGGTCTCGGAGTATTTCCGCGACTTCATCGGTTGCCAGGAAGGCGTTGACGGCCCAGGCGAAACCCGCACGCTGCTCAAGGCGTTCAGTGACTTCGTGGAAAGCGAAGACCTGCCGGAAGAATCCGCCCGGGAGAAAACAAAGACCCTGGTGGACTACGCCAGCAGCCAGAGCAAAATGGGCGAGCCCATGGGCCTGGAAGAATTGTCCGGGCTGATCGACGAAGAGCGCCCGCGCGCCTTCTACGAGCACATCCGCAACAAGGATTACGGCCTGTCGCCGGAGATCCCTGCGGATAAGCGCACCCTCAACCAGTTCCGGCGCTTCACGGGCCGCGCAGAGGGTTTGTCGATCAGCTTTGAAGCTCATCTGTTGGGCGACAAGATCGAATACGACGAAGAGGCCGGTACTTTGATCATCAAAGGCTTGCCGACCCAGCTCACCGATCAGCTCAAACGCCGCTGAGGCCCTGACCCGATGTTGATGCGCACCCTGAAGAAAGTCGCCCTGATCATGCTGTTCGTGGTGGTTTACCAGAACTGGGGCAAGATCGAGCACTTCTTCAATCCGTCCCCGGCAGTCGCGACCCAAAGCCAGGCACAGGCCCGCGTCGTGCTGTACGCCACCGACTGGTGCGGCTACTGCAAACAGACCCGACGCTTTCTCGACAGCAAAGGCATAGCCTTCAAGGAATACGACATCGAGAAATCGCCGGAAGGCCGCAAGGCTTACGAAGCCCTGGGCGGGCGCGGCATCCCGTTGATCGATGTGAATGGCACGATCATTCGGGGTTTCAGTGAAGAGGCGATATTGGCGGCGCTGGACTGACGATCAGTCCCTGCCTCGCCAGCCTCAATCAGCCTGACCCAGCTTCATTGCCTGCGCCAATGCCTGCGCCAATGCCTTCCCGGACAAGTCCGGTCCTACCTGATCTGCGCAGACCCGGCAGGAGGGGACTTGTCCTCGAAGAAGCCAGCTCAGCGCTTCTCCACCCGAAACCCAAACCGCGGAAAGTGCACATGCACCACGCCCGCGCGTTCGTCCTCACGACGCAAAATCAATTCCTCACGCCCGTTGAACACCAGTTCGCCTGCAACCGGATCAACCCCGTAATCGATGGCGGCAATCGCCACCTGATCGCCCGGTTGGAATCCGTTCGGATCGACGAACACTTCATCCGGCAGCGCGGCGGGCGTTGCTTTGGCAGCGATTTCCACGGCTTCGGCAGCGCTCAGCTCGCTTGAAGCGCCATGACCGAAGCCGAGTACGCGACCCAGCCAGGCCACGATTTCCGGGTATCCATCCACCAACGGCGCCGTGACCGGGGTTTGTTTGAGGAACCACAACGTGTGCGCGACGGAGAAATCCGCGATGGAAGGCTCGCCAAACAGGAAGTCGCCATTGCGCGAGAGTTGCAGTTCCAGACGTGACATCAGCGTCGGCCATTGATGCCTGGCCTGCTCTGCTGGCAAACGACTGGCATTGCCGCCAGTGAACAGCGCGCCTCGATCGGCAACGAACGCTTTGACCGCTTCCGGCGGCACCTTGGCAAAACGCACAGCGAGCGATTCAGGCTGAAAAACCAGGCTGACCGCATGCATGAACAGCACTGAATCGGCCCATGCAGCGAAACTGGCAACCGTAAACTCCTGCCCTTCAGGGAAAAACGCCGGCGAGGCTTTTTGCTGCTCCAGGCGTCGGGCCATCAGCGCGGTGTCGCAGTAGATGTCGGCGCCAATCTGCAATATCGGCGTCTTGCGGTAACCACCGGTGAGCGCGGTCAGGTCGGGTTTGGGCATGATCGACGGGATGATTACCGAGCGCCACGACAACCCTTTGAAGCCCAGCATCAAGCGGGCTTTTTCGGCAAAGAGTGAGGTGGGGTAATGATGCAGGATGAGCTCTGTCATGTTCGGTCGGTCCGGCAGTTGGAAAGCTGACAGCTTAGCTGGCTGTGAGCGTGCGGCCTACGCAGTGAACCTGAAGTCACGACATCACGCGGATGGATCGGCTGCCACCCCCTGAAAACTCGCCGCCAGACACTCCTTGGCACTCTTGCGCAATTTCTTGATCAGCCGTTCCTGGCGCAATGCCTCGCCCTTGTCAGGCCAGGCTTCGACATAGACCAGCGCCACTGCCGGGCTGGAGCTGAAATAGCGTGCGCCCTTGCCGCTCTGGTGCTTGGCGAAACGCCGCTGCGGATCGTCGCTGATGCCGCAGTACAACGAGCCATTGGCCGCGCGCACCAGATAGACAAACCACGGCTTGCTTGCCGCGGGTTCGGAAGGTTCGTTGATGACGGTTTCGGGCATGGCTGATGTCGAGCTACACGAAAAGCGTGATTCTAACAGAGGCTCAACGCCCGGCCTGAAACGCCTTCAAACCCTTTTGCGCCTGGGCGCGAATCGCGTTCTGCACCATCGGTGTCCAGCCCAGCAGCAGGCCCTTGAACCCCAGCGCCTGCCGCGACCAGCGCCACAGGTCGAAATGATCGTGGTGTTCGCAGATCTTGCCGTCGCGAAACACAAAGCGCGCCTGAATATCGTTGACCACAGTGTTGCCGGTCTGGCTGAACAGGTAAGTCGCCACCCAATGCGCGCCGCCAGTGCGTTCATCGGCGCGCACGCTGTCGAAGGTCAGGGAAAAATCCTTGGCGCGGGACGTCAGCATGCGCCACATGTCGCCGGCCTCGGCGCCGCGCAGCTCACCGAACACCGGATCGCTGAACAGCACGTCATCGCTGTAACAGGCGCTCATGGCTTCGGCGTCCAGTCGATTGAACGCCTCGTAGAAGCGGGTGATCAGGGCATTGTTGATCAGGCGTTTATCTTCGTCACTCATGCAGGCAGGTCCGTTGGAGCAAAAGGTCTTCGCACGATAAGCGGCCAACGGGCGATTTGCCATGCCCATTCGCATGGCAAATACCCCGACTCAGATTTTCTCGCTGGTGACCTGCACGTACAGCGACCGGCCAGCGCCCATTCCGGCAACGATGGCGGCGATGCCGATCACGCCGAAGATCCAGCCGATGGCGTCCCAGCCGCCCGTGACGTCATGCACGACGCCCACGGCAAAAGGTCCGATGGAGGCGATGGTGTAGCCGATGCCTTGGGCCATGCTCGACAGATTGGCCGCCACATGGGAATCCCGGGAGCGCAGCACAATCAGGGTCAGCGCCAGACTGAACGTCGCGCCCTGGCCCAATCCCAGCACGATGGCCCAACCCCATAGCCCATTCAGCGGCGCGTACAGGCAGCCGAACAACCCCGTGAGCGTCAGCGCCATCGCGAGCAGAATGCCGAGACGCTGATCCTTGCCACGCGTCGCCAGCCACGGCGCGGTCAAGGCGCTGACCAACTGCACGATGATCGACCCGGACAACAGCAGCCCGGCTTCAGTGGCGCTCATGCCGCGCCCGATCAACACCGAAGGCAGCCAGCCGAACACGATATAAGCCAGGGACGATTGCAGGCCCATGTACAAAGTGACCTGCCAGGCCAGCCGATCACGCAGTAAGCCTTTAACGCGATACGCCACATGATGCGCGCCATGTCCGTGGCGGGCTTGCGGCAGCCAGACGATGGCCGCCAGAACGGCGGGAATCATCCAGAAGCCCAGGCCGATGGCCCAGCTGTCATCGAAATGCTGGCTCAGCGGCACTGTCGAACCCGCCGCGATGGCCGCGCCCAGACACAAGGCCATGGTGTAGACGCCGGTCATCGCCCCGGCCTGTTTCGGGAAATCGCGCTTGACGATCCCCGGCAACAACACGCCGATGATGCCGATGCTCGCCCCTGCCACCAGGCTGCCAGCAAACAGCCCGACTTCGCCAAAGCAACTGCGCAAAATGATCCCCGCCGCCAGCATCAGCAAAATGCCGAACACCACCCGCTCAGCACCAAACCGCCGTGCCAGCCGCGGTGCCAATGGCGCGAACAAGCCGAGACACAACACCGGCAGCGTCGTCAGCAAACCCGCTTCGGCAGCCGATAACCCAAGGCTTTTGGACACACTATTAAGCAGCGGCGCGACACTGGATAACGCCGGACGCAAATTCAGCGCCACCAGCACCAGCCCCAACAGCAGCAGCCATGGGCGCTTGAGCAGCGGCTGGGCGGGCGTATCGTCAGCTTCGCAATCGATCAGTTGCGCATCGATGTCGTGAGGAAGGGAATGATTTATCGGGGTCGTGCTCGCCGATGGCGCCTTGGTCGTCATGGGATTCTCGTAAAGGGCAGTGTGTAACAGCGCATTGCGCAAAGCATGCATCCTGTTGGAGAACCCGAGCGAATACAAGTTTCACGGGGATTGGGTACAGGTTTGCGTGCATAGACTGCCTTTGGAGCGCCATCCGGTCGCTTCCACAGCGAAGCGTCTCTTTCCCTTGAGTGAAATTTCCTAGAAACTCCCAGCCGCTTGCGCCTGCCGATTCGGGTGTCTAGTCTGCGTCGGTCGCTGCACATCAGCGATCGGGTTTAGTAGCCTGGACCAATAGGCGCATATGATTTCACCTTTTATGGTGGCTGTGCGCAGGGCACTTTCGGGTGCGCCGGTTTCCTATTGGCCGGTCTACTAACCTGTGGCACGGCCACCACCCTTCGTTTAGTAGCGACGAGTGCTGGCTCCTTACTGCAATAGGAGTTTCAACATGCTCAAGATCACCCCCGTTCAACCGCTGCCCACTGTGGAAGACTCCCTGAACCACGCCGTCGAACTGCTGCGTTGCGCATCTGCGACGGCGTATGAAACGGGCGATCACTTGAACGGCAGCCAACGCGACCTGGCCTTTGCGGTCATGCACCTGATTGACCTGGCGCGCGGCGCAGTGGAGAAATCGCTGGATCGGTTGGAGGCTTAACAAGCCCGCGGATATCAAACCCTGAGGGAGCGAACTTGTTCGCGAAGGCGGCGGCACGGCCAATATCGTTATTGCCTGGCACGCCGCCTTCCCGGATGAATCCGGTCCTACAAAAAGCTGCAACTTCTCACACTTCCAACAAGCTTCTCGGAAACGCCCTACAGCCTCTCGACAGTCATCCGAATAAACTGATCGCTCTTTTTTTCAGGGAGATCAGCAATGGCCAGTCATAGCTACATGATTATCGAAGGTAAAAATCAAGGCCTGATTTCAGCAGGTTGTTCAAGTCTGCCGTCTATTGGCAATAAGTGTCAGGCCGGGCATGAAGATGAAATAATGGTGCTGTCCTTCGCTCACAACATGAACAACATTGGCAATATCAAACACGCCCATCACAACCCCGTAATTATTACCAAACTCCTCGACAAGTCATCCCCATTACTGGCGCAGGCATTGTCAGACCGTGAAGAACTCACCTGCACCATAAACTTCTACCGTCATTCAAATCTGGCGGGACAGGAAAAGTATTACTCGGTCAAAATCAAAGGCGCACAAATCGCCAGCCTTACCGTCGACGTACCTCACTCAGTACTCGAGAATGACGCAGATCCCAACGAAACCATCGCCATCCGCTATCGCGACATTATCTGGGAAAATCACGCAGCTAAAACCAGTGGCTACACGTCATGGGAAGGTGCCGAATGGGATCAGTAAATAAAAAAAAGATAGCCAGCACTGATGGATATTGGCAAGTCAGCCACGCCGCGAGCGTGCTGACATCCCAAGCCTGCACAATAAGCGCGCGGCATATTCAGGATGGAATGCTGCGCATTCAATTCAACCGCGAAGTGGCTTATTACGCCCGGGGGATTGTGCGGGATGTGGAGGGTGGGAGGAAGAGTGCTGAGGAGGGGTTGCAGGCGTTAAAGGATGAGCAGAAGAG